>CAWEWG010000012.1:0-168766 GCA_963812795.1 uncultured Alphaproteobacteria bacterium | reverse complement strand
GCGCTGCCCCCGCGGACAGCGGCTCGCGTCGCCACGGTGCAGGGGCTCTACCAGATGGACCTTGCCGGAACCGACCTCAACGACGTCATCGACGATTCGCGCGCTTGCGCTTTCCGCGCGCGCCGGGTGATGAAGTTGCCGCCGGTGCCGACCCCGTCTTCTTCGCTGAGCTCATTCGCGGCGTCGTCCGCCGCCAGCGCGACATAGATCCGCTCGTCGATCATCAGCTCGCCGAAGGCTGGCGCCTTGTGCGCATCGACGCCATCGTGCGCGCTATCCTGCGTGCCGGCGTGTTCGAATTGATGGAGCGCCCGGACGTGCCGCATCGCGTCGTCATCAACGAGTACATCAACGTTGCGCACTCGTTCTTCTCGGAGGACGAGCCGAAAGTCGTCAACGGCGTGCTCGACAAGCTGGCGCGGCAACTGCGCGCCGCCGAGTTCGACCGCGATGCCAAACGATCCAAATAAGCCGGCTACGGGCGAGGAATCGCTGATCGCCGAATTTTTGGCGCCGCTCGCGGCTGCTTTCGCAGGCGCTTTCGCACTGAAAGACGATTGCGCCGTCATCGCGCCGCCACCCGGCACGGAGCTGGTTGTCACGACCGACGCTTTGATTGAAGGCGTCCACTTCTTTCCGGGCGAAGACGCAGGCGCTGTCGGCTGGAAGGCGCTCGCCGTCAATATTTCCGATCTCGTCGCCAAGGGCGCCGAGCCGCTCGCCTACCTGATGAGCATCGCGCTTCCCGCCGGCCCGGACCTTGCTTGGCTCCGTAAGTTCGCTGCAGGTTTGCGGAGTGCCCAGGAGACGTTCGGTTGTCATCTCGCGGGCGGCGACACGGACCGTACGCCGGGGCCGCTCAGCGTGTCGATCACCGCCTTCGGATGCGTGCCTTCCGGCACCATGGTGCGGCGGTCGACGGCGCAGTCTGGCGATCACGTCTACGCGTCGGGCGCGATTGGCGATGCCGCGCTGGGGCTGGCGCTGGCGCGCGATTCCGGGTTGCGCGAGCGCTGGAAGCTCGACCACGCGGCCTGTGATGCGCTGTCGGCAAAATTCTCGCGGCCGCAGCCGCCCGTTGCGCTGGTGCCGGCGCTGCGCGCCTGCGCCTCGGCAGCGATGGACATTTCCGATGGGTTGATGAAGGACCTCGAGCGCCTATGCCGCGCATCGAGCGTGGGCGGTCGCATCGAGGCGGCGAGGGTGCCGATCTCCCAGGCGACACGTACCGTCGTCGCTGCCGGTGGCACCACCCTCGGCGCGTTGCTTACCGGCGGGGAGGACTATGAGGTTCTGGCGACTGTCCCGGTTGCGCGCGCAGATGACTTTGAGCGGCTGGCGCAGCGGGCCGGCGTCCGCGTGACCTGCATTGGGTCGATCACGGCCGAGACGGGCGTGCGTGCTTTCGACGAGAGCGGGAACGCCATGGTCTTCACTGAAACCGGCTGGGATCATTTTCAAAGCCGGGATGTGTCTTGAACACTAGGACTGATCGACGGTGGATCCGCCGCCGGCTTAAAAGGGGCCTCCTGTGTTGAAAGTCGCCATCGCGGACTGATATTGTCTGATCTAGTCAATCGCACCGGGATCGACCGTCACCCGCCATGCCCTTCTACCGGCTCAAAGAGGACGATCTTCGCCCCGATGATGATTTCGATCCCGAGGACGTGCCCCGCGCCATCGCCGCCGTCGGCTTCGACATGTTCACCAAGGGCGTGGAGATGCCCATTCACGAGCATCGGAAGGCTCAGCTTATCCTGACCTTGCGCGGCGTTGTCAGGTGCGAAGCCGGCAGCAGCGTCTGGATCGTGCCGCCGCGCTGTGCGGTGTGGATCCCCGGCAATCTTCCCCACAGCGTGACCGCCGCCGGAAATGTCGAGGTCTATTGCCTGTTCGTCGAACCGGATGCGGCGCCGGCGCTCCCAGACAATGCTGCACGCTTTCGATCTCGCCATTGCTGGAGCGTCTGCTGCTGCACGTCACGCAGATGCCGGTCCTGTACGATGTCGATGGCGGCGACGGCCGGATCGCCACGGTGCTGCTCGACCAACTGTCTGTCGCGCCCGTCGAGAAGCTGAACTTCCCGATCCGTCGGTCAAGCTGCGTAAGATCGCCGTCGCGATGATGGCCGATCCATCCGACCGCGCGACGATCGACGACTGGGGCCGGCGCATGGCCGTCGCCCCGCGGACCCTGACCCGCGCCCTGAAACGCGAAACCGGCATGAGCTTCGGCCGCTGGCGCCAACAGCTGCACATCCTCATAGCTCTGCAGCGTCTCGACCAAGGAGCGTCGGTCCAGAGCGTGGCGCTCGATCTCGGCTATGAGGGCGCGAGCGCCTTCGTCACAATGTTCCGCAAGGCCCTGGGCAAGCCCCCCGCCCGGTATCTGGCGGAACGCCGCATCGCCGCGTGATCTCGCTCCGCCTGCGCACAAACCCCCTCGCGGGCACCTGACCAGAAATCGCAATATATTGTCCCGTTTGCGGAATGCGGTCAGGCGGGCGATTGCGTATCCAGGCTCTGAAACGCGCCGGCCGGCGCATTCTCAGGAGCCCGAAACATGGATTCACTCAGCAGCGGCCCGGTCGCAGAAGTTCTCAAACTGCTCCATCAGGAAGCGGACGCGGCCGATGCACCGCTGATGCAGGCCTTCACAAGCGAGATGGCCAATGTCGAGCAGGCGATGAGCCAGGTCATCGAGGCTGAGAACAAGGATCTGACGGGGCTGTATCACGGTTACGCCGGCAACTTCCTAAGCGTCTCCCCGGAGTTCGGGCGTTTTCTCTACATGTGCGCCCGGTCCTGCAAGGCTAAGCGCATTGTCGAGTTCGGATCCTCGATGGGGGTTTCTGCCATCTACCTGGCGGCGGCGTTGCGCGACATGGGCGGCGGCCGCCTGATCGGAACCGATCTCGAACCCGGCAAGGCGGAGCGGGCGCAGGCGAACGTCGCCGCCGCCGGGCTGGCCGACCTGGTCGAATTTCGCGTTGGCGATGCGCGCGAAACCCTCAAATCCGACGTGGGCGGCGACCTCGACATGGTGATGCTCGACGGCGCCTTCACGCTCTATCTTCCCATCCTCAAGCTGCTGGAGCCGCATCTGAAACCGGGGGCGATCATCATCGGCGAGAATGCGTTGGCGGAGGCGGGCGGCTACATCGAGTACGTACGCGATCCTCAGAACGGCTATCTCTCGGTGCCACTGCCGTTCTATCCGGGGCGCGGCAACGAATTCACGGTCAAGACGATGTGACCCGCGTGGCAGGCGACATCGAAAACTCGGGTGACGGGAGCGGACCTTTGACCCAACCCGCCGATGGCCCGCATAGTTCTACGCTGCCGCTCGCCCCACCGGGTCGATTGACGCGGACGTTGCTCTGCGTCCTGCGCGCGTTGCCGCGGTCGAGACGCTCTCGCCGCACTTTCGGCTCGTCGACCTGGAAGGCGAAGCGCTCACGAACGTCGCCTGGACGGCTGGCCAAAAGGTCCAGGTCACGATGGGCTCGGGTCTTAGCGCGCGGACCTACACGCCTATGTCGTGGAACGCCGACAGCGGCAGGACACGAATGCTCACCTTCTCTCATGGGAACGGTCCCGGCAGCCGATGGGCAAGCGGCCTGCGCGAAGGCGACACCTGCCAGTTCTTCGGTCCGCGCCGCTCGCTCGATCTATCCGGTCTTGCATCGCCGGTGGTCCTGTTCGGCGATGAAACTTCGTTCGGCCTGGCGGCGGCACTCCGCGATAGCCCGCAGGGTGCCGGTGCAATGCATGTGTTCGAGGTCTCGGATGTCGCGGAGTCGCGGCAGGTAGCGGAGGCGATCGGCCTCGACCAAGCAACGTTGATCGAGCGCATCGCCGACGACGTCCATCTCGCCGCGGCCGAAGATGAGGTGTTGCCCCTCGCCGCAAGCGGCGCGCATTTCGTTCTTACAGGCAAGGCGTCGTCGATCCAGCGCGTAAGCCGCGCCCTGAAAGCAGGCGGCGTCGCATCATCGCGGGTGAAGACCAAGGCCTATTGGGCGCAGGGCAAGAGCGGCTTGGACTAAGCTCAGTGCGACCAAATCGCATCGCGTCGGCAGCGTCCGCGAGCGTTAAAAGCAACGGCGTCCAATCGTCTTGGTTTGGCCATATCCTGGCGGCTATTGAGGCATTGGCGAGCGAGGATCGTGGGCGCGCCTCGCCAGGGAATTGCAATCACACAGGCGGCTGGGTTTGCGGCTCGTCGACCAACATCAGGACGGATTCATGCTGGCAGTTCGCGCCCCGGCGCGGCATTTGGGTTCATATCGCAATTTCACGCGGGGTGCCGAAGCTTACGGCCTGACATTGTTCGCCCTTGCCGGCTTGTTTGGCGTGCTTGCGCTCGGTACCCCGGCCCTTGGACAGGGGCCGCAAGCCAATTGGTGGGAGAGCCTCACCGGCTCGGGAACCCCTGACTACATGGGCCGCCGCCAGGAGGATCGCGCGCGCGACCGCGCCGCTCAGCAGAACGAGGTGCTCGACGACCTGCGGCCCGACGCCATGCCGATGCGCAGCGACGAGATGATCGCCGCCATGGATGCGGCGATCGCCAAGTACCAGCAGATGGCCGACAACGGCGGCTGGCCGATCATTCCGCCCGGTCGCATGATGCGCGAAGGCGAGGACGACGAGCGCGTGCCGCTGCTGCGTCGGCGACTGCAGATGAGCGGGGATCTGCGGGCCCGCTCGGACGGATACAACTCCTCCACGTTCGACAGCGACCTCACCGATGCGGTGAAGCGTTACCAGCGCCGCAACGGGTTGCGGCCCACGGGACGCGTCGAGCGCTCGACCTACCCGGCGCTCAACATGACGGTCGATGAGCGCATCGCCCAATTGCGCATGAACCTCGGCCGCATACGCGAGCTGATGTCGACGCCCGCCGAGGAGCGCTACGTGCTCGTCAACGTCCCCGCGTTCCAGCTCGAGGCGGTGGCGAAGTACGAAGTGCAGCAACGGCACCGCGTCATCGTCGGCCGCACGGAGCGGCAGACGCCGTCGGTGAAGGCGTCGATCCGCGCCCTCAACTTCTTTCCCTATTGGCGGGTGCCCGACAGCGTGGCTCACCTGGACCTCATTCCGCGCCTGATGAAGGAGCCGGAATACCTGCAGAACGAGAAGATCCGCGTGCTCGATCCCGCCGGCAATCGCGAGGTCGACCCGCAGACGGTCGACTGGAATTCGGCCGAGGCGAGGAAGCTCAAGTTCCGCCAGGATCCGGGTCCGCAGAATGCCTTGGGTCTCGTCCGCATCGACATGCCGAACGAGCACACGGTCTACATGCATGACACGCCGATGAAGCCGCTGTTCAAGCAGCGCTCGCGCGCCTTCAGCGCCGGCTGCGTGCGCGTCGAAGGCGTGTTCGACCTCGTCGATTGGATCGCCAGCTACGAGCAGGGGTACGGGCAGTCGGGTCGGGCGCAGCAGATTGTCGAGGCCGGTCAGGCCGTCGACGTGAACCTGACGCGTCCGGTGCCGGTGTACTTCGTCTACATCACGGCCTGGGCCGAGCGTGACGGCGATGTCGAGTTCCGCCCCGACATCTATGGCCGGGACGGCGCCGTCGATCAGATTGCCGAGATGGATCGCGATCCCAACGAGCCGGCGCCCGCCGTGACGTTGGCCCCTTAGTCCTTTAACAGATGAAAGCAAAGCTCGCGCCTGTTTGCGTTGGTCTGCTGCTCGCCAGCGCCATTGTCCATGCTGCGAGCGCCCAAGAGACGTGCCTTTCGACGGCGGAGATAAGCGTCGCCGGGCAATTGACGACGGTCATGGCGACCGGTGCCGCGCTGCGCCGATGCCAGCAATGCCTCGGACCGGAAAAGTACGCACAAGCTGTCGACAACTACGAGTCGGCCGGACTGATGCGCGACTTCCGCAAGGCGCAGGATGCCATCACGCCGCGGGAAAGATATGAGCTGGTCGACGGCATCGTCCGTGAGGCGGCACGCGACTACGCCGACACGCTGAGCACGAACTGCGACGCCTGCAGTGCCATGGCTGAATCGCTGCAGGGGCTGACGTCCCCGCAGGCTGTGGCCAAGTTCTACGAGGGCCGGACGCAAGCATTGGCCCAGGTGGTCAAGCAGTGCCCCTAAGTGCCACCGATATGGCGACGGCGCGCATAATCCTGGAACTGCCGCCGCCTCGCACGGTTATCCGTCCGAGGAGGAATCGCAATGCGACCTGCGTTGGCGATTGTCAGTGTCTGCTTAGTGGCCGGCGGATGCGCTGCATACACGGAGCGGCGAGCGCTGGGCTATGGCGACTACGTGGGGTTCAGTTGCGAGCAACTCGGTGAGGAGGCGGTGCGTCTAATGCGCATGACGGCGAGCCGCAGCGAGCACATTCTGGAGAATGACGAGGCTCGGCGGGACACCGCCATGCGGCAGCTCAAGGCCGTGAAAAAGGCGAGCGCCGACAAAGAGTGCTAGATCGCTCATGGGCAGCCGAGCCTTCGCTCAGGCCGCGTTCGGCATCCACCAAACAAGACTGGCTCCGTGGGTAGGATTCGAACCTACGACCGTCCGATTAACAGTCAACGGGTAGTGGGTTTCCTGAAACCTGTTGAAACGACTTTAGCCCGGTTTTTTCCAAGGCGGGTAAGATGTTACGCTCTCCTCGGCAGTGCACCGCGTCCCAGCAAGTTTCGCGTGGATGGAACCCCACCGGAACCCGGAGACGCCATGCAACTCGCAAACCTCACAGACCGCTATGTCGACAGCCTTAAGCCTGAAGACGGGCGCCGCGCCGAGATCCGCGACGGCAAGGTGAGGGGCCTGATCCTCCGCGTCTCGGAGAAAGGCACTAAGTCCTGGTCGGTACTTTACCGGCGCAGATCCGATGGGCGCCGTCGGCGATGCATGTGCGGCCCATACCCGCAGATCGCGCTGGCCGATGCCCGGGCCGCGGCGCTCGATATCTTGGCCCGGGTCGCCAAGGGCGAGGATCCAGCCCGGGACCGTAAGCGTGCCACCGGAAGCCACCCCAAAACGCTTGGCGACTTGGCTGAGCGGTATTTGAAACATGCGGAGGCATCCAAGCGCTCCGGCTCCCAAGACCGCCAGATGCTCGAAAAGGACGTCCTCCCGTTGCTCGGCAACGAGCCGCTGGAGAGCATAAAGGGGCCGATATCGGTGACGTGCTGCAGCGCGTCGTCGCTCGTGGCGCCCCGATCCAGGCTAACCGGACCTTTGCCGCCATCCGAGGCTTGTACAATTGGGCGCTAGGCGCCGGCCTCATTGAGACGACGCCTTGCCTGGGATTGAAGGCACCGGCGGCAGAAAAGTCTCGCGAGCGGACGTTATCCACAGATGAAATCAAGACATTCTGGGAGGCCCTACCGCAGGCGGCCATGTCCTGGCAGACGGCTCAGATCCTGAGGCTCTGCCTCGTGACAGCGCAACGACTTGGCGAGGTGGCCGGCGTCCGTAAGTCAGAGATCTTCCTCAAGGAGGCGGAGTGGCGTTTGCCCGGGCACCGCGTCAAGAACGGCTGCGCGCACAACGTTCCACTCTCACCACTGGCGATGGAGCTGTTCGCGGAAGCGATCGATAGATCCCCGGACGAGGATTTAGTCTTCCGGAGCGCGATCACGAAGCGCGCCATCACCGCAGACGCAGTGTCGAAGGCAGTGAACCGCAGCCTCGAGTTTTTCCAGTTTGATGACGATCTAACGCCTCATGACCTGCGGCGGACGGCGGCAACAGGCATGGCTAAGCTCGGAATCCCCAGGCTGGTGGTCGACAAGTGCCTGAACCACGTGTCGGCAGACCGCTCAACAATTGCCGGTGTCTACGACCGCCATGCCTACGAAAGGGAGAAGCGCCAGGCACTCGAACACTGGGCTGCGCAGGTGACTGCCGTCTCCGGATTGAGCGCAAATTACTACCGGCGAAACCCGGCAGTCGGTTCAAAAGCTTTCGCGGAGTGACCTCGGCCCCAATGAAAGCTGAAAACCGCGGCCGTCGTCAGCGTTTGCGCCTCGCCGGTTTCGTTGTTCACGATCTCGATCTCGCGCAAGTGGTTGTCACCTCTCGGCGGCGTTTATTGGGCCGTGCGCGAGCAAGATAGAGCCATGCAAACGACCGACGATGACGCAGAGGGCTAGGCCCGCTCAGAGGCCGGCGGTTGCGCGCGCCTAAACTGTTGGGGGGCGATCGATCGTGCCTGAGGTGGGTTGAACTCAAGCGAGATGAGCACGATCATCTCCGTCGCGAAAGCGCTTGAGCATCGCCGCGCTGCAACGTTCGAGGCCCGCCATCTGTTCGTCCGTCAGCTTTGGAAACGCGACGGCGTTGAGGTCATGCGCGATCATCGACAGATCCCCGGTCGGCGACTGGCCGGCGGTTTTGCTTGGTCTTTTTCTACGGGGCCGGCAGCATCAGCGGCGCTCTAAATTTCACAATGTTTCGAACCCCGTCCGCATCGACGATCTCGAGAGCCGACACAACCCCGCCCTGCTGCTGAAAGTGTAGTTCACGGGGCCGAGAGATGATGTGGTCGAGCCCCTCGAGAGCTTAACTCCGACCTTGCTATGAGTTCTTTGAATAAAGAGTACCGTACTCTCACGCGCCACTTTCCCCGTCCCCGCGAGGAGATGGCCTACACCCTCAGGCCTTGTGGCGCCAATCGGGACGCTGGCTCCTCCCCCCGGAGTTCAGCGTCCTTTATCCAAAGCCTCAACCGGCACGAGTGCGACGCGAGCGCATTTCCACGATCAGCAAAACTTTTCAGTACGCGGCGCACCCGCATTCTGAGCCGCTTTGGAAGCCGCTGCGGCGACGTAAAATGGCCATACGAATTTAAGAAGTTAGCCTGTCACATGGTCCGTCGCGAGGCGGACTGAGGGTGGCCTCAGCCGGGCGGAGACCCCGCATCCCGCCCGGCTGCTGCATCTAGCTCTAGCCCTCACGAGCTGTAGCTGATCTCTCCGTCTTCACACTCACTTCGGATGATCTCTGCGGAAGTTACAGCAAACGAATAGGGCGGCCCTCACAAGCCGCCCTTCTCCAATCGCAGCGCACGGAGCGTCCGGCAGCTTCGTCGATGTCGGCGAACGTTTTTCGCGCGGGTCCCTCCAGCGCGATTTAGTTGATGCCTAGCGCTGTGGCCGAACCGGATGGCCGAATATGGTTGGCAGAGTGCCGGAGACGCCAGTCAGGCCAACTCGATCACCCAGCATGGTTGGCGGCGAGAGCCGCCATCCAGGAGCTGCGGCCTGATCTCGATGAGGATGTGGCCGGCCTGCAGGCGTCGGCCGCGATCCACTACGCGTCGGTGTTCCACACCAAGTGGCTGTGGCACCGAGTTGGGGAATGAGCCACATCGCACGCCCGGCAACGCCCGCGTTAGAGAGACCGGATTGAACCTTCGAGTTGAAGCAGCCGTCCCTGCAGGCGCCCACCCTCAGCGCGCGTCAACTCTAAAGCACCGAACGCCGCGAACGATTTTCATGTTCCGATCTTCGGTCGCGGGACAGCGTGCCACTGAGCGGGTCCGCGGCGCAGCAGGCGCTGATGTGAGGTTTGCGGGGAACGCGCCGGCACCGATGAGGATTGAGATTCATCGAAATCACTCTGCAGGGAGATGTCTTATGGGTCGCGTTGCCACAACGGTTTCAGCGCTTCTTCTGTCGACGGCCGGGGTATTGGCGGCTGGTCAGGACGTTAAAATCAATACTATCTCTGCGGAGGGCACAGGAAAATCGCTCGGCTCCGTCTCCTTGAGCGAAACGGATGGCGGCGTGGCCATGAAGGTGAGCGTCTCCGGCATCGCGGATGGCGATCACGGCTTCCACGTGCATGAGAAGGGCGACTGCGGACCAGGCGAGAAGGACGGCAAAACGGAAGCGGGACTTGCAGCCGGAAGCCACTACGATCCGCACGCCACGAAATCGCACAAGGGACCTGACGGCGGCGGACACGAGGGCGATCTGCCCAAGCTCACTGCCACGGGCGGCAAGATAGATCAGACGGTGACGATAAAAGGCGTCAAGCTCGCCGAAATCGCCGGCCGCAGCCTGATGATCCACGAAGGCGGCGATAACTATTCCGATAACCCGGAGAATGGCGGCGGCAAGGGCCGCATCGCCTGCGGAGTCATCCCGAAATAGGCGACAAGCAGCTGTCGATAATCAAGAAGCCGCCGCGTCCTAACGGCGAAGCGATAGCGGCCGCTCTGCGCGGCTTTCACGTCAGCCGATGGGTGGCTCGACCATTGAGTAATTTGAGTGGGTTTTCGCTCGTTGCCGCAGGCGTCGCGCGTCGCACGCTCCTGATGTCCGCTTCTGGCCCAAAGCTGACATTCGCAGCGACGCGGACGATGTCCGCTTCTGACCCTGAGCCGACTTAGGTGGCGCTCAACATGCTGGGGAACTTTCAGACGGACCGTGGTGTTTTGCTCCCAAGAGACAATTCGTGAGGTCATCATGGGTAGGCCCCTAAGTCCGCTGGAACTGAAGGAAATGGCCGCGCGGCTCCCTTCCAAGAGCGCTCGCAAGGCTCCGCGCAAAACCGAGCGGGCCAAGGCTTCGACGAAGCGTGCCGGCGTCCGTCAAGCAATGCGCCGCAAGTAGAGCATTCGGCAATCCTACGAGCAGCGATGCGGGCCGAAGTAGGACCGCACCGGCTGCTTTTCTGCGCTCTGGGTAACGAGTTCCACACCGATGTCTGACCGCAGGCAGCCTAGCCCGCCTGAGCTGTTCACCCCCTGGCGCACTGAACAGCGCGTGGCGCTGCAGGCGGATGCGCGCGCCTTTGCGCGCGACGTCGTGCTGCCGATCGCCGACGATCTGGATCGCCAGAAAGGGGAGATGCCCCGCTCCTTAATCGATGACATGGGAGCCCGAGGCTGGTTCGGGATCACCATTCCTGCCGAAAGCGGGGGTTTGGGCCTCGGTGTCTTTGAATACTGCCTCGTCTCGGAGGAGTTAGCGCGCGCTTGGTTGTCGGTCGGGAGCATTCTTGCACGCGGGCAAGGACTGGGCACGCAGACCCTCGATGCAGCGCGGCGGAGCGACCTGCTAAAGAAGTCCGCGCGCGGTCAATGGATCGGCTCCATCGCGTTGAGCGAGTCCGGCGCCGGCTCCGACCTCGCCGGTGTCGAAACGCGCGCCGTGCGCGACGGCGACGACTGGGTGCTCTCCGGCACGAAGCGGTGGGCGGGCTTCGCGTTCAATGCCGACTTCATTGAGGTGCTGGCGCGTACGCGCGATGCTGAGGAAGGCGAGCCACGCTCGGCGGGGCTCGAGCCGTTTCTCGTCGTCAAGAAGCCGGGAACGTTTCCGACCGGTATGACGGGGCAGGTGATCGACAAGGTCGGCTATCACGGCTTCATGACCTACGACCTCGTGCTCGACGGCGTGCGCGTGCCGGAAAGCGATCGCCTTACGGGACTCTACGGCGACCAAGGGGCGGATGCGGACTCCGGCGGTTTCGCGTCCGTCCAGCGCGGCCTCAACATCGCGCGCGTTCACACGGCGGCACGCGCCGTTGGCGTGGCCCAAGGAGCGTTGGAGGATACCTGGGCATACCTTCAGGAGCGCGAGCAATTCGGCCAGGCGCTCGCCGAATTCCAAGCGTTGCGTTTCGCTCTAGCTGACATGGCGGCGGACGTGGCGCAGGCCCGCGCCTACTGGCAGCAGGTGGCGCATTTGCTCGATACCGGGGACGCCGCAGAGAGCGAAAGCGCGCAGGTGAAGCTTTTGGCAACGGAGATGGCCGTTCGCGTGACCAATCAGGCCATGCAGCTCCACGGCGGCAACGGCTATACGACCGAGCGACGTGTCGAGCGTTACTGGCGCGACGCCCGTCTGACCACGATCTTCGAAGGGACAAGCGAGATACAGCGCCGTATCATCAGCGATCGCATGCTCGGCAAGTGAGCTGCTATTGAAGGTGCCGAGGTGACTGCTGCGCGTCGACGTCCGCTTCTGACCCAAAGCGGACTCCGCAGCTCGCGCGCGTCAGCATCTGCGGTTGGTCCGTCTCTGACCGCTGCGCGGAACGCGGTAGACGGCACCGCCGTTGTCTATCTGGGATGAACAACCAAGAGAAGAAAAATGTCCCTTAAATACATAACCATCGCCGCTGCCCTTGTCGTTGCCCCGGCCGCCTTCGCCCAGGACGCCGGCAACGCGAACACGCAGATGCAGCCCGGTCAGGAAGCTGGTGAGACCTCCGACCGCTCGCCTGACAAGGCAACGCAGACGCCGCAGAACCAGCAGGACACTGCTGGCGGCAAGACCTCTGACCGCAGCCCCGGAAAGGACGTCAAGGTCGAGCATCAGCCAGGGGCAGCCGGTACCGCCGGGAGCGAGAGCTCGTCGGAAGGCGCTTCAACGGGTGACAGCGGCGGAAGCAAGACGACCACCCCGTCCGCGACCCCGCCAGCTTCGTCGGGCAGCAGCAAGTAAGGTTCAGAGCGCCGTTCCTTGGAATTTTCGCGTTCGTGGCAGCCGCTCCTTCATCCGGGCGGCTGCCGTTTATAGTCTGCACGTCGCTACTGCCGGACGTAAAGGCCCGCTTGGGTCTGCGCTCTATAGCTGCCCAAAATGCCCCTGTTGAGGTCCCGTGCCCCACATGAAGTACTGGCTACTTGGAATGATCGCATGCGTTGTGATCGCGCTATACGCGACAGGCATGGTTGGCCACTAGGAGAGAACCATGGGTTTTTTCGACTGGCTTGCTGGCACTGACGACGAGCGCGATGCGCCTCGTCACCACCCTTCCCCGATCCCATTAAAAGCGGGAACAGGCCCTGACATCGACGCCGGACGGGTAAAGACGCAGACGGAGAAGGACCTCCGGCGTGTGGAGGGTCAGTATGATCCTGATACCGAGAGCTTCAAGGAGGAGGGCACGCGATGACGTTGCCGCACGACACGCCTAAACCGGAAAGTCTTCGCGAGCGGGAGCGTCGGCATATCAACCGCGAGGACGACCCGCACTTCGATCCCACGGACAAGATAGCCGGCGACAAGATCCCCGGCGCTGATCAGGCGCCGAACCATGAGGTCAATGGGACAGCTGACAACAAGCCGATTAGGCGGCGCGCTTCTGACCGCCCCCGGAACTGATGATCAGAGGAACTCCTGTGGGGTCGTTGCATTGTGCTGGCGCACGTCCCCAGCCCGGACAGGAGCAGAAAAATGACCCTGACACAGACTGAGCGAGATCCGCCCGCTGATCTGTCTACCCTGCTGCTGCTTCAACTGCAGCATCAGCAACAGCGTGTAGGAGACCAACTCGGTTTGCGTTAGCTGTCCCTGCTCTAGCGGAACGCGGCGTTCCTGGCAGCGTTGCTCAGCGCATGTGGAACGTCCTCACCACTGCCTATAACAACTGGTCGCGGCACCGTAGCGCGCGGCTGGGCGCGGCACTCGCCTATTACTCCGTGTTCTCTCTCGGTCCCCTGCTGCTCATTGTCATCGCCATTGCGGGCCTGTGGTTTGGACAGGACGCGGTGCGTGGGTCGTTGACCGGGCAGTTCCGCGAGTTGCTCGGTCCTGACGGTGGGCAAGCCGTAGAAGCCATGCTGAAAGGCGCTTCTTCCACGCACGGGGGAGGAATTGCTGCCATCGTTGGAGTCGTGCTGCTGCTGATCGCAGCGCTCGGGGTCGTCGTCCAGCTAAAGGACGCGCTCAATACCATCTGGGACGCACCCGATCCGCAGGGCAGCGGCGTGTGGTGGTACCTCCGGACGTATCTCATCTCGCTCGCCGGTGTCATGGCCCTCGGCTTCCTGCTCATGGTCTCGCTGGTGATAAGCACGGTGCTGGCCGGAATCTCGACTTGGGCCGGCACCGCCGGGTCGGAGGTGCTGCTTTGGGAGGGCGTGAACTTCGCCATCTCGCTTGGCGTGCTCACCGGCCTCTTCGCCATGCTGTTCAAGTGGTTTCCCGATGTGCCCGTGCGTTGGCGCGACGTTTGGCCTGGCGCGCTGGCGTCGGCACTACTGTTCGAGGCCGGCAAACTCGCCATCGCTTGGTACATCGGCAGCCAGGGGCTGGAATCGACTTATGGAGCCGCAGCCTCCCTCGTCGTGCTGCTGATCTGGGTCTACTACACGGCGCAGATCGTGCTGTTCGGTGCCGAGATCAGCCATGCGTACGCGCACCGGCGAGCTGGCCAGCGCGCAACTTCCGCTTGACTATGAAATGGTGCGCAATTCGCTTAGGGAACTAACTAACCCTCATCCGCCTTCGGCTTTGAAGGAGAACTTTAATGGCCAAGCAGCAACCCAACAATGGCCAAGCAGCAACCCAACCCCGACGCTGGTAAGCGTCAGCCCGACGAGCCAGAGCGGCCAGTTGAAAGCTTCGAAGAGGATCTTGCGGACAGCGTGCACGAGAAGGCGAAGTCGCGCGACAAAGACGATCGCGCGATCGCCAAAGCTGTCATCGATCTGGAAAGCGACTAGGCAGCGAGCTGTTCGAGGAAGTCAGCCTCGGCGTAGAGATCTTGCAACTCTTCGCGTGCCTCAGTGCTGACGACGACCGTCTCAGAGACGCTGTCTTCAATCTCTTCGATCCGAACTCGCACTAGCGCGAGGCGTCTTTGATATCGCAGTGGCATAGTAAGTCCTAGCACTCCGCCCAAAACACAAACTCCACTCTCTGTCGTCGGAGCTTCTGTCCTCAGCTAGGCCGCAACGTGGCGATCTTGTGCAGTCCACAGGGTACGTCCAATATCTTTTGCTAATCCCAACTTGGGGAGCCAATCTGGTGGTCTGCGGTGCAGCAGACCCCGCCCCGTATGAGGGTCTTCCATGCAAGAAGCGCGGATCGAATTGCTGCAGCGCATGCCCATCTTCGGAGGAATCAGGGCAGACACCCTCGAATTCCTGCTCAGTTTCTGCCCGATCGTGCCGGTCGCCGCGAACGAGTTTTTTTTCCGCGAACATCAGCAAGGCGACTCGATGTTCGTCCTGGAGAAAGGTGAAGCCGACGTGCTGAAATCCTGGCACGGACAGGACTACCTCCTCCAAACCCTAAAAGAAGGCGACTGTTTCGGGGAGATGGCAGTGATGGATCACTGTGCACGCAGCGCCTCCGTCCACGCAGTAGAAGATTGCACGGCAATCAAAATTTCAGCCGCCAACCTCTACCAAGTGTCCGCGCAGGATCTGAAGCAGTTTGCGCTGATACAGATGAACATGGGTCGGGAAGTCTGCCGACGGCTTCGGGAAGCAAATGCTCGACTGTTCAGCGCAAAAATGGGGACGCCTAGGGCCGACATCGGAGATGTTTTTCTGGCTCACTAAACTTCCGGGCGCTTCCGCCCCCCGACATCTAGGCATTCCGCCTAGTCTCCAACGATGCAATGTGCCGGTCCAAGTCAGCGAGCCGCGTCTTCAGGTACCGGATGAGCGGAAACGACTCCTTCTCCACCACCCCGGTCTCAAGCTCGTCGAGCTGCTGTTGGAGCTTGGCGCGTTCCTGCTTCCAATAGGCAATGTCGTCGGGCAAGTCTGTGCCCTCCATGCTAGCCGCTAAGCATAAGCAAGAGGGGAAGCTGTTCGGAAGATGTGTCAACAGGGAAGGTTAGGATCGCTTGTTGAGAAAGCGGACGCCGATAATGTGATGCTTCGACCAAACACGAGCGACCGCACGTCTGACGCCGCTGAAGACGTCCTGGAGGTCAAAGATTCTAGGAAGCCAGCTGCTCGACACGGTGGAGAGCCTGGCGCCGCCCTTCGATATGTCGATGATGCGACACGGCTCTTTGCCTGCGGCGAGAACGATACGAGCCGGCCTGTCCACCACCCTCCGAGGATGTCTGCGCTGATCGCGTCTGTTCTGCATCAAATGCAATGTAGTGTGCAGCGGTCGCCTTGCGTGCATGCCCAGCGATCAAACCGTTCGTATGATGAAGAGACGGCTGCTTTTCCTCATGGCCGTCCTTTCCAATCACACTCCCAAATCCTCAGGCACGAGCGTGGATAAGAAATGGACGCCGACTCCGGGGGGAATCGGCGTCCGCACAAGCCGCGACCCTATCGAGGGGGACAGGAAGGGAAGTGGCTCGGACGTTGTATAATCCGACGGCAGATCGTTGAGAAGGCCGAGCGAGGGGTAACCCTACCCGTTTACGCCTCGGTAACCGACTCGAGCCAGCCTGCGTCAGCCGGTGAACTTCCCTTTCGTCCATCGGACGCCACGAGGCGCGCAAGGCCCCAGAACAGCCGCTGGGGCTTTGTTGCGTTAGCGGGCATTCAGGCGCGCGGCACCCGAAATACCCATTGGCTGTTCTCCAGTTCTCGACTGCCTTGCGCCGAGAAAGCGAGGAGTTTGGGAGTGGCACACCCTCTCCTCGCAAGGGTCCGATGGGCAACGCTTTTGCCCGGACCCTCGCCACGCTAACGTGCGCACAATGCTAAAGGTTGCTGGCATCCTGCCGACTTCCCGAGCGGAACCAACGAACGTCTGGGCTGGTTGACTGCTCCGCGAGGTGCTCGATGAGCTGGAATCCCGCAGATTACCGGGCGGCATAATCAACGCCTAGGATAGGACCGCTCGGAGACAGGCCTCGCTCCCAGCAGCCGCCTCATAACGGAATTGCACCATGGACGTCCGCGACGTTGTCCGCATGGCGAACTCGATTACCGACTTCTTCGCCGTCTATCCAAAGCAGGAGGCGCTCGACGGCATCGCGAAGCACATCCATGCAACGTGGGAGCCGCGCCTGCGCAACTCGCTGAAGGCGCACCTCGACACAGGCGGGGCCGGATTGAAGCCCCTTTGCATCGAGGCGATGACCGGATACTTCAGAGGCCCGAACAGCCCGAACGCCCGACGTGTTGACCCGACCCGATCAGATGCGCCGACGGGCGCGGAGCCGAGTTTTGCGGACGAGGGCGGCGACGGCGGCTGAAGGAGGCCTGAGAAATGAAACACCTTTGACGGGCTCAACTTGAGGCTGACAGGGTGCGAGCGGACAGTCTTGCACGATAGCTACTTCATTGAGGATTGAGTGTTCTCGCAATGCGAAAACCGAAGCTTGGGTCGCGAAAGCCCGGAAGTCCGACGTCGCGGTTGGCGGTTCGCAGTGAAACAGGGAGGTCGTTCCAGGAGGCGCCGCGTACAACGCGCGATACGCATGTGGCGGCGGGATTGGTTGCGCTGCCGTCCGGGGGCGCGTCCTCGTAGCTGTCTTTGTAGCAGTCCTCCACCCATTCCCACACGTTGCCGTGCATGTCGAAAAGTCCGTATGGGTTGGCCTCGAACTCACCGACCGGCGCGGTATTCACCCACTGATCCGTACCCTCGGCCCGCCCCGCGCAACAGTCGTCGCTGCCGTAGTTCGCGAGTTCGTGGTTGACCTCGTCACCCCACGAATAGCGGAGCGGATTTTCGCTCTCCACACCGCCGCGTGCCGCATACTCCCATTCCGCCTCGGTGAGCAGCCGATACGCCTTGCCGGTCTTCTTCGACAGCCAGGGCAGGTACTCGTTCTTCACGTCGTCCCAGGAGACGTTGATCACCGGCCGCCTGTCGCGACCCCAGCCGGCGTCTTCCGGCTTGTGCTTGCAGCCGCCGGCAGCCACGCACGCGTCCCACTCGGCGAACGTGACCTCATACTTGCCAACGCCAAACGGCGCTGCGAGCACCACCTTGCGCTGGGGCCCCTCGTCACCGTCCTGCCCTGCCTCGCCGGGCGGCGAACCCATCGTAAATGAGCCAGGTGGCACCACGACCATCTCCGGGCAATCCTCGCAGTCCCGAAACGTTGCGCCGGGCCCTCGTGCAGGCTCGAACATGCCGACGGCGGGTTGAGCGGATGTTGCAGAAGGCGGCTTTGCAGGGGAGACGAGAGCCGCCGTCGTTTCGCTCGCTTCTGGGATGTTCGCCTTCAGTTCATCGAGGCGCGCACGCGCCATGTCGCCATAGAAGGTACTCCCGAAGCGCTTGATGAAGGCCTCCAGGATGGCCGGGTTTTTCGTGTCTTTCGCCGCGCTCCAGGCCTCGGCCGCGTCGTTTCGCACCGTTGGGGGCAGCGCCTGCGGGATCGTTGGTTCCTTGAAGTAGAAGCGTCCGGTCAGCGCCGAGTGTTCCCACGGCACCTGTTTGCGCGCGGTTGCCGCCATCACGTCGTTGCGCACGTCGACGAGGATGTCGGTAAGCGGCCCCGTCGAGGTAGCAATGTGCTTGACGAGGGACGAAGCGAACGGCGAGTTGCGACCCTCCCCATCCAGCGCCACGTTACCGGGCTGCGTCGAGAAACTGATTAGTGTACCAACGCCCGACTCCACTGGCGCCAGGCCTCGCCCGATGCCTGCGGCCCGCGTGCCCATCGCGCGGGCGAGATTGCGGGACAGGGGATTGTTACGGCAGGCGTCGAGGAACAGGATATTGGTCTTGGCCTCGGCCTCCATGATGCGCTGCACGATGTCGATGCGCACCATCTCGAACTCGAGCGCCGCAGCGGTCGAGAGTTCGGCGTCGACGGGCACCAGGAAATTGCTGCCGTTGACCTGTAGGCCGTGGCCGGCGAAGTAGAAAACGCCGGTGTCGGCTCCCGATAAGGCTACGGAGAAGTCGCGAACCTTGCGGTCCATGCCTGGCTTGTCGAGGTCGAAGCCCTCGACGACCTCGAACCCCAGCGATTTCAGAGCCGCTGCCATATCAGTCGCGTCGTTGCGAGGATTCTGCAGCTCCGCGGTGCGCTGATAGGCGGAGTTGCCGATGACAAGCGCCACACGCTTGGCTTGGGCTGCCTGCAAAATAGCAATACCGGCGAGAAGCAGAATACCTAAGATAAATTTGGGCAGCATTTCATCCGGACCGAGACCAACGACCCTGGCAGTCAAATTGGTGCCTATGCTTTATGGCTGTCCTGCGATGGTCGACACAAGGCCCCAAAGCAGCCGCCGCGCCCTTTGTGTGAGCTGAGGCGACGGCGATCTTCCGCTGACTGAAACACCGCGGTATAATCGCAGCAGGAGCTGCCCTCCTTGACCGTAGTGCGGTTCCCCCGGCGGAGCGGATCGACACGGCCCGCCCGCCGGGCCCTCACCCACCACCTCCGCGCGCCAACCGGTACCGTTCGAAGGTACTGACCTACTGACCTACCCGTAGGGCAACCGCGATGCGCGCAAGGGGCGCGAGCGATGAGTGATTTCCCTTTCATTTGCTACTGGAACCGCTGCGGTCGAAACGGCCAGCGCTGCAAGGTGACGGCTCGCGGAAAGATGAATAGCATTCGCGTAGAGTTTGAGGACGGCTTCGTGATGATCACCAGCCGGCACGCTGTACGCAAAAATCCTTCGCCAACAGCCAGTTGACGCTACGCCGCCCGATCAGCGGCCCTCTGATGATTGAAATCATGAAGGCAAACGTCTCAGCGATTGAACGGGCTTTTGAGCTTGCCGCCACTGGTCGCTATGTGACGGTGAGCGAAATCAAGCTGATACTTATGCGTGAGGGCTACCAGTACGAGCAAGTTGAGGGCTCGGCGCTTTCGAAACAACTCTCGGCTGCCATCACGAAGGCGCGCGATGGCCGCGCTCCGACGGGCAAATAAAAGGGCGGCCCCGTAACGCCGCCCTGCTGCGCACTTTGCAGCGCAGACATCCTTCTGGCCAAAGCTGGACATTCGAAGAGACGTGGTCGACGTCTGCTTCTGGCCTAGAGCCGTTCGTATCGATATGGCCAATGTCTGCTTCTGGCCCTGAGCGGACATTCGGAGCGGTGCGTTCGATGTCCGCTCCTGACCCAAAGCGGAAGTGACCGGGCGTCGACGAACGGTTGAACTGGGCGGCACGTTGGAACGTTCAAGGCGTCGATGAGCGCCGACGTCCGCAAAGGTATGCCCGACCCACATCTCGACAGAGTATCGTTCAGGGCCAGGTATTTTGCACAGTTCTATGATCCCAGGTTCGACGCTATGCGCGCCGAGCTGGAGCGTGCCTGCGACATCGCGTGGGATGCCTATCGGGACAAACGCAAAGCACCGCGGACACGCAAGGCCGGCGCTGAGTTCGCCGATCCTGACTATGACCTTTCCATCGAGTGGATTGCGGCGCGAGAGGCCATCCGCGCCGCCCAAGCACGGCATGACAACGCTGCGGCACCGTCGCACATCCTCATCATCAATGGCTGCCCGCGCTCCGAGCACACCTGTCCCGGTGAGATGTCCAAGACCTGGCGGCTGGTGGAGACGGCACGCGATGCGCTCGCCGCCATTCCCGACACCGAGTGCGAAGTGCTGGACCTCAGCCGGCTAACGTCCGAATACGGGCGTCACATCCACCCGTGCAAGGCGTGTTTCTCAACCGCGCCCGCGCTCTGCCACTGGCCGTGTTCCTGCTATCCTAACCACGCCGTCGACCAGATCCACGACTGGATGAACGACATCTATCCAATGTGGGTCGCCGCTCATGGCGTGATGATCGTCACCCCGGTGCACTGGTATCAGGCGCCGACGGTCTTGAAGGCGATGATGGACCGCCTCGTATGTGCTGACGGCGGTAACCCTGACCCGACTT
Organism: uncultured Alphaproteobacteria bacterium; assembly: GCA_963812795.1. Lineage (GTDB taxonomy): Bacteria > Pseudomonadota > Alphaproteobacteria > Rhizobiales > Hyphomicrobiaceae > Hyphomicrobium_A. The sequence goes on along the minus strand of CAWEWG010000012.1, from coordinate 148,256 downwards.
CGACGCGTGGAAAGGATGCCGAGCGTGCCAAAGCGATGGAGCTTGGTTGGTCCTATCCGCGCCATCTCAAGGGCCGCGTGTTCTCCGTCATTGTCCACGGCGACACGGCCGGCGTCGAAACGCTCCGCCGCATGCTCACAGACTGGCTCACCGACGTGGAGCTGCGCCCGGCAGGCGAGGTGGCCCTGCTCGATCGCTATATAGGCTACTATCAACCCTACGCGACGAGTCACGCCGATCTCGATGCTGACCAGGCCCTCTTCAAAGAGGTGGTCAACGCGGCTCAGGCGCTACGCCAAGGCGTCGCGCGATACCGTGCCGGGGAATGGTCACCGGGCAGCGAGCTAACCGATCCGCGTCCAAAATAGTGCCCCTCACGTCCGGGAACGCCGGCTGGCAACTCCACGTTCTGCTTCACAACAACTCGTGGAGGAAAACATGGCTAGCGCCACACAACACCCTAACCACCAATTGATCTCGAGCGAAGACGTTGAGGGAACCGTCGTTTACGGAGCGGGCGATGAAGAGGTCGGAGAGATTGACCACCTCATGATCGATAAGCTATCCGGTCGCGTCATCTACGCGGTGATGAGCTTCGGCGGTTTTCTCGGCCTCGCGCACAGTCACTACCCCGTTCCGTGGGCCGCTTTGAAATATGATACCGGATTGCAGGGTTTCCGCACCGGCATCACCGAACAGCAGCTGAAGGACGCACCGGAGTTCAGCGACGATTCCTGGGGTGACCGCACCTGGGAAACGGTCACGCATCGTCATTACGGTGTGCAGCCGTACTGGGACGCTTCGGCGCGACGGTAACTATTAGAGCCCTGCCGGTCACGTCGGCAGGGCTATTTGTCCTTAGGCGTCGGATCGCTTGCGCTTGCTGGGCCTTACACGCGCAGCACGTGCCACTGCCATTGCTAACGTGAGCTGCTTGATGAGTTCCGGCCCTTCAACCAGCTCAGGCCGGTAGCCCTCGCGCACTAGTCTCAGTTTGATCTCCGTCACTGTCGAAAATAGACCCGTGCCGGCGAGGTGAAAAGCGCGCTCCAGCGTCGAGATATTTGGCTCCATAGCCATCCCGTTGGATCAGTTGAACGCTAGCGTCCGCATCATGCGGCGTAACCCCGTGAGGCCCACGCCGCGAGCCATGACAGCGGGCCGCGATACGGGGTGGGTGTGCCCTTGTGCAATGAAGATTTGCGCAATCCCGAGGGCGGACAGCTCGCCGCAAAGCTGCCGTGTATCCTGGTCGAGCGAAGCACCGATGAAGGCGCCGTCGATCTGCTTTTGCTTGATGACTATCGAAGCTCCGGCGACGCTGACGACCTGCACATTGGCGCCGGAAGCAATCAAGCGCGCGCGTAGTTCCAGCGTGCCTGGCGCTTCGCCGATGATGAGAATGTTGGAGCCAGAGAGTTGCATGGTGGGTACCCCGGTGCGCGAAGCGGTCGCGCTTCCGTAGGAGCGGGCGAGCTACCCGCAGTCCCGTCCGACAGCCACCTACAAAACGCACAGCCAGGTGACCGACAAAAAGCAGCCGTGCGAGATCAATCTAAAACGGCGGTTGCGATTGTTGCGATGCGAGATTTGGGGCTCAGCCAGCCCGCTTCGTACGGTTGCGGACATAAATTTTCGGCGCCCCCAGCCGTGAACTGGCTTCCCTGGATGTCGGCTAACCCAGGCGTTTGGGAGGAACGCTGGCGGAATGATGATCCTGAGAAGCTTGACGTCGTATTCACTGCAATTGATGCGGCCTGTGCAGAGATCCTCAGCGTGCGCGCGATCTCCTAATGCTCGACGGACTGCGCTGAACCTACGATGGCAGCATCGAGCACTTCCTTTGGCAGCCCGGCGGTCGCGCTCGCACGGCTGCGATTGCGTCATTCCATCCGCGCGAACTGCCATCCACATTGCGTTACTATAGCGGCCCCGCAGCTCCTGCCGCGAGGCCGTGTTTGTTTTCCCTATGTCAATGACGGCCGCGGCCACCGCGGAACATTTTCATGCCGCCGTGTCCGCCTCGGTGCATCATGTGACGCCCACCGCCGCGGAAACCACGAAAATGGTGGTGATGATGCCGTCGTCCGCCGAAACCGAGGACGATGCTCGGACCATAGCCGTAGTAGGCGTAGCCGCCATGACAGCGACGGTACCCATAACGGCGATGGCAATGGCGATAGCCGCGGTAATGAACCGTTTCTGCCACCGCGCTTTTGCCAGTCGCAGATTTGAGCAGATCCATCCCGATAGGCGTCGCGTTGGCAGATCCTGTCGCAAACGCGAACAAGCCCAGTGCGACGGTAGCACACGAAATCACAAATTTCCTCATGGCGTTCGCTCCATATTGTTTTTGCTTCTACGGGCGATCCGTTTGGAGAACCGCGGAGGATGCTCCTCTCGGATCCGTAGCCTTAACGGAGGAAGCGTAGAGAATCCGTCGCGCTGTGAGCCATGCCACTTTTGCCTACTGCCGACACCACGCAATTCATCGTTTCCTCCCTGCTGAATAATTGTCGGTGTGCATATAACTGGGCGGCAGATCCTTGTCCCTGGCCTGGGCGATGCCGTCACAGAATCCAAGACCCAACGCAGGAACTGAGATCGGCTTCGATCTGTTGCCGTTGTCGAGCCAGCAACGGAGGAACCAATGGCCAGGGAAGTCGATCCTCGTAACCCCGACGTGACACCCGCGCGACCCTCGGTGGTGGTGCCGTTCGTGATCCTAACAATCGTCATGTTTGCGTTAGTTGTCGCCGCCCACACGTATTGGCCCCACGCCTTCGGGCACTGATACAGCTATGCCACGCGGACCGCCTTTGGCCCAAAGCGGACGTCGAGCACAGTCAGCCGCGATGTCTGCTTCTGACCCAACGCAGAGGTTGCCAATGTTCCCTGCCTCCCCGACCGACTAGAAGTCCGTCAGTTCTTGTTTGACGGTGATCTATTGGGAAAGGTGATCGTCGCCCGCATGCCTTCCCCCGGCGCACCTGCCCACGTCGAGATCGGTCGTTACGTTCTCGCGCAACGAATGAAGAATGAGCGCGCCGAGTTTGCCTGGGACTGGCATCGCTTCACCCTCGGGTAGGCCGACGCCATCGTCGGCCACGACCGCGCGGCAACGTTCTCCGTCAACCTGCAACCATCGAGTGGTGATATAACAGAACGGCACGGACAGTCTGACTAGCGCATTGCCCGAAGCAACGCTTGCCGCAGCGTGCCATAGCTGGACCCAGGTTGGCTCTTTGTCGCTGACCACCTCGGTCCCGGCTCTCCCTCGGCGGAGGCCCGTGTTGACGGATTTGTCAGCCGAACCGGAGGTGTTGCTGCGATTCCTACCGCGCTCGGTTCATCGCTTGCCCGGTTAGCCGACGTTGAGACGCTGTGCGGATTCAGAAGCACGTACGGCGTTGGTGCTGCGGTTGCAACGGCGCTCGGTTCGTCTTCTGCGGGTTCAACTGAGGGGGAGATGCTCGTCCTGGCCGTCTCTAAGGTGGAAGCTGCAGGGCTGCCACCTGTCGCCAGTTGACGGCCAGCGTGCACAAACATGTACCCGGTCGCAAGTCCAGCAACGCCGACCAGCAAAGACATGGCAGGTTTACTTCTGAAGCGAGGGGTTCGCTGCCATCGAAACTCAGTATCGTGCCGTATGCTCATTGCACCCTTGGTTCCCGGGCCTAAATGTGTCTTCGATGGCCTCGATGAGCGGATCGTAGAAGGCCCGCTCAGCGATCGGATAAGTCATCGCAAAACTGTTGATCACGCTACCGCCGCAGCTAAACATGATCTTTTCATAGACCATCGTCTGCCCAACGGTGCCGGACAAGACCGCCCAGCTCTGGCCGATCGGAGCGTAATCGATGCGAAGTCCCGGATAAGATTGTCTTGCGATGAAGGACTGGTACGAGCGCGGCGTGAAACGTTCCGTATTTTCGATTGCGCCGACCAGAAGACGGCCGTGGCGGTCGGGCGTTTCAAAGAGGTCACCGTCGCCCGAGTCCGCACTGCGCTGTGACACGAAGACGTCAGCAGGGTAGCGCAGGGCGAGGCCAAAGCGCTCGTTACGAAACTCCGTCCATCCCAAATCGACTGGCTGCGCGAAAGCGGCCGCCGGGAAAGCTCCGACCAGAAGGATGAGCAGAAGGAAAAAGCGTCGGGGCATTTCCGCCTCCGTTTTTGACGCCGCCGGACGTGTGCCAGCGTTACAACGTCAACCGGCGCAGGGCCCGAAAGTTCCGTCACACCAAACGCGAACCACGCCCTTTCGATTGAGCAAGACTGTCAACCGTCCGCGTAAGGAATTGCTTCCTACGCCTATAAGCTTTCAGCTCCGGTTCAGGCTGAGCGCTGCTCATCTCCTCCAGAACGTCGTGAGCAGGTTCCAACTCACACGCAGAACCAGCAGAGCAGCCTCCACCACCTCTTGGCCCTCTCGACGGCTAGCGCTTCCAACCGACGCTGCATCTTGAGACGGCCACCCCCATTGCAAAGAAGCCGAGCGGCAATAGACGCAGAATGTGCATTTCGTTCTGCCCGTTTTCGATCTCGTCGTTGCCACGCTCTCATCAAACTTGGTGCCTACGGAGCGCCTTTTGAGGGAGGTGCGTCATGGTCAATCTTGTTACGTCACGTCGCGAACGTCGGCGGATGCAGTTGTGGCCCGTAGCCGAGGGCCAAGGTAAAGACGCTCGGCAAATGAACCACTACCAGGGAGAGGAAAAACAGACGGAAGAAGCGCGCAAGGTTATCGCGACGGCCCGGAAAGCTGGCCAGCCCTCGGCGGGCACTTCGTAGAGTTCGATCACCACATCGCTCACGGGTTCGACCGTTTGCGCGATGCCACCTGTCGAACAGGGACAGCGCTGCGACTGTGGGTCATGTGTGGCGCCCGGACGTGACTTGCTTCGTCCACCATCGACCTGGCGGAAGCCCAAGCCGGGGGTTTTGATCAACTGCCCGATCTATCACGCTCTGCGGTGTGCTTGTCGGCCACCGCAGAGCGTCCTCCGTCATCGGCCGCTCCCTTCGAGCCCGCTGAACCTCCTCGTAAAGTCGTTCTCTTCCCCCAAACTCATGGAATGAGGAACAGAGCTACGGCTCGGCAGTTGTTCTGCAAAGGAGAACTGCATGAAAACGCCAACCGTCGATGATTCCAAGCCCAAGCGTGACAAGTTGGGTCCGACAGGCCCGGCCAACATCGCGGATGAGGAGCCAAAAGGGCGAGGAGACGAAGCCCAAAGAACCCAGCTACGAAAGCGAGCTCGAGAATATTCTCGACCGCAAGCGGGCCCAGACGCCGCCCGGCTAGTTTCTAAGTGGTATACAATCGCCACCGTAGTTCAGTTCCGACTTGAGGCGGGTGCGCTCTTTCTCGTTCATGCAGTTGATCAATTCGGTCCAGCGGGCTGGCAAAGCCTCGCGCATCACGCCGTTATACTGTGCGCGCAAGAGCCACCCAAGGCCGCGCGTAGCGGCGGCTCCGGAGCTGTCTCGGGAACCCATGGCCTTGATCTGCGCGGCGCGTCCCTGACCGACCGCAAGCGTGTGCTGGAAGCGTTGTTCGACAATGCGAGCGGTGTGCAGCTCATCAAGTACGTCGATCACATCGCCGGCAACGGCGAGCTGGTGCTGGAGCATGCGTGCAAGCTTGGCCTCGAAGGCATCGTGTCGAAGCGCGCGGATGCGCCGTACCGCTCAGGCAAGAGCCCCGAGTGGGTCAAGACGAAATGCCCGGCATGGCGCGAGGCGAACCGTGATCGCTTCGAGAAGATGGACAAGTCGCGGTAACCGAGCGAAGGACGTCATTTGCAGCCGAGGCGACATCCGCATCTGATTTAATTTTGCCGCTTGGACTTCCACGCGACGGCTCTAGAACCTTACGGGTAAACTTAGGGTTCCGGATGAGCGTGCTCTCAACGCGTGAACGATCAAAGTCCGGCGCCTGCCGCGCTCGCGAACGGGGGGTGAAAAGGGGGTGAGTGAACACCCCCACTGTCGCAACGCCCGGCTCGGCTATTTGAGTATCGCTAGCTTCTCTTGGTGCGTTTCCAAAAATGCGAGGGTTGCGCTCGCGTGCCCGATGAAAGTAGCAGCGCTCGGCTTCTCCATGCCAAAACCGAAGGCCTCAAACTTAACAAAACTTAGCAAGACGCCAAGCTGCGGATCCATCTGCGCAATCGCTCTGGCCGCCAGCTTCAAAAGGCTCCGCGCCCTTCCGCGTTCGCCAACAAGACATCCCAGCGAAGCTGCGACCGTTCAGCACGCATGACGACGCAGCCTAATGTGCCCGTGCTCGTTGGATTTAGCGCCTGCATGCAGCATTCACTGCCGAGGCCAGTGTTCCATGACGCAGCACAGCGGGCACGGCTGACAAGTACGACCGTGACACTTTGGCCCGCTTAGGGTCCTCTAGTGCGCGAGAAAAGTGTCACGGCTCACTGAGTTCATAGGGTTCTTTCTGGCCTGTCACGCCGGAGGCCGCGGGTTCAAGTCCCGTCTCTCGCGCCACGATTTCCAATGACTTTGCTCGTCAGCGCCCTCCGGTCTTCCGATCGGCGGTAAGCGCTATCCGCAAATGATGCGCTCAAGCAACAGAGATAGCGTCGTGTAAGGCGCGTGCGCCAATTCCATACTTATCGAGTCGACATTAAGCGCAAGCTGTGTAGCTTGACGTCTGGTGGTCGGCGTCGGCGCGTTCGGCCGCGGTGTCCGTCTGTATCTCGTATCGACGCCCGGGGGCTTGAGTGCGTACGCGTATGTGGGTGGCCGCGTGTTTCGCGGCAGGGATTTCTATTGTCTCCTCGATGGCCATTGGTAGCCTCGAGGGTTCTGGCGCAGACGGCCGAGCCGGTGCCGGCACCGCCCGCGGCGGCGACGCCGCTGCCGCCGGTGACCGTCGAGACCACCGCGCAGCCGAAGAAGGCCGCGGCGAAGAAGAAAGCCAAGCAAAAGAGCGTCAGTCCCGTCGCGACCGGCCCGGCGCCAGCGCAGGCCGCAGCCCCCGCAGGCACCGACCTTCGCACGCGGCGCTCCAAATAGCGGCACAGGTCCGGTCGACGGCTATCTGGCCGAGCAGACCACCACGGGCACGAAGACCGACACGCCGCTGCGCGAGGTGCCGCAGTCCGTATCCGTCGTCGGCAAGCAGCAGATGCGCGACCAGGGCGTGCAGAACCTACAGGAGGCGTTCCGCTACACGCCCGGCATCGTTGCCGATCCTTATGGCTACGACAGCCGTGGCGACGCGGCCATCATTCGTGGCGTCACGGCACCGTACTTCGTCGATGGCCTGCAGACGACCTACGGCTTCAACTCCACGACGACGATGATCGAGCCTTACGCGCTGGAGCGCGCCGAGGTACTGCGCGGGCCGGGCTCGATGCTCTACGGACGGTCGGCCGTCGGCGCACTTGTCAACGCTATATCCAAGCTGCCGAGCGAGATTCCCTACACGGAGATCGGTGTCGAGTACGGCTCCTTCGATTTCAAGCAGGTGAAGCTCGACTCGACCCGGCGTACTGACGTCGGATGGGAAGTGGCTTTATCGCATCGTCGGCCTCGCGCGGGACGCCGACACCCAGGTGGACTTCGTCGACAACGATCGCCTGATGCTGGCGCCGTCGCTGACCTACCGCCCGACCAAGGACACGAGCATCACGGTGCTCGGCAACTTCCGCAACGACGACAGCGGCTCGGCGCTGCAGTTCCTGCCGGCGGCCGGCACGCTCTATCCCAACAAGCAGGGGCGCATCGTCCCGCGTGACAGCTTCCAGGGCGAGCCGGGCGACTACTACAATACGGATGCGGAATTGGTTTCGCTGTTCGTTGATCAGCGCCTAGCGCCGGGTCTCGATCTGCATCACGTGTCGCGCTACGCGCACACCGAGAACGCATACGACTTGCATCTGCCGATCGTCATGACGCCGCTGCGCTATGAGTTTATTGCACCTCAGTTGCAGGCACTCCTCGGTATCACCCTGAATGGTGCCAATCTCCCGTTCCTGGATGCGGACCAGACGCAGGTGGCACGTCTGCGCAGCATGCAGGCGACCGATACCGAGGTGTGGAATACCGACACCAATCTGACGGCGCGCTTCAGCACCGGTGGGCTCGACCATACCGTGCTCGGCGGGTTCGACTACATGCGCTATGCGCGCCATCTGCAGCAGGCGCCGCTCCTGATCGATAACCTGGTCACATCCACGTCGACCGGCTTCCCGCTCCAGCCCATCTGGAACGTCTACGCGCCGCAGTACGGGCAAACGTCCGCCTATTTGTCTACGTCGGCTCCCTTCTTCATCCCAGCCAACGCCGTCGCGCTCGAAGACCGCGGAATGGAAGTTCAGCAGTCCACGGGCCTCTACGTCCAGGACCAGGTAAAGCTCGGCAACTGGACGGCGGTGCTCGGCCTGCGCCAGGACTGGCTTGCTATCGAGCAGGACGGCGAGCCTGACCGCAGCGACCAGGCGACGACCGGCCGCGCCGCGCTGCTCTACAACTTCGACTTCGGTCTGACGCCCTACATCTCCTATTCCGAGGCGTTCACCCCGCAGCTCGGTGTGCGCGTGGGCTCGGATATCAACACCCCGCGTGCCGACACGGTCGTCGCCGATGCTTTGGAGGGCGAGCAGACGGAGATCGGGTTAAAGTACCAGCCGGACGGCGCTCCGTTCATGATCAGCGCCGCTATCTACGAGCTGATTGAGCGCAACCGCGTCATAGACATCGATACGCTCGTCTCGTCGGTGCAGGGCGCCGACGTCAAGGTGCGCGGCTTCGAGGTCGAGGCCGTGGGCAAGGTCACGCGCGAGTTCACCGCCATCGCCTCCTACTCCTACACCCAGGCGAAATACGAGAAGTACCCGGGTGTGCTGCCGGCGCCATTCAATGGACTTTTCCCGGCGGCCATGGTGGGAGACCCGGTGGAGGCCGTTCCTGAGCACCTCGCCTCGCTGTGGGGCATCTACACACTACACGACGGCTTCTGGCGCGGGGTGTCGGTCGGAGCAGGCGTGCGCTACGTCGGCTCGTCGGAGAGCACAGGCATCAACGTCGATTTCACGAACTTTGACTTTCACGAGATCAGCGTCACGACACCCGCCTTCACGCTCTTCGACGCCATGGTTGCCTACGAGACGCCCGAGTACCGCTGGCAGCTCACCGCCCAGAACCTCGAGGACGAGTATTTCGTCACCGCGTGCGGCGCGATGCGCGGCGACTGCTTCGTCGGGCAGGGGCGGACGATCACCACGAGCTTCTTCTACAAGTTCTGAGCGAACCAATGAACGCCGGGGCAGGCAGCACCTGCTCCGGCGGTGCAGCTCAATCCCTGACGTCACAGCCAAAAAGACGCCGAAATCGAAACCCGCCGGCTCCCGCGTGCGTAGGAGTGGTGGTAGCGATGGAGGTATCAACGATGAACAGCTTGAAATTGGCGGCCGTGGCCGCCGCTGCCCTGGTGGTCACAGTCCCGAGCACCGTTTCCGCCGATTCCTATTGGGAGGTTGAGGCTGCGCGCGCCAACGCCCGCGCCGGCGGACCGACCAACGCGCGCGATGCCGAGCTGCTCGAGCGCTACGGGTGCCTGAGCGGAACCTACGCCAGCCGGCTTTGCCAGCGTCTCAGCCACGGCGACAGCGGCAACTACCAGCGCCGCTACTACAAGCGCCGACCGCGCTGACGTCAGCTTGCCGCCCGGCGATCCACCATGGACCGCCGTTCACTTGCGCAGGCCGGCCCATTTCTCGCCGTTGGCAAACGCGTGCCCGAGTTCCATTTTCTCGGACTCATACCCCGCACGCACCATCGCGGCGCGATAGTTCGGCTCGCCGTGGTGGGAGGGCGAATTGAACTCCGCGTCGCCCATGCTGAACATGGTCTCGGCCTCGGTGACGATCTGATCGCCGCCGTTGAACTCGTACATGTCGCGCGGCCCGTACTTGCCGAACTCGAGCGGCTTGGAATGCCAGCGCGCGATGGCCCAGCCGGCCATGAAATCGGCGTGCGGCTCCAGCTGCCAGCTATCGCGCGCCGCGCGCTTGAATTGCAGGATATGCGCGAACTCGTGGGCGATGAGGATGTCGATCTGCCGCCCCAGCCAGATGTCGTTTGGATTGCGGAACTCCCCGAGCAGACCGATCCCCAGCACGACGCTGCCGTCAGGGCCATCGGCGAAGCGCGGCACCGGATCGGCGAACGCGTTCTTGCTGCCGCTGTCGTCGTAGAAGCGCAATGCCGGCTTGACGCCGAACATGCCGTTGAGCTCGCCGGCGAAGGAGCGGCAGGAGCTATCGAACATATAGCCGTAGCCGGACGCGTCCAGATAGGGAAGCTGCAGGGGTTCGCTGCCGTCCGTCGCCAGGCGGCAGCCGCGCGCCGATGCAGCAGCGAAGGACGGAAGGCAGGGGCACGCCTGCGCTGCGATCGCCGAGACCATGCTGAGCAGGAGTTCGCGCCGCCGCATTGTTCCCCCCTCACCGCGACGATGATGTGTTCCTACATTGTAGCTCTGGCCGTGGCGCGAGGGCAGGGGGAGGTTTCTCCGTCCACACCCATCGGCCGGGATGCCGGCGCACCCATATCCTGTTGCGCGCGGAGGGCGCCTGCGTTAACTACCCAAGCTGCTGATATTGCGCCGCAGCACGACCCTCGCGGCGCCGGGATAGCGGGCCGCCATGGACCAGCTTTTCTACGATTACCTGCCGATCGCCATATTCATCGGGGTGGCGCTGTTCATCGCGCTGGCCCTGATGGCGGTGCCGTTCATGATCGCCGTGAACAATCCCGACCCCGAGAAGGTCTCCGCCTACGAGTGCGGCTTCAACGCCTTCGATGACGCGCGCATGAAGTTCGACGTGCGCTTCTACCTCGTCGCCATCCTTTTCATCATCTTCGACCTCGAGGTCGCCTTCCTGTTCCCGTGGGCGGTGGCCTTCGGCGACATCGGCCTCTTCGGCTTCTGGTCGATGATGATCTTCCTCGCCGTGCTGACCGTCGGCTTCATCTACGAATGGCGGAAAGGGGCGCTGGAATGGGATTGATCACGCCGACACGTGACGTGCCCGCCTCCGGCAGGACGCCTGAGCTCGCAGGGTCCGGGGGCATCCTCGTCAAGCCGGGCGAGGAGGGGTTCGACCAGATCTCCTCGAAGCTCGCCGACAAGGGATTCCTCGTCACGAGCACCGACGACCTCATCAACTGGGCGCGCACGGGCTCGCTCATGTGGATGACGTTCGGGCTGGCCTGCTGCGCCGTCGAGATGATGCAGGCCTCGATGCCGCGCTACGATCTCGAACGCTTCGGCTTTGCTCCGCGCGCTTCCCCGCGCCAGTCGGACGTGATGATCGTTGCCGGCACGCTGACCAACAAGATGGCGCCTGCCCTGCGCAAGGTCTACGACCAGATGCCGGAGCCGCGCTACGTCATCTCCATGGGCTCGTGCGCCAACGGCGGCGGCTACTACCACTACTCCTACGCCGTGGTGCGCGGCTGCGACCGCATCGTTCCGGTCGATATCTACGTCCCGGGCTGCCCGCCCACGGCCGAGGCGCTGGTTTATGGCATTCTGCTGCTGCAGCGGAAGATCCGCCGCACCGGCACGATCGAGCGCTAAAAGAGTTCTAGATATCCCATGCAGCTACCGCTCAGCGATCTCGACAAGCAAGTCACGACGGCGCTGGGGGCCGCGGTCACCGCGTCCCGCATCACCCACGGTGAGCTGACGCTCGATGTCGCGCGCGACAAGATCGTCGAGGTGCTGACGTTCCTGCGCGATGACACGACTTGCCTGTTCGAGGTGCTGATCGACATTTGCGGCGTCGACTGGCCGGCCCGTCCGAACCGTTTCGACGTCGTCTATCATCTGCTGTCGCCGCGTCTCAATCAGCGCATCCGCGTCAAGCTGCAGACCGACGAGCTGACGCCGGTGCCGAGCACGGTCGGCGTCTACTCCGCCTCCGACTGGTTCGAGCGCGAGGCCTACGACATGTACGGCATCCTGTTCTCCGGTCATCCGGACCTGCGCCGCATCCTCACCGACTACGGTTTCCAGGGCTATCCGCTGCGCAAGGATTTTCCCCTCACCGGCTACGTCGAGGTGCGCTATGACGACGAACAGAAGCGCGTCGTCTACGAGCCGGTGGAGCTGACGCAGGAGTTTCGCTCCTTCGATTTCGAATCCCCCTGGGAAGGCACCCGCTACGTGCTGCCGGGCGATGAGAAGGCGAGCGGGCCGGCCGGCAAGGCATGACGGCGCGGTGATGGAGCCAAGGCATGGACCGTCCGGTTGCTGGCATCGTGCCTCTTTCCGTGTCGGTCGTAGCCGGCGTGCTGAGCTGGGATCTCGTGCGCCTGTTCGGCGATCGGGGCGAAGCTTGGGACGACCCCATCTATTGGCAGCTCGCCTTTCCCCTGATGCTGTTCACCGCCCTGTTGCTCGGCGCCGCGTGTCGCGATCGGCCTTGGCGCTGGGTGGCGGCCATGGTCGGCGCGCAGGCGGCATGGGCACTGCTGCTGTCGGTCATCGCCGACGGCGTGCCCAATCTGTTTCCGCTCGGCCTATTGATGTTCGCCCTGATGGCCGTACCCTGCCTTGCCGCCGCCTATGCCGGCAAGTGGCTGGTGCAGCGGCAGGCGCGGTGAGGTGATCGCATGAGCCTCGTCCCCGAGCAGGTGCGGATGATCGATAACGTCTGCGTCCACCACATCGCCACCGGAAGCCTCGCCAAGACCGAGGTGAGTGAGGCGTCATGAAGAACACCCTGAAGCCCGGCGCGACTGCGCAGTTCGCCTTTCGCATCCCGGCCGAGAAGACCGTGCCGCACCTTTATCCGGAGGCGGCAGAATTTCGCGAGATGCCGACCGTGTTCGCCACCGGCTTCATGGTCGGCCTCATGGAATGGACGTGCCTCAAGGTGCTGGAGTTGCATCTCGACGAGGGCGAGGGCAGCCTCGGCGTTCATATCGACGTGTCGCATATCGCCGCCACGGTGCCTGGCCAGACGGTGACGGTTGACGCCGAATGCACGGGCGTCGCCGGTCGGCGCATCGCCTTCAAGGTGCGCGCCCACGACGGCATCGAACTCATCGGCGAAGGCCGCCACGAGCGCATCGTCGTGCCCTGGAAGCAGTTCGTTGCCCGCGTCAACGCGAAGGCCAAGCTCGCCCGCGTCTTGCCGATAAGCTTCCAGCTCAAACCACTTCACCGTGCCACGGTGCCCTGATGCCTGAAACCGATATCCGCCAGTTCAACATCAACTTCGGCCCGCAGCATCCGGCGGCGCACGGGGTCTTGCGCCTCGTGCTCGAGCTGGACGGCGAGGTGGTGGAGCGCGTCGACCCGCACATCGGCCTCCTTCACCGCGGCACCGAGAAGCTGATCGAGCACAAGACTTACCTGCAGGCCATCGGCTACTTCGACCGCCTCGACTACGTGGCGCCGATGAACCAGGAGCACGCGTTCTGCCTCGCGGCGGAAAAGCTGCTGGGCCTCGAGGTGCCCAAGCGCGCCCAGCTCATCCGCGTGCTCTATTCCGAGATCGGCCGGCTGCTGTCGCACCTCCTCAACGTGACGACGCAGGCGATGGACGTCGGCGCATTGACCCCGCCGCTGTGGGGGTTCGAAGAGCGCGAGAAGCTGATGGTGTTCTACGAGCGCGCCTCGGGATCGCGCATGCACGCCAAGTATTTCCGCATGGGCGGCGTGCACGCCGATCTGCCGCCCAAGCTGATCGACGACATCGCCGATTTCTGCGTCAGCCACCCGAAGGTGCTCGACGACATCGAGACGCTGCTCACCGGCAACCGCATCTTCAAGCAGCGCAACGTCGACATCGGCATCGTCAGCCTCGATGACTGCTTCGACTGGGGCTTCTCCGGCGTCATGGTGCGCGGCTCGGGCGCCGTCTGGGACCTGCGCAAGTCGCAGCCGTACGAGTGCTATGCCGAATTGGATTTCGACATCCCGATCGGCAAGAACGGCGACTGCTACGACCGCTACCTCGTGCGCATGGCCGAGATGCGCCAGTCGGTGAAGATCATGCAGCAGTGCTGCGACAAGCTGCGCTCGCCCGAGGGCCAGGGGCCGTTCGTCGCCGCCGACCGCAAGGTGGTGCCGCCGCGCCGCGCCGACATGAAGCGCTCGATGGAGGCGCTGATCCACCACTTCAAGCTCTACACCGAGGGCTTCCGCGTGCCGGCCGGCGAGGTCTACGCGGCGGTCGAGGCGCCGAAGGGCGAGTTCGGCGTCTATCTCGTCTCCGACGGGTCGAACAAGCCCTATCGCTGCAAGATCCGCGCGCCCGGCTTCCCGCACCTGCAGGCGATGGACTTCCTTACGAGGAAGCACATGCTGGCCGACGTCTCCGCCATCCTCGGCTCCATCGACATCGTCTTCGGCGAAATCGACCGGTAAGATACGCCATGGTCGATCTGTTGTTCTTTTTGGCGGTGGGGGCCATCGGGTGGGGGCTGTCGCTCGTCACCTACCGCGTGCTGGCGCGCTACAGCGGCTGGCCGCTGGGCGAGGCGCAGACCATCGCCCCCGTCACGATGGCCATCGTTGGACTTGCCTCAATTGCGCCCGGGCTGCTGCTCGCCACGGCCCGCGGGCCGCTAAATGGTGGCGTCGTCATCGTTATCTTCGGCGTCGCTCTCGCCATCTTCTGGTGCGGTTTTCTGCGCGTTGGCGCGCAGTCGGCGTTGCTGCTCGCCCCCCTGTCCGCGGTCGCCCTGATCATCGCCTGGAGCGCCTGACACTCGTCAACGGGGAAGTGGCGCCGGACGCCGGCTGAAGCTTGCTTTGCGGCTGCGTTGGACGTAGTGAACGGGTGATTGTGCGCTGCGTCAAAATCGGCGAAACTGCCCGCGGAGCACGACCGATCGCGGCCCGCATCGCGGGCTTCTGCCGCGCTCCCGAGAGGTGCCAGTCTTGGCCGTTCGCCGCCTATATCCAGAGCAACCGCTGACCTTCGCCTTCACGCCCGGGAACGCCGCGTGGGCGAAGCGCGAGATCGCCAAGTATCCGCCGGGCAAGGAAGCCTCGGCCGTTCTGGCGCTATTGTGGCGCGCGCAGGAGCAGGAAGGCTGGACCACGGAGCCCGCCATCCGCGCCATCGCCGACATGCTCGGAATGGCCTACATCCGCGTGCTCGAGATAGCCACGTTCTACACCATGTTCCTGCTTGCGCCCGTGGGTAAGACCGCCCATCTGCAGGTGTGCGGGACGACCCCGTGCATGCTGCGCGGCTCCGAGGCGCTGATCGAGCTCTGCAAGGAGCGCATCGCCGAGCATGCGCACCAACTCTCCCGCGACGGCCAGTTCTCCTGGGAGGAGGTCGAGTGCCTCGGCTGTTGCGCCAACGCGCCGGTCGTCCAGATCGGCAAGGACACCTACGAGGACCTCGATCCGGCGCTGTTTGAAAAGCTGCTGCTGAACCTGCGCACGGGCAAAGCCGTGAAGCCGGGTTCGCAGACCGGGCGGCGCGCCTCCTGCCCCGCCGGTGGCCCGACGACGCTGCGCGACGAAGGCAAGCGCGACACGGAAAAGGTCTAGTGTGATGATCGAGAAATTCGCCATCGTCAGAGGCGAGGTGTCGAGCGGATTTCTCGATCTGAATCACACTAGAAAAACGATGGCTCTAGTGTCCCTTATGCTTCCGAAGCTCGCGCCCGATCCTAGTCGCGAACTCCGGCGAGCTTCGGAAGCGGGACACTAGAGGAGACGAGGACTGCGATGCTGCAGGACAAGGACCGCATCTTCCGCAATCTCTACGGCTTCCATGACTGGCGGCTGGCCGGCGCGCGTGCGCGCGGCGCCTGGGACGGCACGGCGGCGCTGATCGGCAAAGGCCAGGACTGGATCATCAACGAGATGAAGGCGTCCGGCCTGCGCGGTCGCGGCGGCGCCGGCTTCCCGACCGGGCTCAAGTGGTCGTTCATGCCGAAGAACGACCCGCGCCCGTCGTATCTCGTCATCAATGCCGATGAGTCCGAACCCGGCTCGTGCAAAGACCGCGAGATCATGCGCCACGATCCGCACCTGCTGATCGAGGGCGCGCTGCTGGCCTCCTTCGCCATGAAGGCGCACACCTGCTTCATCTACGTGCGCGGCGAGTTCATCCGCGAGCGCGAGCGCGCTGCAGGCGGCGGTCGATGAGGCCTACGAGGCCAAGTTGATCGGCAAGGACAATTCCAACGGCTGGGATTTCGACATCGTCGTCCACCACGGCGCCGGCGCCTACATCTGCGGCGAGGAGACGGCCCTCATCGAGAGCATCGAGGGCAAGAAGGGCATGCCCCGCTTGAAGCCGCCGTTCCCGGCCAACGTCGGCCTCTACGGCGCGCCGACGACGGTCAACAACGTCGAGAGCATCGCCGTCGTGCCCGACATCCTGCGCCGCGGCGGCGCCTGGTTCGCCTCGCTCGGCAAGCCCAACAACACCGGCACCAAGCTGTTCCAGATCTCCGGTCACGTGAAGTACCCGTGCGTCGTCGAGGAGGAGATGGGCATTCCGCTGCGCGAGCTCATCGACGAGCACTGCGGCGGCGTCACCGGCGGCTGGGACAACCTGCTCGCCGTCATCCCCGGCGGCTCGTCGATGCCGATGATCCCCGCCGACCAGTGCAATGACCTGACGATGGACTTCGACGCACTCGCCAAGGCCAAATCCGGCCTCGGCACTGCCGCCGTCATCGTCATGGACAAGTCGACCGACATCATCAAGGCCATCGCCCGCATCGCCTACTTCTACAAACACGAGAGCTGCGGCCAGTGCACGCCGTGCCGCGAGGGCACCGGCTGGATGTACCGGGTGCTCGAGCGCATGCGCCACGGCGAGGCGGAAAAGCGCGAGATCGACCTTCTGTACAACGTGTCAAAGCAGGTCGAGGGGCACACCATCTGCGCGCTGGGCGATGCCGCCGCCTGGCCGGTGCAGGGGCTCATCCGCAACTATCGCCACGTTATCGAAGAACGTATCGACGCCAATCGCACGGCCGTCAAAGAAGCCGCCGAATGATGCGAACCCGCGAAGGTTTATCCCATGGACTTGGTTGCGCTGATCATCGCCTCATTCACGTTCCCCGCGGTTTTCGGGGCGGTGCTGCTGAGCGTGGCCGGCTACCACCTGTGGAGCTGGATCGGTGCCGTCGTCGGCGCCATTGCGGGATATCTCATCGGCATGTGGTTCGCGCAGCGCTTTGCCGGCGTGCCGCTGTCGCCGTACGCCAAGGGCTGGTTGTCGCTGGGCATGTTTATCGGCGGGCTGGCGGTGCTCGCCATTGCCACGCGATGACGGGCTGATCGGATTGAACGCATGACCAAGCCAATCATCATCGACGGCAAGCTGCTCGAGGTGGAGCCCGGTACCACCATCCTGCAGGCGTGCGAGATGGCCGGCGCCGAGATCCCGCGCTTCTGCTACCACGAGCGCCTGTCGATCGCCGGCAACTGCCGCATGTGCCTCGTCGAGGTGGAGGGCATCCCCAAGCCCATCGCCTCTTGCGCCATGGGCGTCACCGACTTGCCGCCCAACAGGGACGGGGCGCCGCGCAAGGTGCTCACCGCCAGCCCGCTGGTGAAGGCGGCGCGCGAAGGCGTGATGGAATTCCTGCTCATCAACCATCCGCTCGATTGCCCGATCTGCGACCAGGGCGGGGAGTGCGATCTGCAGGACCAGGCGATGGCCTACGGCTTCGGCGGCTCGCGCTACATCGAGAACAAGCGCGCCGTCGAAGAAAAGTACATCGGCCCGCTGATCAAGACATTCATGAACCGCTGCATCCACTGCACGCGCTGCATCCGCTTCATGACGGAAGTGGCGGGCGTCGAGGAGCTGGGCGCCATCGGTCGCGGCGAGGACATGGAGATCACCACCTACCTCGATCGCGGCATCCTGTCGGAGCTGTCGGCGAACGTGAACGACCTGTGCCCGGTCGGCGCGCTGACGCACCGGCCGTGGTCGTTCATCGCGCGCCCGTGGGAGCTGGAGCACACCGAATCTTTCGACGTCATGGACGCACTCGGCTCTTCCGTCAGCGTCGACGCGCGCGGCACCGCCGTGCTGCGCGTCCTGCCGCGCAACAACGACGACGTCAACGAGGAGTGGATCTCCGACAAGACGCGCTTTGCCTGCGATGGCCTACGGATGCAGCGTCTCGACCATCCGTATGTGCGCGAAGCTGGCAAGCTTCGCCCGGCAAGCTGGGACGAGGCGCTGACGCTCGTTGCCGAGAAGCTGACCGCGGCGGCGCCCGAGCGCATCGGTGCCATAGCCGGCGACCTCGTCGGTGCCGAGGAGATGTTTGCACTCAAGGATCTCTTCGGCCTTCTCGGCGCCAAGAGCCTCGATTGCCGGCAGGACGGCGCCAAGCTCAACCCGGCGCTGGGTCGCGCCAGCTATCTGTTCAACACCACCATCGCCGGCATCGAACAGGCCGACGCCATCCTGCTCATCGGCACCAATCCGCGTCTCGAGGCAGCGGTGCTCAACGCGCGCATCCTCAAGCGCTGGCGTCAGGGCGGCCTCAAGGTCGGCGTTATCGGCGAGCCGGCGCAACTCACCTACGCCTATGAGTACATGGGGGCCGGGGCACAGACGCTCGGCGAGCTGGCCGATGGCAAGCACTCGTTCGCGCAGACGCTCAAGAGCGCGCAGCGGCCGCTGGTCATCGTCGGCGCCGGAGTTGCCGCGCGCGCCGACGGCGCGGCTCTGCTCGGGCTGGCGGCGCGCATCGCGCTCGGCGCCCTCGACGGCAAGGACGCAGCCGACTGGAACCCGTTCAACGTGCTGCACACGGCCGCTTCGCGTGTCGCAGGGCTCGACCTCGGCTTCGTGCCGGGCGTCGGCGGCCTCGACGTTGCCGGCCAGCTCGCCGCGGCCGGCAAGGGCAATCTCGACGTGCTGTACCTGCTCGGCGCCGACGAGATCGAGCTGCCGGCGGCCGGCAAATCCTTCGTCATCTACCAAGGCCATCACGGCGACCGCGGCGCCCATCGCGCCGATGTCATCCTCCCCGGCGCCGCCTACACGGAAAAGAGCGTCACCTACGTCAATACCGAGGGACGGGCGCAGAAGACCGAGCGCTGCGTGTTCGCGCCGGGAGAGGCCAAGGAGGATTGGGCGATCCTGCGCGCGCTGTCGGGCAAGGTCGGCAAGACGCTGCCCTACGATAATCTCGCCGCGCTGCGCACTGCGATGTACAAGGCGGCCCCCTCGCTGGCGCGCCTCAACGCGGTGCAAGCTGCGCCGCGCGACGGCGTCGAAGCGTTGGCCAAGGTGACCGGCAGCGTCGGCGGCGAAGCTTTCGCTTCGCCCATCCGCGACTTCTACCTCACCAACCCGATCGCGCGCGCCTCCGCCGTCATGGCGGAGATGAGCGCGCTGAAGAAAGCCGCGCAGGCCTCGCCGCGCCTCAAGGCCGCCGAGTAGGGAGCAGCGCAGCACATGACCGACAGCTCCTGGCAGGTATGGATCGACTACGGCCTGTCGTTCGCCGTCATGATCGGCTGGAGCCTCTTCACGCTCGTCGTGCTGTTGGTCGTCATCGCCTTCCTGCTGCTCATGGACCGCAAGGTGTGGGCGGCGGTGCAGATGCGGCGCGGCCCCAACGTCGTCGGGCCGTTCGGGCTGTTCCAGTCGTTCGCCGACCTTTTGAAGTTCGCCTTCAAGGAGCCGATCATCCCGGCCGGTGCCAACAAGGGCGTGTTCCTGCTGGCGCCAATCGCCACGGCGACGTTCGCGCTCGCCTCCTGGGCGGTGATCCCCGTCAGCGAGGACGCCTGGGGCAAGTGGGTGATCTCCGACCTCAACGTCGGCGTGCTCTACCTGCTGGCGCTGTCCTCGCTCGGCGTCTACGGCATCATCATGGGCGGCTGGGCGTCGAACTCGAAGTATCCGTTCATGGGTTCCTTGCGCTCTGCCGCGCAGATGGTGTCGTACGAGGTGTCGATCGGCTTCGTCATCATCACCGTCATCTTGTGCGTCGGCTCGCTCAACCTCACCGACATCGTCAACGCGCAGCGCACCGGCATCGGCACGCACGCCGGCCTGCCGGCCTCGGCCCTCGACTGGTACTGGCTGGCGCTGTTCCCGATGTTCGTCATCTTCTACGTTTCGGCTCTGGCCGAGACCAACCGCCCGCCCTTTGACCTCGTCGAGGCGGAATCGGAGCTGGTTGCCGGCTTCATGGTCGAATACTCCTCGACACCCTATCTATTGTTCATGCTCGGCGAGTACGTGGCCATCGTGACCATGTGCGCCCTGGCGACGATCCTCTTCCTCGGCGGCTGGCTGCCGCCCGTCGCCGTCGCCCCGTTCACCTGGGTGCCGGGCATCATCTGGTTCGTCGGGAAGTGCGTGTTCGTGTTCTTCCTGATCTCGATGGCCAAGGCTATCGTGCCGCGCTACCGCTACGACCAGCTGATGCGGCTCGGCTGGAAGGTGTTCCTGCCGCTGTCGCTTTTCATGGTGGTCGTGGTCGCCGGAATTCTGCAGTACACGCGCGCCGTCTGACGGGCGCGCGGGAAGGATCGAAAGACGTGGCTATCAACGTTGCGCAATCCGCCAAGGCCCTGTTCCTGTGGGAGTTCGTGCAGGCGTTCGGCCTCGCCATGAAATACTTCTTCTCCAAGAAGAAGACGCTCGATTATCCGTTCGAGCGCGGGCCCCTGTCGCCGCGGTTCCGTGGCGAGCACGCGCTGCGCCGGTACCCGAACGGCGAGGAGCGTTGCATCGCCTGCAAGCTGTGCGAAGCCATCTGCCCGGCGCAGGCCATCACCATCGAGGCCGGCCCGCGCCGCAACGACGGCACGCGCCGCGCCACCCGCTACGACATCGACATGGTCAAATGCATCTACTGCGGCTTGTGCCAGGAGGCCTGCCCGGTCGATGCCATCGTCGAAGGGCCGAACTTCGAGTTCGCCACCGAGACCCGCGAGGAGCTCTACTACAACAAGGAAAAGCTGCTCGATAACGGCGACCGGTGGGAGCGCGAGATCGCCAAGAACCTGGCGCTCGACGCGCCGTACCGTTGAAGCCTGGGGACAGGCCGCAAGACCGGGAGACGCGCGCGGCGTGCAGAGGCTCTCGGCGCTTGGATTGTGAAGGCGCATGGGGTACTCACCCTATCGCGGTGCAACGTGCCGCTCGATGAGCGCAGCGCTATAGGCGCCGTGCCGCATGGGGCGGCGGCTAAAGAGGGCTGTGGACACACGCGATGGCTCTGACGGCGGGATTCTTCTATTTGTTTGCGGCGCTATCGGTCGCTGCGGCGGTCATGGTCATCGTGGCCAAGAACCCCGTGCATGCCGTGCTGTTCCTCATCCTCGCCTTCTTCAACGCTGCCGGACTTTTCGTGCTGCTCGGCGCCGAGTTCCTGGCGATGATCCTCGTCATCGTCTACGTCGGCGCCGTCGCCGTGCTGTTCCTGTTCGTCGTCATGATGCTCGACGTCGACTTCGCCGAGTTGCGCGCCGGTTTCATCAAGAATTCGCCCATCGGCCTGATGGTCGGCGGCATCGTGCTGGCCGAGTTGATCTTGCTGTTCGTCGGCCGCGGCTTCGGCGTCGGCGTCGCCCAGCACCCCGGTGCGGCGATGGCCGAGCTGGGACGGGAAGCCTCCAACACACAGCAGCTCGGGCTGATCCTCTATACGCGCTACGTCTATTTCTTCGAGGTCGCCGGCCTCATCCTGCTGGTCGCCATGGTCGGCGCCATCGTGCTGACGCTGCAACACAAGGTCGGCGTGCGCCGCCAGTCGATCGCGGCGCAGGTGGCGCGCACCCCGGCGACCGGCGTCGAGATCGTCAAGGTGCCGTCCGGCGGGTCGATGATCCCCGCCAGAGAGGCGCAAGGCTGATGATCGGAGCGGGGGCAGCATGACCATCGGCATCGGCCACTATCTGACCGTGGCGGCGTGCCTGTTCACGCTCGGCATGCTCGGCATCTTCCTCAACCGCAAGAACGTCATCGTCATCCTGATGTCGATCGAGCTGATGCTGCTCGCCGTCAACATCAACCTCGTGGCGTTCTCGTATTTCCTCGGCGATCTCGTCGGGCAGGTATTCGCGCTGTTCAACCTGACGGTCGCCGCCGCCGAGGCGGCCATCGGCCTCGCCATCGTCGTCGTCTATTTCCGCAACCGCGGCTCGATCGCGGTCGAAGACATCAACATGATGAAGGGCTGAGCGATGGGCCTGCGATCTCTGACACCCATGCTGCAGACCAGCGACATGGACCGGACGATTTCCTGGTATGGCGAGGTACTGGGCTTCCGCTGCGTACGCCGCATCGAGAACGGCTGGTGCCATCTTCAGCAGGGCGGCGTGTCGCTCATGTTCATGAAGAATGATCACCTCGGGACGCCGCACGCGACCGCCACGCAGTACATTTACGTCGACGACGTGGACGAGCTTTGGGAAGCGCTGAAGGATCGCGTGACGGCCGAATGGGGTCCGGAATCCATGTCCTATGGCATGCGCGAGTTCGCCATCCGCGACCCCGACGGCTACCTCCTGAGCTTCGGTGAGCCGCTTTCCCGGTCGGACGCGGAAGGGAAGGCGCTGTCCTCATGATCTACTCGGCCATCGTCTTCTTGCCGGCGCTCGGCGGGCTCATCGCCGGCCTGTTCGGCCGCCTGCTCGGGCCGCGCCCCTCGGAGCTGATCACCACCGGGCTGCTGCTCGTCTCCTGCGTGCTGTCGTGGATCGTCTTTTATCGCGTCGGCTTCGGCCACGAGACGGCGCACGTCGCCATCGAGCGCTGGATCACCTCCGGCGAGCTCGACATCGGCTGGGCGTTCAAGATCGACACGTTGACGGCGGTGATGTTCGTCGTGGTGACCACGGTCTCCGCGCTCGTGCACGTCTATTCCATCGGCTACATGGCGGAGGACGACAGCCGCTCGCGCTTCTTCGCCTACCTCAGCGGCTTCACCTTCGCCATGCTGATGCTGGTGACGTCCGACAACCTCGTGCAGATGTTCTTCGGCTGGGAAGGCGTCGGCCTCTTCTCCTACCTGCTGATCGGCTTCTGGTACACCAAGCCCGAGGCCAACGCGGCGGCCATCAAGGCGTTCGTCGTCAACCGCGTCGGCGACTTCGGCTTCGCGCTCGGCATCTTCGGGCTGTTTGCGGTGTTCAACACCGTCAACCTCGACCAGCTCTTCGACGCAGCGCCCGGCATGGCCGGCAAGAGCTTCGAGTTCCTCGGCTACCAGGTCGATATCCTGACGACGCTGAGCCTGCTGTTGTTCATGGGCGCCATGGGCAAGTCGGCGCAGTTCCTGCTGCACACCTGGCTTCCCGACGCCATGGAGGGTCCGACGCCCGTGTCGGCGCTCATCCACGCGGCGACCATGGTGACCGCCGGCGTGTTCATGGTGGCGCGCCTGTCGCCGATCTTCGAGCAGGCGCCGGACGCGCTGCAGTTCGTGGTGCTCATCGGCGCCATCACCGCCTTCTTCGCCGCCACCGTCGGCCTCGTGCAGAACGACATCAAGCGCGTCATCGCCTATTCGACGTGCTCGCAGCTCGGCTACATGTTCGTCGCCTGCGGCGTCGGCGCCTATCAGGCCGGCATCTTCCACCTGTTCACGCACGCCTTCTTCAAGGCGCTGCTGTTCCTTGGCGCCGGCTCGGTGATCCACGCCATGCATCACGAGCAGGACATGCGCAAGATGGGCGGTCTGCGGCCTAAGCTGCCGTACACCTGGGCGCTGATGCTCATCGGCACGCTGGCGCTCACCGGCTTCGGCATCCCGCACCTCGCCGGCTTCTCGGGCTTCTATTCCAAGGACACCATCATCGAGGCGGCGCACGCCGCGCACACGCCCGGTGACTACGCCTTCTGGGCGCTGGTCATCGCCGCGTTCATGACCTCGTTCTACTCGTGGCGCCTGATGTTCATGACCTTCCACGGGCCGACGCGCGCCGACAAGAAGACCTTCAAGCACGCGCACGAGAGCCCGCCGGTCATGCTGGTGCCGCTCGCCGTGCTGGCGCTGGGCGCAACCGTCGCGGGCGCCGGTACGTACTATTTCGTCGGCGAGGGACAAGCGGAGTTCTGGGGCAAGGCGATCTTTAACGGCGAGCACAACCACATCCTGCATGCCCTGCATGAGGGGCCGAACTGGGTGCCGTGGGCGCCGACCATCGCCATGGCCTCCGGCTTCGTCATCGCCTATCTCTATTACATCGCCGTGCCGTCGCTGCCGGCATTCACCGCGCGCGTGTTCCGGCCGCTGTACCTGTTCCTCCTCAACAAGTGGTACTTCGACGAGCTCTACGACTTTATCTTCGTGCGCCCGACCTTCTGGCTCGGCAACGTTCTGTGGAAGGTCGGCGATATCAAGATCATCAACGGGCTGATCGACGGCACCGCCGAGGGCGTCTACGGCGTCACGCAGCGCGCCGTGCGGCTGCAGACGGGCTACATCTACCACTACGCCTTCGCCATGCTGATCGGCGTCGCGCTGCTCGTCAGCTACTTCATGTTCTTGAGCGGGACGCGCTAGATGGATCTATCCTCCGCCCCGCTCTTGTCGATCGTGATGTTCATGCCGCTGGTCGGCGCCGTGATCATCGGCTTCCTCAATCCCGCGGCCAAGGGCAACGCGCGCTGGGTGGCGTTGTGGACGACGGTCATCACCTTCCTGATCTCACTGATCCTGTGGGTGAAGTTCGATCCGACCAACGCCGGCTTCCAGTTCGTCGAGCAGCGCGGCTGGCTCGACGTCATGCAGTTCAAGCTCGGCGTCGACGGCATCTCGATGCTGTTCGTCATCTTGACGACGTTCCTCATGCCGCTCGTCATCGTGCAGAGCTGGGTGGTCATCGAGGATCGCGTCAAGGAGTACATGATCGCCTTCCTGGTGCTGGAAACGATGATGATCGGCGTCTTCTGCGCGCTGGATCTGGTGCTGTTCTACGTGTTCTTCGAAGCCGGCCTCATCCCCATGTTCCTCATCATCGGCATCTGGGGCGGGCCGCGGCGCATCTATGCGACGTTCAAGTTCTTCCTCTACACGCTGCTCGGCTCGGTGCTGATGCTGCTCGCCGTGCTGGCCATGTACTGGCACGCCGGCACCACCGACATCCCGACCTTGATGACGACGCAGTTCCCGGCCGACATGCAGTGGTGGCTGTGGCTCGCCTTCTTCGCCTCGTTCGCGGTGAAGCTGCCGATGTGGCCGGTGCACACGTGGTTGCCGGATGCGCACGTCGAAGCGCCGACCGGCGGCTCCGTCGTGCTGGCGGCGATCCTGTTGAAGATGGGCGGCTACGGTTTCCTGCGCTTTTCGCTGCCGATGTTCCCCATCGCCAGCGAGCAATTCGCGCCACTGATTTTCGCGCTGTCGGTCATCGCCATCATCTACACCTCGCTCGTCGCCCTGGCGCAGACCGACCTCAAGAAGCTCATCGCCTACTCATCCGTCGCCCACATGGGCTTCGTGACGCTCGGCATCTTCACCTTCTCGACGCAGGGCGTCGAGGGCGCCATCTTCCAGATGCTGTCGCACGGCATCATCTCCGCCGGCCTCTTTCTCTGCGTCGGCGTCATTTACGACCGCATGCACACGCACGAGATCGACGTGTTCGGCGGCCTCGTGAACCGCATGCCCATCTACGCGGCGATCTTCATGGTGTTCACCCTGGGCAACGTCGGCATGCCGGGCACGTCCGGCTTCATCGGCGAGTTCCTGACGCTGCTCGCCGCCTTCAAGGTCAACACCTGGGTGGCCTTCCTGGCGACCACTGGCGTCATCCTGTCGGCGGCGTACTCGCTGTATGTCTACCGGCGCATCATCTACGGGGCGCTGGTGAAGCCGGCGCTGAAGAATATTGAGGACGTCAGCTACCGCGAGATCGGCATCCTCGTCCCGCTGGTCGCCCTGACCATCTTCTTCGGCCTCTATCCCGCGCCGATCCTCGACGTCACCGCCGTGTCGGTGAAGAAGCTCGTCGCCAGCTACGAGGCGGCGGCGCGTCCCGCCGCAACGCGCGCAGCACCGGCGCCCGCATCGCCCGCTCCCGCCGCACCGGCGACACCGGCGCCAGCCCACAAGTAGAGGATCGGCCGCATGCAAGAGTTGTCGATCTACGCCCCGGCGTTTCCCGAGATCGCATTGGCGCTCGGCGCCATGGCCATCCTCATGTTCGGCGTGTTCAAGAAGGAAAGCGCCCCCGGCGCCGACTACGTCTCCGGCTGGCTCGCCGTCATCGTGCTCGTCGCCGCCGCCGGTCTCGTCGTTTACCGCGGCGACGCGCGCGAGGTGCTGTTCGAGGGCGCCTTCATCAGCGACGCCTTCAGCCGCTTCGCCAAGCTGCTCGTCCTCGCCGGCGCGGCGCTGGTTCTCGTCATGTCGTTCGACAGCCTCGCCCGCGCCAAGCTGCTGACGGCGGAATTCTGCGTGCTGACGCTGCTCGCCGTCACCGGCATGCTGCTGATGGTTTCGGCCGGCAACCTCATCGCCCTGTTCCTCGGCATTGAGCTGCAGAGCCTGGCGCTGTACGTCATCGCCGCCATCGACCGCAATCAGGTGCGCTCATCCGAGGCGGGTCTGAAATACTTCGTGCTCGGCTCGCTGTCGTCCGGCATGCTCTTGTACGGCGCCTCGCTGATCTACGGCTTCACCGGCTCCATCGACCTTGCCGTCATCGCCACCGTGGCGCAGGGGCCGACGGGCGCGCAGAACATCGGTCTCATCGTCGGCCTGGTGTTCCTCCTCGTCGGCCTCGCCTTCAAGGTCGGCGCCGTGCCCTTCCACATGTGGACGCCTGACGTGTACGAAGGCGCGCCGACACCGGTCACCGCCTTCTTCGCCGCCGCGCCGAAGCTCGCCGCCATGGCGCTGCTGGTGCGCACGCTGCTGCAGGGTTTCCCCGGCATCGCCGTGCAGTGGCAGCAGATCATCGTCTTCCTCTCCATCGCCTCGATGCTGCTCGGCGCCTTCGCCGCCATCGGCCAGCGCAACATCAAGCGGCTGATGGCCTACTCGTCGATCGGCCACATCGGCTACGCGCTCATCGGCCTGGCGGCCTTCAGCGAATCCGGCACGCAATCGGTGCTCGTCTACCTTGCCATCTACCTCGCCATGACCGTCGGCACCTTCGCCTGCATCCTGTCGATGCGCACGGCCGAGGGGCCGGTGGAAGATATCGATGCGCTATCCGGCCTCGCCCAGACGAACCTGCCGATGGCTTTCGTGCTGGCGATGCTGCTGTTCTCCATGGCCGGCATCCCCCCGCTCGCCGGCTTCTTTGCCAAGCTGTACGTGTTCGGCGCGGCGATCAAAGCCAACCTCGTCACGCTGGCCGTCATCGGCGTGCTGGCGAGCGTCGTCGGCGCCTACTACTACCTGCGGCTCATCAAGATCATGTTCTTCGACGACGCCAAGGTGGCATTCCTCCCCGTCGAGCGCGGGGCCGGCTTCGTCATGACGCTGTCCGGCGCCTTCGTGCTGCTGTACGTGCTGGCGCCGGCGCCTCTCGCCAATGCGGCGCTGACAGCGGCGCGCGCGCTGCACGTCGCTACCACCGCTGCCATCCGATGACGCAGGCGCCGGCGAGCTTGCCGGAGGGCTGCCAGCTTGTCGACCTCGTCGAGGTCGACGGCACCAGTGCGGAGGCCATGCGCCGCGTGCTGGCCGGCGAGCGTGGCCCCATGTGGATCATGGCGCAGCGGCAGACTTCGGGCCGCGGCCGCTCCGGTCGCGCCTGGTCGTCACAGCCCGGCAACCTCTTTGCCAGCTTCATCACCGCGCTCGACTGCCCGCCGGCGAAGGCGGGGCAGCTTTCGCTCGTTGCCGGCATCGCCGTCATCGATGCCATCCGGCGGGCGGGAGACGTCCCCGGTCTGCGTCTCAAATGGCCGAACGACATTCTTGTCGGCACGGCGAAGACGGGCGGCATCCTCGTTGAAAGTACCTCGCGGCCGCCGCAACCGGGGCCGATTGCCGTTATCGGCGTGGGGCTTAACCTCGTCTCCGCGCCCGACGACCTGGGGAGAGCCGCGACATTTCTCGCGAACCACGCATTAGCGCTTTCGCCGCGCGAGGCATTATGCTTCCTGGCGCAGACCATGAGCGATTGGATCGGTATCTGGAACAACGGCGAAGGTTTTGCGCCCGTGCGTGAGGCGTGGCTGGCACGTGCCGGCAGCCTCGGCGAGGTGCTGACCGTCAACGCCGCGGGCGGTCCCGTCACGGGATCGTTTGCCGGTATCGACGACAGCGGCGCGCTGCTCATCGACGACGCCGACGGCCGCCAGCTCAGCTTCACCTTCGGCGACGTTTCGCTCGCCGCGAAAGATACCGGCGCATGATCCAGCAGCAGCGAAGTGCAGGCCGCGTCTCCGGCGGCGATGAACTCGTGTTCCTGGCGCTCGGCGGCCTCGGCGAGATCGGCATGAACGCCTATCTCTACGGCCTCGGGCCGGAGGATGCGCGCCGCTGGCTGATGGTCGATTGCGGCATCACCTTCCCGGAAGGCGAGAACGACCCCGGCATCGACGTCATCCTTCCCGACGTGCGTTTCATCGAGGAGCACCGCGCCGACCTCGCCGGCATCGTCATCACGCACGCGCACGAAGATCACATCGGCGCCGTCATCGAGCTGTGGCCGCGCCTCAAGGCGCCGGTTTACGCCACGCCGTTCACCGCCGGCATGCTGAAAGCCAAGCTCGCCGAGTACGGCAACTCGCTGCAGATCCCCATCCACGTCGTGCCGCTCGATTCCAAGTTCGACGCCGGCCCCTTCAACATCGAGCTGTTCAGCCTGGCGCACTCCATCCCGGAAATGAGCGCGCTGGCCATTCGCACGCCGCTCGGCACCGTGTTCCACACCGGCGATTGGAAGCTCGATCCGACGCCGACCATCGGCTTGCCGGTCGATGCCGGACGCATGCAGAAGCTCGGCGATGAAGGCGTGTTGGCGCTGGTCATCGATTCCACCAACGCCTTCCGCGAGGGCATCTCGCCATCCGAGGCCGACGTCGCGCGCTCGCTCGCCGAGATCATCAAGAAGGCACCGAAGCGCATCGCCGTGACGACGTTCTCCTCGAACGTCGCCCGCGTCAAAGCCGTCGCCGAGGCGGCGCAGGCGGCGGGCCGCAAGCTGGTCGTCGCCGGCCGCGCCCTGCATCGCGTCATCGACGTCGCCGTCGACACGGGCTACCTGCCGGCCGGCTTCCGCTACCTCGACCAGGACCAGTTCACCTATCTCGACCGCAACGAGATCGTGCTGATGTGCACCGGCAGCCAGGGCGAGCCGCGCGCCGCGCTCGCCCGCATCGCCGACGAGGAGCATCCGGAGATCTCGCTCGACAAGGGCGACATCGTCGTCTTTTCCTCGCGCACCATTCCCGGCAACGAGAAGGCCGTCGGACGCATCCAGAACGGCCTCGCCCGCGCCGGCTGCGATATCCTCACCGACAACGAGGCGCTGGTGCACGTCTCCGGTCATCCGCGGCGTGACGAGCTGCGCCAGATGTACCGCTGGATGCGGCCGAAAATCGTCATCCCCATGCATGGCGAGGCGCGCCATCTGAAGGCGCAGGCGGAGCTGGCACGCGAGATGGGCGTTCCCACCTCGTTCACACTGACCGACGGCGAGGTCTTGCGCATCGCCCCCGATCCCGCGGTTATCGACGACGCGCCGGTCGGACGCCTGTTCCGCGACGGCCGGCTGCTGGTTCCGGCGCTCGACGGGCCGGTGCGCGAGCGGCGCAAGCTGTCGATCGTCGGCGTCGTCATCGTCAGCCTCGTCGTATCCCGCAAGGGCACGGTGCTGTGCGACCCGCAGGCCATCATCGACGGCGTCCCCGCCGAGGACGCTGAGGGCGAGGACATGCTCGACATCGTGCTCGACGCCGTCGACGGGACGCTGCGCTCGATCCCCGAGAAGAACCGCAAGAATCCCGAAAGCCTGGCTGAATCCGTTCGCCGCGCCGTACGTGCCGCCGTCAACGACGCTTGGGGCAAGAAGCCCATTTGCAAGGTGCTCGTGAACGTGGTCGATACTAAGGGCTGAGGCCCGGCAGCGCGTCTCGCGCAGCCGCCGGCGAGAGGCAATCGCTCGCAAAGGACACTAGAGGAAGCTTCGATGATCGGACGTCTCAATCACGTTGCCATCGCGGTGAAGGATCTCGCCGCGGCGACCGCCGTCTATCGCGACGGGCTGGGCGCCGAAGTCACGCCGCCGCTGCCGCAGCCCGAGCACGGCGTCACCGTCGTGTTCATCAATCTGCCGAACACCAAGATCGAGCTCCTGGAGCCGATGGGCGCCAGCTCCCCCATCGCCAAGTTCCTGGAAAAGAGCCCGGACGGGGGCATCCACCACGTCTGCTATGAGGTCGACGACATTCTTGCCGCCCGCGACAAGCTGAAGGCGCAGGGTGCCCGGGTGCTCGGCGACGGCACGCCCAAGATCGGCGCCCACGGCAAGCCGGTGCTGTTCCTGCACCCGAAGGATTTCTGCGGTACGCTGGTGGAGCTGGAGCAGGCCTGAGCGGCGCCGCCCAAGGAGTACGCCCATGGACAATGTGATGGCCGTCGCCATCTACATCTTCATCTGGTGGATCGTGCTGTTCGCCGTGCTGCCCTTCGGCGTGCACACGCAGGACGAGGCGGGCAGCGTCGTGCCCGGCACGCCCGGCAGCGCGCCGGCGAAGGTCCGCATCGGGCGCATCTTCCTCATCAACACGCTGGTGGCGAGCATCGTCTTCGCGCTCGTTTATGGGGCGATCGTCTATAAAGTGATCACGCCGGAGACGTTCCCCTGGTGAGCGGGCAGCGCGCGCACAAACGCGCGAAGAGCAAGGTCCATTGAACCTTGCTCTTGCGCATCTTCTTTTTATTATTGTGTTCGTGGAGCGCTTCCGCAATTTGCAGTGCGCTCAACACGTTGGGCACATGATTGACCGCCTCTATGGGTAGTCTTTCCGCGCCGTGTCTTCCCTAGACTTGGGCTATCTGCCACTTGTTGATGCGGCTTATGACCCACCCTTATGGCGAGTACGTTTACTCGACACGCGGCCTTCTGTCACGCGGCTTCATGCACCGATGCGAAAATTTTTTCGAGCTCGACGACCTGCAATTCGCGCGTGCAATCAATGGTGCAGCGCACTCGGCGTATACGTCATTTCGCAAGCGTCAGCACCACCTAGGTGCCGCTTAAAAACTGCGCACAGTGCCGGGCCGACCTGGGATTGCCTCCCGCGCGGTTTAACGCTACCAGCCGCGCACACCGGCCCTGCTTTTGGGGGCCCGCGAGAGCCCAAAACACGCGCCGCGCGCGATCCGCGGCGCCATCCTGAAGATCGGCCCGACATGCGCCATTCCCGCTTCCTCCCGCCGGTTTCGCCAAGGCAAGCCCGATCGGCTGCGGACACGCTGGAGGCGGGCCGATGAGCAAGCGCGCGCTGACCGTCACCCGCGAGCAGGATTTCCCCGAGTGGTACCAAGCCGCCGTGCGCGACGGCGACATGGCCGAGACGAGCCCCGTGCGCGGCTGCATGATCATCAAGCCGTGGGGCTGGGGCGTTTGGGAGCGCATCCAGGCCGAGCTCGATACGCGCATCAAGGAAACGGGCCACGAGAACTGTTACTTCCCGCTGTTCATTCCGATGAGCTTCATCGCCAAGGAGGCCGAGCACGTCGAAGGCTTCGCCAAGGAGATGGCGGTCGTCACGCACCACCGCCTGAAGAACGAAGGCGGCAAGCTGGTGGTCGATCCCGACGCCAAGCTCGAGGAGCCGCTGATCGTGCGGCCGACGTCGGAGACGATCATCGGCGATGCGTTCCAGCGCTGGATCAAGAGCTATCGCGATCTGCCGCTGCTCATCAACCAGTGGGCCAACGTCGTGCGCTGGGAAATGCGCACGCGCCTCTTCCTGCGCACCACGGAATTCCTCTGGCAGGAGGGGCACACCGCGCACGCCGACCGCGACGAAGCCATGGGCGAGACGCTGAAGATGCTCGAGGTCTATCGCGAGTTCGCCGAGAACGTCCTTGCCATGCCGGTCATCGCCGGCGAGAAGCCCGCCAACGAGCGCTTCCCCGGCGCCGACAATACCTACTCGATCGAGGCGATGATGCAGGACGGCAAGGCGTTGCAGGCCGGCACCTCGCACTATCTCGGCACGCACTTCGCCAAAGCGCAGAACATCCAGTTCCAGAACCGCGAAGGCCAGCTCGCCTATTGCCATACGACGAGCTGGGGCGTGTCGACCCGCCTGATCGGCGGCGTGATCATGACGCACGGCGACGACGACGGTCTGCGGCTGCCGCCGAAAATTGCGCCGCGCCAGATCGTCATCGTGCCCATGCTGCGCGACAAGCCGGAAGATCAAGAGCTGCTCGACTACTGTGCCGCGCTCGAGAAGGAGCTGAAGGCCGCCGGCATCCGCGTGCTCGTCGATGCCAAGCCGGTGAAGTCGGCCGAGAAGCGCTGGAACTGGGTGCGCCGTGGCGCGCCGGTGATCGTCGAAATCGGCGGGCGGGATGCCGCCGGCGGCAACGTGACGTACATGCGCCGCGATGCGCTGCGCGACGGCGACAAGATCGTCTCGCATACCTCGCCGCGGGCGGAGTTCGTCTCCGGCGCGCAAAAGCTTCTCGATGAAATTCAAGCGCGGCTCTTTGCCGAAGCCAAGGCGCGCCTCGATGGCAACATCGTCTCCGGCATCAAGACGTTCGACGCGCTCGTCGAATATTTCGGCGCGGCCGAGGCAGACGACGAAGGCGGCGACTTCAAGGGCTGGGCCAACGTCGCCTGGTCGAAGCCGGAAGGAGCCACGCTGGATGCGATCGGCGGAAAGGTTAAAATCGCTCAAGCTGACGATTCGCAATGCCCCGCTCGACCAAAAGCCGGCTGAGGGGGCCTGCCTGTTCACGGGGGATCCGGCGCGGGAGTACGTGCTGGTCGGCCGCGCCTACTAGGAAGGGCGCGGGTTTCGCGCGTGGTTGCAACGGCCTGACCGGCTTCGTGCGCAACGCAATCTGGCCCGATTGCGGCGGTAGCTCTGCCCCGGAGTTTCGCGGGATGACACCGACGGTTGCGTAGCTTATCGAAGCGGTGCAGGGCCGGCGCAATCTCGTCTAGATGCGCGCCTACGTAAGTGGGCTCGGAACACGGGGGAACTTGCGGCATGGCGCGCGCGGCTTCGGCAGCAATGGGCAAGCCAGTTACGGCTGAGGCCACGCGGGATACCCTGCCGTTCTCGGCCTACGAATGGATGCTGGCCTCCCGTTATCTGCGCGCTCGCCGCGCCGAAGGCTTTATCTCCGTCATCGCCGGCTTCTCGTTTACCGGCATCATGCTCGGCGTCGCCACGCTGATCATCGTCATGGCGGTGATGAACGGCTTCCGCAACGAGCTGTTCTCCAAGATCCTCGGTCTCAACGGCCACGTCATCGTCAACAAGATCGGCGGGCCCTTCGAGGACTACGACGCGGTGGCCAAGCGCATCGCAGCGGTGCCCGGCGTCAAGTCGGCGATGCCGCTGATCGAGGGCCAGGTCATGGTCTCCTCCGCCGTGCAGGCGACGGGTGCGCTGGTCCGCGGCATGACCGAGGACGGGCTGCGCTCGCTGCCGCTCGTGTTCGACAACATCCGCTACGGCTCGCTCGACGGCTTCGGTCAGGGTTCCGGCATTGCCATCGGCACGCGCCTTGCCAACATGCTGCGCGTCAACGTCGGCGACACGATCACGCTCGTTTCCCCGCGCGGCGCCTCGACGCCGTTCGGCACGGCGCCGCGTACCAAGCCCTACGTCATCTCGGCGCTGTTCGAGATGGGCATGGCGGAATACGACCGCACCATGGTGTTCATGCCGCTGCTGGAAGCGCAGCGCTACTTCGCGCGCGGGGAGGAGGTCGACGCCATCGAGGTCGTCGTCAATCATCCCGAGCGCATCGACAGCTATGTGCGCGAGATCAAGGGCATCTCCGGCCCGACCAATCATGTTTCCGACTGGCGGGCGCGCAACGAGACGTTCTTCACCGTGCTCGAGGTCGAGCGCAACGTCATGTTCATCATCCTGTCGCTCATCGTGCTCGTCGCCGCGCTCAACATCATTTCGGGCCTGATGATGCTGGTGAAGGACAAGGGGCGCGACGTCGCCATCCTGCGCACCATGGGGGCGACGCGCGGGGCGATGATGCGCGTGTTCCTCATCACCGGCGCCTCCATCGGCGTCGTCGGCACCATCGCCGGGCTGATCCTCGGCGTCGTCTTCTGCCTCAACATCGAAAGAATTCGCGAACTGGTCTCTTGGATGACCAGCACCACCCTGTTCGACCCCAACGTCTACTATCTGACGCGCCTGCCAGCCGACATGGAGCCGCGCGAGACGGCAACCATCGTCCTCATGGCGCTCGCCGTATCCGTGCTCGCCACGCTCTATCCCTCGTGGCGCGCTTCCACGCTCGATCCAGTCGAGGCTCTGCGCTACGAATGAGCGACCGCATGCAAGCCTTGGCCGAGGAGCTGCAATCCGTGCGAGACGTGCGAGAGGTGCGTGAATATGCGTCGTCGCTTCCCGTGCTGCGGCTCGACCGGCTGGTACGCACGTTCCACCAGGGGCCGCGCAAAATCGCCGTGCTCAATGGTGCCTCGGCCGATATCCGGCCCGGGCAGGCGGTGGCGTTGGTCGGACCCTCGGGCGCCGGCAAGTCGACGCTGCTGCACATCGCTGGCCTGCTCGAGACCCCGGACGGCGGCCATGTGATTATTAACGGTAAGGACTGCACCGGCATGGGCGACGCCGACCGCACGCGCGTGCGCCGCGTGCAGATGGGCTTCGTCTATCAGTTCCACCAACTGCTGCCGGAGTTCTCCGCGCTCGAGAACGTCGTCATCCCGCAGATGATCCTCGGCCGCAGCCGCCGCGTCGCCGCGCAGCGCGCCGCGCAGATGCTGGGCGCGCTGGGTCTCGCCGACCGCGTCAGTCACCGCCCCGCGCAATTGTCGGGCGGCGAGCAGCAGCGCACGGCCATCGCCCGCGCGCTGGCCAACGATCCGCGCCTCATCCTCGCCGACGAGCCGACCGGCAACCTCGATCCGCACACCGCCGAGCACGTCTTCGACGCGCTGTTGCATCTCATCCACACCACCGGTGTCGCCGCGCTTATCGCCACCCACAACC
The DNA here is from genome assembly GCA_963812795.1 of uncultured Alphaproteobacteria bacterium. GTDB lineage: Bacteria > Pseudomonadota > Alphaproteobacteria > Rhizobiales > Hyphomicrobiaceae > Hyphomicrobium_A. The sequence continues at coordinate 113,115 of CAWEWG010000012.1, read as the reverse complement.
TGGAGCTGGCGCGCCGCATGGACCGCGTGCTGCGCCTGGAAGACGGCCTGCTGGTCGAGGTCGCGCCCGCCTCGGTGCGCTGAGCGGTGGACGGCGCGGGATAGGCGCCTCGCCGCGCTTGGGCACCCCAGCCGCGTGGTCTAAGTTTGGGGCATGAACGCTCCGACTCGCTTGCCCGCCGGCCCCGCGACCCCGGCACGCGCGCGCTTCGTGCATCTCAAGGTGCATTCGGCCTATTCGCTGCTGGAGGGCGCGCTGCCCATCGGCAAGCTGGCGAAGCTTGCCGCCGCGCATAGCTTCCCGGCCGTCGGGCTGACGGACACCAACAACCTCTACGGCGCGCTGGAGTTCTCCGACAAGCTGGCCGAAACCGGCATCCAGCCGATCGTCGGCGTCACGCTGACCGTCGACTTCGAGGATCGCCGCAGCGAGCGCGACATCTCGGGTGTGCCGGCGATGCGCCAGCCTGGCGACGGCAACATCGCGCTGCTGGCCATGGACGAGGTCGGCTACGCCAATCTCATGAAGCTCGTCTCCCGCGCGCATCTCGACGCCGCCGACGTCGAGACGGCGCACACGACGGCGGCGGTGCTGGCCGCGCACGCCGCCGGCCTGATCGCGCTCACCGGCGGTCCCGACGGTCCCATCGATCGCGCCCTGCGCGACAGCCAAAGCGCGCTGGCCGAAGCGCGCCTCGATCGTCTCAAGGCGATGTTCGGCGACCGGCTGTATGTCGAGATCCAGCGCCACGGGCTCAAATCCGAGCACGATGTCGAGCCGCAGCTTCTCAAGCTCGCCTACGCCAAGCACATACCGCTCGTCGCCACCAACGAAAGCTATTTCGCCACGCCCGACGACTACGAGGCGCACGATGCGCTTTTGTGCATCGCCGGCGGCCGCTACGTGGTCGAGGACGACCGCCGCCGCGTCACGCGCGAGCACGACTTCAAGAGCGCCGAGGCGATGGCCGAGGTGTTCGCCGACTTGCCGGAGGCGCTCGACAACACCATCGAGATCGCCAAGCGCTGCGCTTTCCGCCCGCAGGGCCGCAAGCCGATCCTGCCGCGCTTTGTCGCCGTCGCCGACGAGGTGAGCGAGACGGAGCTGTCGCGCCTCGAAGCCGAGGAGCTGCGCCGGCAAGCCGAGCAGGGGCTGGCCGAACGGCTCGCCGCGGCGCCGCCGGCCGAGGGTTTCGCCACCGCCGACTACGAGAAGCGGCTCGCCTACGAGCTCGACGTCATCGCCCGCATGAAGTTTCCCGGCTACTTCCTCATCGTCGCCGACTTCATCAAATGGGCGAAGGCGCAGGGCATCCCGGTCGGCCCGGGCCGCGGCTCGGGCGCCGGCTCGGTCGTCGCCTGGGCGTTGACCATCACCGATCTCGACCCGCTACGCTTCGGACTGCTGTTTGAGCGCTTCCTCAATCCCGAGCGCGTGTCGATGCCCGACTTCGACATCGACTTCTGCCAGGATCGCCGCGACGAGGTGATCCGCTACGTGCAGCGCAAGTACGGGCATGACCGCGTCGCCCAGATCATCACCCACGGCAAGCTGCAGGCGCGCGCCGTGCTGCGCGACGTCGGCCGCGTGCTGCAGATGCCCTACGGTCAGGTCGACCGGCTGTGCAAGCTGGTGCCGAACAATCCCGCGAACCCGGTCACGCTGCCGGAGGCCATCGCCGGCGAGCCGAAGCTGCAGGAGCAGATCGCCGCCGATCCGATGGTGGCGCGCCTCGTCGAGATCGCGCAGAAGCTGGAGGGCCTTTACCGCCACGCCTCGACGCACGCCGCCGGCATGGTCATCGGCGACCGGCCGCTGGTCGAGCTGGTGCCCCTGACGCGCGATCCGAAAACGAATTCTCCCGTCACCCAGTTCAACTGGAAGCTGGTCGAAGCCGCGGGCCTCGTGAAGTTCGACTTCCTCGGCTTGAAGACGCTCACCGTGCTGCAGAAGGCGGTGGAGCTGGTGAAGCGCGGGCGCGGCATCGATGTCGATCTGCTGGCCCTGCCGTTCGACGATCCCAAGGCTTTCGAGATCCTCGCCAAGGCGGACACGGTCGGCGTGTTCCAGCTGGAATCGACGGGCATGCGCGAGAGCTTGAAGCGGCTGAAGCCCGACCGCTTCGAGGACATCATCGCCATGGTGGCGCTGTATCGCCCCGGCCCCATGGACAACATCCCCACCTACATCAACCGCAAGCACGGCGAAGAGCCGATCGACTGCCTGCATCCGCTGCTGGAGCCGATCCTCAAGGAGACCTACGGCGTCATCATCTACCAGGAGCAGGTCATTCAGATCGCCCAGGTGATGGGCGGCTTCACCCTTGGCCAGGCCGACAACCTGCGCCGCGCCATGGGCAAGAAAGACAAGGCCGGCATGGCCAAGGAGCAGGCGCGCTTCGTCGCCGGCGCCGTGCAGAAGGGCGTCAAGAAGAACGACGCCGCCGACATCTTCCTGCTCGTCGACAAGTTCGCCGGCTACGGCTTCAACAAATCGCACGCCGCCGCCTACGCGCTGGTCAGCTACCACACCGCCTACATGAAGGCGAACTATCGCGAAGAATTTCTCGCCGCCTCCATGACGCTCGATATGAACAACACCGACAAGCTCGCCCAGTTCGCCTCCGAGGCGCGGCGCAGCGGCATCTCGGTGCTGCCGCCGTGCGTCAACGCTTCCGAGGTCGACTTCCTCGCCGAGCCGTCGAAGGAAGCGGGCAAGCCAGGCGCCATCCGCTATTCGCTCGCCGCGCTGAAGAACATCGGCGCTGCGGCAGTCGCAACGGTTGTCGCCGAGCGCAGCGCCAAGGGCCGCTTCAAGTCGTTGGCCGACTTTGCTGCGCGGCTCAATCCGAAGGCGCTCAACAAGCGCGGCATCGAAACGCTCGCCGCCGCCGGTGCCTTCGACGCAATGGAGGCCAACCGCGCGCTGGTGCACGCCAATGTCGAGGGCATCCTGGCGCTGGCGCAGCGGCGCGATGCCAATGCCGCCTCGGGGACCGATGATCTGTTCGGCATCGGCCAGGCCGCGCCCAGCCTCGATCTGCGCCCGGCACAGGCGTGGACGCCGATGGAGCGGCTGTCGCACGAGTTCGACGCCGTCGGCTTCTACCTCTCCGGCCACCCGCTCGATCAGTATCGAGCTGGCGCTGAAAAAGCTCGGCGTGAAGCGCTACGTCGAGTTCGAGGCGATGACCGAGCGCGGCGCGTGCAATGGGCAGCTCGCCGGCATCGTCATCGCCGCGCGCGAGCGCCGCTCGCAGAAAGGCAACAAGTTCGCCTTCGGCATGTTCTCCGATGCGACGGGACAGTTCGAGGCGGTGATCTTCTCCGACACGCTGGCGACGGCGCGCGACCTGCTCGAACCCGGTACGCCGGTGCTGCTCGGCGTGTCGGCCGAGCGCGACGGCGACACGGTGAAGATGCGGGTGGAGAGTTTGGCTTCGCTCAACGACGCCGTTGCGGGTGTGCAGCGCGGCCTGCGGATCACCCTCGACCGGCGGCTGATCGAAAAGAATTCCGACGCCCTGGCGCAGATCAAGTCGCGGCTGAAGCCCGGCGGCAAAGGCGAAATCCGCCTCGTCATGGCGCTCGGCGACCGCGGCAAGGAGGTCGAGATCGTCATGCCCGGCCGCTACGACGTCTCTCCTGCGATGGCGGGGGTGCTGTCGACCATGCTCGGCGTTTCCGAAGTTTTAGAAATCTGAACGTAGGCTTGCCCCAGCACACGACCGATAAAATTTGTGCAAAGGGCTGCGTATCGTGCTTCGTCTCATCCTCAGCACCGCGCTGGTGCTCGTCTTCATCGCTCCCGAAGCTGCCGCGAACTTTTGCCCGCGTCCGCTGCACAGGGCAACACGGCTCTTCATCGTCACTGTGCCCGACATGACGTCGGTGAAAGCGACGCTGCACATCTTCACGCGCAAGACGCCGGCCGACGCCACCTGGGAGCGCGCGGCGCAGCCCGAGCCTGCCGTGGTCGGCGCCGCCGGCATCGGCTGGGCCGAGGATTTCCATCACCTCGCCAAGAAGGACGAGCCGGTCAAGCGCGAGGGCGACAAGCGCACCCCGGCCGGCATCTTCCGCATCGCCGGGCCGTTCGGCTTCGAGGCGAGCAAGGTCAGCGGCTACACCAAACTGCAGGCCGGCAAGAGCTTCTGCGTCGACGACCCCACCTCGCTCCTCTACGGCAGGATCGTCGACAAGCGCCTCGCGGCGACGACCAAGAGCAGCGAGGACATGTCGGCGGTGCCGGGTCTGCGGCGCGGCCTGATGGTCGACTATCCGGCGCGGCGCGGCGCCAAGGCCGGCTCGTGCATCTTCGTCCACGTCTGGGACGGTGCCGAAGCCGGCACCAACGCCCGCATCGGCATGCCGGAAGAGCGCATCACCGTGCTGCAGGAGTGGAGTAGCAAGGGCTTCACCGCCATCGCCATCGTCTCGGAGCAGGCCGCCGACCGCTTCAAGGGGTGCCTGCCGATCAACAGCGCCACGAGCCGTGCCGATCGGCCGGACAACATGCCGGTGCCGCATCCGCGCCGCGCCAAGGATCAGCGCGCCGAGTTGACGCGTTAATAGTGCCTGACACGAGCTGAAAGAGGCTTTGCATGCGGCGAGCATGGCGCGAGCTGATGGCCGGCGCTCGCGCCGGGGCGCCTTGCGCCCTTGCCCGCTTCGCGGGCCAGAAGCTCACTCAAGCTCCCCGCACACGAAGCTTGTCGAAGCTCCTGTCGCCTACTTCAGGAAGCGATCGTAGAGGCTGAGGCCGATCTCGATGCCGATCAGGGCGATGATGTACCACTCCAGCCGGTGGCTGGTGCGCGTCGCGAAGAGATCGACGAGCGTATCGGCGGTGCCGCGGATCACGTCCAGCTTGCGCGAGATGGCAAGGCCGCGCTGCGTCAGGTCGTATTCGTCGACGAGGCGCGCCCAGAAGCGCTCCAGCTCCGGATGGTCCCACAACACGTCGGGCTTGTCGTCGAGGTCGACGCGCACCGCGAGCCGCTGCTGGATCAGCAACGCTTCGCCGATTTGCTCCAAGAGGTCGCCCTGCGGGCTGCGCGGCAGATGCCGCTTCTGCAGCGTCTTGGCGATTTCCTCGATGCGGTCGAAGGCGACGGCGATGCGCCGCTCGTCGTAGGCGAAGGCGACGCTCATCGCCAGCGCCTCGGCGACGAGCAGCAGCCGGTCGTTATCGGCTGACTTGATCTGCAGGTCGCCCGAGGGAGACAGCGTGGCGTCCTCGTCCGACTTGACGATCAGCCGCACGGTCTCCGTCTCGCGCTCGACCAGCGGCTCGATGATACGCTCGGCAAGGCCGCGGATCAGCGCCTCCTCGTCGACCGGGTTCATGCCGATGAACACCGCGGCGCCCGACTTGAAGAGGACGGCGATGCCCTCGCCGCTGGTGCGGAAGGCGAGGGGGACGCTGGAGAAGGCGTCCTCGCGCTCCAGCCCCTTGACTTCGATGCGCTCGCCGAGCTGCAGCGCCCTGACGTTGATTTCTCTGTTGCTCATGCGACTTTCCCGCCCCCGGCGGCCTTAGCGATAGCTCAGGCGGGGCCGACCTTGTCATTTCTGGGTGTAGACACTATAAGCGCGCCATCTCACACGTGAACCTCGCGCCGGGTGGATTAAAAGCCCCGCCCTGCGCTCCGGTGGACGGTAACCCCGTCTTCTCTCGGGTTCACGGAGGAACAACCGGAAAAGGACTACCCCATGGCGCTTCCCGCGTTCAACATGCGTCAGCTTTTGGAAGCTGGCGTGCACTTCGGTCACCAGTCGCATCGCTGGAATCCCAAGATGGCGCCCTTCATCTATGGCGCCCGCAACAACATCCATATTATCGATCTGACGCAGACGACGCCGATGCTGCATCAGGCGCTGGTCAAGATCTCCGATACCGTCGCCAATGGCGGCCGCGTGCTGTACGTGGCGACCAAGCGTCAGGCCTCGGATTCGATCGCCGACAGTGCCAAACGCAGCGCCCAGTACTTCATCAATCATCGCTGGTTCGGCGGCACGCTGACCAACTGGAAGACCATCTCCCAGTCGATCCGCCGTCTGCGCCAGCTCGACGACATTCTCGCCGACCCGCAGGGCCGCACCAAGAAAGAGGTGCTGACGCTGACGCGCGAGCGCGAGAAGCTGAACCAGGCTCTCGGCGGCATCAAGGACATGGGCGGCACGCCCGACCTCTTGTTCGTCATCGACACGAACAAGGAGAGCATCGCCATCCAGGAAGCCCGCAAGCTGGGCATTCCGATCGTCGCCATCGTCGACACCAACTGCGATCCGGACGGCATCGACTTCCCGATTCCGGGCAACGACGACGCCGGCCGCGCCATCACGCTGTATTGCGATCTCATCGCACGCGCCGCGCTCGATGGCCTGGAGCGCAGCCAGTCGTCGTCCGGCGTTGACGTCGGTGCTTCCGAGTCGCCGCCCGCCGAGGCGCTGCCGGCCGTGTTCAAGGGCATCGAGGCCGCGCGTGGCGAGCCCGACGACCTGAAGCGGATCACCGGCATCACGCCGAAGCTCGAGCAGCGCCTCAACGACGCGGGCGTGTTCCACTACTGGCAGATCGCCGATCTCGACGCCGAGCAGACCGGCGCCCTCGATCGCAAGCTGAGGCTCAAGGGTCAGATCGAGACCGAGAAGTGGACCGAGCAGGCCAAGAAGCTGGTCGAGGCGAGGGCCGTCTAAGAAGGCTGCCGCTGCGGCGGCGGCTTCGGCCTCCAGTCAACCCGCGGGCGCCACGACGCGCCTGCCAAGCAATGAGCTGAGACATGACGATTTCCGCGAGTCTCGTGAAGGAACTGCGCGACAAGACCGGCGCCGGCATGATGGACTGCAAGGCGGCCCTCACCGAGGTCAAAGGCGACATCGAGGCCGCCATCGACTGGCTGCGCAAGAAGGGTCTGTCGAAGGCCGCCAAGAAGGCCGGGCGCATTGCCGCCGAGGGCCTCATCGGCATCAACGTGGCGGGCAAGTCCGGCTCGGTCGTCGAGGTCAACTCGGAGACCGACTTCGTCGCCCGCAACGAGCAGTTCCAGGAAATGGTGACGAACATCGCCGCGCTGGCCGGCAAGGCCGGCGGCGACGTCGCCAAGCTGCTGGCCACGACCTATCCCGGCAAGAAGATCACCGTCGAGGACCAGGTGAAGGAGCTGATCGCCACCATCGGCGAGAACATGAGCTTGCGCCGCACGGCGACGCTGCAGGTGCCCGAGGGTGTCGTCGGCTCCTACGTGCATAGCCAGGTGGCCCCCGGCCTCGGCAAGATCGGCGTGCTCGTGGCGCTCGAAATCTTCCGGCAAGAACACCGACGAGCTCGGAGCTCTCGCCCGCCAGCTCGCCATGCATGTCGCCGCCACCAATCCCGTTGCCCTCGATCTCGCCGGCGTGCCGGCCGAGACGCTGGCGCGCGAGAAGGCGATCCTCGCCGACAAGAACCAGGGCAAGCCCCCGCAGGTGATCGAGAAGATCGTCGCCAGCGGCCTCAAAAGCTACGGCAAGGACAACTGTCTGCTGGAGCAGGTCTACATCCACGATCCTTCCAAGAGCGTGACGCAGGCCCTCAAGGACGCCGAAGGCAAGGTGGGCGGCCCCATCAAGCTCACCGGCTTTGTGCGCTTCGCGCTGGGCGAGGGCATCGAGAAGAAGGAAGACGACTTCGCCGCCGAGGTTGCCGCGGCGGTCGGAGCCTCCAACTAGTCAACGAAACCGGAGCGCGCCCTGGCAAGGGGCGCGCTCTAGGCAAATCCCCGTCGTGTGCTACTTAGAGCGGCCGGCCGGCCTGCGGCGCCCCGGCCAACCGCGGCGGAACGAGGAGGCGGTTATGGCTGCCACGACTGGGGCAGGAGCATCCGGACTGCTCTATCAGCGAGTGCTGCTCAAGCTCTCCGGTGAAGCCCTGATGGGCAAGGGCGACTTCGGCATCGACATGGCCGTCGCCGAACGCCTCGCCCGCGACATCGCCGAAGCCATTGCCGCCGGTGCACAGATCTCCATCGTCGTCGGCGGCGGCAATATCTTTCGCGGCCTTGCCGCGGCCGCCAAGGGCATGGAGCGCGCCACTGCCGACTACATGGGCATGCTGGCGACGGTGATGAACGCCCTCGCCCTGCAGAACGCGCTGGAGAATGCCAAAGTGCCGGCGCGCGTCTTGTCCGCCATCCCCATGCCGACGGTGTGCGAGAGCTACGTGCGCCCCAAGGCGCTGCACCATATGGGGTCGGGCCGCGTCGTCATCTTCGCCGCCGGCACCGGCAACCCGTTCTTCACCACCGACACCGCCGCGACGCTGCGCGCCATCGAGATGGACTGCCAGGTGGTGGCCAAGGCCACCCAGGTCGACGGCGTCTACGACAGCGATCCGCGCAAGAACCCCGCCGCCAAGCGTTACGACCGGCTCGGCTATGCCGAGGTTTTGTCGCGCGATCTCAAGGTGATGGACGGCGCGGCAATCGCCCTTGCTCGGGATAACGGACTTCCGGTAATTGTCTTCTCGATCGACCAGCCGGGCAACTTGCTGAAAGTGCTGCGCGGCAATGGACGCGCGACCGTCATCGAGTGAGCGGCACCGGCCGTTAGCGCCTGTCGGCGATCATGTTTGACTGCCACGCTCGCGGCGGCCGCACGCGCTCCCGCCCGCAGCGCCGAAGGAGACCACCATGGCCAGCGGTTCGTTTGACATCAACGATATGGAACGCCGCATGCGCGGCTCCATGGAAGTACTGAAGCGCGAGCTGTCGGGCTTGCGCACCGGCCGCGCCAGCGCCCACCTGCTCGATCCGATCCAGGTCAGCGTCTACGGCTCGAAGATGCCGATCAATCAGGTGGCGACCGTGTCGGTGCCTGAGCCGCGCACCATCTCGGTGATGGTCTGGGACAAGAGCAACGTGCAGGCCGTCGACAAGGCGATCCGCGAGGCGAACCTCGGATTGAACCCGATCATCGACGGCGCCCTGCTTCGGCTGCCGATCCCGATGCTCACCGCCGACCGCCGCACCGAGCTCGCCAAACTCGCCCACAAGTACGCCGAGCATGGCCGCGTCGCCGTGCGCAATGTACGCCGCGAGGGCATGGATCTTCTCAAGAAGCTGGAGAAGGACGGCAAGATGAGCCAGGACGACCACCACAAATCCTCCGCCAAGGTGCAGGAGCTGACCGACAAGCTGATTAAGGAGATCGACGAGACCCTGGCCGTCAAAGAGGCCGAGATCCACAAGGTCTGAAGCCTTTGAGAACGGCGGCATTGCCGCTATTCTCGGTGTCGCGCCCCATGCAACCGAAAGCCTCGCCCCGGTGACGGACACCAAGCAGCAGCCAGCCGCGCCCGAGCGTGCCGACGCCCCGCCGCGTCACGTCGCCATCATCATGGACGGAAACGGGCGCTGGGCCAGCAAGCACGGGCTGCCACGCGCCGTCGGTCATCGCAACGGCGTCGACGCAGTGCGCCGCACGGTGCGCGCGGCGATCGAGCTCGGCATTCCCTACCTGACGCTCTACAGCTTCTCGTCCGAGAACTGGTCGCGGCCGGCCGACGAGATCGACGATCTCATGGGGCTGATGAAGCGCTTCATCCGCCGCGACCTCGCCGAGCTGCACCAGAACGGCGTCAAGATCCGCGTCATCGGCGAGCGCACGAACGTCGAATCCGAGTTGATGACGCTCATCGACGAGGCGGTGGAGCTGACGCGCGATAACCAGGCGATCAACCTCGTCATCGCCTTCAACTACGGCGCTCGCGCCGAAATCGCCAAGGCGGCGCGCGCGCTCGCCGAGAAGGTCGCCGCCGGCACGATGAAGCCGCAGGACATCGACGTTGGCGCACTGTCGGGCGCGCTCGATACGGCCGGCATCCCCGATCCCGATTTGCTCATCCGCACCAGCGGCGAGATGCGCATCTCCAACTTCCTGCTCTGGCAGTGCGCCTATACGGAGTTCGTGTTTCTCGACGCCTACTGGCCGGACTTCGGCCGCGAGCTGCTCGAGGAAGCCATCGCCCGCTTCCGCGAGCGCGAGCGCCGCTTCGGCGGCCGCTCCAAGCAATCGATCATGTGAGGGAAGCCATGCCCGACAACGTGGTGGCTTCCGAGACGGACGGCGGCAGTACGCCCTGGCTGTCGAGCAACCTGAAGCTGCGGCTGATCTCCGGCGCCGTGCTGGCGACGGTCGCGTTTCTGCTCACCTACGCCGGGCCGCTGCCCTTCGCGCTGCTCATCCTCGTCTGCGCGCTGGTGATCAGTTGGGAGTGGGGGCGCCTGGTGCGCGGCGCCACCTTCGACCTCGGGTTTTTCCTGCATGCCATTGGCGTGACCGCCGCGATCGTGCTTGCCGCCGCCGGCTATGCTGCGCTCGCGCTCGCCGTGCTCGTCATCGCCGCCATCACGCTCATCCCGCTCTATATCGGGCGCGGCGCCCGGCTGTCGGGGCTCGGCGTATTCTACGTCGGCCTGCCGGCCGTGGCGCTGCTATGGCTGCGTAGCGACGAGCCCTTCGGCTTTACGGCCGTGCTGTTCGTCTTCGCCGTCGTCTGGGCGTCCGACACGGCCGCTTACGCCGCCGGGCGTAGCATCGGCGGGCCCAAGCTATGGCCGCGCGTATCGCCCAACAAGACATGGGCGGGCTTTGCCGGTGCGCTCACCGCCGGCGCCGCCGCCGGCGCGATATTCGCCGTGCTCGAGCCCGAGGTCGCCCCCCTGCGGCTCATCCTCGTCGGGGTGGCGCTGGCCTTCGTCGCGCAGGCCGGCGACCTGGCGGAATCGGCGCTGAAGCGATTGTTCAACCTCAAGGATGCGAGCGATCTCATCCCCGGCCATGGCGGCTTCATGGACCGCATGGACAGCATCGTCGCCGCAGCTGTCGCCGCCGCGCTGCTGGCGCTCGCCATCGATCCGCACGCACCCGCGCGCGCCCTCTTGTTCGGCGTCTAGATGCAAGCGCCACGCAGAGGCCCGCGAGCGGGGATGGCGAAGACAGTTGCGGCCGCCGTCTCGCCGACCAACGGCGCCGGCGTGGCGCGCCGCTCGCTGACGGTGCTCGGTGCGACCGGCTCCATCGGCAAGAGCACGCTTGACCTCGTGCAGCGCAACCCCGAGGCCTTCGAGATCGTCGCGCTCACCGCGCAGAGCAATGTCGCGGCGCTGGCGGAGGCGGCGCGCGCCACCCGCGCCCGTCTCGCCGTGATCGGCGATCCGGCACTCTTCGAAGAGTTGCGGTCGGCGCTCGCCGGCTCCGGCATCGAGGCGGCCGCCGGCCCCGCGGCGGTCATTGCTGCCGCGGCGGAGCCCGCCGATTGCGTCATGGCCGCCATCGTCGGCGCCGCCGGGCTCGAGCCGACCTTCGAAGCGGCACGCCAAGGACGGCGGGTCGCCTTGGCCAACAAGGAGTGCCTCGTCTCCGCCGGCGACGTGTTCATGGCCGCCGTCGCCGATGCCGGCACCGAGCTGCTGCCCGTCGACAGCGAGCACTCCGCCTGCCTGCAGGCGCTGGCCGGGGCGGCGCCCGAGAGTATCGAGCGCATTGTCCTCACCGCTTCGGGCGGGCCGTTCCGCACCTGGAGCCTGGAGCAGTTGCGGGAGGCGACGCCGGAGCAGGCGCTGCGCCATCCCAACTGGTCGATGGGCGCCAAGATCACCATCGATTCCGCGACCTTGATGAACAAGGGGCTGGAGCTGATCGAGGCCTATCACCTGTTCCCGGTCAGCGCCGGGCAACTCGGCGTCGTCATCCATCCCCAGTCGATCGTGCACTGCCTCGTCAGCTACACGGATGGCTCGGTTCTCGCCCAGATGGCGTGCCCCGACATGCGCACGCCCATCGCCCTGGCGCTGTCATGGCCGCTGCGCATGACGACGCCGACGCCGCGCCTCGACCTCGCCGCCATCGGCAGCCTGAGCTTCGAAGCGCCCGACGAGCTGCGCTTTCCGGCGTTAACCATCGCCCGCGACGCCCTCGGGCTGGGCGGCACGGCGCCGGCGATCCTCAGCGCCGCCAACGAGGTGGCGGTGGAGGCCTTCCTTGCTCGGCGCATCGGTTTTCTCGATATTGCCCGCAACGCCGCCGATACCCTCGAGGCGGCGCAGGGTCGCGGGCTGATCGCCCCGGCCAACACGCTCGGCGATATCCTCGCCGCCGTCGCCGAGGCTCGCCGTCTGGCACAATCGATGCTTGGTCGCTATGTGTAGGCGGACGACCCGCAACAGCTGGGGATGAGCGCCGAAATTGCCGTTTTTCTCACGGATCATCAATGGATACGCGGGCTTATAGCGGCTCGACCCCCGCATGACCCTCGGCCGATAGGAGACCGATGCTGACGCTGGCGAACCTCGTCACCTCGACCCCCGGGGTGCTTCTGACCATCCTGCAGTTCCTCTTGGTGCTGACCGTCGTGGTTTTCGTCCACGAGTTCGGGCATTTCATCGTCGCGCGCTGGTGCGGCGTGACGGTCAAGACGTTCTCGATCGGCTTTGGCAAAGAGATCTTCGGCTTCACCGACCGCAAGGGCACGCGCTGGCGCTTTGCCTGGATCCCGCTCGGCGGCTACGTGAAGTTCGTCGACGATGAGAATGCCGCCAGCCAGCCTTCCGCGGACGCGCTCGAGCGCATGACCGACGCGGAGCGCAAGGGGGCCTTCCAGAACAAGCCGCTGTGGCAGCGCGCGGCCGTGGTCGCCGCCGGCCCGCTAGCAAATTTCATATTGGCGGTAATGGTTTACGCCGCCGTCAATGCCACCTACGGGGTGCGCACGATCACCCCCACCGTGGGTGAGGTGAAGGCGGGCATGCCGGCCGCGGCCGCCGGCCTCAGGCCCGGCGACGTGATCACCGGCATCGATGGCTGGACGGTCGAAGGGTTCGAGGACGTCCAGCGCATCGTCGGCATGAATGGCGGCCGTCCCTTGCGCTTCAATCTCGATCGCGGCGGCGAGAAGCTGTCGGTCGAGGTCACGCCCGAGGTGCGCGAGCAGCCCGATACCTTCGGCGGCACCTTCCGGCGCGGCCTGATCGGCATCTCGCCGGCCACCACGGCGGGCTACCAGCAGGCGAAATCCGTAGGCATTTTCGAGGCCTTACGGCTCGGTGTGCGCGAAACCTACACGAATATCGCGCATACCCTGCAGGGCATCGGCGACATCATCACGCAGCGCCAGGCGGCCGACCAGATGGGCGGCCCGATCCTCATGGCGCAGGTCACCGCCAAGGTGGCGGAAGGCGGTATCGAGCCGATGCTGCGCTGGATCGCCTTCATCTCGGCCAATATCGGCTTCCTGAACCTGCTGCCGATCCCGGTGCTAGACGGTGGACATCTTGTTTATTACGCCATCGAAGGGGTGCTCCGGCGACCCATGAGCCGGCGCATGCAGGAGATCGGATTCCAGATCGGTGTCGCCCTGGTCCTGATGCTCATGGTGTACGTGAATTTGAACGATTTATTGCGGGTGTGGCGGGGATGGACCGGGGCCGGCTGAAATGGATTCAGTGACGTAATCTTGCCACTTCCACGGGCTCCTTTGAATCGTTAAGAACGGATTTACACAGGGGGTGCGCTAACAAGAAGAATCAGGCCTAGTAGGCAGATTCCGGAGCGCGCGTGTTAGTCATTACGGTGCGGTGGCCCGAAGCCGACGGGGCCCGCAAACCGAGGGGGAATTCGGCACATCGAGGGCATAGTCACGAATGCCTCTAGTTCCAGCCATTGCGGTGAGAGTCTGTCGCCTTCTGATGCTACTGGCGGTCATCTCATCGGGGATGACGTGCGTCAGCGGCGTGTTGTTCTCCATAAGTGCCCAAGCCCAGGGTGCCTCAATTCGCGCCATCAACGTGACGGGCAACCGGCGCGTCGAGCCGGAGACGGTTCGCTCCTACCTCCAATTCTCCGTCGGCGACGCCTACGACGCCGCCAAGGTTGACGGCTCCATCAAGGCGCTGTTCGCCACGGGTCTGTTCTCCGACGTGCGTGTCGACCGCTCCGGCGCCGACATCATCGTCACCGTCGTCGAGAACCCCGTGATCAACCAGGTTGCCTTCGAAGGTAACAGCGAGATCGACACCGAGACGATACGCAACGAAGTGCAGTTGAAGCCGCGCTCGGTGTTTACCCGCGCCCGCGTCCAGGCCGACGTGCAGCGCGTGCTCGACGTCTACCGCCGCCAGGGCCGCTACGCCGCCACCATCGAGCCGAAGATCATCGAGCTCGAGCAGGACCGCGTGAACCTCGTCTTCGAGATCAACGAAGGCGCCGCCACCAAGGTGAAGGGCATCCACTTCGTCGGCAACCACGCCTTCTCCGACAGCCAATTGCGCGACGTCGTATCGACGACCGAGAAGGGCTGGTTCGACTTCCTCAAGGGCACCGCCGTCTACGATCCCGACCGCATGAGCCTCGATCGCGAGCTCATCCGCCAGTACTACCTGAAGAACGGCTATGCCGACGTGCAAGTGACGGCCGCCAACGCCGAGCTCGATCGTGACGGCTCGGGCTTCTTCATCACCTACTCGATCGAGGAAGGCGAAGCTTACGAGTTCGGCGGCATCAACATCGAAAGCACGGTTGCGGCCATCGAGCCGGGTAAGTTCAAGAGCGATCTCCTCACCGACGAGGGCGACACCTACAACGCCAACCTCATCGACAAATCGGTCGAGAAGCTGACCTCGGCGGTGTCGGACGATGGATATGCCTTCGCGCGCGTTCGCCCGCAGGCCGTGCCCGACCCGGTGACGCGCAAGATCTCGCTCAACTACGTCATCGAAGAAGGCCCGCGCATCTACGTCGAGCGCATCAACATCTCCGGCAACACGCGCACCAAGGACTACGTCATCCGGCGCGAGTTCAAGGTGGCCGAGGGCGACGCATACAACCCGCTGATGGTCGATCAGGCGAAGAAGCGCCTGACCAATCTCGGCCTGTTCAAGAACGTGGAAGTGAAGCGCCGCCCCGGCAGCGCCCAGGATCGCGTCGTGCTCGACGTGGAGCTGGTCGAAAATTCGACGGGCGAGCTGTCCTTCGGCGCCGGCTACTCGACGGCTGAAGGCGTCATCGGCGATGTGAGCATCACCGAGCGCAACCTGATGGGCAACGGCCAGTTCCTGCGCCTGCAGCTTTCCGGCTCGCTCGAGCGCTTGCAGGTGAACCTCAGCTTCACCGAGCCGCGTTTCCTCGACCGCAACCTCGCGGCCGGCTTCGACCTCTTCCACAAGGAGGTCGATCAGAGCAGCCAGTCGGGCTTCAACAGCCGTCGTACGGGCGGCAGCGTGCGCCTCGGCTTCCCGCTGTCCGAGAAACTGTGGATGCAGACCAACTACACGGTCTCGCGCGACGAGATCTTCGACGTGGTCCCGGGCGCTTCGTTGGCCATCCAGGACGCCGACGGGTACGTCGTACACCTCGTTGGTCGGCACGACGCTCACCTACGACCTGCGCAACGACGCCAAGAACCCGACCAAGGGTCTGTGGTTCCAGGCGGGCACCGACTTCGCCGGTCTCGGCGGCGACGTGCAGTACATCAGCTTCGCGGCCGAAGCGCGCGGCTATTACCCGATCACCGACAACATCACCTTCGTCGCCCGCGCCATCGGTGGCTCGATCAACGGCTGGGGCGGTGAGGACGTTCGCCTGATCGACCTGTTCTTCAAGGGTGGTGAGACGGTGCGCGGCTTCGACCGCGCCGGCTACGGTCCGCGCGACATAAGCACGGGCGACGCGCTCGGCGGCGCCATGTACTGGGCGACGACGGCGGAAGTCCGCTTCCCCATTCCGTTCGTGCCGGATGACCTGGGCATCTCCGGCGCCGTGTTTGCCGACGCCGGCTCGCTATGGAATGCCGGCGGGAGTGCGCAGTCACTCCTCGGATCGTGCGCCGTCGACGGCGCAAGCCTGCTTGCAGGACAGCTCGTCCATCCGCTCGTCGGTCGGCGCCAGCTTGATGTGGGCCTCGCCGGTCGGTCCGATCCGCATGGATCTCGCCAAGGTTCTCAGCAAAGAGACCTACGACGACGAGCAGATCTTCCGCTTCGGCGCGGCGACGAAGTTCTAATCGCCGCGCATTCGGTGCTAAGAAGACCTCCGTACGCGTAGCGGAGGGCGGCCTCCGTGCATCGCCAAGCAAAAATGGAGCGAGGCATGGAGCATCCCGGATTCTTCAAACGGGCCGGGCCGTTCACCTTGGCGGACGTCGCCAAGGCGACAGGCGCGGAGCTGGCGCCAGGGTCCGCCGCCGCGGAGACCATGATCGAGGACGTGCGCACCCTCACGGATGCGGGCCCGCGCGACCTCACGTTCTTCAATAATCGCAAGTATGCCGACCGCCTGAAAGCGACCCACGCCGGCGCCTGCCTGGTGTTGCCTGTCTTCGCCGAGCGCGTTCCCCTACAACCGGAAGGCTCGTCACCCCCGATCCCTATCGCGGGTTCGCGCAGGCGCTGATGCTGTTCTACCCGGACTCGCGCCACATGCAGACCGCTCCCGGCGGTGGCCGGGAGTTGATCGACCCCTCGGCCGAGCTGGAGGAGGGTGTCATCGTCGAGCCCGGGGCCGTTATCGCCGCCGAGGCCCGCATCGGGCGCGGCACGCGCATCGCCGCCGGCGCCGTGATCGGCTACCGTGTCACCATCGGCCGCGACAGCCACATCGGCCCCCTGGCGACCATTGCCCATGCCCTGGTTGGCGACCGGGTCATTATCCATTCGGGCGTGCGCATCGGCCAGGACGGCTTCGGCTTCGCCATGAGCGCCCGCGGGCACCTGAAGGTGCCGCAGATCGGCCGGGTGATTATCCAGGATGACGTGGAAATCGGCGCCAATTCGACCGTCGATCGGGGCGCCCTTAAGGACACGATCATCGGCGAGGGCACGAAAATTGATAATCTCGTCCAAATCGGGCACAACGCCGTGATTGGCAGGCATTGCGTGCTGGTTGCCCAAAGCGGTGTCTCGGGTTCTACCGAGCTCGGCGATTTCGTCGTCATGGGTGGCCAGTCGGGTGCAGTGGGCCACATCAAGATCGGCGCCGGCGCCCAGATTGCGGGCACCGCCCACCCGACCAAGGATGTTGCGCCGGGGGCCCGCATCGGCGGGACGCCGGGGCGCCCTCTGAGCCAGTGGGCCCGCGAGTCCGCCTATCTCGCCCGCATGGTCAAGCGCGGCGACAAGGATGATGCGGACGAGGGCTAGTTGCGCATATGTGTCGGGCGCCGAGCGCCGGCAGAGTAGAGGGTCGAAGTAACATGAACGACATGGCTGAAACCAAAGCGAAGTCGGGGCTCGACACCGCGGACATCATCCGCGTCCTCAAGCTGTTGCCGCATCGCTATCCGTTCCTGATGCTCGACCGCATCTACGACATGGACGGCGACAAGAGCTGCATCGGCGTCAAGAACGTCACCATCAACGAGCCGTTCTTCCAGGGCCACTTCCCGCAGTATCCGGTGATGCCCGGCGTGCTCATCATCGAAGGCCTGGCGCAGACGGCCGGAGCGCTGTGTGTGCACAGCCTCGGCGAGAACTACAGGGCCGAGCTCGTCTACTTCATGGCCATCGACCGCGCCAAGTTCCGCAAGCCGGTGCTGCCGGGCGATCAACTCCACTACCACGTGCGCAAGATCCGCAACCGCGGCCGTGTCTGGCGCTTCTACGGCGAAGCGCGGGTCGACGGTAAGGTCGCAGCCGAAGCCGAGGTCAGCGCCATGCTCGCCGACACCGCCGAGGCAAAGGCGTTCGCGGCTGGCAAACATGGGTGAGATGCGCGCCCACCCGACGGCGGTCATCGAGGCGGGCGCCAAGTTCGGCGAAGGCGTAAAGATCGGTCCCTATTGCGTGATCGGTCCTGATGTCACGCTGGGCGACGGTGTCGAGCTGCTGAGCCACGTGGTCGTCGCCGGGCGCACGACCATCGGTGCACGCACGCGCATCTTCCCGTTCGCCTCCATCGGCAATCAGCCGCAGGATCTGAAGTATCACGGCGAGCCTTCGACGCTCAGCGTCGGCGCCGACTGCATGATCCGCGAGGGCGTCACCCTCAACCCGGGCACCGAGGGCGGCGGCATGTCGACGACCATCGGCAACCACTGCGCCTTTCTCGCCAACTCGCACGTCGGCCACGACTGCCACGTCGGCAGCAACGTCATCTTCTCCAACAACGTCATGCTGGCGGGGCATTGCAACGTGGGCGATTTCGCCATCGTCGGCGGCGGCGCCGCGGTGATCCAGTTCGCCCGCGTCGGCGCGCACTCCTTCCTCGGCGGCATGTCGGGCCTCGAGAACGACCTCATTCCCTACGGCATGGCGCTCGGCAATCGCGCGCACCTGTCGGGGCTCAACATCGTCGGCCTGCAGCGCCGGGGCTTCTCGCGCGCCGACATCCACGATCTGCGCCGCGCCTACCGCCTGCTGTTCGCCGCCGAAGGCACGCTGGCGGAGCGCACGGCCGATGTCGCCCAGGAGTTCGCCGGGCAGCCGATCGTGCAGGAGATACTCGAGTTCATTCGCGCCGGCGGCAAGCGCAGCCTATGCACGCCGAAAGAAGCGGCCGAGGCTTGAGGCAGTGTGATGATCGAGAAGCCCGCCACATCCGTTGCGGCTAGGTCGAGAAGCGGACTTCTCGATCTGAATCACACTGCCAACTTGAGTCCACTCGTGTCCTTCAGATCGCGAAATTCGTCGACACTTGCGGCATGAGACGACGAATTTCGCGATCGAGGACACTAGTATGTCGGGTACAGCGCGTGTCGTCGGCATCGTGGCGGGCGGCGGCAGCCTGCCGCGCGAGATAGCCGAGCACGTCAAGGCGGGTGGCGGAGCCGTGCATATCGTTTCCATCATCGGCGAAGGCGACCGCGATCTGAGCGACTTCCCGCTCACCAAGGTGGGCTGGGCGCAGATCGGCGGCATGCTGCAGGCGCTGCGCAACGCCGGGGTCACCGAGATGGTCATCGTCGGCTCGGTGCGCCGGCCCGATCTCGGCGCCATCAAGCCGGACCTCGGTTTCTTTCTCAACCTGCCGGCCATAGCGCGCGTCGTCGCCACCACGGGCGACGATGGCGTGCTGAGCGGCGTCGTGCGCTTCTTCGAAAGCAAGGGCTTCAAGGTCGTCTCGCCTATCGACGTGCTGCCCTCGCTGCTCGTCGGCGATGGTCCGCTCGGCGCGATGCAGGCCGAGGCGAACGAGATGGTCGACATCGCGCGCGGCTTCGACGTCGTGCGCGCGCTCGGCCCGTTCGATGTCGGACAGGCGGTGGTCGTCACCGACGGGCGCATCGAGGCCATCGAAGGCGCCGAGAACACCGACGCCATGTTGGCGCGGCTCGCCTTGCAGCGTCGCCAGCCGGAGGGCGGCGTCGGTCGCCGTCGCGGCGTGCTGGTCAAGCGCCCCAAGCCGCGCCAGGAGATGCGCGTCGACATGCCGGCCATCGGCCCGGGCACGGTCGTGCGCGCGCTTGAGGCCGGGTTGCGCGGCGTCGCCGTGCTCGCCAAGGGCGCCATCGCGCTCGATCGCGCCGAGCTGGTGCGCAGCGCCGATGCCGGCGGCCTGTTCGTACAGGGTGTGCTCGATCGCGGCGCCGCGATTGCTTCCGCCGCGCCGTTCGCTTTCGCGCCGCCCTTCGTCAAGGTCGGGGCCAAGGCGGCGGAACCACGGCAGCTCGCCGATGCGGCGCACGGCGCGGCGTTGCTGCACGCCTTGAAGCCGTTTCGCGACAGTGGCGGTATCGTCATCGACCGCGGCCATGTGCTGTGCATCGAGTGCGGCGAAGGCGTCGCTTCGCTCATCGCCCGCTCCGGCAGCCTGCGCCAGTGGGGCCGGCGCCGGTGGGCGCGACGCTCCGCCGTCGCCGTCGTCTCCGAGGCGGTCGCCGCCGACCTTGCCTCGGTCATATCCGCGGCCGCCGCGGCGCACCTCGCCGGCATCGCGGTTATCGGGCGGACGCCGGGCGATCTGGCGCACGGGATCGCGCTCGCCGACCGCAACGGATTGTTCCTCTTCGCCGCGCCGACGGGAGGCATGCCATGAGCCTCACCGATCGCGCCGCCGGCGCCCGCGCGCCGACGACGGGCCGCATCGGCAAGGGCGGCCCCGCCGCCGGCCGCGACGACCTGCGCATTTTCCTCGTCGCCGGCGAGCATTCCGGCGATGCGCTGGGCGGCAAGCTGATGAACGCGCTCACCGCGCAATGCAAGGGGCGCATCCACTTCCTCGGCGTCGGCGGAGAGGACATGGAGCGCGCCGGCCTGGCTTCGCAGTTCCCGCTCGCCGACGTGGCGGTCATGGGCATCCCGTCCATCCTGGCGCGCCTGCCGCGCATCATGTCGCGCGTCTACCGCACCGTCGATGCGGCGGTCGCCGCCGAGCCCGACGCCGTCGTCATCATCGATTCCCCCGAGTTCACGCATCCCATCGCCAAGCGCATCCGCAAGCGCGCGCCCAACATCCCGATCATCGATTACGTGTCGCCGAGTGTTTGGGCGTGGCGTCCCGGGCGGGCGCGCAAGATGCGCGCCTACGTCGATCACGTCATGGCGTTGTTGCCGTTCGAGCCGGCCGCGCACCAGCGCCTCGGCGGCCCGCCGACAACCTACGTCGGGCACCCGCTGATCGAGCGGCTCGACTGGCTGGACGATCTCGATCCGATGCCACTGGTCGAACGCCTGCAACTCGATCCCGGCCGTCTCGTTCTCGTCGTGCTGCCTGGCAGCCGCACGTCGGAGGTCGCCCACCTCATGCAGCCGTTCGGCGAAGCCCTGGAGCGGCTGCACGCGCGCCGCATCCGCCCGCAAGTCATCATTCCGGTGGTGCCGCACGTGCGTGCGCTGGTCGAGCGGCAGATGCAGTCGTGGACGGTGAAGCCGCATCTCGTCGAGGGAGAGGACGACAAGTTCCGCGCCTTCAAGCTGGCGCACGCGGCGCTGGCGGCCTCGGGCACGGTGACGCTGCAGCTGGCCATCGCCGGCACGCCGATGGTCGTCGCCTACAAGGTCGATACGCTGTCGGCGCGCATGCGGTTCCTGCTCAACGTGCCGTCGGTCGTGCTCGCCAACCTGGTGCTCGAGGAGAACGCTTTCCCCGAGCTGCTGCAGGAGGACTGCACCCCCGACAAGCTCGCCGCCGCGGTCGAGCTGTTGCTGCGCGACACTGCCGAGCGCCGTGCGCAACTCGCGGCGCTGGCGCGCATCCCGCACAAGATGCTGATCGACAATGGCACGCCGAGCGACGCCGCTGCCGAGATCGTCCTCGGTTATGCAGCGCACGGTCGCCGCCACGCGTGAAAACGGCCAGCAGCGTGAAGCTGCTGGCCGCCGGTCGTGCCCTAATGAGTGGACTTGGCGATCAGCTGCGCTGATCTATGGGCACGAAGTTGCGCTCGGTTGCCCCCATGTAGAGCTGGCGCGGACGGCCGATGCGCTGCTCGGGATCCTCGATCATTTCCTTCCACTGGGCGATCCAGCCGACCGTGCGGGCGATGGCGAACAACACCGTGAACATCGACACGGGGAAGCCGAGCGCGCGCAGCGTGATGCCCGAGTAGAAGTCGATGTTGGGATAGAGCTTCTTCTCGATGAAGTAGTCGTCCTGCAGCGCGATGCGCTCCAGCTCCATGGCGACGGCGAGAAGCGGCTCGTCGCGGACGCCGAGCGCGTCGAGCACCTCGTGGCAGGTCTTCTGCATCACCTTGGCGCGCGGATCGTAGTTCTTGTAGACGCGGTGGCCGAAGCCCATCAGGCGGAAACCGGAATTCTTGTCCTTCGCCATCTTGATGTACTCGGGGATGCGGTCGACGGTGCCGATCTCCTTCAGCATGTTGAGCGCCGCCTCGTTGGCGCCGCCGTGCGCGGGGCCCCACAGGCAGGCGATGCCGGCGGCGATGCAGGCAAACGGGTTGGCGCCAGAAGAGCCGGCGAGGCGCACCGTCGAGGTGGAGGCGTTCTGCTCGTGGTCGGCGTGCAGAATGAAGATGCGGTCGAGCGCGCGCGTCAGCACCGGGTTCGCCACATACGGCTCGCACGGAATGGCGAAGCACATCTGCAGGAAGTTGGAGGTGAAATCGAGGTCGTTGCGCGGATAGATGAACGGCTGCCCGATGGAATACTTGTAGGCCATCGAGGCGATGGTCGGCATCTTCGCCAGCATGCGATAGCTGGCGACGGCGCGCTGCTCCTGGTCGTTGATGTCGGTGCTATCGTGATAGAACGCGGCCAGCGCGCCGACCGTGCCGACCATCACCGCCATCGGATGCGCGTCACGCCGGAAGCCGGTGAAGAAGCGCGTCATCTGCTCGTGCAGCATGGTGTGACGCGTGATGGTGCTGCTGAAGGTGTCGAACTGGGGTTTGGTCGGCAGCTCGCCGTTGAGCAGCAGGTAGCAGGTCTCGAGGAAGCTCGACTGCTCGGCGAGCTGGTCGATCGGGTAGCCGCGATACAGCAGCACACCGGCGTCGCCGTCGATGTAGGTGATGCGCGACGTGCAGTTGGCGGTCGACGTGAAGCCGGGGTCGTAGGTGAAGCAACCCGTGTCGCGGTAGAGCTTGCCGACGTCGATGACGTCGGGGCCCAGCGTGCCGCTGCGCACCGGCATCTTCGTCGATTTGCCTTCGAGCGTCAGCTCGGCGGCGATCTCATCGGCCTTTGCCGGTTTTTCGTGGACGTTCATGGCGCGGATCCCTTTGACACCCGGCAGCGGGCATGGGTTGCGATCACTCGAAGCCTTCCGGCGAGCGGTTCAAGCACGTTCCCCTAACAAGCGTTTGTCGTTGGCTTGGCGTCGTCTCGGCGGTTGTCCGCTCGTATTGTCCCGATGCGCCCTTGTACACTAATTTTGCAGCGCAACATAGGGGCCCAATCAGCATAGCGGACGCCGCCAGGGCACTACCGCATCTCCCTCCCCCCTTGTGGGGGAGGGACGGGGAGGGGGGTGTCCGCAACATGGAAAGTGGTGCACCACCCCCACCCCAACCCTCCCCCCTCAAGGGGGAGGGAGAAAGCGCGAATCCCCGTGTCTCGCGACGGCGCTAGCCAGCTTGGTCGCGGATGCGGGCCAGGGCTTCGTCGCGGCCGAGCACGGCCATGACGTCGAATACCGGCGGCGACACCGACTTGCCGGTCAGGGCGGCACGCAGCGGCTGGGCGACCTTGCCCAGCTTGGCGCCGGACGCCTCGGCGTAGCCGCGCACGATCTCCTCCAGCTCGCTGGCCTTCCAGCGACCGGCGCCCTCGAGCTTGGGCAGCATGTCGGCAAGGCGCTGGCGTCCCTCGGCGTCGAGCAGCTTCTGCGCCTTGTCGTCGAGCGCCAGCGGCCGGTCGGCGAACAGGTAGTCGGCGCCGTTCACGAGCTCGATCAGCGTCTTAGCTCGCTCCTTCAGCCCCGGCATGGCGAGCAGGAACTTCGCCCGCATGTTGGCGTCGAGGCGGGCGACGATGGCAGCGCCGCCCGGCAGGTAGGGCAGCAGATCCTCGACGCGTAGCAGCAACTCCTGGTCGTCGGCGTGACGGATGTAGTGGCCGTTCAGGTCCTCGAGCTTGGCGAAGTCGAAGCGCGCGGCGGAGCGGTTGATGTCGACGGTGTCGAACCAGTCGAGCATCTGCGAGGTCGACATGATCTCGTCGTTGCCGTGGCTCCAGCCAAGGCGCACCAGGTAGTTGCGCAAGGCCGCCGGCAGGTAGCCCATCTCCTTGTAGGCCTCGATGCCGAGCGCCCCGTGACGCTTCGATAGCTTGGCGCCGTCGGGCCCGTGAATGAGCGGCACGTGCGCGAAGATGGGCACGTCCCAGTCCATGGCCTGGTAGATCTGCGTCTGCCGCGCGGCATTCGTCAGGTGATCGACGCCGCGGATGATATGCGTCACCTGCATATCGTGATCGTCGACGACGACGGCGAGATTGTAGGTGGGGTTGCCGTCCGAGCGCAGGATGATGAGGTCGTCGAGCTCCTTGTTCTGGAACACGACGCGGCCCTGCACCTGATCCTCGACGACGGTCTCGCCCTCGCGCGGGGCCTTGAGGCGGATGACGTACGGCACGCCGGCCGGCGCTTCAGCGGGATCACGCTCGCGCCACGGCGAGCGGATGGTGAGCGGCTGCTTCTCCGCTTGCGCCTTCTCGCGCATGGCATCGAGCTCGGCCGGCGTCAGCCAGCACTTGTAGGCATGGCCGTTGGCCAGCAATGCCTCGGCGACCTGCCGGTGGCGGTGGGCGCGGGCGAACTGCGAGACGGTATCGCCGTCCCAGTTCAGCTCCAGCCACTTGAGCCCATCGACGATGGCGGCGACGGCCTCCGGGTTGTTGCGCTCGCGGTCGGTATCCTCGATGCGCAGCAGCATCTTGCCGCCGCGGCCTTTGGCGTACAGCCAGTTGAACAGGGCGGTGCGCGCCCCGCCGATGTGCAGGTAGCCCGTCGGCGATGGGGCAAAGCGCACGACCGGCGCGCCGGCGCTGGCTGTCTTGTCGGTCATCTTTTATCGATTGCCGTTGGATGCGGGAGGTCAGCGGGCGATGTAGCATGCCTGGGCGGGGCGGGTAAGGGCCCGGGGGCTTCTAGCGATGTTCGGGGCGGCCGGAATGGGGAGCGGCGGCGGCGTGTTGGCGCCGCTCGCGCGTCGTCTCGAGGCCGAGCAGGAGCGGTGGTTCTGCTGGCTGCCGGTATGCATCGGGGCCGGCATCGCCGCCTATTTCGCGCTGCCGGCCGAGCCATCGCTGCTGGTTGCGGCGGTTCCTGTGGTGGTGATGCTCGCCTGGCGCGCAGCGGGCGGCGCGCGCACGACGCTTCCCTCGCTGCTCATCGCCGCGCTGTTCGCGGCCTCGCTCGGTTTCGCGCTCGCCAAGCTGCGCGTCGAATGGGTGCGCGCGCCGGTATTGACGAAGCAGATGAACGGCGCCGAGGTGCGCGGCTTCGTGGAGCTGATCGAGGCACGCCCGGCACGCGGGCAGCGGCTGACGCTGCGCGTCACGGCGCTGGGCGATCTCGCTGCCAGCCAGAGGCCGGCCCGCGTGCGTGTCACCATCAACCGGGCGCTCGCCGGTCTGCAGCCGGGCGCGGCGGTGCGCCTGCGGGCGACGCTCATGCCGCCGGCGGAGCCGGCATTGCCCGGCGACTACGACTTCGGGCGGCAGGCGTGGTTCGCCGGCATCGGCGCCGTCGGCTATGCGATGTCGCCGCCGAGCATCGACCCCGCCGCCGGTGAAGTGCCGCGCGACCTGGCACTGTGGGCGGGCGTGCAACGCTTGCGTCAGGCCATCGGCGCGCGCATCGCCGCGGCGCTGCCCGGCGAGACCGGCGCCATCGCCACGGCGCTGATCACCGGGGAGCGCGGCGGCATCTCCGAAGCCACCAACGACGCCTTCCGCGACAGCGGCATCCTGCACATCCTGTCGATCTCCGGCTTCCACATGGCGATCATGGCCGGCTCGGTGTTCTTCATCGTGCGTTTGGGTCTCGCCGTGTTCCCGTCGATCGCGCTGCGCTATCCGATCAAGAAGTGGGCGGCCGCCGCCGCCATGGCAGCCGCGCTCGCCTATCTGCTCATTTCCGGCGGCGCCTTTGCCACCGTCCGCTCCACGATCATGATCTCCATCATGTTCATCGCCGTGCTGCTCGACCGCCCGGCGCTGGCTCTGCGCAACGTCATCCTGGCGGCGACGCTGATCCTCATCGTCTTTCCCGAAAGCCTGTTCGACGTCGGCTTTCAGATGTCGTTCGCCGCGGTGCTGGCGCTTGTTTCCGTCTACGAGGCGTTGCGCCAGCGGCGGGCGTGGGAGGCGCTGATGCAGCACGCGTCCTCGCGCCTTATCCTGTTCTTTGTCGGCATCGTGCTGTCGACGCTGATCGCCAGCGCGGCGGTGGCGCCGTTCGCCGCCTACCACTTCCACAAGAGCCAGCAGTATGCGGTGATCGCCAATCTCATCGCTTTGCCGGTGTGCAACATCGTCGTCATGCCGGCGGCGCTGGTGGCGCTTGTCGCCATGCCGTTCGGGCTGGAAGCGCTACCGTTGTGGGTGATGGGGCGCGGCATCGAGGCGATGGTGTGGGTCGCCCATCGCGTCGCCGAGGTGCCGGGCGCCGTGCTGCGCGTGCCGGCGATGCCGAGCATTGCCTTCGTGCTGATGATCGCCGGCGGCCTATGGCTGATGCTGTGGCAGACGCGCTGGCGGCTCGCCGGCATCGCGCTCATCGCCGTCGGAGCGGCGCTGGCGCCGACATTGCGGGCGCCCGATATCATCGTCGGCCGCGATGCCGGGCTCATCGCCGTGCGCGGCGCCGACGGCGAGCTGTCGGCGGTGGGGGCGACCCGCGCCTCCTTCGAGCTGGAGCGTTGGCTGGAGCACGACGGCGCCCGCCGCAGCCTCGAGGAGGCGGCCAAGGCGGCCGGGTTCCGCTGCGACGGCGTCGGCTGCAGCGCGACGATCAAGGGGCTGGCGGTCGCGGTGGCGCGGCACCCGGCGGCCTTCGCCGAAGACTGCCGACGGGCGGCGATCCTCATCTCGCCCATCGTCGGCCCGCGCGGTTGCACGGGCCCGAAGACGGTGATCGACTTCTTTGCCGCGCGGCGGGGCGGGACGCACGCGCTCTATATCGAGGCGGACGGCGGCATCCGCATCGAGACGGTGGCCGCCGCGCGCGGCACGCGCCCCTGGTCTATGCAAGCCAGCCCGCGGTCAGCGGCGGACACGGGTGCCCGCCGCACGGCCAGCAATCAGTAGCGGCGCATCAGGCCGACGAGGCGGCCCTGGATGTCGACCTGATCCGGCCCGAAGATGCGCGTCTTGAACTCCGGATTGGCGGCCTCGAGGGCAATGGTCGTGCCCTTCTTGCGCAGCCGTTTGAGCGTCGCTTCCTCCGCATCGACCAGGGCGACGACGATGTCGCCGTTCTCGGCCGTGTCGCAGCGGCGGATGATCACCGTATCGCCATCGAGGATGCCGGCCTCGATCATCGAATTGCCCTTCACCTCCAGCGCGAAGTGCTCGCCGCTGGTCAACAGGTCGGGCGGACAGGCGATGTCATGGCTGTGGTTCTGGATGGCGCTGATGGGCGTGCCGGCGGCGATGCGGCCCATGACCGGCACCGATACGGTGCGGCTGTCGATGACCGTCGACGGCGGCGGGGCGAGGTCGCGCGGACGGCTGCCCTCGATAACGCTGAGGCCCGATCGGCGCGGGCCGGGCGGGGCGACCTGGTTCTCGGGAAGGCGGATAACCTCGATGGCGCGGGCGCGGTGCGGCAGGCGGCGGATGAAGCCCCGCTCCACCAGCGCCGTGATCAGGCGGTGAATGCCGGACTTGGACTTGAGATCGAGCGCGTCCTTCATCTCGTCGAACGACGGCGGCACGCCTTTGTCCTGCATGCGCGCGTGGATGAAGAGCAAAAGCTCTTTTTGTTTCTCCGTGAGCATCGGGCCTCCTGGTGCTCTGCGGCGGGGCGCTTTTCCAGGTTGCCTGGACAAAGCGTGAACGTACCCTAGTCGTTCTCGCGCCGTTCCGCAAGTGGGGCCGGGTGGTGTCCGCTTTTGCTGGAGAACGGCCTAGTTAGCTTAATGCGTGTTCTCGCCGACCGGGTTGATCTCATTGCACTGACGGTTGGGGGACCGCATTGTTGGAGTCGAAAGGTGGTGGGAGATGGGGACCGACAAAGAGGGCCAAATCCTCGCAGAGGACAACTGGGCCTCCCTCGCCAAGACGAAGGGCTTCCGTTGCAAACTTTGCGGCACACCTACTGCCTACGATGAGCGCGAGCTGTACTTTCGAACCGGGACTTGCGGGCACTGTACCAAGGCCGTGAGCAAGGACGACTAGCGACCGAACGCTTGTCGGCCAGAAGTCCCGGTGACAAGCCGGGGCTCACTGTTTTTCGTGCCGACCTCAATGGTTGTCGGCATCTCTGTGTAAGCGGAGATCACTGGCGAAATCGCCCGATCCCCTCGTCGTCCCAAGTCGAATACGCGACTGAAAGCGAGTGGTGTCCGCTTTTGCTGAGGGCGTCCTCAAGTTGGAGGAACAGCGTCCTGGTGGGGCTGCGTTGGTTCCGCCTCGCAATGCAGCATGTAGCCCAGCGGCAACGTCGACGACTTCCAATTTTGAGCATTTCCAGTCTCAAGTTGCCCCCGCAGCGGTTTGCCCACTTAATAGGCAACACGGATTGTTTGTATGCGTTGCGTTGGGGGTGTTCAGTGACCAGAGTATCGTTTCTAGCGCCATCGTGCGCCGCGTTGTTGGCCCTTTTGACCACACAGGCCCAGGCCGAGGGCATCTACGTCAGCCTCCATGCGGGCGCCACTTTCCCGGAAAGCGCAGACAGCGTTTTCGATCCGGGTCTGCCCACGCAGGGAACCATCGTCACCGAGGGCGACACCGGATACCGCGTTGGCGGGGCGCTCGGTTACTCATTCGGTCGTTACTTCAGTGTCGAGGGCGAGTACGCCTATGGCGAAAACGATCTCGACACCCTCAACTCCAACTTGATTGGAGTTCCGCTAGCGGCCACCGGAACCGCCAGCGCGCAGACTTATATGGCCAACGCATACCTCAGCCTTCCAACGGGTGCATGGCGCCCCTACGTCGGCGGCGGTATCGGTCAGGCGCATGTCGAGGCCGACAATGCTGGCTTTGCCAACGTTCTAGTGACGGCGGACAAAACCAACGACAGCGACAACGCCTTCGCTTGGCAGCTAATGGCCGGCGTCGGATACCAAATCGCACCCAATTTGGAGCTGGGCGCGCGCTATCGGTATCTCAACATCGATGAGGTCACGCTGATCAGCGATGCTGGAGACGTGCAGGCCGTCGACGAACAGAGGACCCATAGCGTCGAAGCGGTATTGACATGGTCGTGGCAGCGCGAAGAACGCGTCCCGGCGCCCCTGAAATAGAGCGGCAAATCGACGACACCAATGAGCCCCGGTCACAAGCCGGGGCTCACTGCTTTTCGGTCTTATGCCTGGCGCCTACCGGGGGTGCGGCTTTTCAGAAATCCAGCGGAAGAACGCGCACCGCTTCGCCCGCCGGGGCGGCGGGGGCATTGGGCGGGCGCACGATAAGCGCGTCGGCCGCCGCCAGCGTCGACATGTGCGCGCTGTCCTGCGTGGTGAGCGCCGTCACCGGCGGCAGCCCCGCGGCGCCGGGAGCAAGCGTGGCGCGCATGTAGTGCTGGCGCGGCCCGTTGGCTTCGAGCGGATGCGCCAGCACCGCCGATAGCTCGCGCAGCGGCGCATCGGTGCGCCCGAGCAGGCGAAAGATCAGCGGCACCAGGAAGAGGCGGGCGGCGATGAGGCAGGACAGCGGGTTGCCCGGCAGCCCCAGCACGCGCTGGGCGTCGAGCCGCCCGAACAGCATGGGCTTGCCCGGGCGCACGGCGACCTTCCAGAAATCCAGCGCCATGCCGCGGGCTTCCAGCGCCGGCTTGACGAGATCGCGGTCGCCCACGGAGGCCCCGCCGATGGTCACCAGCACGTCGGCGTCGGCGGCGCGTGCCAGCTTGGCCTGCAGATCCTCGAGGGTATCGCCGGCAATGCCGAGTAGCCTTGCGTCGCCGCCGAAGCGCTTCACCAGCGCGGCCAGGCCATAGGAGTTCGACGAGACGATCTGCCCCGGCCCGGGTCTGGTGCCCGGCTCGACCAGCTCATCGCCCGTCGCCAGGATGGCGATGCGCGGCGCGCGGCGAACCTTGAGGTCCGCATGGCCGGCGGCGGCGGCGAGGGTAATGGCGGAAGCGTCGAGCAGGCGGCCGGCGCGCAGTAGCGTGTCGCCCTGACGGAAGTCGCCGCCCGCCCGGCGGATGTTGGCGCCGAGGCTTGCGGCCTCGCGCACGCTCAGCGTATCGCCTTTGCGCTCTGTGTCTTCCTGGATGACCACGCAGTCGGCGCCCTTGGGGACGGCGGCGCCGGTGAAGATGCGCACCGCCTCGCCGGGGCCGACTGTGCCGGTGAACGGCCCGCCGGCGTTGGATTTGCCGATGACGGTTAGCGCGGCCGGAACGCCGACGACGTCCGCGGCGCGCGCGGCGTAGCCATCCATGGCGGAAGCATCGAACGGCGGCTGCGTCAGCGTCGCCGCCACATCCGCGGCCAGCACGCGGTCGGCGGCGCCGATGAGGTCGACGCTCTCGCTACCGAGCGGGGCCGCGCCATCGAGCACGCGCCGCAACGCCTCGTCGACGGTGAGGAGCGCCATCCTAGTGCCCCATTCCGAAGTTCGCCGGTGCTCGCGGCTGGGACCGGGAGCGAACTTCGGAATGATAAGGGGCACTAGAGTCATAGTCTTGCTAGTGTGATTCAGATCGAGAAATTCGCTCGATGCCGCGCAGCTGACGATGGCGAATTTCTCGATCATCACACTAGGCGCCTTTCTTGCGCGGATATTCGCCGGAGCGGCCGCCGGATTTGTGCGTGACGCGCACGCCCTCGATGCTCATATCGCGGTCGACGGCCTTCAGCATGTCGTACAGCGTCAGGCAGGCGACGGACACGGCGGTCAGCGCCTCCATCTCGACGCCGGTCTGGCCGGTCAGTTTCACTTCCGCTGTGACGCGCACGCCGACCGGCGTTTCGCTCGGCTCGAGGTTGACGACGACCTTGGTCAGATTGAGCGGATGGCAGAGCGGGATCAGCTCGTGCGTGCGCTTGGCGGCCATGATGCCGGCGATGCGCGCCGTGCCCAGAACGTCGCCCTTGGGCGCTTCGCCCGATTGCAGCAGGGCCAGCGTTTCCGGCGCCATGCTGACGAAGCCCTCGGCGCTGGCCGTGCGCGCCGTCACCGGCTTGTCGGAGACGTCGACCATGCGCGCCTCGCCCTTCTCGTCGATGTGCGAGAGCTTAGCCATGGGCGGCGTTCCTAGCGGCGGTGAGCATGCGGCGCCTCCGCGAGAGGACGGGCGAGCAGTGCGCGCGTCGCCGCCGTCACGTCCGCCTGCCGCATCAGGCTTTCGCCGACGAGGAAGGTATTGACGCCGGCGCGCTCCAGGCGGGCGATGTCGTCGGGCGTGAAGATACCGCTTTCGCCGACGACGATGCGGTCCTTCGGTACGCGCGGCGCCAACCGCTCGGTCGTCGCCAGCGTCACCTCGAACGTCTTCAGGTTGCGATTGTTGATGCCGATGAGGCGGCAGTCGAGCTTCAACGCGCGGTCGAGCTCGTCATCGTCGTGCACCTCGGCGATGGCATCCATGCCCCAGTCCTTGGCCGCCTGCGCCAGATCGCGGGCAACGGCGTCGTCGACCTGGGCGAGGATGATGAGGATGCAGTCGGCGCCCCAGGCGCGCGCCTCGGCCACCTGATAGGTGTCGAGCATGAAGTCCTTGCGCAGGGCGGGGAGCGAGGTTGCGGCGCGCGCGGCGGTCAGGTACTCCGGCGCGCCCTGGAACGAGGGGCCATCGGTGAGCACGGAAAGACACGCGGCGCCACCCGCCTCGTAGGCCTTGGCGAGAAGTGGGGGGTCGAAGTCGGCGCGGATCAGCCCCTTCGACGGGCTTGCCTTCTTCACCTCGGCGATGAGCGCCGGCAGGCCGGCCTTGTGCTTGGCTTCGATGGCGCCGGCGAAGGGGCGCACGCGCGGCGCGCTGCGCGCCAGCTCGGAGATGACGCGCAACGGCGTTGCCGCCTTGGCGCGGGCGATCTCCTCCAGCTTGTAGCGCGTGATCTTGTCGAGGATGTCGGCCATGTGAGCCAGAATACGCTGCGGGTGCCGCGCTAGCTAGCCGCGGGCCTTCGCATGGTCAAGCGCACGACGCTATGCCGCGCGCCGGAAATTCCTTCTCCCTCCCCCTTGATGGGGGAGGGCCCGGGGTGGGGGTGGTGCAACATCATCGATGTCGTGGACTCCCCCTCCCCTAACCCTCCCCCGCAGGGGAGGGAGCAGTAACGTTGAGGCTGCCAATCCCGCGACACCTAGATCTCGTCGGCGTGGACTTCGACGACGCCGATATCGCCTTCCAGCACGTAGACCATGAGGTCCGGGCGCTCGCGCTTCAAGCGGCCGGCGAGGCGGCGCCCCTCGGCAGCATGCGCGGCGTAGCGCTCATCGCTCCATACGCCGCTTGCGGGATCGTCGGCATTGAATGACGTGTCGTACGCCGCCGCCCAGGCGTTGAGGTCGGCAGTCAGCTCTGGCGACAAGTCGATCATCTCCGGGGCAAAGCAACCGTAGCGCTCCTCGTCCAGCGCCCACAGCGGATCGCAGCCGTAGTCGGCCATCACCTTGATCCGCTTCGACTCGTGCGGCGGCAGGCCGGGCTTATCGTCGGGCATGGCACCGAGCAACCCGCCGGCGCTGGCACTGCCCTTGCGCGGCGACCACCACAGGGCGCGCGCGACGTAGCCGGCATAGAGCAGCAGCGCGGCGCCGACGGCGATGAGCGCCGGTGTCGAGGACTCGTCGAGCGTGAGGAGCCGTCCGCGATATACGGCCCAGAGGATGAACGCCGTCGCCGCCGAATAGATGACGAAGGCGTTGGTGCTGCCGCGGCGACCATCGCCGTCGGGCTCGTTCTCGCCATCGAAAAAGCGTGGCGCCACGTAGTAGATGTAGGCCGCTTGCCCGAGGCAGGAGGCGACGAACACCCAGGCGGCGAGCTGCAGCCCGGCGAGCAGAAGCACGCCGCCGATCAGCACCAGCGCCGCGGTGGCGATCAGCCAGGCGTTCTGCGCCGTCTCGCTGCGTGTCGGCTTCTTCAGCGCGATGGCGGCGATCGCCTGATCGATGAATTGCGACATCAGCCCGGCGCGCGTCGCCACGAAGCCGCCGAAAGCATAGAAGGCGCCGATGACGCGCAACACCACGTCCGTCAGCTCGATCGTCTCCCCCACGTTTGATATTCCTTCCTTTTCTCCCGGTTAAGGATGCCCGGCGGCCAATCGGTGCTGCACTCTTTCCCGCTGTCTTAGCCTGCCTTACCCTGCCTTTGCCCCAATGAAATCGGATATACGCCTTGCTTCGTGCGCCGGCCGGCGTGCGCCAGCGAACAAATTGATGGAGGCTCGATGCGCAGATCGCCCGTCTCGGCTCACTGCGCCGCAACGCTCGCGGCGGTGGCATGCGCATTTGTCGGCCTATCGCCTCTGACTTCGCACGCCGTCGGTGCCGAAACGGAGACAGCCATCGAGACGGCGCCGATGAAAGCGGCGATGGCCGAGTACCGGAAGAAGCTCGCCGAATACAACAAGGTGTACGACGCCTACGAGAAGGTCGCCGCGCCCTACTGGCGAGACGTCACCGACAAGCGCTCGCGCCGGCGCACCAAGGTTGCCAACAACATCCGCCTCACCGCCGACGACTACGTGCTGACGCAGCCGCCGGTCTACACCGGCCCCTCCAAGCCGGAGAACCCGCTGACGCCGTCGAAGGAGCGGCGCGGGCCCATCCCCGACGTCGAGGAGTTTCTCGCCGCGGCCAAGGCCGAGTTCGACTTCGTGCCGGAGACCCCGGACGAAGAGATCGCCTTCAAGCGCGCCTACGCCAAGGTCGCCGCCGCCAAAGGCCTCAGCAAGGAGACGGCCGTGAAGATCTACGGCTTCGAATCCGGCGGCAACGGCCCCTACGATATCCAGGCGGGTCGCGAGTACAACCGCAAGGCGAAGGTGATCTCCACGGCGCTGGGCTACAACCAGCTCCTCACCACCAACACCGTGGGCCTGCTGGCCGAGGACGGCGGGGATTTCATTGCCGCGCTGAGCGAGAAGCATGCGGCTGCCGATGGCAATCGCCAGGCGACACTTGCCGACAAGATCGTCAAGCTGAAGAAGATGGTCGCCTTCGCGCGCACGGTGCCGAACGATTGGAACGCGCACGGCCGCCTCGCCGGCACGCCCAAGGGCATCGGCGTGCACGCGCTCAATCTCGACATCGACGTCGGCCCGCTGCTGCAGACGCGCAAGCTGACGACGTCGGTCGATTTCGCCAAGCGCAAGGGCTACGCCAAGCCTCTCACCGCAGCCGAGCTGGAGATGATGAACCTGACCGGCGACGGCAACGGCTATGACATGCTGACCATGCCGGCGGCGTTGCGCCAGAAGGTGCCGACGTCGAACTTCTTCCAGCGCGGGGGCTATGAGCGCAATCCGGTGGCGGCGCGCAACAACACCGTCGCCAAGCTGATCGCGGCGACCGACGCCAAGATGGTGCAGGAATCCAAGCTGCAGGGCGCCAAGGATCTCGCCGCCGCCTTCGACGCGGTCACGGCGGCGCGGTAGGGCTGCGCCGGGTGGCGCCGCCGGCTTTGAGAAGAGGAAGAATTATGCCCGCAGCCAAAGAAGTGGCGGCCGTGAATGGTGACCGCAATCTGGCATTGTTCTGCGATTTCGAGAACATTGCCCTGGGCGTGCGCGACAGCCAATACGCCGATTTTGACATGCGCCTCGTCGTCCAGAAGCTGCTGGTGAAGGGCAGCATCGTCGTCAAGAAGGCGTATTGCGATTGGGAGCGGTACAAGACCTACAAGAAGGCCATGCACGAAGCCGCGTTCGAGCTCATCGAAATACCGCACGTCCGCCAATCGGGTAAGAACTCGGCAGACATCCGCATGGTCGTTGATGCGCTCGACCTCTGCTACACCAAGGAGCACATCGACACGTTCGTCATCATCTCCGGTGATTCCGATTTCTCGCCGCTGGTCAGCAAGCTTCGCGAGAATGCGAAAACCGTGATCGGCGTCGGTGTCAAGAACTCCACGTCCGACCTGCTGATCAGCAATTGCGACGAGTTCATCTTCTATGACGATTTGGTGCGGGAGGTACCGGCTCCGCGCAAGGACAGCAGGCCGGCGCGACGCGTGCCGGCAGCCAAGGCGGGGAAACCGCAGCAAGACCGCAAGCAGGAAGGGATTGATCTCGTCTTGGAGACGACGAAGGCGCTGGACGCGGAGCGGGGCGACACGGCCAAGCTCTGGGGATCGATGATCAAGCAGACACTGAAGCGCCGTCACCCCGGGTTCAATCGAGTCGATTCTACGGGTTCGCCTCATTCAACGAGCTGCTCGAGGAAGCGCAGACGCGCGGCTATCTCAAGCTCGAGCTGGATGAGAAGTCGGGCGGCTATGTCATCGAGAGCGTGACACCCTGACGGCTACGATCCGCCGGCGCGCGATCCGACGCAGCTGCGCGAGCTGCCGGGCAGCAAGGACCTCGCCGCCCGCTTCGATGCGGTCACCGCGGCGCGGTAGGTCGGCCCAGTAGGGTGAGCGGAACGAAGGCGAGCGAAGTGGCGTTGCCATTCGCCATGCAGCCAGACACCCCGACACCCGATAACCCCGACGTGCCGACGCCGAGCCCTCCGGAGGGCGATCCCCCGCCCATGCCCGGGCCGCCCGAGGGCGATCCGCCGCCGCGCGACCCCGAGCAGCCCCAAAAGCTGCCCGGAACCCCCAGCCGCCCCGTTACCGAGCCGCCCGATGCCCCCAACCGCGGCACGTCCCAGCAGTTGCGCTGAATTGCAGCCCCACGAGATACGCAAGTTGCCGACGGACGGCGCGCGGTGCATGGTCGAGCCGGCGGCGCCGAAGCGTGCCGCGCCACGCTGAGGGCTGCATGGCGATTGAACGGCTGGACGATCAAATCATTCTGCTGGTCGAGGATGAGCCATTCATCCTCGCCGATATTCAACAAGCGCTCGAGAACGTCGGTGCGCGCGTGCTGCCGGCGACGACGGTGGGGGAGGCGCTGGCACTGCTGGCCAGCCAAGCCGTCACCGCCTCCATCCTCGACTACAAGCTGCAGGGCGGCACCGCCGACGATCTCTGCCACCAACTGACGGAGCGCAAGATCCCGTTCGTGATCTACAGCGGCTACACGAACGTCGAGGGAGAATGCAACAGGTGGGAGATCGTCTCCAAGCCCGCCGATCCGCGCGAGCTGGTGACGCGCGTGCTCCGCGTTCTCGTCGCCAATTCGCTTCCCGATCCGTGTTGATCGCCGCCTCGGCGCATTGACAAGGGCCGGCCGCCCCGGTCCCTCCGTATGCGACGCGAATACATCACCACACTGATTCGCTGTGCCGGCGCCGCAGGAACGGCTTGAACCTGCGAACGACGATCATTCACAGTTTCTCAACAACGAATCAGGGCCTCGATGAAAACCAAATCATTCATCGCGGCGATGCTGGCTTCGCTTGTCTCGTGTATGGCCGCCTCGACCGCTTTCGCCGAGCCGATCGGCTCCGCCGTGCGCATCGTCAACAAAGTGACCGGCGAGATCGATCAGCGCCAGCGGGCGCTGAAGGCCAACGACGCGGTCAATCAGAACGAGGCGATCGAGGTCGCCGCGGACTCGCTGGGCGAATTGAAGCTCAACGACGACACCAAGCTGGCGCTGGGCCCAGGCTCGCGCATGGTGCTCGACAAGTTCGTCTACGACCCGGCGCCGTCGACCGGCACGGTGAGCGTCAATCTGCTGACCGGCGCCTTCCGTTTCATCACCGGCCTGTCGCGCAAGGGCAATTACGAGCTGCGCACGCCGTCCGCCTCGATCACCGTGCGCGGCACCATCTTCGACATCTACGTCGACGGCGCCGGCGGCACCTGGCTGCTGCTACTGGAAGGCTCGGTGCGCGTTTGCAATGCCGCCAACCAGTGCGCCGATGTCGACAATCCGTGCGGCGTCGTGCACATCACGCCGGCCGGCACGCTCGACGGTCCGCTCGGCTGGCCGGCGCAGACGCGCCCCATCAATTTCGCCACCGCCTTCCCGTTCGTCGTCACGCCGCCGAGCATCGACGCAACGCCGCTGTTCACGCGCACCGCGGTCGAGCTGAACCAGTGCGCCAAGAAGCCGGGGACGCAGCAGGCCCAGGCTCCCGCATCGCACCGCCGCCGCACCGACGACGCCAGACGACGCCGACCCATACGCCAGCGTTCCGCCACGTACACGCCGCCGCCGCCGAGCTATGACGAGGCCTCCGAGCCGTCTACACGCCGGTCGACGCCGCCGCCGGTCATCGTCTACGCGCAGCTTTGGAGCGGCGCTCTACATCGGCTTGGTGGCCGGCGCGGTCTGGCCAGCAGCACCGACCCGTTCCTCAATTGCTACGATTTCACCAATCCCGATCCCAACGTCTGCTCGACGATTGCTCGAGGCGATCTCGGCATTCCTCGGCAGCTTCTTCAGCTTGAACGACACGGGTTTTCTCGGCGGCGCACAGATCGGTACAATTTCGCGGCGGGCAATATCGTCGCTCGGCGTTGAAGCCGACATCGCCTACACGAGCATCAACACGACAAGCAGCTTCGCAGCAGCCCTTCCCATGCTGCGTGCGTGACACGTTCATGCACCAGGAGCTGTCGAGTCTCTCGACGCTGCGCGGCCGGCTCGGCTACGCCTTCAGACAACATTCTCCTCTACGCGACCGGCGGTCTGGCGGTCGGGCAGGTCGAATACGCGCTTCGGGCTGAACAGACCGGACGCTATCCGTGGGGGCGGATTTGCCGGCGCTTCGAACTCCAGCTGAAAGTCGGCTATACGGGCGGCGCTGGCGTCGAGATCTGCTTCGGCCACTTCGCTGAAGACCGAATACCTGTTCTATGACCTCGGGCAGGAACTCTAACCGCGCCGTTCCTCATCGGGGGCGTCCCGGAGCCCTTGACCTTCCGGCCCGAGTTCGACACCGCAGGGACACATCCTCCGCATCGGCACCAACTTCCCGCTCAACTGAAATAGCTGCGCGCTAGGCGGCCGCTCAGGCGATCTCGTTGGTGACGGCGACAAGCTTGTCGAGCGCGCGCGCGGCAGCGCCGTCGTCGATGGCGCGGGCGGCGCGCACCGCGCCTTCCTTCAGGTCGGCGCACTTGCCACCGACGATCAGTGCCGCGGCGGCATTGAGGACGACGATATCGCGGAAGGGCCCGGCTTCGCCGGCCAGCAGCTCGCGGATCTTGGCGGCGTTGACCGTGGCGTTGCCGCCCTTGAGGTCGTCAAGCGTCGCCGGCGGCAGCCCCGCATCCTCGGGTCGCACCTCGAAGGAGCGGATCTTGCCGTCCTTCAACTCGGTGACGCGCGTCGATGTCGTCGTGGTGATCTCGTCGAGGCCATCGCCGCCGTGCACCACCCAGGCATGCACCGAGCCGAGGTTCTTCAGGGCTTCGGCGATCGGATCGGTCCAGGCGGCGTTGAACACGCCGACCACCTGACGCGTCACCCCGCCGGGATTGGCGAGGGGGCCGAGCAGGTTGAGGATGGTGCGGACGCCGAGCTCGGCACGTGCCGGCGCCCAGGCTTTCATCGCCGCATGGTGCAGCGGCGCCCACATAAAGCCGACGCCGGCCTGGGCGATGGAGCGCGAGATGATGATCGGGTCGACGTCGATCTTGACGCCGAGCGCGGTGAGCACGTCCGAGGCGCCCGACAGCGACGACACGGCGCGGTTGCCGTGCTTGGCGACGGGAACGCCGGCGCCCGCAGCGACGAGCGCGGCGCAGGTCGACACGTTGTAGGTGTTGTGCCCGTCGCCGCCGGTGCCGACAATGTCGACGGCGTCGGGGGGCGCCTCCACCGGCAGCATGCGCTCGCGCATCAGCCGCGATGCGCCGGTGATCTCCGGAATGGTCTCGCCGCGTACGCGCAGCGCCATCAGGAACGCCGCCATCTGCACGGGACTGGCGACCCCCGACATCATGGTCTCGAACGCGTCCTTGATCTCGTCCTCGGCGAGCGAGGCGCCGCTCGCCACCTTCTGCATGAGGAGCTTCAGCTCGATGGCGGGCATGGGTGGCCTATCAGGCGGCGTCGCGCGCGGACGGCGCGTTGCGGCGGCGCGGGCTCAAGCCGGCGAGGGAAAGGAAGTTGGCGAGCAGCGCATGCCCTTGCTGCGAGGCGATGCTCTCGGGGTGGAACTGCACCCCATGCACCGGCAGCGTCTTGTGCTGCAGCCCCATAATGAGACCATCGGATGTTTCCGCCGTCACCTCGAGGGCGTCCGGCAAGCTGCCACGCTCGACGATCAGCGAATGATAGCGCGTGACGTCGAACGTCGAAGGCAGGCCCTTGAAGACGCCCTCGTTCGTATGGCGGATGCTCGACAGCTTGCCGTGCAGCGGCTCGGGCGCGCGGATGACCTTGCCGCCATACACCTGGCCGATGGCTTGATGGCCGAGGCATACGCCGAGCAGCGGCACCTTGCCTCCGGCCTTGGCGATCAGGTCGAGGCAAATGCCGGCTTCGTTGGGCGTGCACGGGCCGGGAGACAGGACGATCGCCTGCGGCTTCTTCTTCAGAACTTCCTCGGCGGAGATCTTGTCGTTGCGGATGACCTCGCACGGCGCGCCGAGCTCGCCCAGGTAGTGGACGAGATTGTAGGTGAAGCTGTCGTAGTTATCGATGAGGATCAGCATGGCCCTGATGCGTCTCGCCCGTTCGCCGCAATGGTCATTGAGGGTGTAGGGAGGGCGTCCCGATGCGTCAAGTAAGCCGCGCCGGTGTGATGAAGTACGCCAGCGTGCCGGCGCCGAAGGCGATGTCGCTCCAGGCGTCGCCGGGGAAGGTAAAGACGGCGAGAGCGCCGGTCGGAAACTTTTCTGCCATCAGCTCCTGCGCATCCTTGTTGCCGCCGCCGACGAGCAGTTCGGACAGCTCTTCGAGGCCGGGATTGTGACCAACCACCAATACCGCTTTCGGTGCGCTGCCCCCCGTCGGCAGCTTGCGCAACCTGCCCAGCAGGGTCGTCGGCGTCGCCATGTAGATCGCGTCGTCGTACACGATCTCGGGCGGCGGCGCGCCCAAGGCGGGCAGCACCAGATCCAGGGTCTCGCGCGTGCGCGCGGCACCCGAGCAGAGGATGAGATCGGGACGCAGGCCGAGGCGTGCGATTTCGGCCCCGACTAAGGGGGCCGCCTTGCGCCCGCGCTTGGCGAGCGGGCGGTCGTAGTCCGGCAGGGACATGGTGTCCCAACTCGATTTGGCGTGGCGAAGCAGGAGAAGCGTGGCCATGCGCCGACGATGCCGTGCCCGGCGGCGGTGTCAAGGCGGCGACGTCGCGGCGGGCACGACACCCACAGGTCCGCTCGCCAGCTTCGCATTGCAGCAAGCAATTTAGCTGCGCGGCGGTCGCCAAGGGCGGAACCAAGCCGGCGAGGCCGCGTTCGATCCCCGCACCGTATTAGGCTGGAACAAGCGATAAGAGCCATGCACGAAATCATCTACCTCATCGGCCTCGTCGTCGTCGTGATGTTCATTCTCGGCCTCCTCGGCGTGCGCTGATTCTTTAGGAGGTCCCTCAATGGTCGATGTCGTCGCAACGCCGGCGCGGGCCGGCACGAGCTACGTCGAATGGGGCGCTGTGTTTGCCGGCGCCTTGGCGGCTAGCGCTATTTCATTCGTGCTCCTCACGGCCGGTGCTGCCATCGGCCTTTCACTCATCTCCCCCTACGCCGGTGAGTCCTATTCGAAGACCGCGGCCTCGGTGGCGGTGTTCTGGTCCGTCGCTGTGCCGATCCTTTCGTTCCTTATCGGTGGCTACATTGCCGGGCGCATGCGCTCGGGATGGGAGACGGCGACCTCTGACGAGGTGCAGTTCCGCGACGGCATGCACGGCATGCTCGTTTGGGCGCTGAGCATCGTCGCCGGCGGGCTGCTCGCCTTCCTCGCCGCCGGCACCCTCGCCAACTCGAGCGCGCAGGTTGCCGCCGGCGCCATGAGCAACCGTGACGCCGTCGTCGCCCCGGCGATCGACACGCTGTTCGGCGCCAGCGTGGCGCAGACGGCGGCCGCACCAGCCGCAACCCCGACGCGCGGTGCACCGGCCGCCACGCCGGCGCCGAGCGCCGTGCCGGGAACCGGCGAACGCGCCGTCGTGCCCGACAGCGAAGCCCGTGCGGTGATCGCCCGCACGCTCATCGCCGCCGCCGCGGCCGGCGAATTGACGCCGGCGCAGAAACGCTCGTTGGCGCAGATCGTGTCGGAACGCACCGGGCTATCGCAGGCCGACGCCGAGAAGCGCGTCGATCAGGCCTACAAGGACGCCGTCGCGGCGGTCGAGAGCGCGCGGAAGGCGGCCGTGTTGACCGGCCTTGCAACGGCGACCGCGCTGCTCGTCGGCCTGCTCGCCGCCTGGTTCGCCGCGCAGAACGGTGGCCGCCATCGCGACGAGAACATCCCGGCCCGCTTTGCTATGACGTTTTCGCCGGCGACCCGCCGCACGCCGCTGCGCTGAACAACCAAGGGCGGCGCTAGAACTTGGCGCTGCCCTTGACGCCGACGCTGTGGATCTGCGTGTCGGCGCCGAGCTGGCCATCGTAGGACAGGCGCAGCACCGCATCCCTGCCGTTGATCACTTCGACGCCGGCGCCGACGAGACCCATCACCTCGTCGATGTCGGTATTGATGGTGAACGGCGAGACGCCGGCCGGCGCGCCAGCGAACGAGGCCGTCAGGGCGAAATCGCCGCCTTCGTACCAGACGGCGCCGGCGCGGATCAGCGGCCGTACCAGCGTTCCATTGCCCAGCCACCACTCGGTGCCGGCCTCGAGCATGGGCGCCAACGAGAAAACTGTGCTACCGCCGCCGGCGACGCTGAGCGCCGCGCCGTTACCGCCGCTCTCGGTGAAGCCGCCGAGCTCGAGATGCGTGAGGTTGGCATCGAGGATCGGCTTGAAGAACAGGCGAGGGTCGCCGAACACGTAGGCGGCACGCAAGGCCGCGTTGAAAAGGCCGAGCGTCTGCTCGCCCTCGGCAACGCCGGTGAAGCCGCCGAACGACATGGTCCGCGTGGTGTCGTACCAGCCGCCGCCGCCGGTCACGGCGCCGGCGAGCAGCAGCTGGCCGGGGTTGTACTTCAGCGACACGCCGGCCTGCGCCAGCGAGCCGTCGCTCTGCGCGCCCGTCGCTGTCTGCAATGAGCTCGACTGGAAGCCGCCGGCGGCGCCGAGCCGCCAGACGTTGTCGAGCGCCACCTGCGCGCCGGCGGTGAAGAGGCCCGCGGTCTCGTCAAAGCCGATCTGGTCGGACGTCGTGCCGCTGTCGAGGAAACGCGCGCTGGCGCCTGCCCACAGGCACTGCCCTTCGCGGATGATCGAGGCGGTGTCGGTGCCGTTGACCTTGCAGCTCAGCAGGCTGTTGGAAAAGGCGGAACTGGCATACAGCGCGGCGATCTCCGCGTTGGAGTAGATCTCGGGCGATAGCTGGTCGAGCGCGTTCCGGTACTGGCCGAGGTTTTGCGACGTTGAGGAGGCCGAGCAGGGCCGGCCCCAGCGTGCCGAGGCCGTTTTCGTAGATCTGGTGAAGGTCGGCGGCGATGGCGCGCTGATTGGGATTGAGCCCGTCCACCGTCGAGAAGTCGACGGCGATGCCGA
Source organism: uncultured Alphaproteobacteria bacterium (assembly GCA_963812795.1). GTDB lineage: Bacteria > Pseudomonadota > Alphaproteobacteria > Rhizobiales > Hyphomicrobiaceae > Hyphomicrobium_A. The sequence continues at coordinate 70,873 of CAWEWG010000012.1, read as the reverse complement.
TCTCGACGGTGTTGGCGGTCGTCAGCAGCGCGGCGTGCAGTGCCGGGCTGGCAATGAGCCCGAGACCGGTGGCGTCGACGCCGCCGGCGCCGTCAGGACGATGTAGGTCTCGATCGGCGACAGCGGCAGGCTGAGCAGTTGCACCGCGACATTGCCGGCGAGCTGCGCGTCGCCGAAGACGACGAGTAGGTCGCTAGTGGCGCTGTCGCAGGATCGAGATCGACGGCGTAGACGCCGGCCTGCGTTCTGCACGAAGTCGTCGCTCATGAACGTTCCCAGTCGGCAGAATGGCGCCGCGGCCGCCCGGCGCGATGGTGCCGTCGTTGGTGACGGTGGCTGGCGCACACCTCGGTCCCGGAGTTGAACAGCGCGCCGGCGTGGTTGTCGAAGGTGCCGGCGGCGCGCCGAAGCCGTCGACCAGCACGACGTTGCCGGTGACGATGCCGTAGTTGTCGACCAGCTCGTTGCCGTCATGCCGATGACTGTCGATGGCGATGCCGGCGAGCGCCGCGATGATGATGCCGTAGTTGGTGAGGGCGCCGTGGTGTCGGCGCAATCGATGCCATGACGGCGCTGCAGCGCAGCAGGCAGCCGCCGATGACGGTGCCGTGGTTCGCGACCAGTTGCCCGGTCGCGCCGACAGCGTAGATGCCGGCCGAGCCGATGCCGGTGGCCGATATGTTGCCGTAGATTGATGACCGTGGCTGTGTCCGCTCATGCTGCCGGCGATGATGCCGTCGGCGCCGTCGCCGCTGGTCGTGATGTTGCCGCGTGGACACGACCGTGACGTCGCCGTCGCGGAGCGCGTCCGATGCCGTCGGAGTCCTCGCCCGCGTGCGTGATGTCTGCGCTCGACGTCACGAATGACGGTGTTGCCGAGTGCGTCTCTGACCAGATGCCGGGCGAGTCGTCGCCCTCGGTGATGATGCGCCGCGAGCCTCGACGCGTCGCCGTCGTCCGATCAGGCAATGGCCGATATGCCGGACGTTGTAATGCCATCGGTGGTGATGTTGCCGAACGATCGCGGTCACGTTCGCGTCATGCGAGACCGGCAACGGCGAGATGCCGACCGCATAGGCCTCGCCTTCGTGGCGATGTTGCCGTACGAGGTGATGGTGACGTTCGCCGACGCCGCTGGCGATCGCAGCCATTGACGATGCCGCCGACGTGATGCGATCGGCCCGTGCGTGTTGTGCGCTGATGTCGAGGCGGATGTTCGCCGAGCGTCGCGATGTTGCCGACGAGGTGATGGCGATCGTTGCGCCGATCGCGATAGCGCGCTCGATGCGCCGCCGAGGACGTATCGCCGTCCGTTCGCGATGTTGCCGGCGATGGACGTGATCGCGTCCACCGAGGCCGCTTCCGGATCGCGCGATGATGCCGACCGCGTTGGCATTGCCGGTCGGTCGGATGTCGTGCCCGACTGCGACGCGATCGTGACGCTGCCGCGAATGATGCTCGCCGCCGATGATGCCGGCAGCATCGTCGCCGGTGGTGCACGATGCTGAACGGGCCGGTGCTACGTTGACCGCGACGTTGCCATCGCTGATGAAGGCACGCCGCTGATCGCCCGAGGCCGGCGCGATGTCGGTCGTCAGGCCGACGACGTTGAGCGTCGTGAAGGCGGTCGGGATGCCGTCGTGTCGAGCACGACGCCGGTCGACAGATTGCCCGAGCAAGTGACGGTCGTGCCGCCGCCGCTGATCTGATTGCAGGGCGCGGCGGGTGGAACGGTCTGCGCCTGGGCGGCGGCACGCCAGCGCCAAGACCGCAGCGCTGGCGACGCCAGTCGCCAGCGTCGCGACGCAGCCATCGCTGCGGCTGCGCGCTGCGCGGTCTTCAACAGCGGTCGTTTGATTGAACTCTGCGCCAACCGTTCCCCCACACGCTCGCGAACCCGCAACGCCGGGTTGAGCGTGCCCCACCCTCCCCAGAGTCCGGGCTTATGTCAAAGCGCGATTAAAGCGGGGACGAAGACTCTTTGGATGCGTGGCGCGCGAGACGCTGGTCGGCGTTCACTTCGCCCGCGTGGCGAAGCGCACAGCTTCCTCGGCGGCGCGGAACAAGGCCTGGGCCTTGTTGATGCATTCCTGCTGCTCCTTCTCCGGCACCGAATCGTGCACCAGGCCGGCGCCCGCCTGCACATGCATGACGCCGTCCTTGATCAGCGCCGTGCGCAGGACGATGCACGTGTCCATCTGCCCGCTGGCGGAGAAATAGCCGACGCAGCCGGCATAGGGGCCGCGCTTCGATTTTTCCAGTTCGTCGATGATCTCCATCGCCCGCACCTTGGGCGCGCCCGAAACGGTGCCGGCAGGAAACCCCGCCATGAGCGCATCGACTGCGTCGTGCTTTTTGTCGAGCCGCCCGGCGACGTTGGAGACGATGTGCATGACGTGGCTGTAGCGCTCGATGAAGAAGCGCGCGGTGACGTCGACGGTGCCGATCTCGGCGACGCGGCCGACATCGTTGCGGCCGAGGTCGAGCAGCATCAGGTGCTCGGCGCGTTCCTTGGGATCCTTCAACAGCGCCTCCGCCAGCGCCTGATCCTCGGCGTCGGTCGCGCCGCGCGGCGCCGTGCCGGCGATGGGGCGGATGGTCACCTCGCCTTCGCGCACGCGCACCAGGATTTCGGGGCTGGAGCCGACGAGGGCGAAGCCGCCGAAGTCGAGATGGAAGAGGAACGGCGAGGGGTTGGTGCGACGCAGCGCGCGGTAGAGCGCGAACGAGGGGAGCGAGAACGGGGCCGAGAAGCGCTGCGAGACGACCACCTGGAAGATATCGCCGGCGACGATGTACTCCTTGGCGCCGGCTCACCATCGCCTTGTATTCGGCGGGCGTGGTGTTGGACGTCGGTTTGGGCGCGGCGATCTTGCGCGCGGTGACCGCCGGCGAGTGCGGCAGAGGCTGGTTGAGCGCGGCGACGACGCCCTTCAGGCGCTTGCACGCCGCCTTGTAGGCTTTTTCCGCCGGCACTTTGGCATCCGGGCGCACCGGCGAGACGATGGTGATCTCGTCCTTGATGATGTCGAAGATCGCCATCACCGTTGGGCGCATGAGGATGCCGTCGGGGATGTGCAGGGCGTCGGGCGGCGTGTTCGGCAGCCGCTCCATCAGGCGCACGGTATCGTAGCCCATGTAGCCGAAGATGCCGGCCGCCATCGGCGGCAGCTCGGCGGGCAGCGCGATCTGCGAATCGGCGAGCAAGGCGCGCAGCGAGGCGAGCGTCGGCTGTGCCTCGCGCGTGAAGGCGTCGGGCTTGGCCACCGGCGTGCGATTGATGAAGGCCTGATCGCCATTGGCGCGCCATACCAAGTCCGGCTCGAGGCCGATGACGGAATAGCGCCCGCGCGCCGCGCCGCCTTCGACCAATTCCAGCAGAAAGCTCATCGGCTTGTCGGCGGCGACCTTCAGGTAGGCCGAGACGGGCGTCTCTAGATCGGCAACGAGGCGTGTCCACACCACCTGCGCCGCGCCGGCGTCATAGGCCGCAGTGAAGGCGGCGAGCGTCGGCAGCGCTTCCATTTGACCGGGCCTTATTCTCTTGGTGCGCTCTAGCGTCATGACCGCGAAATTCGTCGTCTTGTGAGGCGGATGAAGAACGAATTTCGCGATCTGAATGACGGGGACCGCGTCGCAACGGTTACTGGGGCGCTTGCTCGTCGCTGGCGCGCCCAGTCGCCTTCTTGAACTCGTCCTCGAAGATGTGCGTCCCGAGGCGAGCCTGCAGCCCCAGCACGTACTCGCTCAAGCTCTCGTCGGCGAGGGCGTTTTTGAGGTCGGAGGTGAGGGTCGTGCGCTGCGCCTCGGAAGGCGTCGGCGCGGGGGTGATCTCCGTCACCTTGAAGACGATGCGGTTCTTGTCATTGCTGTCGGGTGCCGAGCCGGCCTGGCCCTTGGCGAGGGTGAAGGCGCGCGTGACCGCGTCGCGGCTCATCCCTTGCGGCGTCGTCGTCCGGTTGAAAGGCGGCGTCGCATCGGCCTTGGCGGCGCCGGCCGCGGTGGCGAGCACGTTCATGGCTTCGCCCTTGTCGGCTCGCTCGACGAGCTTGTTGGCGAGCTCGGTCACGAGCCGCGCCCGCTCCATGGTGATGGCGAGCTGCTTGGCTTCTGCCTTCACCTCGTCGAACGGCTTTTGTTTCTGCGCCGTGATGTCGAGCACGTCGAGCCAGGCATAGCCGCCGTTGCTCAGCTCGATGACGTCGTTCTCGATGCCGACGCCGCTGGAGAACGCCGCATTGAGCACCCCTTGCGAATCCTGGATCATGATCGCCGGCTTGCCCACCGCATCCTTGTTGGTGCGGTCGGTCTGCGGGATCTCGAAGAACTGCAGCTTCATCTCGCCGCCGATGTCCTTCAGCGATTTGCCCGCCGAGCGATGGTCCTCGACCTGGTCGAGCTGCGCTTGCAGTTGCGCCTCGGCCTTGGTGGTGGCGACCTTGTCCTTCACCTGGTCCTTGACGTCGGCGAAGGTGCGGTTGACCGCCGGCTGGATGTCGGAGACGCGCAGCAGCACGGTGGCGAAGCGGCCTTCGACAGGATCGGAGACCGTGTCCTTCGCCAGGCTGAAGGCGGCATCGGCGATCTTCGGGTCGATCAGGCGGTCCTTGGAGATGAGGCCGAGGTCGATGTCGGAATCCTTGGCGCCGGCTTCCTTTGCCGCGTCGGCGAACGACTTGCCGCCGGCAATGGCCTTCTTGGCCGCCTCGGCGGACGCCTTGTCCTTGAAGGCGATCTGCTGCACGCGGCGGCGCTCGGGCGTGTTGTAGTCCTTCTGCGAAGCGTCGTAGGCGGCCTGCACTTCCGCATCGGGCACGTTCACCGACTTTTTCAACTGGTCGACGGAAAGCACCAGCAAGGCAAGCTTGCGGAACTCGGGTGCCATGAACGCCTGCTTGTTGGATTCGTACGCCGCCTTGATCTTCGCCTCGTCCGGCTCGGGCACCTTCACCGCCTTCTCGGCGTCGATGGTGAAGTGCTCGGCGATGCGCGTCTCATTGCGCCAGTTGTTGACGAGCTCGAGCATGCTGTCGGGCACCGCGACGCCGTTGATCAGCGCCGAGGTGAGCTGCTCGCGCAGCTCATCGCGCCGGCGCAGTTGCAGGAAGCCTTGCTCGCTGAGGCCGAGGCGGTCGATGACGTTCTCGAAGGCGAGACGGTTGAACTTGCCGTCCGGTCCCTTGAACGCCGGGTCGTTCTTCATAGCCTCGGCGAGCGAGGCATCGGACAGCGATAGGCCGAGCTCCTTGGCGTGCGTCTCGACCGCCGACCAGGCAATGAGCTGCGCCAGGACGCGGTTGTCGAGGCCGGCGGCGTGCGCCTGCTCGGTGGTGATGCGGCGACCGGCCTGCTGCGAAATCTGGTTGATCTCGTTCTGGAACGCCCGCTGATAGTCCTCGACGCGGATTTCCTGGCTGCCGATTTTGGCAAGCGCACCGCGACCCCAGCCCGTGAACACGTCGGCCACGCCCCAGACGGCAAAGCTGAGCACGAGAAGGGCAAAGAGCAGCTTGGCAATCCATCCAGTGGAGCCGCGTCGCAGAGCGTCGAGCATTGTGGTGATCGTTCCGTGCTGGTGGCCGCTTGCGCCGGGCTTCGGGCTGCAATGGCGTGTGAACGGCCCGCGAAATCAGCGCGTGGCCTGGGATGTGGCATGATATGAAGCGCAGCCGCTGCGGCTTTGCAAGTTTGCCGTTTCGTTGCCCGGAGGGGCGCGCCGCTGATGCTTAACATGGACGCCGTGTCATGAACGGGGCGCGATGAACGGAGCGAACAAACGATGACGCCGGGGATTGGCGGGGCTGCAAGGACGATCCGGCCGCTGGTTGCCGGCAACTGGAAGATGAACGGCGTTGCGGCCCGCTTGGCCGAGGCGCAGGCGGTGCGTGATGCACTGATACAATCTGCTGCCGGCGCCGACGTCATGATCTGTCCGCCGGCAACGCTGCTGGCGCAGATGGCATCGACCCTGAAAGGTTCGAAGGTTCTGCTCGGCGCCCAGGACTGCCACGCCGCGGCGAGCGGCGCCTTCACCGGCGATGTCTCCGCCGAGATGCTGGCCGACGCCGGGGCGACGGCGGTCATCGTCGGCCACTCGGAGCGGCGCGCGGCGCACGGCGAGCTCGACCGCATGGTGCGCGCCAAGGCGGCGGCGGCGCACCGCGCCGGCCTCACCGCAATCGTTTGCGTCGGCGAGACGGCGGGCGAGCGCAACGCAGGGCTGACCGAGACGGTCGTTCACCGGCAGCTCGAAGCCTCGCTGCCCGATGCCGCGACGGCCGCCAACACCGTCGTCGCCTATGAGCCCGTGTGGGCGATCGGCACCGGCCTCACGCCGACTAAGGAGGATGTCGCGCGCGTGCACGCGGCGATCCGCCAGGCGTTGGGCAAGCGCTTCGGCGATGAGGGCAATGCCATGCGCATCCTCTATGGCGGCTCGGTTAACCCATCCAATGCCGCAGAGCTGCTCGCCATTGCGAACGTCAATGGCGCACTCGTCGGCGGCGCCAGCCTCAAAGCTTCTGATTTCCTGGGTATCATCGGGGCGTATGGAACCTGACGGCTCGCCACGGGGTAGGAATCACGGCAACAGGTGCTAGAGTCCCGTCAGACCACGCTGCTTTATTTCCCAGCACGAAGAGAATTACTGGATGAACCCTGGGGTCCGGACAGTTCGCTGCATGGTCGCGGTGGCCGTTTGTGGCCTGGCGCCGGCGGCCTTTGCGACCAAGCTCGACAACGCGGCCTGCGCCGCGCTGACGGATGAGCGCAACGCCATCACCGCGACCGGCGTCAAGGCGGACATGGAGCGCGGCCCCGAATGGGCCAAGGCCAATATGCCGCCCGAGCGCCTGCAGAGCGCGCTGCGGCTGCTCGAGGTCGAGGATCAACTGGAATTTCGCTGCGGGCGACGCGGCAAGTCGGCCAAGCCGGAGCAGACCGTAGCGCCGGCAACGCCGCCGACACCGGCGACCGGCATGCCTGCCGCGGCGGTGAAAAATAGCGCCCAGGATAATGCCCAGGACAGCACCAAGGACAGCAAGCAAGGCGACCGAGCAGTCACCGCAGCGCGCCGTGCCGGTGCCGCCCGCCGACCAGAAGAGCACCAGTGCTCCGCCGATGCCGGCGCCGACCATCCAACCGCCGGTTGCCATGAAGCCGGCGCATGTCGTGCCGGCCCCGCCCACGCAACGGACCTCGGCGGCGCCACCTGCGGCCGCTCCGTCGTCGCCGCTGGTCAATCCGGTGAACGCGCCGGCGGGAGGCTCCGCTGCCGTCGCACCCGCGGGACCGGCCGCCCCGGCAACGTCCGCCGTGAATATTCCGACGCAGCCGGCGCCAGTCGTCGCCGTCACGCCGCCGGTTGCCGCGCCGGTGACCGAAGCGGCGCCCAACCAACAGGCAATCGCCGTTCCCATCGGCCCGACACCCGGTGGCGAGGCCGGCGTCGTGCCTGGGGCCAAGAACCCTCAGGCGGCGGCGCGCAAGAAGAAACGCAACCCGAGCAGCGCTTATGTGCCGCCCGGCGACGTCAGCCCGTTTTCCCTGCCCGGCATGCGATAACGCCGGTTTCCCGGCCTCGCGGGGTTGACCCCTAGCCGTCGAGGGCCATCTGCGTTAGAACGCCGCCAACACTGCCAAACCCCCGACCTTGCAAGAGATTGCCATGCATACCGCCCTTCTCGTTCTCCACCTGATGATTGCCTCGGCACTGGTTGCCGTGGTGCTGTTGCAGCGCTCGGAAGGCGGAGCGCTGGGGATCGGCGGCGGCGGTGGCGGCGGCTTTCTCACCGGCCGCGGCACGGCCAACCTGCTGACACGCACGACCGCCGGGTTGGCAGCAGCCTTCTTCACCACCAGCATCTTGCTGACGCTGCTGGCCCAGCACTCGGCACCGCCCACTTCGCTCTTCGATCGCGCCCCGGCGACCAGCGGCGCCCCGGCCGACACCACCGCTCCCGGCCAGACGCCGGCCCCGGCTACCCCGCCTCCGGGCGGCGCCCGCGGCGGCATTCTCGACAAGCTGCAGCAGCCTGCGGTGCCGCAGAACCGCTAAGGGCCGTTGCGGCGCCGTCATCGCGCTAGCCTGTTGACCTGTTGCCTTCGCGCACTATGCGGAGCGTCCCCGCGCGCTAGTCTGTTGGGTAGATTCCTTACCCGCGGACTGGACATCGCATGCGCCGCACCAATGCTGCAGGTCTATTGGCCCTTCTGCCCTGCGTGGCGCTTGGGGCCTGCGCCGGCGGCGATTTAAAGCCCGTCGCCTCGCTCAGCGCCTCCAACATGATGGCGCCGTCGGGGTACTCGGAGACGAAGGTCAGCGACACGCAATACCTGGTGCAGGCGACCGGAACGGAAGCGACACCGAAGGCGCGCATCGAAAAGATCGCCCGCGCCCGCGCGGCGCAGATCGGCATCGAGCAGAAGATGCAATTCTACAAGGTGTCGAGCGTGCAGTACGGCGTCGCGTGCTCCAAGGCGCACGAATTCTACAAGGGCGGGCAGACGCAAGCCGGCTCCCGGCAGACGGTGAAGATCGATGTCGTCTATGCCAAGGAAGCGGTCGACCCCACTTTCGTCAGCACCAAGGAAAGCTACGCTGCCCTCAATGGCGAGCTCTCCAGCGAGGTGGTCCCGGCGGAGGCGAAAGCGGCCGCCGAACAGGAAGCCCGCGCCGGTTGCGGGCAGGCGATCTGAGGCATTTTATCGAGTAAATCGAGGCGCCCGGCTCCCAAACGGGGATGAGGCGATAAAGACTCTTCGAATCGTCCCTCCCTTCGTGTAATCCTCGAAGCCCATGCAGCAGCGGTACATCTTCATTACCGGCGGCGTGGTGTCCTCCCTCGGCAAAGGCCTCGCATCCGCCGCCCTCGGCGCGCTCTTACAGGCGCGCGGATATTCGGTTCGGCTTCGCAAGCTCGACCCTTATCTCAACGTCGATCCCGGGACGATGTCGCCGTACCAGCACGGCGAAGTGTTCGTCACCGACGATGGTGCGGAGACGGATCTCGACCTCGGACACTACGAGCGCTTCACCGGCGTGCCCGCGCGCAAGTCGGACAACATCACCACGGGCCGAATCTATCAGGACATCCTCGCCAAGGAGCGGCGCGGCGCCTACCTGGGCGGCACCGTGCAGGTGATCCCGCACGTCACCGACGCCATCAAGGAGTTCGTGACCAGCGGCAACGAGGGCATCGACTTCGTGCTGGTCGAGATCGGCGGCACGGTCGGCGACATCGAGGGCCTGCCGTTCTTCGAGGCCATCCGCCAGCTCGGCAACGACCTGCCGCCGCTCACCTCGATCTTCATCCACCTGACGCTGATGCCGTACATACCCTCGGCCGGCGAGTTGAAGACCAAGCCGACGCAGCACTCGGTGAAGGAGCTGCGCTCCATCGGCATCCAGCCGCACATTCTGCTGTGCCGCTCCGACCGGGCCGTGCCGCCGGCCGAGCGGCGCAAGATCGCGCTGTTCTGCAACGTGCGCGAGGAGGCGGTGATCCAGGCGCTCGACGTCGCCTCGATCTACGACGTGCCGCTCGCCTATCACCGCGAGGGCCTCGACGAGCAGGTGCTGCGCGCCTTCAACATCTCCGGTGCGCCCAAGCCCGACCTGTCGCGCTGGGAGACCATCTCGCGCGGCATCGAAACGCCCGAGGGCGACGTCACCATTGCCGTCGTCGGCAAATACACCGGTCTCAAGGATGCCTACAAATCGCTGATCGAGGCGCTCGTGCACGGCGGCATCGCCAATCGCGTGCGCGTCAAGATCGAGTGGATCGAAAGCGAGACCTTCGAGCGCGAGGATGCGGCACCCTACCTCGAAGGCGTCAACGGCATCCTCGTGCCGGGCGGCTTCGGCGAGCGCGGCTCGGAGGGCAAGATCCTCGCCGCCAAGTTCGCGCGCGAGCGCGGCGTGCCGTACTTCGGCATCTGTTTCGGCATGCAGATGGCGTGCCTGGAAGCGGCGCGCAATCTCGTCGGCATCGCCAAAGCCAACTCCACCGAGTTCGGCCCCACCGATGAGCCGGTGATCGGCCTGATGACCGAGTGGATGCGCGGCAACGAGCTGGAGCAGCGGCGGCACGGCGGCGATCTCGGCGGCACCATGCGCCTTGGCGCCTATCCCGCGCAGCTCACCGACGGCAGCCGCATCGCCGGCATCTACGGCTCAAAGCAGATTTCCGAGCGCCACCGGCACCGCTACGAGGTCAACACCAAGTACCGCGAGCGCCTCGAGGCGGCGGGGCTGCGCTTTGCCGGCCTGTCGCCGGACGGCCTCTTGCCGGAGACGGTGGAGTACTCGAACCACCCGTGGTTCATCGGCGTGCAGTATCACCCCGAGCTCAAGAGCCGGCCGTTCGAGCCGCATCCGCTGTTCCGCTCGTTCATCGCCGCCGCCGTCGAGCAAAGCCGCCTCGTCTAGTCCAGCCTGTGGTTCCGCAGGGAACGGCGCGGGTACGCCGATTTGGTCATATTGGCCGCGAAAACGCGTCCACAGCCACGTCGAGTGCCAGCATGCATGACCTCACTACCGGATCGATCGCCATAGTTCGCAAATACATGCGCGAACCTGCCGCCAGCGTGGGCAGCACTACGACCCTCAGCGAGCTCGGCATCGATGACCTGGACGTGCCCATGATCTGCCTCGACCTCGAGGACGCCTATGGCATGCGGATTTCCCTCGAAGACGACCTCGAAACCGTAGGTGATCTCGTCGCCTGCGTCGTCGCCGGTCTCGCCCTGAAGACGCTGCCGCGCCCGCGTCGCCCGCGCAGCCGGGGTGGCTGGATGTCCACCGCCACCGACCGCCGCCGTTAAGTCCACCGTACGCTCTGCCCAGAGACCGTTCTGTGCACTGCACGGTTGTCGGGTGCGCTGCGGTCGGCGACTTCTTTCCTCGCCAAACGGGCGCCTAAAGTTTAAGCAGGAGGCGGCGGAAAGCGCATTTGCGACCGGCAAGTGACAGACGCGGATTTCAAAAAATCATTCAATAAAGCAATGGCTTGGCATCATCCAAAACGACTTGGCACGTTAATTGATTACCACTATCGGCGTTAACCAATCGTCGGGTGTGAAACTCCGGCGGGGAAATGCCCGAGAGGGTGATAGGGACATACACAAGGAGTGCTCCCCATGAAGCTTGTTACCGCCATCATCAAGCCCTTCAAGCTGGACGAAGTGCGCGCCGCGCTGACCAAGCTCGGCATCCAGGGCATGACCGTGACCGAGGTGAAGGGTTTCGGCCGTCAGAAGGGTCACACGGAGATCTACCGCGGCGCCGAGTACTCGGTGAACCTGTTGCCGAAGGTGAAGATCGAGCTGGCCGTGGCCAGCGCCCAGGCCGACGGCGTCGTCGCCGCCATCCGCGCTGCCGCCAACACCGGCGCCATCGGCGACGGCAAGATCTTCGTCTCGCCGATCGAGGCCATGGTCCGCATCCGCACGGGTGAGACCGCCGAGGCCGCCATCTGAGCGCGGCAGCCGTTGCCGCCCTTCTCGCCGGGATCCCGCGCCGCCCTAACGGCGCGGGACCCGGCGGGCCCTAGACTTCACCGCCAAGATTTCACCGTAAGCCGATCGTCGACCGATGTGGCTGCCCGGCCACGCGCCCGGGCGCCGTCCTGGCGCGCCGCCTATCGTGCCTCTGCAACTCGATGTACAGAGGGTACGGGGCCCTTCGCCCGAATCGGGCGATAAGGGGAACGCGGAGGACGTCGCCGCCGGGGCTCCAGTAGACGTATTTGAGGCACGTCCTCCTGAACGATGCCGCGGCATGGATCCGCGGTTAAAAAGCGCTCGCGCTCAGGGGAGTCAAAACAGATGCCTATGGATATCCAGTCACTGCTCGTGCTGCTGCTCATTGGCGCCATTGCCGGCTGGTTGGCCGGCACGCTGGTGAAAGGCTATGGTTTCGGCCTGATCGGCAACATCGTTATCGGCGTCATCGGCGCGTTTATTGGTGCGTGGCTCATGCCGCAACTCGGCTTCGGAATGGCCGGCCTCGTCGGCCAGATCGTCTCGGCTACGATTGGAGCGATTGTGCTGCTGCTGCTCATCGGCCTCGTCCGTCGCGTGGCTTGACGCAGAACCGTCTTTTGAGGATGGCCGCGCCGCCTGGCGCGGCCATTTGCGTTAGGGGTGGGTTGTTGAATTCCAGGCGCCCCAGCCGTGATATAGGACGGCATGACCAGGCACGAATCCCTGCAGCCCAATGCGCGCGTCGCCATCGGCGGTTTCGAGGTGGCGAATGACGCCCCGTTGGCGGTGTTCGCCGGCCCCTGCCAGATGGAAAGCCGCGCGCATGCGCTCGAGACGGCCGCGGCGTTGAAGGAAGAGGCCGCCAAGCTCGGCTTCGGCCTCGTCTACAAAACCTCCTTCGACAAGGCCAACCGCACCTCGCTTTCCGGCAAGCGCGGCATCGGGCTCGCGGCGGCGCTGCCGGTATTCGCCGAAATCCGCGAAACCCTCGGGCTGCCCATCGTCACCGACATCCACGACGCCGCGCAATGCGCCTTGCTGGCGCCCTACGTCGACGTGCTGCAGATCCCCGCCTTCCTGTGCCGGCAGACGGACATCCTCGTCGCCGCGGCGCAGACCGGCCGTGTCGTCAAGGTGAAGAAGGGGCAGTTCCTGGCGCCTTGGGACATGAAGAACGTCGTCGCCAAGATCGTCGCCTCGGGCAACGCCAACGTGCTGCTCACCGAGCGCGGCTCCTCGTTCGGCTACAACACGCTCGTCACCGATATGCGCGGCCTGCCGATCATGGCGGAGACGGGCTGCCCGGTGATCTTCGACGCGACACATTCGGTGCAGCAACCGGGCGGGCAGGGGACGAGCTCGGGCGGCGATCGGCGCTTCGTACCGGTGCTGGCGCGCGCGGCGGTTGCCGTCGGCGTCGCCGGGGTATTCATCGAGACGCACGAGGATCCCGACCGCGCCCCTTCCGACGGCCCGAACATGGTGCCGCTGAAGGATTTCGGCGCCCTGGTGGCGGAGCTGATGGCGATCGATACCGTCGTCAAAAGACAAAGGAGCGCGGCCGGTGGCACGCGCTCCTCGTAAAGTCTGATCTTCGGCTGCTCGCCGCTTAGTCGATGGACAGGAACGTCGCTGCCGACCACAGCGGTGCGTCGCCGGTGGCATACGCGTAGCGCGGCCCCGAGTGCTTGCTGGCGACCGTGACGCATCCGCTCGGACCGCACATCGGCCCCGAATTATAGGAAACCCCATTCAGCGCGGCGACGCTCATGGTGGTGACGAAGTAGGCGACTGTGTAGAGGCACGTCAGCACCCCTAGCGTGCGCATGACGAGATCGAAAGACATCGCGCGACCCCCTTATCGTGAAGCTTCTTGCCGATCGCCGCGCCGCTATCCGAGCCGAGACTGCGGACGATCGGCCGACATGTTCATCTTATGGAAAGAGCGCTTAACGCGGCGTTAAGGTTACGCCCCCGTAAACGCGCATTGATTCGACCGGACATCCCCCTCCGAAGAGCAAATCACTGGCGCGAATAAGTATCGCAGAATTCCGCGCCCGTCGGCGAGACGTTGGTCGCGCGCCGCAGCATCGTCTGCGACCTCGCGCGTGCGCAAATCGCCATCGGGGTGGCCGCGCGGGAATGCGTCCGTGCTAGACGTAATCCGAAGCTGCAAGTGCCGGTGCGGCGCACTACATGCACGCGACGAGGGTGGACAGGGGAAGAACAGGAATGCTCGGCGTTTCATTGAACGAGGTGGCGATCCTGCTCGCCGCCCTCGCCATCGCCGGACCGTTGGCGCGCTGGCTCGGCATCAGCGCGGTGCTTGGCTACCTCGTCGTCGGCATGTTGCTCGGCCCCAACACCATCGGCTGGTCGTTCTCCAACTACAAGGCGCAGGAAATCCTGCATTTCGCCGAGTTCGGCATCGTCCTCCTGTTGTTCCTGATCGGCCTTGAGCTGCGCCCGAAGCGGCTTTGGGCCATGCGCAACGCCGTGTTCATGCTCGGCAGCGCGCAAGTCCTGCTCACCGGGGCGGCGCTCGCCGGCATCGGCCTGTTGATAGGGTTCTCCTGGCAGACGGCGCTGTTCGCCGGCTTTGCGCTGGCGCTGTCCTCGACCGCCCTTGCCCTGCAGGTCATGGAGGAGACCGGCGATCTCAATACGCGCCACGGCCGGCTCGGCTTCTCCGTGCTGCTTTTCCAGGATCTCGCCGCCATTCCGCTGATCGCCTTCGCGCCACTGTTTGCGACGACGGCGGTCGTCGCGACGGCGACGACAACGCAGATGGATTTCGTCGCCGTGCTCGAGGGTCTCGGCCTGATCGCGGTGGTCGTCGTTGTCGGCCATTTCGCCCTCGACTATCTCCTGCGGCTCGTCGCCCTGACGCGCGTCAAGGAGGCGATGACGGCGGCGGCGCTGCTCACCGTCGTCGGCGTGACCATCCTCATGCAGCTCGCCGGGCTGTCGGCTTCGCTCGGCGCCTTCATCGCCGGTGCGCTGCTGGCGGAATCGTCCTATCGCCATCAGCTCGAGGCCGACATCCAGCCCTTCGAGGGGTTGCTGCTCGGCCTGTTCTTCACCGCCATCGGCATGACCATCGACGTGCGGCTGCTGCTCGATGAGCCGGTCATCATCCTGACGCTGGTCGCCGGGCTGATCCTCGTCAAGACGCTGATCCTCTATGCGCTGGGCCGCTGGCAGGGGCTGGAGCCCGGCCCCGCGCGCCGCCTCGGCCTCGTGCTGTCGCAGGGCGGCGAGTTCGCCTTCGTGCTGTTCACGGTGGGATATGCGGCGGGCTCGCTGACCAGCGAGAACACCGAGCTCCTGACCATCATCGTGGCGCTGTCGATGGCGGCGACGCCGATCCTCTTGAAAGTCGAAAGCCTGCTGTCGCGGCGCAAGGCGCCGGCCCCCGCCTACGAGGTGCCGACCGACAACGACGGGCACGTGATCATCGCCGGCTTCGGCCGTGTCGGGCAGATCGTCGGCCGCATCCTCACCGCCAAGCGCATTCCCTTCACCGCGCTCGACATCAGCGCCGAGCAGGTGGAGTTCGTGCGCCGCTTCGGTGCCCAGGCGTTCTACGGCGATGCCAGCCGCCCCGAGATCCTCGAGGCGGCCGATGCGCACCGGGCGCGCGCCCTGGTGCTGGCCATCGACGACGTCGAGGCCTCGATGCGCACCGCCGAGCTGGCGCGCTCCAAGTACCCGAACCTGCCGATCTACGCCCGCGCCCGCAATCGCGCGCACGCACACCGGCTGCTCGACCTCGGCGTCACCTACCTGCAGCGCTCGACCTTCTTGTCCTCGCTCGACATCACCAAGCAGCTGCTGAAAGGCCTCGGCGTCTCCGATCGCGAGGCGGGGCGGACCATCCATACATTCCGCACCCACGACGAGCGTCGCCTGATCGAGGACTACAAGGTGGCGAGCGACCTCGACAAGCTGCGCGAGCGCGCCCGCAGCGACGTAAAGACCCTGGAGATGCTCTTCGAGGAGGATGCCGCCGAGGAGGCGCGCCTGCGCGAGGCCGCGCAATCCGAGGAGATTTCCCGGTGAAGCCGATCATCTGCGTCGGGCACGCGGCGCTCGACTACGTCTACCGCATCGAGGCGTTCCCGCCCGAGCCGATGAAGGTGCGCTCGCTGGAGCATATCGAGAGCGGTGGCGGCATGGCGGCCAACGCCGCGGCGACCATCGCGCGCCTCGGCGGCAGGGTGGAGCTGTGGAGCCGGACCGGCGGCGACAGCGCCGGCCAGCGTATTCATTGGTACCTGAAGGCCGATGGTGTCGATACGAGCTATGTGCGCACGTTCGAGCACGCGCGCTCGTCGACCTCGGCGGTCATCGTCGATCAGGGCGGCGAGCGCCTCATCATCGGCGAGCGTGACCATGCCATGCCGATGGATTCGAGCTGGCTGCCGTTGGAGCGGATCGCCGGCGCCGCCGCGGTGCTCAGCGACTTTCGCTGGGTCGAGGCGACGCGCGATGCGTTCCGCGAGGCGCGGGTGCACGGAGTGCCGACGCTGCTCGATGCCGATCTCGGCGGAGGCGGACTTTTGACCGAGTTCCTTTGCCTCGCCGACTACGCGATATTCTCCGCTTTAGCACTTGACGAGTTCGCCCCCGGCATGGACGAGCGCGCCCAGCTCGAGAGCGTGCTGGCGCAGGGCGTCGGCCACGCCGGCGTCACCCGCGGCGCCGACGGGTACACGTGGCTGTCAAAAAGCGGTGCATCCGGTCATCAACCCGGTTTTGCGGCCGAGATCGTTGATACGACAGGTGCAGGAGACGCTTTTCACGGCGCCTACGCCTGGGCCCTGGCGGAAGGGCGGCCGGCGGCGGATTGCGCGCGCGTCGCCGCCGCGGTCGCCGCCCTCAAATGCCGCAAGCTGGGCGCGCGTGCCGGCCTGCCGACGCGGGCCGAACTTGACGAATTCCTTGCCGCACGTGTGGATTGAGGCGAAACCCGCGGCTCCTTCGCGGCGCTAGGCATGGACGCGGCGCGGTCGTCTCGCTAAACGTGCCTGACGCAAAAAAGGGGGCGCCCGGCCGTTGGTCCGGACCGCGTCACCGTCAGGCCGATCAGGGATGGACCGATGAGCGAGGCGCGCGAGACGACCGGCGAGGCGAAGGCGGTCGCCCACAACGATATGGCGAACGCCATTCGTGCGCTGGCCATGGATGCGGTGCAGGCGGCGAAGTCCGGCCACCCCGGCATGCCCATGGGCATGGCCGACGTGGCGACGGTGCTGTTCCGCGAGGCGATACGCTTCGATGCCGCCGACCCGAACTGGCCGAACCGCGACCGCTTCGTGCTGTCGGCCGGCCACGGCTCGATGCTGCTCTATTCGCTGCTCTATCTCACCGGCTATCCCGGCATGGAGGTGGGCGAGCTGAAGCGCTTCCGTCAGCTCGGCGCCAAGACGGCCGGCCATCCCGAACACGGGCACGCCGCCGGCATCGAGACGACGACCGGTCCGCTCGGCCAGGGCTTGGCCAACGCCGTCGGTATGGCACTGTCGGAGCGCCTGCTGAACGCGCGGCTCGGCGATGATGTCATCGATCACCACACCTACGTCATCGCCGGCGACGGCTGCCTCATGGAGGGCATCAGCCACGAGGCGATCTCGCTCGCCGGCCACCTCGGGCTCGGCAAGCTCATCGTGCTGTTCGACGACAACGGCATCTCGATCGACGGACCCACCAGCCTGTCGGTGACCGACGACCAGGTCGCGCGCTTCAAGGCCAGCGGCTGGAACGCCGTGTCCATCGACGGCCACGATCCGGCGGCCATTTCGGCGGCGCTGGCCAATGCCCGCGCCGATGCATCGAAGCCGTGGTTGATCGCCTGCAAGACGACCATCGGCTACGGCGCGCCGACCAAGGCCGGCAAGTCCTCGACGCACGGGGAGCCGCTCGGCGAGGAAGAGATCAAGGGCACGCGCGAGAAGCTGGTCTGGCCGCACGCGCCGTTCGAAATCCCCGAGCCGGTGCTGCTGGCCTGGCGTGCCGTCGGACAGCGCGGCGCCAAGGAGCGCGCAAATTGGAAGGCGCGCGTCGACAAAGCCGGCCCCGCCGCCGCTGCGGCGCTCGCCGAACCGGCGGGATCAACGCGCAAGGCCGCGGTCGAGAAGGCCATCGCGGCCGCCAAGTCGGCGGCGCTCGGCGATGAGACGAAGCGTGCCACCCGCGTGTGGTCGCAACTGGCGCTGGATCACCTCGTTCCGGTGCTGCCGGAGTTGATCGGCGGCTCCGCCGACCTCACGCCTTCAAACGGCACGCGCACGAAGCACCACACGGACGTGGTGCCTGGCAGCTTCGCCGGCAACTATATCCGCTACGGCGTGCGCGAGCACGGCATGGCGGCGGCCATGAACGGCATGGCGCTATCGGGCGGCCTCATCCCGTACGGCGGCACGTTCCTCGTCTTCACCGACTACTGCCGCGCCTCGATCCGTCTCTCCGCGCTGATGCGCCAGCGCGTCATCTACGTGATGACGCACGATTCCATCGGCCTCGGCGAGGACGGTCCGACGCACCAGCCGGTCGAGCATCTGGCGGCGCTGCGCGCCATTCCGCATTTGCTGACGCTGCGCCCCGCCGAGGGTCTCGAGACGGCCGAATGTTGGGAGATCGCGCTGAAGCACGACGCCAATCCTTCGGTGCTGGCGCTGTCGCGGCAGGCGGTCGACAGTCTGCGCAAGGAGCCGTCGAAGGAGAACCTCAGTGCCAAGGGCGCCTATGTGCTGAGCGAGCCCGAGGGTGACCGCGACGTCACGCTGATCGGCACCGGGTCCGAGCTGGGCCTCGCCGTCGAAGCGGCCAAGATGCTGGCGGAGGAAGGCATCCGCGCCGCCGTCGTGTCGATGCCGTCGATGGAGCTGTTCCGCGCCCAGTCCGAGAACTATCGCCGCAAGGTGCTCGGCGACAAGCCGCGCGTCGCCGTCGAAGCCGGTGTCGCCCAGTGCTGGTACGAATGGCTCGGCGACAACGGCCGCTTCGTCGGCCTGAAGGACTTCGGTGCCTCGGCGCCGGCGCCACAGCTCTACAAGCACTTCGGCGTCACGGCCGATGCCGTTGCCGAAGCGGCCCGCAGCCTCGTCAAGAAGTGAGCCGCGTCAGCCATGGACCTT
Organism: uncultured Alphaproteobacteria bacterium; assembly: GCA_963812795.1. GTDB lineage: Bacteria > Pseudomonadota > Alphaproteobacteria > Rhizobiales > Hyphomicrobiaceae > Hyphomicrobium_A. The sequence continues at coordinate 52,250 of CAWEWG010000012.1, read as the reverse complement.
TCGAAGCTCAGGACGATCTCCGACGCCGACGTGTCGGGTAAGCGCGTGCTCGTGCGTGCCGACCTTAACGTACCGGTCGCCGACGGTAAGGTGACCGACGCCACGCGCCTCGAACGCATCCTCGCCGGCCTCAAGGACTTGAGCGCGCGCAACGCCCGCGTCGTCGTCATCTCGCACTTCGGTCGGCCCAAGGGCGGTCCTGATCCGTCGATGAGCCTGGCGCCCGTCGCCGCCAAGCTGGCCGAGCTGCTGGGCCAGCCGGTGACGTTCGTCGATACGTGCATCGGTGAAGGCGCCGAGGATGCCGTCTCGCGCTTGGCGCCCGGCGAAATCGCCGTTCTGGAGAACCTGCGCTTTCACAAGGGCGAGGAGAAGAACGACCCGGAGTTCGTCACCTCCCTCGCCCGTTCCGGCGACATGTTCGTCAATGACGCCTTCTCCGCGGCGCATCGCGCCCACGCTTCGACCGAGGGGCTCGCCCGCGTGCTGCCGGCCTACGCCGGTCCGCTGATGCTCGAAGAGATCGCCGCGCTAGGCGCCGTCCTCGACAATCCGCAGCGGCCGACCGCCGCCCTCGTCGGCGGCGCCAAGGTGTCGAGCAAGATACCCATCCTCAAGCACCTCGCCGCCAAGGTCGACAAGCTGATCATCGGCGGCGGCATGGCCAACACCTTCCTGCTGTCGCACGGCGTCGACATCGGCAAGTCGCTGGCCGAGCCGGACTTCGTCGAGACCGCGCGCGAGATCATGTGCGAGGCCAAGGCGCGCGGCTGTGCCGTGGTGCTGCCCGAGGATGCGGTGATCGCGCGTGAGTTCAAGACCGGGGTTGCCCACGCCATCGTGCCCATTCTCGCCGTGCCGAGCAACGCCATGATCCTCGACGTCGGGCCGAAGACGGTCGCGCACATGGCCGACGTCCTGAAGGAATGCCGCACGCTGCTGTGGAACGGCCCGCTCGGCGCCTTCGAGGTGCCCCCCTTCGGCGACGGCACCTTCAAGCTGGCCCGCGAGGCGGCGCGCCTCACCAAGGAGGGCAAGCTCGTTACCGTCGCCGGTGGCGGCGACACGGTGGCGGCCTTGAACGCGGCCGGCGTTACCCAAGATTTCACCTACGTCTCGACGGCCGGCGGCGCCTTCCTCGAATGGCTCGAAGGGCGCGAGCTGCCGGGCGTCGCCGCGCTGGTGCGCGCTCAAGCCTAGGCGGCAAGGCCGGACCTCCCTTACCAAGGGCGTGCTCCACGAGCAGAAAGTAGCGCGTGGCCATGTTGGCGGATCTGCAGATCTACTTCGGGGTGGCGCTCGCCGGGCTGGTGAGCTTCCTGTCGCCCTGCGTGCTGCCGCTGGTGCCGCCCTACCTCGGCTATCTCGGCGGCACCACCATCGACGAACTCGCTGCCGAAGGCGGGGTGCCACGGCACGTGTGGCGGCGTGTGATACTTGCCTCGATCCTGTTCGTGCTTGGCTTCACCACGGTGTTCGTCGGGCTCGGCGCCGGCGCTTCCCTGTTCGGCCAGCTCATCCAGACCTACAAGCGCGAGCTGGAAATCGTCGCCGGCATCATCATCATCCTTTTCGGCCTGCACTTCCTCGGCATCTTCCGCATCGGCCTCCTCTACAAGGAGGCGCGCTATCACGGCACGCACCACCACGGCGTCAGCTATATCGGGGCGTACGTGATCGGCCTCGCCTTCGCCTTCGGGTGGACGCCATGCATCGGGCCGATACTGGCCACCGTGCTGGCGTTGGCCGCCAATGAGGGGAGTCTCGCCACCGGCGTGAAGCTGCTGTTCGTCTACTCGCTCGGGCTCGGCATTCCCTTTATCCTCGCTGCGGTGGCCATTGGACCGTTCCTTGGTTTCATGCAGAAATTCCGTCGCCATCTCGACAAGGTGGAGAAGGCGATGGGCGCGCTGCTGGTCATCACCGGGCTGTTGTTCTTCACCGGCTCGATCAACTGGTTCGGCAGCTGGCTGCTGGACAACTTCCCGGCGCTGAGCCGCATCGAGCAGGCGGTGACGCCAAAGGATCTCGGCAGCGAGATCATGCAGCGCGGGGCGCCGCAGCAGTGATCGGCAGGTAAGCATGGCGGAGCACGATCAGACGCCCGTCGCCCTGACCATCGCCGGTTCGGATAGCTCCGGCGGTGCCGGTATCCAGGCCGACCTCAAGACATTCACCGTGCTCGGTGTCTACGGCGCCAGCGTGCTGACGGCGCTGACGGCGCAGAATACGCGCGGCGTAGCGGCCATCCTGCCGGTGCCGCCCGCATTCGTGACGCAGCAGATCGACGCCGTGGCCGGCGACCTCAGGATCGCCGCGGTGAAGACGGGCATGCTCAACGATCGCGCCACGGTGCTGGCGGTGGTCGAAGGCGTGCGCCGGCACCGCCTCGGTCCACTCGTCGTCGACCCGGTCATGGTGGCGACCAGCGGCGACATGCTGCTGCAGCCGGACGCGATAGAAGCGGTGCGGGCCGAACTGCTGCCGCTCGCTGACATCGTCACGCCCAACCTAGCGGAGGCCGCGCGCCTGCTCGATCGTTCGCCCGCTGAGGACGAGGCCGGGATGCTGGCGCAGGCGCAGGCCCTGCTGGCGCTGGGGCCAAAGGCCGTGCTGCTCAAGGGCGGGCACGGCGAGGGAATCGATGCCGTCGACATCCTGGTCGCGCGCGGGGGGGCGCCGGTGCGCCTGGCGCTGCCGCGTATCGATACAGGCAACACGCACGGCACCGGATGCACGCTATCGGCCGCCATCGCCGCCAGCCTGGCCAAAGGCGAGTTGCTCGTTGATGCCGTCGGTGCCGCAAAGCACTTCGTTCACGCGGCTCTAACGGCCGGCTGCGGGCTGAAAATCGGGGGTGGATCGGGTCCCGTCGATCATCTGCATGCGCTGCGTGGCAGCCGCAAACCCTGAGTTTTGGGGCCTCCGACTGGGCCCCCTGTGGCGCCGCTGCACCGTCGATTTCTGAATATGGTTTGGACCACTTGCGGGCAGCACGGGCTTCTGTAACAAATTTGGGCAACGCGATGCCACGGCATCGTTTTCAAGCTCCGGGGGGAGCGTCGGGCCGGCGATTAGGGGCGCCACCCGACTTGGCTGAAGAACCGGTCCGGAACTTCCGGGCCGGTTTCTTTTTGGGCCGCACGCATCCGCTTTTCCCAGCCGTCCGCGCTTCCGCTAGAACGTCGCGTGACGTCCGGGCAATGCACCCGGCCGCTGAGGCATGTTGCCGGGCACGAGGCATGAGCGCGCTCAACTATCTCCTAGGCAACGGCCCCGCGGCGGGACCGCTCGGCGCGCGTATCGCTCTGTTCTTCGCGGCGCTGTTCCTCGCCTACGGCGTCGTCGTTCCGTACTTTCCCGTGTGGCTGCATGCGCGGGGGCTCGACCCCCTCCAAATTTCGACGGTCACGGCGCTGCCGCTGTTCATTCGCCTGCTGGTTACGCCGTCCATCGGTTTGCTGGCTGACCGGATCGGCAACTACCGGCTGGTGATCGTCGCGCTGGCGTGGACGGCGCTCGCCCTGGTCATCGGGCTGGGCTTCGTCGGCGGCTACCTGCCGATCCTCGTCATCGGCGTCGCCTTCCTGCTCGCCAACGGCACCATGCTGCCGCTGATCGAGACGATCGCCGTCGGCGGGGTGCGCACGCAGGGGCTGGACTATGGCCGCATGCGGTTGTGGGGATCGATCACCTTCATCATCGCCAACTTTGTCGGCGGCGTCGTCATCGAGGCGTGGGGCGGCAGCTTCGCCCTATGGATGATCGGCTGCGCGGCAGTGGCCACCATCGCCGCGGCACACGCCCTGCCGCCCCCGCCGGTGACGACGCGGGCGGCGGCGGTGCAACGCCCGTCCTGGCGCACGTCATCGCCGGCGCGGCTGCTGCAATCGCGGCTGTTCATCCTATTTCTCATCGCCATCGGCTGCACGCACGGGGCGCACGCGACGTTCTACACGTTCGGCGCGCTGCACTGGCAGGCGCAGGGGCTACCGGCCGCGTGGGTCGGCGCGTTGTGGGCCATTGGCGTCCTCGCCGAGGTCGTGCTGTTCGCGTGGTCGGCACCCGTGGTGCGCCACTTCGGCCCGGCGCAATTGATCGTCGCCGGCGCCGGCGCCTCGGTGGTGCGCTGGGGGGTGATGGCGCTCGATCCGCCGCTTGGCGTGCTCATCCCACTGCAAGTGCTGCACGCCCTGACCTACGGCGCCGCGCACCTCGGCGCCATTCTGTTCATCACCCGCGCGGTGCCGCACAACGGCATGGGCAGCGCGCAGGCGTTCTATGCGACGGTTGCCGCGGGTCTGGCGCTCGGCATCGTCGGACTGATCTCGGGGGCGCTGTTCGCGCAGATCGGCGGGGCGGTGTTCCTGGTGCCGACGGTGGTGGCGATCATCGGCTGCGGCGCCGGCATCTTGCTGCTGCGCGGCTGGGACGGCGCGGCTCTGTGGACGGACGAGGCCGAGGCGCCCGCTAGCCCCACAGCTCCCGCGGCGGCGCGCTGATCCAGCCGTCCTCGATCATCAGCGGCGGATCGCGGTCGCGCGCCAGCAGCAGCGGGCCATCGAGATCGACCCAGTCGGCATAGCCGGCGAGCAGCAGGGCCGGGGCGGCGGCGAGGGAGGTCGCCACCATCGAGCCGACCATGATCTTGAAGCCCGACGCCTGCGCCGCTTGGGCCATCACCAGCGCCTCGGTGAGGCCGCCGGTCTTGTCGAGCTTGATGTTGACGGCATCGTAGCGGCCGGCGAGGCGCGCAAGGTCGGCGGTGGTGTGAGCACTCTCGTCGGCGCATACCGGCACGGCGCGCGCGATGTGGGAGAGGGCTGCGTCGTCCGCGGCGGGTAGTGGTTGCTCGATGAGCTCGACGCCGGCAGCGGCGGCGGCGGCGAGGAACGGCTCGAGCTGATCGACGGTCCAGGCCTCGTTGGCGTCGGCAACGAGGCGCGCGTCGGGACGGGCGGCGCGCACCGCCGCCATGCGCTCAGGATCGCCGGCACCGCCGAGCTTCAATTTGAGCAGCTTCAGGTGCGCGACGGTTTTGGCGTCGGCGGCCATCTGTCGCCGGGTCGCCGAGGCTGAGCGTGAAGCACGTCATCGCGGGTTGCGGCGGCGCCAGCCCGGCAAGCTCCCAGGCGCGCTTGCCGGCCTGCTTTGATTCCAGATCCCACAGGGCACAGTCGAGTGCGTTGCGCGCGGCACCGGCCGGCAGCAGCTCGGGCAACCGCATGCGCGTCAGGGGTCCCTGCAAGCCGTTGAGGGCCTTGACCGCGTCGTCGACGCTTTCTCCGTAGCGCGTATAGGGGACGGCCTCGCCGCGCCCGCTGTGGCCGCCGCCGGCGACGTGGGCGACGACGACATGCGCCTCGGTCTTGGCCCCGCGGGCGATGACGAACGGCTTGGCCAGCGGCCACGCCTCGCTCTTGGCTTCAACGAGATGCGCTTCGGCGGGCGCGGCCATGGCGCTCGTCAGCCGAGGCGACCGGAAGCGTGGGCGAGGAACAGGTAGACGCGGCCGGTGTCGGAGATGAGCTGGCCGTGCGACAGGCGTCCCGACGGATCGCGCGCGTCGGACTCCGAAACGATGCGTTCGAAGTCGGCGAGGTAGCGGCTCACCGTGCGCGATAAGTCGCCGTCGTTGCGGCAGCGGTGGCTGATGTCGTCGAATACGGCGCGCCCTTCGTGGCCGTAGATGCTGCGCACCATGACGCCGCGCTGCCCCGAGCGCAGGCGCTGCCAGATGGCGGCGGCGGTGGCCGGGTCGAGGGCGCGCGCGATGGCTTCCAGGTCGAGGTTGAAGGCGGCTTGCGCTGGCTGACGCGGAGCGCCGCCCTGTTGCCCGTGGCCTTCCTCATCTCGCGAGGCACGTGCCAAGAGATCGCCCAGCGACCAGCCCTCGCGGTTGTCGGGGGCCGGCGTGACGCGCTGGCGCTGCCGGTTGCCGAGCTCCTGCGCTATGGTGGAGGACAGAGACGTAATCGAGCGCGCCTGATCTTGGGTGCGCGGCGAGGGCTGCGGCCTCTGCGACAGCGTCTCGCTCTGCAGCGGCGGCGGCGGCGCCGTCACGTCGCGCTGCACGGCGCTGCGGGCGGCGAGCTGCGACAGATGATCGAGCGCCTTGATCTGATCGTGCAGGGCGCGGCGCATGCCCTCGGAGCTTTCGTGCGCGACGACCGGCAGGCGCTCCATCTCGGTGCGCAGGCGCGCCTGCTCGGAGGCGATGTCGGCGGCGGCGCGCGAGGCTTGCTGGCGCATTTCCTCCGACGTGGCGGCAAAGCGATTCGACAGCGAGCCGAGCTCGGTGGTCATGGTCGTCGACACCGAGGTCAGGCGATGGCGCAGGTCTTCCAGGGTGCGCTCGCTCTCGGCGCTGGTGTGCGCACGCATGCGCTCCAGTTCGCCGCGCGCGCGTAGGTCGGCCTCCGACAGCGATCCCTCCATGGTCGAGGAGTAATCGCCGACGAAGCTGGAGAACTCGTCCGCCTTGCCCGACAGCCGATCGAGCGTCTGCGCCAGCTCGGCGTGACGGTTCTGCAGCGTCTTGTCGATCTTGAAATTGGCGGTCTCCAGCGCGTTGGCCGCCTTCATGATCTGCTGGCCCTGGTTCTCGAAGCGTCCGGTGACGCCGCTGATCTGGCCCAGCAGGTTCTCGGAGATGTTCTTCAGAAGGTCGGACTGGCCGGCGAGGCCTTCCATCGCCTTGATCGACTGGCGCGTGATGTTCTCGGAAGCGCGGCGCACCGAGTTGATGCCGTGCATGAGCGCTTCGTCGAGGTCGGTCGCCTGCTTGCCAATGGTCTCGCGGAAGCTGACGGCGTGCGCGTCGAGCGCGTTGGTGAGCGCCTCCGTCTTGTCGACGACGGCCGTGTCGATGGCGCTCGTCGAGCGCATGATGAACTCATCGAACAGCCGCAGCCGCTCGCCGAAGGCTTCATCGAGCGAGCGCGTACGCTCGACGAGCTGGTAGTCGAGCGCCTGGGCGCGGTTGGCGAGGGCGGCATCGAGCGCGCGGGCGTATTCCTCGAACACGGTCTGCAGGTTTTCGGTGCGGCTGCCGAGCGAAGCATCGAGCTGCTGCAACTGGTTGTCGAAGGTGATCTGCATCTGCTCGGCGCGACTGCCGAGTGCGGTGCCAAGGGCCGAGGTGTAGTTCTCGAGTACGCTCTGCAGCTGCTCGGTGCGGCCGCCGACGGCGGTCTCCAGGCTGCCGACGCTGGTCGCCAGCGAGGTTTCGAGCGTCGTCAGGTTCTCGCCGGCGCCTTCGATGACCTTGGCGAGCTTCACCTGCTGGTCCGACAGCTTCTCGATCAGCGTCGGTATTTCGCTGCCCAGCCGCATCAGGCTTTCGCTGACGCGGTCGGAGGTGTTGACGAGGGCGTGGCGCTCGCCGGAAAGCTCGGAGATGAGGCCGCGGATCTTGCGCTCATTCTCCTCGTAGGAGCGCTCCAGCACGCTCACTTCGTTGTGCACCATGGCTTCCAGCTCGCCGGCACGACCGAGCGCGCGCGAGACGGCGTCGTTCATGAAGCCGACTTGCCGGCGTACGGCCTGGCCGAGCGAGGCGGCGTTCTGCTCGGCGAGCCGGTCGGGCTCAGCGAGACGGATGGCGACCTCGGTCATGGTCGAGGACCGCAGGCGCAGCTCCTCGGTGCGCCAGGCGAGCAGCGCCATCAGCCACAGCAGCGCGATGGGCACGACGATGGCGGCGACGGTGAGGAAGGTCGTCGGACGGCTGAGGATATCGAGCCAGCCGAGCACGGGCGAAGCGGTGCCGATCGAGGCGATGACAAAGGCGGCGCCGATGGCGCCCCAGATGATGCTGACGATGGCGGCGAACTTGTAGGGCGCGCTCGACGGCTTCTGCTGCAGGGCGAAGATCAGTCCGCCGATGCTAGGACCGTCGTCGTTGGCGGCGATGCGGTTGCGCGAAGGGCCGGCTGCGCGGCGACGCGCCATGCGCCGGCGCGGGGTGGCGTCGGCGGGTTCGGCGTCGGTCTCGGGAGTGTCGAGAAGCGACTTTTCCTCGGCCGGCAGGTCAGCAGCACGAGGCGGCGCGTCGGGCGTCGATTCAGCGGCCGGTTTGAGGGGGAGGGGCGGCGGTAGGAACTGCTTCGGCGCGGCGCTCTGGAACGGCGGCTCGCCGGCGGAATCCTCCGATGTGTTGCCTTCGGAGGAGGCGGACGTGGTTGGCAGGGACAGCGTCGGTTCGGGCCGAACCTCGATATCCTCGTCTGTGGTCTTGTCTTGCGCCATTGCCCCGTCCATGCCTGACGCGTCCCCTCGTTCATCGTTCATGAGCACGCGACTGAACGGGAAGGTTGTCGGCAAATCGGAGCGGCGTTTTGGCCTCCCCTACAAGGCCAACTCCAACGCCTGCCGTCTGAAATGCTGTCCCACCCGTCTCCCAACGCTTGGCCGGAGTTTGGGGCAAAAGAAAGGTTCGGTTCCCCGTGCCGCGCGGCTTTCAAGCGTGTGAGTCGGTCGAAGGTTAATGCTCAAGTTGTTGGGGTGCAATTTACGGGCGTTTATAAGCTGTGTGTGAGGGTTGTTGCCCAACCGGAAGATGTGCGGAAGCCTCGCTTTCCGCGCCCCAGGAGCAATGACGGGCAAAGATGCGCGCCAGCCAATCCCTCAGCGCTGCTGCGCAAGCGGCGGATATGGACGCTTCCCAGCCGATCGATCTTGAGCACCTGCGCCGATACACCCTAGGAGACCCGGGGCTCGAGCTGGAGATTCTCGGCCTGTTCGTCGAGCAGCTTCCCATCACCATCGGCGCTCTCGAGCATGCGACCACTGACAAGGAGTGGGGCATGGCAGCGCACACGTTGAAGGGATCGGCCCGCGCGGTCGGCGCCTGGCAGCTGGCGGCCCTCGCCGAGGACGCCGAGCGGCTGACCTCCAACGCCGATACGGGCACGCGCGCAGCGATACTTCGCCCCCTCGAGGCGGCCGCCGGAGAGGCGCGCGCGTACATCGCCACGCTGGCCCTCAAGATCTGACCACAGGCCTTGTTTTGCGACCCCGCTGCGCTTGAATTCGCGGGCTGCGGCGACTATTGGTGCGGGGCATCGACCGCCGTTTCGGCGCCTTTGCCCGGCGCCCCAGCAGCGCCGGCCCGCCAAACGGAGTTGCGCGCAACGACATGCTCAAGGTCACCTTCATTCAGCCGGACGGTAGCGAACAGGGGGTCGAGACCGATAGCGGACTGACGCTCATGGAATTGGCCAAAATGAACGACATCCCCGGCATCGAAGCCGAATGCGGGGGTGCCTGCGCCTGTGCGACCTGTCACGTCTACGTTGACGACGCTTGGCGCGACAAGACCGGCAAGCCATCTCAGATGGAAGAGGACATGCTCGATTTCGCCTTCGACGTGCGCGAATCGAGCCGCCTGAGCTGCCAGATCAAGCTGACGCCGGAGCTCGACGGGCTCGTCGTGCGCGTGCCGGCTAAGCAGTTCTGAGAATTCGAAAGGGTAGGGGATGAGCGAAGCCGGCCCGGCCGCCGTTGCGGCTCCGATCGAGACGGACGCAGTGATCATCGGCGCCGGCCCGGTCGGACTGTTTGCCGTGTTCGAGCTGGGCCTCGTCGACGTCAAGGCGCACGTCGTCGACATCCTCGACAAACCCGGCGGCCAGTGTGCCGAGCTTTATCCCGAGAAGCCGATCTACGACATTCCGGGTCTGCCGATCGTGAGCGGGCAGGAGCTCACGGATCGTTTGCTGGAGCAGATCAAGCCGTTCGGCGCCGTGCTGCATCTTGGCGAGCGCATCGACGAGCTGCAACGGCTCCCGGACGGGCGCTTCCGCCTCAGGACGGATGCGGGAACAGAGTTCATTTGCAAGGTGGTGGTGATCGCTGCCGGCGGCGGCTCGTTCACGCCCAAGCGTCCACCGCTCGCGGGCATCGAGGCCTACGAGGGTAAGTCGGTCGTCTATTCGGTGCGCCGCATGGAGACGATGAAGGACAAATCGATCCTCGTCGTCGGCGGCGGCGATTCGGCGCTCGACTGGACGCTGAACCTGCAGCCGCTGGCCAAGAGCTTGACGCTCCTGCACCGGCGCGACGATTTCCGCGCGGCGCCGCATTCGGTCGAGAAGATGCGCAAGCTGGTCGATGCCGGTGCGGTACGCCTGATGATCGGCCAGGTCAGCGCCCTGCACGGCAGCGGCGATGCTCTCGAAGGCGCCACGGTGAAGACGAAGGACGGCGAGGAGCGCATCGCCATCGACGTGATGCTGCCGTTCTTCGGCCTGACGATGAAGCTCGGGCCGGTCGCCAACTGGGGGCTTGCGCTCAACGAGAACCTCATCCCCGTCGACACCGAGAAGTTCGAGACGAGCGAGAAGGGCATCTTCGCCGTTGGCGACATCAACGCCTATCCCGGCAAGCTGAAGCTGATCCTCTCCGGCTTCCACGAGGTGGCACTGATGGCGCAAGAGGCCGCCAAGATCGTCTTTCCGGGCAAGAAGATCCTGTTCCAGTACACGACGTCATCGTCGAGCTTGCAGAAGAAGCTGGGCGTCACCTGAGGCGCGCGGGGCCTCTATAGTGCGCGGCGATGAACCGGCCGACCGGCACCGGCAGTGCGGCGAGCGCCGCCTTTAGCGCGCCGCGCAAATGCGCCAGATAGAGCCGCGCATAGACACCGCCGGCGCGCGACACCGGCACAGCCCAATCGATCACGCCGATCTCGTTGCGCGCCAGGCGCGACTTGTACGTGTCGGCCGGCGCCAGCAGGTCGAACACGGCGAAGCCTTCGCTGAACGCCCTCGCCCTAATGCCTTCGAGCAGCAGCATGCCGACGCTGGCCTTTTCGAAGGCGGGATTGAAGGAGGCCACATGCCCGGCGATGTAGTCCTTACAGGTGACGAGGATGCTGGCTGCGGCCGGCGTGCCATCGCATTCGAGCGCGACGGTGCGACACGCCGACACCATCTGCGGATCGGCGAGCACGTCGGCAAAGAATGCTGCAAAGCGCGGATCGGCCACGGCAGGTGAGACAGTGCCGCGCTCCAGCAACTGGCCGCGTTTCCAACCGATGGCGGTTAACCCGGTGTCGCTGGCCGCGGCGTTGCCGGCCTGCTGGGCGAACGTGACGGTGCCGAGCTTGGCGAGGGTCTTGGCGGCATTGCGCCGGCGATTGCGCGACGGGGTTTTCTCGGCGTCCTCGCGTCGCGCGTAAGGGGCGGCGCGCCGCTGCGTGGCTAAACCACCCAGCTCGGCGATGAGTGGGGCGATCGTCGCGTCCTCGCGCACGCGCGGCAGCCAAACGAGATCGGGGTTGACGGCGGCGAGGAGGTGCGCCCAGGCAGCGCGCTGTAGTTCGAGCGCGTCGGCCGACTTCTCCGCGAGAATGTCGCCGTACTGGCTGACGGGATCGCCCATCCAGCTGAGCTGCAGGAGACCGGCAACGCGGCTCGTGACGAGCGGCCACACCATGACGAGGCGGCCGGCGCGCCGGCCAGTGAGGATGGCGAGGCTGCGTCCTCGCGTTCCGCGCGGACGCAGGTAGTGGTTGCACCAATGCCGGTTCCAATCGAAGCCTTGGAAAGCCTGGCTACCGCGACCGCACCGGGCAAACAGCTCTTTCCAATCGTCGGCGAGTGCCTCGAAGGCGTCGCGGCTGGTGGCGATCTCGAACACGATCGGCGCGGGTGTAGGCGGCGAGGCGACGTCGGAGAGCCCGATCGCCGGCCTATCACGACGTGCACGAACGGCTCCGGACACTGAATTCATTCCCAATCCGAGGCCTATACCACCAAGCACACAAGGCGCAGCCTGCCCCGGGAGGTCGGAGCAAGGCGTGTGCCAGGGGCAAGAGAACCCTCAGAGTGTTGCGATTTCGAAAACGCTCAAGATCACGAGGGTGCAGGTCAGCGCCCAAACCACGGCGCGCCCGCGTGTCGAGGTCGGCCCGCGGTCGAGAGCCAGCAGCGTTGCCAGCACCGTCGCCCCGCTAAGGTTAATGATAATGGCGCCGGCGAGCCCCAGTCCGTGGCCGCTGTGCGTGCCCTCGATAAACAGGGCACCGGCGATGCCGACCAGCAGCGCACCGGTCAGACGTGGCCAGAAGCCGGTGTCGGGGCGCGGCAGTCCGAGGATCCGCAGTGTCGTCAACGGCGCGAGTGCCAACAGCAGGCCGGGCACGAGTTTCAGAAGCGTTTCGATCCACAGGAGCTGCTGCACGCGAGGCGTTGCTCCAAGGCGATAAGTCGCTCAGCGCGATGGCGCTAGCGCGCGCTTCAATCGCTGTTGTCCGTGGGGAGCCTGGTCTTCATCTCGGGCGCGCTGCTGCTGCCGCCCCAACCCGACAACAGACCCTCCTCCTGCTCGACCTTGGGCGGGCTCGGCGTGTAGTCGCCGGCAAGGTGGCGCGTGAGGTCGGTTTTGATTTGCGTCGTCTTGGTCGGCGAACAGTAGTCGCCTTCGGCGGCGACGGCCTTGGCGACGCCGTTGAAGGAGACGTCGTAGATGCGCTCGACCTTGCTGGTGTCCTGTCCGCCCGGCTGCTGCTTCTCGTAGGTGAGGTAGTTCGTCTTCAGCTTGGCCGGATCGAAATTGAAGCCGCACTTCACCGCACGGGCAGACGCCGTGCCGACCTGGAAGGCGCGCGCAGGCGCGTCGTTGACCGGCGCTGCGGGCGTGCTCTCGCCGAGCAAGGCTCCCGTCGTCAGGCCGGAGCTGCCGCTCGAGCAGCCGGCAAGGGCTGCCGCGCCGATCGCGAGCATCATGCCAGCGGCCTTCATCGCTTGCCCCTCAATTCCATCGCGGCCCATCCCTCGCGCGGACCTTAGCGCCAATTTGAGTCCCGTCAATCGCAGCTCAGCGGCGGCGCAGCGGCTTATTTATGGCGGTCTAGACAACCTTGGTTACTGGCGCCCGCGCTCCCCTAGCGCATCAGCTCGGACATGGCCCGGTCGAGGCCCTCCAAGGTCAGCGGAAACATGCGGTTCTCCATCAGGTCGCGGACCATGGAGATGGACGGCGTAAAGCCCCAATGCTTCTCCGGCACCGGATTGAGCCATACGCAGTGCCGGTAGGTGTCGGTGACGCGGCGCAGCCACAGCGCGCCTGCTTCATCATTCATATGCTCCACGGCGCCGCCGACGTGGGTCAGCTCGTAGGGGCTCATCGCGGCGTCGCCGATGAAGATGACCTTGTAATCGGACGGGTAGGTGTGCAGCACGTCCCACGTGGCGGTGAGCTCGCTGCGCCGGCGCGCGTTGTGCTTCCACACCTGCTCGTAGAGGCAGTTGTGGAAGTAGTAGTACTCGAGATGCTTGAACTCCGAGCGCGCCGCCGAGAACAGCTCCTCGGCGCCCTTGATGTGCCAGTCCATGGAGCCGCCGACGTCGAAGAACATCAGCACCTTGATGGTGTTGTGGCGCTCGCGGACCATGCGGATGTCGAGGTAGCCCTTTTCCGCCGTGCCGCGGATGGTTCCGGAAAGGTCGAGCTCCTCTGCGGCGCCGGTGCGCGCGAACGCACGCAGGCGGCGCAGCGCCACCTTGATGTTGCGCGTGCCGATCTCGACCGTCTCGTCGAGATCCTTGAACTCGCGCTTGTCCCAAACCTTGATGGCGCGCCGATGCCGGCTCTCCTTCTGGCCGATGCGCACGCCGGCCGGATTGTAGCCGTAGGCGCCGAAGGGCGAGGTGCCGCCGGTACCGATCCATTTGTTGCCGCCGGCGTGCCGCCCTTTCTGCTCCTCGAGGCGCTTCTTCAGCGTCTCCATGATTTTCTCCCAGCCGCCGAGCTCCTCGATGCGCGCCTTGTCCTCATCGGAGAGGTGCAGTGCCGAGACGAGACGCAGCCACTCCTCGGGGATCTCTGCTTCGATGGCGTCGGGCAACGCCGCGATCCCCTTGAACACCTCGCCGAACACGCGGTCGAAGCGATCGAGGTTGCGCTCGTCCTTCACCAGGCAGGCGCGCGACAGGAAATAGAAGTCGTCGACCTGGCGGCCGGTCACGCCGGCATCGAGGCCCTCGAGCAGCGTCAGATACTCCTTGAGCGAGACGGGGAGGCCGGCGCGCTTGAGGGCATGGAAGAAGGTGACGAACATCGCGTGGCCTGGGGCTGCCGGGATCTGTGCCTGGAGCCGCAGCATAGGAAAGCCGAAGGGCACTTGCCAGCGCACCGGTTCAAGCGCTGCGCCCGGCCGCGACCAAGCCGGCCAGCCGGCACTTAACCGGCAGGCTTACGGAACTGTCGCCGTTGTCATCGGCGTCTTGGTGCCGAACAGGATGTCGTTGTCGTCGATGTACCACCTCTCGACCTCGACGATCTCCGGCGGCTTGCCGCTGGCCAGCAGCCAGCCGTCGACGGCGAACTTCTGCTTCGACTTGTTGTCGATGAGCACACCGGCGTAGTGCGTCCATCCGCTCCAGCCGCGGCGGATGTCCTCCTTCACGTGGATCGATCCGACGCTGTGATGGCGGAAGATCTTATGGCTCTCCATGACGAGCATGTAGCTCGACAGGTTGGTCGCCACGTCGACGCAGTCCATCTGCCCCGGGTCGCCGTTGCCGGCGAAATCATCGCCCGGCCGATCGCCGGCGGTGCCGACGGCGGTGTCGGCCCGGTGCCCCATCCAGGCGAGCGCATCCTTCGTCGCCTCGCGCTCGCCGGCGGGGGTTGCGGTGCGTGCTAAGCCCGAGACCGAGACGAAGTTGTGGACCCCCGTTAGCAAGGAGACTGCATGAGCCCGTTGATCCCGATGGTGATCGAGCAGACATCGCGCGGCGAGCGATCGTTCGACATCTACTCCCGCTTGCTGAACGAGCGGATCGTCTTTCTCGGCACCCCGGTCGACGACCAGATCGCGAACCTGATCGTGGCGCAGCTCCTGCACCTCGAGTCTGAGGATCCGGACAAGGACATCTCGATCTACATCAACTCACCGGGTGGCTCGGTCTACGCCGGCCTCGCGATCTACGACACGATGCAGTTCGTCAAGCCGGACGTGCAGACGACGTGCATCGGGATCGCGATGAGCATGGGCGCGCTACTTCTGGCCGGCGGTGCGGCAGGGAAGCGATTCGCGCTGCCGAATGCCAAGATCCTGATCCACCAGGTGTCCGGCGGCTTCCAGGGGCAGGCGACCGACATCGAGATCGCGGCGCGCGAAACGATTGCGCTCAAGCGACGGCTCGAGGAGATCATCGCGCATCACAGTGGGCAGGACATCGAAAAGGTTTCGAAGGACATGGAGCGCGACTACTTCCTCACTTCGCAAGAAGCTGACGAGTACGGAATCATTGATCGTGTAATCACGCATCGCTGAGAAAGTCACTACCTAACCTGACCTAGCCGTTTCGACGAATCCGAGGTACAAGAAGACAATGGCCCGCGCATCCGAAGGCAACGAACAGCTCCTCTGCAGCTTCTGCGGCAAGAGCCAGCGACAGGTCAAGAAGCTGATTGCGGGCCCCGGGGTCTACATCTGCGACGAGTGCATCGATCTCTGCAACGAGATCATCGACGAGGAGCTGACGACCCCGACGCAGCTCGATCTCGACAACCTGCCGCGCCCGCTCGACATCTACTCCGTGCTGAACGACTACGTCGTCTCGCAGGAGGAAGCGAAGCGGACGCTCGCCGTCGCGGTCTACAACCACTACAAGCGTGTCCGCATGGGCCAGGAGGAAGGCGACGTCGAGCTGCAGAAGTCGAACATCCTCCTGCTCGGCCCGACCGGGTGCGGGAAGACGCTGCTGGCCCAGACGCTGGCGCGAATCCTGAACGTGCCGTTCGCGATCGCCGACGCGACGGCGCTCACCGAGGCCGGCTACGTCGGCGAGGACGTCGAGAACATCCTGCTGAAGCTGATCCAGGCCGCGGACTTCGACATCAAGAAGGCCGAGACCGGGATCATCTACATCGACGAGGTCGACAAGATCGCGCGCAAGGCGGACAACCCGTCGATCACTCGCGACGTGTCCGGCGAGGGCGTGCAGCAGGCGCTCCTGAAGATCCTCGAGGGGACGGTGGCTTCGGTGCCGCCGCAGGGCGGGCGCAAGCACCCGCACCAGGAGTTCCTCTCGATCGACACGACGAACATCCTCTTCATCTGCGGCGGTGCGTTCGCTGGGCTGGACAAGATCATCGGCCGGCGGATCGGCAAGAATTCGGTCGGCTTCGGCGCCGACGTGCGCTCCAAGAACTCCGAGGAGAGCGCAGAGCTGCTCTCGGACGTGATGCCCGAGGATCTGCTCAGCTTCGGTCTGATCCCGGAGTTCATCGGCCGGCTCCCCGTGATCTCGGCCGTGCACCAGTTGCGCCGCGACGACCTCGTCCAGATCCTGACCGAGCCCAAGAATGCGCTCACTCGCCAGTACCAGCGGTTCTTCGGCTACGACTCGATCGAGCTCGAGTTCCGTGATGACGCGCTCTGGGAGATCGCCGACAAGGCCCTCCTGCGCGAGACCGGCGCCCGCGGACTCCGCTCGATCATCGAGAACGCGCTGCTCGACGTGATGTTCGAGCTGCCGAGCCGCAAGGACGTCTCCAAGTGCGTGATCACGAAGGAGACGATCTCCAAGGGCCTGAAGCCCACGCTCGTCACGAGCGCCGACGGCATCGACGACTCGCCCGCGCTCGCCGAAGAGTCGGCCTAGCCCCGTTCGTCCAGCGTTCTCGGCCGTCGGCCCGCGACGGCGGCGTCCGGTCGGCGCCAGAGACCGACACTGACCTCGACGCCTCGAACCGTCGGCCGCACGTGAGGCCGATATGTCTTGTCGACCGCTCGCCGGATCAGCTCCGCCACCGGCAGACCGGTGCGGCTCGCCTCGTCGTTAAGGGCTCTGTGCTGCCGTGTCGTCAGGAGTACGTGGAATCGCTGACTCATGGTGATGCATGTGTACCCATGCATCACCTCGTCGTTCGATCACGAATGAGTGCCGGTTCTGCAACAGCTTCCCGGTAGGGTCAGCGCATGGCCGACACCGATGCCGTCGATCCACGCGCAGGTCGCCGCGAAGGGGCTCCAACTGTCCGGGATGGACTACATCCAGGCGATCTTCGCGGGCGAGCTGCCGCCGCCGCCGATTGCCGAGCTGATGGGGTTTCATGGCGTCTCGGCCGAGCCTGGGCGTGCTGTCTTCGAGATGGAGCCGGGGCCGCAGCACTACAACCCGATCGGCTCCGTGCACGGCGGCGTGGCGCTGACGCTCCTCGACTCTGCGATGGGGTGCGCGGTGCACACATTGCTCGAGGCGGGCGTCGGCTACACGACGCTCGAGGTCAAGACGAACTTCGTCCGCCCGATCAAGGCCGACACGGGCGTTATCCGCTGCGAAGGGACCGTGATCCACAAGGGCTCGCGCGTCGTGACGGCGGAGGGGAAGATCACGGACACGGGCGGGAAGCTCCTCGCGCACGGGACGACGACCTGCCTGATCTTCCGGTGAGGCCGTGAGCTTCACGACGCGCCCGGAGCTGCGCGGCACGTTCGGGATGGTCGCCTCGACGCACTGGCTCGCCTCCGCGGCCGGGATGGCCGTCCTCGAGCGCGGCGGCAACGCGTTCGATGCCGCGGTCGCGACCGGTTTCACGCTGCAGGTGGTCGAGCCGCACCTGAACGGCCCCGGCGGCGAGGTGCCGGCGCTCCTCTGGCCGGTCGAGAAGGGTGAGCCGATTGCGCTCTGCGGCCAGGGCGTCGCGCCCGCGGCGGCGACGATCGATCGCTACCGCGAGCTCGGGCACGACCTCGTCCCGGGAACGGGCGTCCTCGCGGCCTGCGTGCCGGGCGCGTTCGGCGGCTGGCTTCTCCTGCTCGAGCAGTTCGGGACGTGGCGGCTCGAGGACGTGCTCTCGTTCGCGATCGGCTACGCAGAAGGAGGGATTCCCGTTCGTGGCCGGGATCCGCGCGACGATCGAGCGCACCGAGGAGCTCCTGCTCGAGTGGCCCGGCTCGCGCGAGCTGTACCTCCCGCCGCCCGAGGTCGGCACGCTCTTCCGGAATCCCACGCTTGCGGCGACCTACCGCCGCATCCTGGACGAGGCCCGCGGCGGCTCGCGCGAGGAGGAGATCGAGAAGGCCAGGCGTGCGTACTACGAGGGCTTCGTCGCCGAGGAGATCGATCGCTTCGTCGCCGCCGAAGGCGGGCTCCTGACCGGAGACGACATGGCTCGCTGGCGCGCGTCGCTCGAGCCGGTCGCGTCGCTCGAGTACGGCGGCCTGACCGTCTGCAAGACGCTGCCATGGGCTGCCGGGCCTGTCGGGTTGCAGCAGCTCGCGCTGCTCGACGGCTTCGACCTGGCCGAGCTCTCGCCGGCGGAGTTCGTCCACGTCGTGACGGAGTGCGCGAAGCTCGCCTTCGCCGACCGTGACGCGCTCTACGGAGACGCCGAGGTCCCGCTCGAGACGCTGCTCTCGCCCGAGTACAACGCGAAGCGCCGCGCCCTGATCGGCGAGGACGCGTCGTCCGACTACACGCCCGGGACTGGGGAGGCTGCCGACCGTCGTCGGCGCCGCGGTCACGCCCGGCGCCGGCGAGCCGACGCGCGGCGACACCGTTCACCTCGACGTTGTTGACAAATGGGGCAACATGATCTCGTCGACGCCGAGCGGAGGCTGGCTGCACAGCTCGCCCGTGATCCCCGCGCTCGGGTGGCCGCTCGGGACGCGCGCGCAGATGTTCTGGCTCGAGGAAGGGCTGCCCTCGTCGCTGCGGCCGGGCGCGCGGCCGCGGACGACGCTCTGTCCCGGCCTCGCGCTTCGCGACGGCAAGCCGTACCTCGCGTGGGGCACGCCCGGCGGCGACCAGCAGGAGCAGTGGGCGCTCCATGTCTTCCTGCGCCACGTCGACCTGGGAGAGAACCTGCAGGAGGCGATCGACGCGCCGGACTTCCACACCGACCACCTGATCTCGTCGTTCTATCCGCGCGGCTTCGCGCGCCGCTCGGTCACCGTCGAGTCGCGCTTCGGCGACGAGGTCGTCGAGGACCTCCGCCGCCGCGGGCACGAGGTCGAGGTGTCCGGCCCGTGGACGCTCGGGCGCGTCACCGCGGTGGCGCCGCGAGGAGGACGGCCTGCTGAAAGCCGGTGCGAACCCGCGCGGCATGCAGGGCTACGCGGTCGGGCGGTAGAGCGGGACAGAGTCGTCCGGTGGCTTCGCCATCCTCGGCGCGTGAACTCGCTGCGTCACCTGAAGCTGCTGCTCCGCCGGTCGCCGCCGCATCCGCACAACGTCCTGCGCCGCCGGCTGCTCGAGGCGCTCGTGCTCGTCGCCGATCGTCGACGCGGTCGGGAACGCTCCTGATGTGGCTCTTCGAGAACGACGTGAGCGGCGGCGCGATCCACAACCTCTGGGATGCGTTCTTCTTCACGACCGTGCAGCTGCTGACCGTCTCGTCGCAGATGCCGAACCCGCTGACGACGGGCGGGCGGATCGTCGACATCGTCCTCGAGCTGACCGCTCTCTTCCTCGTCTCGGGCATCGCCGGCGTCTTCGCGTCGTTCTTCCTCGACCTCGGCGCCAAGCAGCGAGACGAGCTAGGCGGTCTTCGGCGAGCGCCTCGTCGCGGACGGCGCGCATGTCCCGCGCGGCGACGCGCTCGCCGCACTCCGGGCAGGCGAGGTGCGGCATCGCGACGGCGCCGCAGTGCTTGTGCTGCAGGGTCATCGCCTCGCCGCCGAGTGTGCTTCGAGCCCCAGTCCATGATCGTCAGCAGCACGGGGTAGAGGTCGAGCCCCTTGGTCGGTGAGGCGGTACTCGTAGCGCTGCGGCCGCTCCTGATAGAGCTCGCGCTCCAGGACCTCGTGGGCGACGAGCGTGTTCAGACGGTCGCTGAGGATGTTCCGCGCCATGCCGGTGTTCCGCTGCAGCTGGTCGAAGCGGCGGACGCCGAGGAACGCCTCGCGGAGGACGAGGAGCGTCCACCGCTCGCCGATCACGGCGAGCGTGTTTCCCACCGCACAGTTGTCGCGGGTCCAGTCGCTTTTCAGCATGCGCACATCATAGTTGCATTTTGCAACCCACTCGTCTAGAGTAGGTAGTGAAAAGCAACTGACAGGAGAGGGCGATGACCCGTACGCGCACGATCACGTGGCAAGACCCCGCCGAAGCAGCCGTGCTCTCCCAGGGGCTGACAGGGCTCGAGATCCTCCACCGCATCTCCTCCGGCTTGATCCCGGCGCCGCCGGCGGCCGAGCTCGTCGGCTTCGCTCCGACCTACGTGATGCCGGGGCGGGTCGTCTTCGCCTACGAGCCGCGCGAGGAGCACTACAACACGCTCGGAGCCGTGCACGGCGGGATTCTCACCACCGTGCTCGACACCGTGATGGGCTGCGCCGTGCACTCGAAGCTCGACGCCGGCATCGCGCCGGTCACGATCGAGCTGAAGACGAGCTTCGTGCATCCCGTGACCCTCGCGTCCGGAATCCTTCGCGCCGAGGGAACGGTCGTGCATCCCGGCTCGCGCGTTGCCACGGCGGAAGCCAAGCTCGAGGGCGAGGACGGAACGCTCTACGCGCACGCCTCGTCGACCTGGCTGATCTACGACATCGCGGAGAAGCTGGCAAAGAAGGAGCCGATCGCGGCCTAACCAGCCGACCGCCGCTCCCTACAATGCGGCGATGGAGCCGCTCTACAAGCCGGACGGCGTCGAGGCGCGCTGGCAGCGCACCTGGGAGGACGAGGGCCTCTATCGCGCGGGCGCCGGCAAGCGCCGCGACGAGACGTTCGTGATCTGCGTGCCGCCGCCGAACGTGACGGGCGCGCTGCACATGGGCCACGCGTTGAACGGCTCGATCCAGGACGTCCTGATCCGCTGGCACCGGATGCAGGGCTTCGACACGCTCTGGCAGCCCGGCTACGACCACGCCGGCATCTCGACGCAGAACGTCGTCGAGAAGCAGCTCGCGAAGGAGGGAACGCTCGCGCAAGGAGCTCGGGCGCGAGGCCTTCGTCGAGCGCGTCTGGCGCCACCTCGAGGAGACCGGCCGCACGATCATGGGGCAGTTCCGCAGCCTCGGCGCCTCGCTCGACTACGAGCGCGAGCGGTTCACGATGGACGACGCCTACATCGAGGCCGTGATGCGCTTCTTCGTCCATCTCTGGGACCGCGGCTGGATCTACCGCGCGAACCGGATCGTCAACTGGTGCCCGTTCCACGAGACGGCCATCTCCGACCTCGAGGTCGCGCACGAGGACATGGACGACACGCTGACCTACGCGCGCTACCCGTTCGCGGACGGCTCCGGCCACCTGACGATCGCGACCGTCCGTCCGGCGACGATGCTCGCCGACGTCGCCGTCGCCGTGCATCCCGACGACGAGCGCTACCGGGACGCGGTCGGCAAGGAGGTCGTCGTCCCGTACGTCGAGCGGATCGTGCCGGTGATCGCGGACGAGCGCGTCGAGCCGGAGTTCGGGACGGGCGCGCTGAAGGTCACGCCGGGCCACGACCCGATGGACTTCGAGATCGGCCGCGACCATGGTCTCCCGACGATCACCGTGATCGGCCTCGACGGGCGGATGAACGAGAACGCGGGCGACCTCGCCGGGAAGACGCAGGAGGAAGCCGATCAGGCGATTCTCGCGTGGCTGAAGGAGCACGACCGGCTCGAGAAGCGCGAGCACTACCGGCACGCGGTCGGCACGTGCGAGCGCTGCCACACGCGGATCGAGCCGCTCGTCTCGCTGCAGTGGTGGGTGGCGATGGAGGAGCCGCGCAAGCCGGCGCTCGAGGCGTTGCGCGAGCGGCGCGTGCGCTACCACCCCGAGTCGCAGCACCAGTTCGCGATCCGCTCGCTCGAGGAGATCCCGGACTGGAACATCTCCCGCCAGCTCTGGTGGGGGCATCAGCAGCCGCTCTGGTACTGCCCGGACGGCCACGTCACGTGCGCCTGGCCGCCGCCCGACGCATGCGCGGAGTGCGGCTCGACCGAGATCGAGCGCGACCCCGACGTCCTCGACACCTGGTTCTCGTCGGCGCTCTGGCCGTACGCGACCCTCGGCTGGCCCGAGCAGACGCCCGAGCTCGAGCGCTACTACCCCGGCGACGTCAACTCGACCGCGCGCGAGATCATCCGCCTCTGGGAGAACCGGATGATCTGGACGGGGCTCGAGCTGATGGGCGAGATCCCGTTCACCGACGTGATCATCCACTCGACGATCCTGGCCTCGGACGGCCGCCGGATGTCGAAGAGCCTCGGCACCGGCGTCGACCCGCTCGACCTGATCGCGACGCACGGCGCGGACGCGACCCGCTACGGGCTCCTGAAGATGTCCTCCACCCAGGACGTCCGCTTCACGGAAGGCCCGCTCGAGGAGGGCCGCAAGCTGGCGAACAAGCTCTGGAACGTGTCGCGGCTCCTGCTGCAGGAACGGGTCGAGCCGGAGGCGCGCCCGCGCGAGCTCGAGGAGCGCTGGATCCTCGCTCGGCTCGACGCGACGCAGGCCGAGGTCGAGGCCGCCTGGAGCGCGTTCGAGTTCTCGCCCTCCGTGCAGGCCCTGTACCACCTCACCTTCGACGACTTCTGCGACTGGTACGCGGAGGCGATCAAGCCGCGGCTCGGCGAGCCCGAGGCGCGCGCGACGGCGCTCGCGGCGCTCGAGCGGCTGCTGAAGCTCCTGCACCCGGTGATGCCGCACGTGACCGAGGAGATCTGGTCGCAGTTCCACGACGACTCGCCTGATCGTCGCCGCCTGGCCCGAGGCAACGGGCGAGTACGCCGCCGACCTGCACGCGCTCGATGCGGTGCAGGAGGCGGCCGCGATCTTCCGGCGCAGCGGGGTGGCGGTGCCGCTCGAGGGCGACGAGAAGAGGATCTTCGACGCCGTCGTCCGGCCCGAGCGGTCGAAGGCGAACGGGAACGCAGCGGCCGAGATCGAACGCTTGCGCAGAGAGGTCGAGCGGGGGGAGCGGATGCTCGCCAACGAGAAGTTCGTCGCGAACGCGAAGGCCGAGGTGGTCGAGGCCGAGCGCGACAAGCTCGCCCGCTACCGGCGTGAGCTCGATGCCCTCTCCGGCTGAGCAGACGCACACCGACTGGCTCGCGAGCCTCAGCCCGTGGCCGAAGGAGTTCGGGCTCGGGCGGATGCGGACGCTGCTCGCGGCGCTCGGCGATCCCCAGCTGGCGTATCCCGCGATCCACGTCGTGGGCACGAACGGGAAGTCGACGGCCACCCGCACGATCGAGGCGCTGCTCCTCGGCGAAGGGCTCTGCCACCGGCGCGACCGTCTCGCCGCACGTCCGCTCCTGGGCCGAGCGGATCACCGTCAACGGGAAGGAGGCCGACTTCGAGGCCGCGATCGGGCGCGTCCGGCCGGAGGCGGAGGCGCAAGGGGCGACGCAGTTCGAGACGGTCTGCGCAGCCGCCTTCGCGGAGTTCGCCGCGCGCGAGATCGACGTCGCGGTGGTCGAGGCGGGTCTCGGCGGCCGGCTCGACGCGACGAACGTCCTCCGCTCGCACGTCGTCCTGCTGACGAACGTCGGCCTCGAGCACACGGACGTCCTCGGCGAGACGCGCGAGGAGATCGCAGCCGAGAAGCTCGCGGTCGTCCAGGAGGGGACGATCGCCGTGCTCCCGGACGAGGAGTTCGCGGACCTGGCGGGGCCGAACGTCGTCGTCGGCGGCGCGCGCGAGGCGGCGGAGGCGTTCCTCGGGCGGCCCGTCGAGCGCGAGGTACAGGTCACGCTGCCGGGCCGGCTCGAGCGGAACGGCGACGAGGTTCGCGACGGAGCGCACAACGCCGACGGCGCCGCCTGGCTCGCGGCGCAGCTCGACCGCTCCGACTACACGCTCGTCGTCTCGATCCTGCGCGACAAGGATGCGGACGCGATGCTCGCCGCGCTCGCCCGCACCGGGCCGGCGGCTGGTTGCGACGACGTCGTCGAACGCGCGCTCGCTGCCTGCCGACGAGCTCGCCGCGATCGCCGAGCGGCACTTTGCCGAGGTCGAGATCGAGCCGGATCCGGCGGCTGCGCTCGCCCGCGCGCGCGAGCACGGGCCCGTTCTCGTCACCGGCTCGCTCTACCTCCTTGCCGATCTGAGGCTTCCTCAAGGAACCACGCCTAGAGATGACGAAGATGCGCGAACGCGTGACTGTGCTCGCGTTCGCGCTCGCGGTCCTCGGCTTCATCGTCGGCTCCGCGTTCGCGATTGGCTACTTGGTGGGAATGCTGCTCTTGTGATCCTTGCCGCAACGACAACCAACGACGACCTGCTCGGAGGAGTCAACGACTTCTTCGACTCCGGCGCGTGGATGGTCATCCGCAACCTGTCCATCTTCTTCGTCGCCGTCTTCTGGCTCGCGACCGCCTACTGGGTCTACAAGGATGCGCGCCGGCGGGTGGAGGATCCCTGGCTCGTGGCGATGGCGACCATCCTCGGCCTCGTGCCGCCGTTCGTCGGCCCGATCATCTATCTCTTCTTCCGGCCGCCGGAGTACATCGAGGACGTCCGCGAGCGCGAGCTCGAGATCCGCGCGATGGAGGACCGGCTCTCGAAGCGCGACCTGCACTGTCCGGTGTGCCGCGCCGCGGTCGAGGCGACGTTCCTCGTCTGCCCGGTCTGCACGACCCGGCTGAAGCAGGCGTGCGTGAAGTGCAACAGCCCGCTCGAGGCGCTCTGGCAGATCTGCCCGCACTGCGCGACGCCGGTCTCGGCAGCGAGCCTGCCCGGAATCGTCGAGGACACGATCGCCGATTCGTGGACTGCTCCCCGCAAGCGCGCCGCAGCCGACGAGTAACATCCGCGGCCGATGGCCGTCGAGCGCACTCTCATCCTGATCAAGCCGGACGCGACCGAACGGGCGCTCGCCGGCGAGATCCTGGCCCGGATCGAGCGCCGCGGCTTCACCGTCGTCGGCGGCAAGCTTCTCCGCGTCGGCCGCGACCTCGGCTCCGAGCACTACGCCGAGCACAGCGAGAAGCCCTTCTACGGCGAGCTCGTCGACTTCATCACCTCCGCGCACGACGTGGGCGCTCGTGGTCGAGGGGGAGGGCGCGATCGCGACGATGCGGAAGACGATCGGGGCGACGAACCCCGCGGACGCCGAGGCCGGCACGATTCGCGGCGACCTCGCGACGTCGATGCCGAACAACCTGATCCACGGCTCCGATTCGCCCGAGTCGGCGCAGCGCGAGATCTCGCTCTGGTTCGCCGACGATGAGCTCGTCTGAGCTCCGGATACGCGGCTCGCAACCGCGCAGCTCTGGACGAAGTCGAACGCCGAGTACAGGCACGAGCACGGCGTGCGCGCGTGGCGGCACGACGAGTCACTGGGGCGTGTGGGGGATCCCGGAGTCGGAGCTCGGCGTGCTGCCCGGACGTCGCCGGCAAGGACGTGATCGAGCTCGGCTGCGGCACGGCCTACTTCTCGGCCTGGCTTGCCCGGCGCGGCGCGCGACCGGTCGGCGTCGACATCACGCCGGCGCAGCTCGAGACCGCGCGCGCAGATGCAGCGCGAGTACGGGCATCGAGTTCCCGCTGATCGAGGCCAACGCGGAGAGACCGTGCCGCTGCCCGACGCGTCGTTCGACCTCGCGCTCTCCGAGTACGGCGCCTCGATCTGGTGCGATCCCTACAAGTGGATCCCCGAGGCCGCGCGTCTGCTGCGGCCGGGCGGTGAGCTCCTCTTCCTGCGCAACTCGACGATCTCGATGCTCTGCGCCGCGCTCGACGGCCCGGCAGCGAGACCTTGCAGAGGCCGCAGCGCGGGCTGCACCGCGCTCGACTGGGAGGACGACGACACGACCGAGTTCCAGCTCGGCCACGGCGACCTGTTCAAGCTGCTGCGCGACATCGGGCTTCGACGTCCTCGACCTCGTCGAGCTCTACGCGCCGGACGTCGGCAGGACGCCGACTACTACGACTTCGGATCGCCGACTGGGCGAAGAAGTGGCCGTGCGGAGGAGATCTGGAAGGCGCGCAAGCGGTGAGCTCGCACGTCGTCCAGCCGCTCCTGCTGGCGTCGACGAGCCCGCAGCGGCGCGTGACCCTCGACCAGCTCGGGATCCCGTACGACGTTCTCGCGCCGACCTACGTGGAGGAGGACCCGCCGAAGGCCAACGCGGTCCGGCTCGTGCGCGAGCACGCGCGCGGCAAGGCCCGCTCGGTCGCGGCGCAGGCCGGCGATCGGCCGGTGCTCGGCGTCGACACCGCCGTCTCGCTCGGCGGGAAGATCTTCGGCAAGCCGGCGAACGCGGCCGACGCCGAGCGGATGCTCGAGGAGCTCGCCGGTGAGACGCACGTCGTCGTCTCCGGCCTCTGCCTGATCACGCCCGGCTGGGAGCTCGTCGAGCACGACTCGACGCGCGTCACCTTCAGGGAGCTGACGCCGCGGGAGATCGCCCACCACATGACACACGGGGAGTGGGAGGGGCGTGCGGGTGGTTACGCCATCCAGGGCCGCGGCGCGGCGCTCGTCGAGGAGATCGAGGGCGACTACCTGAACGTCGTCGGGCTGCCCGCGGCCCTGCTCGTCCGGACGCTGGCGGAGCGCTTCCCCGGCGCTTACGGCTTCGGGTAGGTGCGGCCCACGAGCGCGTCCCAGCCCCGGTCGGGCAGGAGGCGCCGCAGCGTCAGGAAGAGCTTCGCCGACGGCGTGACGCGGTAGCGGGTGCGCGGCCGCTTCGCCGAGAGCGCGCGCTCGATCGTCCGGGCGACCGTGTCCGGCCCGCCGCCGAGCCGGCGGCCGAAGAACCCGTCGTACGCGCCGGCGGTCGCCGCGCCGACGGCGGCGTTGAACCGGCCGTACGGCTCCTCGCCGACGGGGATCGACCCGACCGCCGTCTCCGCGAACTCCGTTCGGATCAGACCGGGCTCGATCACGACGACGTCGATTCCGAAGCCCTGCACCTCGAAGCGAAGCGCGTCGCTGAGCGCCTCGACCGCGTGCTTCGAGGCGTGGTACCAGCCGCCGCCGGGGAACGTCAGGCGCCCGCCCATCGAGCTGACGTTGACGATCCGTCCCCAGCCCTCGCGCCGCATCCCCGGGAGGACGAGCTGCGTCAGGCGGGCGAGACCGAAGACGTTCGTCTCGAACTGGCGTCGTGCGTCCTCGAGCGCGACGCTCTCGACCGCGCCGCTGAGGCTGTAGCCCGCGTTGTTCACGAGCGCGCCGACGGCGCCCTCCGCCCGTTCGATCTCCTCGACGGCGGCCCGCATCGAGCTCTCGTCGGTGACGTCCAGGCGCAGCAGCCGGCACCCCGCCTCCTCGAGGCCGGTCATCGACTCGAGCCGGCGGGCGCTCGCGTACACGGTCCAGCCGCTGCGGGCGAGCCGTTCTGCGGTCGCGCGGCCGATCCCGGAGGAGCAGCCCGTGACGAGGACGGCTGACACGCGGCTCACAATTCGGAGTCTTTCACGGCTAGACTCGATCGCGGGATGGGCATCTTTCGCTCAATGAGCGGCTTTGGCGGCCGCGATATGGCCGTGGACCTCGGCACTGCAAACACGCTCGTCTACGTGCGGGGCCGCGGCATCGTCCTCAGCGAGCCGTCGGTCGTGGCGATCGACCAGCGCTCGGGCGAGGTGCACGCCGTCGGCGTCGAGGCGAAGCGGATGCTCGGCCGCACGCCGGGCACGATCGCGGCGATCCGCCCGCTCAAGGACGGCGTCATCGCCGACTTCGACGTGACCGAGCAGATGCTCCGCCACTTCATCCAGAAGGTGCACCAGCATCGCTTTGCGCACCCGCGCGTCGTCGTCTGCGTCCCGTCGGGCGTGACCGGCGTCGAGAAGCGCGCGGTCGAGGAGGCGACGCTCTCGGCCGGCGCGCGCCAGGCGTACCTGATCGAGGAGCCGATGGCGGCCGCGATCGGCGCCGGCCTTCCGGTCGCCGAGCCGACCGGGAACATGATCGTGGACATCGGCGGCGGCACCACCGAGGTCGCCGTGATCTCGCTCGGCGGGATCGTCGTCTCCCAGAGCCTTCGGGTCGGCGGCGACGAGATGGACGACGCGATCGTCAACCACATCAAGAAGGAGTACAAGCTCCTGATCGGCCAGCAGACCGCCGAGGAGATCAAGCTCGAGGTCGGCTCCGCCTACCGGATGCGCGAGGAGGTGCAGGCCGAGGTGCGCGGCCGCGACATGCTCACCGGCCTGCCCAAGACCGTGATCCTCTCCTCCGAGGAGGTCCGCCACGCGCTCGAGGAGCCGGTGACGCAGATCATCGACGCGATCCGCTCCACGCTCGACAAGACGCCGCCGGAGCTCGCCGCGGACATCATGGACCGCGGCATCGTGCTCGCCGGCGGCGGCGCCCTGCTGCACGGGCTCGACGAGCGGCTCCGCCACGAGACGCAGATGCCGGTCCACCTGGCCGAGAGCCCGCTGACGTGCGTCGCGGTCGGCTCCGGCCGCAGCCTCGAGGAGTTCGAGGCGATCCACCGCAGCGCCCGCGCCCGTCCCCGGCGCAACGGCCGCCGCTACTAAACGACTTTCGCCACGAACGCCTTCTGGCGTCGTGGCTAGACTGGGGCGCTCGTGGCACGCAACCGCACCGCAAGATCGGCGGTGCTGGGCCTTGCCGTCCGGCGCCCCGCCCCGCGACCGTTTCCTTCCCGCAGCCGCAGCGCCGTCCGGCGCCGCGTCGTGCTGGGGACGCTGGTCCTGCTTTCGCTTGCCCTGATCACGGCCTCGTTCCGCGAGCGCCCCGACGGGCCGCTCCACGACGCCCAGGGCGCGATCGCCGGCGCGCTGCAGCCGCTCGAAGTCGCGGCCGAACGCATCGCGCGCCCCTTCCGCGACGCCTACGGCTGGACGAAGGACCTCTTCAACGCGCGCTCCGAGAACGAGAAGCTGCGCGCCGAGAACGAGCGGCTCAAGCAGCAGGTGATCCAGAACGAGTCGGCGCTGCAGGAGAACGTCCGGCTCAAGAGCCTGCTGAACTACAGGAACTCGCCTGCGTTCCCGCAGGACTACGACGGCGTCGCCGCCGAGGTGATCTCGCAGCCGTCGCGCGCCTTCGACCAGACGATCGTCGTCTCCGCCGGCTCCGACGACGGCGTCGCCGTCGATGCGCCGGTCGTGACCGCGCGACGGGCTCGTCGGCACGGTGACGAGGGTCACGGCGAACGCGGCCCGCGTGCGCCTGCTCACCGACGAGTCGAGCGCGGTCTCGGCGCTCGACCTGCGGACGGGCGCGTCCGGGATCGTCGAGCACGGCCAGTCCGGCGACTCGCTCGTCCTCAGCCGGGTCTCGAAGAAGGAGGTCGTGCACGAGGGCGACGAGATCATCACCGCCGGCTCGCGCTCCGGCGAGCTCGCCTCGCGCTACCCGAAGGGGATCACGATCGGCCGCGTCACGTTCGTCGGCACGCTCAACACCGACCTCTATCTGCAGGTGCTCGTCGTGTCGGACGTGGACTTCTCGGCGCTCGACTCGGTGCTCGTCCTCGTCTCCCGCCGGCCGCTGCCGGAGCTGCCGTAGTGACCGACAACCTCGCCCTCGCCGCGATCGTCTTCGTGGCCGCGCTCCTGCAGGTGACGCTCGTCGCGTCCCTCGACGTTGCCGGCGGTGCCGCCGACGTGCTGCTGCTCGCGCTGCTCTCGATCGCCCTGCTCCGGGGCGCCGTCACGGGCGCGGTCGCCGGCTTCTTCGGCGGCCTGCTCGTCGACATCGTGACCCTCGACACGCTCGGCGTCACGGCTCTGCTCTACGCGCTCGCCGGCTACTGGACGGGCCGCTACGGCGAGACCACCGGCCGCGACCGGGCGCACGCGCCGCTGCTCGCCGTCCTCGTCTTCACGGTTGCGATCGCCTTCGCCGGGTTTGGCCTCCACTTCCTGCTCGGCGAGGAGGTCTCCGCCCGGCGCGCGCTCTTCGAGACGCTGCTGCCGAGCGTCGCGCTCAACCTGATCCTCGGCGGCGCCGTCTTCTCGCTCTGTCGTTCTCTGCTGCGCCGGGCGTCCCCCGGCGAGCGCGTGACCGAGGTGCGGCTCCTTGGCTAGCCCGTTCCCGGAGCGCCGCTCGCCCTCGCGGCGGTTTCTGCCGCCCGACCCGCGGACCTCGGAGCCGTACCGCTTCACGCCGCAGCTCGCGCTGCGCCTCGGAGTGCTCGCCGCGCTTGCGCTCGCCGTCTTCGCCGATCCTCTTCCTCCGCCTCTGGGCGCTGCAGGTGCTCTCCGGCGACCGCTACCTGAACGCCGCCCAGAGCAACCAGCTGCGCACCGTCCCGGTCGAGGCTCCGCGCGGCTCGATCGTCGATCGCGCCGGCAGGACGATCGTCTCGAACGTCCCCGGCACCGCCGTGCAGTTCTGGGCGGCCGACCTGCCGGAGGAGGGCCGCTACGCGATGTTCAAGAAGCTCTCGACGATCCTGCGCGTGCCGCTGCCGAGGCTGACGAAGGCGCTCGAGAAGAGCAAGGACGACCCGCTGACGCCGATCCTCGTCAAGACGGCCGTGCACGAGGACCAGGTGATGTACCTGAAAGAGCACCGCCGCGAGTTCCCCGGCGTCGAGATCGTCGCCCACCTACCTGCGCGACTACCCGTACCGCGCGCTCGCCGCCCAGGTGCTCGGGTACGTCGGCGAGATCTCGCCGGAGGAGCTGAAGCGCCTGGAGAAGGACGGCTACCGCGGCGGCGAGAAGATCGGCAAGACGGGTGTCGAAGCCGCGTTCGACACGTACCTGCGCGGGACCGCGGGCGCCGCGCAGCTCCGGGTCAACTCGCTCGGAGTCCCGCAGGGGGCGTTCGAGCTCCGGCGGCCCGCGACACCGGGCAAGACCGTCCGGCTGACGATCGACGTCGGCCTCCAGCGCGCAGCAGAGCGGGCGATCCGCGAGGGGATCGTGCTCGCGCGAGGGCAGGAGGAGTTCAACGCCAACGGCGGCGCGATCGTGGCGCTCGACCCGCGCGACGGCGCGGTGCTCGCCATGGCCTCGAACCCCACCTACAAGCCCTCCGTCTACGTCGGCCGGGTCGACCCGAAGAAGCTCGAGCCGCTCACGACCGAGAGGTGGCGAAGCAGCGCAACTATCCGGGCATCAACCGCGCGATCGCCGGCGTCTATCCGCCCGGCTCGACCTTCAAGCCGCTGACGGCGCTCGCGGCGATCTCGGACGAGCTGCTCTCGCCGTACGAGTACATCCAGTGCACGCCGTCCGCCGAGTACGGGCTCGACAAGCAGGTGCTTCAAGAACTGGAACCCGTTCATGAACGCGCCGATGTCGCTGACGACCGCGCTCTCGCAGTCCTGTGACACGTATTTCTACGACGTCGGCAACCGCTATTACACGCGCGGCGAGCACGAGCGGAAGTACTGGACCGCGATGCAGGCGTGGGCGAGGAAGTTCGGGTTCGGTGAGGCGCCCGGGCTCGACATCGGCGGCGAGGCGACAGGCCTCCTGCCGACGCCCGCCTGGCGCAAGGCGACCTACAAGGGCATCGACCGCGCCTGGAACCCGGGCGACCTGATCCAGATGGCGATCGGGCAGAAGGACATCTCCGTCACGCCGTTGCAGATGGCGCGCTTCTACGCCGCGATCGCGAACGGCGGCAATCTCGTGACGCCGTACATCGTCTCGTCGATCGAGCAGCCGAGCAACGACGGCTCGCCGCCCGTGCCGCTGGACACCTTCCCGGCCAAGCCGCCGCAACCGATCAAGGTCGATCCGCTCGCACTCTCGGTCGTCCGCGACGGTCTCTATCAGGCGACGCACGACGCGAGGGCACCTCGTCCGGGGTCTTCGGCAGCTTCCCGGTGCCGGTCGCCGGCAAGACCGGCACCGCGGAGAAGGTCGTCCCGCTTCCCGGCTATCCGTTCGATCACCAGGAAGACCAGGCGTGGTGGTGCGGCTGGGGCCCGTTCGACGGGAACGAGCACGTGACGCCGTCCGGCCTGAAGCGCGCGCCGATCGTCGTCTGCGCCGTGATCGAGAACGGCGGCCACGGCGGCGCCGTTGCGGCGCCCGCAGCCCTGAAGCTGTTCGAGTACTGGTTCCAGGAGAAGGCCGGCGTCCAGGCGGTGGTCCCGAGTGATTGATTACGCCTCCTCGGGCGCACGCGCGATCTCCCGCGAGCGGGTCGACCTCGTCAGCTTCGTGCGCCGGCTCGACTGGGTGCTGCTCTTCGCCGTGGGCGCGGTCGTTGCCTACGGGCTCTGGGCCGTCGCGGGGATCACGCGCCACGACGTCGTCGGCAACGAGGACTACTACGTGATGCGTCAGGCGATTGCCGCCGGCCTCGGCTTCGTCGGGTTCCTCGTCGCCCTCGCGATCGATCCCGACCGATACCGCCGCGCACAGAAGGCATCTACGCGTGACTCTGCTCCTGATGCTGCTCGTCTTCCCACTCGGCGACACGACGCGCGGCTCGAAGCGCTGGATCGAGCTCGGCGGTTTCCAGCTCCAGCCGTCCGAGTTCGGCAAGCTGCTCTTCGTGCTCGCTCTCGCAGGCTTCCTCGCGACCGCGCGCGGAAGATCCGCGAGCCGCAGGTCGTCCTGCAGACGCTTCAAGCCGCTACGCGCTCCGCGATCTCGACGAGCTGCTCTCGCCGTACGAGTACATCCAATGCACGCCGTTCGCCGAGTACGGCCTCGACAAGCATCGCTTCGACAACTGGAACCCGTTCATGAACGCGCCGATGTCGCTGACGACCGCGCTCTCGCAGTCCTGCGACACGTACTTCTACGACGTCGGCAACCGCTACTACACGCGCGGCGAGCACGAGCGGAAGTACTGGACTGCGATGCAGGCCTGGGCGAGGAAGTTCGGGTTCGGCCAGGCGCCCGGGCTCGACATCGGCGGCGAGGCGACAGGCCTCCTGCCGACTCCCGCCTGGCGCAAGGCGACCTACAAGGGCATCGACCGCGCCTGGAACCCGGGCGACCTGATCCAGATGGCGATCGGGCAGAAGGACATCACCGTCACGCCGTTGCAGATGGCGCGCTTCTACGCAGCGCTCGCCAACGGCGGCAATCTCGTGCACGCCCGTACATCGTGTCGTCGATCGAGCAGCCGAGCAACGACGGCTCGCCGCCCGTGCCGCTCGACACGTTCCCGGCCAAGCCGCCGCAACCGATCAAGGTCGACCCGCTCGCACTCTCCGTCGTCCGCGACGGTCTCTATCAGGCGACGCATGACGCGGAGGGCACCTCGTCCGGCGTCTTCGGCAGCTTCCCGGTGCCGGTCGCCGGCAAGACCGGCACCGCGGAGAAGGTCGTCCCGCTGCCCGGCTATCCCTTCGACCACCTGGAAGACCAGGCGTGGTGGTG
Organism: uncultured Alphaproteobacteria bacterium; assembly: GCA_963812795.1. Lineage (GTDB taxonomy): Bacteria > Pseudomonadota > Alphaproteobacteria > Rhizobiales > Hyphomicrobiaceae > Hyphomicrobium_A. Next base: position 19,071 of record CAWEWG010000012.1, on the reverse strand, counting down.
CGGCTGGGGCCCGTTCGACGGGAACGAGCACGTGACGTCGTCCGGCCTGAAGCGCGCGCCGATCGTCGTCTGCGCGGTGATCGAGAACGGCGGCCACGGCGGCGCTGTCGCGGCGCCTGCGGCGCTGAAGCTCTTCGAGTACTGGTTCCAGGAGAAGGCCGGCGTCCAGGCGGTGGTCCCGAGTGATTGATTACGCCTCCTCGAGCGCACGCGCGATCTCCGCGCGAGCGGGTCGACTTCGTCAGCTTCCTGCGCCGGCTCGACTGGGTGCTGCTCCTCGCCGTGGGCGCGATCGTCGCCTACGGGCTCTGGGCCGTCGCGGGGATCACGCGGCACGACGTGGCCGGCAACGAGAACTACTACGTGGTGCGCCAGGCGATCGCCGCCGGCCTCGGCTTCGTGGGATTCCTCGTCGCCCTCGCGATCGATCCCGACCGGTACCGCCGCGCGCAGAAGGCCATCTACGCGGTGACCCTGATCCTGATGCTCCTCGTCTTCCCGCTCGGGGACACGACGCGCGGCTCGAAGCGCTGGATCGAGCTGGGCGGCTTCCAGCTCCAGCCGTCCGAGTTCGGCAAGCTGCTCTTCGTGCTCGCGCTGGCGGGCTTCCTCGCCGACCGCGCGCGGAGGATCCACGAGCCGCAGGTCGTCCTGCAGACGATCGGGCTCGCGCTGCTGCCGGTCCTCCTCGTCTTCAAGCAGCCCGATCTCGGCACCGCGCTCGTCTACTCGGCCGCGGTCGCCGCCTGCCTCTTCGTCGGCCGGCATCCGCTGGAGCCACCTCGCGGTGCTCGCCTCGATCGCGGCGCTCGTGGTCGCCAGCGTCGTCTGGTTCCTGCCCGGCGCCGGGATCGAGGTGCTCGAGCCGTACCAGACCGCCCGCCTGACGGGCTTCACGAATCCCGACAGCGATCCGGCCGGGACGACGTACAACGTCACTCAGTCGATCACGGCGGTCGGCTCGGGCGGACTGAACGGCCGCGGTGTCGAGGGCGCGACGCAGACGCGTCTCGACTACCTGCCCGAGCACCACACCGACTTCGTCTTCGCCGCGCTCGCCGAGCAGCGCGGCTTCTTCGGCGCGGCGCTCCTGCTCGGCCTCTACCTGCTCGTCGTCTGGCGCGGCCTGCGCGTGATCGCAGTCGCTCGCGACGCGTTCAGCGCGATCGTGGCGGGCGGGATCGTGATCGCGTTCCTCTTCCAGGTGTTCGTCAACGTGGGGATGACGATGGGAATCGCCCCGGTGACCGGCATCCCGCTCCCGTTCGTCACCGTCGGCGGCTCGTCGATGGTTGCGAACCTGATCGCGATCGGTGTCCTGCAGTCGATCCACGCGCGCGGCCACCAGGGCCGCCGACGTCCACGCTGATGGCGGCAAAGCTGAGCCCATTCGCCCTCTGGGGCCTCGTGAAGGAGTTGCGGATCGCTGCCGAGGACACGCGGCCGCTGGTCATCAGCGGCCCGCTCGCGGCACAGCTCGAGAAGGAGCTCTCGCGCGGTGCCGCCCCGGGCGCGGTGCGCGTCGACGGCAGGCCGGAGGACGCGGCCGTGTTCGTGCGGGTGCTCGCAGGCGCTCCGACGCCCGAGGACGAGAAGGTGCTGCGCGCCGCCGAGCGGGCGGACGTCCCGGTCGTCGTCGTGCAGACCGGGACCGAGTTCTTCGACGTCCCGTACGTCCTCGCGACGGAGATCATCATGTGCTCGCCCGGCTCGGGCTTCCCGGTCGAGGAGATCGCCCGCGCAATTGCCGCCCGGCTCGGAGAGTCCGGCACCGGGCTCGCTGCGAGGCTGCCGGTGATCCGCGAGCCGTTGAGCGAGGCGCTGATCGAGAAGTTCTCGCGCCAGAACGCGATCGCCGCGGTGGCGATCTTCATTCCGGGCGCCGACTTCCCGGTGCTGACGCTGAACCAGATCCGGCTCGTCCTCCGGCTGGCGTCGGCGCACGGGGTCGAGGTCGACCAGGATCGCTGGCCGGAGGTGCTCGCCACGATCGGCGCCGCGCTCGGCTTCCGTACCGTCGCCCGCCAGCTGCTCGGTGCGATTCCGGTGGCCGGCTGGCTCGTGAAGGGCACCGTCGCGTACGCGGGCACGCGTGCCGTCGGCGAGGCCGCGCACCGCTATTTCCACTCGGTTGCGGGGGAAAAGCAAACGACGCTAGCCATGCTCGTCCGGGCCGGGTCCTAGTTCGTTCTGGGAACCCCGATCTGGAGGGAGGCGAAATGGCTGGTTCCGAGCACGCCGAGGAATTGCTGATGATCGAAGAGGCCGACGCCTGGTTCGAGTATCTCGAGTCGACGAGAGCGCAGAACGAGACGCGCTACGCCGAGGTCGAGCCTTGGGCTTGGGCCCGCCTCTCCCAGCGGCTGCGCGCCGTTCGCGCCCGCCGCGCACGGCTTCGCCCCGCAACGGCCGCCTAGGCTCCAGACGCCCGTGGAGCGATCCGCGGTGCTCCGGCACGGCTGCTAGCCTGTCCTCAGGCCATGCCTACGTTTTTCAACACCATACGCAGCGCGCGACCGGCCGCTTCCGCGGCCGTGTTTTTGCGCGCGCTCACTTTAGGAGAAGCATTTGTCACCCTGGTTCCGAAGGAAGCGCAAGGAAACGACCGAACAGCAGGCGCCAGAAGCGCCCGCGCCAGCACCACAGCCGTCACAAGCTGAGCAGCCCACCGCCACGGCTCAGGCCGGAGCGGCAACCGATCCCGCCAAGCGCCGCAGTCGCGGCAGCCGTGGTGGGCGGGGGCGCAAGAAGCCCGGCACCGCTCGACTGCGACTGCGACCGCCGAGAAGGCCGACGAGAAGCCCGAGCTGAAGCCGCAGCCCGCGAAGCGGGAGCGCAAGGCGCCCGAGCGCAGCCAGCGCCAGGAGCGCCGCGCCAACCAGCAGGGCAACCGCCGCCGCGTGCCGCAGAAGCGCGCGCCGCTGCCGAAGGCGAAGCGCGAGCTGCTGATCTCCGTCGACGTCGGCGAGCAGCGCGTCGCGATCCTCGAGGACGACCGTGTCGCCGAGGTCTACCTCGAGCGTCCCGAGCGTCGCTCGATCGCCGGGAACATCTATCTCGGCACCGTCGACAACGTCCTGCCGGGCATGGAGGCCGCGTTCGTCGAGATCGGCCTCGAGAAGAACGGCTTCCTGTACGTCGACGAGATCGTCGTGCCCGAGCTCGAAGGCAAGCGGCACGGCAAGAAGATCACCGACCTGATCGCCCGCGGCCAGCAGATCATGGTGCAGGCCGTGAAGGACCCGATGAAGACGAAGGGCGCGCGGCTCACGACCGAGATCTCGCTTCCGGGCCGCTTCCTCGTGTTCGTCCCGCAGGGCGAGGGGCTCGGCGTCTCGCGCCGGCTCGACGACGGCGAGCGCAACCGCCTCAAGGACATCATCAAGAACCTCGACGCCAAGGAAGGCGGCATCATCGTCCGCACCGCCGCCGAGGGCGCGTCGGCCGAGGACATCGAGCGCGACCTCGTCTTCCTGCAGCGGCTCTGGAAGAACATCCAGGCGAAGGCCAAGACCAGCAAGGCGCCGGCGCTCGTGTACCAGGAGGCCGAGCTGCCGCTCCGGATCGTCCGTGACCTGTTCGCCGGCGACTTCGAGAGCGCGCTGATCGACCACGAGCGCACGTACAAGCGGATCGTCGGCTACCTGAAGAAGACCTCGCCGCACATGCTCGAGCGCGTGCAGCACTACAAGGAGAAGACGCCGCTCTTCGAAGGGACGGGCGTCGACGCCGAGATCCGCTCCACGCTCAACCGGCGCGTCGATCTTCCCTCGGGCGGCTACCTCGTCTTCGACTACGCGGAGGCGTTCACCGTCATCGACGTGAACACCGGCCGCTTCGTCGGCTCCCGCTCGAAGAACTCCACCGGCCGGCTCGAGGACACGATCACGAAGAACAACCTCGAAGCGGTGAAGGAGGTCGTGCGCCAGCTGCGGCTGCGCGACATCGGCGGGATCATCGTCATCGACTTCATCGACATGGCGAACCCGAAGAACCGGGCGACCGTCGAGGAGGCGCTCCGCACCGAGCTCGAGCGCGACCGGACGAAGACCTACGTGGTCGAGATCTCACCGCTCGGGCTCGTCGAGATGACACGGCAGAACGTCACCGACGGCCCGCGCGAGATCCTCACCAAGAAGTGCCCGACGTGTGCCGGCGACGGCATCGTCCTCTCGGAGGCCTCTGCGGCACTCGAGGTCGAGCGGCGCCTGCGCACGCTCGCCGCCGGGTCGCGGGCTCAGGCGTTCCGGATCGAGGTGAGCCCGAAGACCGCGTCGCTCCTCCTGGGAGCGGGCGGCAAGCGGCTCGCCGAGATCGAGGAGGCGGCCAAGAAGCGGTTCTTCCTGGTGCCGAAGGAAGGCGTCCACGCCGACCACGCAGCCGTCCTCGCGGAGGGCAAGCTCGTCGACCTGCAGCCCGAGGCGCCGATCGCCGAGGGAGCCGAGGTCGAGGTGAAGCTGGTCGAGGTCGACAAGCACGACGCCGGCTCTGCAGCCGGAAAGCTCGACGGGCTCGACGTCGTCGTCGGCGGAGCCGCGAAGCTCGTCGGCAAGAAGGCCAAGGTGCGCGTCGAGCGCGTCCTCGACGGCGTCGCCTACGCCGCGCTGCTCACGACCGCGGAGAAGCCCGCCGAGCCGATCACCTTCGAGAGCGAGGCCGAGAAGCCCACGCGCGCGCCGAGCCGGGCGAAGAAGGCCACCGAGCTCGAGGCCGACGAGACCGAGCAGGCCGAAGCGACGGAAGAGGCCGAGGCACGCCTGAGGAGTCGCGACGAGCCGGTCGAGCCCGACGTCGGCGAAGTCGGAGGTCGACGACGAGCCCGAGGACGAGCCGGAGGAGGCGATCGAGGGCGAGACGACCCCTGCAGCCGACGGCGCGCCGGTGAAGAAGAAGACGCGGCGCGGCTCGCGCGGCGGCCGCAACCGGAAGAAGAAGCCGGCCGGCGCGGCAGTCGAAGGCGCCGAGGACAGCCGTCGTCGAAGCCGCGCCGAGGCCGCGGAGGACGAGGCACGGACGCCGAGGCTCCCTCGCCCGCGGCTCCCGCGAATCCATGTTCCCGACTTCGAGCTCGGCGGCGACGAGAAGCCGGCGCGGAAGCGGCCGGCGCCGAAGCCGAAGCCCAAGCCGGAGCCGCCGCGACCGAGGACGGCAGTCGAGCCCGCCGAGGCCGTTGCCGATGCCGACGACGCCGAGACGCACGCGACGACGGCGACGCGGCGCCCGTGAAGAAGAAGACGCGCCGCGGCTCGCGCGGCGGACGCAACCGCAAGAAGCCCGCGCAGCGGTGCCGCAGCGGTCGGGAGCGGCGGTGGTCGCGAGCGAGAACGGCGCCGAGGCGCCGGCCGAGCCCGTCGTCACCGACGAGCCCGAAGCCTCCGGCAACGGCGCCGAACCGGCCACGGACGAGTACGTGCCGATGTCGGAATGGCTCGACGACCTAGACGCCTGTAATCGCTACAATCCATCGGCTCGCGGGCCCCAGGCCCGCGTTCCTACGCTGTACACCTACATGAGCACCTACGCAATCATCTCCGTCGGCGGCAAGCAGTACCGCGTCCGCGAGGGCGAGAAGCTGCTCGTGGACCGGCTCGCGCACGGTGAGGGCAAGTCGTTCAGCCCGGCCGTTCTCCTCGTCGGCGGCGGCGGCGAGACGCACATCTCGCCGACGGACATCACCGTCACGGCCCGCGTGGTCGCAGACGTGAAGGGCGAGAAGATCCGGATCGGCAAGTACCGCCCGAAGAACGGCTACAAGAAGCACACCGGCTTCCGCGCGAGCCTGTCGCAGATCGAGATCGAGTCGATCGGCGGCAAGAAGCGCGCCCCGGCGAAGACAGAGCCGAAGACAGAGACGAAGAGCGAGCTCCGACGACGAAGAGCGAAGCGGCTCCGGCCGAGGATCGGGTCAAGGGCATGCCGACCGGCTACGAGGAGCTGACCGTCGCCGCGATCAAGGAGCAGGCTTCCGGCTGGACGCGCCCGATGCTCGAGGCAGCGCTCGAGTACGAGCAGGCTCACGGCAAGCGGAAGGGCGCCCTCGCCGCAATCGAGGGCGTGCTCGCAGAGAAGGAGAGCGACTAATGGCTCACAAGAAAGGTCTCGGTTCCTCCCGCAACGGTCGCGACTCGAACGCGAAGCGGCTCGGCGTCAAGATCTTCGGCGGACAGAAGGTCAAGTCCGGGATGATCATCGTGCGGCAGCGCGGCACGCGGTTCCGCCCCGGCCCCGGCACGGGCATCGGCCGTGACGACACGATCTTCGCCGTCCGCGAGGGAACGGTCGAGTTCCGCACGTCCGGCGAGAAGCGCTTCATCTCGGTCGCCGACAGCCCCGAGCAAGCCGAAGCCAAGTAACAGACTGTTACAAGGCGGATCCCGCTGGCGCCACGGCGCTCTCCGGCCAAGTAACAGACTGTTACTAAGCTGCCCGCGTGTTTGCAGACCACGCACGCATTCATGTGCTCGCCGGCCGCGGCGGCGACGGAGGCCTGAGCTTCCGGCGGGAGAAGCACGTCCCGAAGGGCGGGCCCGACGGCGGTGACGGCGGCCGCGGCGGCGACGTCCTGCTCGTCGCGGACCCTGCTCTTCGAGATCTCTCCTCGTTCCGGGCGAAGACGAAGTTCAAGGCCGGCCGCGGCGAGCCCGGACAGGGTGCCCGCAAGCACGGCGCCGACGGCGAGACCGTCGAGCTCGCCGTTCCCGTCGGCACGCAGGCCTACGGTGTCGAGGGCGACCTGATCGCGGACCTCGTTCGGCCGGACTCGCGCGTCGTGCTCGCGCGCGGCGGCAACGGCGGCCGCGGCAACGCGCGCTACGCGACGCCGACCCGGCAGGCGCCGCGCTTCGCCGAGGTGGGGGAGCCGGCGGGCGAGGCAGAGGTGGAGCTCCGGCTGAAGCTGCTGGCCGACGCCGCGATGGCCGGCCTCCCGAACGCCGGCAAGTCCTCGCTTCTCCGCCGCATCTCGAACGCGAAGCCGAAGGTCGCGGACTACCCGTTCACGACGCTCGCGCCGGTGCTCGGCACGGTCGAGTCGCCGGACGGCGCCCAGCTCACCGTCGCCGACGTCCCCGGCTTGATCGAGGGCGCCAGCGAGGGGATCGGGCTCGGGCACGAGTTCCTCGCCCATCTCGAGCGCGCGCGGCTGCTCCTGCACGTGATCGACGCGTCCGAAGAGGACGTCGAGGAGCGCTTCCGCACGATCGACAGCGAGCTTGCGCTCTACGGAGCCGGCCTGGACGAGCGGCCGCAGGCGATCGTGCTGAACAAGATCGACCTGCTGCCCGAGCTTCCCGTCTTCCCGGTCGAGGACGAGCGGATCGTCGGCGTCTTCGCCGTCTCGTGCGCCACCGGCGCGGGGATCGAAGACCTCAAGCTGGCGCTCTTCCGGCTCTGTCCCGCCGCACCGGAGCCGAAGGCGGACGACGCGCCCGCTCTGCCGGAGTTCCTCGAATACCGGCCGCAGCCGCCGGCGCGCCGCACGTACCGGATCTACCGCACCGACCGTGGGTTCCGCATCATCGGCGACGCGCCGCAGGGCGAGGAGCTCGAGGCCGTGCTCAAGGCGGCAGGGGCGCGCAAGGGACACGACGTCGAGATCGGCGAGGAGACGCTCGAGTGGCAGTAGGCGTCTTCGGCGGAGCGTTCGATCCGCCGCACAACGGTCACGTCGCGCTGGCCCGCACGGCGATGGAGCGCCTGGGCCTCGAGCGCCTGCACGTGACGGTGGTCGTCGCACCCGGCCACAAGGAGACCGTCGCTCCCGCGGAGTACCGGCTCGAGCTGGCACGGCTTGCGTTCGCAGGGCTCGGCACGGTCGAGCCCGAGCTGTACGAGTACACCGTCGACGCGCTCGAGGCCGCACGGCTACGAGGATCCGGTCTTCCTGATCGGCGCCGACGAGCTCGCGGACTTCCCGACCTGGAAGGAGCCGGAGCGCGTGCTCGAGCTGGCGCGGCTCGGGGTCGCGACGCGCCCCGGCTACCGGCCGGAGGCGACGTCGCCCAGGATCGAGATCTTCGAGCTCGAGCCGTACCCGGTCTCCTCGTCCGAGATCCGCGAGCGCGTCGCGGCGCGGCGAGTCGATCGACGGGCTCGTCCCGGACGCAGTCGCCAGGCGGATCGCAGAGCTCGGTCTCTACCGCGGACGCCTGACGCCGCCTTTCGTGGCTACACTGAGTGCTCTGACTTCGATCGATCAAGCACGCCGGATCGCCGCTCTCGCGAGCGAGAAGCTGGCAGAAGACGTCGTCATCCTCGACATGAGACCCGTGTGCGTCTACACGGACTTCTTCGTGCTCGCGACCGGCCGCAACGCGCGCCAGACGAAGGCGATCTTCGACGAGGTGCACTCCCAGCTGAAGCAGGAGGCGAAGCTGCTGCCGCGCGCGGTCGACGGCGCCGCGGAGGCGGAGTGGATCATCGCCGACTACCTCGACGTCGTCCTGCACGTCTTCACGCCCGACACGCGCGACTTCTACCGGCTCGAGGATCTCTGGGGAGACGTCCCCGCGGTGGACGTCGAAGCCGCGACGGCCTAGCTACAATCTCCGGATCACCCAGGGGCCATAGCTCAGCTGGGAGAGCGTCTGGCTGGCAGCCAGAAGGTCGCCGGTTCGAGCCCGGCTGGCTCCATTGTTTGGCGCAGGTCGTAAATCTGCGGAAGCAGATTTACGACGCGCAAGACCCCTGAAGGGAGCCGCTTTGCGGCTCCGGCGACTCTGTGGAAGTGGCTGTGCGGCGAGGTTTTCCGGCCTCGGCGCTTCTGTCGGGCGGCGTTGTCGGTTGCTGCGGGCATTTCTGTGAGAGGGTTTGCGTTGTGAACTGGCAAGCGGCGCTGCGGAAGAAGCAGACGCGCCGCTGCGTCCTGTTGGCAAGCGTACGAGGAGGAAGAAGATGACGTTGCAGATCGGTGAGACTGCACCCGACTTCGAGGCCGAGACGACCGAGGGCCCGATCAACTTCCACGACTGGGTCGGCGACTCCTGGGCCGTGCTGTTCTCGCACCCGCGGGACTTCACCCCGTGTGCACGACCGAGCTCGGCTACCTGGCCAAGATCAAGCCCGAGTTCGACCGCAGGAACGTCAAGGTCCTCGGCCTCTCCGTCGATCCGGTCGAGAACCACGAGAAGTGGGCCGCCGACATCGAGGAGACGCAAGGGCCACGCCCCGAACTATCCGATGATCGGCGACGCCGACTTCAACGTCTCGAAGCTCTACGGCATGCTCCCGGCCGACATCTCGGGCGACCCGACGCAGCGCACGCCGGCCGACAACCAGACGGTGCGCAACGTGTTCGTCGTCGGCCCGGACAAGAAGATCAAGCTCCTCCTCGCCTACCCGATGACGACGGGCCGCAACTTCGACGAGGTGCTGCGCGTGATCGACTCGCTGCAGATGACCGCCAAGCACAAGGTTGCGACGCCGGTGAACTGGCAGCAGGGCGACGACGTGATCATCGCCGGCTCCGTCTCCAACGACGAGGCGAAGGAGACCTATCCGGAGGGCTGGAAGGAGCCGAAGCCCTACATCCGGATCGTGCCGCAGCCTCGCTGATCGGCGCCTTGTAGGCTCGGCGGGTGGAGGAGCTGACGATCGGGACGGCGGACGGCCGCTCGCTGACGGTGTACGACGCCGGCGACCCGGACGGCCGTCCCATCCTCTTCCACCACGGAACGCCCTCCTCCGGCGTGCCGTTCGACCCGCACGTCGAGCTCGCGCGGGAGCAAGGAGTCCGCCTGCTCTCGTACGACCGCGCCGGGCTACGGCGACTCGACGCGCGAACCCAGAGCGCGCCGTTGCCGATGTCGTGCGGGACGTCCAGGCGATCGCAGACGCGCTCGAGCTCGAGCGGTTCGCCACCTGGGGGCTCTCGGGTGGCGGCCCGCACGCGCTCGCGACGGCGGCCGGTCTCCCAGACCGCGTCGTCGCGTGTTGCGGCGGCGGCCTCGATCGCGCCGCCGGATCGCCCCGAGCTCAACCCCGTGCTGTGAGAGGGTGGGCGGCGTGAACCGGCAGATCACGCTTGCCGCCCGGCCCGAGGGATTCCCGCAGGAGTCCGACTTTGCGCTCGTCGAGTCGGAGATTCCCAAGCCCGGCCCGGGCGAGGTGCTCGTCCGCTCGCAGTGGCTCTCGCTCGATCCGTACATGCGCGGGCGGATGAGCGAGGCGCGGTCGTACGCGAAGCCGACCGCAGGTCGGCGAGCCGATGACGGGGCAGGCGGTCGGTGAGGTGGTGGAGAGCGGCGACCCGCGCTTCGCGCCGGGCGATCTCGTCGTCGGACAGCTCGGCTGGCAGGACTACGCCGTCGCCCGCGGCGGCGCCCTCCGCAAGCTCGACCCGAGCCTCGCTCCGCCGCAGACCGCGCTGCACGTGCTCGGTGCGACCGGGCTCACCGCCTACTTCGGCCTCTTCGACGTCGGCAAGCCGAAGCCGGGCGACGCCGTCGTCGTCTCGGCCGCCTCCGGCGCCGTCGGCCAGATCGTCGGACAGCTGGCGAAGATCGCGGGCTGCGGCCCCGTCGTCGGCCTCGCCGGCTCGCCGGAGAAGGTCTCCGACCTGACGGAGCTGTACGGCTACGACGTGGGGATCGACTACAAGCGGGACGACATCAACGCCGCGCTCAAGGAGGCCTGCCCGAACGGGGTCGACGTGTACTTCGACAACGTCGGCGGCGCGGTCTCGGAGACGATCTTCCGGCGGCTCGCGCTCGGCGCGCGCATCCCGGTCTGCGGGCAGATCTCGCAGTACAACCTCGCCGAGCCCGAGCTCGCACCACGGAACCTCGGCTTCCTGGTCGTCTTCCGCGCCCGGCTCGAGGGCTTTCTCATCTACGACTACGCCCATCGCTTCCCCGAGGGCCTACGTCGCCTCGGCACCTTGCTCGCGGAAGGGAAGCTGCGCTATCGCGAGGACGTGACCGAGGGCCTCGAGAACGCGCCGGCCGCGTTCATGGGCCTGCTCCGCGGCGAGAACCGCGGCAAGGCGCTCGTCAAGATCGTCTAGACCAGCCGTGTCCGTTGCGGACACGACGGGGTCTGACCCCTGACATGTCCCGCGCAGACGTGTCGGGGCCAGGACCCGTCACGTCCCGAACCGGCGCCTGCTGCTGTCGCGCAAAGCCTGAACAAGAAGCGGGTTTGCCGCCGTCGGCGCCCCTTCACAGCGTGTCCGCTGCGGACACGACGGGGTCTGACCCCGGACATGTCCCGCGCGGACGTGTCGGGGCCAGGACCCGGCACGTCCCGAGCGGACGTCTGCTCAGGCGCCGCTGGCGGCCCACGCGTCGCGCAGCGTGCGGCGGTAGAAGAGCCAGAGGACGGTGCCGACGAGCAGGAGCGCCGCCTCGTCGAGCGGGCCGGGGATCGGCAGCAGCCCGAAGGCGGCGAGCCCGCGCAGCGGCTTCGGGATCCGGCCGTCGCGAGCGAGGAGCTTGACAGCGCGGAGCAGCCGGCGCATCAGGAGACGGGGACGCCGGCCGCCTGGAGCGCGCGCCGGAGCATCAGCGCGTTCGCGGGCGCCTGGGCCACCTCGCCCTTCGCCGGGTCGCCCGCAATCTCCTCGGGCTCGATCCCCTCGAGGCCGGTCGAAGGCATCTCGGAGCGGCCGTTGTTGTTGAACATCGCGTACACCGACTCGGTGTCGAGCGCGAGCTCCTTCAGCGGCTCCACCCACTCCCCGAGCTCCTGCTCCGAGTAGAGGTAGTCGAAGCGCTCTGCCGCGCTGCCGGTGCGCTTGTTCCAGGTGCCTGCGTTGCGGCCGTGGAAGCGGACGTACGCCGTCTTGCTCGTTCGCGCGACCACCGTGGGAACGAGGTTCTTGGCCTCGGTCTTCGGGGCGTCGACGATCACGTACGTGAGCCCACGCGACTCGAGGAACGAGAGCGTCTGGGCGCGATTCTCGTCGTCCAGCCAGCTCCGGTGACGAAACTCGACGAGCAGCTCGTCGCCGGGCAGCTGATCCGCCGCCCACTCGATGTACTCGAGCGAGATCGGCTTGTAGACGATGTACGAGGGAAACTGGAGCAGGATTCCGCCGAGCTTGCCGCGCTCCCGCAGCGGCTCGAGCGCCCGGGCGAAGCGGCGAAACACCTCGGCGCGGAGCTCACGGGGCGGGCGGTCGACGCGGCCCTTCTCGTCGACAGGCATCACATCACGCAGGTCCTCCGGCAGACCCTCGAGTTTCACCGGGTGCCGCGTCATCAATCCGAACGCCTTCACGTGCATCGTGAACCCCTCGGGCGTCCGCTCGGCCCAGTTGCCCACCAGCTCGGCATCGGGAAGCCGGTAGTAGGTCGAGTTCGCCTCGACGGTGTCGAATCGCTCGGCGTAGTGTCGAATCCGCGCTTCGCCGGACCGGACGCCCTTTGGATACCAGACCTTCGTCAGCGTCTCGTCCGCCCAGGAACAGGTACCGACGCGGACCGTGGCGCTCATCCCCACGATCGTAGACGCGGGGATGAGCGCATGTCCGTTGGAGCTAGCTCGCGACGAGCGTGAGCGTGCGGTGGAGCACGACGCCGCCGCCGCTGAAGACGTTCGCGTCGACCTGAACGGTGTACGTCTTGCCCTTCACGGGCCTGAAGCCGGCCAGCGCGAACCGTGCAGTGGCGTCCAGCTTGAAGGGCGCCGATGGCTGCGCGCTCCTGACGAGCTTGCCCTTGTCCATGACCCGTACGTTGAAGCCGACGTTCTCGCCGGGCTTCGTGCCGGAGGCGTAGGCCCGGAGGGGCACCGTCACGGTCGGCACCGTCCCACCCTTGACCCTGAAGAGGCCGTTGCGGGCATCGACCGACGCCGCCGCTGAGGTGAACCGCGCCAGCGAAGGCTTCGCGGCGCCGCTGCGGGTACGAAGGCCGCTCTGCCACAGGCTCGTGGCATGGTCGCGGAAGACGAACCAGATGAACATGTCGACCCGCGGGTCCTTCTTCGCCACGGCGAGCGCCTGTGCGGCGTACGCCGCCTGCTGGGCGCGCGAGACGCCCTTCGGCTCGCCGTCCGACTTGACCTCGTGGCCGTACTCCGTGATCCAGATGCGGACGTTCTTGCGCTTGAACCACGTGTCGAGGGACTTCTCGAAGCGCGGGAACGCAGAGAGCGTCACGTTCGGCCACTTCACCTTCTGCAACGGCTTCTGGTTCGCCGGCACCGGGTACGGGTGCTGCGCCCAGGCATCGAACTTGAGCCGCGGGTTGGCGGCGGCGACGAGCTGCGCGAAGCGGCCCGGCGAGTGCGTCGCGGACTTGCCCGCAAGCGGCTTGTCACGGCCCGCCGACGAGGTGCTGCCGACCGCGACCTTTGCGGACCGATTGCCGGCCTTCACGCCCGCGTATCCCGCGGCCGCCAGCTTCGCGTAGTTCCGCGGTGCGATCGACTTCCCCTTGGCGTCGAACTGCGGCGCCAGGAAGAGCTGCAGGTTGGACTCGTTCCAGATCGAGTAGAACCGGACGAACGGGTACCCCGGATAGCGGCCCGAGTAGCGCGAGGCGACAGCCCGCGCGAAGGCGGTGAAGTCAGCTCAGCCTCCGTCGGCATGAAGTTCGGAGTCTTGCCGCCGTTCGCCCACTTCGGCGTCCCCCAGAGCGTGATGATGACCTCCATGTCGCGCGCCTGTGTGTTGCGCACGAGCTCGTCCAGGTCGTTGAACTTGTAGGCGGGGTCGAACGGGTCCGCCGCGTTGGCCGGGCGAGTCGGGGCGATCGTCGGCCAGGTGACGAGCGTGCGCACGATGGTCGCGTGCGTGCTGCGCACCTGGTTGAGCATCTCTGCGCGTCGGGTCTCGTAACGGAAGTTCGGATCGTCGTGGAAGCCGACGTACATGCGAGGGCCGGCGTTCGCGAGCGATGGAGTCAGCAACGCGACGAAGGCCGCGACGAGGTAGAGCTTCGTCAGACGTTTCACGGGCAATCTCCTTTGTAAATAAGGAACCTCGGGACCCTAGCGAGAGCGTGTGATGGCGGTGTTAGGTGCCGCAGAACGGCTCAGGCAGCGGTTCTGAGCGCTTCGATCTCGCGTGAGACCGCCAGCCGCTCGAGCGCCGTGCCCTCGATCTGGCGGACACGCTCCCGTGTAATTCCGAGCCTACGCCCGATCTCCTCGAGCGACTGCGGCTCTTCGGGGCCGAGCCCGTAGCGAAGGGTGAGGACCGTCTGTTCCCGGTCGGGCAGGTTCGCGAGGGCGCGGTGCAGGGTGCTCTCGGTCAGGCTGACCTCGACCTCTTCCTCGACGCCGCCCTCCGCAACGCCGACGAGATCGCCGATCGACGCTCGTTGTCGTCGCCGACCGGCTTGTCGAGACTCGTCACCGCGCGGGCCGCCTCGCGGACCTCGCGCAGGTGCTTCAGCGAGATCTTCGAGGCCTCGGAGATCTCCTCGTCGGTCGGCGGCCGACCGAGCTTTGCCATCAGCTCGCGCTCTGCACGGCCGATCTTCTGCTCGCGGTCGGCGATGTGGACCGGGATCCGAATCGTGCGGGACTTGTTGGCGACGCCGCGCTGCACCGCCTGCCGGATCCACCAGGTCGCGTAGGTCGAGAACTTGTAGCCGCGGCGCCAGTCGAACTTCTCGACGGCGCGGATCAAGCCGATCACGCCCTCCTGGATCAGGTCGAGCAGCGACAGGCCGTGGCCCTGGTACTTCTTCGCGATCGAGACGACGAGGCGCAGGTTCGAGTTGATCATCCGGTTCTTCGCGTCGACGTCGCCGTCCTCGATCTTCTTCGCGAGCTCGACCTCCTCGGCGGCGCTCAGCAGCGCGTAGCGACCCGCCTCGTTCAGGAACAGCTGCAGCGAGTCGGTCGTCGCCGTCGCCAGGTCGCCGTTGACGTACGTCGCGTCGCCTCTGGTCTCCCGGCCGCAGTCGTCGGAGAGGCTGATCCCCCGCTCCTCGAGCTCCGCATAGAGCGTCTCGAGCTCCTCCTCGTCGAGCTCCAGGTCCTGTACGGCTGCGCTGAACTGGGACAGATTGAGGCAACCGGCTTCCTCACCGGCGTCCAGAATCGGCGCGAGGATCTCTCGACTCATGAGCAGCGGTGTTCCCAGAGTAGCGCCGCCCGTAACCACGTGCCCGAAACGGACAGCTGGCGCCGGAACCGGCCACGTGCGAACGTGACGAAGATGGCACGAAGCCGTCACCCCTCTGTTCGCGGCGCGTCTCTACCGTCGGAGATGTCGTCGAACGACAGCGAGGCCGCGGAGCGGCTTCGGGATCCGGCCGTCGCGGGCGAGGAGCTTGACGGCGCGGAGCAGCCGGCGCATCAGGTGACCGGGACGCCGGCCGCCTCGAGCGCGCGGCGGAGCATCAACGCGTTCGCAGGAGCCTGGGCCACCTCGCCCTTCGACGGGTCGCCCGCAATCTCCTCGGGCTCGATCCCCTCGAGGCCGGTCGACGGCATCTCGGAGCGGCCGTTGTTGTTGAACATCGCGTACACCGACTCGGTGTCGAGCGCCAGCTCCTTCAGCGGTTCCACCCACTCCTCGAGCTCCTGCTCCGAGTAGAGGTAGTCAAAGCGCTCTGCCGCGCTGCGGGTGCGCTTGTTCCATGTGCCTGCATTGCGGCCGTGGAAGCGGACGTACGCGGTCTTGCTCGTGCGCGCGATCACGGTCGGCACGAGATTCTTTGCGTCGGTCTTCGGCGCATCGACGATCACATATGTGAGTCCCCGCGACTCGAGGAATGAGAGGGTTTGAGCGCGATTTTCGTCGTCTAGCCAGCTTCGATGACGAAACTCGACGAGTAGCTCGTCGCCGGGCAGTTGATCGGCCGCCCACTCGATGTACTCGAGCGAGATCGGCTTGTAGACGATGTACGACGGGAACTGGAGCAGGATCCCACCGAGCTTGCCGCGCTCCCGCAGGGGCTCGAGGGCCCGGGCGAAGCGGCGAAACACCTCCGCGCGGAGCTCGCGCGGCGGGCGGTCGACGCGGCCCTTCTCGTCGACGGGCATCACGTCACGCAGATCCTCCGGCAGACCCTCGAGCTTCACCGGGTGGCGCGTCATCAAGCCGAACGCCTTCACGTGCATCGTGAACCCCTCAGGCGTCCGCTCGGCCCAGTTGCCCACCAGCTCCGCGTCGGGAAGCCGATAGTAGGTGGAGTTCGCCTCGACCGTGTCGAATCGCTCGGCGTAATGCCGAATCCGTGCCTCGCCCGAGCGAACGCCCTTTGGATACCAGACCTTCGTCAGCGTCTCATCCGCCCAGGAGCAGGTACCGACACGGACCGTCGCGCTCATCCCCACGATCGTAGACGCGGGGATGAGCGCGTGTCCGTTGTGCTAGCTCGCGACGAGCGTGAGCGTGCGATGGAGCACGAGGCCGCCGCCGCTGAAGACGTTCGCGTCGACCTTGATGGTGTACGTCTTCCCCTTCACAGGCTTGAAGCCGGCGAGTGCGAACCGTGCGGTGGCGTCCTGTTTGAAGGGCGCCGACGGCTGCGCACTCTTGACGAGCCTGCCCTTGTCCATCACCTGCACGTTGAAGCCGATGTTCTCACCGGGCTTCGTGCCGGAGGCGTAGGCCCGGAGGGGCACGGTCAGCGTCGGCACGGCCCCACCCTTGACCCTGAAGAGGCCGTTACGGGCATCGACCGACGCCGCCGCCGCGGTGAACCGCGCGAGCGACGGCTTTGCAGCGCCGGTGCGGGTGCGAAGGCCGCTCTGCCACAGGCTCGTAGCGTGATCGCGGAAGACGAACCAGACGAACATGTCGACGCGAGGATCCTTCTTCGCCACCGCGAGCGCCTGTGCGGCGTACGCCGCCTGCTGGACGCGCGAGACGCCCTTCGGCTCGCCGTCCTGCTTGACCTCGTGGCCGTACTCCGTGATCCAGATGCGGACGTTCTTGCGCTTGAACCACGTATCGAGCGACTTCTCGAAGCGCGGGAACGCGGAGAGCGTCACGTTCGGCCACTTCACCTTCTGCAACGGCTTCTGGTTCGCAGGCACGGGGTACGGGTGCTGCGCCCAGGCGTCGAACTTGAGCCGCGGGTTGGCGGCGGCGACGAGCTGCGCGAAGCGTCCCGGCGAGTGAGTCGCGGACTTGCCCGCAAGCGGCTTGTCACGGCCCGCTGACGAGGTGCTGCCGATCGCGACCTTGGCGGACCGATTGCCGGCCTTGATACCCGCATATCCCGCGGCCGCCAGCTTCGCGTAGTTCCTCGGCGCGATCGACTTCCCCTTGGCGTCGAACTGCGGCGCCAGGAAGAGCTGCAGGTTCGACTCGTTCCAGATCGAGAAGAACCGCACGTAGGGGTAGCCCGGATAGCGGCCGGAGTAGCGCGAGGCGACAGCACGCGCGAAGGCGGTGAAGTCGCTCAGCTTCGTCGGCATGTAGTTGGGAGTCTTGCCGCCGTTCGCCCACTTCGGCGTCCCCCAGAGCGTGATGATGACCTCCATGTCGCGCACCTGCGTGTTGCGCACGAACTCGTCCAGGTCATTGAAGTTGTAGGCAGGGTCGAACGGGTCCGCCGCGTTTGCCGGGCGGGTCGGGGCGATGTTCGGCCACGTAACGAGGGTGCGCACGATGGTCGCGTTCGTGCTGCGCACCTGGTCGAGCATCTCCGCACGACGGGTCTCGTACCGGAAGTTCGGATCGTCGTGGAAGCCGACGTACATGCGAGGGGCAGCGTTCGCGAGCGCTGGAGTCAACAGCGCTGCGAAGGCCGCGACGAGGTAGAGCTTCGTCAGACGTTTCACGGGCAATCTCCTTTGTAAATAAGGAACTCCGGGACCCTAGCGAGAGCGTGTGATGGCGGTGTTAGGTGCCGCAGAACGGCTCAGGCAGCGGTTCTGAGCGCTTCGATCTCGCGTGAGACCGCCAGACGCTCGAGCGCGGCGCCTTCGATCTGGCGGACTCGCTCCCGTGTAATTCCAAGCCTGCGCCCGATCTCCTCGAGCGACTGCGGCTCTTCGGGGCCGAGTCCGTAGCGAAGGGTGAGAACCGTCTGTTCCCGGTCGGGCAGGTTCGCGAGCGCGCGGTGCAGGGTGCTCTCGGTCAGGCTGACCTCGACCTCTTCCTCGACGCCGCCCTCCGCCACGCCGACGAGATCGCCGATCGAAGCGTCGTTGTCGTCCCCGACGGGCTTGTCGAGACTGGTCACCGCGCGGGCCGCCTCGCGCACCTCGCGCAGGTGCTTCAGCGAGATCTTCGATGCCTCGGAGATCTCCTCGTCGGTGGGCGGCCGGCCCAGCTTTGCCATCAGCTCGCGCTCCGCGCGGCCGATCTTCTGCTCGCGGTCGGCGATGTGAACCGGGATCCGGATCGTGCGCGACTTGTTGGCGACGCCGCGCTGCACCGCCTGCCGGATCCACCAGGTCGCGTAGGTCGAGAACTTGTAGCCGCGGCGCCAGTCGAACTTCTCGACGGCCCTGATCAGGCCGATCACGCCCTCCTGGATCAGGTCGAGCAGCGACAGGCCGTGACCCTGGTACTTCTTCGCGATCGAGACGACGAGGCGCAGGTTCGACGTTGATCATCCTGTTCTTCGCGTTGACGTCGCCGTCCTCGATCTTCTTCGCGAGCTCGACCTCCTCGGCGGCGCTCAGCAGCGCGTAGCGACCCGCCTCGTTCAGGAACAGCTGCAGCGAATCGGTCGTCGCGGTCGCCAGGTCGCCGTTGACGTACGTCGCGTCCCCGCTCGTCTGCCGGCCGCAGTCGTCGGAGAGGCTGATCCCCCGCTCCTCGAGCTCCGCGTAGAGCGTCTCGAGCTCCTCCTCGTCAAGCTCCAGATCCTGCACGGCTGCGCTGAACTGGGACAGGTTGAGACAACCGGCTTCCTCACCGGCGTCCAGAATCGGCGCGAGGATCTCTCGACTCATGAGTAGCGGTGTTCCCAGAGTAGCGCCGCCCCTAACCACGTGCCCGAAAAGGACATCTGGCGCCGGAACCGGCCACATGCGATCGTGACGAAGATGGCACGAAGCCGTCACCCCTCTGTTCGAGGCGCGTCTCTACCGTCGGAGATGTCGTCGAACAGGAGGTTGAGAGATGCGCAGGATCGTCCCGCGTGCGGCAGCTTTCGCAGCAATCGCTGTCGCCCTCTCGCCCGCAGCGGCCTCGGCCGCACCACCCGCTCCGCC
>CAWEWG010000011.1:0-85962 GCA_963812795.1 uncultured Alphaproteobacteria bacterium | reverse complement strand
GCATCGTCCTCGCCCGCGATCTTGCCGGTCTGGAAGGGTCGCGCCTGGCGCAAAGCGCGCGCGGCATCCCCTGTGGGTGTTCTGCGCCGAGGGCGCCGACGCCACGGCGCTACGCGCGGCCGTGCGGACGTTTTTCCAGTGGGCCTGATGGCGGTGGCTCTGGCTGCCGGCGTTATGGAAACGCTGGTGGCACGCGGTATTACGCGCCTGCTGCTGGAAGGTGGTCCGGCGACCTGGGGCGCCTTCTCGCGCGCCGGACTCATCGATGAGGCCGTCCTGTTCCACGCACGCGAAGCCGACGGGGCGGAGCCCTCGCCGCCCGCGGGGCTGGCGGCGCTGGAGCGCTATATCAACACCCAGGGCTTCGACATTTACGATCGGCGAACCATCGGCGGCGACGATATGCTGGCGGTGCGCCGGCAGTGGCACCGCGGCTAACGCAAGGGGAAGGCGAGCCATGTTCACCGGCATCGTCTCCGACATCGGCGAGGTCACGGCGCGCGAGGACGGCGCTTCACCATCCGCGCGCGCTATCCGGCGGAGGAATTGGAGGTCGGCGGCTCGATGGCGTGCGACGGCTGCTGCCTGACCATGACGTCGGTGCGTGCCGACGCGGAGGGCAGCGTATTCACCGTCGATGTGTCGAACGAGACGCGGGCCAAGACGACGATCGGCGCGTGGCACCCGGGCGCAGTCAATCTCGAGCGTTCGTTGCGGGCCGGCGACGAACTCGGCGGGCACCTCGTCACCGGTCACGTCGACGGCGTGGCGAAGATCGTCGACATCGTCCCGGACGGCGACAGCCGCCGCTTTTCCTTCGAGGCGCCCGAGCACCTCGCCCCCTATATCGCGCCCAAAGGCTCCGTTAGCCTCGATGGCGTATCGCTGACTGTTAACGAGGTCAGCGACAGCCGCTTCGGCGTGAACCTCATTCCGCACACCTTGACGGTGACGACCTGGGGGGCGAAAACCCCTGGGCAATGGTCAACCTCGAAGTTGACCTCTTCGCGCGCTATATCGCGCGGCTCCTGGAGTTCCGTCCGTGACGACGACGCTGGCAAATACGCCTCTCGAAGGCCGCGGCTGTCTTTCCCCGATCGACGAGATCCTGGAGGACATGCACAACGGCCGCATGGTCGTGCTCGTCGACGCCGAAGAGCGCGAAAACGAGGGCGACCTCGTTATTCCGGCGCAGATGGCGACGCCCGACGCCGTCAACTTCATGGCGCGATACGGCCGCGGCCTGATTTGCCTGACGCTGACCGGTGCGCGCGCCGCCGAGCTCGAGCTCGAATCCATGGTGGGCCGCAACCGCTCGCGCAACCGCACCGCGTTCACCCAGTCGATCGAGGCGCGCGAAGGCATCTCGACGGGCATTTCGGCGTCCGACCGCGCGCGCACTATCGCAACGGCGATCGATGCGACCAAAGGTGCGGCCGACATCGTCTCGCCCGGCCACGTGTTCCCGCTCGTCGCGCGCGAGGGCGGCGTGCTGATCCGCGCCGGTCATACCGAGGCTTCTGTCGACCTGGCGCGTCTCGCCGGGCTCTATCCCGCGGCGGTCATCTGCGAGATCATGAACGACGACGGCACCATGGCGCGCATGCCGGACCTCGTCGCTTTCGCGCAGCGCATGGCCTGAAGATCGGCGCTATCGAGGATCTCATCGCTTACCGGCTGCGCAACGACCATCTCGTGCGCGCCATCGCCAAGACGACCGTCAAGACCGCCGCCGCCGGCGACTTCGACCTGCACGTCTACGAGACGACGGTCGAGCCGGGCGAGCATCTGGCCCTCGTCAAAGGCGACGTTTCAGCCCCGGGCCCGGTGCTGGTGCGCGTGCATGCCGTCAATCTGCTCGGCGATTTGCTGGGAGTCGGCGAGGCGGGCGAAGGGCCGATCGCCAAGTCGCTGCGCATGATCGAGAAGGAAGGTCGCGGTGTCGTCGTGCTGATCCGCGATCTGCGGCCGAAGTCCGTGTCGGAGTGGATCGCCGGACGCGTGCAGCCCGCCAAGCCCGCCGAGGGCGCGCGCGAACGCCGCCGGGTCGAGATCGGCGTCGGCTCGCAGATTCTCACCGACCTCGGCGTGCGCGATATGGTTCTGCTGACGAACTCGCCGGCGCAGGTGTATGTCGGCCTGGAAGGCTTCGGATTGCGCATCGTCGGCACGCGCAGGATCGAGTGATGATCGTGAGACCCGACAGACCGACGCGCAGCGCGGCCAAGCCGCCGAAGGGCGACATGCGCGCGCGCGTGCTCATTGTCGAAGGTCGCTTCTACGACGAGATTTCCGACGAGCTCGTCGAAGGCGCCATCGCGGCTCTCGACGCGCAGGGCGTGCCCACGATCGCATCACGGTGCCGGGCGCGCTGGAAATTCCTCAGGTGCTGGCGCATGCGGTCGCCGCCGGGCTGCTTCCGCGGCGTGCCGACAACGGCAAGTGGGACGGCGCGATAGCACTCGGTTGCGTCATTCGTGGCGAGACCTCGCACTACGATATCGTCTGCAACAACGCCAATCATTGGCTGATGCAGGTGGCGATCAAGCATGCGGTGCCCGTCGGCAACGGTATACTGACGGTGGATACCGAGCAGCAGGCGCTGGCGCGTGCGCGCGGCGGAGCAAACGGCAAGGGCGGAGACGCGGCGCGCGCCTGCTTGCGCGTGATCGAGCTGCAGCGCGCCTTCGAGGGGCAAAGCGCATGACGACGACGAGCAACGCCACGCCGACGCCAGGCAAGATCGCGCTGCCCCCGCGGACAGCGGCTCGCGTCGCCACGGTGCAGGGGCTCTACCAGATGGACCTTGCCGGAACCGACCTCAACGACGTCATCGACGAGTTCGTGCGCTTGCGCTTTCCGCGCGCGCCGGGTGATGAAGCTGCCGCCGGTGCCGACCCGGTCTTCTTCGCTGAGCTCATTCGCGGCGTCGTCCGCCGCCAGCGCGACATAGATCCGCTCGTCGATCATCAGCTCGCCGAAGGCTGGCGCCTTGTGCGCATCGACGCCATCGTGCGCGCTATCCTGCGTGCCGGCGTGTTCGAATTGATGGAGCGCCCGGACGTGCCGCATCGCGTCGTCATCAACGAGTACATCAACGTTGCGCACTCGTTCTTCTCGGAGGACGAGCCGAAAGTCGTCAACGGCGTGCTCGACAAGCTGGCGCGGCAACTGCGCGCCGCCGGGTTCGACCGCGATGCCAAACGATCCAGATAAGCCGGCTACGGGCGAGGAATCGCTGATCGCCGAATTTTGGGCGCCGCTCGCGGCTGCTTTCCGCAGGCGCTTTCGCACTGAAAGACGATTGCGCCGTCATCGCGCCGCCACCCGGCACGGAGCTGGTTGTCACGACGGACGCTTTGATTGAAGGCGTCCACTTCTTTCCGGGCGAAGACGCAGGCGCTGTCGGCTGGAAGGCGCTCGCCGTCAATATTTCCGATCTCGTCGCCAAGGGCGCCGAGCCGCTCGCCTACCTGATGAGCATCGCGCTTCCCGCCGGCCCGGACCTTGCTTGGCTCCGCAAGTTCGCTGCAGGTTTGCGGAGTGCCCAGGAGACGTTCGGTTGTCATCTCGCGGGCGGCGACACGGACCGTACGCCGGGGCCGCTCAGCGTGTCGATCACCGCCTTCGGATGCGTGCCTTCCGGCACCATGGTGCGGCGGTCGACGGCGCAGTCTGGCGATCACGTCTACGTGTCGGGCACGATTGGCGATGCCGCGCTGGGGCTGGCGCTGGCGCGCGATTCCGGGTTGCGCGAGCGCTGGAAGCTCGACCACGCGGCCTGTGATGCGCTGTCGGCAAAATTCTCGCGGCCGCAGCCGCCCGTTGCGCTGGTGCCGGCGCTGCGCGCCTGCGCCTCGGCAGCGATGGACATTTCCGATGGGTTGATGAAGGACCTCGAGCGCCTATGCCGCGCATCGAGCGTGGGCGGTCGCATCGAGGCGGCGAGGGTGCCGATCTCCCAGGCGACACGTACCGTCGTCGCTGCCGGTGGCACCACCCTCGGCGCGTTGCTTACCGGCGGGGAGGACTATGAGGTTCTGGCGACTGTCCCGGTTGCGCGCGCAGATGACTTTGAGCGGCTGGCGCAGCGGGCCGGCGTCCGCGTGACCTGCATTGGGTCGATCACGGCCGAGACGGGCGTGCGTGCTTTCGACGAGAGCGGGAACGCCATGGTCTTCACTGAAACCGGCTGGGATCATTTTCAAAGCCGGGATGTGTCTTGAACACTAGGACTGATCGACGGTGGATCCGCCGCCGGCTTAAAAGGGGCCTCCTGTGTTGAAAGTCGCAATCGCGGACTGATATTGTCTGATCTAGTCAATCGCACCGGGATCGACCGTCACCCGCCATGCCCTTCTACCGGCTCAAAGAGGACGATCTTCGCCCCGATGATGATTTCGATCCCGAGGACGTGCCCCGCGCCATCGCCGCCGTCGGCTTCGACATGTTCACCAAGGGCGTGGAGATGCCCATTCACGAGCATCGGAAGGCTCAGCTTATCCTGACCTTGCGCGGCGTTGTCAGGTGCGAAGCCGGCAGCAGCGTCTGGATCGTGCCGCCGCGCTGTGCGGTGTGGATTCCCGGCAATCTTCCCCACAGCGTGACCGCCGCCGGAAATGTCGAGGTCTATTGCCTGTTCGTCGAACCGGATGCGGCGCCGGCGCTCCCCAGACAATGCTGCACGCTTTCGATCTCGCCATTGCTGGAGCGTCTGCTGCTGCACGTCACGCAGATGCCGGTCCTGTACGATGTCGATGGCGGCGACGGCCGGATCGCCACGGTGCTGCTCGACCAACTGTCTGTCGCGCCCGTCGAGAAGCTGAACTTCCCGATGCCGGTCGACGTCAAGCTGCGTAAGATCGCCGTCGCGATGATGGCCGATCCATCCGACCGCGCGACGATCGACGACTGGGGCCGGCGCATGGCCGTCGCCCCGCGGACCCTGACCCGCGCCCTGAAACGCGAAACCGGCATGAGCTTCGGCCGCTGGCGCCAACAGCTGCACATCCTCATAGCTCTGCAGCGTCTCGACCAAGGAGCGTCGGTCCAGAGCGTGGCGCTCGATCTCGGCTATGAGGGCGCGAGCGCCTTCGTCACAATGTTCCGCAAGGCCCTGGGCAAGCCCCCCGCCCGGTATCTGGCGGAACGCCGCATCGCCGCGTGATCTCGCTCCGCCTGCGCACAAACCCCCTCGCGGGCACCTGACCAGAAATCGCAATATATTGTCCCGTTTGCGGAATGCGGTCAGGCGGGCGATTGCGTATCCAGGCTCTGAAACGCGCCGGCCGGCGCATTCTCAGGAGCCCGAAACATGGATTCACTCAGCAGCGGCCCGGTCGCAGAAGTTCTCAAACTGCCTCCATCAGGAAGCGGACGCGGCCGATGCACCGCTGATGCAGGCCTTCACAAGCGAGATGGCCAATGTCGAGCAGGCGATGAGCCAGGTCATCGAGGCTGAGAACAAGGATCTGACGGGGCTGTATCACGGTTACGCCGGCAACTTCCTAAGCGTCTCCCCGGAGTTCGGGCGTTTTCTCTACATGTGCGCCCGGTCCTGCAAGGCTAAGCGCATTGTCGAGTTCGGATCCTCGATGGGGGTTTCTGCCATCTACCTGGCGGCGGCGTTGCGCGACATGGGCGGCGGCCGCCTGATCGGAACCGATCTCGAACCCGGCAAGGCGGAGCGGGCGCAGGCGAACGTCGCCGCCGCCGGGCTGGCCGACCTGGTCGAATTTCGCGTTGGCGATGCGCGCGAAACCCTCAAATCCGACGTGGGCGGCGACCTCGACATGGTGATGCTCGACGGCGCCTTCACGCTCTATCTTCCCATCCTCAAGCTGCTGGAGCCGCATCTGAAACCGGGGGCGATCATCATCGGCGAGAATGCGTTGGCGGAGGCGGGCGGCTACATCGAGTACGTACGCGATCCTCAGAACGGCTATCTCTCGGTGCCACTGCCGTTCGATCCGGGGCGCGGCAACGAATTCACGGTCAAGACGATGTGACCCGCGTGGCAGGCGACATCGAAAACTCGGGTGACGGGAGCGGACCTTTGACCCAACCCGCCGATGGCCCGCATAGTTCTACGCTGCCGCTCGCCCCACCGGGTCGATTGACGCGGACGTTGCTGCGATGGCTGATGCGTCCTGCGCGCGTTGCCGCGGTCGAGACGCTCTCGCCGCACTTTCGGCTCGTCGACCTGGAAGGCGAAGCGCTCACGAACGTCGCCTGGACGGCTGGCCAAAAGGTCCAGGTCACGATGGGCTCGGGTCTTAGCGCGCGGACCTACACGCCTATGTCGTGGAACGCCGACAGCGGCAGGACACGAATGCTCACCTTCTCTCATGGGAACGGTCCCGGCAGCCGATGGGCAAGCGGCCTGCGCGAAGGCGACACCTGCCAGTTCTTCGGTCCGCGCCGCTCGCTCGATCTATCCGGTCTTGCATCGCCGGTGGTCCTGTTCGGCGATGAAACTTCGTTCGGCCTGGCGGCGGCACTCCGCGATAGCCCGCAGGGTGCCGGTGCAATGCATGTGTTCGAGGTCTCGGATGTCGCGGAGTCGCGGCAGGTAGCGGAGGCGATCGGCCTCGACCAAGCAACGTTGATCGAGCGCATCGCCGACGACGTCCATCTCGCCGCGGCCGAAGATGAGGTGTTGCCCCTCGCCGCAAGCGGCGCGCATTTCGTTCTTACAGGCAAGGCGTCGTCGATCCAGCGCGTAAGCCGCGCCCTGAAAGCAGGCGGCGTCGCATCATCGCGGGTGAAGACCAAGGCCTATTGGGCGCAGGGCAAGAGCGGCTTGGACTAAGCTCAGTGCGACCAAATCGCATCGCGTCGGCAGCGTCCGCGAGCGTTAAAAGCAACGGCGTCCAATCGTCTTGGTTTGGCCATATCCTGGCGGCTATTGAGGCATTGGCGAGCGAGGATCGTGGGCGCGCCTCGCCAGGGAATTGCAATCACACAGGCGGCTGGGTTTGCGGCTCGTCGACCAACATCAGGACGGATTCATGCTGGCAGTTCGCGCCCCGGCGCGGCATTTGGGTTCATATCGCAATTTCACGCGGGGTGCCGAAGCTTACGGCCTGACATTGTTCGCCCTTGCCGGCTTGTTTGGCGTGCTTGCGCTCGGTACCCCGGCCCTTGGACAGGGGCCGCAAGCCAATTGGTGGGAGAGCCTCACCGGCTCGGGAACCCCTGACTACATGGGCCGCCGCCAGGAGGATCGCGCGCGCGACCGCGCCGCTCAGCAGAACGAGGTGCTCGACGACCTGCGGCCCGACGCCATGCCGATGCGCAGCGACGAGATGATCGCCGCCATGGATGCGGCGATCGCCAAGTACCAGCAGATGGCCGACAACGGCGGCTGGCCGATCATTCCGCCCGGTCGCATGATGCGCGAAGGCGAGGACGACGAGCGCGTGCCGCTGCTGCGTCGGCGACTGCAGATGAGCGGGGATCTGCGGGCCCGCTCGGACGGATACAACTCCTCCACGTTCGACAGCGACCTCACCGACGCGGTGAAGCGTTACCAGCGCCGCAACGGGTTGCGGCCCACGGGACGCGTCGAGCGCTCGACCTACCCGGCGCTCAACATGACGGTCGATGAGCGCATCGCCCAATTGCGCATGAACCTCGGCCGCATACGCGAGCTGATGTCGACGCCCGCCGAGGAGCGCTATGTGCTCGTCAACGTCCCCGCGTTCCAGCTCGAGGCGGTGGCGAAGTACGAAGTGCAGCAACGGCACCGCGTCATCGTCGGCCGCACGGAGCGGCAGACGCCGTCGGTGAAGGCGTCGATCCGCGCCCTCAACTTCTTTCCCTATTGGCGGGTGCCCGACAGCGTGGCTCACCTGGACCTCATTCCGCGCCTGATGAAGGAGCCGGAATACCTGCAGAACGAGAAGATCCGCGTGCTCGATCCCGCCGGCAATCGCGAGGTCGACCCGCAGACGGTCGACTGGAATTCGGCCGAGGCGAGGAAGCTCAAGTTCCGCCAGGATCCGGGTCCGCAGAATGCCTTGGGTCTCGTCCGCATCGACATGCCGAACGAGCACACGGTCTACATGCATGACACGCCGATGAAGCCGCTGTTCAAGCAGCGCTCGCGCGCCTTCAGCGCCGGCTGCGTGCGCGTCGAAGGCGTGTTCGACCTCGTCGATTGGATCGCCAGCTACGAGCAGGGGTACGGGCAGTCGGGTCGGGCGCAGCAGATTGTCGAGGCCGGTCAGGCCGTCGACGTGAACCTGACGCGTCCGGTGCCGGTGTACTTCGTCTACATCACGGCCTGGGCCGAGCGTGACGGCGATGTCGAGTTCCGCCCCGACATCTATGGCCGCGACGGCGCCGTCGATCAGATTGCCGAGATGGATCGCGATCCCAACGAGCCGGCGCCCGCCGTGACGTTGGCCCCTTAGTCCTTTAACAGATGAAAGCAAAGCTCGCGCCTGCTTGCGTTGGTCTGCTGCTCGCCAGCGCCATTGTCCATGCTGCGAGCGCCCAAGAGACGTGCCTTTCGACGGCGGAGATAAGCGTCGCCGGGCAATTGACGACGGTCATGGCGACCGGTGCCGCGCTGCGCCGATGCCAGCAATGCCTCGGACCGGAAAAGTACGCACAAGCTGTTGACAACTACAAGTCGGCCGGACTGATGCGCGACTTCCGCAAGGCGCAGGATGCCATCACGCCGCGGGAAAGATATGAGCTGGTCGACGGCATCGTCCGTGAGGCGGCACGCGACTACGCCGACACGCTGAGCACGAACTGCGACGCCTGCAGTGCCATGGCTAAATCGCTGCAGGGGCTGACGTCCCCGCAGGCTGTGGCCAAGTTCTACGAGGGCCGGACGCAAGCATTGGCCCAGGTGGTCAAGCAGTGCCCCTAAGTGCCACCGATATGGCGATGGCGCGCATAATCCTGGAACTGCCGCCGCCTCGCACGGTTATCCGTCCGAGGAGGAATCGCAATGCGACCTGCGTTGGCGATTGTCAGTGTCTGCTTAGTGGCCGGCGGATGCGCTGCATACACGGAGCGGCGAGCGCTGGGCTATGGCGACTACGTGGGGTTCAGTTGCGAGCAACTCGGTGAGGAGGCGGTGCGTCTAATGCGCATGACGGCGAGCCGCAGCGAGCACATTCTGGAGAATGACGAGGCTCGGCGGGACACCGCCATGCGGCAGCTCAAGGCCGTGAAAAAGGCGAGCGCCGACAAAGAGTGCTAGATCGCTCATGGGCAGCCGAGCCTTCGCTCAGGCCGCGTTCGGCATCCACCAAACAAGACTGGCTCCGTGGGTAGGATTCGAACCTACGACCGTCCGATTAACAGTCGGATGCTCTACCACTGAGCTACCACGGAATAGCCTTATCTGCAGGCGTCGGGCCTCTTAGCAGAAAGCACCGGCACGAGCCAGCGCCTTGCCAAAGCGCGCGCCGCGCCATGCTGCGGGCGGCCCTGCATTCCCACACTCGCATCGTTAAATCAAGGGCTTCCCGGGAAAGCAATAGCGCGCCCAGTCGCTCCGGCGCCGCTGCGATAGGATCAGGAGGGAATGTCGCGGGGGTTCACCTCATCCTCGCGGGCGTGAGGGGCTGCCGGTGTAGCGATCGCACCAGATGTTCCCGCGATTGGGCCATTTCTGTGCGAGCCCTTCGGTCAGCAGAATGCGGCTCACGTCGCGGCCGTCCGCCAGCTCTATGTCGACCAGCGAGCGTCCGTGCGGATCATGTCGACCGCTGGCGCGGATGCGATAGCCGTCTGCCAGGAGTGTGCGCAAGCGGTCGCGCGCCGCGACGCCGAGCATTCCCGGCTACGTCGCGTGGTCTGTAAGCGTTGGGTAAGAGGTCGATCAGCGCCGGGCGCGTGCGAGGGATTGGAGGCCACGCCCGGAATCGAACCGGGGTGCGCGGATTTGCAGTCCAGAACTCTGTGAGCAATTTCAATGGCTCGATGCGAAATCGGGCCACGACAGATCAATGGGTTACGGGCGCTTTGGAAAACGAGCTTGGCATCTTACCCACAAGTTTTCCCGCGGCGCCGATGCCGAGATGCAGCTCGCCACCCTTGTTGATCGCTATGCTTGCGTTGTGATTCCGAGACAACGGGGATGTCGGAAAATGACGAAGTTGCTCCAGCACATGGACGAGATGAGTCGATCCTTGCGCACACCACCAGACACGAACAGTCGCTCGTTAAAGCGTTGGCAGACGCCCTAAAGGAAGTGGACCAGCAGCTTGTTCACGAAATCCGAAATTTGAACACTCAGCATCAGGCCCGGCGTGCTGAGATCTATCTCGAATTGCAGGCCCTGGCGCACAGCATTGGTCTATTCCCGACAGCACATGAGATACCTCACGTGCCGCCCGCGAACGACGAGCACGCGCACGGGCAGTACATCCCGGTCGGGGACTGGCGCCAAGCGGCTCAAAACATCAGCTTTCAGGATGAGCTGGACTTCCACCTGAAGACTGTAGGTGGGCAGCAGTGATGTCGCGCTAAGTCCTGGCCCTTTCCAGCTTCGCCATCGCCGACTGTGCGAGCTTGTCAGTGCGACCGCTGTACCGGTCGATGATCGCGCCCACATCCCGCAGCGAGTGACCGGTGATCGTCGCGATCTCCTGTAGGCTGCAACCGGCCTCAGAAAGCCGCGTGACGGCCGTTCCCCTCAGATCGTGGAATGTGAGCCCCGAGATGCCGGCGGCCCGCGTAGCGTCCGCCCAGGCGTTCCTGAAGCTGCTGTCTTTCCACGGTCTCCCGGTTGAGCTTGTAAGTATGATCGGCGAGGTTGTGGGGGTTGCCTCGATTACAGCTTTAAGGCACGTTGAGCTGTCGGAAGCCCGCCTTCCCATGAGCTACGGCTTCCTCCAAAGAGAGCTTCGGCGCGCCCTGCGTCGGGGCTTTTTGTTTTCTCTAGTCGGCTTGGCGACGGCGCTCGCTTAGGACCCGGCGGGCGGCTCCGCGTGAGTCCGCCCAGCCGGGGGAACCGCGCATCTGGTCAAGGAGGGCACAGTTCCTGCGGCCGACTATAGCGCGCGGTTTCCGTGCACGGAAGATCGGTGATGTGCGTTGCGGAGACCCTCGCGGACTCGATGCGTTGGTCACCGGCGTCTAGCGCTGCGACCCGTTCAATTCGATCAACGCAAACCGGCGCCGGTATGCCTGTGCGCGACCGAAATGTGCACACGCGAATTTCCTTGGAGGCGAATCAAACGCCGACAAGAGGCACGTACAACGAACACTCTTTGGAAAACGATCTGGAAAACGCGACGGGCAAAATCGCTAAGCTATGGAGGCCACGCCCGGAATCGAACCGGGGTGCGCGGATTTGCAGTCCGCTACGTAACCACTCCGCCACGTGGCCAATCCACTTACGCCGCGCCGAAGCGCGGGGAATGCGCCGTGTATCATACGGATGGGGGCCTGCAAAGTATGCCCATCGTGCGCGCAAGGGCCGGCACACAGGCGCGAACGCTAAGCCCCGTCGCGCACGCCTTCGCTCTCGCTAAGCTTGTTCGACGCCCGCACGCATCAGCCAGATCGAGAGGGGAACGATGGTCGACGCCGCCACGCAGCGCCTGAACATGGTCGAAAGCCAAGTCCTCACCAGCGACGTGACGGACCGGCGCATCCTGCGGGCCATGCGCGAGCTGCCGCGGGAGCGCTTCGTCCCCGCCCCCATGACGGCCCTGGCTTACATGGACGAGGCGGTGCCGGTTACCCCGGCGGGTGCGGAGCGCCGGTGGCTGCTGGCGCCGCGCGTGCTGGCGAAGTTGCTGCAACTTGCCGACATCGGCGATGACAATCACGTGCTTGATGTGGGCGGCGCCACTGGCTATTCGGCGGCCGTGCTTGCCGGCATGGGCAAGACCGTCGTCGCCCTCGAAAGCAACATCAAGCTCGCCGAGCAGGCACGGACAAACCTTGCCGCGCTGGGGCTGGGGAACGCGAGCGTGGCCGTCGGCGAGTTGACCGCCGGCTGGCCCGAAAAGGCTCCCTACGATGCGATCGTGCTGCAAGGTGCGGCGGCAACCGTCCCGGAGGCGCTGTTCGATCAATTGAAGGATGGCGGGCGTCTCGTCGCCATCCTCATCGAGGGCGGCTTGGGCAAAGCAACGATCTGGCGCCGACTCGGACGCTCGGTCGACGCATGGGGCGCATTTGACGCCGCGGCACCGGTTTTGCCCGGATTCGAACGCGCACCCGTATTTGTGCTTTAGCCTCTGCCATCGGCTCGGCGCGCGCGGCTGCGTGACGTTGTCCTATTCGCGCGCAGTTTCGGACGCTTGCACGGGTCGGACTGCGTCGGCGTGCCGCGAGTGGGTGTGGGATTGCGGCCACTCCAACACAAGGGTTTTCCACCAACCCTCCCCAGGCACTACACAAACAGGCGTCCATTCCCCAAACTCAACGGCGACCTGCAATTCATAAGTTGGGCTCGGGGCAAGCCTGCGCGGGTGTGGCCGGGGGAAGTAATGCGGACGGCCTACCAAAAACTGCGTCAACAACAATGGGTTCTCCTCTTGGGTAACTCGTCGGTACAAGCTCTGAACCGTACGCTTGGCGCACGGCGCGCCGGAGGCATGCTCGTGTTCGGCCTCGTCCTGAGTTCGTAGGCGTCGCCCCACCGGCGTCGGCGGAAAGCCTCAAGGACGCGTTGTCGGCGGCCTATGGCTACAATCCCGCGGCTCGATGCGCAGCGCGCGTTCCAGCGGGCGACCGACGAGGACGTGGCCCGCGCCATGTCGGGATATCGTCCTACCGTCACCGGCAACGCCGACATCGGCATCGAGCGCACCGACCAGCGCCCGTCCAACTTCTCGATGGCGTGACCAAGCCGCGCGGCTACGGCATCGACGCCGTGCAGCCGATCTTCAGCGGGTTTCGCACCTACAACGCGGTGAACGCCGCGGAAGCCAACGTGCGCGCCGAGCGCGAGGTTCTGCGCGACGTGGAGCGCAGCGTGCTGCTGCAGGCCGTAACCGCCTATATGGACGTGGTGCGCGATCAGGAGCTGGTCCGGCTCAACGAGAACAACGTCAACGTCCTGTCGCGCGAATTGAAAGCGGCGCAGGACCGCTTCGCCGTCGGCGAGGTGACGCGCACCGACGTGGCGCAGGCCGAGGCCCGCCGTGCCGACGCCGTCTCCCGTCTCGATGCCGCGCGCGCCAACCTGCGCACCAGCCGTGGAAGCTACCAGCTCGTCATCGGCCATCCGCCGAGCGGATTGGCCTGGCCGGGCACGCCGGAAGAGTTTCTACCGCGGGGGCTGAACGACGCTATCGGCGTCAGCAACAACGAGGATCCGCTGGTCGTTGCGGCGCTGTTCCGCGAGCAGGCCGCCAAATATACGGTCGAGCAGATCCGCGGCGAGTTGCTGCCGACCG
The DNA here is from genome assembly GCA_963812795.1 of uncultured Alphaproteobacteria bacterium. Classification (GTDB taxonomy): domain Bacteria; phylum Pseudomonadota; class Alphaproteobacteria; order Rhizobiales; family Hyphomicrobiaceae; genus Hyphomicrobium_A. The sequence continues at coordinate 72,583 of CAWEWG010000011.1, read as the reverse complement.
TGCAGCTCGAAGCCAGCTACGACGACCGCTTCGGCACTTCGAAGCTGACCGACGAGGTTGAGACAAGCGACGGTTGTCGGCCGCGCCATCATCCCGATCTACGAGGCGGGCGACGTCTACGCCCGCGTGCGCCAGGCCAAGCAGAACCACCTCGGCATTTTGCAGCAGATCGAGCAGGTGCGGACCGAGCAGACGCAGAATGTCGTTGCCGCCTGGTCGCAGCTCGAAGCGGCGCGCGCCCAGCTCGAATCCGATCGCGTGGCGGTGGAATCGAACAAGGTGGCGCTGCAAGGCGTGCGCGAGGAGGAAAAGGTCGGCCAGCGCACGCTGCTCGACGTGCTCAACGCCGAGCTCGAGTACCTCAATTCACAGGTCAACCTCGAGACCACGCGGCGCAATCTCGTCGTCGCCGCCTATGCGGTCATCTCCTCGATGGGCCGGCTGGATGCGGCCTGGATCGGCGCTGCAGCTTACGTCTACGATCCCAACGTTCACTATAAAGAAGTGCGCCGTAAGTGGATCGGACTCTCGATCACCTACGGCGACGGCCGCGACCGAGACGTTCGAGGCGGCGCCGCCGGTGGAGCAGGGCTGGGATCCCGGTTAAATAGAGCTTGGCGAAATAACGCCCATGAAAATATGCGCGACGCCCGGTCGCGCCACAGAGCTGCCAAGGATGGCGGCTAGCCATATCCAGTTGACGTCGGCGGAATTGCCGGTCGGAGAGGGCGCTTGTCGCCCGAGGGTGTGGTGGTGAACTCCGGCCCGCGCAAGGTTGCCTAGCCTTATTGATGGGCGGGCATTGCCGTTGTACGACCGGGGAAGCGTTGGACCGCGAGCGGGCGGGGCCGAGCGCGAGTAGAGGATGGCGCCTCATGAGTAAGCCGCAGTTCGCGTCCGAGCCGAGCATGGAGGAAATTCTTTCTTCCATCCGCAAGATGATTTCGGACGACAGGCCAGGCCCCAGCCCGATGCCCGATCAGCTGGGCCGCATGGCGTTCGGCGAGCAGGCCCGCAATGCTCCGGCCGCAAAGGAAGCCACCAGCCAGCCGGCCGCGAGTGGTGGCGGATCGAACTTCAACAGCCTCGCCGATGCACTCAAGGTGGCGACCGCGCTATCGGATCAGCGCCGGACTCCTGCAGTCCGAAATTGCCAGCGTGCTCGAGAAAGGCCCGCATCGTGCCGATGCGCCGAATGCTGCGTCAGGACTAAGTCCGCGCGCCGACACCGGCCGTGCGCCAGGTGCCGATACTGGCGGCCATCGTTTGCCAAGCTTCCCCGAGTGGCGCGCCGAGCAGGCATCCACGCAGGCGGAGAACAAGCGCGAGTTGATGTCCTTCGACTTCGGCACCGTCGTGCCGCAGCGAGAAGAGCAGTCCGCCAAGGTCGCAGCTGAGGCCAAGCCGACGCCCAAGTCTGACGGCGAGGACGAGTGAAAGCAAAACGCAGTCGGAAGAGCCGCGCGTCCTGCCAATGCGCACGGCTTCCGGATTGAGCGGCAGCGCCGCGGCCAACGTGGCGCCGTTCCCGCGTCCGATGCGCGAGGCGACGAAGCCGGCTGCCGATGCCCAACCGACGCCTGCCGGCGAAAAGGCAGCCGACAAGCCTATCAAGAGTGAAACCTCCATCGCCGGCGCCGAGCTGGCGCCAGCCGCGGCAAAGGAAGCTTCGGTCGCCGCGGCGGCGCCTGCGGAAGCACTGCTCGACGCCGTTGTCGACCTCGTGCAGCAACAGCCGGGCGCGCTCTCCGTGTTTACATCCGGAGCCTCGTTCATCGGCGGCGTTGCCGCCAAGAAGGCGGTTGCTGAGGCAATGGCCTCCGTCAAGGCCGACAAGGGCGACGCATCGAGCGTGCCTGGGGCACCGCCCAAGATGGATCGCGCCGCTGCCGAGCTGCTGCGCCCGATGCTGCGTCAATGGCTTGCCGACAACATGCCGCGCATCGTCGAGGATGCCCTGCGCAGCGAGTTGACCGAGACGACGCAGGGCGACGGCAAGGGGCCGGCGAAATCCTGACGGGTCGCGCCGAATTGCAGGTGGCCGCGCCATCCGGCGCCGCCGCCGGTTCCCGTTGACAGTGCGGGAAGGGAGCGCGTAGGACCGCTGGTCTTGCTCGCCCCCAGAGATCTCCACCCAATGCTCGAGAAGACCTACCAGCCCGCTGAAATCGAGCCGCGCATCCGTGCGGAATGGGAGCGCGCCGACGCCTTCAAGGCGGGCCGGCCCGATCGCGCCAACGCCCAGCCCTACTGCATCGTCATCCCGCCGCCGAACGTGACGGGTTCCCTGCACATGGGGCACGCGCTGAACAACACGCTGCAGGACGTGCTCTGCCGCTTCGAGCGTCTGCGCGGCAAGGACGTGCTCTGGCAGCCGGGCACCGATCACGCCGGCATCGCCACGCAGATGGTCGTCGAGCGGCAGATGATGGAACGCCAGGAGCCTGATCGGCGCACCATCGGCCGCGATAAGTTCGTCGAGAAGGTGTGGGCCTGGAAGGAAGAGAGCGGCTCGACCATCACCAATCAGTTGAAGCGCCTCGGCGCCTCTTGCGACTGGAGCCGCGAGCGCTTCACCATGGACGAGGGGCTGTCGAAGGCGGTCCTCAAGGTGTTCGTGTCGCTCTACGAGGCGGGTCTCATCTACAAGGACAAGCGCCTCGTCAACTGGGATCCGAAGTTCCAGACGGCCATCTCCGACCTCGAGGTGGTGCAGGTCGAGGCGCGTGGCACGATCAATTGGGCCCTGGCGGAGCCAGGCAAGCAAGCCCTGCCGGAGGCGGGCAAGGAAAGTCACGGCGACCCGGAGAAGCCGTTCGATGCGGAGGCGCTCGCCAAGGCGCTGAAGCACAATCCGTCCGGCCACATGTACCACTTCCGCTATCCGTTGGCGGCGAAGGTGCCGGGCTACGACAAGGACTACATCGTCGTCGCCACGACGCGCCCGGAGACTATGCTGGGCGATACCGGCGTTGCCGTGCATCCAGACGATCCGCGCTACGCGGCGCTGCTGAAGGCCGGCGCCAAGGTGCGGTTGCCGCTGGTCGGCCGCGAGATCCCGATCTTGCCGATGAATATTCCGATCCCGAGAAGGGCACCGGCGCGGTGAAGATCACCCCGGCGCACGACTTCAACGACTTCGATGTCGGCAAGCGGCACGGGCTCGAGCAGATCAACGTGCTCGACGACCGTGGGCGCATCAACGACGTACCGCCACCCGAATACCGTGGCCTCGACCGCTTCGAGGCGCGCAGGCGCGTCGTTGCCGACATCCATGCGCTGGGCCTTCTGGAGAAGATCGAGCCGACGACGCACACCGTTCCGCACGGCGACCGCTCCAACGTCGTCATCGAGCCGTGGCTGACCGACCAGTGGTACGTCAACGCCGCCGAACTGGCCAAGCCCGCCATCGCCGCGGTCGAGCGCGGCAAGGCGTCGTTCGTGCCGAAGAACTGGGAGAAGACCTACTTCGAGTGGATGCGCAACATCCAGCCGTGGTGCATCTCACGGCAGCTCTGGTGGGGCCATCAGATCCCCGCCTGGTACGGCCCCGACGGGCACGTGTTCGTTGCCGAGGACGAAGCAACGGCGCAGGCGCGCGCCGACGCGCACTACGGCAAGGCGACCGCGCTGAAACGCGACGAGGACGTGCTCGACACCTGGTTTTCCTCGGGGCTGTGGCCGTTCTCGACGCTTGGCTGGCCGGAGAAGACGCCTGAGCTCGCCCGCTACTATCCGACCAGCGTGCTCGTCACCGGCTTCGACATCATCTTCTTCTGGATCGCCCGCATGATGATGCTGGGCATGCACTTCATGGAGGAAGTGCCGTTCCGCGACATCTACATCCATGCCCTCGTGCGCGACGAGAAGGGGCAGAAGATGTCGAAGTCGAAGGGCAACGTCATGGACCCGCTCGGCGTCATCGACACCTACGGCGCCGACGCGCTGCGCTTCACGCTCGCCGCCATGGCCGCGCAGGGCCGCGACATCAAGCTGTCGACGCAGCGCGTCGAGGGCTACCGCAACTTCGCAACCAAGCTGTGGAACGCGGCGCGCTTTGCCGAGATGAACGAGTGCGTGCGCCGCCGCGACTTCGATCCCTCGAAGGTGAAGGTGACGGTCAACCGCTGGATCGCCGGCGAGACCGAGCGCGCCGCGCGCGCCGTCACCGAAAACCTCGAAGCCTACAAGTTCAACGAGGCGGCGGCGGCGTCTACGAGTTCGTGTGGGGTGAGTTCTGCGACTGGTACCTCGAGCTGATCAAGCCGATCCTGTCGGGTGACGATGAAGCAGCGATGGCGGAGACGCGCGCGACGGTCGCCTGGACGCTGGACCAGATCCTCAAGCTGCTGCACCCGTTCATGCCCTACATCACCGAGGAGCTGTGGGCGCATGCCGTCGAGCATGGCGAGAAGCGCGAGAACCTTCTGGCTCTCAGCCAATGGCCCGTGTTCTCCGGTCTCGTCGATGCCGAGGTCGAGGAGGAAATGAGCTGGGTGGTGCGCCTCATCTCTGAAATCCGCTCGGTGCGCACGGAAATGAACGTTCCGGTAGCGGCCAAGATACCGCTGGCGCTGCCCAATGCCGGCGTAGCGTTGCGCGAGCGCGCCAAGCGGCACGAGGATACGATCAGCCGCCTTGCACGTCTCGACAGCATCACCTTCCCCAAGTCGCCGCCCAAGGGCGCCGCCGTCATCGTCGTCGGCGATACCTCCGCGGCATTGCCGCTGGGGGGCGTCATCGACACCGCGGCCGAGACCAAGCGCCTCGGCCGCGAGATCGAAAAGGCGGAAAGCGACCTCGGCAAGATGGACGCCAAGCTCACCAATCCCCAATTCATGGCCAAGGCCAAGGAAGAGGCGGTGGAGGAGGCACGCGAGCGCAAGGCCGAGCTGGAAGGCGCCATCGTCAGGCTGAAGGCCGCAATCAAGCGCCTCGAAGCGGTGGGATAAGCCGCATTTTCGGCGCCACTTTTGGCGGTGGTTAACGCTGAACTGTGAGATGTGGCGAACGGGCCACGATTTGGGCGATCACTGCCGCCGTTGCGCCACAATACGGCGCCAGCCTCAAGCTACTGAAGAGCTACGGAAGTGTGAAATGGCGGCGGGTGGCCGCACACGCGGCGCGAGCTTTTCAGACACAGAGGCGTGGCCAGCTCTTTTGAAATCGCGCGATAGCTCTCACGTCGAGGCTATCGGTTCATTCGCTTACCTGGTGTGCACGGACTAATAAGAAGCATGGACGCAAAAACGTTCGACAAATCAAAGCTGCCGAGCCGTCACGTTACGGAGGGGCCGACGCGCGCGCCGCATCGCTCCTACTATTACGCCATGGGCCTCGAAGAGGAGCACATACATCGCCCGTTCGTCGGCGTGGTGTCGTGCTGGAACGAGGCAGCACCCTGCAACATCTCGCTGATGCGCCAGGCTCAGTCCGCCAAGTTGGGCGTCGATGAAGCCGGCGGCACGCCGCGTGAATTCTGCACCATCACCGTGACCGACGGCATCGCCATGGGTCATCAGGGCATGAAGTCTTCGCTCGTCTCGCGCGAGGTCATCGCCGACTCCATCGAACTGACGATGCGCGGCCACTGCTACGATGCACTGGTCGGCATCGCCGGCTGCGACAAGTCGCTGCCCGGCATCATGATGGCCATGCTGCGCCTCAACGTGCCCTCCGTATTTCTCTACGGCGGCTCGATCCTGCCCGGCAAGTTCAAGGGGCGCGACGTAACCGTCGTCGATGTGTTCGAGGGCGTCGGCATGCATTCGGCCGGGCGCATGACGGACGCGGAACTGCACGAGCTCGAGTGTGTCGCCTGCCCGTCCGCCGGTTCTTGCGGCGGCCAGTTCACCGCCAACACCATGGCCTGCGTGTCGGAGGCCATCGGTCTCGCGCTGCCGGGCTCCGCCGGCGCACCGGCACCGTTCGAGAGCCGCGACGCCTACGCGCTCGAGAGCGGCAAGGCGGTCATGCGCCTTCTGGCGCGTGGCATCCGCCCGCGCGACATCTGCACGCGCGAAGCCTTCGAGAATGCCGCCGTCGTCGTCGCCGCCACCGGCGGCTCGACGAATGCCGCGCTGCATCTGCCGGCCATGGCGCACGAGGCCGGCATCGACTTCGATCTGTTCGCCGTGGCCGAGATCTTCAAGCGCACGCCGTACATCGCCGACCTGAAGCCGGGCGGCAAATACGTGGCCAAGGATGTGTTCGACATCGGCGGCGTGCCGCAGATCCTCAAGGCGCTGTTCGACGGCGGCCTGCTGCATGGCGACTGCATCACCGTCACCGGCCGCACGCTCAAGCAGAACCTCGAGAAGGTGGTGTTCAACACCGATCAGAAGGTCGTCTATCCGGTGTCGAATCCGATTACGCCGACGGGCGGCGTCGTCGGCCTCAGGGGTACGCTCGCTCCCGATGGCGCCATCGTGAAAGTGGCCGGCCTCAAGAAGCAGCAGTTCCGCGGCCCCGCGCGCGTGTTCAACAGCGAGGAAGAGGCCTTCGCGGCGGTCGACGCCGAGCAGTACAACGAAGGCGATGTCATCGTCATTCGCTACGAGGGCCCCATCGGCGGCCCAGGCATGCGCGAGATGCTGTCGACGACGGCAGCGCTTTACGGGCAGGGCGCCGGCGAGAAGGTCGCGCTGATCACCGACGGTCGCTTTTCCGGCGGCACGCGTGGCTTCTGCATTGGCCACGTCGGTCCCGAAGCCGCGCTCGGTGGTCCCATCGGACTGCTGCAGGACGGCGACATCATTTCAATCGATGCGGTGAAGGGCACGCTCGACGTCGAAGTCGACGCGGCGGAGCTCGCCAACCGCCGGAAGAATTGGAAAGCCCCGGACAATCCCTACCAGAGCGGTGCGTTGCGCAAGTACGCCAAGCTGGTCGGGCCGGCGTGGAAGGGTGCGGTTACTCATGAAGGCGGCAAAGCGGAAGTGGTCTGCTATGCGGATATTTGATCGGACGGTTTGCGTAATTCTGGCGGGGCTCATGCTCGCCGTCGGCACCCTCGGTGCTGCGGCAGCCGCTGCCAAGTACCGATCGGCGCAGGATGCGCTCGATCAGGGTATCGGCGCCTTTAACGGCGGCTACTACGAGATCGCCGTTCCGGCGCTCGAATACGCCGCCGACGCCCACCTGTTCCTCGCGCCCTACTACCTGGCGCGCATCTACTCCGACAACAACGGCTCGCGCACCGACCATGCCAAGGCGTACAAGCTCTATCTGAAGATCGCCGAGGAGCACACCGACGTCGATCCCGACGATGACCAGCGGGCGCCCTACGTTGCCAAGGCGATGACGCGCATCGCCGGCTATCTGCTGAACGGCCTGTCGGAGGTGAACCTCAAGCCGAATCCGAAGATCGCCATGGAGTACTTGCGCGAAGCGGCGCAGTTCTTCCGCGACGAGGACGCGCAGTTCGAGCTCGCCAAGCTCTACCTGCACGGCGACGGCATCGAGAGCGACGTGCCCTACGCCAAGCACTGGCTGTCGGTGCTGAGCCAGAAGGGTCACTCGGGCGCGCAGGCCTTCCTTGCCGACCTTCTATGGCGCGGCAAGTACATGCCGGCCGATCCGGTAAAGGCCTTGGCCCTCATCTCCGTCGCCGTCGCCAACTCGCCGGCGTATGAGCGGGTGTGGATCGAGGACATCTACCAGAACATCTACTGTGGCGCCGCGCACGGCATCCGCAAGCAGGCGACCGGCATCGTCGCCGACTGGCGCACGCGCTACGGCCGCAAGCCTGATGCGCAGGATGACACGGGCCTCAGCCCTCTCAACGTGCAGGCGACGCGCGCCTGCGGCAACGGCGAGCCGGTCCTGTTCGACATGACGTCGGCGACGGCCGCCGCAACGGCAGCCCCGGTGCCGAGCGCTGCTGCTCCCGCCGGTCCTGCCGTGCTGCCGGCCAAGCCGGATGCGGGTGGGGCCTTCTTGAAGAGCCCTTCGGGCGTCGGACTGCGCGGGATAGATGCCAGCGCCAGTGCCAGCGCTCCGGCCGCGCCCTGAGACCCGCCTCCTAAAATCTGGCTCGGGCAACACGTCCCCGGGATTCTTGCCGCTGCGCGGCAAAATGCCCGTGCCTCTCTGGCAATCCAGACGTACAGTACTTCCGCCCGCCGAGGCGGGGCTTGCGGCTGCAATGGCGCTTCAATAGGCAGCCGCTGCCCATGACTGTTGCTTGAGCGGTTCTAGAATCGCTCATATCCTCGATCGCAACGGCAAGAAACGAGGCGATGGAGGTCACGTCCAAGGCGGAGTGAGGCGCAGCCCGCGCTCGCTTAGACCTTGGAGGTGTGAATGACCGGCCTCGTTGTTCTGCTCCGCCGCGCAGGGCGGCAAACGCAATCCAACATCGCAGTGATCGGGCTCTGCCTTGCCGGTATCGGCATGCTGATCGCGGCGCCCGTATCAACCGCGGAACCGTGCCGTCGGCCGAGCGCGTGCGCGGTTTCTTTTGCAACGAGAAAACGGATTCGATCAACTTCCTGATGTATCAGGCGAAGGGCGAGAACGAGGAGATGGCGGCCAACGCCGTCAACAAGGAGATCGCCAAGGCTTCTTGCGCCTACTATCTACCGGCCGACGCCATTTACACGGGCGAGCATACGGTGATGCGCGACGGGCTCGTGTTCAAGCTGCACAGCTACGTGTTCTTGCCGGAGAAAGTCGAGCGCTGGAGCGGCTCGGTGCTCGGCTCGCTGCAACAGTCGCCTTACGCCAAGCACGACGTTTGAGGCCGCCAGGCCGCAGCTTGGCGCGCAATGAAATTTAGCCGGAGCGCGATGGATCGCGCTCCGGCTTTTCATTTCTCAGGTCGAAGAGTTAGCGGCGCGACAGGCTGAGCTGCGCCGAAGCGCCGTCGCCCGACAGGCTGACGCTCTGGCTCTTGCCGTGCACGACGACGCGGATGGAGCCGCGGACGTTGTACTGCGAGTTGACGAAGCTGCCTCTGTAGGAGTTGCCGCCCGACCTTGTAGACCGTCGCCGTCTGCGAGGCCTTGCCGGAAGCCGTGGCGCACGTCGCGGTGACGTTGTAGCTGCCGCCGCCGCCCGAATAGCGCGCGTGGCAGCGGGCCTTCTCCTTCGAGCCGCTGGCGAACGAAACCCAGCCGCCGCCGCTCCATGAGCCGGCGAGACCGCCCGGGTTCCGCTGCGCTCGGTCCGACGAAGCCGAGGATCGGAAGCGCGGCGATGGAAAGCATGCCTGCGCGACGTGCAAGGCGATGGAAAATCTGCGTGTTCATGACTGGACCTTGCGCAATGAGCCTGTTTGTCCACGGGGCAGACGAGGGACAGACTATACGAGATTGATGCCCGACACACTACCGAGACGCGTTGTGTTCCTGGCGCGACAGTGACCGACAAACGTAACAAACCGCTGAACGGTTGCCGCGCGGAACGATCGGTCACATGCGGTCACTGGTTGGGGATTGTTCTTAACCCGTGAATGGCCGGCTGTTCCCCGCGGAACAGTGCGCCGCCGAGGTAGCGAGTAACCATTGGCCATGTGCCGCTCGGGTGAGTGGCGATCCTCGCAGATGGCTAACGATCTCGCTCCACGGGAGGCGAAAATGTTGCGCGCGCTATTTCGTTTTGATTGGTGGCTTGCTGTCGGGCGGCTTCCTGCTCGCTGCGTGGTCATGGCGACCGGCGCGCAGGCCGGGATGAGCCAGGATCTTGCGAGTTGCACCGCAGCAAAGAACCGCAGCGCCGCCGCCGCCTGCACGCGGGTCATGGACAGCGGTCGCCTGCCGCGCGCAGCAGATGTACATCGGACACTTCAATCGCGGCACGCGCCTACCGGCGCGCCGGCGACTTTGACCAAGGCGGTCAGCGATTTCACCAAGGTGCTCGAGCTGAAGCCCGACTTTGCCCGCGCCTACGAGGCCCGCGGCATGACCGAGGACGACCGCGGCAACCGCGACAAGGCGCTCGCCGACATCGACGAGGCCATCAAGCGCGACGGTAAGGCGTGGCAGCTCCTCTACAGCCGCGCCGTCGTGTTGCGCGCCGACGGCGACACCGACGGCGCGCTGCGCGACCTCGATGCGGCCGGCGACCTCAACGCCGAGGCAGCCAACATTCCGTTGATGCGGGCGCTCGATCCTCGCCGACAAGGGCTCCTACGAGGCGGCGCGCGACGAGATCAACCGTGTCCTTTCCGGAGGGCGCGGCGGCGCCTCGGCGCACTACGCGCGGGGCGCCGTCGCCTTCGAGGAAGGGCGCATCGACGCAGCCGAAGACGATGCCGACCGCGCGCTCGAGCTTGGACGGCGACTTTGCCGCCGCGCACATGCTCAAGGGCCGCATTCTCGAAGAGCGCGGCGACAATGCCGCGGCGCGGACGCGTTTCGACAAGGCGTTGAGCGACTGCTGTTCAACTCATTCGACGGCCGCACCACGCGCCGCATCGCCAAGCAGCGTCTGGCATCGTGTCGGCAGCCCGGCCAAAGACGAGGCCGAGCACGACGACGACGTCGCCGAAGTCATCGATCAAGAAGAACGGTCCGCTCGACTGCAAGGTGTTCTTGCCGGCAACGGGCAGCGTCGTCACCGCCAAGTGCAATCGAGTAGCGACGCTCTAGACGTCGAGCTCGACCCATGACCGGCACGTGATCCGATGGCTTTCTCCCAGGCGCGGGTGAAGCGGTCGACGCCGGCGGCGACGAGGCGATCGGTGGCCTGCGGCGACAGCAGCAGGTGATCGATGCGGATGCCGTCGTCCTTCTGGAAGGCGCCGGCCTGGTAGTCCCAGAACGTGTAGACGCCGGGCCCCGGATGGCACAGGCGGATCGCGTCGGTCAGCCCTCGCTGAGGATGCGAGCGGTAGGCGGCGCGCGTCTCCGGCTGGTAGAGCGCGTCGCTGGTCCAAGCGTCGGGGCGCTTGGCGTCGATCGGCTCGGGAATGACGTTGTAGTCGCCGGCCATGACGAACGGGATCTCCTCGGCGAGCAGCCGGCGGAAGTGCTCGCGCAGTCGCCCCAGCCAGGCGAGCTTGTAGGGAAATTTCTCCGTCGTGATCGGATTGCCGTTGGGCGCGTAGATCGAGGCGACCTTGACGATGCCCGACGGCACCGAGATCACCGCCTCGATGAAGCGCGACTGGTCGTCGGCGTCGTTGCCGGGCAGGCCGGTGCGCATCTCCTCCAGCGGCAGCTTCGACAGGATGGCGACGCCGTTGAAGCCCTTCTGGCCGTGCACGGCGCAGTGGTAGCCGAGATCCTCGAAGGCCGGGCCGGGAAGCCCTCGGTCGACGCTCTTGATCTCCTGCAGGCAGATGACGTCGGGCGACGCCTGCCGCAGATAGGCGACCGCCGTTTCAAGCCGCGCCTTGACGCCGTTGATGTTCCAGGTGGTGACCTTCATGCGCGGAAGGGGTAGTCGAGAATCGAAGGTCTGGCCAGCGCGCGGCTCGATCAGGCGGCTCAGATCGAGAAGCTCGTGCCGCAGCCGCACGAGGCGGTCGCCTTCGGGATTGGTCACCCGGAACGACGCGCCGATCAGATCGTCGACGAAATCGATCTCCGAGCCGGCAAGAAAGCCGAGCGAGACCTGGTCGATGACCACCTTGGCGCCGGACGCGCTCGAGCACGATGTCGTCGTCGGCGGCCGCCGGGACCAGGTCGAACTTGTACTGAAAGCCCGAGCAGCCGCCGCCCTCGACGCTGACGCGCAGCGCCCGCGCTGCGGCCTCGCCGGCGACGATCTCGGCGATCCGCTTGGCGGCGCGCTCGGTAACGGTGACGGCTTCGCTCATCGATGGCCTCGAAGCTTGGGCCCGGGCGGTGTACTTGCGGTTCGAGTGGAATCTATCCTTATGCAAGATAAGCGCGAAGGGCGCCGAATTCAAAGGCCGCCAAGCTGCGGCAGGAGCCGGAATCGGCCCATGGAACCGCAGCCAGCGAGAATGACGGCCGCCGACTATCGGCGCGCAGCCTCGCGCCCCGGCGAGCGCTCGCCCGGCGCCCTATGCGGCGGGCGCCGTGCCGAGCCGCGGGCGCCTCGACGCGGAGACCGAGTGCACGACGCGCAGCCCCTTCCAGCGCGACCGCGACCGCATCCTGCATTCGACCGCCTTCCGGCGGCTCACCCACAAGACGCAGGTGTTCGTCTTCCACGAGGGCGACCACTACCGCACGCGCCTGACGCACTCGCTCGAGGTGGCGCAGATCGCACGCACCGTGGCGCGCCAGTTGCGCCTCGATGAGGATCTCGCCGAAGCCATCGCGCTTGCCCACGATCTCGGTCACCCGCCGTTCGGGCATGCGGGCGAGCGGGCGCTCGACACGCGCCATGCGCGCCTTCGGCGGCTTCGATCACAACGCGCAGAGCCTGCGCGTCGTCACGGCCCTGGAGCGCAAGTACGCGCAGTTCGACGGCCTCAATCTGACGTGGGAGACGCTGGAAGGGCTCGCCAAGCATAACGGACCGGTGCGCGGCTGACGAGCCCGTCGCGAAGGTCGCGCGCCGCATCGAGAGCTGGCAGAGCCTCGACCTTGGCTCCTGGCCATCGGCCGAGGCGCAGGTCGCCGCGCTCGCCGACGACATCGCCTACGTTGCGCACGACATCGACGACGGCCTGCGCGCGCATCTGATCGTGCTGGCCGATCTGGACGGCCAGCCGCTCGCCGGCCCCGCCTTGGCGCGAGCGCGCCCTCAGGGCCACGCGCGAGGAAGCGCGCGCGGTTTACGAGCTGACGCGCATGCCTCATCACGCAGATGATCGCCGATCTCGTCAGCGAAACGCGCGCCGCGTCTCGCCGCGCTGCGCCCCTGCCGGTCCCGACGACATCCGCGCGCGCTGGGCAGGCGACGGTGGCGTTTTCGCCGGCGATGGCCGAGCGACATCGCGCTGCTGAAGGGCTTTCTCTTCGAGCGCGTCTACCGCCACGATCGCGTCATGCGGGTGATGCGCGACGCCGAGAGCGTCGTCGTCGACCTCTTCGGCCGCTACATGCAGCAGCCGCAGACCATGGCGGAGGCTTGGCACGCCGCCTCTCGCACAGCTGGATGAGCGCCGACGCGCGCGTCTCGTCGGCGACTTCGTTGCCGGCATGACGGATCGCTACGCCATTGCCGAACACCGCCGGCTGTTTGACGCCACCCCTGATTTGCGTTAGCCGGGGCGCGACTTTTCCTGCAATTTCCAGCCTCCGGGAACGCTGCCGTGGATGTGTTCGCACAGATCGAAAATCGCGTTGCGGCGGCGCTCGAGGCGTTGAAGGCCGAAGGCGCGCTGCCGGCCGATGTGCCGACTTCCGGCATCGAGGTGGAGACGCCGCGCGATTCAACGCACGGCGATCTGGCGACCAACGCCGCCATGGTATTGGCCAAGCCTGCGCGCATGAAGCCGCGCGACATTGCCGATAAGCTGCAGGCAAAGCTGGCGGGCGTTGACGGCGTCGAGGCCGTTTCAGTCGCCGGTCCTGGCTTTCTCAACCTGACGCTGAAGCCCGAGGTCTGGCACGGGCTCGTTCGTGCCATCCTCGACGAGGGCGCCGCGTATGGGCGGGCGACGGTCGGGCAACGGCAAGACAGTCAACGTCGAGTACGTCTCCGCCAACCCGACGGGACCGATGCACGTCGGCCATTGCCGTGGCGCCGTGTTCGGCGATGTGCTCGCCAACCTTCTCGCTTTCGCCGGCTACGACGTCACGCGCGAATATTACGTCAACGATGCGGGCGGCCAGGTCGACGTGCTCGCCCAATCCGTATTCCTGCGCTACCGCGAGGCGCTGGGAGAGGACATCGGCGAGATACCGCAGGGCCTCTACCCCGGCGACTACCTGAAGCCGGTCGGTGCGGCGTTGGCGAAAGAGCACGGCAAGTCCCTCCTCAACATGCCGGAGGAACGGTGGCTGCCGATCGTTCGCGCGTTCGCGATCGACCAGATGATGCCAGTGATCAAGGAAGACCTGGCGGCGCTCAACATCCGGCACGACGTGTTCTTCTCGGAAGCCTCGCTGACCAAAGGCGGCGCCGACAAGATCAAGACCGCGATCGATGCGTTGCGCGCCAAGGGCCTCATCTACGAGGGCCGCTTGGAGAAGCCCAAGGGGCACGAGGACGAGGAGTGGGAGGAGCGCGAGCAGACGCTGTTCAAGTCGACCGAGTTCGGCGACGAGGCCGATCGCGCGCTCATGAAGTCCGACGGCAGCTACACCTATTTCGCCGGCGATGTCGCCTACCACTACGACAAGCTGCAGCGCGGCTATCAGCACCTCGTCAACGTGTTCGGCGCCGATCACATCGGCTACATCCCGCGCATGTTGGCGGTCGTCGCCGCGTTCGCCGGCGGCACGGTAGAGCGCGATGCCAAGGGCAAGCTGAAGAGCTGGAACACCACCGGAGGCACGGCCGACCTCGGCATCAAAGTCGTCAACCTCGTCAAGCTGTTCAAGAACGGCGAGCCCTACAAGATGTCGAAGCGCGCCGGCACGTTCGTGACGCTGCGTGACGTCGTCGACGAGGTCGGACGCGATCCCGTGCGCTTCATGATGCTGTACCGCAAGGAGCTGGAGCCGCTCGACTTCGACTTCGCCAAGGTGACGGAGCAGTCGAAGGACAACCCGGTTTTCTACGTGCAGTACGCGCACGCGCGCGCCGCCTCGGTGTTCCGCAACGCGCAGGAGGTATTCCCCGACTTGGCGCCCGGCAGCGAAAAGGTCGCGCAGCGCGGACCTGTCGAAGCTCACGGATGCGGGGGAAATCGAGCTGATCAAGAAGCTGGCGTATTTCCCGCGCTTAATCGCGGAGCGGCGCAGGCGGAGGAGCCGCACCGTCTGGCGTTCTATCTTTATGACCTCGCTTCGGCCTTGCATGGCCAGTGGAGCCGAGGCAATGATTTGCCACAATTGCGATTTATCCAGGCAGATGACGGGGTTATGACCGCGGCGCGTCTCGCTCTTATTGCTGCCGTACAGCAGGTGATATCCTCCGGACTTTCAGTCCTCGGCGTCGAGGCCCCGGATTCTATGCGCTAAACTCCGATTCGACGCTCAACGGCTGGATAAGCGCTTCGAGGGGTTCTCAAGATGTCTCGCTCCCAAGGTGCCGCGAACGGCGGATGGCAGGGTCAGCGCCCTCCAGCGGGCGAGCCCGATCCCCGCACCGGCGGACGTCCCGCGCAACGCCCGCAAGCGCCCCAGCAGGCACCGCAGTACGCCCCGCCCGCCCAGCAGAATCCGGCTTATCCCGCGCAGGGCTACAGTGAGCCGCAGGCGCAGGCTCCGACCTACAATGCCCCGCAGCAGGCCTACCATTATCCGCAGCAAGGCCAAGCACCCCAGTACGCGCCTCCCCAGGCTCCCGCTGCCCCGCCGATCAATCGTCAGGGGCTGAGCAGCCTCGACAGCGCGCGCAACGCGCCGACGCACGATTTCGACAACTACCCGCGTACCCAGCCCCCCGCTTACGCGCAGCAGGCACGTCAGGCGCCGCCGCAACAGCAGCGCCCGCAGCCGACGCATCAAGCGCCGTTGCGCCCGCAGGGCTCACCCGCCGATCAGGACCCCATCCGCGCTGCCGGCGGCTACCGCCAGCCGGCGCCCCAGTACGCGCCGCGCCCGCCCCAGGCCGCCCCGAGCTACGATCAATGGCCGGCAGCGGCGCAGCCGTCGCACGACCCCTATGGTCATGACCTCGGCGCTTACCTACCGGGTGACGCACCGTTTCCGGCCAACAGCAACCACCCGAACGTCGATCCGCTGCAGCAGGGCGACTGGGCCATCAATGCGGCTGGCTACGGCGATCCGGCGCTCGAGCAGCAGCATTACGCTCGCGGCTACGACCAGCAGCATGCGGGTGCGCTCGAGCCGACCTACAACCAGGACGAAGCCGGCGCATACGAGGTCGAGGAGCCGCGCCGGCGCAGCTGGGCGATGCGCATCGCCGGTGCAGTCGTCGTAGCCATTGGCCTCGGCTATGGCCTGGCGCAGGCGTACAAGGCCGTGCTCGGTGGACCGGCGCCCGACGGCGCCATGCCCGTCGTTGCCAGCGATGTCACTCCGGCCAAGGAAAAGCCGCTCGATCCGGGCGGCAAACAGTTCTCGCATACCGACAGCAAGGTTCTCGGCCGCCTCGGCGAAGCGGGTGCTTCGCCGGAGGAAGGCGCGGGTGGCCTTTCTGAGACGGACGCCAGCAATGGCTCGCGCAAGGTGTCGACGCTGGTCGTCGGCCGCGACGGCCAGATCGCTCCTCCGGCAGCCTCTGCCGAACCGTCCCCGCCGGCGCAGGATGCCGTTTCGGTTCCCGGCCTTACCGTCGTCGATGCCTTCGGCAGTGCCGCCCAGGCCCCGCCGCAGCGCTCGGCCCCGGCCGAGTCGCCGCCAAAGCAGGCTGAGGCGGAGCCGGTGGTCGTAACCAACCCGCCGCCGAAGGCTCGCGTCAACGTCAAGTCGACCAAGGTGATCCCGGCGACGACCGCCAGCGTGCCGGAAGAAGAGCCTGCAGCGGTCGCCGCGCCGGCGCCGAAGAAGCAGCGCGTCGCCGCTGCCGCTCCGACGACGACCAACGACGGCGCCAGCATCGCGACCGGCGCCAATGGATACGTGGTGGTGCTGGCTTCGGTACCGGCCTCGGGCAGCAGCCGCCTCGACGCCCTGCGCAAGTTCGCCGACATGCAGCAGCAGTACGGCCCGGTGCTGGCCAACAAGACGCCGGACGTGCGTGAGACGACGCTGGCGGGCAAGGGTGCCTACCACCGCTTGCTGGTCGGCCCACCAGGGTCGCGCTCGCAGGCGAGCGAGCTGTGCACGCAGCTCAAGGCTTCCGGCTACAAGGACTGCTGGGTCACCGCTTACTAAGCAGCCCGATCGGGGCGCGCTCGACGCGCGCGCCCTGCGATGCTATCGGGCCCCACCTGAAATTTGCATCGGATAGGTGATGCGCACCGCTCTCATCGTCGGTGTCGCCGGCACGCAGCTGTCGCGCGACGAAGCCGCTTTCCTCAAGGACGCGCAGCCTGCGGGCTTCATTCTCTTCGCCCGCAACCTCTGGGATCACGCGCAGATCCGCGCGCTCATCGCCGATGTGCGGGCCGCGGTCGGCGCCGACGATCTATTGGTGCTGATCGACCAGGAAGGCGGACGCGTGCAACGGCTACGGCCGCCGCTGGGCCGCGCGCTGCCGCCCGCCGCCGCCTACGGCACGCTCTACACGCGGGATCATGCGGCGGCGGTGATGGCGGCGTTCGAGGCAACGCGTCTCTTGGCCGCCGATCTCGCCGAGCTGGGCATCAATACGGACTGCGCACCGGTTCTCGATGTGCCTGTCGAAGGCGCCCACGACATCATCGGCGACCGCGCCTACGGGCGCAGCGTCAAGCAGGTGGTCGACCTGGCCAAGGCCGTTGGCGAGGGCTTCATCGCCGGCGGCGTCGTTCCCGTGATCAAGCATATCCCCGGACATGGACGCGCGACGGCCGACAGCCATTTGGCGCTGCCCGTCGTCACCGAGAGCCGGGCCGAGCTGACGGCGACGCGACTTTGCGCCCTTCAAGGCGCTCAATCACCTGCCCGCGGCGATGACGGCGCATGTCGTCTTCCGCGACATCGATGCCGCCGCGCCGGCCAGCACCTCGTCCATCGTCACGCGCGAGATCATCCGCGGCGACATCGGTTTCGATGGGCTGTTGATGAGCGACGACCTCACCATGAAGGCGCTGTCGGGGCCCATGCGCGCGCGCGCCGAGGCGGTGATCGCCGCCGGCTCAGACCTGGCGCTCCACTGCAGCGGCGATTTGCCCGAGATGGCGCAGGCGGCTGCCGGTGCCGGGCCGCTGCAAGGCCGGGCTCAGCAGCGCTTTGAAACGGCCGTTAATATAACGAAAGCCACGCAGCCGTTTGATTCCGCTGCGGCAGAAGCGCAACTCGCCAAGGTCCTTGCCATTGCAGCCGGCGGTGCTGAATCAGTGTAAACTCAACACTATATGATTGCAGAATCAAACGCGTGTCTGCGTTTCGGACAACCAATCGGATGAGCCGTCAAGGTCGATGACCAGCGAGCCGCAACCAGCGAACGAGGCCGTATCGGCGTGGGAGGAGCCCGTCGTCGACGTTCACGTCGACGACGAGGACGCGCTCATCGTCGACGTGGCCGGCTATGAGGGGCCGCTCGATCTGCTGCTGGCTCTGGCGCGCACGCAGAAAGTCGACATTTCCAAGATCTCCGTACTGGCGCTCGCCGACCAATATCTCGGCTTCATCGGCGAGGTGCAGAAGCTGCGCCTTGAGCTCGCTGCCGACTATCTCGTCATGGCGGCCTGGCTGACATACCTCAAGTCGCGCCTGCTGCTGCCGCGCGAGGCCGTCAAAGGCGAGGAGGCGACGGCCGAGGAGCTGGCGCGCCGTCTGTCGTTCCGCCTCATGCGTCTGGAAGCCATGCGCGAAGCTGCAGCTCAGTTGATGACGCGCATGCGTCTTGGTCGCGACGTGTTCGCACGCGGCATGCCGGAAGGCACCAAGACCATTCGCGAGACCGAGTTCACGGCGAAGATTTACGACCTCTTGCATGCCTACGCCGATCAGCGCCGCCGCACCATCAAGGTAGGGCACGTCGTCAAGGTGCGTCCTGTCTGGTCGATCAAGGATGCGCGCCTGCGCCTGGAACGCCTGCTCGGCGAGACCCCATCGGCGAGCGAATGGATGGCCTTCGAGCATTGCCTGCAGGAGTTGTCGGGCGCGCACGAGAATGGCCGCACCGTGCTGGCAAGCTCGTTCGGCGCCACGCTGGAGATGGCGCGCGAAGGTACGATCGAGCTGCGCCAGGAAGGCGCGTTCGAACCCATTTACATGCGTCCGCGCAAGTCCGAGTCGGGCCAACCCGATGCGGACTGGCAGAGAGTCGTCTAGTTGGTGAAACCCGTGTGCGTCCCGGACAGCCAATGACGAAAGAAAAGCGCATGGAGCCGCCCCGTCTGAGCCTGGTCCCGTCGAGCCAGGAGAGCAATGACAACGGCCGCGAGGATGCCGGCGACGAGCCAGTCCGCGCCGCTGCGTTACCGCGCAATGTTGCCGCGCTCCCCTTCGCCGACCATCGCGAGAAGCTGCGCATTTTGGAAGCGTTGCTGTTTGCCGCGTCCGAGCCGCTCGATGAGGCGAAGCTCGCCGGCCACCTGACACAGGGCGAGGACATCGGCACCCTCATCGAGGAACTGCGCGCGTTCTACGCGGGACGCGGCGTCAATCTCGTCAAGGTCGCCGGCAAGTGGGCTTTCCGCACCGCGGACGACCTCTCCTACCTGCTCGAGCGCTATGCGACGCAGGAGCGCCGCCTGTCGAAGGCAGCCCTCGAAACGCTGTCCATCATCGCCTATCACCAGCCCGTGACGCGCGCCGAGATCGAGGAAATCCGCGGCGTGACGACCTCGGCCGGCACGCTCGATATTCTGCTCGAGACCGGCTGGGTGCGCCTGCGCGGCCGCCGCCGGGCGCCTGGACGTCCCGTCACCTACGGCACCACGGACGCGTTCCTCAGCCACTTCGGCCTCGAGGGGATCAAGGATCTGCCTGGTCTCGCCGAGCTGCGCGCCTCGGGGCTTCTCGACGGCAATCTGCCGCCGGACTTTACCGTCCCCGATCCGACCGACGTCGCCGCCCTGATGCCGGACGAGCTGCCGCTCGAGGCCGCCGAGGACGAAGAAGACGAGGAGCTGGACGACAGCGAGGACGGCGAGGATCGCGGAAGCCTTGCCCGATGGCGAGGAGCCCGATAAGTCCTGACGCGGGACGTTGCCGCGTAACAAGGTGCCCGTCATTGCCGTCGCTCACCGATACCCCGCGCGCTTCGCCGCCTGCCGACAACGGCACGACTAATGGCAGCGCCAAGGGACGCGCTGCCGCCACCTTCGCGGCTCAGCTCACCTTCGAGAACGTCACCCGCGACTACGACCAGACGCAAGCGCTGGCCGGGGTCGATCTCGACATTGCGCCGGCGGAGGTCGTCTGCCTGCTGGGGCCGTCGGGCTGCGGGAAGACAACGCTCTTGCGCGTTGCCGCCGGCATCGAGAAGCCGACCGCGGGTCGCGTGCTGATCAACGGGCACGAGGTAGCGGGGCCGTCGCGCTTCGTGCCGCCGGAGGATCGTGGCGTCGGCCTGATGTTCCAGGACTTCGCGCTGTTTCCGCATCTCACCATTCTCGGCAACGTCGCGTTTGGTCTCAAGGGGCTGCCCAAGGCGGAGGCGCGGCGCGAGGCGCTCGCCGCCCTGAAGCGCGTCGGGCTCGCCAACCTCGCCGACGAATATCCGCACATCCTCTCCGGTGGCCAGCAGCAGCGCGTGGCGCTGGCGCGCGCCATCGTCCCGCGTCCGGCGGTGATGCTCATGGACGAGCCGTTCTCCGGCCTCGACGTGCAGTTGCGCGAGGCGATGCAGGAGGAGACGCTGGGGCTGCTGCGCGAGACGCGCGCCACGTCGGTCATCGTCACGCACAATCCGGAGGAGGCGATGCGCATCGGCGATCGCATCGCCGTGATGCGCGCCGGCCGTCTCGTGCAAGCCGGCGACGCGGAGGTGCTGTACCACCGGCCGGCCGACCTATTCGTCGCCCGCCTCTTTTCCGAGATCAACGAGATCGGCTACCGCGTCGGCGCGTCCGGCATCGATACGCCGATCGGCGTGCTGCCCGCGCCCGGCCTCGCCCCCGGCAGCCGCGCCGTCGTCTGTATCCGCGAGCGCGGCATCCGGCTCGCGACCAATGGTGACGGGCTCGCCGCCCGCGTCCTGGACGTCAAGTTCCTCGGCGACGTCGCCCGCCTCGAGGTCGGTGTCGAAGGCTTCGACAAGCCGCTGAAAGTTCGCGTGCGCGAGAGCGCGGGATGGCCGCGCGGCGCGGAGGTGCGGGCGCACATCGATCCGGCACGCGTTCTCGTGTTCGCCGCCGAGAGCTAAAAAGTGAAGCTTTCGTAATGCCTTAGCGCTGAGCTGTTGGGTTGGCGGCCTTGCGGGGCCATATGCTTTCTGCAATACCAGTTGCTGAAATCGCAACTTCTTGTTGCTACGAATGGCGATTATCAGCAACTCGCCATTGCTAAGATGGCAATTCGGCATAGGAGCGAACGACGATGGGCCTGAGCGGCTGGCATTTGCTCATCCTCGCGCTTGTCGCGCTGCTCTTCTTCGGCGGCGGCGGGCGCATCTCGTCCATCATGGGCGACATGGCCAAGGGCATCAAAAGCTTCAAGAAGGGCTTGTCCGACGACGACGAGGAGGAGCGGCCGGAACCGCGCCCCGTCGATCCGCGCGTCATCGATCAGCGCCCCGTCAAGACAACCGAACGCGACACCACCAAGACGGGCTGAGCGGGGCGAGCGGAAGGCCGCCGCGGCGCCTCGCGCTCTGAGCGCGTCGGCAATCGGGACGACGCATGTTCGACATCACCTCCAGCAAGCTGCTGATCCTCGCCATCGTCGCGCTGATCGTCGTCGGCCCCAAGGATCTGCCGATCCTGCTGCGCGCCGTCGGCAAGTATCTCGGCGTCATCCGCCGGCACGCGGCCGAGTTCCGCGGCCAGTTCGACGAGGCGATGCGCGAAGCCGAGCTCGATGGTCTCAAGAAAGAGTTCGATGCCGTCAGCCGTGAGGTGCGCGCCACCATGGACATCGGCTCGCGCGCCATCGACAGCCAGATCGAGGCGGCGCGCGTCGACGTCGATGCGCCGAAGGCCGCGGTCAGCGCCGCGCCGGCGCCCGCATTGGCTCCCGGTGAAGCCGCGAGCGAGCCGGCATTACCGCCGCCTGCCGAAAAGAGAGACGAGCCGGACAGGGGCGCGGCATGAGCGACGTCATCGAGCGTGCAGACGCGCGGGCGGGCCAGGACGACATCGACGCCTCCAAGGCGCCGCTCATCGACCACCTGGTCGAGCTGCGCCAGCGGTTGATCTGGTCGCTCGTCGCCATCGGCATCTCGTTCGCGGTCTGCTTCGTCTTCGCCAAGCAGATCTACAACCTGCTCGTGCTGCCCTATCTGTGGGCGCACGGCGGCGACGGTCCGATCGAAATGATCTACACGGCGCCGCAGGAGTTCCTGTTCACGCAGATGAAGCTGGCGCTGTTCGGCGCCTTCTGCCTGTCGTTCCCCATCGTCGCCAACCAGATCTACAAGTTCGTCGCGCCCGGGCTCTACAAGAACGAGCGGCACGCCTTCGTGCCCTATCTGGTGGCGACGCCGCTGCTGTTCCTGCTCGGCGCGCTGGTCGTCTATTTCCTCGTCATGCCCATGGCGATGCGCTTCTTCCTGTCGATGCAGCAGACGGGTGGGCCGGTGGAGATCCACCTGCAGGCGCGCGTGTCGGAATACCTCTCGCTGATCATGAATCTGATCATCGGCTTCGGTATCTGCTTCCAGCTTCCCGTGGCGCTGACGCTGCTCGCGCGCGCCGGGCTCGTCACCGCGCCGACGCTGCGCAAGGGGCGGCGCTACGCCATCCTCGGCATTACGGCCGTTGCCGCCTTCCTGTCGCCGCCCGACCCGTTCAGCATGATCGCCATGATGCTGCCGACGATCCTCTTGTACGAGGTGTCGATCTGGATGGTGGAGCGGGTCGCGCGCCAGCAGGCCGCCAAGCAGGCATCCGGCGCGACCTGATCGCTTCTGGACCGGCGCTCGCCGTCGGCCTATAGACCGCCTTTCTCCGCTCAGAGACGAGGCCGACGTGTTCGACATCAAGTGGATCAGGGACAACCCCGCGGCGTTCGACGCCGGCCTCAAGAAGCGCGGGCTGGCGCCGTTGTCGGCCGAGCTGATCGCGCTCGATGAGACACGCCGCGGCCACGTGACGAAGCTGCAGGAGGCGCAGGCGCGCCGCAACGCGGCTTCCAAGGAGATCGGCGCCGCCAAGGCGGCGAAGGACGACGCCAAGGCGAGTGCGCTGATGGCCGAGGTCGCGGCGCTGAAGGATCAGCTCGCCAAGGGCGAGGAAGCCGAGCGCGAGCTCGATGGCAAGCTGCGCGATGCGCTGTCGGTCATTCCCAACCTGCCGCTCGATGACGTGCCGCTCGGCAAGGACGAGAAGGACAACAAGGAGGTGCGCAAGGTCGGCGCGCCGCCGAAGTTCGACTTCAAGCCCAAGCAGCACTTCGAGGTCGGCGAGGCGCTGGGGCTGATGGACTTCGCCACCGCGGCGAAGATTTCCGGCGCCCGCTTCGTCGTGCTCAAGGGGGCGCTGGCGCGGCTCGAGCGCGCGCTCGGCGCCTTCATGCTCGACCTGCACACCAGCGAGTTCGGCTACACCGAGAACATCGTGCCGCTGCTGGTGAAGAGATCACGCCGCCTACGGCACCGGCAACCTGCCGAAGTTCTGCGCGAGGACTCTTTTCCAGACGAGTCCGAACTGGACTTCTGGCTCATCCCGACGGCCGAGGTGTCGCTGACCAACTTCGTGCGCGAGGAGATCCTCGACGAAGCCAAGCTGCCGATGCGCCTCACCGCGCACACCCCGTGCTTCCGCTCGGAGGCGGGCGCCGCCGGCAAGGACACGCGCGGCATGATCCGCCAGCACCAGTTCTCCAAGGTCGAGCTCGTCTCCATCACCACGCCGGAAGAAAGCCTCGCCGAGCACGAGCGCATGACCGCGTGCGCCGAGGAGGTGCTGAAGCGCCTCGGCCTGCCGTTCCGCACCATCCTCCTGTGCACCGGCGACATGGGCTTTGCCTCGCAGAAGACCTACGACATCGAGGTGTGGCTGCCGGGCGAGAACACCTACCGCGAAATCTCCTCCTGCTCGGTGTGCGGCGACTTCCAGGCGCGGCGCATGAACGCGCGCTACAAGCCGAAGGGCGGCAAGGACACGCGCTTCGTGCACACGCTGAACGGCTCCGGCCTCGCGGTGGGGCGCACGCTCATCGCCGTGCTCGAGAACTACCAGCAGGCCGACGGCTCGGTTGTCATTCCCGAGGTGCTGCGCCCCTACATGGGCGGCCTCGCCAAGATCGAGAAGGCCGCCTGATGCGCATCCTCGTCACCAACGACGACGGCATCGACGCCGAGGGCATGGACGTCCTGCGCCGCATTGCCGAGGAGATTTCCTCCGACGTGTGGGTCGTCGCCCCGGAGAAGAATCAGTCGGGCGCCTCGCACTCGATGACGCTGCACGAGCCGCTGCGCGTGCGGCAGACGGGCGAGCGCACGTACGTGCTGCGCGGCACGCCCACCGACTGCGTGATCATGGCCGTGCGCCACTTCATGCTCGATCAGCCGCCCGATCTCGTGCTCTCCGGCATCAACCACGGCTCCAACCTCGCCGAGGACGTCACCTACTCGGGCACCATCGCCGCGGCCATCGAAGGCACCATGCTCGGCATCCGTTCCATCGCCATGAGCCAAGTGGGCGGCTCGCTGGAGGAAGGCAAGATCCACTGGGAGACGCCGCTGACGCACGGCCCCGGGCTGCTGGCGCGCCTGCTCGACGCCGGCTGGCCGAAGGACATCGTCATCAACATCAACTACCCGCCGTGCCCACCGGACGCCGTTGCCGGCATCGAGGTGACGCGGCAGGGCAGGCGCGACCAGGCTTCCTTGCGCATCGACCAGCGCAGCGACCCGTGGGGCATGCCGTACTTCTGGTTCAACTTCGAGCGACCGCCGTCGACGATGGTGCCGGGCACCGATCTCGCCGCCATCGACGCGCGGCGCATTTCGGTGACGCCGCTGTGCCTGAACCTGACGCACGATGCGACCTGCCGGGCGTTGCGCGAGGCGTTCGATCCGCTCGCCGACCGCAAGCGCGCGGCGGGCGGCGACATCCTCTGAGCTCTCCCCGAGCGTTCATCCAGCGTTCAGCCATTCGCCATCGCGCCGCCGTGGTGTCGACGCCGCGACGTCCTTAACAAAGCACAATGGCTGCGTAGCTTGCAGGCTGCATGCAGGGCGCGAAATGCGCTCCTGATGTCGTCCGGCGAGACTCCAAAATGCGAATTTCAACAGCACGCGCTGCCGCCCGTTAAGCGTCCATTAACTCCTTAAGGATTAATGGAAGGTTGGCAGTAAAGGTGCGTATCATGATGCGTTTTAAACGTTTCAGCCGCTGCAGAGCGGCAATCGCCCAGCCAGTGGGCCACGTCGCCGCCATCCTTCTCGCCGGTCTTGCCGGCGGGTGCAGCGCTCAGGTTTCCGGCTTCGATTTCCCGAGCTTCAGCCTCAACGACGAGCCCAAGCCGCAGCAAACGGCTTCGGCGTCAGGACGCGGAAATCCGAGCTATCTCGGTAACGACGGCTACGGCAACGGGGGCGGCTCATACAACGCGCCGCGCACCTATCGCGACAGCGACGTCAGCTCGCAGAGCCTGCCGGACGCCTCGCCGCCGAACAATTACGCAGCTAACGATCGCCGCTACGGATCGCCGCCGTCGAACGGCTATGCCGCCAACGGCCGCTACGACAACGCC
This sequence comes from uncultured Alphaproteobacteria bacterium, assembly GCA_963812795.1. Lineage (GTDB taxonomy): Bacteria > Pseudomonadota > Alphaproteobacteria > Rhizobiales > Hyphomicrobiaceae > Hyphomicrobium_A. Next base: position 47,195 of record CAWEWG010000011.1, on the reverse strand, counting down.
GCGCCCGACAACACCTATTCGAACCGCCGCTACGACACCGCGGCAGCGACGACGACGCATTCGACCAACCGCTACGATCCGCAGCCGCAGCCGTCGCTGGCGAACCCCGGCGACATGATCGAGGTGCAGCCCGGCGATACGCTGTATGGGCTGTCGCGCCGCCATCGCGTCGGCGTCGCCGAGCTGATGCAGGTCAACAGCCTGACCAACCCGAACCTGCAGCCGGGACAGAAGCTGTACCTGCCGCAAGGCTCCACCGCCGGCCGTTCGCAGCCGGCACCGGTGCAGACGGCGAGCGTGCAGCAGCCGGCGCCGGTCAGCGTCCCTGCCGACCTCGACGCCAAGTACCGCGGCTCGTACACGATGCGCCCAGGCGATTCGCTTTACGGCGTTTCGCGCACCTATGGCGTGCCCGTCACCGAGCTGCAGCAGGCCAACGGCATCACCGACGCGCGCGGCCTGAAGGCCGGGTCCGTACTGCGCGTGCCTGATAACGGCAGTGGCGCCTCGCAGCCGATGCAGCAGGTGGCCGTCAATCCGCCGCCGTCGCAACCGTCGTATCAGCAGCCGAGCAACATCCCGTCGACGCACCAGCCGACCATCATCAACGGCCAGACCAATAGTGGCGGCGGCAACGGCCAGTACACGCAGGTCACGACGCGCAACACCAACGATGCGGCGACCGGCGCCATCGCGCCGCCGGCGCAATCGGCGGCCCGCGGCAGCGACAAGCTGCGCTGGCCGGTGAGCGGGCGCATCATCACCGGCTTCGGCCAACGGACGGACGGCACGCACAACGACGGCATCAACCTGTCGGTGCCGCTCGGCACCTCCGTGCATGCTGCCGAAGGCGGCACGGTCGCCTACGCCGGCTCCGAGTTGAAGGGCTACGGCAACCTGATCCTGCTGCGCCACGACAACGGCTGGGTGACGGCCTACGCCCACAACGATCAGCTGACGGTCAAGCGCGGCGACAAGGTGCAGCGCGGCCAGGTGATCGCCACGGCCGGCCGCACCGGATCCGTCGACCAGCCGCAGGTGCACTTCGAGCTGCGCCAGGGATCGAAACCGGTCGATCCGGTGCCGTTCCTCGAACGTCTCTGATTTCGCGCAAGTGAGTGAGAGGGAATGGTGTCAGACCGCGAGGGTCTGACACCGTTTGCGGCGCTTGTGGCCGTCTGACCGGCAGGACCGGTGACACTTTTAGATCAGAGTTGCGCGCACGTTTGAAGCGCGAAAGTGCGCCGCGCGCTCGAACATTTTTTCTACGTGCCGACGCGCTGCATCAGGGCCATCGCCGCGTGCGGTGCGCGCACCTTGCCCTCGTGGATGAAGTAGACGAACGCATCGCGCGGCTTCTTGGCGGGCTTGTGCTTCGCGTCGACGAGCGGCAGGTCGGCAGGCACGCCGCCCTCAGCCCAGGTCTGCAAGCGCTTGGCCCATGCGTCGAGCGCCTTGGGCGCATAGCCGGTCTTCACCTCGTCGCTGCCCTTCTGCAGGCGCGCGTAGATGAACTCGCCGGTGACGTCGGCAATGGCCGGATACGTCGCGTGCTCGGCGAAGACGATGGGTACGTTGTGATCGCGGGCGAGCTTGATGAACTCGGGCGTGCAGAAGCTGTCGTGACGCACCTCGACGACGTGCCGCAGCTTGGCGCTGCCGACCTTGTGCGGGAGCAGGGCGAGGAAGGCGGCGAAGTCGGCGGGGTCGAACTTCTTCGTCGGCGCGAACTGCCACAGCATCGGCCCCAGCTTGTCGCCGAGCTCCAGCGGGCCGGAATCGACGAAGCGCTGGATCGAGTTGCCCGCCTCGGCGAGCACGCGCCGGTTGACCGCGTAGCGCGGGCCCTTGAGGGCGAACACGAACCCATCCGGCGTCTCGCTCGCCCACTTGGCGAACGTCGCCGGCGTCTGCGAGCGATAGAACGTGCCGTTGACCTCGATAGTCGGCACGTGCTCGGCGGCGTAGCTCGAGCTCTTTGGCTTGCGCCAGCTTGTCGGGGTAGAACGTCCCGCGCCAGGGCTCGAACGTCCATCCGCCCATGCCGGCGCGGATATTTCCGCGAGTTGCCATTTTGCCTCCGTCAGGGCCGCGCCGTCCGACTGATGCGATTGGCGCATAGGATCGACGGGCTGCGTGCATTTGAAGCTAATCCGGCGCGACCGCGCAACAGCCCTCCAACCACGAAAGCCCGTCGGCATTGCTACCGGTAACGCCGCTCCTAGTCTTCGCGCGCAACCCAAAAGGAGCCGAGCATGATCCCCGCATCCGATGCAAACGTGAAGGTCGGTCCGGCCAAGCGCGTCGCCAAGGCAGCGCGCACCAGCAGCCCCGTAGTCGACACCAACAGACAAGAGCGCATCAAGGTCGGCAGCGTCGACGATAAGACGGTTCAATGGAATGCGTCGTTCGCCAGCTACGGCGGTCACAACGCGGAGCAGTCTTCGACCATCGTCTACGAGATCGCCCCGGGAGGCCACCTCGGCTGGCACACCGATGCGACCGAGGAGACGCAGTACATCATCGCCGGCACCGGCGAGCTGCGCATGGAATCCGGCAAGTATCCGGTAGGCCCCGGGAGCGTGTTCGTATTGCCCACCAACGTGCGGCACGACCTCGCCAACACGGGCACAGAGCCCCTGCGCGCCGTCGCCTTCTTCGCCGCGGCGATGTTCACGCAGGACTTCGACAGCGTGATGCTGCCGCCAAAATCACACATCCTCGGCACGCCCAACCGCGAGGGATAGGGCAATCATCTCACGACGTGACCTCGCGGCCGCGCAACACTCAAGAGCCGCCGGCGGGACGCGACGTCACGTGATTGAAGTCACCGGGCGTTCCGCCGGCTTCTGTACTTCCGCGAGTAACGCGATGAGCACATCGGCGATGAGCTCAAGAGCGAGCTCGGACCGGTCGCCCCTTTGCGCGGCGCCGGAACGGTGGGGGGGCAAAGTTTAGGGTCGTGATCAGTAGTGTCTTATGGATGTTCAAGGCTGCACGCTACGGCTTCAATCTCCTTCGTCGGGGATCTGCAGGGTCGTCCCGCACGCCTTGCAGTGCACCGCGTCGGCGTCGTGGCGCATCAGCGCGCAGGTCGGGCAGCGGAAGCGAACCTTGTGTGGCTGCAACAGCACGCGGACGAGCATCAAGAACAGCGTGACGCCGAGGATCATGATGACGATGGAGATGAAGCGCCCAAATGTACCTTCGAGCGTGATGTCGCCGAAGCCCGTGGTCGTCAGCGCCGTCACCGTGAAATAGAGCGCGTCGACGTAATTGTTGATGCCGGGGTTGCGTCCGTACTGGCTGGCGTAGACGATGCCGCTCATGACAAACAGGAAGACGAACAAATTGACGACCGCCAGCACCACGTCCTCGTGGCGGCGGAACCAGTTGCTGTCCTGGCGCAACCTCGCCAGCAGTTGATAGGTGTGCAGCAGACGCACCGTGCGCAGAATGCGCAGGAAGCCGGCCGCCTCGCCGGCGATAGGTGCGAGGAACGAGACGATTGCCGCCATGTCGGCCCAGGACGCCGGGTGCGCAAGCTCGCGCAGACGGTTGCGGCTGATGGCGAGGCGCGCCAGAAAATCCAACAGGATCAGCACGCCGAAGACGATGTCGAGCCATTCGAGGGCCGCATTGCCGGGAACAAACGTCGTCACCACGATGAACAGTATGGTCACGATGTCGAACGCGAGAAGCGCGTAGCGGAAGCGGTGCGCCGCCGGGGCGTCCGACTCGTAGAGATAACGAAGGCTCTCGATGATGCCTTTGCGCTTGGGCCGCTGCTTTTGCATGCACGTGCCGCCTATCGTCGCAATGTCCGTCGGGCGTGGCCACAACGGGCTTATTACGCTCAGCGTTCCAAGCCCGCATGAGCTATTTGTCGCCAAGCTTCGAAACATGCGGCGTCGGCTCTTATTTCGCGACACGACCTACGGCGCGCCATACGCTGCCGTCGATGGCCTCGAGCACGAGGATGCGCGCCTCGCCCTCGGCCGCCTGCGCCACCGCGGGCGGCAAGGTGATGGTGGCGCGCGCACCCGTCTGGCCGCTGAAACCGATGCTCTCCGGCTTGAAGCGCGAAGCCCAGGCATATGGGTAGGCGTTGCGAACTGCTTCGGGCGTCAGCGCGGCGAGTGCTGCGCCGTCCCACCGCGCGAGCTTCTGCCCCGAGCCGTCGAGCAGCGTTGCGGCGATGACGTACGCCGCCCCGGTGTCGGGGCCTGCGTCGACGTAAGCCTCGAACGTCACGCTGCCGTCCGCGGCCACGCTCGGCGCCGATATGGCGATGTTGTGGTGGTGGAAGTTCGTGCGCGAGTGCAGCGGCGAGACGACCGCGCCAAACAGGACATGATAGCTCAGGACGGTAAACGCCACGCAGGCGAGGCCGAGCCGTAGCGCAAGCTTCCGGGTGGTATCGGAAGGCAGCGGGCCGCTAAAGATCCACGGCATCCAGGACCGTGAACTCGCGGCATTCGCATTGAGACCGAAGCGGTTATCGAGTGAGTATGTCCCGCTGCCGGCGAGAAACAGCGCGCTGCTCATGGCGACACCGGAGACCGCCATCGTCCATTCGTCGAGGCAGGTTGACCCCATCCAGCCGAAGATCAACATCAGCGCGACGTTGAGCCAGATGCTGACGAAGGCTGAGAGCCGGGTCGCCAAGCCGAACATCAGTCCGAGGCCGACGGCGAGTTCGGCAATGGTCCACAGCCAAACCGAGGTGACGATCAGGTCGTGATGGCCGAGCGTCCATTCGAGGGGGCTCTGCACCCACAACGCGCCGGGCAGGGCATGCGTGAGCTTGGCGGCGACGTAGCCAGGCAGGTCGAAGTCGAGTTTTACGGCATGATCGACGCCGGCGACCTCGTGGAAGTCGTAGATCAGCCGCCGGCTGGCACCGCCCCAGAAGATGAAGCCTTGCACGAAGCGCGTGCCGAGGAGGACGAGTGCCGCCAGCGATAAGGCCGTGGCCACCGGGGGGGCATCCTGTTCGATCCGATCCGCGTGTGCCATGCAACTGCTTCCCGTTCGCTGAGCTTCGATGCCGGTGCAAGGTAGCGCCGGATGCGCTAAGACCGACTTACCTGCCGCAGACCGCGACGGCCAGAAGGTCACCCGCATGGACGACAAGCGTACGATGGGCAGCTTCGACATTGCCGCCATTGCCGCCTCGCTGCCCGAGCGCGCGGCGACGCTGCTGGTCGACCGCTATCTCACCGACCGGCCGTCGGCGAGCGCCCGTGTGTTCCGCGTGTACAGGCCGACGCCGCCGCACTATCACGCCCAGTGCGATGAATACCTCTACGTTTTTTCAGGTCGCGGCACCTTCTGGATGGGCGATCCGGCGACCAAAGCCGAGTTCGGTCCGGGCCAGCTCCTGCATTTCGAGCGCGGCACGGTGCACGCGCTGCCGGATATCATCGAAGAGCCGCTGGTATTCCTGTCGATCGACACGCCGCGGCGCGACCCTAAGGACGTCATCTTTGTCGACCCGGCCGACGGCACGCCGGAGAGCTTCATTCAACAGGGCAGCTACTGATGGCGCGGGGGGCGATGTGGGCCTGTTGATCCGGACGGTACAGCGCATCGCCATCTTCACAATCGGCGCCGTCAGCGTCTGGCTGATCGTGTTCGTCGTCTTCGACTTTGCCGACCAAGAGCTGCCGGTCTACTTCGCGCTTATGGCGACCTACCTCATCGCCGCCTACGTCATCCTGCCCTATGCCGTGCGCATGGGATTGAAGTTTGCGCAGCGCCGCCACGTGCCGAGCTTCACCACCGCCGCCGACGGGTTGCTGGCCGACCCCGTCAACCTCGTTCTCGTCGGCACGTTAGACCAGTTGCGCGCCGCATTCGCCGCCATCGGCTGGGTGGAGGCCGACAAGCTGACGCTCGCCAGCTCGTGGCGCATGGCGAAGGCGTTCGTGCTCAACCGGCCCTATCCGGCAGCCCCGTTCTCGACGCTGTTCCTGTTCGGCCGCGGGCAGGATATCGGCTTCCAGAAGGCGATCGGCGACAGTCCGCGCAAGCGCCATCACGTCCGTTTCTGGGGGCGCAGCCTCGATAGCTACGAGGACGTCGACACGGCGAGCTTCTGGCTGAACACCGACGTGCCGCCGCCCGGAGCCGACGTGCCCTGGGTGGGCGCCGGCACGCGCGACACCGGCTTCGGCCTCGCCAGCCTCACCTTCCAGATCACGCACGCGACTGACAAGGACACCAACGCCGAGCGCGAATACATCATAGGCGCGTTGCGCGATGCCGATGCGATCGGCGAGGTCGTGTGGGAGAAGACCGGCGACCGCGTCGACGGCAAGCACGTCAACCGCTACATCACCGACGGCGATGTCGCCGTGGCGGCGCTGGGCAGGGCGCCACGCTGCCGGGGGCTAGTGACTGCGACTATGGGCAGCGCGCCCCCATTGATACGGACCTACTAAATTCAAAACGAGATTCCGACGCCGATCGAAATTGAGCCGGAGATTCCCGTTGCCGACGGCCCTCCACAGACGCGAACTTCGTTGGGATGCCATGGTCGACACACGAGGCCCTAAACAGGCCAATGGGTTGCTTGGCGATGACACATGGAAAGCTGATATCCATGTTGGCGCCGCCAGCTAAGGCAAAAAAGTTCTTCACGTCATCGAGCGATAACGTGCCGGCGGCAGGTGCGACGAGCAGGTTGGCAACCGGCTTGCTGCCCTTGGCGACGTCGGCCAAGTCCGTAATGATCTTGTCCAGGCGTCGTTCATGGCGTTGCTAATTATCCCGGAAACCTTGTCGAATGAATCGTAGACATCTGATCTACCTACTGAAAATGCACAACAATACGTTGTTGCACAGAGCATTTACACAACTTTACGTTGCAAACCAGGTTGCAATTTAGCCCTGCGTCACGGCTTTGACGTCGACGAACTTGATGTCCGGATTGCGCTCTTGCACCCAGTTCAGGCTGAACACCGATGGCGACATGTAGACGTAGTCGCCTTCCGAATCCTTGGCGATGGACGAGCGGTTGGCGTCGATGAAGCGCGTGAGCTTCGCCGGATCCTCCGCCGTGATCCAGCGCAGCACCTCACACGGGGCCTGCTCGAAGCCGATAGGCAGGCCGTACTCGTGCGTCAGCCGGTCGCCGAGGACGTCAAGCTGCAGCGCGCCGATGACGCCGACGATGGGTGGCGTGCCGTCGAGCGGGGAGAAGAGCTGCACCACGCCTTCCTCGGCCATCTCCTTCAACGCATCCTTGAGCTTCTTGGCACGGATCGCGTCCTCGAGGCGTATACGGCGCAGGATTTCCGGCGCGAATGAGGGGATGCCGAGGAACTGCACGTCCTCGCCCTCGGTGAGCGCATCGCCGATGCGCAGCGTGCCGCGGTTGGGGATGCCGACCACGTCGCCGGCGAAGGCTTCCTCGGCGAGCGAGCGATCCTGCGCGAAGAAGAACTGCGGCGCCGTCAGCGCCATGATCTTGTCGGTGCGCACATGCTTCACCTTCATGCCGCGCGTCAGCCGCCCCGAGCATAACCGCATGAAGGCCATGCGGTCGCGATGGTTGGGATCCATGTTCGCCTGGATCTTGAAGATGATGCCGGTCATCGCCGGCTCGGTCGCCTCGATGGTGCGGCTCGCCGCCTTGCGACTGAGCGGCGGCGGCGCGTAGGAGATGAGCGCATCGAGCAGATCGCGGACGCCGAAGTTGCGCAACGCGCTGCCGAAGTAGACCGGCGACAGCGTGCCTTCGCGGAAGGCCTTGAGGTCGAATTGGCCGCAAGCATCGCCGACGAGTTCGATCTCCTCCCGCCAGGCCGCCAGCTCGTCGGGTTCCAGCAGGGTTTCGAACACCGGATCACCGGGGCCCGTCACGGGTGTGCCCTCGGGCGCCTCGTCGATGCGGCGGATGCGCGGGTTCGACAGATCGTAGGTGCCGCGGAAGCCGCGTCCCTTGCCGATCGGCCACACCATGGGCGCGGTATCGAGCGCCAGCACCTTCTCGATCTCGTCGAGCAACTCCAGCGGCTCGCGCGCCTCGCGGTCGAGCTTGTTGATGAAGGTGATGATGGGGATGTCGCGCAGCCGGCAGACCTCGAAAAGCTTGCGCGTGCGTGCTTCGATGCCCTTCGCCGCGTCGATCACCATGATGGCCGAGTCGACGGCGGTGAGCGTGCGGTAGGTGTGGTCGGAGAAGTCCTCGTGGCCAGGCGTATCGAGGAGATTGAAAACGGCGCCCTCGTATTCGAAGGTCATCACCGAGGTGACGACGGAGATGCCGCGCGCCTTCTCGATGGCCATCCAGTCGGAGCGCGTGTTGCGACCGTCCTTCTTCGCCTTCACCTGCCCAGCGAGCTGAATGGCGCCGCCGAACAGCAAGAGCTTCTCGGTGAGCGTGGTCTTGCCGGCGTCGGGATGCGAGATGATGGCGAAGGTGCGCCGGCGGCGAATCTCGGCCGCCAGCTTGCTCGCCGCGGTGCCGCCGGAAGCGGGCGCTGATGGCGCGATGTCGTTGGGCATTTCCTGGCTTCGGCGCCTTGAAAACGGCTGCGGGAGCGGTGCCCTTACCACCGTTCCCACCCCCCGTCGATGCTTGTGCTCCTGGATTTGCTTCGCTTTTCGAGCGGATGCGGCCATAAGGCCAGCAACGGATTCGTTCTAGGGAGAGACGACGTGATCCATTGGAAGCAGATCGCCGAGTACATCGAGCCGAACTGGGAGAAGGTCAACTCCGAGCGCAGCCCGGCCGTGCTCTTCTGGCGCGGGGCAAAGGGCGCTGTTTTCGGCCACATCCGCGACGGCGAGCTGTTCGATCACAAGTGGGTCTATGTCTGCGACAGCAACAAGGTGACGCACTTCTCCGAGATCAACGGTCCGGAAAGCAACATCGTCGAGATGTCGGATTTCCGCTCTTGAGGCAGAGCTTTGGCATTGCGCGACGGCGTCGCCGCGCAATGCGTTTCTCCGGCCGCGCCGCAGCCTCGGGCTGCCGTCGCTAGTCGGCGGGTCCGGTCATCGGTGGCACCGCCCCGCTCATGTTGTCCGTCGCCGGCAGCTTGCCGTCGCTACCCATGCGCTTGGGCGGGCCCTTGGGGCCGGAGGCTGTCCCGGCTTCGTTGTCCGACGGTGTCGCCGCCGTACGCGGTCCGGTCATGTCCGGCACGGCGCCGCTCATGCTCTCCGTCGCGGGCAATTTGCCTTGATCGCCCATGGTCTTTTCCGGCGCCTTGAGCGTGCGCTCTTGCGCCGTCTCGGCCGACGCCGCGCCGAAGCTGGCGGCGAGCGCCAGAGTTGTCGTTATGGCGAGCAGCTTGTGCATGGGTTCCACTCCTTGGTTGGGGGAACCCTTCGACTATGCCTCGGCCATTGCCGAAGCCTTGCGGGCGGCGGGAGAATTCGCGGCAACTGCGATGTGAGTTGCCGCGAAAGCCTCGGGGGAGTGCGGCGCGCACAGCAAAACGACATTGCTGAATGTCGTTCTGCCGTGCGCGCCCGGGCTTGCTAGTTGCTGAGCTTGATGTTGAGGGCCGCGCGCGCCACGTCGATGTTGTCGAAGCCGATGCGGTCGCCGGCGTCGGCGCCGAGGAAGCTGATCGGGATCGACGAGCTGTGCCCGAGGTCGTAGCGCAGATACTCGGCCCGCAGCGACACGCCGTAGGCGAGCATCCATTCGACGCCGCCGCCGTAGACGATGCCTTCGTCCTCGAGCCGCAGCTTGCCGGAGAACGGCGCGGCTCGGCACGTTCTCGGTGAACTCGAAGCGCGAAAAGCCCCAGCCCACGGTGCCGTAGAGCAGCCAGTTGTTGATCGCCCAGCCGAGCCGGCCGCGAATGCTGGCGAGGTAGTTCATATCGGCGCCGCAGCGTCGCCGCACCGGGCGCCCGGACCGGTGACGTGGTCGTCTGCCATTGGCGAGCGTCGAGGCATCGCCCTCGATGCCGAGCAGGAACTGGCCGCTCTGGTAGTTGTAGCCGAGCTGGCCGCCGACGATGGCGCCGTTGAGGTCGATGGCGGACAACACGGTCGGCGTCGCCGCGTTATTGAAGATGCCGTCGACGTCCTGCCAGGCGTAGCCGCCGTGGAGGCCCGCGTAGAACCCGTTCCAAGGATTGCGCACCTGCGCACTGGCCGGCGCCATGGTTCCGGCGACAGCGGCGATCACGACCGACGCCGCAAGATAATACTGTTTCAAGCCACGTACTCCCTCGCTCGATTTTTCTTCCCCTCCTACGCGGGTGACGCCACCTGAACTACGGAACGGGTCTTGGCTAACATGGGCGCGGCGCGAAGCGTTTGTTGCCGGCCGCGCGTTTTGCACACGGGTGCCCGGTTTTTAAACAGCAGATGAATAACTTTGGGAGGGGGCGCTTTCTGCAGGAAGCCCAGCCGGACCGGGTTCCGCACGATTTGCATACCAAGCCAGCAACCGACGTAAGACGCCGTTGACGCCAGCGCCAATAAGCTCCTGCCAACGCCCACCGAGCATAGGAGCGCGCGCTATGAGACGCTTGATGCACACCCTGGGAGCAGGGCTGCTGGTTGCACTTGCCGGACCGGTACTCGCCGCGCCGCCGGCGACGAAGGACGAGGCCATGGCCATGGTCAAAGGCGCCGTCGCGTCCATCAAGAAGGATGGCCCTGACGCGACTTACGCGGAGATCAGCAACAAATCCGGCAAGTTCGTCGATCGCGATCTCTACGTCGTCGTCTACCGGCTCGACGGTCATGTGTTGGCGCATGGCGCCAACGCCAAGCTCGTGGGCACCGATCAGAGCAACGCCAAGGACGTCGACGGCAAGGCGTTCGTCAAGGAGCGCATCGCGCTGGCGCAGAAGCAGCCGCACTTCTGGCAGGCCTACAAGTTCAAGAACCCGGTCACCGAGAAGATCGAGAGCAAGCAGACGTACTGCGAGCGCTACGAGGACACCGCGGTCTGCGCCGGCGTCTACAAGTTCTAGCCGTCGCTGAGGTTTCGTCCTAGACGCTGCAGGCGGTTGGGGGCTCGGGCCCTCGAAGGTCACCGTCGCGTTGAAGAAGCACGCGAGGGCTCGTTCGATCTTAATTGGTTGCCGTAGACTAAAGCACCCGCAGCAGCAGGCCCGCCGCGTAGGCGCCGCCGGAGGCGATGAGGGCGTTGGCGAAGCTGCGCACGACGGTGCCGCGCAACTCCTCGGTCAACCCCAGCTCCTGGCCGCGCCGGTAGAGCTGATAGTGCTCGGCGTAGGAGAGCGAGGCGAGGGCGATGGCGCCGGCGGCGACGGCCCAGATGCCGAGGCCGGCGAAGCCGGCAAGCGCGGCGGCGAAGATGGCGAGAAAGCCCAGCATGGCGGACCTCGGTCCGGCCGCGACGCGCACCACCGTTGCAGCAGCCTCACGTCTTGTCGCTGATTCGTTCGACCTTGCACCATGCCGGCGAGAGGAGCGCATCGCTGGCAGTTGGGGACAAGTCGGCGAAGTTCAAGCTTCCACGCGCCGTCTCGTTCGGCCGGCGCGGCGACCGCCAGGCTAGGGCGTTGCCGCGGCGCTGCATTCCTTGACGAGGGTCTCGCGGGCATCCTTCATCTTGGCGAGCTTGTCCTCGAACGACTTGAGCACCTTCGTCTGGTCGTCGGTCGAGCCGCCGCCCTCGGCAATCTCCGCCTTCATCTCCTTGACGCTCGCCTCGCGCTCGGCGATGGCGATGTCGTGGTCGTTGAGGGCGACATTCGTCTCCTTCTTGGCGCACTTGTAGTCCGCTGCCGGTGCGGGCTGCGCGGCGAGCACCATGGCGGCGGCGAAGACGAGGGCTGATCTCAGCATGCAGGCGGCGAGCTCCGGCTAAAGGGCGCAAGGTAAGGCGCGCGCAGCATGCTTGCCGCCCGCTGCGCCGATCAAGCCGGCACAGTGGCAAGCCGCATGGAACTTTCGGCAAACGGCGTGTGCGCTCTCCTCACTGGCGCCACCGTAGCCATCGATATGGGCGTCGGCCTTGGCCCGACAAGCACCGCCGCGAAGGCCGGCCGGAGGGCGACTTGCAACTGCGCCGCGCGACCATCGACGATCTTCCCCTGCTGCAAGGCTGGGATGCCAAGGCGCACGTCATCGCCGCTACCGGCGCCGATGACGCATACCCATGGGCCGAAGAACTACCGCGCGATGTTCCCTGGCGCGAGCTGCTGATCGGCGAGCACGACGGCCGCCCGGTCGGCGTCATGCAGATCATCGATCCGCAGATCGAGGAAACGCACTACTGGGGGGAGTGCGAACCGAACCTGCGGGCGATCGACATCTGGATCGGCGAGGAAGCCGATCTCGGCCGCGGCTTCGGCAGCGAGATAATGCGTCTGGCGCTCGCGCGCTGCTTTGCCGACGCGGCGGTTACGGCGGTGCTTGTCGATCCGCTCGCCGTCAACGAGCGAGCCCATCGCTTTTATGAGAGATTCGGTTTCAAGCGCATCGCGCGTCGCTTCTTCGGCGAGGACGACTGCTTCGTCTATCGCCTCGCGCGTGCCGATTGGCCGCCTGTCTGACACCGAGCACGCTGGCCATCACACCGCAGCGTCGCGTTCCGCGCGGAACAGTCGCCGCCATGGAGATCGCCGACAAGGGCGGCCCCACCCGCCGCCGTGCGGCGGGCAACACTGCACCGAAACAACGCATCGGAGTTTTGCGAATGTCGAAGACGAAACTGATCTCCACCATCCGCTTCCTGTCGCTTGCCACAGCCGCGCTGGTCACCGGTCCCGCCGCCACCTACGCGGCAATGGATCCGCCGGCGCCGAAGCTCGACTGCTCGGCGGCTGAGAACGCCGGCAAGGCTCAGTGCCTGCAGAACGAGGCGAGCGGCGACGACAAGGTTTATGAGTCCGCTTATTGGAAGGCGAAGAACGGCGACTACGCCGGCGCGCTCGAAGTGGCCGCCACGGCAGAGAACGTCAACGATCCGCGCATCCTGCGCGTCACCGGGTACGCGACGCGCAAGCTCGGCGATGTCGACGGCGGCATGGTCTACTACCGGAAGGCGCTGGCCATCAATCCGGCCGACACCCGCACGCGCCAGTACATGGGCGAAGCGTTCCTCACCAAGGGCGACGTGAAGGGCGCCGTCGACCAGCTCGGCGAGATCGCCAAGGTCTGTCAGGGCACGTGCGAGGACTACCAGAAGCTCGCCGAGGCCATCACCGCCTACCAGGCAAAGGGCTAAGTAGCAGGGGATGGACCGCGGCGGACACGTGCGTCCGCCGCGGTTCAGTTGCGTTTGCGCCTATTGTTGACGGCAAAACAGCACTCGACCTGTGCCATGCACCGATGAGAGACTTGAACAATCTCGTGCATGGAGGTCTCTCATGACGGAACGCGCGCAAGCCTGGAGCAATGCGCTTCTCGCCGGGGCTTTCTTCGGTCTCGCCTTCGGGCTCGTCAATTCGTACCTCAGCGGGCGGCTGCCGCCGGCAACGACGCAGCAGGCCCTGGGCTTGGTCGCGCAGATGCTGCTCAGCGGCGGTTTGTTCACGCTGATCATCGGCCTGTTCGCCACCTCGCGCATCGTGCCGGCGGCGACCGCCATCCCGCTCGCGCCGGGCGACGCCGTCGTCTATTCGGGGCTGGCCAATCACTTCCTCAATCTCGAAGGCCGCGGCGGGCGTCTGGCGCTGACCAGGACCGAGCTCGTGTTCATGCCGCACGTCGTCAACCTTCAACGCGGCGAGCTGCGCATCCCGCTCTCTGAAATCGCCAGCGTAGCAGCGGTGCCCACCTGGGGGATTATCCCCAACGGCCTCGCCGTGACGCTCAAGTCGGGCAAGGTCGAGCGGTTTGTCGTCAACGACCGCAGCGATTGGGTGGCGAAGCTGCAGCCGGGCAAGTAGCGCTCGGCTCGGCGTCCTATTCAACGACGTCGGTCGGGCCGATAGACGGCCCGACTTACTGCCCCTTCAAGGCGAGGCGCACATAGGCCTGCCGGTGCGAGGGCATGTAGCGGCGCGCCGCCGCGATCATCTCCTCGCGCGTCACCGTCTCGACCGGGATGTCGTCGGCCGCCGCGCCATAGAGCGTGCGCTCGACGAGGCCCTCGAGCAGTGCCTCGTTCTTCTTGGCGTCCTTGCAGCGCTTCAGGGCGATGCGATCGCGCAGGCGGCTCAGCTCACGCGCGTCGATGTCCGTCTTCATCTTCTCGATGACGTCGAACACCTTCTTCTCGACCTTGCTGCGGATCCTTGCTGCTGGAGATGGCGATGTTGAATACGCCGCTGCAGGCGTCGGTCTCGAAGTGCACCTCCGGCGTATAGGTGTCGCCGTCCTTTTCGCGCAGCTCGTCGAACAGGGCGGTGTTGAGGTATTCGCTCAGCGCCAGCAGAACGCGCGCGTCGGGGCTGCCGAGGCAGACGCCGGTGTTCCAGGCGAGCTTCAAGTCCGACATGGGGCGTTGCAACTCGTACGAAGTCTCGGTGAGGCTGCGGTAGGCGCGCGTCACGGCGACGTGCGGAATGTCGAGGCGCGGGCCTTCGGCGGCAGCGAAGCGGCCGAAGTGCTCATTCACCAGCTTGGCGACCGCGCCGGGCTCGATGCTGCCGACGAGGAAAAGATCCATATTGCCCGGCAAGCGCACCGAGTTGGCGAAGTCGCGCAGCTCGGCAGCGAGCTTGGCTGGCGCGAGCTTGCAGCGGGCGATCTCCTCGGGGAGCGTTTCCTTCACGTACGGGTGGGAAGCGCCGAACAGCTCGCGGTCGAACTTGCATTGCGCCACGCGGTCGGGATCGTACTTGTCGAGGTACAGCTCCTCGAGCACGACGCGCGCCTGCGCGGCGACGGTTTCGAGGTCGAATTTCTGATCGAGCGATGTCGCCGCCAAGAGGTTCATCACTTGCGGCAGATACTGCGGCAGGAACGAAGCGTGCCACTGCAGCATGCCGGACTCGGTCGAGGCGTTGCCGTCCTGCACGTGGTCCTTGTTAAGGCGCGTCACTTCGGCGGCGGTCATCGAGCCGGCGGCGCCGACGCAGGAGGTGTGCTCGCAGATGTGGGCGAGGCCGTTGTGGCTGATCTCCTTACTGCGCAGAACCAGCGTCGCGGCGACGTAGCCGGAATCGTTCTGGATGAAGTGGGCGCGCAGGCCGTTGGGGAGGCGAATGCTGTGCTTGGCGGCGTCTTGCATGCCGACGGGAAGCGCCGCCGCGTGCCGAGGGAGTGCGCTCGCCGCCACGCCAGCACCGAACGCCGATAAAATATGTCTACGGTTGATCTGCATTGTGAATACCCGCCATCCGCCTGCAATTGGCTTGTCCGGCAAAGGTATTCAGCAGATCGAGGATTGCCGGCTATTCCCCAGGTTACAGGGCGAAGGTTCACGATCGCTTGCAGACAGCCGGTAGCGCGGTGGTGGCGTTCCTTTGGCGTTGTGCTTGCCGATGCCGTGATCCGGGTTCCCGAATAGATGAGGAGAGCGGCCGCCCCACCGGTCTCCCTCGCGGAGCGGTGGTTGCTCGCGACCACGCGCGCGTCGACGTGGATCCTCGGCCTAAAGCCGAGGATGACAAGGTGCGGAGCCATGGCGCGCTGCTCCATCATGGCGACCGCGGAGTCTCCAAGAACCAAAACGTCACGTTCATCGTTTCCCTTCAGCGCCGGATGGGGCCACGGCAGACGTAGCCCGTTCGCGACGAGCCGCCGGGTCATGACCACACGTGCAGGAGATCCGATGAAACCTCGAATATCTGTCGTTACGCTTGGCGTCGCCGACTTGGAGCAGTCTCTCGCGTTCTATCGTGACGGTCTCGGGCTGCCGACCGAAGGCATCGTCGGCCGTGAGTTCGACCACGGCGCCGTTGCTTTCTTCGAGCGGGAGGGGGGCTGGCGATTTGGGCGCAGGACGACGTCGCCCATGACACGGGTCTGCCAAGAGCCGATCAGTCCGACCTCCTTCACGATCGGCCACAATGTGGTCAGCCGCGAAGAAGTCGACGGCGTGATGGCCCAGGCCCGGCGGGCCGGCGCCGAGATCGTCAAGGCGCCGCAGGAAACGTTTTACGGCGGCTATGCGGGGTACTTCCGCGATCCGACCGGACACTTGTGGGAGGTCGTGTGAATCCCGCGAGCGTTCCAACTGGACGAATTGAGAGCGCCGCCGGACATGAATCGCGCGACATCGCCAGCGGAGAAATAGCCATGACCCGTTCCCGCGTCGCGATCATCGAAGCCCCGTCCGTGCTTGGACTGTTCCCGAAGGGCGTCGAGACGCTGCCCGACGCTCTGCGTGAAGCGGGTCTTGCTGAGCGCTTGGAAGCGCGGCGCGCTGGCCGAGTCGAGCCGCCTCCCTATGACGAACGCCGTGCTCGAGAAGGTCGACCGCTACATTCAGCTATTGCAGGAGCTCGACCTCCGGCTGGTCAAGGCCATCGATGCGCATTTGCATGCCGATCACGTCATCGGCTCGGGCGAACTGCGCGACCGCACGCTTTGCGTCACGGTGATGGGGCAGGAGAGCAAGGCGATGTCGCGTCGATGCGTGTCAGCGACGGCGACCGCGTCGACATCGAGCGCCTTAGCCCGGGAGTGATCGACACGTCTGGGCACACCGACGATTCCTACTGCTTCACCATGGGTGACCGCGTGTTCACCGGCGATACGCGCTCATTCGTGGCACCGGTCGTACCGATTTCCAGAACGGCGACGCCGCGTGCAGTACGCGTCGATCTTCAACCGGCTGCTGGAGCTCCCCGACGAGACACTCGTTTATCCGGCGCCGACTACAAAGGCGAGACGGTCAGTACCATCGGCGAGGAGAGGGCTTTCAACCCACGCCTCGGGTCAGGTCGGTTGAGCGAATAGTGCAGGTGATGAGCAACCTCGAATCTGCCGGATCCGAAGATGATGGACGTTGCCGTTCCAGCCAATCTGAAGGTCGGGTTGGCGCAAGACGAGGTCGCCAAGCTCGGCTTGGCGCTTCATGCAAATGAGCTAGCCGCAATTCTCGGCCGCGACGATACCGCCATCGTCGACCTGCGCGAGAAAAGGGAGCGCGAGCGGGACGGCGAGATCCCCGGCGCGCTGCATGTCCCTTACACGACGCTTGTGGACAACCTGAAGCCGGGCGGCGCACCCCACAAACTCGGCAGCGCAAAGCAGGTCGTCTTTTTTTGCGCGTTCGGCGAACGCTCGGCGATGGCGGTTCGCGCAGCGCGCGAGACCGGCCTCACAGCAATCCGTCATCTGCACGGCGGCTTCAACGCGTGGCGACAGAACCGCATCAGACGTTACGCAGCTGACGTGCGACAGGCTTGACTGCGGCGCGTCGTCACCGTCGGGAATTTGTCCCTACGATATCAGGAAGAACTTCCATTTAATTCGGCAGCCGGCATTTCCGCCGCCTGAACTAGGGGAGTTCCTCATGCGATTGATCCTGGCGTCCGCGCTCGCACTGGGCATGTGCTGCAGCGTTGCCCTTGCCGACGAGAAGGTGACCGATGACGAGGCTGCCAAGATCAAAGAGGCGGTCAGCGCCTGGGGCTGCGAAGGCGGCAAGTACGAGAAGGAAGCCGAAGGCTCGGGCGTGCTCGAGGCCGAGGACGTGAAGTGCAAGTCGGGCAATTACGACTTCCGCCTCAACAAGGACTACAAGGTTTTCGCCGTCACCATGGACTAACGGGCCGGTGCCCAAGGGGGACGGTGCCGCTGGCGCCGTCCCCGATTTCCAGCAAGCGATTGATTTTGCGCGTTATTTTGCCGTTCTTCTATTTCTTTTCGGCTGGTTCCGTCCGGAACAGCCCGGTTCGCTCCGTCGCGGCATGATCTGCCCCAGAGACAGACACGCAACCACAGGAGACGACCGTGACCCGTACTTTCCTCGCCACCGCCACCGCCCTGATCGCCGCCGGCACGCTGCTGTCGCCGGCTGCCCAAGCTTGCATCTCGTGTGAGTACGTGCCGGAGGTCGTGCGCGCCCACCAGACGAACACCGACGGCCCGTCCTATCACAAGTCGCACAGCTACAGCGCCAGCGCCGAGCGTGCCGTGCGCGCCTCGAAGAAGCGCATCGCCAAGAGCGAGCCCGTCGCCAAGTCGGTGAAGGCCGCCAAGGTCGAGAAGCAGGACAAGCCGGCGAAGGTCGCCAAGGTTGCCAAGACCGAGACGGTGAAGGTGGCCAAGGCCGAGCCGGTCGAGACGACGCCGGCTGAGAGCGAGAACTCGGCAATCACGGTGGCCGCCGCCGCCGCAGATGCTGCCGAGAAGGACGCGCCGGTTGCCAAGGCCGAGGCCGCTGCCAAGCCGACGGACTGCAAGAAGTTCTTCGCTTCGGTCGGCATGACGCTGACGGTGCCCTGCGAGCAGTAAGCGAACGCGCATCGCGAATTAGAACGAGAACGCCCGCGGATCATCTCCGCGGGCGTTTTCATTGCGCATCACTCGATGAAGCTGCCGTCCGGCGCGGCGTGCGGGACGTTCCAGCCGAAGTAGACCTCGGCCTCGATGATCTGGCCGTCGCGAATGGTCAGCACCTCGGTATTGCGGAAGCGTTTGCCGCCGCGGGTCTCGCCGACATAGGTGACGAACACCTCATTGCCCACGGCAGCGACGCGCACGAATTCAAAGCCGGCAATCTCGTGGCTGTTGGGCCAACAGCGCGCGAAGTAGGCGGCGCGGTCGAGACGGTTGTCGAGCGGGCTGGTGAAATGGAAATCCTCGGCGATCAGTGTTTCCAGTGCCGCTCGGTCCTTGTCGACGTAGGCCCGGTAGCAGGCGCGGGCGACGGCGGCGGCTTCGTCTGGCGTCATGGGTCGTGTCCTCGCGGTTCGTGGGCTCTTGTACTAACTGCGCCAAACTCGCTCTGCCCGAAGTTCGATCGGCTGCATGCACAGCCTGCCCGAACAGAGGAGGGGGGTCACGGTTTGGTGGTTCCATACGAGTTTGCATATTACAATAATCCTTGTAGTATCGCATCGTATGAACACCAAGGAAGCCGTCACCTCGCTGGCCGCGCTGGCGCATCCGCAGCGCCTCGCCATCTTCCGCCTGCTCGTCCGCCAAGGCCCTTCGGGTCTGCCGGCGGGAGAAATCGCCGAGGCGGTGGGCGCGACCGCCGACGGCCGCGTCGTTTCATTTGAAGGAGCTCGATCGCGCCGGACTGCTCACGTCGACGCGGATGGGGCGGTACGTGCGCTACGCCGTGCATTTCGACGGCATGCGCAAGCTGCTGACCTACCTGACTGAAGACTGCTGCCGCGGCCGGCCGGAGCTCTGCGGCACCGCTTTCAAGAAGTCCGATGCGCTTTGTACCAGTAAGGGAGGCAAGAAATGACGCAGCCGTTGAACGTCCTGTTTCTGTGCACGCACAATTCGGCCCGTTCCATCGTCGCCGAATGCGTGATCAACCGGCTCGGCAACGGCCGCTTCAAAGGCTTCAGCGCCGGCAGCCAGCCGAGCGGCCGCGTGCATCCCTATGCCTTGCAGCTGCTGGATCAACTGAACTACCCCACACGCGACTTGCGCTCAAAGTCGTGGGAGGAGTTCGCCGCTGCTGGCGCGCCGCCGCTCGATTTCGTTTTCACCGTCTGCGACGACGCCGCCAACGAAACCTGTCCGGTATGGCCCGGACAGCCGATGAGCGCCCATTGGGGTCTGCCCGATCCGTCGGCGGCGGCGGGTAGCGAAAGCGAGCGCCGCCTGGCTTTCGCCGACACGCATCGCATGCTGTACCAGCGCATCGGCATCTTCACGAACCTGCCGCTGTCCTCGCTCGACCACCTGTCGCTACAGCGCCGCCTCGACGACATCGGCCGGACCAAGGCCGCCGCGCCTGAGCCGACGCGATGAGCGCCTCGCCGTTGGCGCAGCGGCTCGGCGCGGAATTCATCGGCGCGGCATTCCTCCTCGCCACCGTCATCGGCTCGGGAATCATGGGTGAGCGGTTGGCGGGCGGCAACGAGGCGCTTGCGTTGCTCGGCAACACGCTGCCGACCGGCGCCATCCTCGTCGTGCTGATCACCATGCTCGGCCCCGTCTCCGGCGCACATTTCAATCCGGCGGTGACCGGCGCCTTCTGGCTGCGCGGCGACATCGGCGGTCGCGACGGCGCGCTGTACGTTGTGGCGCAGATCGCCGGGGCGCTGGTGGGCGTCGTGGCCGCGCACGCCATGTTCGAGCTGCCGCTGTGGCAGGCCGGCGTGAAGATACGCAGCGGTCCGGGCCAATGGCTCGCCGAGGGCATCGCCACCTTCGGACTGCTGCTGACGATATTGGCGACGCTGAAGGCCCGGCCGGCCGCGGTGCCGATGGCCGTTGGCCTTTACATCATCGCCGCCTACTGGTTCACCGCCTCGACGTCGTTCGCCAATCCGGCGGTCACCATCGCGCGCGCTTTCTCGGACACGTTCGCCGGCATCCGGCTGGGGGACGTCCCCGCCTTCATTGCGGCCCAGCTCGTCGGCGCGGTATGCGGGCTGCTACTGGCGCGCTGGCTCTGTGCGCCGGCGCTCCGCGGAGCACTTGCGACCGGCGTCGCCAAACCTGTGGAGCAGGAATGAGCAAGAACGGCTCCGAAGAAAGCCACCTGCCGAACGTCGAGCAGGCGCATCTGCAGATTCCCGCGCCCGGCAAGCTGGCGGTGGATGAGCCGGCAACTCACAAGCCGCGCATCCTGCTGCTGTACGGATCGCTGCGCGCCCGCTCGTACAGCCGCTTCCTCGCTTTCGAGGCGGCGCGACTGCTGGAGACCTTCGGCGCCGAAACGCGCGTCTTCGATCCGGCAGGGCTGCCGCTTCCGGACGGCGCCCCCGACACGCACCCCAAGGTGCAGGAGCTGCGCGCGCTCGCGGCGTGGTCCGAAGGTCAGGTCTGGTGCTCGCCGGAGCGTCACGGTGCCATGAGCGGGGTGATGAAATCCATCATCGATTGGATCCCCCTCTCAGTGGGCGCGGTGCGGCCGACGCAGGGAAAGACGCTGGCGGTGATGCAGGTCAGCGGCGGCTCGCAGTCGTTCAACGCCGTCAACCAGATGCGCATCCTCGGGCGCTGGATGCGCATGATCACCATTCCCAACCAATCGTCGGTCGCCAAGGTCTTCCAGGAGTTCGACGAAGCCGGCCGCATGCAGCCGTCGGCCTATTACGACCGCGTGGTGGATGTGATGGAGGAGCTGGTGAAGTTCACGCTGCTCACCCGCGACCGCGCCGGCTACCTCGTCGATCGCTACAGCGAGCGCAAGGAAAGCGCCGCGGAGCTGTCGCGGCGCGTCAAGCTGCCGGCCGCCGTGGCGCCGGAAACCGAGTGAGAACGTTCGGTCGTGGGGCGAGGCTGCCGCAGGGCGCTATTGGTCGCAAAGAACGAGGCTGCGCGGCGCCCGTTCCGTTGGTAGATAGCGGGGCAAGCCAACCCCCGTGCACGGAGCTGTTCCATGACCGAGAGCAAAGACGCCAACGAAGTCCATGAGCGCCTGGAGCGCGAGATCGCCGAGCTGCGCGGCCTGTCGCTGGCGACGGGCGTCATCCTCACGCAATTGCTGCAGGCGATGACCCTGCGCGAGCTCAACCCGCAGGCGGGCGCGACGCGCATTGTCACCAACGCGCAAAAGGCCATCGACGGCTTCAAGGCCGGCGACAACCCGCTCGATCAGGTGATGAAGAAGCGCGCGCTCGAGGCGGTGAAGCAGTACGAGGACCAGCTCCGTTCGGTGCTGCCGATGTGAAGCAAGGGGCGCACGCCCACGCGGGCAGGGGAGAGATCGCCGATGGCCGAGCGCCTTTACCTCGACGATCTGCACGTCGGCCAGCGCTTCACCAGCGCCACGCTGCGCATGACGGCCGAGGCCATCAAGCAGTTCGCCGCGCAGTTCGATCCGCAGCCGTTTCACCTCGATGAGGAAGCCGCGGCGGCCTCCATGTTCGGGGGGCTGGCGGCGAGCGGCTGGCACACGGCGGCGGTGACCATGCGGCTGCTGGTGGAGGGTGGCGCGCCAATCGCCGGCGGCGTCATCGGCGCTGGCGGCGAGATCGCCTGGCCGCGGCCGACGCGTCCTGGCGACGAGCTGCAGGTGGTGAGCGAGGTGACGGCGGTGACGCCGTCGCGTTCAAGGCCCGATCGCGGCATCGTCGTCGTGCGCAGCGAGACGCGCAATCAGCGCGGCGAGGTCGTGCAGCTCATGACCTCGAAGCTGGTGGTGCCGCGCCGGCCTGAAGCGGGCTAGCTAGCCGGGCAGTTTGCAGGCGCTCGCGCGCTACTTGAACAGCGAGGTGAGCGAGAACGAGGAGCCGACGACGACGGGTGGCGCCTCGGCGATCTGCGGATGCGGCTCGTCGACGTGCACGTTGACGCCGGTGGCGCGCCCGTCCTTGATCAGCGAGGCGACATAGGCCCAGCCCTTCGGCTCGAGGCCGAGGCAGGCTTCCGACATCTCGCCTTTGAGGCGCACGTGGATGGCGATGTTGCCGCGCGCCAGGATGGCCTTGGTCTGCGCCTTGCTGTAGCGCTCCTTGTGCCACAGCTTGCGCAACCAGATGCCGGCGACGTTGCGCTTGGTCTTCGGTCCCCAGCTCACGCGCCGCTCCTTGTCGGCCGAGAAGGAGTATTCGCCCGGCGGCAGCGGCCCGACGGCGCGGGCAGCGAAGCACTCGGGATCGGGATTGTTGCGGCAGACGTCGCGCCCGGAGATGGCCCAGGCGATCGTGCGCCCGTTCCACTTGGGATCATCGGAGATGACGAATAGGCGCCCGCTGCGGATGGTGTAACCAAGACGGAAGTTGCCCGCTGCTGCCGGCACCTCGCGTACGACGTCCTCGTAGGGATTGCAGATCTCGCCGCCGGTCAGCTTGCGCTGATAGCCGTTGAGCTTGATGGTGACGAAATCGACGTTGGCAGCGCAGTCCCATTGCGGCAGCGGCTTCTTGTCGGCCAGCGCCAGAGCGATGGCGGCCGGCGTCGTCGGCACCGGGGCTTCCGGCACAGTCGGTTCCGGCTCGGCCTCGGCGAGCTGCTTGGCTGCGGGCTTCTTCGGCTTCTTGGAGACCGTCGTTTCCCACGGCGAGGCCGCGGGGGCCGGCTGCGCGCGGATGGCTTCGCACTTGTCCGAGAGCTTGGGGGGCTGGATCTGCTTGACGGCGAGTTGGCGGGCGAGGGCGCCGTCGGCGCCCTGCGTGACGTAGGCCTGGATGAGCGCGTGCTGCACCTCGAGCTGCTCTTCCGACAGCTCGAAAATGCAGTCCTCGTAGATCTGGTCGCCGACCTGGCTGAAGATGTCAGCGAGTTTCGCGGCTGCGGCGGCCGATCCGGCCGAGGGCGCCTTCGCCTTGGGGACTGGGCGCGGCGCCGCCTCGGGGGCTGGAACGGCCGCAGGGGGCGGAGGGGGCAGCGCGCCGGTGTCCATCGGTGGCTCGGCCGCGACGTGATGGGCGGGCAACAGCAGCACAAGGCTGGCGAGGGAGGCGAGCAGCACCAGACGCGCCGGACGGCGTGCGCCGTGGCGGGCCGCGTCGCTGAGGGTGCCCCACCCGTGTTCCATGCGCCATTGGTACGCCGAGAGTCGGGGCAAGAGAAAGGCCAAAGCCGCGATGTCGTTTGCGGCCAACACTCTAGCCGACCCGACGCAGCGCTTTCCGAGTGGAACCTCCTCGGCACGGCTGGCCACGGCCGGCTCGCGGATGGGCGACTGGGGGCGATTCGGGCCACCGAGGATGGGCGACGTGTTGGGTCGTTGTGGAGATCAGCAGCATCCTAGGGGAGCTGACCTGCAAGAGACCGCGACCGCGCAACGCGTTGGACTTGTGCTCGGCGTGCGCGTTACAACTCGGCTGGTTCGAGGAGCGGCGGTCGGCCGTCGGAAATTTTCATGCATGAATTCTTCGTCGTCATTGCCGCCGGCGTCTGCCTCGCCGGGTTCGCCGCCGTACCGAAGATCATCTTCCCGCTGGCGGGAACGGCGCTGGCGCAACCCGCCGATGCGGAGAAGCAGGCGTTCGAAGCGGCCAAAGAACTCGGCACCGTCGAAGCCTGGGACGCGTTTCTTGCCAATTACCCAACCGGCTTCCATGCTGATCTGGCGCGCGCCTACGTCAAGAAGCTCGCCGGTACGACGCCGCCGCCGGCGGCACCCGCGCCCGCGCTTTCCCAGTCCGCCGCCAACTTGCCGCCTGCGCAGGAGGCCTCATGCGGAAAGGCGACGAAGCTCCGCTCGGAACTGTCGAAGGAGCCGGCGACGATCCGCTTCATCAATCAATCCGACGCGACGCTCATCATCCAGTGGATCGACTTCAAGGGTGCGCTGAAGGAATACGGCGAGCTCCAGCCCGGCGCCGAGCTGACGCAAGAGACCTTCGTCACGCACCCCTGGATCGCCGCGTATCAGGAAGGGAGCTGCCGGCAGCTCTTCCTCCCCATGCCAGGCGCCTCGGTGGCGCGGCTGCTGCCCGAGGATCAATTGCCCGGCAGCGGGAAGGGCGCCGCAAGCGAGCACGGGCCGACGCCCGAGCAGTCGTGCAAGGACAGCGGCATGGACTACGACGGCGCTGCGTGCGTGCCGCGCAAGAAGAAGTCGGAACAGCCATCGAAGGCGACCATCGAGCGGCGCGCGAAGGCGGCGTGCGTCGACCAGGGCATGATCTATCTCAACGGCAAATGCGCGCCAAAGACGAAGGCCGAGCGCGACCGCGGCGTGAAGAATAAGAATAAGGCGTGCCCGGCGGGCATGTACCGCAACTCCTACGGCCAGTGTCAGCCGAACGAGACCGGCGGCTGATCACCGCCTTCGGCGGAAGAACTTGAATTTCAGGCTAGAGATCGGGGAAATTCTTGCATGCGTAAGCTCGCCTTTGGCCGCGCAACGCTTCCTTGCCTCGCGGCAGCGTTGCTCGCAGTTGCCGCCTTTGCCCCCCTGCCGCTCGGCTTCAACTTTGCGGCAAGCGCGCAGGCGCAGCCGGCGGATGCGGAGAAACAGGCGTTCGAGGCGGCCAAGGAGCTCGGCACCGTCGAAGCCTGGGACGCGTTTCTGGCGAACTACCCGAAAGGGTTTCACGCCGACCTGGCGCGCGCCTACGTGAAGAAGCTGGCCGAGCAGCCGGCGGCAGGGGCGGCGCCTACGCAAGCTTCGCCTGCGCCTGCCGGCGCAGGTCCGGCGAGCTACCCGATGCCGGCCGGCTCATGGGGTGGCATCGTCCGCAGCGGCCCCGGCCAGAGCTACGCCAAGGTCGGCTCGCTGCAGGAGGGTGACCCGGTCACGCTGGTAGAGAAGACCGAGGTCTTCGAGAACGGCTTTCCCTGGTTCAAGATCGCCTATTCGGGCGGCGGCAGTGGCTATCAGTGGGGCGGCATCCTGTGCGCCATCGGTGAGGCGCGGCCCGAGCTGTTCCAGACGTGCACGACCAAAGCGCAGCGCGACGAGACGCGTGAGACCGCCCCGCAGCGGTGCCGCGACAACGGCGGCGAATGGGGTGAGGGTCAGTGCTGGCCCAAGGGGCACTACAGTAGCAAGACGAAGAAAAACACGACAGGGTTGTCCTGCAAGGAGCTGAAAGCACGCTGCAGCCGCACGGACACGGATGTCGACTGCAAGCGCTACATCAACTCGTGCACCGGCCACGGCGACAACTAGGCACCGTCACGGCGGCGGCGCGGATGCGCGCGCCGCCGGTGCTCGGCAAGCCTCAGCGGGCCGCGGTGGTCTTCTTGGCGTTGCGCTCTTTCTTGGCGATCTTGCCTTCGCGCTTTTTGGCGTTCTCCGCCTTGCGCTGCTTGGCCTGAATGGCCTTGCGGCGCGAGTCCGACATATTGGGCATTGGTGAATCTCCGTTGGGTGCCTGTGAACCTGCCGGCTGCATACTATTGGACGTGCGCAGGGCGCAAGCCGCTCGATGGGTTGGGCCATCAAGCAGCCCAGATCCTCTACTGGGCGTTGACCTCGGCGTATTTGGCGCGCGCCTTCTCGAACTTGGAATCGAACAGCCACATCGCATCGAGGATTTCGCGGAAGGTCGCCGAGGTCTTCGCCCGGTCCTTCTTGCCGAAGGTGAAGATGCAGTTGTTGCGCAGGTAGCCCATGATGCGCGCGTCGGAAATCTTGTAGGCCTCGAAGTTGCCGGAGTTAAAAGCCGAACGCGTCGGGCTGGGGATGATCTGGATGAGCTGGAAGAACTTCATCTGATCGATCTCGTCGGGCAGCATGCGCATGATCTCCGGTAGTTGCGCGAAGAGATCGGCGTGCGCGTTCATCAGGCCGTTGCGCACCGCGGTCCAATGATTGTAGCGCTGGTCGCCCTTGCCGATGCGCGCCTCCTCCTTGTCGTCGCGCGCGGCGACGGCCGGATCGACTTCCGCGATCTTCGGCTTGAGCGCCGCCCACTTCCTGCGGCCTTTGCGGTCTTCAGACGTTCCTGTCTGCAGGCTGCCCTTGTAGGTGTTGGAGCGGGCGTTGCCGATGTTCTGGTTGCCGTTGGTCTCGGCGAAGAAGACGCCAAGGCTGATGCGCGCGGCGGCTTCGGCGGCGGCGGCGTCGAGGCCCTTGGCGCGACCGATGGCCCGGCCGAGGTCTGCGACATCCTCGAAGGGCGTCGCCGAGGCCTGTGCGCCTTTCGGCGGCGCCTGCATGCCGCGGAAGAGGGCTGCGTACTCCTCGATGAGCGGCTCGATGTCGGCGTCGAAGTAGGCGGGCGGAACATTGAACTTGTTCGGCCGTCCGATGCGCGACGGCAGCACGTCGGTGAGATCCTTGTAGGTGCTCATCACGCTGAGGCGGGCGAGATAGATGGCTTGCCCGGGCAGGTTCGACAGTGACTGCTTGGCATCGATCTGCGCGCGGCGTTGCGCGAGGACAGCCTTAAATTCCTTCAGCGCATCGTCGTACTTCTGCTGCGCTTCAGCCTGCTCGCGTGTGAGCGCAGCCGGCTGGGCCTGGGCAGTAGCGCTGAAGTCGCGCCCTGCGACGGGCATGGCGCTGCGAGTGTCAGGGCAAGTGCGCTTACCCGCCAAACAGAGAGGGCGATGCGGCGGTTCAACATGCTTTCCCCATGCGGCAGGGTCTCCGTACTAGAAGTCAGAAAGTTGTCGGGCGCCTATTCGGCGATGCGGACCTCGAAGGTGCGGGTCGCCGTCTCGCCTGTTGCCAGCTTGGCGGCGATCGAAAAGCGGTCCGTGCCTTGCTGTCCGGCTCGCGCCGTATAGTAGACGCCGGTACCTTTGGTCTTCTGGCCGATGCAGGTGCCCTGCGCCGAATACTGGATCGTCGTATCCTGGCCGGGGACGAACGTCACGTCGCCCTTGGCCGGCGGGGAGGTGATGGTGATCTGCGGCGCCGCCACCGCCTCGCACTTATCACCGAAGCCGGCGAAGACAAAGACGCGCGCCGCGCGTCCTGGAACGACGGGCGTCGAGCGGACTGCGGCATCGGCCGTCGGTGCATCGCCCGGCAGCGGTGCGCCGCCGTCTTGCGTGCCGATCCCCGAGCAGGCCGCGACGCCGACGAGCGTCAGGGCGAGGACGGCGGTGGCGAGGGAACGGTGCGTTGGCCGGTGCAGGCGCATGCGTTGTTGTCGCTCGGTGTTGAGAGCGGTTTGGGCGCCGCTGCTGCAGGGTTGCTCGGAAGCATGGATGTCAGTCCAGCCGGTCGGCGCCCTGGTAGCGTCCAAAGCTTTGCCGCTCGTTCGGCCGGAACAACGTGACCTCGAAGATTTCCGGTGTGCCGCCCATGCCCGGTGATCCGGCCGGCATGCCTGGCACGGCGAGACCGGTTGCCTGGGGTCGCTCGCGCAGCAGGCGCTGGATGGCGGAAGCCGGCACGTGGCCTTCGAGCACGTAACCAGCGACCTCGGCGGTATGGCAGCCGCCAAGATCCTCGGGCACGCCAAGGCGGGTCTTGATCGCCTTGAGGTCAGTCGCCGCCACGATCGTCACCGGAAATCCCGCGGCACGTACATGATCGGCCCAACCCGTGCAGCAACTGCAGTTGGGGTCCTTGCTGATCGTAACCATCGGCAGCGTCTCGGCGAAACTGCACGGCACTACCGCGAAGGTCGCGGTCGCGCCAAGCATGCGCAGTGTCTCGCGGCGCGAATGCATGCTTTTCATGACGACCTCCTTGGCATTGGAGCCTGCAAGTCGGGGCCCGAACAAGCTTAGTCCGCCTCGCTGCCGGCTTCTACGTGGTTCGCTTGCCCACGTATTGGCATTCTCTATGTCCATATTTGGTCGATGGGCGGCCGCCTTTTGGACGCTTGTTTGTTGGGAGGGGAGAAAGGCATGACGAGCCGCACGGAAGTCGTGTCTTGGCTGCTGGACGGCGATCCTGCGATCCGCTGGCAGGCGATGCGCGATCTGACCGATGCCTTGGCCGAGGCCGTCGCCGCCGAGCGGTCGCGCGTCGCCGAGGAAGGCTGGGGCGCTGATCTCCTCGCGCGCCAGACGGCCGATGGCCACTGGAATGATGAGACCGAACACGGCTGGATGACCACCACCGACGCGCTGCAGCTCCTGCGGGATCTGGGCGCCGATCCGGCAGACGGAAAAGTCCGCGCAGCCGTCGGCCGCGTCACGGAACGCATCACGTGGTGGCAGCTCGACGGCCGGCCCTTCTTCGACGGCGAGACCGAGGCCTGCATCAACGGCAGGATCCTGGCGACGGGCGCCTACTTCGGCGCGAAGGTCGAGCCGCTGCTCATGCGCCTGCTCGGCGAGCAGCTCGAGGACGGCGGCTGGAACTGCGAGGCTCCGCCCAGCAAGCGGTCCTCCTTCCACTCGACGACCTGCGTGTTGGAAGGGCTGCTGGAATACGAGAAGGCGCGAGGGCCATCGGCGGCGGTGACGGACGCGCGGGGGCGCGCTGAGCACTATCTCCTGGAGCGTCGCATGCTGCGAGTCGCTGTCCTCCGGCGAAATCATAAATCGCCGCTGGACGAGTTTCTTGTTTCCGCCCGTTTGGCACTACGACGTCCTGCGCGGACTAGACTATCTGCGCCGCGCCGGCGTTAAGCCCGACGAGCGCGTTGCCGAGGCGGTGGCGCTGGTGGAGCAGAAGCGCGGCGATGACGGGCGCTGGCCGCTTGACGGCCTCCATCCCGATCACACCGCGCGGCTGGCTTTCGACGTAGAGACCGGTGTCGGCGAAGCCAGTCGCTGGAACACCCTGCGGGCGATGCGCGTGCTCGACTGGGCGCGCGGCTGAACGGTCGTGGCGCGGCCGGTTCGCCTTTTCCTCGCCTCAGGTTCCTGCCCGACCCTGCGCGGTGTTCTGCACGTGGAAGACGAAGCGCTCGTACGCCTCGATATAGCGCGCGTCGTGGATCTCCTCGATGCGCGTCAACAAGCCGTTCTCGACCCAGGCCCGAAAGCGCAGCTTGATGTCGAGGACCTCCCCCGTCGCCTTGTGTCGATAGACGCCGTGCACGACGCTGCGGCTGTGGTCGGGCTCGTGCACGAGGTTCTCCACGTCGAACGTCGTGACGACGAAGGTATCAAGGAGAAGCTGGAGCCTGTCTTGCACGTCGGTCTTGCCGACGGCGCTCATCGCGTAGGGCACCTGCATGCCATCGACGTTGACAATGTAGATGATGTCCTCGGCGAGCTGGCCCAAGAAGCCGTCGAGGTCGCCCGCCTGCCAAGCGAGGTGGGCGCGCATGAACGCAGAGCGTTGCTCGGCCAAAGACATGGCGGTCGGACCCCCGGACGCGGCGCGCGTCCGACATTGAGTTGATAGCGTGCGAACGGCTTGCCGCCAACAAGGGTGGTCGAGTGGCTCGGCTGCGCTCTGCCGGCAAGCCCGGAAACTGCCCCCGCTTGCCAAAGGGCAACACCGCGCCGATTCGGTTGCCCAAAGCGTTTGCCAGATAGCGTGTACGGTCTTGCCGCCCTGCCCCGCCTATGAAACACAATTAGAGATGCGCCGCGCGTTGCTGCTCCTGCCTGCCCTGTTGCTCATCGGTCTCGCGGCCGGCCTCGGCACGTTCGCGGCCAACGACTGCGAGCGCGGCCAAGATCAGTGCCCGCAAGAGTACGGCGGTGGATGCGTGCCGGCGGGAAGCGTCTGCTGCCCGGACGGGACCTACGGCGATCCGGGCAGCGTCTGCTGCGGCAATGCCAAGAGCTGCTCCGAAGGCTTCATGTGTGGCGCCCCCGACGAATGCATCTCGGTGACCTCGAAGCGGGCCTGCTCCGACCGTGCGCAGTACTGCGACGTGGGCTTCGAGTGCACCAAGGAAATGCAGTGCGTTGCCGTGCCGCCCGGCAACCGGGCACGCTGAGCACCAGCCTGCCAATGCAAGTTTATGGGCTGGTTGCGGAAGAAATTACAAAGTCGGAATTACTGCCCTATCTTCCGCCGGCGATGCGCGAGCCTGCGCGTAAGCACGATCCTATGGATCCATGTTAGGAGGTGGCCGTTGCAGTAGCACAGGCGAGCCCAAGCTCCCCCTCAGTCAGGTGTAGGAAGCGATGTCTTCGGACAATTCGCGATTGCCAGCCCATGACGCCGCCGCGGACGGCGCGGTCCCCACCAAGCTCGTCGAGGATATGAACCGCGAGCTCGCGGCCGCGAGCGCCGATCTCGTCGGCAATGCCGACCTGCTGCGCGGCGTACTGTCAGGCAGCGGCGACTGCATCAAGGTGCTCGATCTGCAGGGCCGGTTGCAATTCATGAGCGAGGGCGGCAAGCGCGTCATGGAGGTGGACGATTTCAGGCTCTTGAAGGGTTGCCCGTGGCCGGACTTCTGGGCCGAGGCGGAGAATGCGCAGGCTGCCGCCGCGGTAGACGCAGCCAGAGCCGGCAAGACGGCGCGCTTCCGCGGGGCCGCGAACACGGCCAAGGGCAACTCGCGCTATTGGGACGTGCGTGTTTCGCCCATCTTCGGCAGTGACGGGCAACCGGCGCAGCTCCTCGTGATATCGCGGGACATCACGGAGGAATGGGAGGCATCGCGACGCGAGCGCTTCCTGACCCAGGAACTGGTGCATCGCGCCAAGAACAGTTTCGCCATGGTGCTGGCGATCGCCCAGCAGACGTTTCGCGGTGCCGTGCACGCGAGCCCGCTCGAGACCTACACCGCCCGCGTGATTGCACTCGCCAAGGCGCATGCTGTGGTGACCGCCGCGAACTGGGGCAGCACGCGCATCGGCGAGGTGATCGAAGCGGCCGTGGCTTCACATCGCAGCGGCGAAGATAGAATCAAGGTTTCAGGGCCGGAGCTGAAGGTCTCGCCCAAGCAGGCGCTGGCTCTCACCCTCGCGGTCAACGAACTGGCGACGAACGCGATGAAGTACGGCGCGCTGTCCTCGTCGGCCGGCGGCGTAGACATTTCGTGGTCGCGCTCGTTGGGCGAGAGGCCGGCTTTCGCGTTCCTCTGGCGCGAGCGTGGAGGCCCGCCCGTCGCCGAGCCGACCCACCAGGGCTTCGGAAGCCGCGTTATCAAGGACTTCTTGGCGCACGACTTCGCCGGCACGGTTCGAATGTCCTATGAACCGGATGGCCTCGTCTGCGAGCTGCAAGCCCCGCTCACCAATTTGCCAGCGTAGAGGTACACGCCGCCGCTTCCCGCGACTTGCCGCGCCTGCGCGCTTCGCCGCGCCGGAAGCAAACCACGTCGCCCCGTCGGTCATGGTTGCCTGCTGTGTGGACCGAAACTAAGATCGTCCGCTTCGCAAGGCGCCACGATATTTGTGAGGGCATCCATTTTCATGGACCGTTGGATTCGTCGCTCGTTGGAACGCGCCTTCTGGGACCGGATTGCGGTCGGCAATGCGACGTGCCCACACGCCGCCGCGGCGCTGATCGAGAGCATCAAGCCGAAGACCGCAATTCGCCTCAAGCGCTTCGGGCCGCGTGGCGACGGCGGCTACCTGATGCCCGACGATCTCGAGGGAATAACCGCCTGTATCTCTCCCGGCGTCTCCTCGGAGTGCGGCTTCGATGAAGAAATCGCCAATCTGGGGATAGACGTCCTGATGGCCGACGCTTCAGTTGCTGGCCCGCCCAAGCAGCATCCGCGCTTTCATTTCTTCCGCAAGTTCGTGGACATCGCCGCGACGCAGAACGCCATGACCATGGACGATCTGGCCGCAAAGACGCCGGCGGGCGATCTGCTCCTGCAGATGGACATCGAAGGGGCGGAGTATCGGGTGCTGGCGGGCATGAGCGACGATCTGCTGCAACGCTTCCGTATCATGGTCATCGAGTTCCATGAACTCGACCAGATGTTCCAGCGCTTCGCCTTCGACATCATGAAGCCCGTGTTCGAGAAGCTCACGCGCCACCACCATGTCGTGCACGTGCACCCGAACAATTGCGCCGCACCCGTCAACCGCTCGTCCCTGAGCGTGCCTCCGGTGATGGAATTCACCTTCTATCGTAAGGACCGCGTGCAGGGACCGCTGGAGGCATCGCTCTCGTTTCCGCACGCGCTCGATGCGTGCTGCGCTGAAGATCGGCCGCCCGTCGCCTTGCCCGACTGCTGGCGATAGGCGCGCCGCGCCCCCTCGGCCCAGAGTCTGCCGCGCAATTATCGCGATGCCGCCACACTGCTGTCGCAGGAGGGTGGGGTAGGTTTCGAGATGGGACGAGGGGACACGGGCGATGGTGGGACGCATTCCCGGCCGAACAGGCTTTGCCGTTCTGGCGCTGTTTGCGGGCCTCGCCGCGCACAGCCAGCCGGCGTCGGCGCAGCTGTTCTGGGACTGGGGCGGCAAAGAGGAGAGCAACGGCAGCGGCCGCGAGCTCGTCCGCTTCAATCCGAAGTATACGCCGGGCCAGGTCATCGTCAGCTTCGGCGATCGCCGGCTTTACCTCATTACTCGCGCCGGCGAGGCCATCAGTTATCCGGTCGCCATCCCGCGCGAGCAGGATCGCTGGCAGGGCGTCACCAAGGTTTCCGACAAGAAGGTCAACCCCGCCTGGCGGCCGACGCCGGACATGCTACGGGAAAATCCGAAGCTGCCGAGCTGGGTTCCGGGCGGCCATCCGATGAATCCGCTTGGCGTGCGCGCGCTCTATCTCGGCTCGAGCACCTACCGCATTCACGGTACCGACGCGCCGTGGACGATCGGCACCGCGGCCTCGAAGGGCTGCATCCGCATGTTCAATCGCGACGTGCTCGATCTCTATCCGCGCGTGCCGGTCGGCACCAAGGTCACGGTGACATGGCAGCGCTTCGAAGGTGACGCCGGCGGCTATGCGGTATCGGCGAGCGGACCTCCGGGCGATGCGTGGGCCGAGGGGCCGCGCGGTGAGCCAAGCAGTGAGCCGTCTGGGGAGCCGTACGGCGAGCAGGCTATGCAGCGTCGGCGCTTGCGCGACATGGCGCCGGACGGTCTCCCGCCCAACGATTACGACCGCTGACGCACTAGGCGGCCAGCCGGTCGAGCGTGTCCTTGACGCCGGTACCCATGTGCCCGTCGATGTCGCCGATCGATTGCGCGCAGCGCAACGGCGCCGACGCTGGGATCCTCATGTCCCGGGGCGCAGCTTGCCGTCGAGGCCGCCGGCGCGCCAGTAAGCGTAGAGCAGGCCGAGCAGGTAGAGCGGGATCAGCGTGTCGGTGATCGCCGGGAAGAAGTTGTACGGCGCATAGTTGCCGTGCTCGAGGATCTCGCGGACGTGACCCCAGGCGGCCCCGAACATGAAGAACGACCAGCCGATGGCCGTCGCCAGCCAGAAGCCGCCGCCGAAGAACACGCACAGGAAGCCGAGGATGCCCCAGGCGCCGTCGTGCAGGCCGACCTCGAACTGGAACATGCTGCCCTTCGGCCAGCCGATGAGCTCGGCCGCCTGGTCGGCGAAGAAGACGTGCGGGACGAAGCCGAACAGGAAGCCGACGGCGCCGACGTCGAAGACGAATGCGTAGATGAGGAAGATGCGGAGCACGTTGCGGCGCGTCCACGGGCCCTTGGCGATGGCGAGGTGGATGAGCGGCAGCGCCAGGCTCAGCAGCAGCATGACGACGTTGACCACGCGATTTCCCTCTTGGCATTGGCGATGAGCGTTGGGCGCGCATGGTGCACGCTGGGTTTTGAAAAACCCTCAACGGTAGGCGGCACAACTCGTCGGTGCGGACGCGAGGAATAAATGCGCGTACGTCGCATTTTACCTGTTCCGCTAAGCCGGCACCAAGTGCCTCTCAGGCAATGTGCCTGATCTCAAACCAGGGCAGATCCCATGACAAGCACCCTCTCCCGTCGCCGAGCTCTCGCCGCCTTGGCCGGGATCGGAACAACGGCTGTGCTCCCCGGCGCGGCCCTCGCCTGCAGCCGCGTCTTCTGGAACGACAACCCGGTGAAGCTCGTCGGGCGCACGCTCGACTGGAGCCGCCATTTCAACGAAGCCATGTGGGTTCTGCCGGCAGGCATGGAGCGCGCCGGGCGAGCGCCAGACAACCCGGCCAAATGGAAATCGCGCTACGGCAGCCTGATCATCGCCGGGCTCGATATCTGCACCGAGGAGGGCATCAACGAGAAGGGTCTTATCGTCAATCTGCTGTTTCTCGAAGGCACGCAGTACGAGGCGCGCAATTCGCGGCGCCCCGGCATCGCCTTCTACCAGTGGCCGCAGTACTACCTCGACAACTATGCAACCGTGAACGAGGTGATCGCCAATCTCGACCAGGTGCAGATCGTCAATTCGGCCCTCGGCAGCGAATATCCGGATGGACTGCCGCTGCACGTCGCCATCGCCGACGCCAGCGGCCAATCGGCCATCATCGAGTTCATCAAGGGCGAGCCGGTCGTGCATCTGGGCCGCCAATACCAGGTGATGACCAACGAGCCGACCTACGACGAGCAGATCGCCAACATGCTACGCTACAAGACTTTCGGCGGCACGGAGACCGAGCTGCCGGGCGGCATCCAGGCAGAGGACCGGTTCGTGCGCGCCGCCTACACGCTCAAGTATCTGCCCAAGACCAGCGATGCGCCGCAGGCCGTGGCCAGCATGATGAGCCTCATGAATAACGTCTCGGTGCCGTTCGGCAGCCCCTACTCCGGCGTCTCGGGGACGTACCCGACCTGGTACCGCACGATCATGGATCCGGGCGCGCGCGTCTACTACGTACAGACGACGATCACCCCCAACACCTTCTGGGTGGAGATGGAGAAGCTCGACCTGAAGCCCGGCGCGGCGCCTCGCAAGCTCCCCATCTTCGATCCCGAACTGATGGGCGAGGTAAGCTCCGACTTCAAGGAAGCAACACCCGCGGTCTAAATCCCAGCCGCTATGGCCGTGCGAGACCGGTGAGCGTGGCCGCCGGCCGTGATATGGCTTGCGCCACGGTCAACGATGCGCGGAGCAGCAGGATGCTCGAGGGATCTTGTCATTGCGGCGCGGTCCGCTGGCGTTTCGACGGCATGCCGGAGTTGGCCACGGCGTGCAATTGCACCATCGACCGGCGCTACGGGGCGCTGTGGGCCTACGACTACGAAGGCGAGCGCATCCACGTCTCGGGCCCGGCGCGCGTCTATGTTCGCGGCAAGGCGCTCGGCTTCCATTTCTGTGCGGACTGCGGCTGCGTCGCCTATTGGCGCGCACTTAACGCCGGCGAGGACGGGCGCCGCCGCATCGCCGTCAACCTGCGGCTGGCCGAACCGGAGGCGGTGGGGGCCATCCCGCTCGAGCACTTCGACGGGCTGGTCAGTTTCGACGACCTCGGCCAAGACGGCCGCTGTGTCGCCGACGTGTGGTTTTAGGCGCAAGGCCTGCCGCAGCGCTGCGATTATCGTCGGGCGGCGGCTTTGAGGGCTGGGGCGGCGTCGCGATCCGACTTCACGAGCTTCGGCGGTTGCGTTCGCTGGTCGCGCGCGGGCTCGGGCGGGGAGAGTTTCGCAAACAGCCAATCTGCCCAAGCGGTAAAGAGCATCGAGACGCGACCGGGCGGGGGACCAGAAATCATGCCATGCCAACTCCAAGCGTGACCTGATCATCCCCTATCAGGCGCGCACGGAAGAATCCCGTTTCGAATTGGTAATGTCGCCGGCGTGCCTTGCTGGTTTGTAGCGATGCCGATCATAAATCATCGGCCGCCAGACCCGTGCGCTTGGCGATACGCGACAGCATGACGGGACCCAACTCCTCGTCGTCGTGAAATGCAAAACGAAATCTGGAAATCCGTCCTTGGCAAGAGTCCGGTGCGAACCGGATTGTCGTTTGATGGTCCATCCGATGCGCAGAAGCGCCGTCAAAACGCGCCGCGCCTTGGTGGCCGCAAAAGCGCTTCACTCAGCGGCGACGGAGATCGAAAACCCGATTGGCCGGGCCTCCCTGTGCTCGAGCTGCTCGGCGAGGACGCGCAGCGCCAGCACCTCGGCCCTCGCCATGGCTTCGTCGCGTGTGCCGCCATAGGCAAGTACGCCGGGGAGCTGAGGCACCTCGGCGATCCAGCGGCCGTCGTCCTCCTGCTCGGTCTCGAGGGTCAGCTTCATGCGACCACTATAGCACATGCCGACCGGCGGGGACCGGGAGCGCCGGCCGCGATATGCGGCCGGCGTTGCGTGCAGGTGCCGCTCGCGGTGCGGCGGCTAGCGGCGGGTCGCCAAGGCGGAGAGGCGCCGCGAGATGACGATGCGGGCCAGCCCCGTGATCAGGAAGCTGACGCCGAGCAGGATGCCGAGCGTCACCAGCGACATCTCTTGCAGCTCTGCCGCCAGGAGGATGCCGACGGCGATGGCGACGATGCCGGAAAGCAGCATCCATCCCCATCCGTCCAGCGGCCGCAACTCGAACGCCAGCGCCAGTTGCGACGCGCCGTCGATGACGAACACGGCGGCCAGCAGCAGCGTCAGCAGCACCATGCTGACGTCGGGATGGCGCACGAGATAGATGCCCAACGCCAGCTTTAGAAGGCCGATCAGCAACTGACCGAAGAATGGTCCGGTGCCTTCGACGGTGAAGGCGTCGGCGATGGTGACGCCGCCGGCCAAAATGAGCAGCCATCCCGCCATGATGGCGATGGCCAACGTGGCGCCGAACGGGAACAGCAGCGCCAGCGCGCCGACGGCGGCCATGGCCACGCCGCCCCAGAAGAGCTGATCGTTCTTTTTGGCCAGTGCGTCGAAGATCACTTGTCCGGGACGG
Organism: uncultured Alphaproteobacteria bacterium; assembly: GCA_963812795.1. GTDB lineage: Bacteria > Pseudomonadota > Alphaproteobacteria > Rhizobiales > Hyphomicrobiaceae > Hyphomicrobium_A. The sequence goes on along the minus strand of CAWEWG010000011.1, from coordinate 10,204 downwards.
GAACCTTGAGCGGGTTGTGCCATGGCGTTTCTCCCTGAGCAGCTTAAATTGGCCGAGCCACTGCAGCGCCGACGTGCTCGGCAGGCGAATCTATTGACGGAATGATTTACGGAAAGAATAGGCGCCCGGCCGCGCTGGACCGCGCGCAACTACGACAACGCAACGCCTTCGAAGATACCGCGGAACGCGGCCTCCCGATACGGCCGAATGACGGTCGCTGACAGGAGAACCGGGCGCTGGCCGCGGCGGCGGATTGCCCGATTTGCGGATTTCGGGCAGGCTGCGCGGGCGGCGGGGACACTCGAATTTCCGAGCAACAACACACGCATGGGGACCTGCATGATTGGCAATCGCATGTGCGCTTTGGCGCTGTCGGCCGCTTCCGCATTCATCTTTTCCGCGCCGCCCGCAAGTGCCGCCAAGTTCGACGGCAACTGGAGCATGATGGCGGTGACGACGCGCGGCCATTGCGGCACCATCCCGATCGGCATGGGCATCGCCGGCGGCCGCATCTATTCCACCGGCGGCTCTTTCGCCTTCTATTCGATCAGCCTCGGCGGCCGCGTGTCGCCATCGGGGAGCGTGTCGCTGAAAGCCGTGGCCGGCCCGCGCGTCGCGCACGGGACGGGACGCTTCAGCCGGGTGCGCGGCAGCGGCACGTGGAAGGGGCGCGGGCCATCGGGTCTGTGCTCGGGCGTGTGGAGCGCCACGCGCGGCTGACGCACGTTTGCGGCGGGTGCGTCTAGCGCGGGCGGTGGCGCGGCGGCGCGCCCGCTACTTGACCGGCTCGCACGTGTAGTGCGCGCCCTTGAAGGCGCCGATGCGCGGCGCCTTGTTGTAGAACGCGCCGGCGCCCTCGCTGTCGGGCTGCGCGTCGGTGTTGTCCATGAAGAAGACGGGATCGCCGCTCAGGTCGCCGCGGATCCAGCAGGATTCCTGTGTGCGCACGACGCTGGCGAAGTAGTGGCCCTCGCGCAGGCGGCGCGTCTGGTCGGCATCGAGCCACATGCGGTGCACCTGGTGCTCGTCGTCGAGCTTGAGCTTGACCTCCCCTTCCGGCGCGATGGGGACGAGGTTCATGATGCTGCGCCCTGTATCGTCGGGCTTGCCGATGCTGACCAGCAACGTGCCTTCATAGTGCGACTGGCAGCGGAACAGCGGCTCCGCCTTGAGCACGTCGTTCCAGTCTTTCGGATAGTCGGCGCGCTGCTGCTCGCATTCGTCCTCGCGAACGGCAACGGCGGCATCTCCCGCGGCGAGGATCGCCAGCAGGAGAGCCGCGATTGACAGTATTGGCGCCGTGGTGCGCATGGGAAGAAGGGTTTGCGTTCTGACTATGGGATGAGGATTGGCCGCAGCGCCCGTGCCGTCAAGCAGCTTGCACGGGGATGATGAACCGGAACCCGCGCGGTTGCCGGTCCGCGCGCTTCCATGAAAGAGTGGAGCGGCGAACGTTCGCGAAGGAGCTTCCCGATGGCCAATCCGCTGCCCCGCGCCTGCAAGAGCATCAACGACTTGAACGTCGGCGACACCTTCCGCCACACATATTCCGTCAGCGACAGCGACGTGCAGAAGTTCGCCGAGCTGTCCGGCGACTTTAACCCCGCGCACTTCAACGAGGACTACGCCAAAGGCACCGTCTTCAAGACGCGCATCGCCCACGGGATGATCTCGGTCGCCAAGTTCTCCGGCATCTTCGGCATGGACATGCCGGGGTTGGGCGCCATCTGGGGCGGGCAGAACCTGAAGTTCCTGGCGCCGGTGCTGTTGAACGAGCCCTACACAGCCGTCGCGCAGGTGAAGGAGAAGGGCGAGAAGAATGTAATCTTCACCTGCTGGGTGGAGGACAAGGAGGGCAAGCGCGTGCTCGAGGGCGAGGGCGTGCTCTATCCCATCCCGCAGAAGGTGAAGGACAAGATGGTCGCCGACGGGACGCTCAAGGCGCTGCTGGCGTGATCGGGGACGCAGCGCCGGCTTCTGTCCTCAAGGCTCGCTCGCGCGATCGCCCGCCGGCCTCGCGCGAGGCCGGCGGGCCAATCGAGGTGCCCCGTTGCGTGCTGCTTACTTCTTCTTCGGCGTACCGAAGAGCGCCTTGTCGATGGCCTTCAGATCCGCGTCGATGAGCTGGAAGAGGTCGGGATCCTTGGGCTTGGCGGCTTTCTTGCCGGCGGCCATCGCCGGAGCCGCGCCCATGGCACCCATCAGCAGGCCAGCGGCCGCCAATACGGAAAGTGTCTGTGTTGCGAACTTCATGGAAGACATCCCCTGAAAACTCCTCGACCCGGTCGGGCGACCACGCGTGCGGCTCCCCCCGGAGCGTTACAAGCCTAAGCTTGCAAACCGACGGCGGTGTGGCGCAACGATTATTTTCTCCTTAGCTCCGCAAATTGCCGACTAACTGCCCGCCTAATTCGAGGCAACGGGGAAGACCCCGAAGCTGCGGTTGAAGACGTCCGCCGCGGGCACACTGGCCCTGGAGCGCATGCGCAGCGCCAGCCCAAGACGCTTGCGCCCCGCGATCACGGGCCGTGCGTGCACGTCCTCCGCCTCGGCGCTGTCGAGCTGGGCCGCGAGGACATTGTAGGGAACCGCCGACTCCTGCAGCGCCGCCAGTTTGGCCACCGGCATGGGCGGTATGGCCTGCGCCGCCGCGACCCGCCGCTGCTCGACGCGCGAGGTCGGCGGCTCGATCTGGCTGGCAATGTGCGGCAGGCTGAGCGCGACCACCTTGGCCGCCACGACCAACGACAGGTTGACGCCAATGAAGGCGAGGCCGGTCACCGCAAAGAAATATGCGATGACCACCTCGGTCAGAGAGAGGGGAGCTCTTGGCATACGCAAACAAATCCTCCGGGGGGAGGCAGGTTCCATAGACTGTACGCCGAGCCAAGGCGAGCGTGCAGTCCCCCGATTGGGGGAGGATGCGCCCTTTGGCTGCAGGCTTAGGCTGGCCGCGCTGGGCACCGGCCCGCGCTTTACGGAATGTTTGCGCCCGCCCATCACCTGGCGCGCCGGTGCTTTGACCCGCCGCCGCGCCCGCCGCGCTGCGGCATGGGCACCAGCCCGGCGGCCTGCGCCTCGCGCACCACCGAGCGCAGCGCGCGAGCCTGCGCGGGCAGGCGCGAAAGGCGCGGCCGCGGCCACCGGCGGCTCAGGTCGCGCATCTTGCGCAGGGTGAGGCGAGCCCAGAGGCGTCCCATCTTGCGCCGCAACGCGGCCATCTCGTCGGCGAACGCCGTGGCCTCGTCGAACGCGTCGGTCTCCGCCAATTCGTCGTCGTCCATCGTCGGCACTGCTGTCCTTTCCACGCGCCAACCGGCCGGCTCGCCGGAGTGCAAGTCGGTTGGCGCAACTCATCTCCCACGCGCCCACCGGCCGGCTCCCCGCGGGGGAGTCGGTGGGCGCAACTCAGAAGGGGCTGCGGGGCGGGAAACCACCTGGGGCAAGCTTACGCTACAATTGGGGACGTCGGAGCTAACAAGTCCATCCAACTAGTTATGGCTGGTGAAAACTATCCGGAATCACGTCTCAAAAATCTAGCGGTTCGGCTAGCAGGTCTTTCTCGTCACCTTGATCGCGATGTCCGATATGACATGACCAAACTGAGTGTGCGCGGGTTTACCGCCGATGGGCGGATAGATGAGGTGGATCTTCTCGAAGATCATTTAATCGCCGTCAAAACGTTCGAGCGGCAGGATGCGAAGGGGAAGGCTATTTCATCCGATTCTGCATACGAACAGATTGATGCTGCCTTCTATGAGCGTCGAAGCGAATTGGAGGGAGCTATTGAGGGGCGCAATTTCAGGTGAGCGAGCAATTCAAGTGGAGTTTACTGTTACGGATCGAGGGGGCTGCTCCTCTGAATTCTTGTCTTTGTGCTCATCGGCTGGATGTATTTCCTTGATGGGAGAGAAGTCATTCAGGCATCTCAGCCGCATCAAATTTCCATTCTGAGTGCCCTTCTAGGTTTTTGCAGCACGCTCCTAGGCTTCGTTATCGCGGCGGTCACGTTCCTCTTTGGGCTGGTCGAGAAGCCGGCATTCAGAATTCTTCGCGCGAGCCGAGCATATAGTGAACATTGGGCGATTTTCCGTGGAGCATTGCGGGCGTGTGCTGCTGCCAGTCTAGTCAGCTTGGTAGCGCTGGTGTGGGGAGGCTCCCAGGGCTTGCCGGTATGGTTGTTTATTGCGCTAGTTGGATCAGTCGGCTGGCTCTTGGTCAGAATGGGCAGAGTGGTGTGGGTGCTGGAGAAAATGATGGATGCCGAGATTCGACTTGGTGCAAACAGTCGGAGCTCGATACAGGAAGAATAGTCCAAACATTTTGTCGCTGGGGTGTGTTATGACTCAGGAAGATATTTCAATTAAGGAATTGGGCGATGGCACTCCTGTCTTTAAAGTGTGGAAGGCGTACGAAGATGTAGCGATGCACTTCAACGATTTATTGCTAAGGTTGCGAATTCAAGCTCTCGCGGGTGTTGCTGCCCTGGCTATCCTGGCAAGCATATTCAGCAATGTTAGGACATTCAATTTCCAAGGGACTTGGATAATCGCCGCGGCTTGCTTCTTCGGTCTAACGCTAATTTGGGGCGCCATCTGCGCACTAGACTTGCTGTATTATAACCGGTTGCTAGTTGGCTCCGTAGCAGCGATTAGGAAAATTGAAGAACTTTCCAAGACGGATACGCACGCTACTGAACTGGACCTCAGTACTCATATTGAACAGGCTGTTCGTGGTAACGGGCCAAAGCCCATGCTCTGGGGCGTTGCCCTGTTTTACGGAATTGTCTTCGTCACGCTCTTGGCCGGTTTGGTTGCGACAACGTACTCCGCGCTGAATTATCCTCCACCAGAAATTGCGCGAGTTGAGGAGGGGAGGTCGCCAACAGCGAGTGAATCCCCAGATCGACGGGGGGCGCCAGTCTGGAATCCACTCCGTAAGCCTCAATAGGCTTCGACGGTTGCGAGAGGGCCTCACCGCCTGGGGCTTCCCCCGTACTGGCCATCGGAACTCAACGGCGTGCGGGGCGGTTGGGCTGCAGCCACTGGCACCCCTAGACCCCACGCCGCGCGAATCCCATGCCGCTCACAGCCATCGCCATCAACTGCACGCTCAACCCGGCAAGGAGAAATCCTCGACCGACAAGCTGCTCGGCGAGGTGCTGGACGAGCTGAAAGCCCACAAGGTCAGCGGCGAGATCGTCCGCGTCGCCTCGGCGACCTAGGTGGGCCCCTCGCGCACCGGCTGCGCCCCCGCCGGTGGAGGAGCCGGCCCCCGCGCCAGAGGTCAAGAAAGCCGAACAGCCGCCTGAGACAGTCGTTGAGCCCAAACCTGTTCCTAAGCGGCCAGCGACCTTAGGAAAGGGCGAATGCCGGCAATTCGATGCGATTGCCAATACGACGATCGCCGTTGACTGCCCGGATTGATCTTGAGTTGTCATGCGGAGCAGTTTGCCGCCGCGCGGGCGTCCGCTCACAGCACCGCTGGCGAGGACGTCGCACCGTTCTGGGCGGCTGCGCCAGTTCCTTTTACTTTCCGCCGGAGCATGGCCGTCGAGGTGCCCGGCGGGCGTGGTTGCGGACTAGCCGCAGCATCCTATGGGACCTGCGACCCGTGTTGATTTCGCGTATCAGTTGAGCATCTTGCGGCGTCGTAACGTCTTGCAATAAGCACAATTGGTCGGTAGCGGGGGATATGACGTGTCAGAATTTGCTTCCCCACGCCACTCGGCTCGACGCCGAGACGCTACAGTCGGAAGTCAGCGCCCATCTGCGCAATACGCAGATGTCGTTCCTGCTGCAGCAGGGTGCTTATGCGCTGTGCATTCCAGGCCATTTGCCGATCGCATGGCCGATCTCGCCGCGCGCTTGCGTCAAGCCAGCGTTCTACGAGGAGACGACCACCCTGGTCTTGAGCTACTTGCTCGAGCGCTTTCGGCCGGCGACCTTTTTCGACATTGGCGCGGCGGTCGGCTACTTCTCTAGAGTGGCCGCCTCCAAAAAGCACGTCGCGACGCGCGCGCACGCCTTCGAGATGCGCCCAGGGCAAGTTTCGAGGCTGCGGGAGATACTCAGCAACGACGCGTTTCGCGACAGGGTGTCCATTCATCTTGCAGCCGTGAGCGATCGCGAGGATCCGCAGGCGCTCGTTTGGCTTGCTCGCAGCCTGCTCTTTGAGCAGCATCCCTCGCCCGCCGCCTATCGTGAGGCATGGTGGCGCCGGCTAAAGTTCTGGTGGCGACAAGACCGGACAAGAGAGCTTTCGGCGGCGACCATTCCCATCACCAGCATCGATGGCTTCGTCCAGCGGGCGGGCGCGCGGCCGGACGTCATCAAGATCGATGTCGAAGGTTACGAGGGGCGGGTACTCCTCGGCGCCATGAAGACGCTCGCCCTGCGGCGCCCGTTCGTGCTGTTGGAGTTGCATCAAGGCAGGAAGCTGCGCTTCGGCTTCAGCCGGACGGAGGTCACCGATTTCCTCTTCGGGCTTGGTTACGAAGCGCTGTTCTTCACCGATCATCAAGTCAAGGCGAACTGCGAAGTCGTGAGCGTGGGCCCGGGAAATAATCTGCTGGGCCGGCAGGAGACGGATCTTCTTCTTTTCGTGCACCCGGATTATTGCATCGATCGTCGCCCGGCCTTCTAGGGTCGCGGAGGGCGAGGCACAGGTGCGCCTCGCCCAAGCTCAAGTCAGCTCTTGTCGATCGGCAGGACTACCTTGTCGTCGTCCGGATCCACGATGGCGAGCTGGTCATCGGCGATGAAGTAGCGACAGGCAGCAAGCTCGCCGGCTTCCGACAGCACCGCAGTGGGAAACTTCTCCAACTCGATGTCCTGCGGCACGCTCCAGCCCACCTCGAGGTCGGACACGTCGACCTCGCGGCCGAGGCGCACCGACTCCAGGATCAACTCCCGCTGGTCCTCGCTCAAGCGTAAGCTGGTGCTGCATTCGCGGTCCCCTGAACCGCCGCCGGCGTAAGTGCGTCCGCCACCACCGGCCGGGATCACGGCGACGACCTCATAGGTGACGGGATCGCAGATCACGTATTCGTCCTCGACATAGACGAACACATAGTCGCGATACTCCGGCACGATTTCGATAACGGTGATCGGCACCGGCACGAAGTGCCAGTGACGCGGTAACCGGCATCCAATTCTGATGTCGATATCGACGTCGGTGCGGCGCTTGAAGTCGCCCTTGTCGCGGAAGGCGCCCTGCACGCGGTCACGCTTGTCACCAGAGAGATCGACATGCTTGGCGCGTTCGGCCTTCTCGGCGCGCTGGGGATCGGCGTCCTTCTTGTCGGCCGTGTCCGGAGCCTTCTCGGCCGTGTCCGGAGCGCCCTTCGATGCGTCGCCGGCCTTGTCGCGAACGCCGGTCTCGGCCTCCTTGGTTGCGGACTTGGCGTCCGGCTTCACGCTCTCGGCGGCTTTTTCAGCTGCGCTTTCGGACGACTTGTCGCCGGCATCGTCTTTGCGATCGGCACGCGAAGGCTTCGCGTCTGCGTCACCCCTCGACCCACGCTTCTCCGACGCGTCGCCCGCCGACTTTTGCCGGTCGCCACGCTGACGGCCTGGCAATTCCGCTGCGCGTGAGGGTGCGGGTGCTTCGGCTCCGCTTTCCGACCGACCTTCGCGAGCGGCAGGTCCAGGTCCGTCGCCACCGCGACCTTCTCCGCCGCCGGGGCCACCCAGGACGCCGGGGCCCTCGCCCCCTCCACCACCACTCGGACCGCCGGCGCCAGGTCCGTCACTACCGCCGCCGCCCGGTCCTACGCCGACAGGGCCAGCCGGACCGGCCCCTCCGCCACCGCCTAAACCCTCTCCGGGGCCGCCTTGCGCATAGGCGCAGCTGGCCACTCCCAACATCAGCGTCGCGATCAATGTCGCGGTCGTTTTCATCACACTCTCCTTGCCGAACGCGAGAACGCGTCATGCGAACTCATGAGTGGCAACGAGAAGTTCGATTTAACCGTTCCGTAATCGAACGAATTGACCAATCTTCTTTTCGCCCAGTCGCGTTGCGCGGGCTGAACCAAACTGCGCTTCGAGAGTTGGTTGATCTCAAAGAGGAGCTAAGCCATGGGTTTCTTTGCGTGGATCTTCGTCGGGCTGATCGCCGGATGGCTCGCCGAGCAAATTGCTGGCCGTGAGCACGGCCTCGTCACCAACCTCGTCGTCGGGGTCATCGGAGCCATTATCGGCGGCCTATTGTTCGGCTCGCTGCTTGGCTTCCAGTACAACGAGGGCTTCAATCTTGCGACGATAGCCTCGGCCACAGGCGGTGCGGTCATACTGTTGTGGATCGTCGGCGCCATGCGCGCCCGCCGCACGACACCATAAGACGCGGCGCACAATGCCTACACCGGCCACTCACTTGGCGTCGGTGTAGGGCGTTTCACCTTCGACAAACGGCCGCACTTTCCGCCATAGGCGGTGATACTCGTTGGCGTGCTGGCGTTGTTCCTCGACATCGTCGGCCAGCCGCGAAGCTTCGCGCAGTCGCTCCATTTCGGTTAGCGCCTTCTCGACCTGCTCTCTCGTCATGCGACGCTCCCGTGGGCTGTCTGCGGCGTAAAACTCAAGTCGTGCCGAACAACGTGAATATAAGTGCGGCCTACTGCAACGCACAACGGCAAGATGCAGCCGTACGTTCTCACCGATGCCGGCCGAGGCGCTGCGGCACAACTGCGCGGGAACCACGGCTACGGACGCGTGTTTGGCCTAATGAGTTATGCCCAATCGGGTTCATGGCGGTTGTCATACAGATCGAGAGTCATCCCATGCGCGGATTTGTTGCCGCCGTCGGCGCGGCAATTCTTCTAGTGAGTGGTTCCGTATCGGCTCAGGAGCAGCCGGGAGTTGGGCCCGATCCGAAGCTGCCTGAGCCCCAGTCATCGCTCTTAACTACCGTCAACATCGCGCCCGCCAAAAGCTGGCCGGAGGGCGCCAAGCCTACGGCGGCGAGCGGCTTTAGCGTGGCGGCGTTCGCGAGCGGTCTCGATCATCCGCGTTGGCTCTATACGCTGCCCAATGGCGATGTGCTCGTGGCGGAGACGAACGCGCCGCCCAAGCCGGCGCAGACCGGGATTAAGGCGTGGTTCATGAAGTTGGCTATGCGTCGCGCCACCGGGCCGGCGCAAAGTGCCAATCGCATCAGGCTGCTGCGCGACGCCGATGGCGACGGCGTTGCTGAGGTCGACAAGGTTTTCCTCAAGGATCTCTTCTCGCCGTTTGGCATGGCGCTCGTCGGCGACAATTTCTACGTCGCCAACGCCGATGCGATCGTGCGCTACCCCTACAAGGATGGTGCGATCACGGGTGAGGGGACGAAGGTCGTCGACCTGCCGGGTGGCCCGCTCAACCATCACTGGACGAAGAACATCCTTGCCAGCAGAGACGGCAAGAAGCTTTACGTGACTGTAGGCTCAAACAGCAACGTCGGGGAGAACGGGCTCGACGTGGAGAAGGATCGCGCCGCGATCCATGAGCTCGATCTGGTAACCGGCAAGATGCGTTTGTTCGCCTCGGGCCTGCGCAATCCCAACGGGCTTGCGTGGGAGCCGACGACAAACGTGCTGTGGACGGTTGTCAACGAGCGCGATGAAATCGGCAACGATCTCGTTCCCGATTATCTGACGAGCGTGAAGGACGGTGGGTTCTACGGCTGGCCCTACAGCTATTGGGGGCAGCACGTTGATACGCGCGTGAAGGCGCAGAGGCCTGATATCGTGGCCAAGGCCCTCGCCCCCGACTACGGCCTCGGCCCGCACACCGCATCGCTGGGCTTACCTCTGCGAAGGCGCGCTGCCGCCCGAGCCGTTCGCGGCGGCGTGTTCATCGGCCTACACGGCTCCTGGAACCGCAAGTCTCTCAGCGGCTACAAAGTTATTTTTGTGCCGTTCACCGGCGGCAAGCCCTCCGGTTAGCCGGTCGACATGCTCACCGGCTTTGTAAACCCTGACGGCGACGCCCGCGGCCGGCCGGTCGGCGTCGCCATCGACAAGGCCGGGGCCTTGTTGGTGGCCGACGACGTTGGCGGCAAAATCTGGCGCCTGACGCCGACAGGCGGCGCTGCGCCTAGCCCGCCCACGCCTTCGCAGTAACCAGCGGCATTCCAAGTTCTTTGGGCGTGCGAATGCACCTCGCGCGCCACAATTTTTACTGCCTGTTTCCTGCGGCACGGCGCGGAACGGCAGCGGCGT
>CAWEWG010000010.1:0-26784 GCA_963812795.1 uncultured Alphaproteobacteria bacterium | reverse complement strand
GCGGATTCGCGCAGGGCGAGCGCAATCGGCGCCTTGCCCATGGCGTTCATTTTCTCGACGGGAACTGACATCCGAACGGCACTGTCAAGCTCCGGCGGCACGATCACTTCGGCGTCGCCGCAGTTGCCGCGTCGGCGATGCCCGAACGAGGCGAGACCAACCCGCGCGTCGGTGCGCAGACTGGGAAGCAGTGCGCGCAGCGCTTCGCGCACCATCTCGATCTTCGGACGCTTATCAGTGCCGAGGTTGCCCCACATCGAGCCGGAGCCGTCAACGACGATGACGGCCGTCGGCGCAGTATCCTGGGCGAGAGCCTCGGCGGCGGCTAACAGCAGTGCAAGGGCGGAGAAGCTCGTGACGAGCAGCTTCGATGGGTGACGCATGGAGTTCCTTATCGTCTATCCGCGATCAGCGGTAGGACGTGGATTCGGGGGAAGATAGCCCATCCCGGGGCGCCGCGGTATCGGTGTCCGCTGCCACAATCACCGCTGCTTAACGCCGCTGGCATGCGCCTGATTGGCACTTGGCAGCAGGCTGTTCGGGGCGCTAGGAGTGCGGCCCATGGAGAATCCCATCATCGCTTTTCTCGCGGCCCGCCGCTCAGTGAAGCCGGACCGGCTCGTCGAGCCCGGGCCGAGCCCGGCGGAGCTCGACACGATCCTCACCATCGCCTCGCGCGTGCCCGATCACAAGAAGTTGGCGCCCTGGCGCTTCATCGTTCTGGAGGGGGAGGCACGCGCGCGGCTCGGCGAGGTTGTCGCCGAAGCCTGCATCGCCGCCGAGAAGGAGCCGCCTTCCCACGTACGGTTGGAGACTGAGCGCACGCGGCTCATGCGCGCGCCGCTGGTCATCGCCGTGGTGTCGCGGGTTACGGCGCATCGCAGCGCTCCCGAGTGGGAGCAGGTTCTCTCCGCCGGGGCCGCGTGCCTCAACCTATGCCTTGCCGCCAACGCGCTCGGCTACGGGACGTCGTGGATCACCGAATGGATTGCCTACAACGCCGCGGTGGGCGCGGCACTGCACCTTGCCGACAATGAACGCATCGCCGGCTTTATCTACGTCGGCACGCCGACGGAGCGCTCCGACGAGCGCGAGCGCCCCGCGCTGGCCGAGATCGTCAGTCGCTGGCGCGAGTAGAGGCACGACGGGTCTTTATTTTCACGTCTGTGCCGCCGCCGGACGGCTGTTAACGCGGTCTTCACCATTCTTTCCGTAATCTTAGCGTGACGCCCTGTGATTGGGCGCAGCCCCCTGCGGCGACTCCTCATTGCGGAGTGACGCGCTTGAGTTCGTTATTCGACGTTCCTGTGCAGCTCGCCATGCTGCTGTCGTTGGCGGTCTCGACGGCCGCCACCGAGCCGCCGCGGAATGTGCACGAGATCGCTGCGCCAGCCGCCGCCACCGCCCCGCTCGCCGAGCCGCTCGAGGGATCGTTTCGTTTCGGCGAGCATGCCTGGCTGCGCGCGTTGCACGAGAACGCCGAGGTAGCCGAGACGATCGGCGCCCGCGTTTTCGTCACCAGCGGCGGTCGCTACTACCTACCGACACCGGCTGACCGACCGCGTGTCATGGCGGCGCGAGCCGATGACGATTTCGCGGCGCGCATGGCCTATACCGCTGCCGTACGCAACGCAGCCGTCATGCGCGCGGCGCTGCATAGGGCGCCGACTGCCGGCGACCTTTACATCGCGCACGTCTTCGGCGCCTCGACGGCCATCGAGCTCATCGAAGCCGTGGGCGAGGCGCCCGATGCGGCGCTAGAACAGCGTTTCCCTACGCTTCTAGGCAGCGCGGCAGCGCTGACGACTGAAAGCAAAGACGCAGTCACGGTCGCACAATTCTATCGGCGCCTCTCGGGCGCGCTACGCGCGCCGCCGCGCCTCGTCGCCATCGGGCTCGACGTCAAGCCCCGCGCCCCGCCAATGAAGGAAGCCGGCAGCCCGGCGCCGGACACCACGGCGATGGCCTGGCAGGCCCAGGTCGAGGTCGCTAAGGCTGACAAGCGCACTCAATAGCGAAACTGCTCGGCCAGCACCCGCTCATCGAGGCTGTGGTCGGGGTCGAACATCATGAAAAGTTCGACGTTGCGGGCCTTCTCGACCTCCACGCGGCTGACGCCGCGCGTCTCGAAATGATCGGCGACGGCGCTCACCGGGCGCTTGTCGGATTCCAACACTTCGATCGAGATATGCACCTTGTTCGGCAGCAGCGCGCCGCGCCAGCGGCGTGGGCGGAACGGGCTGATCGGCGTCAGGCCAGAAGCGGCGCATTGATCGGCAGGATCGGCCCGTGCGCGGAAAGATTGTAGGCGGTCGAGCCGGCCGGCGTCGCCACCAGGACGCCGTCGCAGACAAGCTCCTCCATGCGCACCGTGTCGTCGACGAGGATACGCAACTTGGCTGCCTGATGCCGCTCGCGGAACAGCGATACCTCGTTGACGGCGAGCGCCTTGTGCGCCTTGCCGGCCTTGTCGTAGGCGATCATCGACAATGGATGGATGCGGCTGATGTCGGCCTCGGCGAGCCGCCGGTGCAGATCTTCCTCGCTGTAGTCGTTCATCAGGAAGCCGACCGAGCCGCGGTTCATGCCATAGATCGGCACGCCGTCGTTCATGAAGCGGTGCAGCGTCTGCAGCATGTGCCCGTCGCCGCCGAGGGCGACGATGGCATCCGCTTCGGCCGGATCGCAGTCGCCATACCGCTCGGTGAGGCGCCCCAGGGCGGCGCTGGCCTCCGGCATCTCGCTTGCCACGAAGGCAATCTTGTCGAATTTCGTTTTCGGCTTCGGCATGGTTGTTATGGTTCGCGAGGCAAGGCGTGGGAGGCTGGCTCAAGTGCACGAAAACGACAAGCCCGTTCTCGTCTATTCGACTTTCCCCTCGCTCGATGCCGCCGAGGCGGTCGGGCGCGAGTTGGTCGAGCGGCGGCTGGCAGCCTGCGTCAACATCCTGCCCGGCATGACGTCAATTTATCGTTGGGAAGGCGCGATAGCCCGCGACACGGAGGTTGTGATGATCATCAAGACGCGTGCGGGCCTGGCGGATCCGACAATCGCCGCGGCGAAGGCGCTGCATACGTATACGAACCCGGCACTGCTCGTCGTCCCGATCATCGGCGGATCGGCCGATTACCTGAGTTGGCTAGGAGAGCAGACCTCGGAGCCGGCGGCTCAGTAGACTCCGCCGAGGCTCAGCATGAGATTGTAGCGAGGCGTTCCCGGCCCGCTGCGGCGCGACTTCTTGTAGGCCTGGCGAGGTTTCGGAGCGGCCGAAGGCGACACAGAGGCCGGACGGGAGGCGCCCGGGTCGAGAGCAGCGGTAGCGACATTCGGCTGACCTGGGGCGGTTCCTGGTGGGCCACCAGGGATGAGCGGCGCCTGGGCTGCTGGCGGAAGATCTCTCGGACCGCCGATGGCCATGCGTCCAGGCAGCGGCTCTGCCGAGACGACGCTGTTCGGCAGCGGTGTGTAGAGGCGCGTTCCGCCTTGCGCGGCCGGCCCCGCCTTCCACGGCAGCACTTCCGGCTGGGCAGCGGCGACGGCTTCGTTCTTGCCGCGCGCCGGCGCCGCGACGGTCGTCGTCTCGGGCGTGCCACACGAGCGGCCGTTGTGAGATTTGAGCAGCGACAGCAGCAGGTAATCGGGCTTGTCGACCGGGAGGGCGGCGTTGGTGTTCGCCGTGAACGAGTGCATCGCCTCGCGTGTGTTGTTGTTCCAAGCGCCGTTGGTGCGGCCCCAGTAGCAACCGACGCGCTTCAACTGCTGCTGAATGTCGACGACCAGCTTGTAGCGGCTTTCAGGATCGGTGGGATCGAGCGAGGCCGGTGGCCCACCGACGTCGGCGGTCGGCACGACATTCGTCTGCCAGCTCGGCACCGGGTCGATCTTGGTCGCGGTGGCGAGCGGCGGCGCGATCGCCGCTGCGGCGACGCGCGACTTGGGCGACGGAGCGGCGAGCTGAGCTGCTGGCGAGAAGCTGGCAAGGCGCGAAGATGCGGCCGGCGCTTTGCGCGCGATGTTCGAAGTCTTGCGCGCCTCGCGCGTCGCTATGCGATCGGCGACGACGCGCTGTGCTTGCTCGAGTGATGTGTCGCGGTCGACGGGCGCTGGAAAATAAACGAACAGGCCGACCCCGATGCCCGCCAACAATACGAAGCCGCCAAGGCCACGCATATCTGTCCACTCCCTGCGCTTCCTGCCGCCCAAAATTGCATGCGGTTCAGGAACGTACGACGGCATTAATCAGTTCAACGTGTCACCCTAAATACAAGCGGTGACAATGAACTTAAGATGCGCCGCCAAATAACTTCGTTCTTAAGTGGCTTCAAACGTTTAACCAATTTAGGTCCGCCCACGGGGTTATGCAACCGGTCAGGCTAACTTTCGTTGGGGGACTCTCGGTTGGGGGACTCGCGGAGGCGGTGCAAAAGTCGCGGCCCCTGGGGGTAAGCTGCGTTCAGCCGGGGGACAGCCTGTGGACAGTCGAACTTGCCGGCGGTACGGCCAATTGAGCCCGAAATCTGGCCGCCTGGGGCTACGAGGCTGATTCCCTTAACAAAAGATTTCGAATCGCGTAGCAAAGGCAACTGAGGGGGCCGTACTGCGTCTGTAAACTTGTCGCCTCGGCTCGTGGGGAAAGTTGCGCACAGGGGACATCGAGCGGCGATGCCGCCTGCGCCTGACAGCCCCCCGGGAAGAGGCTCCAGCTCTCGGTACATCGTCGAAGCGTGAGATCGCCGGTCTGCCGGATGCCATTGGGGAATGGCGCCGGAGCTCAACGGGCCGAACGAGCGAACGCTCCCGTGCGAAGTGCCCAGTATCTCGTTGGAGACGGAGAAGTCTGTCCCGGTAGCCCGCTCGGACAGGACAAGAAAGCGCCGGCGCGTGGAGGCGTCAAAGCCGGCGAACATAATTCATGAGGGCAAACATGAGACATGCTCTAGGCGTGTTGGGGGTTCTCGCGGCCGGCGTTCTACTCGCCGTTTCGTGCGCGATGAACTGGCGATTTGGCTTCAGTCTCGGCAGGACCGAGTTCGACGGCCAGATCTACGGAGCGGCCAGCGCGGCCGCGGACTGCATGAAGGCACTCGTGCCTTTCTTTTTCTTCGCCGCTATACGCAATAAAATGTGGTCGCAGGCAATCGCCTCCGCCATCGTGTGGGTCGTGGTCACGAGCTACTCGCTGACCTCTGCGCTCGGCCATGCGGCGCTCAACCGGCTCGATACCGCCGGACAGCGCACCGCCACTGCCGACAGCTACAAGGATCATCGCGCCGACTTGGCTCGGGCTCAGGAGCAATTGTCCTGGATTCCGCAGCACCGCCCTGCTCAGGCGGTTCAGGCCGACATCGATACCTTGAAGAACGATCGCGCGTGGACCTACACCGAGAGCTGCAGCAAGGTCAGCGGCAGCAAGGGCCGTAGCTTTTGCCAGAAGTACAACGCACTTTCTGCCGAGTTTGCTTCCGCGCAGCAGTCAGTCGCGCTCGAAGCACGCATAGCCGACATCCAAGGCAAGATGACCAACGTGACCGGTGCCGCGGTGATGACGGAAGCCGATCCGCAAGCTGCGGTTCTGGCCAAGCTCGCTGCGATCATCGCGCCGAACATCAAGGTCGAGGACGTGCAGACCGCGCTAACGGTCTTCGTCGCCTTGCTGCTCGAGGTTGGTTCGGGTTTCGGTATGTATATCGCTTTTAGCCAGTGGCGCCTCTACGAGAGCCACGCGCCGGCCGCACCACGTGTGGTGCCGGTCAGCACCGCTGCGGCAGCGGTGGCGGCCCCTGTGGCCGTTGCGATAGCAAAGCCGCGTTCCGGCGCGAACGACAACAGGTCTGCTCCGCCGGCCCAAAGGATGATTGCTCCCGAGAACGACGTGGAGCGCTTCTATAAGGAGAGAATTGAAACTCAAGATGGATCGAGCTTGACTGCAACTTCGCTATACGAGGACTACTGTGCTTGGTGTGAAGAACAGCAGAAGGAGCCGCTTGCACTGCCGACATTCGGTCGGGAGTTTGGTGAGCTCGGAGTACAGAAAGCACGCATAGCAGGGAGAGTGCGGTACATCGGCATTGCGCTGAAGTCCGCCGGCGAGCTCGAGGAGGATAAGAAGCTGACGGCCTTCAGTGAGAAGGCCGCCTAGAAGCAAAGCTTCTTAATACGAAAGGCCGCGCAAGCGGCCTTTCTCTTTTTCAGCTCAGACGCACGACAAGGGCGGCTTCAGGCCGCCCTTTCTTTTTGTCCGGCAGGCGCCTGCGGCCCGGCAATCTTCAGCGCGAAGGCATAGTCGGCGGCCATCTCGCGCAACTGCTCGTAGCGGCCCGAGGCGCCGCCGTGGCCGGCCTCCATGTTGATCTTCAGCAGGATCAGATTGTCGGATGTGTTCTTGTCGCGCAGACGCGCAACCCACTTCGCCGGCTCCCAATAGGTGACGCGCGGATCGGTGAGGCCGCCGTAGGCGAAGATGTGCGGATAGGCCTTCGCCTCCACGTTCTCGTAGGGGCTGTAGGAGTGGATGGTCTCGAACTCGTCGCGGCGGGTAATGGGGTTGCCCCACTCGGGCCATTCGGGCGGCGTCAGCGGCAGATCCTTGTCGAGCATGGTGTTGAGCACGTCGACGAACGGCACGTCGGCGATGATGCCGAGAAACAGCTCCGGGGCCATGTTGGCAACGACGCCCATCAGCATGCCGCCCGCCGAACCGCCGTTGGCGACGATGCGACCGCGCCGCGTCAGCCCCTGGTCGACGAGGAACTCTCCCGCCGTGATGAAGTCGGAAAAAGTGTTCACCTTATGCGACAGCTTGCCGTCCGTGTACCAGTGATAGCCCTTGTCCTTGCCGCCGCGAATGTGCGCGATGGCGTAGATGAAGCCGCGGTCGACAAGCGACAGCCGTGTTGTCGAGAACGAGGCTGGGATGGAGATGCCGTACGCGCCGTAGCCGTAGAGAAGCACGGGCGCCGAGCCGTCGAGCGGCGTATCGCGGCGATAGAGGATCGACACGGGCACGGTCTCGCCATCGGCGGCGGGCGCATAGAGCCGGCGCGTCACGTAGTCGGACGGGTTGTGTCCGCTCGGCACCTGCTGGCGTTTGCGCAGCGTGCGTGCGCGCGTCTCCATATCGTAGTCGTAGGTCTCGGCCGGCGTCGTCATCGACGAGTAGACGAAACGCGTCGTCGTGGTGTCGAACTCGTAGCCGGGCGAGATGCCAAGAGAATAGGCTTCTTCCGGGAAGGCGATGAGGTGCTCGGCGCCGTCGGCTAGACGGCGTACGACGATGCGCGGCAGTCCGTTCTCGCGCTCGAGCCGCACCATATGCTCGCGGTAGAGGATGGTATCGAGCACCAGGCACCCGGGCCGGTGCGCGATGATTTCGCGCCAGTTCGCCACGCGCGGATCGGCGACGGGCGCCTCGACGATGCGGAAGTCCTCGGCGCCCTGCGAATTGGTCGTGATGATCAGTTTGTCGCCGTGGTGCTCGACCGAATACTCATGGCCGATCTTGCGTGGCTCCACCACGCGCGGCGCCGTGAGCGGCGCATCAGCATCGACCAGGTGCGCCTCGCTCGTCTGGTGGTCGTGCGCGTCGATGAGCAGGTATTTCGCCGATTGGGTGGAGGAGATGGCGACGTAAAAGCCGATATCCTTCTCCGCATAGACGAGGACATCGTCCTCGACCGGCGTGCCGACGACGTGGCGGTAGACGAGCAGCGGACGGTGATGCTCATCGAGGCGCACATAGAAGAGTGTCTTGCTGTCGTTCGCCCATACGACGCCGCCGCGCGTGTCGGGGATGCTGTCGGCCAGATCCTTGCCAGTGGCGAGATCGCGCACGCGAATGGTGTACAGCTCCGAGCCCTTATCGTCGCTGGCGTAGGCGAGCAGCTTATGGTCGGGACTATGGTGGAAGCCGCCGAGATCCCAATAGGCCTTACCCTCGGCCTCGACATTGCCGTCGAGCAGAACATGCTCGTCCTCGCCCGAGCGCTGACGACGGCAGACGAGCGGATACTGCCCTCCGGCGACGAATTTGGTGGAGTATGCGAATGCTCCATCGGGCGCGGGGACCGAGCTGTCGTCCTCTTTGAGACGGCCGCGCATCTCGTTGAAAAGCTCGTCCTGCAGCGGTCGCGTCTCGGCGAGCTGCGCCTCGCAATAGGCGTTCTCGGCGTCGAGGTAGGCGCGGATCTCCGCGTCGAGAACGGCGGGCTCGCGCATGACGTCCTGCCAGTTCTCCGCCTTCAGCCAGGCATAGTCGTCGACCAGCTCGACGCCATGCCAGGTAGCCACGGTGGGACGGCGGGCAGCGCGCGGTGGTTTGACGAAGGCATGGCGGTGGGCAGGGACGTGCATCGATCTCTCCGCGCTTGGCTTGCGAGCAATATGGGGGGCCGCGAGATGGCGGCTAAGGGCTGGGGGTGGGCCCTGGTCCGGCCGGCAAAGGACGCTCTTCTTCGTAGTGGCCGTGGATGAGATTGCTAGCTGGCATCCTTGTCAACATTCGGGGCGGCCGAAGAACTTTCAGGATGTCTATCGTTTTGAAGTACACGCGGCGGCGGCAATAAGGAAAACTGATCACCAGTGCAGGCGAAAACTACAGGCTGGGTCGCGGCTTCTGATTGCTCGTGAGTTATCGGCACCCTTGCCGGCCTGTACACTTCGGTTTTCCAGCACAATTCAAGCGCATGCGTGAATACGGCGTCGACGAACGCCGTTAAGAAACGGAGGGAGCATCGGCAACGGGCCTTAACATTAGGCATGTAAAGGTTATATGCTCGCCTTCTTGTTGACATTACTTTCTTCCGATGCGAAAGCTGCGCGCTCGGAGACATATTCCCCGGTTAAACCGTCTAGATATATGACTTGCGCAAGTTCAGTTGGCCTGACGTCTAGTCGACCGAGGTATTGGCCTGAGGTTGCGCGTCACTGCATTGCCAAGACAATTTTTTAGCGCTGCTGGAGGCTTGAATTGGACGACGCAACGCAACCGGAACTGGTCGAGCTGACCGCCAAGATTGTTTCGGCCTATGTCAGCAACAACTCCGTCGTCGCCAGCGAGCTTCCACATCTGATCAGCGAGACGCATGCCGCGCTCAGCCGCGCGAGCGGCGGCGCAATACCCGCGGAGCGCGAGGAGCAAAAGCCGAAAGTGCCGGTGAAAAAGTCGGTGATGCCCGACTACTTGATCTGCCTCGAGGACGGCAAGAAGTTCAAGTCACTGAAGCGCCACCTGCGCACGCACTACAACCTGTCGCCGGAAGAGTATCGGGAGAAGTGGGGTCTGCCGCACGACTATCCGATGGTGGCCCCCAACTATGCGCGGGCGCGCTCCGATCTTGCCAAGAAGATGGGCCTCGGTACGCGCCGCGACGGCAAATAGCTTCCGCCTAACACCCTGCTACGAGCGCGCCGCCTTGAGGCGGCGGCCGTACGCGGCAGTCTCGGCACGATAGGCGCACAGCAACTGAGCGTGTCGCGCCAAGTCATAGGTCCAATGCCCGGCGATCCCGCGTTGCCTTTCCATGCGCAGCGCGCGCCGCATGCGGGCGAGCAGGCGACCGTGCTCGGCGACGCTCGTGGTCTCGATCTCGTGCGGCCACAGCGGCAACAACCTCGGCAGATCGCGGGCACGCTGGTAGCTCGCCGCGGCACGGGGTGGCGGGACCATCGCATTCTGCATCGGCATGGAAGGAAGCTCCGAAAGGGAGCCATAACCTTCGCACCGCCGTCGGCGGCGGGGATTTCACCGCCGCGCCGCGATTTATCCCCCTCGTTCACTGGCCGGCTAGTTTGCACACCAGGCAGTAGCGCTTCGCCCGTATGATCAACGTCAGGTCGATGCAGGGGCTATTCGAGAGTGTACAGATGTTGCAGCGGTCGTCGTGTCAGTCTCCCAATGCCCCGCATCGTTACCTCAGACGCACGCCGGCGAATGTCCCGCGCGAGGCCATCGAGCAAGCTGTCATTCAGGTCTTCGGTATCGCCTACAAGGATCTGCGGCGCACGACGCGCGGACGCGCCAAGGTTGCACTGGCCCGGCAGGTCGCCATGTATCTTGCACACGTTGGTTGCGGGCTGACTTCTTACCGAGACCGGGCGCTTGTTCGAACGCGATCGCACCACGGTGGCCCACGCTTGCGGCGTCATCGAGGATCGGCGCGACGACCCGATTTTCGACCGTGCCCTCGACCTCCTCGAGTGGGCGGTGCCGGCGCTAACGCAGCGCACTACCTTCTGGCAAAATCAGTGAGCTGAGGCGAATGGCGGCAAGTCCCGAAAAGCCGCGGGCTGCGCGATCGCGCGCCTGCGCCGGCGTCAACGCCGATGAAAGCCCCATAGCGTGGCTGCGGCGGCGCAAGGATCGCAGCGGCGAAGCGATGATCTCACAAACCCAGTTCGACGCCGGCGAACGGCTGCGCGCCGACTTCTGGTTCGCGCAGATGACCCCGCGCACAACGATGAACTGGTCTTCGTCGGCGCCCATGCAACGCGGTCGCCGCTACGGGGCGACACGCGCGGCCGGCGCCGACATGCGCGACGCCGCTGCGGCGGCGGGCGAGCGCGTGCGCCGGGCGCTGGCGGCCGTCGGCCCCGAGCTGAGCGGGGTGCTGATCGATGTGTGCTGCCACTTGAAAGGCCTGGAGGCGGCAGAGCGCGCTGCCGGGTGGCCGCAGCGGTCCGGCAAGATTGTGCTGCAACTGGCGCTGACGAGCCTTGCGCGCCATTACGGCCTGGAGAAGCCGGCGGCGGCGAGCGGAAAATCCGCCGGCGTGCGCCATTGGGGCAGCGAAGGCTACCGGCCGTTGTTCGAGGTGCCGGGCGAAACGACTTAGCCTGCGCCCGCGGATTGCGCCTCGGCGGCGGTAGCTTCGGCGCGGATGCGCGCCACCATCGACGCAAGCCCGTTGGAGCGCTGCGGGGTGAGATGCTCCTTCAGCCCCAAGCCATCGAAAATAGGGTCGGGATCGATGGACAGCGCCTCGTCGAGCGGCCGGTCGTTGTAGATGGCGGAGAGGATGGCGATGAGGCCGCGTACGATGTGCGCGTCGCTGTCGGCGAGGAAGGTGAAGACCGGAGTCCCGTTGCGGCGCTGAATGTCGGTGGCGAGCCAGACCTGGCTGGCGCAGCCGCGCACCTTGTTCGAGTCAGTCCGCAGCGCTTCGGGCAGCGGCGGCAGGGTGCGGCCGAGCTCGATCAGATAGCGGTAGCGATCCTCCCAATCGTCGAGCAGGGAGAAGTCGGCCGTTATATCGGCTGCTGTCGGCACGGCGGCTCGTCTTTCCTGGCTGGCCATGACTTCACATAGGTTGCCGGAAGCCAAACGCGCAAGGGCCGGCGTTGGGGCGCCGGCCCGTCGTGCGCGGTGAAATGCTCTAGCTCAGATGCCGCCGCGCGAAGAACCGCGCCACACGGGCTCCAAGTCCTCGGCGCGCAGTGTGCCGCGCGGCGTCATGTCGACGGTCGGCTCGATCAGGCTGCGGCGTGACGCGCTGGCCGTATCACGACCGGTCTGCTTCATCGCCAGCTCGTAGGCCATCGCGGCGCCGAACTGCGCCTTCTTGACGAAGCCGGCCCACAGGACGCCGGCCTGCTCGCAGGTCGGACCGTTACGATCGCAGAACGTCGCCGTCCAGTGCACCGCCGAGGCGGCACGGTCGTACAGCGCGACCTGCTGATCGCGATCGGCCGGTAGCACGGCGACGACGACAGCGACGAGGATGCCTATCTTCAGTATGGACATGTTGGTGTCTCCAACCTGGTCCCCATTTCCCTGCATCTTGAATAGCAGAGCGGTCTCAACAAACTGCCTCATGCAAGCGGTAAAATTGCGCGCAAAAATAAGCAAATCCTACACACCTGCGGCGATGGCGCGGCAGGATGAGGCCCGCCGCCCGCAAGGTTCCGTCAATGAGAGTTAAGCGAACGTTTACGACCTGCCTTGCATAGTTCCCCAACGTAGTAAGCGGCGCGTAGGGGTGTGGTGATGCCGTCGAACAAGGTGACGTTGCAACTCTTGGCCTTCCTGACGTTGACCGGAGGCGTTGCGGCGAACGTCTTCTTCATGCAGGCAAACGAGCGCCGTGCGCACAGCGGACAGCCGAGCGCCAGCGAAGCCTGGAACATCGCCGCCATCGAGGCGGCGGAGTTCGGCGACACGGGCTCGATCGGTCACCCAAGGCCCGCCAACCCCCAGGGCAGCAGCCTCGACCTGGCGGCGCTGGCCGCGAGCAGCGCACCCGCCAAAGCAACGAGCCAGCAAGAGGTGACGCGCGCCGTGCAGCGCGAGCTGCAGATCCGCGGCTACGAGACGGGCGCCCGCGACGGCCTCGCCGGGGTCATGACGCGCGGCGCTATCATGGCCTACGAGCACGACCACGGCCTCGCGTTGACGGCGCGCCCCAGCCAGGCACTGCTGAAGGCGATCATTCTCGGCGAGGCCGGCAAGGGTAAGGGCGTCAAGACCGAGACGGCGGAGGCGCAGGACGTGATCCGCTCGGTGCAGCGCTCGCTGGCCAAGCTCGGCTACAAGGCGGGCCCCGCCAACGGCCGGTTAACGCCGGAGACGACGCGCGCCATCCGCGCCTTCGAGGACGATCAGGCGCTGCCCGAGACAGGCCGCGTCTCCGGCCCCCTGATCTCGCGCCTCGCCCGCCTTTCCGGAGACGGTCGCCTTGCCAGGGCACCCTGACCTTGCCAGCGCGTTCGCCGCCTCTAGAGTGGCGTCATGCGACTGCGCGCAGAATTCTGGGTGAAGGCCTATCTCCGCCGGTGCGCCGTTGAAGGCGCCTCGGCGGTGGTGGTGCGCCATGGCGACGACGATGCCGGGGCCATCTTCATCAAGGTCGACCGGCTCGATGGCATCTGCTTCGTCTTCGGCCCCGCCCCCGCCGGCCTCGAAGGCGCCGAGAGCGACCGCCGCTGGATGGCCCTGCTCTCACCGACCGGCATCGAAAACGAAAAAGCCGATGCCTTCCTCGCCCGCGAGGCGCGCTTCGATTCCGACCTATGGCTGATCGAGGTCGAGGACCGCAGGGGCCGCCACTTCCTCGGCGACAGTATTGTCACAGGGTCCGCCTAACCCGAATGCGGGCTTAAGGCTTCGGTAACGTCCGCCCTTGCCAACTTGTACACTGTGATTCTCACGGCTCGTGCCGCCATCGCTTGACGGCAGGAGCGAATCGAGGGCCGCCATGTCACGGGGGAAGCGCATGGCACAGATACTCAGCTTTCGTACCCCTGAGTACCGATCCGGCGACAGCGCCGGCGCGCGTGCGGGCGCCTCCGCCCAAGTCATCATTTTTCCCGGCGTGCGCTATGAGCGCTGGGAAGAGGCGCATGCCGTCACCCGCGCATCGGCCGACGAGCGGCGGACCAGCCGCGACGTGCTCGAGCTGGCGGAGTAATTCCGCGTATTCGGAGGACTAGAAGGAACGCGCCGTGCAGCGCGCGTCCTTGAGCACCGCGTCCACGTGGCGCTGGTATGAGAATCCCTTGTCGGGGCCTCGTACCACGACGATGCCGCGCGTGGCGGAGATCGGTGTGGGCGGTTGCACGTCGCGCGCGATGCCGCGTGCCTCGGGCGTGACGCCGAGAAATGCTTCTTCGGAAGGCACCAGCACGACGGATACCGGGGTCGGCCGCGACGGCACCGAAGCGGTGGCGTAGATGTTGTCGCCCTGCGGCGTGACGACGGTGAGCGTCCAGCCGAGGTCGGGCGGCAGGATCGCCGACACGGTGACGGGTCCGCCGGCGGTGTTGAAGCGGCACATGGCGTAGCGTGCATCGGGCGACAGGAACGGCAGCGGTTCGACGCCGGGTGCCGACACGCTTAACAACTGCATGCTGTTGACCGGCAGGCCGGGGGCGAGCCGGCTGTAGGCCGACGCGGCGGTGAGGTACGGCGCGGCGAGCGTTGCGCAGATGTGCAGGATGCCGGCGGCGACGGGCGCCGCCAGGATGAGCTGCCAATTGGCGTCCTTGAGGATGCTGGGCACTTTCATCGGCATTGCACCCGACGGATGAGAGGCAACTGCTTGGGCTCTTCCTCTGTCTTGCCGAGCATGGGCGTCGCCGCGTCGAAAGTCGTGAACATCAAGGCGAGGCGCCCCGCGCCGCCGGTCGGCAGCCAGTTGCCGGGGCTGGCTTCGCGCGCCAGCGTCACGGCGAATGTGCCGTCGGGGCGCAGCGCGATGGACTCGCTGGTGTAAGCGTAGCGCTGGGCGGCATTGGCGATGAGCTCGCCACGATCGTTGAAGACGGTGAGGCTCCACCAGTGATTGCCAGGCTCGCGTCCCTCGATGCTGTAGTCGCACGAGGAATGCAGCCGATTGCCGTCGCTGTCGGTGTAGGCGACGTAGGTGAGCGCGATCTCGGTCGTGAGCTGCAGCGTGCCGAGCCGGGCAAAATGTGCGCGCGTATATGGGTCGGCGTCAGCGCGGCCGGAGGAGGTCCACCCCATCCACGGTCCATGCTGCTCGGTTGTCAGCCGCGTGCCGACGTCGATCATGTACCAGCTCGATCCGAGACCGAGGATGAGCACGGCGCCGATGAACGCCGCCCAGTCGCCGAGGATGCCGATGACCATCGAAACGCGCTTACGCATCCTGTGCAGGCCAAGATGCAGCGGCGTCAGAGCGCTAGGGTACAGCACGTGGCGTCGTCCCCTCGAGCGGTGGTTGCGCCACGCCTAGCGTGGTGCGGCGTTGGTCGGTGAGGCCGGGGGACGTGCCGTCGGCGCGTTTGCTGGGCGGCGCCGGGGGCGCTGGCTTTGCCGGGTTGGTCCCGGTGCTGGTGGGTGGCTTCACGGGTGGCGGTTCGGCGATGCCGCCGGCCTTGCGCAGCGCTTGCGCAACTTTGCGCAGCGCTTCGCGCGCCTGGTCGGACATGAGGCTCGAGGTCGTGCGCTGGGCTTCCGGCGTGTCCGGCGCACCCTCGGGGCGCATGGCGGCGATGCGCTGCTGCTCGGCGACCTGCACCGGGTGCGGCTCCAGCCCCGGGATGGTGGGGATGTTCATGTCGGTATGCACGACCGACATGACCGAATGCCAGACCGGCGAGGCGAAAACGCCGCCCGTCGTGCCGCCCGACATCGGACGGTTGTCGTCGTTGCCGAGCCAGACGGCGCCCACGTACTTGCCGGTGAAGCCGACGAACCAGACGTCCTTGGGTCCGGTCGAGGTGCCGGTCTTGCCGGCGACGTTGGTAAAATCGAGCTGCGCCCGCTGTCCCGTGCCCTCGGTGATGACCTTGTTCATCATCCAGTTGAGGCCTTCGGCGACCTTGCGCTCGACGACCTGCGGGGCCTCCGGCTCGTCGCGGTCGCGGCTGTAGACGAGATCGCCCTTGGAGCTGACCAGATCGAGGATGGCGTAGGGCTTGGCGAGCCTGCCGCCATTGGCGAAGGTGGCGATACCGCCGGCGTGCTCGAGCGGGCTGATGCCGTAGTCGCCGAGCGCCATCGAGCAGGTCTTGCGGATGCCGGTGATGCCGACACGGCGGGTCATCTCGATCACCTTGTCGCGCCCAACGGCAAAGGACAGCTCGGCGGCCACGGTGTTGAGCGACTTGGCGAGCGCATTCCACAGCGGCATGCGGCCGCCGCCGCCGTGACTGCCGCCGTAATTCTGCGGATGCCAGCGACCGCAACTGCGCGAGGCGTCGCGCACCGAGGTGGTCGGCGTGTAGCCGTTCTCGAGCGCGGCGGCATAGACGTAGACCTTGAACGAGGAGCCGGGCTGGCGACGCGCGTGTGTGGCACGATTGAATTGGCTCTCGCCGTAGTCCGGGCCGCCGGTGATGGCGCGCACCGCGCCGTCCGTCTCCATCAGCACGATGGCGCCACTGGTGATGCGGTTGCCGCGGTACTTGGCGAGTGCCGAGGTGAGCGCCTCGTCGGTCGTCTTCTGCATGTTGAGGTCGACGGTGGTGCGGGCCGTAAGCACGTAGGCGCCGCGGCCGGTGGCGATGCGCTGCACCTCCTCGAAGGCCCAGTCGAGGAACCAGTCGGCGCTGTTGGGATTGCGGTTCTCGATGGTCTTGGCGGGATGCACGCGCGCCCAGTGCACCTGACCGGAGGTGTAGAAGCCCGCTTCGACGAGATTGTTCAAGACCTCGTTGGTGCGCGCGCGCGAGGCCGGCAGGTTGACGTGCGGCGCGTACTTCGTCGGCGCCTTGAACAGGCCGGCGAGGAGCGCGGCTTCGGCGAGATTGATCTGCCGCACGGACTTGCCGAAGTAGTACTGCGCCGCCGCCTCGACGCCGAAGGCGCCGCCGCCCATGTAGGCGCGGTCGAAATAGAATTTCAGGATCTCGCGCTTGGTGAAGCGGCTCTCCAGCAGCAGGGCGAGAAAGGCTTCCTTGATCTTGCGCTGCAGGGAGCGCTCGGAGGACAGGAACAGGTTCTTGGCCACCTGCTGGGTTATCGACGAGCCGCCTTGCACCACCTCGTTTGCCTGCAGATTGGTCGCGAGCGCGCGGAACGTGCCGTAGACGTCGATACCCCAGTGCTCGAAGAAGCGCCGGTCCTCGGTGGCCAGCGCCGCCTTGACCATCGCATCGGGGATGTCGTCGAGCGGCACGGCGTCGTTGTGCAGGATGCCGCGCTTGCCGATCTCGTTGCCGTTCTGATCGAGGAATTTGACGGCGAACTGCCCGGAGAGGAACTTGCCCTCGTTGAACTCCTGGAAGGCCGGGAGGGCGAGCGCGAACATGACGATGAAGCCGCCGGCGCAGAGCGTCAGCCCTTCGGAGGCCGCCTCGTTGAGCAGGCGCTTCCAGCCGCTGAGCCTGAAGCGGGCGAAAAAGCTGGTGCCGGCGTTCCAGAAATCGCGGAACCACGCCCACGTCTCGGCGAGCGTTGAATTGATCCTGGAATCGAGGCCGAGCCAATCGACGACCCGCTCGCGACGCCCACGCCTGAAAAGCCAATCCTGCACGTCGTTGCTGTCCCGGCGCTATGACGGCGGCCTCGCCCCGGAGGAGGCGCGACTCGAACCTATGCGGACCTACCCGCTCAATATACCGCGCCGGTGGAGATGTTAAGGCGCAGCCTGCCCATTTATATACATGCTTGACGGTCGCTGGGTCGTGAAAGCCCGAGCGGGTGCCAAAGACAGCGTAGGCCAGAAGCGCAAGTGCCGCGCGGGGTTCAAAAGCTGGCTATGCGCGAAACGAGCCAGAATGTCGCGATTGAGCCGATGCCGTAGGCAGCGGCGGTGCGCCCCGCCGCAGCGGGGACTTCGTAGAGCGCTTTGATAGCCCGGTAGGCGAGCAGGACTGCAGCAACGAACATGAGCTGACCCGCTTCGACACCGAGATTGAAAGTGAGGAGGGCCAAGGGGACATCGGTTTGCGGCAACCCGATTTCCTTGAGCGCCCCCGCGAAGCCGAACCCGTGCAGCAGCCCGAAGGCGAAAGCAATCACCCAGGGATAGCTCTCGGACAAGCGGCGCTCGCCGGTCTGGGTCCGAGCTAACTCCCTTGCGACGAACGCGATACTGAGTGCGATAGTTGCTTCTACCGGCGGCTGCGGAAGGCTGAAATAGCCGAGCGCCGCTCCGGCGAGCGTGATGCTGTGCGCGACCGTGAAGGCCGTGATGGTCTTCACCAGCATCCAGCGGTCGCGGATGAGGAGGATGAGAGCCAGGACAAACAGCAGATGATCAAAACCCGTCAGAATGTGCTCGATGCCGAGCACAAAATAGGTCTGCGCCACCTCGAACGTGGTCTGGACACCCGAAGCGATGAATTGCGGTTGCCTCGGGTGTCAGCCGCGCGATCTGCATTGAGCCGTCCCGATACTCGATGCGCGCCAGCGCGTCTGTGAGCGTGGATCGCAGGCCATCAATGGCGATCTCATGCCCTTTGAGGCCGCCAGCGCAAATCATGCTCCATCTTTCGAAAAAAGCACCGTCCTCAACCGAGCCAACGGGCTCGCTTTTCGGCTTGCATGCGTCCGGCATTCGCACGTAGAGGCCGAGACGGAGATCGCCACGGGCCGGCACCTTCCACACGACGGCGAAATCGTCGGGCGCCGTCTCGCGGATGTCGAGATAAGCCGGGCGCAGCTCATGGGCCGGTGCGGGTAGGGCCACGAGGGCTTGCAGAAGGCAGGCGAGAATGAACGCAGGGCGGATCATGGACTGGCCGACGCCTGCCCTGCGGGCTTTGGTTCGGGCTCGATGGTGACGTCGTATTGTTTCAAGAGCTCGCTGAACCGGCGGTCCGCGAGCGCCCTGCGCTTATCGCTGGCCCAGTCTCGCTCAACTGCCTCGCGTACCTCGGCCAGCGCCGGCATGCGACTTGGCTTGGTTTCACTGACACGAACGATGTGGAGCCCGAAACTCGATTTGAACGGTCCGGCCCAGGTGCCAGGATTTGCCCTAATGATCTCGTCGGCGAAATTCGTCCCAAAGGTCTGGCTGATGGATGCTTTGGACGTGAGCGGCAACTCGGAGGGGAGCAACGTTGCGTCGCCCACCGACGCGGGATCCAACGATGGATCGGAACGCAAGACTTCGAGCGCGTTCGTGGCGTCATCGCTGGCCTTGTCACCACGCCGTTCCGGATTGAAATAGATCTGACGGAAAGCGACGGCGTGCTCGACGGCGAACCTATCCGCGTGTGCGTTCAGGTATTCCGCTAGCTCGGCTTCGGTCGGATTGAGTGTTTCGCTTGCTGCATCACTCAGGAACTCCATCTTCTGACGGAGCCGGCGCCTTATGACGGTGTCATCCGCTTCGAGGCCAAGTTTCAACGCCTCGCGGTAGTAGACTTCATCCTTGACGTAGTCGTCGAGGAGCCCCTTGAGCTCGGAAGGTGACGGCGGCCGCTGCCAGGTTCGGGCAAAGAGCGTCGCAATCTGCTCGATCCTGGCTTGCGTGACGACGATCCGGTCGGGTGTCACGCGGTCGGATCGGTTCAACGCGCCGTAGATGATGAAGATCGCGAGCGCGAGCGCCAGGAAATGAACGAGCGGCTCTCGGAGCACTTTTTTCATCACGGGCGAGTCGTTCCACGGAAGAAAGTCACAACGTGCGCGATGTGGCTCAACCCTGCGGCGTGTACCAAATCGGCGACGTGTAGGCGCGCTCCTGCGTTTCCATTCTAGCGTCCGCAGGCATCTTCACCCCGAAATACTTGGCATCGTAGGCCGTCCAGCGCGGGGTCGGGATTTCAAGCACGCGCCCGTAGTAGAAGGCGCGCTGCTTTGGGTCGAACTCGGGGTCCGTCCATAAGGCGATGAGCTCGGTCGAACCGATCGTATTGGCAAAGGTAGCGTTCGCTATATCGACCGTGGAGCCGACGGCGGGCACCTTGCCGTCCGCGCCCGGTTTGCGGTCGCCCGACCAGGCGACGTCATAGACCTTCTCGTGCACGTCGCCCTTGGCGTCGAGCCAGCCCTTGACGATCTGGTATCGGTCGAGATTGGCGCCGATCGGGTCTTTCAAAGCGGCGACGAGGAAGCTTGGTGCCTTCTTGCCGTCCGGCGATGGGCCGAGGTCGCCCCCCATCGGCACGCCCCTGGTGTAGCCGGCGATTGCCGGCGCGCGGCTCGTGGCGTCGGCGGTCGCGAAGTCGAAGCCGCCGAAGAAGCGCACGACCATGCGCGGGCCGGTTGTGGCATAAGTCTCGCGCCGTTCCATCGCGTCGAAGATCGCCGCGCGCGTGTTATCCGTGGCCCAGACCGCGGCGTAGCCCGACGCCGTCTGCTCCCAGCCCATGATGACAGCCTTGTCCGTCTTCACGAACGGATGCGTTGCGCGGTCTGGTGACGGCTCGCTGCTGGATGTCTTGCCGAAGAAGTTGTCGTCGTCGGCCGTCGCAAGCGCGGTGTGCGCGTCCGTCGAACCGACGAGACCGAACTTGTAGGGATTGACCCCCAGCTCGGCTTCCAGCTTAAGGCCGTTCATGAGCGCCGAGCGCGCATATTCGAACTGAAGCATTTCCGGCTTCTTAGGGACGGTTAGGTCGAGATTGCCCTTGTCCCACCGTTCGAAGTTGGCGAACTCGTCGTTCGGCGACAGGAAGGGATGTGTTTCGCCGTCGCCCTTGATCTGGGTGACTTCGTAGATGTGCTCCCAACGCGAACGGGTCTCGGCGTACTCGCGGTCGATTGCCTTGCCCAACTCGATCATCGGGAACATGATTCCGTTCGAGAGGTTGCCGTTGTGGGCGATCGCGAGCACGTCGCCGCCGGTCTTCTCCTCGTAGGCCGCCATCCACTTCCACAAATCGCGGGGATTGTCGCTGCCGGGCGGAAGCGTCGTATAGGGCACGATCTGGCGTGCAAAATCGCCGTTATCGCGGAACAGCACGTTGCGGTGAAGATTGTTGCCGCCGGTGTTCGACGTCCATTCATAGCCGATGACGGCCGTGAAGCGACCCGGCTCGTTGGCCTCTTCCGCGGCATCGATCGTGTCATGCCAGGCGGAGCGATAGGGGTCGGAGCTGGGATCGTAAAGGATCGGACCTTTGAACTTACCCGCGCCGAACGAGGTGATGATGTCAACGGCGGCGGCAGCGCCCTGGCCGGACTGGATCATGTCATACCATTTGCGGCCCAAAGGGTCCGCGAGAAGCTCCGGTTTTCCTTTCAGGAGATCCGGGAAGAAGCCCATATTGTCGGAGTGATCGGTGACGACCAGGAAGTCGAGCGGCCGGGAAAGTTTCGCGAGTTGTCCTGACGAGGCCATGACCTCCTCGCCCTTGGCGAAACGGTAGGCGTCGCGCGGACCGAGCCTCGCGCCGAACGCCCCGGCATCAAACGACATGCCCGTGTGGACATGAGTGTCGCCGAAGAGCGGCCGCGTCGGGAAGTTGCGGCCAGCATAGGGCGAATACGGACGCTTGGAGGGGAACACCTTCTCGGCCGTCGCCTTGTCGAGCGTGCCGATATCGGTGTTGACGGCTTCCTGCGCCCATGCGGGCACGGATATGGCTAGAGCCAGAGCAAAGGCGAGCACAGGTTGGCTTGGGGAAGGCATCGTCATCGCACGTGTGAGAAGCGCTTGCCGAGAACGCATGAAAACCTCCCAGAGAATATCTTGTCGCTGGCCTCTCGCTGCTGTTCGCACAACGTTTAAATGGGCTAACGCCCGCCGCACCATCGCGGCGGGGACGCCGGTCCCGAGTATAATGACGCAAACATGCTGGGATCATAGCCCCTTTTGGGGGAAAGCAGTACGAGGACCAGCGTTTGCTTTGGGTCACGTGCTGACGTTGATACGCGCCACGGCGCACGTTGCGGCGCGTACTTCGTCGGCGCCGTGAACAGTCCGGCGAGGAGAGCGTCGCGAGCGGAAACGCGCCGGTGAAGGGGCCTTGTTCAAAGGAAGCGGAAAACCGCTGCAGCCACGGCGCAGGTCCAGTGACCGCTCTGATCTCCTTCGGCGTACGCCGTCGCTGATGTGCTGCCGATAATGAGGTTGCTCGTTTCGTAAACCCGTTTGCGCTCGTTCCACGCAGCGTCGGGATCGAACTCGATCCCCAGCGTTGAAGCCAACATGGAGGCCGCTAGATCCTCGGCGTAGTCGCCGCTCTGCTTACCGGTCATCCCGTAACCATGGTGCTCCGAAATGTAGCCATACATCGACGGGTCCGATGGGCGCGCCAACCCGATGCTCGAATGCACACGGCGTCCCGGCTCGTTTGTTTCTGCGCGAGCCAGGACCGTGAACGTGATTTCGCCCGGCAGCAGGGTGGCAACGCCTTTTTGCCGCTCCAACTCAATGCAATTTGGCGGCAAGATCGAGGAGATGGTCACGAGGTTCTGCTGTTCGATGTCTGCGTCTCGCAGTGCCAGCTCGAAGGCAGTAAGCCGTTCGCGATGAACGCCGATGCCATGTGTCAGGAAAAAGGTCGTCGGGACTAGCTGCATGACTATTTCCTCGCTGGCTCAATCAGACCCTCGTCCTTCTATCTGATGTGTTGGGAGTGGGCATCACGTCAGCTCGACCGAGGAACGGGACCATAACGTAGCGCGCGAGCTACCCAAGTGGGGTGCGCCCGAAGTCCCCTGCGCGCTTAACCGCCATGGCCGCCTCCTCGACCGCGGCGGGAACGGAGCGGCTGCGAGAGCGTTGCTCAAGCGAGGATCAGCATTTTTTATGGATGAACTGATGGGTTCCCGAGACCGCTCAGGGGCGAATGCCGCGCGTGGGCTTGGTTGGCTCCTGCGTGCGGAGTACGACCGCGTCATTCGTGAGCCGTTGCCGGCCCATTGGGAGGAGTTGATCAACTGCCTGGACGAGAAAGAGCGAACTCGGCTCAAGTCGCAACTAAGCCTTGGCGCTGACGACCGCGGGCCGGCGATCAAAAACTAAGTCCACTATTCGCTTGCGCCATGAATTTTAAATAGAAGCCTCCCCGCCAATTCCTTTTTATCCATAAATGGAATTCAGCGCGTGCCTTTCTCCTCTTCCCAGTCGCGTCAATGGTCCAGATCGCCGAAGACTTAACTGTTGGGCGCTCATCTTGTTAAGCATGGGCGAATGGAGCCCCAATGGAGGCCGCGTGCCGGACCAGCTCCAACAAGATATTCTGGCTATGGTCGCACGGGGATGTTCCGTGCAGGAGACGGGAGAGCATATCTGCCGTCATGCCGAGCGACTTGCCGACGGCGCTGAAGTCATTGCGCGACGCCAAGCCAGGCTAAAGATCCACCCTTTGCGGGTTAGACTCGATCAAGTTTATCTTCCAGGAACGCAGCATAGCCCTTCCAGCGACTTCTCAGCTGATTCGCTTCCCCTATACTCTCGAACTCCTCGACACAAGGATCAGTCACAGCGTGCTTCGACGTAAGCCAGAACCCTTGCCTGCGCGATGCAGCCGGCGCGGCCTAGGATGTTGTTGGTGACGCCGATATACAGCGTGCCGCGCGGTCGGCTGGCGAGGATCTAGACCGAGTAGCGATGGAGCGTGCTCACCATGCGTCGGAGTGTGCGGCACGCTGGGTCCTCGGGACAAGCCCGAGGATGACATCCGTGTGGTGCGTCGCGCGCGAATTCTAGTCGGTTGACTGAAGCACATGGAGCAGCCGCGGTGGCTTGCCACGGCGTGGGCCGAGCTTGGCCAGCGCGAGGTGTCCGGCGGCGCCGACAACGCGCGCATCCGCGCCTTCTTCCGCGATGTCGGTCAGCCGCCGAGCCTGCACGACGAGGTGGCGTGGTGCGCGGCGTTCGCCGGCGCCTGCCTCGAACGCGCGGGGTACGCTTCGACGCGCTCGCTGATGGCGCGCTCGTACCTGCGCTGGGGCGCGCCGCTGGATGAGGGCCGCTTCGGCGCCCTCGCGGTCTCTGAGCCGCGGCAGCGATCCGGCGGCCGGACACGTCGGCTTCCTGCTCGGGTGAAACGGACGCGCACGTCGTGCTGCTCGGCGGCAACCAGGGCGATGCGGTGGGCGTTGCGGCATTTCCTAAGACGCGGCTGCTCGGGTTTCGCTGGCCGCAGCCGCAGCCGGCGCCGCAGGCCGAGCCGGCGCTGCCGCCGGCGCAGGACGATCCGCTATTCGCCGCCGCGCTCGAGCACGTCCTCGAAATGGAAGGCGGCTTCACAGACGATCAGCACGACCCAGGCGGGCCGACCAATCGCGGCATCACGCTGAAAATGTTCGCCGCCTGGAAGGGCGTGCGCGCTCGACGAGGCATCGCGCATCGCTGAGGCGGAGCTGCGCCGCATCGCCCCCGATACGCGTGCGTGACATCTACTTCGCGCGCTACTGGACGCCGGCGCATTGCGCCGAGTTCAGCCCCGCGCTCGCCTTCTTCCACTTCGATGCGGCAGTCAATCACGGCGTCACCGGCGCCATGCGGCTGCTGCAACGCGCCGTCGGCACCGAGCCGACGGCGAGATCGGCCCCAACACGCGCGCCGCCATCGCCGCGCTCCCCGTCGACGAGACGTGCTGCAGCGCTACGCCAAGACGCGCCGTGCCCGCTATCGCGAGCTGCACCACTTCTGGCGCTTCGGCCGCGGATGGCTGGCGCGCGTCGACAAGACGCTCGCCGCGCGTGAGATCGCGCGCAGCTGCCGACACAACTCGAAGACCAGCCGACGAACAGAAAGGACCGACAACCATGACGGATACCACGCAGGACACGCAGCCAAACGCGAAGTGGTGGGGACAGTCGATCACCATCTGGGGCGCCATCATCACCGGCCTGTCGACGGTGCTGCCGGCGCTCGGCCCGGCCTTCGGCATTGACATCACCGGCGACCTGGTGCGCGAAGCCGGCGAGGGAATCGTGCAGACGGTGCAGGCGGTTGGCGGTCTTCTCGGCACGATCATGACGATCTACGGACGCGTGCGCGCAACGAGAGCCGCTCGAGCAACGCTACATGCAACTGAAGGTGTGACGCGCGCGGATCGTGCGCATTCATGACGAGTTCAGGCGGCGCAACTTAAGAGAGCAGGAATGCTCATGTCCTCCCCGCCCATGCGTCTCATCATCTTTCGCTCGTTGCAGCTTCCGTCGCGCTCACTCCCGTCGGCGCGACGGATACCTGCATCGCCGATTGGTCGATCGCCGCGCCTATCGTGCATGCGCAGGGGCTGACGACCGTCGAGGCGTTGTCGCGCATCGCCGCGACGGAGATTCCCGGCATCATCGTCAAGACGACGCTGTGCGAGGAAAACGGCGCGTTCGTCTATCGCATCCTCGTGCGCGAAGCCGGCGGCAAACTGACAGCCGCACGGTCGACGCGCGTGCGCCGTTCGGCCGCTGACAATGTTTGCCACGCGGGTTCGCAATGCGGCTCGCATGTCCTAAGGTTGCGTCAAGCCCCGTTTTGAGGGCGCAACCAACGGAGGAGCGCAATGGCTTACGTCGATGGATTCGTGATAGCCGTACCGAAGAAGAACCTCGCCGCCTACAAGAAGATGGCGCAACTGGCCGGCAAGGTCTGGATGGAGCATGGCGCGCTGGAGTTCAAGGAATGCGTCGCCGACGACGTCAAGGTCGGCAAGCTGACCTCGTTTCCGCAGGCCGTGAAGCTGAAGCCGGGCGAGGTCGTCGTTTTCTCCTACATCGTCTACAAGAACCGCGCCGCCCGCGACAAGGTCAACAAAAAGGTCATGGAGGACCCGCGGCTGAAGGCGATGATGGAGGGCAAGGACATGCCCTTCGACGGCAAGCGCATGATCTACGGCGGCTTTGAGACGCTGGTCGAACTCAACGCCTGATCGGGGCGCTAGGATCGCGGCACCTGCATCGCTATAGTCCCTCGCGAGTCAACGATGCAGTGAGGGACTGAGGCCGTGCGCGTCCTGGTCGTCGAGGATGACAAGGATCTGAACCGGCAGCTGGTGACGGCGCTGGGCGATGCCGGCTATGCGGTCGATACCGCGATGGACGGCGAGGAAGGCTACTTCCTCGGCGAGACCGAGCCGTACGACATCGTCATCCTCGATATCGGCCTGCCCGAAGATGGACGGCATCTCCATCCTCGAGCAGTGGCGCCGCGCCGACCGCAAGATGCCGGTGATCATCCTCACGGCCCGCGACCGCTGGAGCGACAAGGTCGCCGGCATGGATGCCGGCGCCGACGACTATCTCGCCAAGCCCTTCCACATGGAGGAGCTGCTCGCGCGCGTGCGCGCCCAGGTGCGCCGCGCCTCCGGCCACGCCAAGAGCGAGATCGAGTGCGGGCCGCTGCGGCTCGACACCAAGACGGCGCGCGTCACCTGCGACGGCCAGCAGATCAAGCTCACCTCGCACGAGTACCGGCTGCTCGCCTACATGATGCATCACAACGGCCGCGTCGTGTCGCGCACCGAGCTGGTCGAGCATCTCTACGAGCAGGACTTCGATCGCGACTCGAACACCATCGAGGTGTTCATCGGCCGCCTGCGCAAGAAGATCCCCGTCGACGTCATCGAGACCGTGCGCGGCCTCGGCTATCGCCTGAGCGAAACGCCGACCCAGGCCTAACATGCGGTTCAACTCGCTCGCCTTCCGCCTGTTCGCCACCGCCGCGGCCTGGACGCTGCTGGTGCTGCCGATCGCCGGCTTCATCATCTATGGGCTCTACCGCGACGACGTGCAGGCGAGCTTCGATGGCCAGCTCCTGAAGCTCGTCAACGCCATCACTGTCGATAGCATGGGCTCGTCGGGCGACGCGCAGCCGCTGGCGCCCAGCAATCTGTACGAGCCCCTGTTCGAGGTGACGCACTCGGGCTGGTACTGGCAGATCACGCCGCTGGCGCCGGCCAATGGGCGCAAGCTGGTGTCGCCGTCGCTCGCCACCGGCTCCCTGCCGTCCCCGCCGCGAAGAAGGTGGAGCCCGATGAAAGCGGCGCGCGCTGGCTGAACGTGAAGGGGCCCAAGGACGAGCCCCTGCGCATCGTCGAGGTGATCGACACCCTCGGGCACGAGCCGGGCAAGCCGAGCTATTCGGTGGTCGTCGCCGGCCCGCAGGACTGGCTCGACCATCTCGTGGCCAACTTCCGCTATCGGCTGACCACCGCCTTGGCCCTGGCGGGCCTCGGCCTCGTCGCCGTGACGCTGTTCCAGGTGCGCTTCGGTCTGTTGCCGTTGCGGCAGATCGAGCGTGGCCTTGCCGGCATCCGCTCTGGCACGCCGACCACGCTCGAAGGCGACCTGCCGGCCGAGATCGAGCCGCTGCAGTCCGAGCTCAACGCCCTGATCCGCTCCAACCAGGCGATCGTCGACCGCGCGCGCACGCAGGTCGGCAACCTGGCGCACGCCTTGAAGACGCCACTCGCCGTCATCACCAACGAGGCGCGCGGCGACAAGAGCGGTCTTGGCGACAAGGTGATCGAGCAGGCCGA
>CAWEWG010000009.1:0-165020 GCA_963812795.1 uncultured Alphaproteobacteria bacterium | reverse complement strand
GAACGTCGTCCATCTTGCAGACGGCTTTGAGGGTCATGCCTTCAGCCAGCCGCTCGCAGATCAGTTCCCCCAGCTCTGGGCTGTAATGCGGTAGGGCGGCCCTTCTTGCCGTCTCATTTGGTCAGGTGTATCCGTCCACTCCCATCCCCCGATCTTCAATTCCTCTTCCTTCCCAATTCCTCTTCAACGAACAGTTCGATCACCGCCTCGTGCTGTTCCTTAGTGGCGGTGGCGAACCATTCTTTGAGGGTCTTCTCCCTGTTGTTTCCTCCACCGGCGCCGTTGAGCCCGCAGCGAGACTTCCGGTTCATCCTCGTCTTCCTGCATCATGGTTCCTCTAGCGTTCGAGCTCTCGCTCAGTCTGATCTCGCAGGCAGGCTCGGCAACGGCTCAGGGTTACGAAGCGCACACGCTTGCGGCAGACGTCGCAGAGGCCAGCTCTATTGCTGGGATCTGTCCGCTTCAGATCCATGTTAGGCCTCGCCGCCCTCGAGGCGCCGAAAGGCTAGCGCGCCAACGCGCTGCTGGTCCGCGCCCGCACGAAGGCTTCGTCATAGTCGAGGTGCGACTAATTCCGGAGAGGACCCCGGTTGACTTTCGGTCTCGCATGTTTGCTCTGCATCTAAATCTCCCGGCTCAGACGCCTCGCCCCGTGGCCCGTCGCCAATTAGGCGACGGGCATTCGCCGGGAAGGCGAGCAACAGCGGGGCGCGACCCCGCGCAAATCTTCCTTGATTTGCGGCTTGGCGATTAGGCACCGACCGATTAAAGAGCAGGTCGGGCCGCCCTAATGAGGGGACGCTAATCATATGGGTCCGGGATAGCGGTACAACCGGTACAGCGGTACAACGCCTGTGTTTGCCGGCCAAGTTGGACGGTGAGCCAAACGGTACGCCGATTTCTTTTCGGTACGCGCCCGTTGGGGTGTACCGCACCAACCGGTACGCCCGACGATATCTGGTTCGGGAATCCCTAATGTTTACGGGGCATGTACCGCTGTACCGGTTGTACCTAGTGTTTTCGGCCGCTCAGAGAGATATCGACCCCAGGCGTTCAAGAACGCGTCGCGGTGGTAGCGCCGGCTAATGATCCCTGCATCGCGCGACTGCTCCGAACGGATCCCGTAGGGCCGCAGTAGATTGGCAACGCCTTTCGCCGTGATCGGCTTTCCCTACGCCATTCCTTCCAGGGGGCTTCTTCGAGGGCGTGGAGTTTTTCGACCAAGACCGAAGGTGCGAGGTAGGAGAACCGTTCGTCCATCACCTCTCGGATATCGCGCAAGAGCAGCACGCCAGGGCTCTCATCGTCTTCGTCGCGGCCACCGGACAGCGCACAGGCGGCGGCGCGCGCGTGCTGAGGCCAGTTCCCGCCGATAACCTCCGCAACGGCCAACAGGGGGCGCCAATTATCGGCGGCGCGATCATCAAGCGCGGAAGGAGCTATCGGGTCGCACGCCGTCAGCTCAATTGCATGGTCCGCCACCCAGCGCGCAGCCTTTCTGCAGAGCTCTATCAGATCCCCGTTTCTGTCGGCGCGGCGACGTTCACGGGCTGGTCGACCCTTTTCCGCTCGAGCTTCACGGCGATAGAGCGGTCCTGAAGCGTAGGCGGCAATGGGCCGATGAGCGCGGCAACCTTGGCGCACCACGTCGAAAACTGCTTGGTCTCGTGGTTGTCACCGACTGTGCGCAGCACGAATGCTGAGGTTCGCGTGTGGCCTGAATTGAGTATTCCGATAAGTTCGGCTTTTTCCGCCGTCAAGAATGTGTCCGCCTCATCAAGGACAAGCGACACGCCCCGCTCTTCGATTACCCGATAGACGGCGGCCATCGTCATGTTGGCGGCGGTGAGCGCCTTCGGCATTAGGTGCTGCAACAACCCCAGCAACGTAGTCTTGCCGCAGCGCTTCTCCGGACTCTGATTCGCGAGGATCGGCGTCACCCCAAAGCAGGCTAGTCCGTGCGCGTGGACGATCCACAGGGCTACGGCGAGGGCCGCGTTTGCGGGCAGCACAACGTGCCGCCGCACCATCGCCGCCAGGTCGGTGACGAGTTTGGCGCCATCCACGGGGTCTTCCCACGGTTCCGGGGCCTCGAGAAACTTCGGCGTAGGCTCGTCGCCACCCGGCCGAGCCGAGCGCCGGCGGCGGTCGTTGTATTCTTTGTCGAGCCAAGTGACCGGCGTCTCGAGCTCGTCGCTCAAAGCGACACGTTTACGGCCATACTCGACGGGGGACATTGCACCCAACGCGGCGAGCGTTGTCTGGCGCTCGTGCTCTCGATCGCGTCGGCAATTTCCTCATCGGTCAGTTCTGGAAGGCCAATGGCGCGCCGAGAGCAATGCGACGCTTCACCGTTCAACTGAATATCTGTCGCCATGAGCAGCCCCGTTTTTGCTTGAGGGCGCTTGCGATTTTCGGCGAACAGACGTATCTCCGAAGCCGCATTGATAGCCCCTTGTGTTACCCCGAGTGCGCCCCGACAGGCGCGGTGAACGCAAGGATACGCGCTCCTGGATCAGTTCGGTCCTGGAGCGTTTTTTTAGGCTCGAAAGACTCATCAGCTTCAGCGAGCAGCTTCAGCGCCGCCTCGCGTGGAATGAGGGTGCGGCCAGCCACCTTAACGGCTGCGAGCTTCCCCTCGTTGATGAGTTCGTAGGTGCTTGTGCGACCGATGCCCATAGATTGAGAAAACTCATCGATCGTGTACGCCAGCCTCTCGGATCGCGCCGTTTCAGCTTTCATCGCAGGCCCCTATTGATCGCGGGAAGAGTTGCGATCTGATAGTTAAATCGGCGCACGACGATGAACTGGGCTCGCAATCAAAAAATCGTAGAAGGGCGACGCCCTACGATCCAGTGTGGATAGCCGGCGGATCGAATCGCCTGGACTTCGTCGCCGCTCAGACTGCTGATGGCCTTGTGGAGGCGGCCCGGTGGATAGTTCCCGGATGAGCTTTTTGTGGAAGACATTGAAGGGCGATTTGTCGCCATCCTTCGACACACCTGGCTTGTCGCCGAACAAGTCGATCCAGGCATAGACGAGCTGCATGTTCGCCTTAGCTCGAGTTGCCGAGCTGCTATTGATATGCCGCGGGTTCGCGTTGGCTATTTCTTCTTCTCCGCTGCGAGACCTGCTGCTGAGGCCTGCTGCGATACTCCGAGCTTCTAGTTCATCGCAGCTGAGATGAATCTCATAAGTGGCACAACCCAGAATTCGGGATCCATACGCGCGGCAAAATTCGCGCCGCGATTTAGGTAAGCCCTGATCCAGCGTTCCACCTCCATGCTTGTGGAATACGCGGCCTCTCGCAGTTGCTTGGAACACTGACTTGAAGGCAGCTGCTCATTTAGTGGACCGTTAGACCAATCAACAGCAGACCGAAGCTCGTCTTCTCGTCGTCCAACTTGGATTGCAAACTGAACGATATCGCATGCCTGCTTTTCACTTAGACCAGGCTGCAACCTGAAGCGGCCCTTCTGGGCCACCTTGATGGCTTTACGCACCGTGGGATCCGCGCACTGGCCGGCGAGTAGGCGGGGATCAATCGTCATAGGATCAGAGCCCCTTCCGGAATGCGACCACATTGCTTTGTTGCTGGATGCAATATTGTGCCCAGGCTTCCATCATCGGTCTGCGCTTCTCTATGGCGGTGCGCCTGCGATACGCTGCTTCCACCTTGTCCGGGATCGCGTGCGCTAGCGCGGCTTCAGCGACTTCTCTCGGATACGAAGTACACTCGCCGCACCAGTCTCGGAACTCGATCTAAACCCGTGAACAGTCACGTCTTCGATCTGCATCCTGCGCAGTACGGCGTGAACGCCATGTTGGAGAGCGGATTACCCGACCGCTGGCCTGGAAACACGAAGCCTCGGCGGCCGAATTCTCGGCTTCGCGGAGGATCTCGATTGCCCGAGAAGACAAGCGGCACAGCGTGTGGTTTGCCAGCTTTCATTCTGACGCCGGGACGGCC
Organism: uncultured Alphaproteobacteria bacterium; assembly: GCA_963812795.1. Lineage (GTDB taxonomy): Bacteria > Pseudomonadota > Alphaproteobacteria > Rhizobiales > Hyphomicrobiaceae > Hyphomicrobium_A. The sequence goes on along the minus strand of CAWEWG010000009.1, from coordinate 161,050 downwards.
CAGAGCTTGTCGACGAGATCAATCTCCTTCCAGTCGGCACCGATAACCTCGCCAGTCCGGGCCGCCGTTAAGATGAGGAACTCGAGCGCTAGCCCAGCAACGGTGGGGCGATCGCGCAGGCGACCGATGAACGCCGGGAGGTCAACAAATGCCATAGCAGCGTGGTGGCCACGCGATTGGGCAAGACGTCGGGGAAGCAGCTTGTCTAGGTGTCCGCGCCAGCGCGCAGGATTGTCACCCTGCCGGAGCCCCTTGGCCTTCGCAGCATCCAAGATGGCCTCGATCCGCCCGCGAACTCGACTCGCCGTTTCTGGGGTCGACTGCCAAATAGGCGTCAGCACGCCGAGCACGTCGCCGGTGGTAATCAGGTCGACCCGGAGCTCACGCAATGGCTTGCACTGCTTGCTGAGCGTCGATCTCCACTGCGCCCTATGCTTGTCGTTGCGCCAAGCAGGCTCCATGGCGGCGAGAAACTGATTTGCGAGCGAACCGAACGTGGGAAGGTCGCCATCATCGCTGTCTGCTTTGCTCTCGGCGATCGGATCCTTGCCGGCAGCCAGCATGGCGCGGGCCTGGGCTGCCTTATCGCGGGCACTGCCAGCGACACCGCGGCGACGCCGCCTAGCCCCATCTCGCGTAGCCTTTTGGTGCGCCGGTCTCGGTAGATGAAGGCCCAGCGCTTAGCGCCGTTTCTGTCAACGACAAGGTAGAGGCCCGCACCGTCGGCATGGCGCCCCTTCCTAGCAATCGTCTGCACCGTGCGAGCGCTGAGCCTGTTGATCTGTCGTGGCATGCCGCCCCCTTCGCCCCAACATTCACCCCAACCGAACTGAGCTGATTTGGGCGAACGCGCAAGGACGAGCGCGGACGTTCAACAACTAAAAATGAATGGCTCGAAGGAGTTAGCGAACAGGCCCGAACAGTCGTGAACGGGAAGCTGGCGGAAGGGGTGGGATTCGAACCCACGGTACCCTTGCGAGCACGGCGGTTTTCAAGACCGCTGCCTTAAACCACTCGGCCACCCTTCCTGTCCCGCCGCGGCGGAGCAGCGGAAACTATAGGCGTCGGCGCCGCGCCTCAAGTTGCCCGCGTCGCTTTTTTGCAAGGAGCAGCGCCAACCCGCGCCACGACCGGCCGGCGGCGCTCTGATGGCGACGGTGCTATCTGGCGGACCGTTGAGTGGCGACTAGCTCGCCAAGGGGAGCGGTTGGGGTGGCTTGTACACCACGATCTCGCGGGTCTGCGCCCTCCCTTCATTGAAGAAGCAGTAGCCCGTCCCTCCGGCAGCCTTCTGCTGGTACAGCGCCGTATCGGCCCGCGCCAGTAGCGCTCCACTATCTTCCGAACCATCGCGCGACACGGCTATCCCCACGCTCGCGCCGATCTCCAGGATATGGCCATTCAAAACGAAGGGCTCGCTCAGCGAAGCGATGAGGCGGGAGGCCAGCTCGGCGGCCGCTTGCGAGGGTTGAGGCGTGACCTGCAGAACCACGAATTCGTCTCCGCCGAGGCGCGCGACGAGGTCCGGCTTGCGGACATTGTCGCGCAGGCGGTCTGCTACCGCCTTGAGAAGCTCATCGCCCATCAAGTGACCCAACGTGTCGTTTACGTTCTTGAAGCGATCGAGATCGATGAACAGCACGCAGACCTTGTCGCCGCGGCGTCCCCACTTCAAGGCGTGATCGATGTGCTCGACAAGCTGGGTGCGATTGGGAAGCCCCGTTAGCATGTCATGCTTCGCCATGTAGGTGATCTTGGCGTCCTGCTCGAGCCGCTCTGTGATGTCCTCCTGCACGTCGACCCAGCCGCCCCCGGCGATGGGACCCACCTTCTTGAGGATCGTGCGTCCGTCTTCGAGAAACACAGTCTCCGAGAACGTCGAGCCGCACCCGAGCTTCAGCAGATGCTGGGCGACCGAGAAGTGAGTACCGTCATGGCCATTTCGCTGTGGCAGGCTGGAGACGATGTCGGAGTAGTGGGTTCCGCCGCGCGTTACCTCCTCCGCCAGACAATAGAGCTGCCGGTACGCCGGATTGCACATGATGAGGCGGTGTTCGCCGTCGAACATCGAGAATCCGACCGGTAGATAGCGCAACGCAGCCTGGAACAATGTGTTCTGCTCGTGCAGGGCGGCTGCGTAGTGGAAGTTCGCGCGCTGCACAACGGCGGCGGCGAAGACGGAAAACAGCACGATGAACGTCACCGCGGCGATGGCCAAGGCGAGGTGCGTCCGGTTCATGCCATTGCCTTCAAAGGCCACCGTTGGATCGGGCTGGATCGTGACAGCGCCCATGGCGGTGAAATGCAGAACGCAGATCGCGGCCGCGAGAAGGGCGCCGGCGCGCACGATCGCCTCCGTTCCCGCTCGCGAGTGGAATGCCAACATCGCGGCTGCGGCAATGGCGCAGCCGAGTACCCATGACGCAACGACGAGGGTGCTGTCCCACTCGATGGTGCCGGGAATGACCAGAGCCGTCATGCCAACGAAGTGCATCGTCCCGATGGCGGAGCCAATGAGGATGCCACCTAGGGCAATCCACCGGCGATTACCGCCGGTCGACACGGAAAATCCCACGGCGGCCAGGATGATAGCAATCAGCAGAGAGCCGATAGTGGCGACAGGCTCGTAGTGCGTCGGCAGTGCGCCTTTATAGGCAAGCATGGCGACGAAATGCGTCGCCCAGATGCCCGAGCCGGCGCAGACGCCGGTCAGTGCCGCCCAGAGGAGTTTGCGGCGACCGCTGCACATGTCAGCGATGGAGTACACGAGAAACGACGTCAGCGCAGCGGCCACGCACACGACCACCGCGAGGAGAACGAGCCATGTGTCATGTTCGGTCACTAAGCAAGAAACGACGCGGTACATTTTGATCACCAGCGCCTGCCCAGTCGTGAGGAAAGGCGCAATTTCCTAAGGCGGAATTAAATCAAAGCCGCACTGGACGAAGGTACAGTCAGCCACCTGAATGACTGAACGGCGGCCGCTTAACAGCCCTCGCCGCGCGCATCAAGCTGGCCCGTCCCTTTACCCAATCTCAAGCCTGTTTTGCCAACCTGACGAAGTGCAGGCGCCGTCGCGGCGCCGTCGCTCGATGGGGTCGGGGGATAGGCACGGGCTCGCGTCGGGGCCATTGAGTGGGCGTGCGCGTACGATGACGACCCGGGGACCGGCTCTGGCACAAATTGCCGACTTCGTGCGGGGCGCGCAACGCGCGCGCTCGGCGCTATCGGTCGCGCTGCCTGCCGCCGCTGTCGCCGGAATGCTCAGCGCATGCGCCGGCGGCGGCTCCTTCGACAGCAACCTGGGCGTCAGCCCCAGCCCGCGGGTCGCCGCAGGGCAGTCGATCGCCAAGGGCGGCGGCACCTACAAGGTTGGCCGGCCCTACCGCGTTGCCGGCCGCTGGTATCACCCGCGCGAAAATCCCAACTACGATCGCACCGGCACGGCATCCTGGTACGGCACCGCCTTCCACGGCCGGCGCACATCGAACGGCGAGATCTACGACATGCATGCGATGACGGCGGGGCACCCGACGCTGCCGATGCCGTCCTATGCCTGGGTGACCAATCTGCAGAACGGCCGCACGGTCCTGGTGCGCATCAACGATCGCGGGCCATACGCCAAGGACCGGCTCATCGACCTGTCGTATCAGACGGCGCATACGCTCGGTTTCAGCCAGCGCGGGCTGGCGCGCGTGCGCGTGCGCTATGCAGGGCGTGCGCCGCTCAGTGGCGACGACAGCGCCGAGCGGCGCCATTTGGCGGCCCAATCCTGGTATGCCGGGAGGCGCGCGGCGCAAAGCGAAACCGCGTCGATCACCACCGGGTCGGTAAGCACCAAGCGCGTGCGCACGGTGGACTACGGGGAGCCACCCCCACCGGCGCCGACTTGGTCCGTCGATCGATATCGCCGCGGCGAGCTCGATAACACCAAGCGCGCCGAATCCATGCTCACCAAGCCTGCCGTCGATACCTACGTGCGCGTCGGGCCGTTCTCGACGCAGGCCGAGGTGGAGCGCCTGCGCTACATGCTGGGCGGAGGCGACGCCACAATCATCGAGGCTTCAGGCAGCCGCAATGATCCGGCATATCGCCTGCGTCTCGGTCCCTACGACGACAGCGACGCCGCCGCGGCAATGGCACGAATCATAGGCGCCGGTTTCGAGCCGGAGGCAAGCCAGGAAAGACTGCCGGGGGCAGCGGGCTCAAAGCGTTGACACGAGGCGCGCGCAGACTTGATAGTCGTGCCGCGTCAGGCCATTCCGCAAGGTGCAAAGCGCAATGCTCTTTTCCTCCGTTCGGCGCGTTGGCAGCCTTCTCCTGCTGCCATTATGGCTGCTGATCGTCACCGCGCTGGCGGCGGCTCCCAGCGTTGCCCAGGCGCCGCCAAGCGCCAATTTCGGCACGCGCGCCAAAGCAGCGATCCTGCTCGACGGCGACACCGGCGCCATCCTCTATCAGCACAACGCCGAGGAGCTGCTGCCGCCGGCCAGCGTGTCCAAGTTGATGACGGCAGCGGTCGTGTTCCGCGCCCTCAAGGACAAACGCATCAAGCTCACCGACGAGTTCACGATGAGCGAGCACGCGTGGCGTACGGGCGGCGCCCCCTCACGCACCTCCGCCATGTTCGTGCCGATCAACACGCCGGCGACGATCGACGATTTGCTCAAGGGACTGATCATCCAATCGGGCAACGACGCGGCCATCTGTCTCGCTGAGGGATTAGGCGGCACCGAGGATCAATTCGCCAAGCGCATGACGGTGGAGGCGCGGCGCATCGGCCTTACCAAGTCGACGTTCGCCAACCCGAGCGGCCTCTCCGATCCCGGGCAGCTCATGACGGCGCGCGAGATCGCCATGCTGTCGCGCTACATCATTACCGAATATCCGGAGTTCTACCCGATCTTCTCCCAGCGGCTCTTCGAATATCGCAAGCATAAATTCTACAACCGCAATCCGCTCCTCGCTATCGAAGGCCTCGGCGCCGACGGTCTGAAGACGGGGCAGGTGAAGGAATTGGGCTACAACCTCGCCGGTTCGGCGGTTCAGGGCGGTAAGCGCCTGATCGTCGTCGTCATGGGGCTGGCGACTGAGAACGAACGCACGGCGGAGGCCAAGAAGCTACTCGATTGGGGCTATCGCAGCTTCGCGCCGTTCAAGCTGTTCAATGCCGGCGAGACCGTGGGCAGCGCCCGGGTGTGGGGCGGCAAGACGTTCTACGTGCCCCTGACCGGCGGAGACGGCCCGCTGACGGTGATCCTGCCGCGCGTGCCTGAGAACCCGCGCCTCAGAGCGGAGATCGTCTACAACGGCCCGCTGAAGCCGCCGATCAAGAAGGGTGACAAGGTCGCCATCCTGCGGGTGACGAGCCAGAGCAACTCGGTCAACGAGGTGCCGCTATACGCGGCCGAGGATGTCGAGGCGGGCGGCCTGATGCGCCGCGGCCTCGACGCGCTCGCCCACCTCGCCCTGAGCTGGGTGCCGCTCTAGCATTGCAGCCGTTCGGCGTGTTACCGACGCACCACGGCTGTGGCCGCTAGGGACCGCATCATGGTGCTCGGCAAGTTCATCACCTTTGAAGGCGGGGAAGGCTCCGGCAAGTCGACCCAGGCGCGGCTGTTGTCCGAGCAGCTCTGGCGCGTCGGCATCCATACTTTCATCACGCGCGAACCGGGTGGCTCCCCTTTTGCCGAGGCGCTGCGCCGCGTGATTCTCGATCCCAACATGCCGCCGCATTCGTCGCTTTCGGAGGCGTTGCTGTTCTATGCGGCCCGCGCCGACCACCTCGACAATACGGTGCGTCCGGCCCTCAACGGGGGGCTGTGGGTGATCTGCGACCGCTTCATCGATTTAACGCGCGTCTACCAGGGCGAAGCGGGGGGCCTGCCGGGCGACATCATCGACACCCTCAACGACATGGTCGTCGCGCCGACCTTCCCAGATCTGACGCTGATGCTCGATATCCCGGCCGAGCTGGGGCTTGGCCGCGCCCACAGCCGGCGCGTCGACAAGGTCAATCCCGACACCGAGGCCGATGCCTACGAAAAGCGCGACCTCGCCTTCCACTGGAAGCTGCGGGATGCTTTTCGCGACATCGCGCGTGCCGAGCCGGAGCGCTGCGTCATCATCGATGCGGCGCAGGAGGAGCGCGCCGTCTTCGCCGCGGTGTGGCAGGCGGTGCAGTCGCGCCTGCTGGCGCCGCCGCGGTAATGGCACGCGCACCCGCCATCACTGAGTTCGAGGAACTGCCGGAGGCCGACCGGCTCGAGGGGTTCCCGCATCCACGCGAGACGAAGGAGCTCTACGGTCACGCCGACGCCGAGCGCCTGCTGGCCGAGGCGCTGGCCAGCGGCCGCCTTCATCACGCTTGGCTGCTGACCGGACCGCAGGGCATCGGCAAGGCGACGCTCGCCTATCGGTTCGCACGCGCCGCGCTGGCCGCAACGGACGAGCGCGATGCTTCGGGGAAGAGCCTCGCGGTCGCGGAAACGACCAGTGCCGCGCGCCAGGTGAAAGTGCTGTCGCATCCCGGCCTGCTGCTTATTCGCCGTCCCTATGACGTGAAGGCGAAACGTTTTGCCACCTCGATCCCCGTCGACGAGGTCCGCCGACTGCGCTCGTTCCTCGCCCACCGCGCCGCCGGTGATGGCTGGCGCGTCGTGATCGTCGACGAAGCCAACGAGCTCAACGTCAACGCGGCGAACGCCCTGCTCAAGTCGCTGGAGGAGCCGCCGACGCGCACGGTGTTCCTGCTCGTCTCCTCCGCGCCGGGGGCCCTCGTGCCGACCATCCGTTCGCGCACCCGCGCGCTCCCCCTGCAGCCGCTCGGCAGCCAGGATCTGCGCGCCGCCGCGGTGCAGGCGCTCGCTGCCGCCGGAACCCCGCTACCGTCCGATGCCGAGTGGGCGCCGCTGGAGCGCCTCGCCGAAGGCAGCGCCGGACGTCTGCTCGGCCTGCTCGGCTCCGGCGGTATCGAACTCAATGCCAAGGTCGAAAAGCTGCTCAGCCTGCTGCCGAAGGTCGATTGGCGGGCGGTGCACACCCTTTCCGACGAGCTACAACCTATCCCAGCACAGCCGCGGTTCGAGCTGTTCTTCGAATTGCTGCAGAACGCGCTGTCCCGCCTCATTCGGGCCGCCGCTACAGGGGAGGGAAGCGCCGCGGACCGTGCGCTCGCAGGCCGTCTGATGGGGGAGGCCCGGCTTGCCTCGTTTGTCGCCCTGTGGGAAAGAATAGCCCGCGAAAAGGCCGACACGCTGACGCTCAACCTCGATCGCAAGAGCTTCATTCTGGAGATCGTGGCGCGTCTGGCGTCGGCCGCACAGGATCGAAAGCCCGCCTGAGAGATGCACGAGCGCCGGCCCCGTTCCGCACTACCGCGCCCCGCCCGAATGTGAGGGGGAGTGCCGCCCGTTGCCGGCACGCCTAGCCTTGCACAACAGCATCCCTAAACGAGGACCCACAGTCCATGAGCGGGCGCCCGAAGTTCTACATCACGACGGCCATCTCCTACCCAAACGGCCAGCCGCATATCGGCCACGCCTACGAGGCCATCGCCACGGACGCCATCGCGCGCTTTGAGCGTCTCGACGGCAAGGACGTCTATTTCCTCACCGGCACCGACGAGCACGGGCTGAAGATGAAGCAGACGGCCGCCAAGGAGGGGCTGACGCCGCGCGAGCTGGCGGACCGCAACGCCAAGCGCTTCCGCGAGATGGCCGGGCTGCTGGGGCTATCGAACGACGACTTCATCCGTACCACCGAGCCGCGCCATTACCGTGCCAGCGAAGAGATCTGGCGGCGGATGGACAAGGCGGGCGATATCTTCCTGAAGAAGTACGCCGGCTGGTACTCGGTGCGCGACGAGGCCTATTACAACGAGAGCGAGACGGTCCTTGGCGACGACGGCATCCGTCGCGGGCCGCAGGGCACGCCGGTCGAGTGGACGGAGGAGGAGACGTATTTCTTCAAGCTGTCCGCCTATCAGGACAAGCTGTTGGCGCACTACGACGCCAACCCGGACTTCATCCTGCCGCCGGAGCGGCGCAACGAGGTTGTCAGCTTCGTCAAAGGCGGCCTCGAAGATCTGTCGATCTCACGCACGACGCTCGACTGGGGCATTCCGGTGCCGCGCACGAGCGGCGGCGACGCCAGCGGCGCCCAGCATGTCATGTACGTTTGGGTCGATGCGCTGACCAACTACATCACCGGCGTCGGCTTCCCCAATGACGGTGATCCGCTGTGGCACTACTGGCCGGCCGACGTGCACGTTATCGGCAAGGACATCCTGCGCTTCCACGCCGTCTACTGGCCGGCCTTCCTCATGGCGGCGGGCATCGAGCTGCCCAAGCGCGTGTTCAGCCACGGCTTCGTCCTCAGCAAGGGCGAGAAGATGTCGAAGTCGGTCGGCAACGTCGTCGATCCGTTCGACCTCGTGCACGCCTATGGTCTGGAGCAGGTGCGCTACTTCTTCCTGCGCGAGGTGAACTTCGGACAGGACGGAAACTACAGCCCCGAGGCCATCGCCAACCGCATCAACGCCGATCTCGCCAATGATCTCGGCAACCTCGCCCAGCGCTCGCTGTCGATGATCAACAAGAACTGCGGCGCGCGCGTCCCCGAGCCGGGCGAATTTACCGACGCCGACAAGGCGATCCTGGCGGCGACCGACGGCCTCTACGCCAAGGTGCGCGAGGCGATGGATCGCCAGGCGATCACCAAGTATCTCGACGCCGTGTGGGCGGTGGTGGCGGACGCCAACCGCTACTTCGCCGGCGAGGAGCCGTGGGCGAAGAAGAAAACCGATCCCAAGCGCATGGAGACGATCCTCTATGTGACTGCCGAGGTGGTGCGGCAGGTTGCCATCCTCGCAGCGCCGGTGACGCCGCATGCCGCCAAAAAGCTGCTCGACCTCTTGGGGCAGGACGACGACGCGCACACATTCAAGGCGCTGGGGGCCGGTGGGCGCCTGAAGCCCGGCACGGTGCTGCCGGAGCCGGCCGGCGTTTTTCCGCGCTATGTATCGCCCGAAGCGGATGAGCCGCCCGAGAAGCCGGAACCAAAGCCGAAGAAGGAAAAGCCCGCCAAGGACAAGGGCCCCAAAGGTAAAGCGTGATGCTCGTCGACCACCATTGCCACCTCGATTTCCCGCAGCTCGTGGCCGACCGCGACGGGATCGTCGCGCGCGCCAAGGCGGCGGGCGTCGGCGCGATGGTGACGATCTCGACGCGCATCCGCCAATTGCCGACGCTGCTCGCCATCTGCGACGCGCACGACAACATCTACTGCTCGGTGGGCACGCATCCGCACAATGCCGACGAGGAGCGCGGCATTCCGGCAGACGAGATCGTGCGCCTCAGCGAGCACCCGAAGGTGGTCGCCATCGGCGAAGCGGGGCTCGACTACTACTACAAGCATTCCTCACCCGAGGCGCAGGCCGAAGGCTTCCGCCAGCACATCGCCGCGGCGCGGATCAGCGGCCTGCCGCTCGAGATCCACACGCGCGATGCCGACGACGACACGCTTGCCATTCTCGAGGACGAGCACGCGAGGAACGGGGCTTTCCCGGCCATTCTGCACTGCTACACCGGCGGCCCGAAGCTCGCCGAGCGGGCGGTCGAGCTGGGCCTTTATGTGTCGTTCACCGGTGTCGTCACCTTCAAGAAGTCGGAGGCCTTGCGCGACATCGCCCGTGACGTGCCGCTCGATCGTCTGCTCGTCGAGACCGATGCGCCGTTCCTGGCGCCGGAACCGTATCGCGGCAAGACCAACGAGCCGTCCTACGTCGTGCATACGGCGGAGGCGCTGGCAAAGGTGAAGGGCGTGACGCCCGCCGAGCTGGCGAGCGCGACGACCGACAACTTCTTTCGTCTCTTCCGCAAGGTGAAGCGCCCTGCGCAGCGCGGCACCGCCGCCGCATGAGCTACCGCGCCACGATCCTCGGCTGCGGGTCATCGGGCGGCGTTCCGCGCATCGGGACGATGTGGGGGGCCTGCGATCCGGCAAACCCGAAGAACCGCCGTCGCCGCTGCAGCGCCCTGATCGAGCGCATCGGCAAGCCGCGACATACGACGGTGCTGATCGATACCTCGCCCGACCTGCGTGAGCAGCTATTGAGCGTGCGTTGCGAGGCGCTTGACGGCATCCTCTACACCCACGACCACGCCGACCATACGCACGGCATCGACGATCTGCGCATGGTCGCCTACGCCATGAAGAAGCGCCTCGATGTTTGGCTGGACGAACCGACACGGGCGAGCCTGGTCGAGCGCTTCGCCTATTGCTTCGAGCAGCCTCCGAGCTCGACTTACCCGTCGATCTTGAAGCCGCATCCCATCGAGGCGCCGGTGCCGATCCGCATTGACGGCCCGTCCGGCGCCATCGAGCTCGTGCCCATTCCGCAAATGCACGGTGACATCGGCACGCTCGGCTACCGCGTCGGCGGCCTCGCCTATTCGCCCGACATCAGCGACATCCCGGTGGCTTCGCTGCCGCTGCTGCAGAACCTCGATGTGTGGATCGTCGACGCGTTGCGCTTCACGCCGCATCCGAGCCACTTCAGCGTCAAGCAGGCGTTGGCATGGATCAAGCGGCTGGCTCCCAAGCGCGCCATCCTCACCCATATGACCACCGATCTCGACTACGAGGCGTTGCGCCGCGAGCTGCCCGAGGGTGTCGAGCCCGCCTACGACAACATGGTCATCGACTTCGACTGATTGGGTCGACAACTGTCATCCTCGGGCTTGTCCCGAGGACGCCTCAAGCGTCGGCGGGGACGTGCTTCTTCTTCCAGTCGGGGAAGTTGACGACGCGGCCGGAGAGCGTGCACTCCGGCGACACCAGCTCCAGGAACATCGGCACCAGCTCGCTGGGGTCGGGCAGCGTATTGGGGTCTTCGCCCGGAAACGCCTTGGCGCGCATCGCCGTGCGCACAGAACCTGGGTTGACGAGGTTGACGCGCACGCTCGTGTCCTCGAGCTCGTGCGCGTAGGTCTTCACCAGGGCTTCGAGCCCCGCCTTGGAGACGGCATACGGCCCCCAGTAGGCATACTTGCCCGACGACGCGCCGGAGGTGAGGAACACCGCGCGCCCCGCGTCCGAGCGCTTGAGCAGCGGATCGAGCGTGCGGATGAGCCGCCAGTTGGCCGACATGTTGATATCGATTACCTGGCTCCAGGCGTCTTCCGTCACGTGATGCAGCGGCGACAACGGGCCGAGGATGCCGGCATTGCCGACGAAGATGTCGAGCTTGCCCCAGCGCGCAAACAGCGTCGGCCCAAGCTGATCGAGTTTGTCGCCCTTTGAGAGGTCGATCTGCAGCAGCGTCGCCTTGCCGCCACCCTTGCGGATCTCGTCGTCGAGCTCCTCCAAGGCGCCGATGGTGCGCGCGGCGATGACGACATGCGCGCCCTGCTCGGCGAGGCCGATGGCCACGGCGCGGCCGATGCCGCGCGAGGCGCCGGTCACGAGTGCGAGCCGGTCTTTGAGCGGTTTCTTGCTTTTCATGACCACGTGCACGGCTTGGCGCACCAGCAGCGCCGGCTCGCCAGCTTAAGCGCGGCTGCGAGCCAGGCAAGCCCTACGAGGGTCGGAGACGGCAATGTTCAGGCCGGTTAACCGACCTCGGCCAGGAGCGAGAGCTGCCGCGGCACGGTTTGTCCGCTCTGATCGGTGAGCGGGGTCGGGTATTCGCCGGTGAAGCAGTGGTCGGTGAACTGCGGGGCGCGGGCATCGCGCGCGTCAAAGCCGACGGCGCGGTAAATGCCGTCAACCGAAAGGAAGGCGAGGCTGTCGGCGCCGAGGAATTGGCGCATGCCTTCAAGGTCTTTGTTGGCCGCCAGCAGGTCGATTTTGTCCGGCGTATCGATGCCGTAATAGTCTGGATGGGTGATCGGCGGCGAAGCGATGCGCATGTGCACCTCGCGCGCGCCGGCTTCGTACATCAGCTGCACGATCTTCTTCGAGGTCGTGCCGCGCACGACGCTGTCATCGACGAGAACGATGCGCTTGCCGCGGATGACGCTGGCGTTGGCCGAGTGCTTGAGCTTGACGCCCAGCGCGCGGATGCGCTGCGAGGGCTCGATGAAGGTGCGGCCGACATAGTGGTTGCGGATGATGCCGAGCTCGAACGGCACGTTGGATTCCTGCGCGAAACCGATGGCGGCCGGAACGCCGCTGTCGGGGATCGGCACGATGACATCGACGTCGGCCGGCGCCTCGTTGGCGAGCTGCACGCCCATCTGCTTGCGGATGTCATAGACAGTACGCCCGCCGATGACTGAGTCGGGGCGAGCAAAATAGATGTACTCGAAGATGCAGGGGCGGGCGGGGCGCAGCGGGAAGGGCCGGTGACTCTCGATGCCCTCGGCGGTGATGACGACGACCTCGCCATTGTCGATCTCGCGCACGAACTCGGCGCCAACCATGTCGAGGGCACATGTCTCCGAAGCAAGCACGTAGGACGAGCCGAGCTTGCCGAGGACGAGCGGGCGGATGCCGATCGGGTCGCGGGCGCCGATCAGCATCTCGTTGGTGAGGCCGACGAGGGCGTAGGCGCCTTCGATCTCGCGGATGGCCTCGACGAAGCGCTCGACGATGCGGCGCTTCTTGGAGCGCGACAGCAGATGCAGGATGACTTCGGTGTCGGAGGTGGACTGGCAGATGGCGCCGGTGGAGATGAGATCCTGGCGCAGGGTGAGGGCGTTGGTGAGGTTGCCGTTGTGGGCGACGGCAAAGCCGCCGGTATCGATGTCGGCGAACAGGGGCTGCACGTTGCGCAGTATCGCATCGCCGCAGGTCGAGTAGCGATTGTGGCCGATGGCGATATGGCCCTGCAGGCGCTCAATCACGGAGGCGCGGGAGAAGTTGTCGCCGACGAGCCCCATGCGGCGCTCGGAATGGAACTGCTTGCCGTCGAAGGCGACGATGCCGCAGGCTTCCTGGCCGCGATGCTGGAGCGCGTGCAGGCCGAGCGCGGTGATCGCCGCCGCTTCTGGGTGGCCAAAAACACCGAAGACCCCGCATTCCTCGCGGAGTCTGTCGTCGCCGTACCGCAGATAGCCTGGGCCTTGAAGCTTCGCATCGCGAAGCTGTTCGGCCTCGTCGAGCCGTTGAGTCATCGTCACCTCCCGCTGGTGCCGTGCCGCTGCCCGATAAGATGAACGCACGTTAACGCTGGCGGTGCTGCTGGATCAGCTGGCGCGCACCTGCCACGTGACAGAAATATGATATATTTCGCGGGCTTCAAGCGCTAATTCGTCGCTCCGCGGGTTTTCCAGTGCGCCCTGCTGCTGCGGTTGCACCGGCGCCTCTTCCGGCGGCGTCTCGCCGGGGGGCGCCGTCAGCGACGAAGGCATGTAGGATTCCAGCAGGAAGCGGATCGAATCGCCGGTGCCCTTGATGTAGGGCAACGTCTTGGCCTCGCGCACCCAGGGAAAGTGCTGCTCCTGGTTGGGGAAGAACGCCTCGTAGAACATGTACGGGATGACGATCAGCACGAAGCCGCGCACGACGCCGAAGATGAAGCCGAGGATGCGGTCGATCATGCCGATGCGGCTGTCGAGGATGGCATCCGACAGGCGCGCGGTGATGAGGTGCACGACGATGAGGACGATCAGGAACAGCACCGCGCCGACGACGATCTGCGCCACGGCGACCTGCGTGCCCATCTGCGCGGCCATGTCCTGCGCAAACGGCTTGTGAAAGACGACGAAGTAGAGGACCGCGCCGGCTGCGATGGCCCAGGACACGATCGACAGCATTTCGCGCGCGAAGCCCCGGTACATGGCGAGCAGACCGGAGATGAAGCAGACCGCGATGAGTGCGGCGTCGAGATAGGTGATCGGCCCCAGCATGGTCTAATGAGCTCCGTTGCTCGGCGTTTTCGGGCAGGCCCAGCGCTGCCTGTCAGTCGCACGCTGGCGGGCTATCGGCAAGCTCCCTCAGATGGGCGATGCGGCTGACTTTCAGCTTCAAACCGGCGGTATCCAGCTCGCCCTGGGCGGGAAGCACAGCCTGGCGAAACCCCAGCTTCTGCGCCTCTTTAAGGCGCGTGTTCATGAGCGGCACGCCACTGACGGCGCCCGACAGCGACACCTCGCCGAAATGGACCCTATGTCGCGGAATAGCCACACCCGAAAGGGACGACACCAGCGCCGCTGCGGCCGCGAGGTCGGCGGCGGGCTCGTTGATCCTGAGGCCGCCGGCGACGTTGAGGTAGACATCCTGCCCGGCGAACGACAATCCGGCGCGCGCTTCGAGCACCGCGAGCAGCATCGACAGGCGGCCAGTGTCCCAGCCGACGACGGCGCGGCGCGGCGTGCCGAGAGATGACGGCGCGACGAGCGCCTGGATTTCGACCAGCAACGGTCGCGTGCCTTCGATGCCGGCAAACACCGCGGCACCGGGCGTTGACGCCTGGCGATCGCCGAGAAAAAGCTCGGACGGATTGGCAATCTCGCGCAGGCCCTCGGACACCATTTCGAACACGCCGATCTCGTCGGTGGCGCCGAAGCGGTTCTTGACCGCGCGCAGGATACGGTAGGTGTGTCCGCGGTCTCCTTCGAAATACAACACGGTGTCGACCATGTGCTCGATCACCTTGGGGCCGGCGATCTGTCCGTCCTTGGTCACGTGGCCGACCAGCAGGAGCGCGCTGCCGACATTCTTGGCGTGGCGGATCAGCGCCTGCGCGGCGGCGCGCACCTGGCTCACCGTGCCGGGCGCCGCCTCGATGGCTTCGGCCCACAGCGTCTGGATGGAATCGACGACGATCAGATCGGGCGGCGGTCCGGATTCGAGCGTCGCCAGGATATGCGCAAGGCTCGTTTCGCAGGCGAGGGCGACCGGCGCATCCGACAGGCCGAGGCGCTCAGCGCGGAGGCGCACCTGCGCCGCCGCTTCCTCGCCGGAAAAATAGACCGCGCGCCGGCCGGCGCGAGCGAGCGTGGCCGCGAGCTGCAGCAGCAGCGTCGATTTGCCGATGCCGGGCTCGCCGCCGATGAGCAGCGCCGATCCCGGGACGATGCCGCCACCGGTGACGCGGTCCAATTCGCCGATGCCGGTTGAGAAGCGCGGCGCTTCCTGCTTTGAACCCTTGAGGCCTTCGAGCACAATGACGCGGCCGCTGCTGCGACGGCTGAGCCCCGTACCCGGCGGGGCGATGGCGTCCGTCTCTTCGGTGAGCGTATTCCACTCGCCGCACGCGGGGCACTTGCCGGCCCAGCGCGGCGACGTCGACCCGCAGTTCTGACAGACGAAGGTGGTCTTACTCGGCTTGGCCATCTGCGCTCAGTCGCCGCGATCGACATAGTGGCGATGGAAGCGCGGACCGATCCGCGTCAGCACCTCGTAGCCGATGCTGCGCGCCGCCGTGCCCACGGCTTCGAGCGGCAACTCCGGGCCGATGAGATCGACGAAGTCGCCGCGCACCGGCGCGGGATCGCCGACGTCGGTGATGTCAACGGTGATCAGATCCATAGACACGCGGCCGACGACCGGTGCCAGCTTGCCGCGAATGGCGACGACACCGCCCGTTTCCCCGCTCGCCGCGCTGGCATGCCGGAAGACGCCGTCGGCATAGCCGGCCGCGACGGTGGCGATGCGGCGCGGCGATGGCGCACAATAGGTTGCCGCGTAGCCGACGTGCGCGCCGGCCGGTACGTCCTGCACCTGCAGAATGCGCGCCGAGACGCGGACCACCGGCTGCACCGGCGCGCGCTGCTCGGCCGCCTGACCGCCATACAGCGCGTAGCCGGGGCGCACGAGATCGAAGTGAAACTCCTTGCCCAGCATCAGCCCGTCGGAAGCGGCGAGACTGGCGCGCGCCTTCGGGAGCCGCGCGCGCAGGCGATTGAAGGTGACGAGCTGCTCGCGGTTCAAGGCGTGGCGCGCGTCATCGGCGCAGGCGAGGTGGCTGATGAGCATGGCGATGTCGAGCCGGCCGAGCAGCTGCTCGTCGCCGACGAGGATGGCGAAGTCAGCTGCGCTCATGCCGAGGCGATTAAGACCGGTGTCGACATGCAGCGCCGCCGGCGGCGTGCGTGTGTCGCTCGTCGCCAGGTCCGCCCACGCGCGCGCCTCCTCCAGGCTGGCCATGACCGGGCGCACGCCGAGTGCCGCGATCTCGTGGGCACATCCGGGCATGATGCCGTCGAGCACGTAGATGGTGGCGCCGGGGGCGAGAGCGATGGCGGTCTGCGCCTCCGTCTGCGTGGCGACGAAGAAGTTGCGGCAACCCGCCTCGTACAGTGTGGGAATGATGCGCTTGGCACCGAGGCCGTAGGCATCTGCTTTGACGACGGCGGCGCACCCGGCGGGTGCGACGCGTTTGGCGAGCGTGCGCCAGTTGGCACGGATCTGGGCGAGGTCGATCTCGATGACACCGGTGGCGCCAGGAGGAACCTGCGCGGTTTGCACGTGCTCGACGATCTGCCGCGGCGCCCCGCGTGGCGGCGTCTCGATCGTCAGGCGCGCATTTCGGTCAGACACCAATTTAACCCCGGCAGCAGGATGAGTGTCGTTTCTAGCCCGGAATCGCGCCGCAAACGAGGCGTCGAATGGCATCACAATAGGTGTCCTTCTCGGGCTTGTCCCGAGGACCCAGCCATCGGCGGGCGCTGGTTGTGAAGCTGAGTTTCGAGCTCACCACAGTTCGGCCGCCTCGGAGCACGCTACGAGCTGGGTCCTCGGGACGAGCCCGAGGATGACAGTTGCGGCCTAGCGGACGTAGCTGGCGACCTGATAGTCGCGGGCGAGATTGCTGAAGCGGGTGAGGTGGCTTTCGAACGACAGCTCCACCGTCCCGACGGGGCCGTGACGCTGCTTGCCGATGATGACTTCGGCCTTGCCGGAGACGGACATCATCTTCTGCTGCCATTCGCTGAACTCGGCCGTTCCCTCGGAGGGCTTCAGGCGCTCGACGTAGTACTCCTCGCGGTAGACGAACATGACGACGTCGGCGTCCTGCTCGATCGAGCCGGATTCGCGCAGATCGGAAAGCTGCGGGCGCTTGTCCTCGCGCTGCTCCACCTGGCGCGAGAGCTGCGACAGGGCGATGATCGGCACCGCCAGCTCCTTGGCCAGCGCCTTGAGGCCGGTGGTGATCTCGGTGATCTCCTGCACGCGGTTGCTCTCGCGCCGGGAGGATCCGGTGAGCAGCTGCAGGTAGTCGACGATCAAGACGCCGAGGCCCTTCTGCCGCTTCAGCTTGCGCGCCCGGGCGGCGAGCTGGGCGATGGAGATGCCGCCGGTCTGGTCGATGTAGAGCGGGCTCTCGCTCATCACGCGGCTGACTTCGACGAGCTTGCGGAACTCATCCTCGTTGATCATGCCGCGGCGGATCTTCTCCGAACCGATCTCGGCCTGCTCGGAAAGAATACGCGTCGCCAGCTGCTCGGCCGACATTTCGAGCGAGAAGAAGCCGACGATGCCGCCGTCCGCCGCTTTCATCGTGCCGTCCGGCTGCTGCTCGGCGCGGTACGACTTGGCGATGTTGTAGGCGATGTTGGTGGCCAGCGCGGTCTTGCCCATCGACGGGCGCCCGGCGAGGATGATCAGGTCCGACGACTGCAGGCCGCCGAGCTTGTTGTCGAGATCGGTGAGGCCCGTCGACAGACCGGAGAGGTGCCCGGCGCGCTGGTAGGCGGCGCCGGCCATTTCGATGGCGGTCGTCAGCGCCGAGCCGAAGCCGAGGAAGCCCTGGCCGTACTTGCGCGCCTCGGCGAGATCGTAGAGCCGCGATTTCAGACTCTTCGATCTGCGATTGCGGGGTGGAGTCGACGCTGCTGTCGTAGGCGCCATTGACCATGTCCTCGCCGATGATGATCAGCGCGCGGCGCGTGGCGAGATCGTAGACGGTGCGTCCGTAATCCTCGGCGTTGATGATGGTCGTCGCCTTGCCGGCGAGCGTTCCAAGGTACTGCGGCACGGTGAGGGTGGGCGAGATCGGCTCGGCCGTCTCGAAGAACGTGCGCATGGTGATCGGCGTCGCCTGCTTGCCGACGTGGATCAGCTTCGCCGCTGTCTCGTAGATCTGCTGGTGCAGCGGATCGTAGAAGTGCTGCGGATCGAGGAACGCCGAGACGCGGTCCATCGCCTCGTTGTTGACGAGGATGGCACCGAGCAGCGCTTGCTCAGCCTCCAGATTGTGCGGAGCCTGACGGAAGGGGAGTTGACCCTCGGCCGTGCTGACGGCGGAGAGCCTATCGGAAATCTGCAGAGCGTTTTGTGCCATGACTGACGGTATCCGATTCAATCGGCGTCCCGTCGAGCGGCGCTTGGGTCCCGTCCCCGTTATGCACACGGGGACGGGAATTTGCTTGGCTGGTGCCGAATCACCCAGCGCGCGTATTTACTCGCCCTGCGGCTTCTCCTCGGCGTCGGCCGGAGCGGCGCCTTCCTCGAACACCTCGTCGGGATTGAACGTCTCGAGCTCGAGCTTCTCTTCCTTGACCATCGTGACGTCCTCGCCGCGCGACTGCCGCTCGGCCTCGTCCGTGGAGCGGGCGACGTTCAGCGTCACGTTGACGATGACCTCCGGATGCAGAGCGACGCGTGTCTTATGCAACCCGAGTGTCTTGATTGGACGCTCGAGGATGACCTGGCGACGGTCGATGGTGAAGCCGCCGGCGGTGACGGCTTCGGCGATGTCACGCGTCGCCACCGAGCCATAGAGCTGGCCGGTGTCGCCGGCCGAGCGGATGGCGACGAAGATCTTGCCTTCGAGCTTTTCGGCGACGGCCTCGGCTTCTTTCTTGAGTTCGAGGTTGTTGGCTTCGAGCTGCGCGCGCTGGGTCTCGAAGTGCGCGCGGTTGTCCTCGGTCGCACGGAGGGCCTTCTTCTGCGGCAGCAGGAAGTTGCGCGCGTAGCCGTCCTTGACGTTGACGACGTCGCCCATCTGGCCGAGGCGGCCGATGCGCTCAAGCAGAATAACCTGCATTTCTAAGTCTCCTTCTTTCTATACCGATCCAGTTGTGGGTGTTGCCGTCTTCACGTCGGCGGCGGTGGTTTGGGTGGCGGCGTAGCGCGCCGCATGGGCCAGATGGCTTCGGCGAGGCCGAGCAGCGCGATCGCCAGCGAGGCGATGGTGTTCATGATGAAGAGCGAGGCATAGAGGCCCCACAGCGCAAACGGACGCCAGGGCCGGCCGCGCGTCATGTAGTGCACGACGGCAAGGCCGAGCAGCACATAGGCGAGGAACAGCGGTCCGGCGAAGCCGGCGGCGATGAGGCCCGGCAGACCGGCGAGGAAAGCGGCGCCCGCCGCCACGGCGAGCAGCAGCGGCGTCACCGGCGGATAGACGATGGCGGGGATGTCGGGCCACGGACGCCGCAGGCGACCGGAGGCGAGCGTGATGCGTCCGGCCAGCCAGAAGTTGAACAACAGGCTGCCCATGGTCGAGATGGCCGACGCCGCCGGCAACAGGGCCAAGGCGATGGCCGTCGCCTCGTCGATCTCCGCCGGCCCGAGGGTCGGCGCGTCCGGCATCTTCGGCAGCTCGTTGGTGACGAACGTCTGCAGCATCTCGCGCAGCGCCGTGCGGAGAGTCTCGACGTCGCCGCCGAGCAGCATCAACGTCAGCGATGAGAAGACGCCGGCAAGAATGGCGGCGACGATGATGAGGCGCCCGGCCGGATACCACTCGACGCTGCCGTCAGGCGCGGCGCGGTTGAGCTGGGAGAGATAAGTGAGGACGGCGACCGGAATCGCCTGCGCTGCCGCGAACACCAGCGCGCCCATCGGCGTGCCGGCGACGAGCACCAGCAAGGTGCCGGCGAGGCCGGCCACCGCGGCGGCGAGCGGGCCCAGCCCCAGCCCGGCGAGGAACAGCGCCAGCGGGGTCACAAGGAACAGCACCATGCGCATCAGCAGCGGTCCCGTCGTCGCCGAAGCGAACACGACCGCCGAGACGAGCCCGGCTGCAACTGCGATGAGCAGACGATACGGCATCAAAACAGCTGTCCCGCGATATCGCGGTTAGAGACGTGACGGCTACTCGCCGCGTCCCAACCTCGTGCCGGCCACCACGGTCCGGCACTTATTTGTAGAGCGTCGGGCCGCATCGGCCCGACGCCGGAGTTCGTTACTTCAGCACGTACGGCAGCAAGCCGAGGAAGCGCGAGCGCTTGATGGCGCGCGCCAACTCACGCTGCTTCTTGGCCGACACCGCGGTGATGCGGCTCGGCACGATCTTGCCGCGCTCGGAGACGTAACGGCCGAGCAGGCGCACATCCTTGTAGTCGATCTTCGGCGCATGCTGACCCGAGAACGGGCAGGTCTTGCGGCGACGATGGAAAGGCCGGCGCGCAGGGCCGGGCGTCGTGATCTCAGCCATGTTTTATGCCTCCCCACCCGAACCAGAAGTGCCACCCGTGCCGCCGTCACGCGGGGGACGCGGGGGACGGTCGCCCGCCGGCCGGTCGCCATCGCGCGGAGGGCGCGGACGGAACGTGGAGCCTTCGCGGTCGCCGCCGCCGGCGCCGCGGTAACCGCCGCCACCGCCACCGCCGCGATCGCCGCCGCGACCACCGAAGCCGCCGCCGCCACCGCCGCGGAAGCCGCCGCCGCGACCGCCGCCGAAGCCGCCGCGATCACCACGGTCGCCGCGCTCGTCGCGGTCGCTCTTGCGCATCATCACCGAGGGTTCGGTCTCGTGCGCCTCGACCTTGACGGTGAGAAAACGGAGGACCTCGGTGGAGAGGCCCATGCGCCGCTCCATCTCGGCCACGGCCGCCGGAGGCGCATCGAGGTTGAGCAGCGAGAAGTGGGCCTTGCGGCTCTTCTTGATCTTGTAGGCGAGGCCTTTGACGCCCCAGTACTCGGACTTGGTGACCTTGCCGCCACCCTGCTCGATGAGGTCGGTGAATTCTTTGGTGAGTGCCTCGACCTGGGCGTTGGAAACGTCCTGGCGCGCGAGGAACACATGCTCGTAGAGAGCCATGCGGATAGCCTTTCCTTCTGTTCGTGCCGCCCCGGCGCAAAGCCCCTTATGGACCCGAGAAAGGCCCAAGCAGGTCACCCATGAGAGCGAAGACACCGGGAACCGGGCCCTTTAAGGCCCTGCCGCGCTCATTTGCATGAGGCCGCTCCCCGTTCAGCCTCCAGCCGAAGCGAGCAAGGGCCGGGTTATAGCTGAATTTACTGGCGTGGCAAGCGCGCCCAGGCGGAGCCGGCACGCGCGGTCCGGGCGGAGCCCGGCAGGCGTAGGTGGCCCGCGGCGGCAAGCCCGGGGTGATGAAAACGGGGAGCGGGGCGGTTCTGGCCCTTATGCTTGTCTAGTTGGATGCGGCCATCGCCGCCCCACTCTGGTGCAAGCTCCGATAAACCACCATTCCCCGGATCGCTTCGTCATGGCGGAGCCATGCTTCGCTGGCGCCCGGCGTCACCAGCATTTTCGCGCTGGCGGCAGCAGATCGTAGGGCTACGCCACGGCCCCGGATGACTTGCGCCGGCCCATCCCTGCAAGTCCGCCAGCGCACGTCTGCACCCCGGTCGTTGGAATGGGCGGACGAAGTTTAAGCTGGATTGCGGAGGCGGGGATAACCGGAACGTGCGACGCGGGTTGTCGCTCCGCTGACTACCCGGGAACGAGGGTGGCGCGCAGCTTCGCGGCCGTGCATCACTGATACGCGCGCGGGCTACTCCGCGGTGTCAAGCGAAGTCGAGGGTGCTCGACCGCCGAACGCTTCGTGGTTGCCCGACTGTGGGCCGAAGGAGATCACTGCCAGCGTCGTAAGCAGGATGATCGTCACCATCATGGTCGAGAACAGCCGGCCCGTCGCAGCGCGAGGGTCTGGGTTATCGTAGAGCAGCATCGTAGTTCACCATTGCTGATGAAGGGGTGACCCCGGCAGGGCTTCACTCCTACCGAGGTCGAGGGTGCTGCCCATCATGTAGTGAGGCAGCGGTCCTCATTTTAGAGGCAGTTTGCGCACGGAGGAACCGGATTCTCGCTCCGTCCCAGTAGTTCGGATTTGCCGACGGGACCCGTATTGCTTTGCTACCGCGTGCCGGCACTGAGGATGGTTCTAAATATCCAGTTGCCGCTGCTCCTATGACCACGGTGGTGGTGATGGTGGCCGCGGTCGGCGTGGCGATAGAAGTGGCGCGGGCCGTCTCGATGGCCGGGGTTGGCGTAAGCGGGCGCGGTGCTGCCAATTGCGACGAGCGCAACCATTGCGGCGGATACAGTCCTCAAGTTCATTAGCCGTCTCCCGTTTGCGAGCGCTCTGTCTGCGGAGCCCTGCCTTGGGAACGCTTCACCGGCGTCATGGTTGCGCGATCCCAAGGTTGCGCGATCCAAGTCGCGGTCAGCGCGGATCTCCCACGCCGCTTCAGAGCCACTTCGCGTGGGGCACCGACGCGTGGCTGACCGCGGCGCTTGTCGGCCGGCGCATCGTCGTCAGCTCCTCGCCTCTAATTCGCCCACGTCTTCGCGTACTGATTGGCGCACGAGGGGGAGTAAGCTCATGCTCCATCAAGCTGCAAAGTCGCTTGTCGTCCTGGCAGTCGCCATGAGCCTAGCGGTTGTTCCGATCAACGATGCGCAGGCGCGACGCGGCCGAGGTATCGCCGTTGGAATTGCCGTAGGCATTATTGCTCTCGCGATTATCGGTGCAGAAGCCAAGCGCCATAGGCACAAGCGCAGGCATCGTCAAATTCAGCGACAAGCGGAAGTGCCAGAGCGACACGCACAAGAACCAGAGCGACGCGCGCAAGAGCCAGAGTGCGAATGGCGTGGCCGGACCTGTTACAAGAACAGCTACGGCAGCAATGTCTGTGAAGGTGGCGAATACGTATGCCGCCCGCAATGACGGCGTTGCCGTTCAAGTACCTCTTCCCATCAACTCGAAGCGATCCTTGTTAGCCTCGCGCCACGCCGGCTTAAGGTCCTCGCTGCGTTGACGTCTGTGTTGGATGTTTGCCGATCATCCCCAAGAACTGCTGCCCGCAGAAAAAAGCCCCGGCTCGCTGCCGGGGCTCAAGGTTATCACTTACCAGCTCGGTTGTTATTGTGGAGGAGTTGTGGCTGGTGTCTCCTGTTCAGCGGCCGGAAGCTTCTTGGCCTCCGCTTCCGGCAGCGTGAGCACAATGCGGTCGTTTTGGACTTCCTTGATCTGATCCGCCTTGATCAGCGCGCGGGTGGCGCCGATCCCAAGGAAGCCCCCGATATCGACCAAGACGTCGTTGCCGCTCAACTTGGCCACGTCGCCAAGGTTCTTGTCATCGCTGCTGTAGACGGCGCGGCCAATCCACTCGTCAGTTGCGACCACGTTGCCGCTGCCAGACTTTGTTCCAGTGTCCGCACTTTGCGGATCGCCCGGCTTCATGGGCGGAACCGCCTGGTCCATTCGATTGGTTGGGGCGTGTTCTGCTTCCGCCGGCGCCTTCATCTGAGGCGTGGTCTGATCCATGCGGTTCGTCGGTGGATGTTCAGCGTTGGCGTCGGGCTTTGGAGCGGGGTCTTGAGCGAGAGCCAACCCGCCGCTCGCGAGCGCGAAAGTGGCGGCAATCAATGCGCGTCTCATTGCTTCCTCCTCTGGAAGTTCCTGATGCTCGGTAAACTCGGTGAGGAAGTTCTCAGTTCCTAGGACGTGCTTGCCATCTTCTCGTAGCGGTCGCGGTTCGCCTCACGCCACTGTTGAGAAGATTGCCGCGCTTGGTCTTGTCGTCGCGCATGACATGTCCGCCAGGCACGGTAGGTAGCGCAGCGGCTACCGCATGGCGTCGCTTGCAATAGGCACGCGTCGCCGTGCCGCCCTGCATGCCTGGCGGCTGACGTTCCGACGGATGAGCATGCCGCACGTCAGCTGACGGTGGAGTCCTCTCGGGCGCCAGCGGCCAACATCGCCGCCTTGAGCTTCTCGGGGTCCCGCTCGCCGTTCGCAGCGGCGGCGAACAGCGTGCGCAGCATGGCGTCGAGCGGAATGTCGATGCCCTTCTTCGTCGCCTCCTCCATAGCGGCATTAAGCGCCACCTGGAGAGATTTGATTTCCTCGACTGTGAATGCTGGAACCACGGGCATCTCACGCCAACCTGTCCCGCTATAAACGTCCGCGGTTTTTGCCGGTTCCTGCCATGACCCGTCCGCGAAGCCGCACCTGCAGATGTGCTGCGGAGCTTCGGCCTCGCTCCAGCGACGCGTCGATGATGGCGTGGCTCGTGTGGCCGCCGCCGGGCACGCGCAGCTTCACTTTTCCTGAATTCTCAGACGAAAGTTTCATGCGGCGAGGCCTTCGCAAAGCCTCGTGGCGCGGGAGTGGTGTCACTTCGAGTCATGCAAGAAGCAGGCGGGCTGCCCCTAAGGTCGAAACTCGAACCCCGCTTACTGGTTGAGGGCGAAGGTGCCGGCGTCACGGACACGACGGCCGCGGAGTCGAGGGCCTGCTCGAGCGCGAGCGCCTATTTCTTCGCCTCTCCCGACCAACGCGTGTGCGGCCGCGAACGCTCGGCGACGTCGCGCTCCAGCAAGCGCCGCAGGGCGCGCTCGATGTCGGGCTTGGCCTCGGGGAGCGGGGTGCGCTCGATTTCCGATTTGAGATGCTTGCCAATCACCAACAGGGCATCCCTTTGCCTATCGTTAGCCATTCCCTCTCCCGCTCATAGAAATAGGAACGGCAAAGAGAGCGCCGCGTTCCACCAAGGGGCGCATAGCCAGCCTCGTCCAACAGTGACGAAGCGATAACAATTGTCATTTGCTGCTCGCGGCGTATCGCCTGTAGGTTAGTGCGGCGCCGGACCGGGGGGTGGCGCGCCTAGCCAGGAGCTGTTTTGCTCCTTTCAGCAAGGATCTGCCCCATGCCCCCGCGTAAAAAGCCTGCCCGTCGCACGACGAAATCCACCAAGCCGCCGGCGCGCCGCAGCTCGAAGACGAAGGCGCTTGCCATTTCCGATCCGGTGAAGCGCGAGGCGCTGCGGCGCTCGGTGCTCGACAGCCAGTTCGCCGTGCTCGAGGCGATCATGGCCTGGTCGCCGGCGCGCCTACTCGTCAATCAGCAGGCCGCATTCTGGGAAGGGTTTAGCGCGCCTTCCTCGGCACCGCGCGCCGGCGCTAGCAAGCGCAAGCGCCCCGCGAAATCCAGATAGCGCCGCCGCGGCAGCTATCGCAGCTCAACGCCGGGCGCATCGATGAGCACTTGCTCGACGTGCCACATGGTGTGGGCCGAGAAGAGCGTGCCCTCGACCGACACGCGCTTGCCGATGGGCAGCTGCTGATTGCTCGCCTCGCCGGCGATCTGCACGCGCGTCACCGGCTCGGCAATGCTTTGCGGCGCATCCTCATCGCCGGCGGCCGCGGGCGGTGCGTCGACGCAGATGGGCTTCTCCAACTCGAGATAAACGTACTCGAACGGCCCCTGCGCCTCGTGCTCGCCTTTGCCCGTCTTGAGAGTGCCGGCCAGCGTCGTAGCCTCGTTGAACATGACGCGCGTGTCGCCCTCGCAGGCCAATGACGGCGAGGCTGCAAAGATAAGCAGGCAGACGATCAGGCAGGCTCGTGGCATGGGCGCACCTCTTGTCCCGATGCCTTCGTTCTAGCAGGCCGTTCGTCCGGCGTCCGCGGCGCGGCTGCGTTGGCTTAACGGCCGCTAGGGGGTGGGGGCCGTACCTACGGCGCGGGTGATCTTGCACCCCTCGATGACGTGCAGGGCGACATCGCGGAGGCGCTGGGGGTCGCGCTGCCCGACGCGTACGGCGGCCATGATGCGCAGGGCGAGCGCCCGGCGGATGCCGGACTTCTCCGGCTCGGCCCGCACCCAGCTCCGGCTCTCGAACTCGGCCCAGGCCTCGTCGAGCGCGCGGCCCATGATCGAGAGGGTCTCGGGATCGAACGCGGAATTGCCAGGCATCTGAATCTCCGTCGCATTTTCGCGCCGTCCAGACCACGCCTGTCTCACAGGATGATGACAACAATGGGCGAGAACTGTCGCAGTGGGAGCGGTCATTCCCGAACGTCGCAATTTGCATCACGGTGGGTCCGCTTGACAGCGGCGTGGGGGGCGTGTTCTTGCCAGCCAAATCCGCCACACGAGCGCCCCATCTCCCATGGCCATCGCATTCATATTTCCCGGGCAGGGTAGCCAGGATGTCGGCATGGGCCGCGAGCTGGCGCAGACATATGCCTCGGCACGCGAGGTGTTCGAAGAGGTCGATGCCGCGCTCGGGCAGAACCTGTCGCAAATCATGTGGGAGGGTCCGAAAGAGACCCTGACGCTGACCGAGAACGCCCAGCCGGCACTGATGGCGGTATCGATGGCGGTGATGCGGGTGCTCGAGAAGGAGCACGGCTTCAAGCTCAAGGATAAAGTCAAATTCGTCGCCGGCCATTCGCTGGGCGAGTATTCCGCGCTGGCGGCTGCCGGCGCCTTCACGCTCGCTGACGCCGCGCGTCTGTTGAAGCTGCGCGGCAAGGCGATGCAAGCCGCCGTTCCGGTCGGCAAGGGCGCCATGACGGCACTGCTCGGCGTCGGCATCGACGCGGCGCGCCAGGTTGCCGAAGCCGCCGCGCAGGGGGACGTCTGCCAGGTCGCCAACGACAACGAGCCGACGCAGGTGGTGCTGTCGGGCGACAAGGTGGCGCTCGACCGCGTGCCGGAAATCGGCAAGGCGCATGGTGTACGCCGCGCGGTGCCGCTACCCGTGTCCGCCCCCTTCCATTGCGCGCTGATGCAACCCGCCGCCGATGCGATGCGCGAGGCGCTGGCCAAGGTGACCGTCAATGCCCCGGTGGTGCCGGTCGTCGCCAACGTGCTGGCGGCGCCGATCAGCGACCCCGATGAGATCAGGAAGCGACTCGTCGAGCAGGTCACCGGCACGGTGCGCTGGCGCGAGTGCGTCGCCTACATGACCGCCAACGGCGTCACCGACGTCTATGAGATCGGCTCCGGCAAGGTGCTCGCGGGTCTCGCCAAGCGTATCGAGGCTTCGCTCAACGCCAGCAGCGTCGGCACCCCGGCCGACATCGACGCCGCGCTCGCGCGTCTCAACTCCTAGAGGATCCCCCGATGTTCGACCTCGCAGGCAAGACCGCGCTCGTCACCGGCGCCACCGGCGGCATCGGCGGCGCCATCGCCAAGACGCTGTTTGCTCAGGGCGCCACCGTCGCCGTCTCCGGCCGGCAGGCAGACAAGTTGGAAGCGCTGGCAGCCGGGTTCGGCGACCGCGGCCATGTGCTGCCCTGCGATCTCGGCAATCGCGCTGAAGTCGGGAAGCTCATCGAGCAGGCCGTCGGCAAGCTCGGGCGCCTCGACATCCTCGTAAACAATGCCGGCCTGACGCGCGACAACCTCTTCATGGTGATGAAGGACGAGCAGTGGGACGAGGTGATCGCCGTCAACCTCACCTCGACCTTCATGCTGTGCCGGGCTGCCGCCCGCGCCATGCTCCGCGCCAAGCCGAACTTCGGCCGCATCATCAATATCGCCTCGGTATCGGGCGTGTTCGGCAATCCGGGCCAGGGCAATTATTCCGCGTCCAAGGCCGGCATGATCGGCATGACAAAATCACTGGCGCGTGAGGTCGCCCCGCGCGGCATCACCGCCAATTGCATCGCCCCGGGGTTCGTTTCGACGCCGATGACCGCGGCGCTCAACGAAAAGCAGACCGAAGAGATCGCCAAGATGATCCCGCAGCAGCGATTCGGCGCGCCCGAGGAGATTGCGGCGGGCGTTGTCTACCTGGCCAGCAACGAAGCCGGGTACATCACCGGGCAGACGCTGCACATCAATGGCGGCATGGCCATGGTTTAGGCCCCATGGTAAATGTGCGTCAGGTGGTACTAGCGCTTGGCACGCCTGATGAAATCGGCTCCGTAATGACGCGGCAAAATGGGCCTGGGCAACGCTGGCCAAGCCCAATGAAGTATGTTAACGAGCCGAACGGTTTTGCGGCCCTCGACACGAGTGTGCGAATAGAAACGGGGCCAAGGTTTGGCCGCCGCACGGAGTGCGAAAGAGTGGAATAGCGCGTCGTTTCGATACCCGCCGGTCGCGCGCTTCTCTATAGAAGCTGAGGCCACCGGCCACGGGCTAGTCCAGAACACCAGAATTTGCGAACTGCTAAAGCAACCGACGCGAGGGAAGACTATGAGCGATGTCGCTGAGCGCGTGAAGAAGATCGTCGTGGAGCACTTGGGCGTGGAGGCCGAGAAGGTCACCGAGAACGCCAGCTTCATCGACGACCTGGGCGCCGACAGCCTTGACACGGTTGAGCTCGTGATGGCGTTCGAGGAGGAGTTCGGCTGCGAAATCCCCGACGACGCCGCCGAGCACATCCTGACCGTCGGAGACGCGGTCAAGTTTCTCGAGAAGAACGCCAGCGCCGCCTGAGCCGTCTTGATCCCTCAACGGCTAAGCTGCGGCTCTACCGGCTTCCGCCGGGTGGAATTTCGGAGCTTGCGCAGGCGCACCAGGCACATCGGGGCTTGACTTCGAGGCTTGACCCGACCGCAAGCTTGAGGCGCCGGCCTGAGCTCCCGCTTCAAGGACCATGATGCGTCGCGTCGTCATTACAGGACTTGGCATCGTTTCGCCCGTCGGCTGCGGCGTCGACCACGCGTGGTCAAACCTCATCGCCGGCAAGAGCGGCGCGCGGCGGATCGAGGAGTTCGACGTTGCGGATCTGTCCTGCCAGATCGCCAACTTCGTCCCGCGCGGCGCGACCGCCGAAGGCAAGTTCAATCCCGACGATTGGATGGAGCCGAAGGAGCAGCGCAAGGTAGATGACTTCATCATCTATGCCGTCGCTGCCGCGGACCAGGCGATGGCCGATTCCGGCTTCAAGGCGGATACGCCGGAGAAGCAGGAGACGACGGGCGTCCTCATCGGCTCGGGAATCGGCGGCCTCCCGGGGATCGCCGAGACCGCTCTGCTGTTGAAGGAGAAGGGACCGCGCCGCGTCTCGCCGTTCTTCATTCCCGGACGGCTGATCAATCTCGCCGCCGGCTACGTCTCGATCAAGCACGACCTCAAGGGCCCGAACCACGCGGTGGTGACAGCCTGCGCGACCGGCACGCACGCCATCGGCGATGCGGCGCGTCTCGTCGCGCTGGGCGACGCCGAGGTGATGGTCGCGGGCGGCACCGAAAGCCCCATCTGCCGTATCGGCATGGCCGGCTTCATCGCTTGCCGCGCGCTTTCCACCGGCTTCAACGACAACCCGACCAAGGCTTCGCGCCCTTACGACAAGGACCGCGACGGCTTCGTGATGGGCGAGGGCGCCGGCGTCGTCGTTCTCGAAACGCTGGAACATGCCAAGGCGCGCGGCGCCAAGATCTACGCCGAGGTGATCGGTTACGGTATGTCGGGCGACGCCTACCACATCACCGCTCCGGCGGAGAACGGCGATGGCGCCTACCGCTGCATGCGCGCCGCCTTGAAGCGCGCCGAGATCGATGTGAGCGACATCGACTACGTCAACGCGCACGGCACCTCGACCCCGATGGGCGACGAGATCGAGCTCGGCGCCGTCGAGCGCCTTTTCGGCAATGCCTCCGGCAAGGTGGCGATGTCGTCCACCAAGTCGGCCGTCGGTCACCTCCTAGGCGCCGCCGGGGCGGTGGAAGCCATCTTCTCGGCGCTGGCCATCCGCGACAACATCGCGCCGCCGACCCTCAACCTCGACAACCCCTCGGTGGAGACGGCAATCGACCTCGTGCCGCACACGGCGAAGAAGCGCGAGATCAATACGGTGCTCTCCAACTCCTTCGGCTTCGGTGGCACCAATGCCTCGCTCATTTTGCGGCGCGTCGCCTGAGGCGCGGCCGCCACCCTGCCCCGCCAGACAAGCTCCGGTAACAAAATCCTTTCCCGCTTTTGCCATATTTGGCTCTAGTGTCCCGATTGCGAAGCTCGCCAGAGCTTGCTGCCGGGTCGGGAGCGAGCTGCGCAATCTAAGGGACACTAGAAGCGTAGACTTGCTCGTGTGATTCAGATCGAGGAATTCGCTCCGTACCTTGCCGCTGTGATGGCGAATTTCTCGATCATCACACGAGGGTCGAGGCGATAATTGCAGGCCTCGCGGGCAAGGCTGCGTCGCTAACGGGAGCGCAACGTTGAGCACCTTACCTCCTTCGAGGCAGGAGCCCCCCTTCCGCCGCGGGAGCATTCGCCCGCGCTCGCCCGCCGAGATGCTCGAGCCGTCGCGACCGCCCGGACCGCCGCGCGGCGCCGCCCCACCCGGCGCGCCACGCCGCGGCGGCGGATTTATGCGTTTCGTCAGCGGTCTGTTCACGCTGCTTTTGTTCCTCATGCTCGCTGCCGGCGGCCTGGCGGCGCTGCTCTACCATCAGTACGAAACGCCAGGACCGCTCGCCGTTTCGCGCGTGATCGCCGTTCCCAAGGGAGAGGGGCGCATCGCCATCGCCACGCGCCTGGAGAAGGAAGGGGCGATTTCCAACCGCTGGGCCTTCATTGCCAATTACCTGCTGCGCGGTGCCATCGGACCCAAGCAGCTGGAGCTCAAGGCCGGCGACTACGAGATCAAGAAGAACGCCAGCATGGCGGACATCATGGAGATGCTGACGCAAGGGCGCGGCGTGCTCTCCAAGCTCACCATTCCCGAGGGACTGACCAGCCTGCAGATCGTCGAGAAGCTGCGCGAGGAAGACGAGCTGGTCGGCGACATCACCGATATTCCGCCGGAGGGCGCGCTGTTGCCCGATACGTACCGCTTCTCCAAGGGCATGGACCGGCGCGAGCTGCTCGAGCGCATGCAGGGCGAGATGCAGCGCTTCCTGGCGACGGCGTGGGAGCGTCGCCAGCCGAGCCTGCCCGTCGCCACGCCCGAGGAAGCCATTATCTTCGCCTCCATCGTCGAGAAGGAAACGGGACGCGCCGATGAGCGCGGGCGCGTCGCCGCCGTATTCATCAACCGCTTGAAGAAGGGAATGCGCCTGCAGTCCGATCCGACGGTGATCTACGGCCTCGTCGGCGGTCAGGGGACGCTCGGGCGTTCCATCACGCGTGCCGACCTCGACCAGAAGACGGCGCACAACACCTACCAGATCGGTGGCTTGCCGCCGACGCCGATCTGCAACCCGGGCCGCTCCGCCATCGAGGCGACGCTCAATCCGCCGACGACGACCGACCTCTACTTCGTCGCCGACGGCACCGGCGGTCACACGTTCTCCGACACGCTCAAGGAGCACAACGCGGCGGTGACCAACTGGCGCAAGGTCGAGAAGGAGCGCAAGAAAGATGCACCGCCGGAGGCGGCGGCAGCGCCCGATGCCATCCCCGTACCTCCTGCCGCCGCGGCGGCAGCGCCGCGCGTGATCAACGCCGGCTCCAAGACGGTATCGACGACGGCCGCGCCCGCCGCGGCGGCCACCATTCCCCTGCCGGTCCGCAAGCCGAAGCAGTAGCCACTTAGGCGCCGGGTAACGTTCCCGCCCATCCGTTCGGCACGCGCCTTGTTGACGGGGCCGCCGAGGGTTAGATTTCCCGCGCGTTGGGCCCCCCGGCGCCTGGGCGTAGCGGAGCCGCAATGAGCATCAAGAGCATGACCGGCTTTGCGCGCGCTGAAGGCGCTCAAGGAGAGTGCGCCTGGCATTGGGAAGTGCGCAGCGTCAATGGGCGCGGGCTCGATGTGCGCTTGCGGCTGCCGCCAGGGTGCGAGCAGCTCGAGCCGAAGGTGCGCGAAGCTATCGCCGGCCACGTCGTCCGCGGCAGCCTCACCGTCGCCCTCTCCTACGAACGCGGCGATTCCGGCACCGAGATACGCATCAACGAGCGGGCGCTGGCGCAGGTCATGGTCGCCGCCGCACGCATTCGCACGCTCACCGATGCGGCGCCCCCGCGCGTCGACGGCCTCATCACGATCAAGGGCGTGCTCGACGTCGTCGACGATGCCGATGATCCCGAGCAGGCCGCGGCACGCAGCGAGGCGATGCTGAAATCGCTAAACGGCGCGCTCATCGCGCTGGTTGCCGCGCGCGCCGCCGAGGGCTCGCGGCTGGCTTCGACCCTCAACGGCCAGCTCGACGAGATCGAGCGCCTGGTGCGTGTCGTGCAGCAGTCTCCGGCGCGCACGCGCGAAGCGGTGCAGGCCCGTCTCAAGGAGCAGGTGAGCCGCCTGCTCGACGTCGGCAACGGCTTTGACGCCACGCGCCTGCATCAGGAGGCCGTGCTGCTGGCGACGCGTGCCGACGTCGAGGAGGAGCTGCAGCGCCTCGTCTCGCACATCGACGCGGCGCGCGAGCTTATTGCCGAGGACGGGGCCGTCGGCCGCAAGCTCGACTTCCTCGCTCAGGAGTTCAACCGCGAGGCCAACACGCTGTGCTCCAAGGCGAGCGATATCGAAATCACCCGCGCCGGCCTCGCCCTGAAGACGGTGATCGACCAGTTGCGCGAGCAGGTGCAGAACATCGAGTGAGCTGAGACGAGGCATGGCAGGTACAGTTACAATTGAACGCCGCGGATTGCTGCTCGTGCTGTCCTCGCCGTCGGGCGCGGGGAAGACGACGCTGGCGCGCCGCCTGATCGAGGCCGATAGCGACATCTCCATGTCGGTGTCGGTGACGACACGCAAGCCGCGTCCGGGCGAGACGGACGGCCGCGACTACACCTTCGTCGACGAAGCCGCCTTCAAGCGCATGGCGGATGGCGGGGCGCTGCTCGAATGGGCGCGCGTGTTCGACAACTATTACGGCACGCCGCGCGCGCCCGTCGAGGCGGCGATCGCGCACGGCAAGGACATCCTCTTCGACATCGACTGGCAGGGCGCGCAGCAGCTCTCCGAAAAGATGAAGCACGACGTCGTGCGCGTGTTCGTCCTGCCGCCATCGGCCGCCTCGCTGGAGCAACGCCTGCGCGCGCGTGCGCAAGACCCCGAAGACATCGTGCGTCGCCGCATGGACAAGGCATCCGACGAGATCAGTCACTGGCCGGAATACGATTACGTCATCGTCAACACGGATCTGCCGACGTCGATGGAAGGACTCACCGCCATCCTCACCGCCGAGCGGCTGCGGCGCGAACGCCTCAACGGGCTCACGTCCTTCGTGCGCGGGATGCAGGCCAAGCTATGAGGCGAAGGCTTGCCTCCGTGTGCCTCGTCGCCGCCGTCCTGCTTGCCGTTCCCCTGCAGTCCGGCGCCGGCAATCCGCTCGGTGATATCGGGAGCCACGAGATCATCGCCGCCAAGCCAGGTACGATCCTGCGCGTGTGGCCGCAGGTCGGTGGCTCGGTCGACAACGCGCGCGCCTACCGCATCATCTATCGCTCGACGGGAATGAACGGCGAGCCCATCGCCGTTTCCGGCGCGGTGCTGTTTCCCGATACGCCGACGCCGCGGGTGAAGCGCGACGTCGTCGCCTGGGCGCATCCGACCACGGGCGTCGCGGAGAAGTGCGCGCCGACCCTGCTGCCGGATTTGTCGGGGACCATCGCCGGTATCGACGAGATGCTGGGGCGCGGATTCGTCATCGCCGCAACCGATTACGCCGGCCTCGGCGGGCAGGGCATGCACCCCTATCTCATCGGCGTCAGCGAGGCGCGCGCGGTGCTCGACAGCGTACGTGCCGCGCGCCAGCTTCCCGACGCGGCTGCGGGTCATCGCTTCGCGGTATGGGGGCATTCGCAGGGCGGACACGCGGCGCTGTTCACGGGCGAGCAGGCGGCGAGCTATGCGCCCGAGCTGCAGCTCGTCGGCGTCGCCGCCGCCGCGCCCGCAACCTATCTTGGCGAGCTGTTCAGGGCCGATCGGGGCTCCGTCGGCGGCAACAGCCTCACCGCCATGGTGATCCTGTCATGGTCCACGATCTTCAACATCCCGGTCGATAGCGTGGTGCTTCCCGGCGCCACCCGCAGCTTCGAATCCGTCGCGCGAACCTGCATCGAGAGAATCACCGAGCTGTTGAAACTGCAGGAGATAGAGGCGCCGCTACAGCACGCCTTCCTCAAGGTGGACCCGACCACCGTCGAGCCCTGGCGCGGCATCATGGAGAAGAACACGCCCGGTCAGGCGCCGGCTGGCGCGCCGGTGTTCCTCGTGCAGGGGACGGCCGACGATCTGGTGCGACCGCAGATCACCAAGCAGTTCGCCAACCGGCTATGCGAAGCCGGCGCCGTCGTCGAGATGCGGTGGCTGGAGGGTGTCTCGCATGCCTTTGCCGGCTACGACGGGGCATATGCGGCCGTTAACTGGATGGCGGACCGTTTCGCCGGGCGTCCGCCCCCCAATGGGTGTGGCACGGCGCGCTGAATGGCCTGCGACTCCTTGGCGTAAACCGCGTTGGATGCCGGGGCAGACAGGTCACAATGCGCGCGATAGGTTGGGCTGACCCGGGGCGACTTCAGCAAAGTGGCATGCGCGTGCGTCTGGCTCTCCTTTCCTTGGCGCGTGTCGGCGTTGCGTGCGCCCTCGCGGCGCTAGCGTTCTCATTGGCGCCGGCCGCGGCGCAGTCGGCGCTGCCGGGCGTGAAGCTCGATGTCAGCGCCGCCGATGTCCGCCGCGCCAAGCCGGGCACCGTGCTGCGCATCCGCCCGCAGGTCGGCGGTGCCCCGGCCAACGCCAAGGCCTTCCGCATCATCTATCGCTCAACCGGTCTTAATGACGAGCCGATCGCCGTCTCCGCCACGGTCATCTATCCCGCCGGCCCGCCGCCCAAAGGCGGTCGCGACATCATCGCCTGGGCGCACTACACCACCGGCGTCGCCGAGCGCTGCGCGCCGACGCTGCTGCCCAACCTTTCGGGAACCATCCCCGGGCTGGAGCAGATGCTGGCTCGCGGCTACGTCGTTGTCGCCACGGACTATGCGGGCCTCGGGCTTCCGGGCGTGCACGCCTATCTCGTCGGCGTCAGCGAGGCACGCGCGGTCCTCGACTCAGTGCGCGCCGCGCGCGATCTGAAAGGCGCGCACGCCACCGATCGCTTTGCCGTGTGGGGCCATTCGCAGGGTGGCCACGCCGCGCTGTTCACCGGCGAGCTCGCTGCCACGTATGCGCCGGAGTTGAAGCTCGTCGGCGTCGCCGCCGCCGCGCCGGCGACCAACCTCGTCGATCTGTTCAAGGCGCAGAAGGGCTCGATCGCCGGCAACAGCCTCACTGCTATGGCGTTGCTGTCGTGGGCACACACCTACAACATACCGCTCGACAGCGTGCTCGAGGACGGGGCCGAGGCGAGCTTCGAAAAGGTGGCGGGAAGTTGCATTCAGTCGCTGTCGCAGATGCTGAACCTGTTGCAGCTCGCCAAGCCGCTGAAGAAGGCTTTCCTCAAGGTCGATCCGACGACGGTGCCGGCTTGGCGCACGCTCATGGAGAAGAACTCTCCAGGTCAGGCACGGCAGCCGGCACCCGTGTTCATCGCCCAAGGCGGCGCCGACAAGAACGTCAACGCCGACATCACCGTTCGCTTTGCCAAAATGCTGTGCGCCGCCGGGACGCCCGTCGATCTGAAGATCATGAAGAACGTGTCGCATAGCTTCGCCGCGGAAAAGAGCGCCTTCCAGGCCGTCGAGTGGATCACCGACCGCTTCAAGGGGCGCCCGGCGCCGAGCGACTGCAAGCGAGGCTGACGCCAAGTGCGCCCGGAAACCCGGCGTGCTAGGCGTTGATGCCGCAATCGCCGACAGGTCCAGCCATGCTCCGGTTTGCAGTCTCCCTCCGCTTCATCCTGCTCATTGCGTCCGTTGGCACAGCCGTGGGGGCGCTGGTCATGTTCTGGGAAGGCACGGCGCGTATGATCAACGCGATCTACGCGGTCACCCTGGGCCACGACCCGAAGGGTGCCATCGCGCAGGTGATGGGCGGCACGGATTCGTTCTTGTTCGGGATCGTGCTCGTTATTTTCGCCTTCAACATCGCCTTTGGTTTCGTCTTCCAGCTGAGCAAGGCGGACAAGCAGATGCTCCCTGCCTGGATGCGGCCGTCGGGGATGCACGAGCTGAAGACGACGCTTGTCGGAGTCATCCTCGTCTACCTGATCGTCGATTTCGCCACCGACTGGGCCGAGAGCAACTTCGCCAACTCCTGGGTCATGCTGGTCAAGCCGATCTCGATCCTGCTCATCGCCGCCACCTTCCGGCTACTGGCCATGCCGGAGCCGGGCGACGCGAAAGAGCCCTAGGGGCGCCGCAGCGTCGACCGCTCGTAGACGAGCGCCATGCGGGCGAAATCCTTCACCGAGAGGTCCTCGGCGCGTAGGTTGCCGGCGATGCCGCAAGCTTGCAGCAGGGCCTCCGGCTCGTCGACGAGCTGTTTGAGGCTGGAGCGCAGCATCTTGCGCCGCTGGCCGAATGCCGCCGCCGTCACGCGCGCCAAGGCCTGCGGCGTGCACGGGGGGGAGGGCTCCTTGTGCGGGACGAGCTCGACGACGGCGGATGCAACCTTGGGCGCCGGCGTGAAGGCTTCGCGCGGAACGCCCATGACGATGCGCGGCGAGGTCCGCCACTGCGCCAGCACCGACAAGCGGCCGTAGATTTTGCTGCCGGGTGCGGCGACGATGCGCTCGGCGACCTCCTTCTGGAACATCAGCACCATGCGCGCAAACCATGGCGGCCACGGCTCGCTGTCGAGCCAACCGGTGAGCAGCAGCGTGGCGACCCCGTAGGGAAGGTTGGCGACGATGACCGCGCGCCCGCTCGCCGAGCCGAGCAGCTTTGGCCAATCGGCTTTCAGCGCGTCGCCGAAATGCACATCGAGCTGGCCCGGATAGCGCTGGGCGATCATCTCCAAGGCGCCGCGGGTACGCTCGTCGCGCTCCACCGCGATGACGCGCGCGGCACCTTCGAGGAGCAGGGCGCGCGTCAATCCTCCGGGCCCCGGCCCCACTTCGACGACGGTGCGGCCGTCGAGCGATCCGGCAGCACGGGCGATGCGTCGCGTCAGGTTGAGGTCGAGGATGAAGTTTTGCCCGAGGCTCTTCTTGGCGGCGAGATCGAAGGCGCGGATCACCTCGCGCAGCGGTGGCAGACCATCGGGACTGGCACCGGACGCGGGCTCGCGCTCGCCGGCGCTCATGACGGCGGCGCCGCAGCGCGCGCCGCCACGATGGACGAAGCCAGCTTCAGCGCTTCGATGAAGCTGTGGGCCGAGGCACGGCCCTCGGCGGCGATGTCAAAGGCGGTGCCGTGGTCGGGCGAGGTGCGCACGAACGGTAGCCCCAGCGTGACGTTGACGCCCTCATCGAAGCCGAGCGTCTTCAGCGGGATCAGCGCCTGGTCGTGGTACATGGCGATGACGGCGTCATAACCACGCCGCGCGGCGGCGTGAAACA
This sequence comes from uncultured Alphaproteobacteria bacterium, assembly GCA_963812795.1. GTDB lineage: Bacteria > Pseudomonadota > Alphaproteobacteria > Rhizobiales > Hyphomicrobiaceae > Hyphomicrobium_A. The sequence continues at coordinate 123,840 of CAWEWG010000009.1, read as the reverse complement.
GCGTGTCGGCGGAATGGGGGCCGGTGACCGATAGGCCCTCGGCGCGCAGGTCGGCGATGGCCGGCGCAATCGTCTCGATTTCCTCGCGGCCCATGGTGCCAGCTTCGCCGGCGTGCGGGTTGAGCCCGGCGACGGCGATGCGCGGCGCGCTGATGCCGAAATCGCGCTTCAGCGCCGCGTAGGTGATGCGCGCCGTTTCGAAGATCAGGCCGCGGGTGATGGCCTTTGGAACTTCGGCGAGGGCGCAATGCACGGTGAGCGGGACGACGCGCAGCTCGTGCGAGGCGAGCATCATCACCGGATGGATGTGGCGTCCCGAGTGCCGCTCGGCGAGGGCTGCCAGGAACTCGGTGTGTCCGGGAAATGGAAAGCCCGCGCTTGTCACGACGTGCTTGGCGATGGGGTTGGTGACGAGCGCGGCAGCTTCGCCACGCACCACCGCCGCGGTTGCCGCCTCGATGGCGCCAATTATTCCGGTGGCATTGGCGGCGTCGGCAACCCCGACTGTCACGTGCACCGGTAGCGGGCTGTGCAACACGGGGAGCGCGCTACCGAAGAGCTCCGGCGCCTCGCCTGGCGCATTGACCCAAGCGATGGGAACGGCGAGCCCCAGCAGCCGCGCGCGCTCGGCGAATACGTGCTTGTCACCGAAGACCACGAAGGGATCGAGGCCGCGATCGCTGCGGTCGAGCCAGGCGCGCAAGGTGATTTCCGGGCCGATGCCGGCCGGGTCGCCCATGCTGACGGCCAACGGCCGTCGCCGGCGGGGATCAGAGCCCCCGCTCATCAGCGGTACTCGATATGAGCGTCCGTAACGAGATCCTTCAGGTGCTTCTTGGAGAGGATCTCAAACTCTTTCTGGCGCAGCTCGTTCTGCGCGGTCTCGCGCTTGGAATCGGCCGCCTTGACCAGCTTGCGTCCGCACACCGCCCACAGCTCGACGCCGTTCTCGCCGATGGTGGCCGGCAGCAGCTCGTCGTCGTGCGCGCTCAAGAGGAGAGAACGCGTCGGCTCCGGCAAGCTCGTCGGCCGCCGATCGCCGAGATTGTCGAAGCGGGCGCCGGGCACGCCGCGCGCCATCGTCTCCATGCCTTTGCAGCCGGAGAACTTGCCGCGCAGCTGTTCGGCATCGCTGATCCGCTGGGCGAGTTTCTTCTGGTCCTGCTGCACCGGCAACGACAACAGAATGCGGTGGATCTTCAACTCGACATCGTCCTGCGCGTCGGCCGAGGCCACCATGCGGTCGACGTCACGCGTGGCGACGGTGATCTGATGCCCGAACTTGCGGCGGACGACGTCCGACCACGACAGCGAGGCGCGGATGCGCTCCTTCATCGCGGCGATACTGGCACCCATCTTGGAAATGTGCTCGGCGAACTGGGCAGCAGTCATCTTGTTGCGTTCGGCCATGCCGCTGATGACGCGGTCGACTTCGTCGTCGGCGGCAACGACCGTCAGCTTCTTGGCCTCTTGGAGTTTGAGGCGCTCCTCGATGAGCTCCTCGAGCGCCTGCTTACGCGCGGTCGGCACGTACTCTTTCTCGATCTGCGACTTGATGCTGGCGACGAACTCGCCCTGCAACTGACGCACGCGCGCCTGCTGTTCCGCTTCCGTCTTCGGCGGATTTGCCTGCAGCCGCTTCATGGCGAAGTTCTTGAACTGCTCGTTCATGTTCGGCGACTTGAGCTTGGCTTGCAGCTTCTTCTGCACGTCCTGCGCGCCGAGCATGGAAAGCGCCACACGCTGCTCGATCTCATAGCCGGTAATCGGCTCGTCGTTGACCAGCGCGACGATGGATTGGATCGGCCGGCTGGCCGGCTCGTCCTGCGTCGCCTTGGCGGTCTGCGTGCGCTTAGCCGCCGGCTGCGCGTGCACCGCGCCAGGGGTGGCAAGAGAGATAGTAAGCGCGGAGATTGCGAGGGTGGCGCCCAGCGCCCACGGAAGGCCTGCCGCGCGCACGCCGGCGCCGTCCGCTTGCGGACGGGTGTGCCGGGACGATCGGACAAAGGCCATGGCAGCGTCTTTCAGTTGCGTTCCGCAGCCGAAGAGCATGCGGTGCGCCGCGTAGTCATCATGCTCGGCCCGCGGGCGCGCGAGCTGGCCGGGCGGTCCGGCGGCACGTCGGCTCGCTTATCGACGCAAACATTGGCAGTCCCGTGGCCGGCCGTGCGTATGGAGGGCCAAACACGCCCGGACGCACTTACCACTACCCGCCGCCCGCACGGGCGGACGCGGCTGTCAGTGGTTAACCACCCGACTGCTGCTCGCTGATGCCCGTGCCGCTGAGCACGTCGGTCGAATAGCCGAACTCGCCAAGATGCTTCAGCTCGAAGCGCAGCATCAGCGTCTGGCCGTCTACGATATCCGGGTTGACGTAGTAGTTGTCGGTATAGGTCGCCGTCAGCACGAAACACTCGTCGCCATAGCGTCACCTGGAACATGTCGGAGGCGATCTGGTCGTCGTCGATATCGTAACGCATGGCGGCACCGACGCTCCAGCGATCGGTCAGGCGCAAATTGAAGCTGCCGTAAACGTCTTCCTGCGCCGTAAGTCCGCCGCTCGGGTCCAAGTTGGTCGGGTCGTCACTGAGGTACGCATAAACGGCACTGGCATAGATTGGGCCGAGGGTGACCTGAGCCCCAGCATCCTGACGGCGCAGATTGAAGCTCGACTGATCGAAGCGGGACTGCGAAATCAGCTGCATGAAGCTCCATGGCGCGACGTAGGCGCCGAGCACGTAGTCCGAGCGATCGGTCTGCAGGCCGCTGTCGGGGTCGAATGCCGGCAGGCCGTTCGTATTCCTGCCGGGATCTGCGTAGGGGTTCGTCCCAGCGAGATGGTAGCTCTCGCCGGCGAGGATGCGGGCATAGCCGCCGTCGTTCGCTTGGAAGGTGTACTGCAGGCCGACGTTGGCGCGTGTGCCGATCTCGATCCGGTCATAGCCGGAGAACTTGGTCACTTCGAAGAGGTTCGTGTCGTCGAACACGAGGCTCTGCGCGTCCTCGTTGGGCAGCTGTTCTGATCGATGTTCGCCTGGCGGCCGATGATCTGGCCGATCGGCTCGATGACATGTGACCCAGAGCTGCTATTGGCCACCCATGGGTATGCGATCGTCACGCCACCAAGAGCCAGGCCGCGGGCGAGCTGAGGTATTCTCCAGCGGCGCGCTCGTTGTTGCTTGCGGATCGATGTAATTGTCGATCTGGTAGAGGTCGCCGCGCAGCTGCGCGAATGGCGTGTAGGTGATGCCGATGGGGTCGGTGAGGCGGCGGCGCCAGTTCAGCTCGGTAACCATGCGACTGCATTTGTTGGTTGCTGTCGGCGAACGGCGCAAAAATCGTCGGGTTCTGATTGCTCGAGAGCGCCAGCGCATTGGTGTTCCAGCGTGAGCTCGCCGCCGAGGATCGGGTCGGCGAACACGTAGTTGTAGTCCATGATCGGGTAAGCGTACTGCTTCGTCTCTGACGCTCCTGGGTTCGTAAAGCCGAGATCCGTGAACTCGTAGGCAGCCAGCTCAAAATAATTGCGGTCCGATAGACCGTCGAAGAAGATCTTATTGACCCGGTCGGTCAACAGGATGTTGTCGAGCTTGTAGAAGCGCCGGAACTCGTCGTCGGACTTTCGGTCGTGATGTCCCAGCCGAATTTCCACCAGCTCCCGAGATTGAACAGCCCCTTCGTATCGAGGCTGCCGCGCCAGCCTTCGTACTGGTCGCGATCCTGGCAATCGCTCGAGGGCAGTTCGGTCCGCATCCTGATCGATGCCGGCGCCACGGATGAAGTACTGGCCGTTCTCAGTGCGATGGCGCCACTCGCCCTGCCACAGGATACCCTGGCGCGAGGTGTACATCGGGTAGAACGTGAAGTCGTAGTTCGGGGCGAGCGCGAAGTAGTACGGGATCGTCGTCGAGTAGCCGAGGTTGTCCGAGATCGTCGGCTGCGGCATCAGGAAGCCCGACTTGCGCTTCACCGACGGGTCGGCGTGCTCGAAGTAGGGCGTGTAGAGGATCGGCACGCCGAACAGCTCGAACTGCGCGTCCTGGTAGCTGATGGTGGCGGCGGCCTGGTCGTGGGTAACGGTGGCGGCGCTCAAGCACCACAGCGGCGGCATGCCATCGCTGGTTTTGCAAGGCGTGAACCGGCCATTGGTGAAGACGGTCGTGTTGCCGCCGCGGCGCGTCGCCTTCTCGGCGGCGATGCGCGTGTCGTCGGCGGCGACGATGGACAGCTGCGAGACGAAGCCGTCGCGGAAATCGTCGGTGAGCGTGTAGCGGTCGGCACGGACGATGTTGCCGTTCGGCTCCTTCAGCATGACGTTGCCGACCGCCGTCAGCGTATTGGCCGACTGGTCGTAAACCACTTGGTCAGCAGTCAGGATGTAGTTGTTGTAATAGATCTCGACGTTGCCGCGCGCGATCACCTTGTTGCCGCCGGTGTCGTAGATCAGTTCGTCGCCCTGCAGATAGAGCGGCTGCGACTTGTCGATGTTGCGGGAGGGCCCGACCATCGACTGCTTGGGGAACGATGTCGATTTCGCGACGTCGGGTGCCAGCGTTGATGGGTCTTGAGCGTGTGCGGCGTGAGCAGCGCCAAGCGAAGCGAGCAGGACAGCGAGCATAGCCAAACGCACCCGGCGGGCAGCCTTCCGGCGCCCGCAGGTGACGCGTGACGATCCGCAACCCTCTTGCGGTGCCCGCGTATGACGCATCACTCAGCCATCCTCCTGGTGTAACAGTACCGTAGCCGAGACAATCACAACGAGGACCACGGGCAACCAGATCGCCGCCCAAGGGGACGTCAATCCAGCCACGCCGACTTGCCGGGAGACTTCCGAAACAAGAAAGAAGCCGAACCCCCCCACCAGTCCTGCAATAACCATAGTCTGGATGCCACCACCGCGGAATGACCGTAACGACACAGTGGCCGCCAAAAGGACCATTGCCGCGCACAGTAAAGGCCTTGACATCAGTGCCTCGTACTGAATGCGCAGGCGGTCTGATGAAAGTTTAGCCTTTTCAGCCACTTCAATGAGCGCTGGCATTTCCCAGAACGACACCGAGAAGGCCGTCCCGAGCGCGTCGGTGACGCGATCGGGTGTAAGGTATGTGGACACGAGGTAGATATCGAACTTTTCGGGCTCGCGGCCGATGCGGACCACCCAGGCTTCGCGGACCTCCCAGTAGCCCTCGCGCAGGTCGGCGCGCTTGCCGTCCACCCGCTCCACGAAATGCCCCGCGTCGTCGAACACGAACATCGAAACGGCGTGCAGTGTCAGCCCCTTGTTGGTGGCCAAGAGGGCGCTGATGACGGATTGGCCGTCGGTGCCGTTCTGGCGCAGCCAGGAGGCGCCCGAGCGCGAGCGCAACAGATTGCCTTCCCTGCCGAACGCATCGGCGAAGATCTTTTCTGCCGTATCGCGGCCGGCAGCCGCCATGGGGTTGAAGACGGCGACCGCCAGCAAGCCTATGGTGAAAGCGACGATGATCCCCGGGCGCAGGAACTGCCATGCCGACATGCCGCCGGCGCGCATCACCGTCAGCTCGCTCTTGCGGCTCAATTGCAGCAGTGCGGTGATCGAACCGACCAGCACCGCGAAGGCGATGAGGAATTCGGCGTAGGCGGGCAGGCGCAGCAGCGCGATCAGCGCCAGGGTGAGCAGCGGCACCTCACCCTGCTTTCCCGATTGGCGCAACAACTCCACGAAGTCGATGAGGTAGATCAGGACCGAGCAAAGCAGGAACACCGCCAGGATGGCGAACAGGAAGCGCATGCCGATGTAGCGGCCGAGAGTAGGGGTGCCGATCAAGCGCTCACCTCCGCCCGCCGGATGCGCCGGGTGCCGCACGGCGCCAGCCCGGAATGAGGCCAATGATGAACATGAACGTCTGGGCGATGGGGTCGAAGATGAGGCCGGGGAAGCGCGAGGTCGACAGCTTGCGGCGTGCCCGCTCCATCAGCAGCAGCGCGCCGAGCATCGCCGACAGCGGCAGGGCATAGAGCAGCGGGGTCGCCGCTTCGTTGAGCACGACCACGTTGTTGAGGGCAAGGCCGCCGAGGCGGAGCATCGCCGCCAGCACGGCGGCCAATGCCACCTGCTGAACCCGGTTCTGGCGGGTCGAGTGCGCCTGCCCGACGGCCGCCAGAGCGATCAGGGCGAAGGCGAGGGGGTAGAGCGGGTTCGAGAATCGCTCATGCAACTCGGCGCGGAACTTACCCGGCGTCTTCTTGAAGCTCTCCGAGGTCGCTTCGGGGTAGAGCAGCTCGCTGAGGTAGCGCTCGCGCGGCTTCAAGTCTTCGCCGTCCTCGTCCATCTTCTTCTCGAACTGGTCGAGATCGACCGCGTATTTCTCGAAGGCGATGATTTGTGGCGGCTCGTCCTTGTCAGTGCGGCGGACGATGTGCCCCTTGGTCATCACCATGAAGTTCGAGGGCGGCCGCTGCACGATGACGCCGCGCTCGGCGAGATAGGACTGATTGAGCTCTTTGTTGCGCGTGTCGTGGACGATGAGGCCGAGCAATTCGCCGTTCGGCTCACGTTCGCGAATGTGGAACGTCAGCCCTTCTTCAGGGCTCGAGAAGGCGCCGGGCTGGATGACCTGGGTGAGGATGTTGGCGCGCACCTGTACGATGTACTGGCGCAGCATCTTGAGGCTCCACGGCATGCCGATGTGATTGACGAAGGCGACGCCCAGCGCCACCAGCAGCGCGAGTGCCATCAATGGCTTTGCCGCACGCCAGATCGTGCCCCCGGACGCCGTCAGCACGATCAGCTCTGAATCGCCGTTGAGGCGGTTGAGGGTATGGATGGAGGCAATCAGCAGCGAGAACGGGGCGACGATGGCCATCAAGTTGGGCAGCGCCAGGGTGGTCATCTTGATCAGCATCCAGACGTCCTGACCCTGGCTGGTCACGACGTTGAGCTGGCGCAGCGCCAGCGCCACCCAAACGATGCTCGACAGCGACAACAGGATGATGAGCAGCGCGGACCCGGCCTGCCGAAAGACATACCTTTCGAAGATCGTCATGCTGACCAGGTGCGAATAAGAGGGCGCCGCCGGGATGCCGGCCCCCCGGCCCGTCCCATACGCCCTGGTCCCACGCTACAGTGGCGGAAATTCGGCTTTTCCCCAGTCACTTGGCCGCTGTGGCGCCGACGGTGGCTTGGCTCGATAGTCGCCGGGAGGCGCGGGACCGGCCCTTGGCGAACAAGTGGGGAACGGCGGTGGCGAACACGGCGGCTTGATGTCCGTTTCGCCCTGCCTCGCTTGCCAGCACGGCGCCCGCGGGTTAGCTCGGATGCCGACGTTTCGGACTTCCCTGCCTTCCATGCATGGCTTGGGTCCCTGCTCGGCGGCGGGGTCTAGCGCGGAGTTGCTTCCCGCGTGGCGCATTGCAACTCGGCGGGACGTCCTTTGCCCGCAACGCCACCTGGAGCCTCGACGCATGACCAGCCGCCCCGAAATCGTCTTTCAACCGCTCAACGCCGACCTCGAGCCGACCGTCCTCGTGCTCGCCGGCGATGACGTGGCGCTCGGGAGCCGCGGCCGCGATCTCGACCAGCGCTCGGGCGGGGCGCTGCTCAAGGCGGCGGAAGCGGCACAGTACAAGGGGCGCAAGAAGGCGACGGTGGAGGTGCTGGCGCCGCCGCGCCTCGGCGGCGTCAACCGCGTCATCCTGCTCGGCAGCGGCAAGACGGGCGAGCTCAGCGAAAACGACTGGGTGCTGCTCGGCGGCTCGGCGGGCGGCGCCATCGGCGCCCGCAAGACGAAAACGGCAAGCCTCATCGCCGAAGCGGCGGAAGCCGGCGGTCCCAAGCCCGAGGCGATTGCCGCGATGCTCGCCTTCGGCGCCTCGCTGCGCCACTACGAGTTCCGCAAGTACCTGACCAAGCGCCCAAGCGAGGACGACAACGGCAACGGGTCCGACGCGCTGCAGAAGCTGGTCGTGCATTGCGCCGATCCCGACAAGGCGCGTGCCGCCTTCGCTCGCTACGCAGCCGTCGCCAACGGCATCATCACGGCGCGCGATCTCGTCAACGAGCCGGCCAACGCGCTGGGGCCGGTCGAGTTCGCCGATCGAGTCAAGGAGCTGGAGAGCTCGGGCCTCGAGGTCGAGATCCTCGATGCCGACCAGATCGCCGAATTGAAGATGGGCGCCCTGCTGGCTGTCGCGCAGGGCAGCGTACGCCCGGCGCGTGTCGCCATCATGCAGTGGCACGGCGCCAAGTCGAAGCGCGCCAAGCCGCTTTGCTTCATCGGCAAGGGCGTCGTCTTCGACACCGGCGGCATCTCCATCAAGCCGGCTGCCGGCATGGAGGACATGAAGGGCGACATGGGCGGCGCCGCCGCGGTCGTCGGCACCATGCAGGCGCTGGCCGAGCGCAAGGCCAACGTCAACGTCATCGGCATCATCGGCCTCGTCGAGAACATGCCCTCGGGCGCGGCGACGCGGCCCGGCGACATCGTGCGCGCGCACTCCGGCCAGACGGTCGAGATCCTCAACACCGATGCCGAAGGCCGTCTCGTTCTCGTTGACCTCATCTCCTACGTGCAGGAGCGCTTCAAGCCGCGGCTGATGATCGACCTGGCGACGCTCACAGGCGCTATCATGGTGGCACTCGGCAAGGAGTACGCAGGCCTCTTCGTCAACGACGACAAGCTCGCCGCCGATCTGCTCGAAGCATCGGCCGAGACGGGCGAGAAGCTGTGGCGCATGCCGCTCGACAAGGCCTACGACAAGATGCTCGAGAGCAAGAATTGCGACATCAAGAACATCGGCGGCCGGTGGGCGGGCGCGTGCACGGCGGCGGCCTTCATCAAGTATTTCGTCAAGGACACGCCCTGGGCGCACATCGATCTTGCCGGCACGGCGATGGACGCACCCAAGTCGGAGATCAGCCCGAGCTGGGGTGCCGGCTGGGGCGTCCGGCTGCTCGACCGGTTCGTGTCCGACAAGTACGAGAAGGCCGAGAAGTAGCCGGCTCCGCTAGACTGGCAACTTCCCGTAAACACACGTTAACTTATGTCGACATTCCATAATATATATTATGCGAATGACGTGGGCGCTTGGTCATTCGGTATAGGCCGCGAGGTTCGCCAGCGTCGAGGCGATCCCGTCCGCGTGATCAGCCGCGCTGATGCCCTCAGGCACGTCTGAGCACACCATCGTCACCTCGGTACCCTCCGCCACCACTCTGAAGGTGGTCGTGACGGTCATGACGCCTGCGAACATCGGATCGTCGCTCTCGAACGTTGCCTGCTCGACGATGCGCTCGTTCGGGACGAGTTCCACGAACCGGCCTTCGAAGACGTCGGCGTGCTCAGTCGTCTTGCCACGCACCGTCGGATCGTCGCCCCGATAGATGAACGCCATGCGATAGCCGCCGCCCTCGCGCGCATCGAAGTTGTAGATCTCCGCCCGCATGCCGGCCGGCGGTCGCCAATGCGCCACGGCCTGCGGATCGAGAAACGCGTCGTAGAGTGCCTGGGGCGTCGCCCCAATGATGCGCGATCCGGTGTCGGTCCGGCCCTCACTCACAGCAGCGCGTCCTCGGCCTTGCGCACGCCCCCTGAAATGATGGCGGCATAGAGTGCGCTGACGAAGCCCGACAGCACGTTGACGCTGATGACGATGCCGACGAGGCGCGCCCATTCCTCGCTCATGAACACGCCGAGCGCCTTGACGATGAACTCATCGAACGCCTGCTTGAGCTGGAAGAACAGCTCGCTGACCTGCGCGATCGAGGGCTCGGCCGGCGTGTTGAAGATGATGTCCCAGCCGATGCCGGTGACGTTCGCGGCGGGCAGGACGGCCATGGCCGTGAGCAGCGCCAGCCCGGCGGAGAACAAGAGGCCGAGCGGCGGCGCCAGGCGAAAATACCCCCAGCGCAATGGCAGCGCATCGGCGCGGAGCGACAAGAGCCGCAGGACCGCCGCGCCGGCGTAAACGCACAACCCGAACAGCACCGCGACCCAAAATAACCGATCGGTGTTGGTCCCGGCGAAGGTGAACAGCGCGGCAACGCCGGCCAGCACGCCCTTGAACAGCGCCTCGAAGGAGCCGACGAGCACCGTGAAGATCGTCCCGCGCTTGACGAGGCCGCCGAAGTAGAACGGCAGCTCGTAGCGCAGCCGCGCCACCTCGAGCCGCAGGCCGAGGACAAAGCTCAGGGCGGCCGTGACCCCGGCGAACACGAACGGGTAGTAGAAGGCGAAGGCCGCGAGCGCGGCGACGGCCGCCACCTCGCCGGCCATGATGACGGCGTTGGCCAAGATGCGCAGGATGATCATGCCCGTTGTCCGCTCGGCGCCCGTGCGGCGGACGCGTTCCCCGCGCCGATGGTAGACCGGCGCGACGCGCGCGAACAAGGGGCGCGGGGAAGGCTACTGCAGCGACGAGACGGTGGCCGGCGATCGGCAGACGGCGTCCTTCACGCGCGCCAACGCCGCCTCGAAGGGGAATGAACGCCGCAGGGCCTGATAGTTGCCACCCGTATCGCCAGTGACCTGCATTTCGAGTGGCTTGCCTTCGTCGGGCGGAAAGATCGTGGCGTGGATCGTGTAGGGCTCGGTGCCGGGAATGAGAGACAGCGTACCTTGGAATTGCCCGTTGTTCTCTTTGACCACGCCCGAATTCAACTTCAGGGCAGTGCCGCCGCATTTGTCGCCGACTTCGACCTTGATGCCGCACCAGCCAGTGCCGCAGGCGACGATATCGAGGGTGAGAATGCTGCGGCTTTTCTCGGCATGGCTGGTGCCCGACCATCGCCCGGCGATGTCGGCCGTTTTGAGCTCGCGGGTCGCGGCGCCGGCGACCAGCGGTGCGATAACCACCAGAACCGAGATGGCGCCGAACGAGCGCTTCACCATGACAAGCCCCACTGCTGCGGGTGATCTAGTTCAGCGACGAGACTGTCTCCGGCGCCTGACAGACGGCGTCCTTGATGCGCGCCATCTGTGCTTCGAACGGGAACGAGCGACGGTAGGCGCGGAACTCGCCGCCGGTGTCGCCGGTGATCTGCAGCGTCAGCGCCGCACCTGATGGGGTGTCGGCGGTGGGCATAAAGAGGGATGTTTGCACGACGTACGGCTCGGTCCCCGGCGCCAGCTGCAGGGAGCCCTTGAACTGGATGTAGTCGCTGTCGGGCAGGGCTTCGCCGGCGTCGATCTTCAAGGCAGTGCCGCCGCACTTGTCGCCGACGTCGACCTTGATGCCGCACCAACCGGCGCCGCAGGCGACGATGTCGAGCGTCAACGGCCCGCCGGCATCGCCGGCGTAGCTAGCGCCCTGCCAGCGGCCGGCGATATTCGCGGCGGTGATGCCGGCGAAGAGCGGTGACGCCGTTGCCAGAACACAAAGACCGCTCAGTATGACTTTCAACATGACGTGCCTCGAAGCTCGATGACGATGACCAACGCGGTGACCACACCTCTTCCGGCCGGCGAATTTATGTCTCGCCTTCGCCTGCTTGTCGCGCGCGCTCCCCGTCTTGCCGTCATTTGCCTGGTCTTGCTGCTGGCGCTGCCGACCGGCATCGTCGCCGTTTCGCAGGGGCTCGGTGCCATCCCGCTCCCCTACAATCTGTTCGTCGTCGACCAGAGCCTGCCCGGCATTTTCAAACTGCACATGCTGGCCTCGGGCGCCGCGCTGTTGCTCATCCCCACGGTCATCGCCCTGCGCCGTAACAGCGCCTGGCACCGTCCGCTTGGCTACGTCACGGCCGTTGCCGTGTTGCTCGGCGCACTCACCTCGCTGCCCGTCGCGCTCTATAGCCATTCTGTCGTCATGGCGCGTGCCGGCTTCCTGGCGCAGGGCATCGTCTGGCTCGCCCTGATCGCGCTGGGCATCATCGCCGTGCGCCGACGCCGCTTCGCCGATCACGCACGGCTGATGTTGGCCATGGGCGCCGTAGCCTCCGGCGCGCTATGGGTGCGGCTGACGACGACAGTCGCCACCGGCTACGACCTGCCGTTCGATACGGTCTACGGCTGCGCCGCCTGGCTTGGCTGGCTCATTCCGCTCGCCCTCGTGACGCTGCTGCCCACACCCTGGGCGCCGCCTGCGCGAGCCGCGACACGCCACTAGCTTTCGACGACGCGGCGCATCGATTAGGGTGCCGCGCATGACTCCTTCGAAAGATATCTCCCGCCTCATCGAGATCATGGCCGCGCTGCGCGATCCTAAGACCGGTTGCCCGTGGGATCAGGAGCAGACGTTCGCGACCATCGCCCCCTACACCATCGAGGAGGCGTACGAGGTCGCCGATGCGATCGCGCGCAGCGACCTAGTGCATCTCAAGGACGAGCTCGGCGACCTCTTGCTGCAGGTCGTCTATCACTCGCGCATGGCCGAGGAGCAGGGTGCGTTCGCCTTCGGCGACGTCGTCGAGGCGGTGACGACGAAAATGATCCGCCGCCATCCGCACGTGTTCGGCACCGACGCAGAGCGCGCCGCCGGCGTGACGTCGGGCTTCTGGGAGCGCGCCAAGGCGGCGGAGAAAGCCGGCGCGGAACGACGCGGCGTTCTCGACGACGTGCCGGCCGCCCTCCCCGCCCTGACGCGCGCCATCAAGTTGCAGAACAAAGCCGCCAAGGTCGGGTTCGACTGGCCGTCGCTGGCGCCCGTCTTTGCCAAGCTCGAGGAAGAGATTGCCGAGCTGCATGACGCGATCGCCAAGAACGGCGGCAAGTCCTCCGAGCCCGATCCTGACATCGAGGAGGAATTCGGCGACCTGCTGTTCGTCGTCGCCAACGTCGCGCGCCACCTCAAACTCGATCCCGAAGCCGCCCTGCGCGCCGCGAACGAGAAGTTCGCGCGTCGCTTCCGCTACATCGAGCAACAGCTCGCCGCCCAGGGACGCACGCCGGCGCAATCTGACCTCGCCGAGATGGACGCCCTGTGGGACGAAGCCAAAGCCGCCGAGCGGTGAAGCGCATGCGCGGCGCTATTTCCAAGGCGCTCCGCTGCAACAAGATTTGAGGTTCGGTTCATCGGCGGTTCAGCTGCCCGGAGCCTTTCTAGGCACGCGCACGACGTTCCGGCGCCGTGCGGTCCAAACAGTCCAAACGGAGTATCCGCAATGTCTCGAACCCTCATCGTTGCGAGTGCGGTTTGCGCCATGTCGGCCGCTGCCTTCCTCACCCCCGTGCAGGCCAGCCCGGTGTCGGGCCTGACAACCAGCAAACTCCTGCCCGCGCAGAGCATGGTCGACAAGGTCGGCTGGCGCCGCTGCGCACGCTGGAACTACATCTGCCGCGACCGCTGGGGCTGGGGCTGGCGCTATCGCCGCTGCATGCGTAACCACGGCTGCTGATGCCCACCATTCCGGAGCGGCGCGTGTCGCTCCGGAACCTCGCCCGCCTCAGTTCTTCGGGCCGGGGCCACCGATGTCCTCGGCGAGGGGCTCGGACGGCTTCTGTCCCAGGTGCTTGTTCACCGCCATGGTGACGAACCACAGGGCGATGCCGATGGCGATGAGGATGGCGGCGATGACGTATTGCTGCGGATTGCGGCCGGTCCATGGGCCGACGAGAAAGGCGCAGCACAGGCCGCCGAGCACCGGCACGAAGGTCGGTGCGCGGAAGTGCTTATGCGTGACGGTATCCTTGCGCAGCACCAGCACCGCGATGTTGACGACCGTAAACACGCACAGCAGCAGCAGCGCCGTCGTGCCGCCCAGCGCCGGCACCTCGCCGACGAAGGCAATAAGCGCGAACGCCAGCAGCGTCGTAAATCCGATGGCGATGTACGGCGTGTGCCGGGTTGCATGCACCTTGCCGAGCACGGCGGGAAGCACGTGCTCGCGGCTCATGCCGTAGATCAGCCGGCTCGCCATCAGCATGTTGATCAACGCGCTGTTGGCCACGGCGAACATGGTGATGATGCCGAATACGCCGAGCGGAAATCCGGGCGCGCCGGCCTGCACCACCTTGAGCAGCGGCGTCTCCCCTTCCCCCAATTCCTCTGGAGATACGAGGGCGATGGCGGAGATGGACACCAGCACGTAGACGACGCCGGTCAGGACAAGACCTGCGAGCAGCACCTTGGGAAAGATGCGGCTGGGGTCTTTGGTCTCCTCGGCCATGTTGACCGAATCCTCGAAGCCGACCATGGCGAAGAAGGCGAGCGTCGTGCCGGCGATCACGGCCCACATCACGTCGCTATCGTTGGCGGACGTGAACTGGAAGGCGCGGCCGAGGTCACCAGTGCCGGCGCCGATGGCCCATAGGCCGATAACGATGATGATCAGCAGCCCCGTCAGCTCGACGCAGGTCAGCACCACGTTGATCTTCACGCTCTCGCCGACGCCGCGGAAGTTCACCGCCGCGATCACCGCCATAAACACGAGGCCCACCAGCGTCACGCCGAAGCCGCCCAGACCGAGGCCCATCGAGTCCGAAAAATTCGCCGCGAAGGCGCGCGAGGCGGTCGACGCCGAGGTTATGCCCGAGCACATGACGGCGAAGGCGATGAGGAAGGTGACGAAGTGGATGCCGAAGGCGCGGTGCGCATAGAGCGCGGCGCCGGCGGCTTTCGGATACTTGGTGACGAGCTCCAGGTAGCTGAACGCGGTCAGCAGCGCGACGCAGAAGGCGACGAGGAACGGTAGCCATACGGCGCCGCCGACGTGCTTGGCCACCTGCCCGGTGAGCGCGTAGATGCCGGTGCCGAGGATGTCGCCGACGATGAACAGCAGCAACAGCCACGGGCCCATGACCCGCTGCAGCTCTGGCTCGGCTGACGAGGATGCCTCTTTGTCGGCCATTGCGCTTCCCCCGCTGCGAGGAACGAGTGTGACCGGCGGAGGTGGCGAACGTCAACGCCCAACCGACGCGTGATGCCGTTGGGTAACTGCTAGCAACGCCTCTCTCAGCGACCGTGGCTGGCGGCGCTTTTTGATGAGGTCGGCAAAAGCCTCCTCGGCCAGCTCGTGCAGCGGCCGTCCTGTCGCATGCTGTAGCTCGTCGAGGGCGTGCCAGGTTTCAGGTGTAAGCTCGATGCGGCGTGCCATGCGCTTGTCCATTGGCTCAGGCGAGGAGACCGGCCGGCATCGCGGCCATCCGCTTCGATCCATCCTTCTGAGATGCCAGCGAAAAGGCGCGCCGCGAGATGCATGGCCACACTCCTCGTGAGGAGTGGTAATCCATGAGCGTCGTTTTGGTTCAGGCGCGACGGCTACGCCATACGATGAGCGCCAAGGCCATTTTGCCTATCTCTATCGGCGCACGTTCGGTGCCACGCCGTCGAACCGGCGCGTCTCGCGCAAGTAGCACGCGCCTTTTATGGCGTGCCCGCACACACTCTCCAAATGTCATCCCGGCACGCGTTGCCGGGATCCATGTTGCGTCTGGAGGTGGAGCAAGTGGATGAATGGATCCCGGGGACAAGCCCCGGGATGACATCTGTAACCGATTAACGGGCGGTTGCGGCGCCGCCGGAGCGCCGGCCGCCACCGCCGCCCTTGCCGCCGCGCGCTTCCGCGCCGCGCTGGGGACGATAGCCGCCCGAGCCGTTGCCGCCGTTGCGAGCGCCGGCGCCACGATGGCCGCCGGCCTTGTGGCCACCGTTGCCGTTACCGGCAGGGCGGTGCCCGGGCTGCTGATGGCGATGTCCGCGCTCGCCGCTGCTGCCCATACCGGCAGTGCTGACGAGCGTGGTGTCGCCGGAACGGTCGCTGGCGGGAATCGACTGCCGCGTCAGGCGCTCGATGTCACGCAAGAAGGCGCGCTCCTCGTTGGAGCACAGCGAGATGGCGATGCCCCCTGCCCCGGCGCGCGCCGTGCGGCCGATGCGGTGCACGTAGCTCTCCGGGATGTTGGGCAACTCGAAGTTGACGACGTGGCTCACCTCGTCGATGTCGATGCCGCGCGCAGCGATATCCGTGGCGATAAGGCCGCGGATCCGGCCATTGCGGAACTCATGCAGCGCCGCTTCGCGCTGACGCTGGCTCTTGTTGCCGTGAATGGCGGCAACGAGGATGCCGGCGGCCTCGAGATGGCGTGCCACCTTGTCGGCACCACGTTTGGTGCGCGTGAAGACGAGCGTGCGCTTCATGGACGGGTCGGAGAACAATTCGACCAGCAGCGAGCCCTTTTTCTGCGGCTCGACGTGGATGACGCTCTGCACCACGCGATCGGCGGTCTTGGCGACCGGGGTCACCGCGACACGCAGCGGATCGCGCAGCATCTCGGCGGCCAGGGCACCGATCTCCCGCGGCATGGTGGCCGAGAAGAACAGGCTCTGGCGGCGCTGCGACAGCTTGCCGAGGATCTTACGGATGGGCGCGATGAAGCCCATGTCGAGCATCTGGTCGGCCTCGTCGAGCACCAGGATCTCGGTGCCCTGCAGGTTCACGCTGCGCTGCTCGATATGATCGATCAGGCGTCCGGGCGTGGCGACGAGGATATCGACGCCGCGAGCCATGGCGTTGACCTGCGGGCGGAACGGCACGCCGCCATACATGGTGGCGACGGTGAGACCCGTCTGCTTGCCGTAGACGCGGAAGCTGTCGGCGATCTGCGAGGCCAGCTCACGCGTCGGCGAAAGGACGAGCGCGCGCGGACCGCCGCGAAGCGCCGGCTTCCGGTCAGCAGCGAGACGATGCAGCATCGGCAGAGCGAACGCTGCGGTCTTGCCGGTTCCCGTCTGGGCGATGCCCATGAGGTCGCGACCGGCGAGCACGCCGGGAATGGCCTGCGCCTGAATTGGGGTTGGAGTTGTGTATCCTTCGGCTTCCAGTGCCTTCAGCAGCAGCGGATTGAGGCCGAGCTCGGAAAACGTGGTCGCGTGGGCGGTCGAGTTTGTCGTCATCGTCGAAGTGGTAGTAGTCAATTTTATATCTTTCATGATTGCGGGCCACGCGCGCGAGACAGCGGCCAAGCGCAAGGGCTGGCCGAACGCGAGCGAACGCGGCGGTACTCAAGAGAGCCCCGCGTGGCCTGGGCTATCAAATGGAAGGAGAGATCAGAGGCGCTCAACAGGAGGACAACAAAATGGCTCTAGGAGCCTTGAGACGTTGTCCGTTCACGCGGCTGGAGCGCCGATGGCCGCCCGGGATTGCCCCAGACGATGCCGGCTATATGTCATGTCCGCTCCCCGGATACAAGGCGCGAATTGCCGCTTGCTCTATTTGCAGCTAATCGCCGTCACCTTCTGCAGGCCCCACCAGGCGTCCATGCGCTCGTAGACCTTGCCGGTGGCGGTCACCGTCCCTCCCGCCTTGCAGCTACCCAGCGCCGACTTGGGAACGCCGGTGAGGAAGGTGAAGCAATGGTCGGCCGCGCTGTTGTCGAGGGTGATGAACACGGCCTTGGGGTCATTCTCCTCCGCTTCGACCATGTCGATCTTGGCGGTCATCGTCACCTTCTCGTCGAGCTTCGACTGCAGCTCGCGGTATTTGCACTGGCGCGCCGAGAGCGGAGCTGCCGCCAACATCATTGCCGCCAGACAGAGCAAGAGCGCAGTCAATCGCACGGAAACCTCCCCACGAGTGTCGGTCGAGTCTAGTGCGACCGCACGAAGCCACCGCGCACAATGAGGCGCAATTTCCGGATTGACGCAACTGAGCGGCATTGTCGCCCCAGTAGCGATCTGAATTTGCGAGAAGACTTTTGCACTGGCTAAGGCCAGCGCGCTGTCGAGCACGGCGCGCGTTGATGAGGTCCGTTCGCGCGGTGTGCCGGGCGCGCTGTATGCCCACCTTTTTTTACCGGCAGGAAACTGGATTGCCTGAGCAGCGCAAGTGAGCGCGCGGTTAATACGATGCTTACATCCTCTGTTTACTGAGGTTCAGTCTGGCTTAAGTTTATCGCGATACTGACAGACAAGGTCGGCACACCCCAGGGTGACCCGCTTGTATCGCGTACTCGGTTGTATTTCAGAACAGCACGACTTGCGCCTCGTACTGCTCGCGGCCGCTGTTTGCGCGCTCACCGCCCTGACCTCCTTTGGAATCTACTCGCGCGTCGCGCACGCCCGCCAGCCCATGCGATCCATGTGGCTGCTTGTGACCGGTGTGTGTGCGGCGAGCGGCATTTGGGCGACGCACTTCGTTGCCATGCTCGCCTACGAAGACAATCTGCCGACCGCATATGATCCGGGCCTGACCGCCGCATCGTTGCTCATCGCCATCCTCGCCACGACCATCGGATTCTCCATCGCCTCGTTCGGCTCGCGCTTGCAGGTACTGGTTGGCGGCGCTGTCATCGGATTGGGCATCAGCCTCATGCACTTCACGGGCATGAAGGCGCTGATCATCGGCGGTCACATCGAATGGGGCTGGGCCTACATCGGCGCCGCGATCGTCCTCGGCGCGCTGCTCGGCTCGGTGGCGACGACCGCGTTCCACCATCTGAGCGGCAAGACGGCAATTGCCGCCGGCGCCGCCCTGCTGACTTTGGCCATCTGCTCCATGCACTTCACGGCCATGGCCGCCGCACTCATCGTGCCCGATCCCACCATCGAGATGGCCACAGGCTTCTCGGCCGACGCCTCGATGATGGCGTTGTCGATCGCCGGGCTGACGTTCCTCGTCATTTTCGCCGGCCTCGCCGCAGCGGTCATCGATCACAGCACCAGTATCGACAACGTGGGGCACATTCGCGAGCTGGTCGATGCGGCGAGCGAAGGCATCGTCATTTGCACCGACGGGGTCATCATCAATGCCAACCGCCGCGTGTTCGAGCTCAGCGGTAGCGACCTTGCAGGTCTTCACGGCAAGCGCGTTGCCGGCGACCTGCTGCAGGGGCTGGACTTCGACAGCCTCCATGGCGTGCAAGCGACCGAAGCCCTGATGCACACCTCGGACGGCCGCCTCGTCCCCGTCGAGGTCATCCGCCGCCCATTCCGTTCCGGTCCGCGCGGCAACGAGGTCTATGCCATTCGGGACTTGACCGAGCGACATCGCAACGAGGCGAAGATCGCCCACATGGCGCAACACGACGCCGTCACCGACCTGCCCAACCGCATCCTGCTGCGCGAGCGGCTCGAGGCGGCCGTCCGCTCCGCCCGCCATGGCGAGCCGATTGCTCTGCTTTGCCTCGACCTTGATCGCTTCAAGGCGGTCAACGACACGCTCGGCCATGCGATCGGGGATTCACTGTTGAGGCAGGTGGCCAAGCGGCTGATTGGTTGCGTCGCCGAAGGCGATACCGTCGCGCGTATCGGCGGCGACGAATTCGTCATCCTGCAGAAGACACCCGAGCCGTGGAAGCAGGCGGCCGACCTCGCGGCTCAGGTCATCGAGGCTCTCGGCGCGCCCTATGACGTCAAAGGCCATCGGATCAACATCGGCACCAGCGTCGGCATCGCCGTTCCCCTCGACGCCGACGTCACCGCCGAGACGCTGCACGCCCAAGCCGACCTTGCGCTCTATAACTCAAAGGCCGCCGGCCGCGGCGTCTACACGTTCTTCGAGCCGGCTATGAACACACGCGCCCACGAGCGTCGCGAGCTCGAGCGCGATCTGCGCTTTGCGACCGCCAACGGCGAGCTGGAGCTGCACTATCAGCCCTTCATCAGCCTCGAGCGGGATGAGATTTGCGGCGCCGAGGCTTTGGTGCGTTGGCGGCATCCGGAGCGCGGCCTCGTGGCGCCTGACAGCTTCATTCCCATTGCCGAGGAGAGCGGTCTCATCGACGAGATCGGCGAGTGGGTGCTGCGCGAGGCGTGCGCCGAGGCCCAACAGTGGCCGGAAACGATCAAGATCGCGGTCAACCTCTCGCCTTTGCAGTTCAAGAGCCTCAAGCTTGTCGACACGGTCAGAAAGACCCTCGCCGCGACGGGCCTCGCGCCGCACCGGCTCGAGCTCGAGATCACCGAGTCGGTGATGCTGCACGACAGCGACAGAACCCTCGCCATCCTGCAACAGCTTCACGATCTCGGGGTCGGTATCTCCATGGACGACTTCGGCAAGGGCTATTCCTCGCTCAGCTACCTGCAGAAGTTCTCCTTCGATAAGATCAAGATCGATCGCTGCTTCCTCGCCGACGCCGCGGACGGCGGTGGCCTCGCCGTCATCCGCGCCATCAGCGGCCTCGGCCGCGCCTTGCGGCTCGTCGTCATCGCGGAGGGCGTCGAGACCTGGGAGCAGCTCGAATTGGTGCGCGCCGAGGGCTGCGCCGAGGTCCAGGGCTACTTCTTCAGCCCGCCTGTTGTCGCCGCCGAGATTTGCCGGATGCTGGACACCCCGTTGCCGATGCCCGGTCGCGCCGCTGCCGCAGCTTGAACTCACCACACGGTCGATGCCCAATGTGCGCTGTTTGCTAAAGCGCGCATTGCCCTGTGCCCCGCTTCCGGTCTCTAATCCTCCGGAACGATGCGCGGAGGGATACATGCGCCAAGCAATCGTCACCGCAACCGCCATTCTGCTCGCCGCCATGTTCGTCAACGCGGCGACGGCGGAGGATGCCTCGACCGCTCTTCGACAGCCGACCGCCACGACGCAGCCCTCGGTCAAGCCCCTCTCCGCCAAAGATGCCGGGGCGCGCTACGGGGAAGCCGCAGGCGCCGTCCTCGTCTGCTATGGCCTCAAGATCACGCCGCAGGTGGCCGAGTTGCGCGGACGCTACCAAGGCGCCGACCTCGCCGAGTTCGATGCGCAGGCTGGCAAGGTACTCAAGGCCTGGCGCGAGACGCTCAACTGCGAGCACGCCGAAGGCCCCAATGACTGCAAGGTGTCGCAGCAGTGGAGCTGCCGGCAGGCCATGCAGGAGATCGGCCCCAGCGGCTCGGAGGTGCGCGGGCTCGTCGAACCGACGAACTAGAACCTGGCTTTCGGCCATCTGAAACATTGCGCACCTTCGCGCGTTACCTCGCCAACTCCACTCTTCAAGGCGAGGCTCAGATGTATCGGCTTATACTCTCTTCGATAATCGTGCTGGGCGCCGCGCTGAACGTTGCCGCACAGAGCCCACCGCACGGCTTCAAGCAAGATACCCCGCCGGTCCCCGGGCAAGTGATCGAAACGCCGCGCGAAAAGCTGCGCCTGGCGCCCGCGCCGACGCTCGAGTTCCGTACGCAGGGGCTCGGCCTACCCTCGAGTGGGCCCAAGGGCCTCCTGCGTGAATCGAGCAACGAGGCAAAGTACGCGCCGAGCGTCGATGGCGATCGCGTCGCCAACCGCCGCTGACGCGTCGCCGGCGTTCCGCCAGACTGAGCGGCGCTGGTGGGTTGGTGCGGCGCTGTTCATGCGGGAAGAGCGCGCGCGGTGCGGTCCGGCCGTTCAACGGGGCCTCGATCTCGTCCCCGATGTTGCTCGTCGCCTCACGCCAGTCGCCGGCGATCGGGATATAGGCGGGCTCCGCCTCGATCGCGGCAGACGGGCGCTGCACCTGGAACATGCCGATGCTCGAAGCCAGCCCCTGTAGCTCCCCAAGGATGGCGGTGCGCCGCGCTTCGTGCTCGGTGGCGATGCTCTGCACGTCCTGCAAAAGCTGATCGTCGAGCCGCGTCAGCGCATCCCCTAGCGCTTTGACGAGCTTTTCTTCGTGCGTCGCGGTCTCGGCAATTCTGATGTGCATTTCTTCGAGTTGCTGCAGCAGCGGTCGCATTCTGGCCCCCTCGTAGTCTGCCGAATCAAATCCCAGGTGTGATTTGGCCATTCGTTCGGGCCGGAAATGAGGTGATGGGGCGGCACGGCGCCGTTCGCACCAGGGCCTCGCGGTCGCACACGGACAAGCCCGCTTGGGATCGGCTCGTCAGCGCTTCTCCCAAATGGCGAGGAGGGCATTCAACTTTCTGCGCCAGTAGAGACGCGTGTCGGCCAGAGCATCGAGGAACTCGGCTAGCCGGTTTGCCTTCATGATGGTGTAGACGGTGAGGGCGGTGGTCAAAATGGCAACGATGGCGAAGTAGAGCACCTTCATGGCAAACGGAGCGTCTGCTGCGTCGAGCAGGTTCATGCCGAGGAAGCCCGTGGTCGCCGTGCCGATAAGGCTGAGAATGGCGACGACGGTGAGCCGCAGGATCGTTGCCGACGAGCGGCGCAGCATGTCGCTGTCGAGGTACTCGCTCATGTCGCGAAGCTCCTCGCGCACGTCGCTGTAGAGGCGTGTCGTGGCCAGGTGGTCCGACCAAAGGCGAAACAGGTCCCGGGCGACGGCTTGATTGGTCACCTCGTAGAACCAGTACCGATGCGAGAAGCGAAGGAAGATCTCGAGCGCCCGGCGGATACCCGAGTGAAAATCATCGACGCTCTGTGGACGCGCGGTGTCGAGCCGGCCAATCGTGCGCGCGAGCCGATCTGCGAGCACCAGCAACGCCGCACGATGCAAATGGGCGACCAAACCCAGCAAGAAGAACGAATTACGAAATTGCGCGAGCAGGCCCCGTTCGGCGTCGGTGACAGCCTCCTGGCGCGCGTCCGCGATCATCACGAAGGCGTGGCCGCAGCATATGATGCGCGTATCGATCCAGTCGCCGGTGCGATGGCGGTCGTGAAAGCGGTCGTAACAGTAGAGCTTGTCGAAATCCTGCAGGAATGCCGCCGCGTATGGCGCGGATGCCGGATCGCCGGGAGGGAGCACCAACCCGAGACGCGCATGATCATTCGGCGTGAGGCTCTGAGGATCGGCTACGGCGAGATAAGCCATCAGCGGGATCCAATTGTGCTCCACGAGCCCAAAGCTGAGCGGCCCCGCTTCGCCCCCATGCCTGAGCGGCGCCAGCAGGAACCTCCAATGCGCTGCGATGGTCGGAACCTGCTCCCGACAAACCGAGGCCAGAAAGTTGTCGCGCCGCTCGTAGTCGGATGTCGCAAGCACCCCACCTTCCCGATCGAGCCATTCGACCCGTTCAGGACAGTGCCAAGCTTCATCCCGCTCGGTCCAACCCGAGGGGTAGGAACGACCGAAGCGATACATGACGTCCTGCGCGTCATCCAACGCGAGATCCCGACCCTCGATCTCGACGGCAAGTACGGCAACGTCGATGTCACAGAAGAAGTGAAGCTCCACGCGCGGGACATCGAGCAATAGCGGCGCCGCGCCGCTCGTCAGCGTGATACGCACGCGCGCGATGTCGGTGCGGCTGAAGACCCGATTTGATCCGTCTCGGCTGCCGCCGACGCCATAGAGAAATCGCTGCACATGCGGAAGGAAGGACACGAATTCTCGATAGACGTGCTCCTTTAGGGCCCTCGGATCGACCGGAATCGCGCTGGCGGATTCTGCCCAATGGGAATTGCCGCCGGCCAGGAGCGCAGAGGGAAAATCGCAATTGTCGGCTTGAGTGTCCCGCTCGCGCGGCAACAGTTGCAGCGGCCAAAGCAGGATCTCGCGAAACTGCCGGACGGTACGACGCGGATCCATGGCCGTCCGCGTAGCGCGGGCGGCGCGTTCGTCATCATCGGGTGATTGCCGGTCGGCACTTTTTGTTGAGGCCATGTCGTCACGGCTCGCTCGGGCACCGGTCCCTGTCGATTACGTACTTCAACTCCTAACATTAGGTGTGGGCGCGGGCTTCGTCTCGGTCAGGCGTTGTGAACGTGCCTCAGCGCCCCGTCCACGCCGGCGTTAGGACGGCACCGGCGCGGCGGGCCTGGGCCAGAAGGCGCTCTTTCTTCTCGCTGGCAACGCGCACCTTGGCTTGCACATCGCCGCTGTCGAGCGCCCCCCGCGAGATGACCTCGGCTTCCTCGTAGAGCCAGTTGATGAAGCCCCCCTCGTGCCCGGGAATAACCAGGTCCACGACAACGTCGCCGCGCCCAAGGCGTTGATCGATGTCGGTGAGCAGCGCCTCGATCCCCTCGCCCGTCATCGCCGAGACGAGGGCCGGCGGGCGCTCAGGCCAGCGTGCGGCGCTCATTGCCGCCTCGCGGGTGATAGGGCTCAACAGGTCGATCTTGTTCCACACCTCGAGGATGGCCCCGTCGGCGCTGATGGTGTCGATGCCGAGATCGGCCAGCACCGCTTCCACGTCGCGCGCCTGGTTGTCGGTCTCCGGGTGCGAGATGTCGCGCACGTGCAATATTAGATCGGCCTCGATTACCTCTTCGAGCGTGGCGCGGAAGGCGGCGACCAGCATGGTCGGCAGGTCGGAGATGAAGCCGACCGTGTCGGAAAGAATGATGCGACGGCCGCTCTTCAAGCGCACCTCGCGCATCGTTGGATCGAGCGTGGCGAACAACTGGTGCTTGGCAAATACGCCGGCCCCGGTGATGCGGTTGAACAGCGTCGACTTGCCGGCGTTGGTGTAGCCGACGATGGCGACGACCGGATAGGGCATGCGCCGGCGCCCCTGCCGGTGCAGCTCGCGCGTGCGCACGACCACCTCGAGATCCTTGCGGATGGCGATGATGCGCTCGTCGATCATGCGTCGGTCGAGCTCGATCTGCGCTTCGCCGGGGCCGCCGAGGAAGCCATAGCCGCCGCGCTGGCGTTCCAAGTGCGTCCACGTCCGCACCAGCCGGCTCTTTTGATACGACAGATGCGCCAGCTCGACCTGCAGGCGCCCTTCCTTGGTGCGGGCGCGGCGGCCGAAGATTTCAAGGATGAGCCCGGTGCGGTCCAGCACCTTGGCGTTCCAGGCGCGCTCGAGGTTGCGCTGCTGGATCGGCGAGACCGGATGATCGATGATGACGAGGGCGATGTCCTCGCCGGTAATCAGCGCCTTCAGTTCATCGACCTTGCCGCTGCCGAACAGCGTTGCCGGGCGCGGGCTAGCGACGGGGACCAGCAGGCTGTCGAGGACGTTCAGATCTATCGCCTCGGCGAGGCCGGTGGCTTCCTGCAGACGATCTTGCGGCGAATGCAGCGGCGCCGTGCGTTGCGGGGCGCCCGGCTGCTCGGCGCCGGCGCGTGTTGGACGCTTGAGGTCGGGAACGAGCACGAGGGCGCGGGCACCGCTTGCACGCCGCTCTCCCTTGCCTTCGCTTTCCTGCTCTATGTCAACGCGTTCGTCGATCGCTGCCGCCCGAGATTAGGCCTCGGTCGTTTCGGTCTCCATGAGGTGGACCGGTTGGCCGGGCATGATGGTCGAGATCGCATGCTTATACACGAGCTGCGAATGACCGTCGCGCCGCAACAGCACACAAAAGTTGTCGAACCAGCTCACGATTCCCTGCAGCTTGACGCCGTTGATCAGAAAAATCGTCAGAGGCGTCTTGTTCTTGCGCACGTGGTTCAGGAACGTGTCCTGGAGATTCTGGACTCGA
The DNA here is from genome assembly GCA_963812795.1 of uncultured Alphaproteobacteria bacterium. Classification (GTDB taxonomy): domain Bacteria; phylum Pseudomonadota; class Alphaproteobacteria; order Rhizobiales; family Hyphomicrobiaceae; genus Hyphomicrobium_A. The sequence continues at coordinate 98,690 of CAWEWG010000009.1, read as the reverse complement.
TCTGCGCCCATTTTTTTATCCGCCTGTTCTAGGTCTGCGTAGGGGTAGTCTAAGCCACATTGGTCGTGCGAACCCAGTGACCGTAATACAATAACATTATGCCGCACTGCACCCTAAAATGTATACCAAGTCCGTTGTCAAAAAGAAGCAGGTTCAAGCGCTCGAAATGGCGGCAAACTGGTGAAATTTCAATCGCAGGCGACGCACGACCGGCCCGGGTTTGCCGTCGCCGACGGAACGTCCGTCAATGCGAACGACGGGCATCACGGTTTGCGTCGCCGAGGTGATGAAGGCCTCGCGCGCGGCCTGCGCCTCGGCCAGCGAGAACGGGCGCTCGATGAGTTGCATGCCCCCCTGCTTGATCTCGTCCAGCAACGTCGCCCGTGTCACGCCGGGCAAGATATCCAGCCCCAATCTCCGCGTTATGACAGCGCCCGACGCATCGACGATCCAGGCATTGCTCGAAGCCCCTTCGGTGACGAAGCCGTCCTTGTCGACGAACCAGGCCTCGCGCGCGCCGTCCTGGCGCGCGGCCTCCTTGGCGAGGCACGCCGGCAGCAGCATCACCGTCTTGATGTCGCAACGCTGCCAGCGGATGTCGGGCATCGACTTGACTGAGATGCCGACTGCGGCGCTGGCCTCGAGCCGCGCGGGCGACACCGAGCGCGCCAGGCAGACCACCGTCGGCGTCACGTCGGCATCGGGGAAGTAGAACTCGCGCGGGCCGGCACCGCGCGTCACCTGCAGGTAGACGAGGCCGTTGCGCACGCGGTTGCGGCGGATCACCTGGCGCATGACGTGTGCCAGCGCTGCGGCACGCATGGGCTGCGCGATTTGTAGCTCCGCCAGCGAGCGGCCGAGCCGCGCCATGTGGCGCGCCTCGTCGACGAGGCGACCGTTGCGCACCTCGCACACCTCGTAGATGCCGTCGGCGAACTGGAAACCGCGGTCCTCGACGTGCACGGCGGCTTGCGCGTAGGGCACATAGCGCCCGTTGACGTAAACGATGCGGCTCAAGTGGTCTCCCCGTCGGCGCTGGCCGTCGTTATGCCTGGCGAACTTCCATGCCGCGGTGCTCGGAGGAAACGCCCAGCGCCCGCAGCTTGCGATGCAGCGCCGAGCGCTCCATGCCGACGAACTCGGCCGTGCGCGAGATGTTGCCGCCGAAGCGGTTGATCTGCGCCAGCAGGTACTCGCGCTCGAAGATCTCGCGCGCTTCGCGCAGCGGCAGCGACATCAGGTGCTCGGCGCCGCCGTTCACGGGGAGCGGCACATTGGAGCCGATCTCCTCGGGCAGCATCTCCGCGGTGATGACCGTCGTCGGATCGCCGCCGGCGAGGATCATCAGCCGCTCGATGTTGTTGCGCAATTCGCGCACGTTGCCGGGCCAGTCGTGCGCCTGCAGCACGGCGATGGCGTCCTCGCCGATACGGCGCGGTGCAAGCCCCGAGGCGTTGCTGAGCTGGCCGACGAAGTACTGGATGAGGTCGGGGATGTCCTCGCGCCGTTCGGCGAGGCCGGGGACGCGCAGCGGCACGACGTTGAGGCGATGGTACAGATCCTCGCGGAAGCGCCCCTCGGCGATCTCGCGTTCGAGGTCGCGGCTGGTCGAGGTGATGATGCGCACGTCGACGGCCACCTTCTGGCTGCCGCCTAGGCGCAGGAACTTCTGCTCGACGAGCACGCGCAGGACCTTGCCCTGCGTCTCCAGCGGCATATCGGCAACCTCGTCGATGTAGAGGGTGCCGCCGTGCGCTTCCTCCAGCGCGCCGACCTTGCGTGGGCCGCCGCCGGAGCGGTCCTCGGTGCCGAACATCTCCTCCTCGACGCGGTCCGGCGCCATCGCCGCCGCGTTGAGCACGACGAACGGCCCTTCGGCGCGCGCCGACTTCACATGGATGACGCGCGCGGCGAGCTCCTTGCCGGAGCCGGATGAGCCGCGGATGAGGATGCGGCTGTTGGTCGGCGCCACGCGGTCGAGGGCGTTGCGGAGCTGATTGATGGCCGGCGACTTGCCGATCATGTCGGCGCTGAAGCTCGAACGCTCGCGCAGCTCCTTCACCTCGCGCTTCAACTGCGAAGCTTCCAGCGCGCGCAGCGTAACGAGGATGAGCCGGTCGGCCTTGAATGGCTTCTCGATGTAATCGTAGGCGCCCCGCTTGATGGCGGTGACCGCCGTCTCGATGTTGCCGTGGCCGGAGATGATGACCACCGGCAAATCGGGGTAGGTGCGCTTGATGTATGACAGCACCTCGAGCCCGTCGAGGCGGCTGCCCTGCAGCCAGATGTCGAGCACGACGAGATGCGGCCGCCGCTCCTCGATGGCTTTCAGCGCCTCGTCGCTGTCGCGCGCCAGCCGGGCGTTATGCCCCTCGTCCTCGAGAATTCCCGCGACGAGATCGCGAATGTCCGCCTCGTCGTCGACGATCAGGATGTCTGCAGCCATCGTTCAAAGCTCCTTCAGTCGATATCGTCGGGCCTAGTGGGCCGCGGCTTGTTCGGTTGGCGAATGCGAGGTCGGCGGGCGGGTCGGCCCGTGCACGTTGACGAGCGGCAAGCTGATGCGCACCAGCGCGCCGTGTTCGCGTCCGGGCGCCGGCGGGGCATCCTCCAGCGAGAGTGTGCCGCCGTGCTGCTCGGTGATCTTCAGCACCATGGCGAGGCCGAGGCCGGTGCCCTTGTGGCCCTTGGTCGTCACGTACGGCTCGAGCAGGCGTGCGCGGTTCTGCTTCGGTAGGCCGATGCCGTTGTCGATGACCTCGATGGTGACGCGGTCGGACTGCGGCGTGACGATGGTCTCGACGCGGCCCTTCCAGCTCGGATCTTGCTTCTGCGCGGCCTCGCGCGCTGCCTCAACGGCTTCGCTGGCGTTCTTGACGAGGTTGGTGACGGCGCGCGTGATGAGACGCCGGTCGAACGACATGAGCAGCGGCTTGTCGGGAATGCGCAGCTCGTAATCGATCTCCGAGTGCCCTTCGCGGAACAGCACGACCGGCTCCTGCACCGCATGCCGCAGATCGTGCGAGCCCATCTCGGGTTTCGGCATGCGCGCGAACTCGGCGAACTCATCGACCATGGTCTTGAGGTCGGTGACCTGCCGCTCGATGGTCGTCGTCAGGCGGTCGAACGTCTCGCGGTCGTGGGTGATGTTCTTGGAGTACTTCTTGCGCAGACGCTCGGCGGAAAGTTGTATCGGCGTCAGCGGATTCTTGATCTCGTGGGCGATGCGCCGGGCGACGTCCGCCCACGCAGCCGTGCGCTGGGCGACGACGAGATCCGTCACGTCGTCGAAGGTGACCACCGAGCCGACGTCGCCGCCGCTGGAGCGCTCGCGCGTCACCATGACGGCAAACGTGCGCTCCTCGCCGCCGACGTACAACGTCACTTCGTCCTGCGAGCGCTGGCGCAACGTATGCTCGTCCTGCTTGTCGAGTACGCTGCCGAAAGCGGGGATCGCCTCCTTCAGCTTCTTGCCGACGAGATCGTCGTCAACGACGCCGAGCAAGTTGCTGGCCGCCCGACTGACGAGCGTGATGCGATCCTGGCTGTCGAGACCGATGACGCCCGCCGAGACGCCGGACAGCACCGCCTCCATGAAGTGACGCCGTTCGAGCAGCTGATCGTTGGCGGTAACGAGCGCATCGCGCTGGTTCTTCAATTCGCGCGTCATGGTGTTGAACGTCTGCGACAGGCGCCGCAGGTCGCCCTCGCCGCGTTTCTCCGGCAGCTCGATCTGCAGGTTGCCGGTCGAGACCTCCTGGGCCGCACCGATGAGGCGTCGGATAGGGGCGACGAAGCGTCCGGCGAACCACAAGCCGACCCAGATGGCAGCGAGGACCGCCGTCATCGAGATCATCAGGTACATAAGGCCATGCGCAATCTTCAGCCCGCCCCGCGCCTTGCGCAGGCGGTTGAACTCATCGACGTTCTGGGCGGTGAGCTGCAGATGCTCGATGACCTTGGGGCTGACCTTGCGCGTCACGTAGAGGTACTTCCCAGGATACCCCTCGAGCTTGGCCACGGCGCCGACGCGAAACGTTTGCGAGCTCGGCTCCAGCAGCGCGACCTGGCCGGTGGCGGCTTGCGCCAGCGCGCTCATCGGCGGCACGATGTACGGCAGTTGGCTGTCGGCGCTTGTCTCGATCACCGGCACGCCATCGCCGTCGATGATGTAGGCGGAGGGCAGATCGCGCAGGCCCGCCTGCACCATGACGAGGCGCTGCAACCGCGTCGGATCGCCGGCAATCGATGCGGCGGACATATCGAGATCGCGCGCCATGTTGACGATGTCGGTGCGGATCACCTGTCCGTGCTCATCGAGGTAGGCGTTGGCGACATCGCGCGAGCTCAGCACGATGGCGCGCGTGCTGGTGGCGAACCATCCGTCGAGCGAGCGCGAGAAGGTGATGGTGGCGCCGACGGCGAGTAGCAGCGTCGGCAGCGCGGCGATAATCGAGAACAAGGCGACGATGCGGATGTGCAGCCGCGCGCCGGGCGTGCGACGGCGCCAGGCGCGCGTCAGTCCCATGATCTGCCACGCCAGCAGAACGATCATGGCGATGATGAGCAAGACGTTGACGAACAGAACGGTGAGCACCACCTCGTTGCGCGGGGTGATGGGCGTAAGGCCGGTGAGAATGAGATAGGTCGCGAACGCCGAGACGAGCGACAGCAGGACCAGGCTCAGGCCGATCCAGAATGCCCGGTCGCCCGGATTGAGGGCCGATGGCCCCTCATCCAAGCTATGGCCTCGCTGCGGTGCAATTTGCACGGCCGGCATCGGCGGACTTTCGGTGGCGGCCGGGGGGAGGCCAGTTGCATTGAGACCGCCCCTCGGCGGCCCGCGATTTCGTGATCACAGCTAGACCAACTGACTGTGACATTTTCGCGACGTGGCCAATTGGTAACGCCAGGCGCGCCTCAGCGCAAGGCGGCATGACCTACCACGTTGGATTGCAAGGGGAGAACCGCGTGCGGATTAACTCTGCGGGGTGCGAAAAACCCGGATGTCCAGAGCCCTGATGCGCGAGCGCAAAGTGTTGCGGTTCAATCCCAACAGCTCGGCGGCGCGAATCTGGTTGCCGCGCGTGGCGGCCAGCGCAGCCGACAGCAGCGGCAGTTCCACCTGACGAATGACGCGGTCGTAAAGACCGGGTGGCGGCAGATCCTTGCCGAAGCCGGAGAAGTAGCCGGAGAGGTAGCGCTCAACCTGCTCGCTAAGATCCTTGGCGTCGCCGCCGCCCAGGTCGGACGACTTGTCGGGCATCGCCTCGGACAATTCCTGCTCGATGATCTGGCTCGTCAGCGTGTCCTGCGTGTAGAGCGCGGCGAGACGGCGAACGAAGTTTTCCAACTCGCGAATGTTGCCCGGCCACGGATGCGCCTTCAGGCGGTCGATGGCGGCCGCCTCGATGGCTTTCTGGCCGAGGCCCTCGCGCGTCGCCTGGCGCAGGAAGTGGCGCACGAGGTCGCCGACATCTTCCAGGCGCTCGCGCAGCGGTGGGATGCGGATCGGCACGACGTTGAGGCGGTAGAACAGATCCTCGCGGAACAGCCCCTGCGCGATCTGCGATTTGAGATCGCGATGGGTGGCGGCGATGATGCGCACGTTGGTCTTGATCGGCGTGCGCCCGCCGACGGTCGTGTACTCGCCCTCCTGCAGCACGCGCAAAAGGCGCGTCTGCGCGTCGAGCGGCATGTCGCCGATTTCGTCGAGGAACAGCGTGCCGCCCTCGGCCTGCTCAAAGCGCCCCTGCGTGCGCGTCTGCGCTCCGGTGAAGGCGCCCTTCTCGTGGCCGAACAGCTCGCTCTCGACCAGCTCGCGCGGGATGGCCGCCATGTTGATGGGCACGAACGGACCCTGGCGGCGGCGGCCGTGGTCGTGCAGCACACGCGCCACCAGCTCCTTGCCCGTGCCGCTCTCGCCGTTGATCATCACCGTCAGGTCGGTCTGCGTCAGGCGGGCGAGGACACGGTAGATTTCCTGCATCGCCGGCGAGCGGCCGATGAGCGGCAGCTCCTCGTTCTCGATCTCCTGCGCCGGCCGTTGCAGGCGCCGCCCCGGCTGCGTCAGCGCCCGTCCGACGACGGCAACCATCTCGTTGAGGTCGAAGGGCTTGGGCAGGTACTCGTAGGCACCCTTCTCGGCGGCGGTCAGCGCCGTCATCAGCGTGTTCTGCGCGCTCATGACGATGATCGGCAGGTCGGGACGGATCTTCTTGATGCGCGGGATCAGATCGAAGGCGTTCTCGTCCGGCATGACGACGTCGGTGAGCACCACGTCGCCCTCCCCCTGGCTCACCCAGCGCCACAGCGTCGCGGCGTTGCCGGTGGCGCGCGGAGCGTAGCCGGCACGTGCCAGCGCTTGGTTGAGAACGGTGCGGATCGCAGTGTCGTCGTCGGCAATAAGTACGGTGCCACGGGCCATTGGCTACCTCGGGCTCGAGCGGGAGTTCGGGGCGGATGAGCGATCCTGCATGGGCAGCAGGACGCGGAAGACGGTGCGTTTGGGCTCGCTGTCGAGCTCGATGATGCCGCCATGGTCGTTGATGATCTTGGCGACGAGAGCGAGGCCGAGACCGGTGCCGTAGGGCTTGGTCGTGACGAACGGATCGAACAGGTGCTCTTTGAGATGCTCGGGCACACCCGAGCCGTTGTCCTCGATCTGGATCATCAGCGGCAGGCTGATGCGCGCGTCGGAGCCCGGCACGGAAAGCCGCACGCCGGGGCGGAACGACGTCTGGATGACGACACGGCCCTGGGTCGTGTTGTCGCCGATGGCCTCGACGGCGTTCTTCACCAGGTTGAGGATGGCCTGCACGAGTTTGTCGCGATCGCCCGGCACGGGAGGCAGCGAGGGATCGTAATCCTCGATAAAGCGAATACCGCGGCCAAAGCCGGATTCGCACAGCCGGCGCACGTGATCGAGCACGTCGTGGATGTTGACCGGCTCCTTCGACAGCGGGCGCTCGTCGCCGAACACCTCCATGCGGTCAACGAGATTGCGGATGCGGTCCGTCTCCGAGCAGATGAGCTGCGTCAGCGCGCGGTCGGCGTCGCTGGTGTTCGCCTCGAGGAGCTGCGCGGCACCGCGAATGCCGGACAGCGGATTCTTGATCTCGTGCGCGAGCACCGCGGCCAGCCCCGACACCGAACGGGCGGCGGCGCGATGGGTGAGCTGGCGCTCGATCATCTGCGCCATGTTCCGCTGCTGCAGCATGAGCACGACCAGCCCCGGCTGGTCCGGCATCGGGCCGCCGTGCACGTCAACGAGTTTGGGGCTTTGAAACTTCGGCCCGGCGACCTCGACGCCGTACTCGTTCACCGTCGAGCCGGAGTTGCGCACCTGCTCGACCAGCGCCAGCAGCGGGCAGCCGAAGCCGAGCACCTCGTCGAGCTTGACGCGCTTCAATAGGGCGATGCCGCTCGAAAGAAACGCCTCGGCCGCCGAGTTGGCGTAGACGATGCGGTTCTCCTCGCCAAGCACGAGGATCGGGTGCGGCAACGCCGTGAGCAGCATGTCGTGCTCGACCGGGCGGCGCGTGGGCGGATGCGTGCGCGGAACCGTGGCGGTGCTCATGCGGCCGCCTCGCAAGCTTCGTCGTAGAAAGCGGACAAGCCGTCGAGCACGCGCGCGGGGTCGTCGGCGGTGCAAAGCTGGCGGCGCCACGCCTTGACGGTGTCGGGGCTGCGGCCGCTCTTCTCCAGATACCAGCCGATGTGCTTGCGCGCGTTGCGCAGGCCGAGAGCGGCGCCGTAGTGCGTCAGCATCGCCTCGAAATGCTCGCACGCGATCCGCGCCTGCTCGGCGAGTGAAGGCGCGGCGGGGAGCTTCTTCGTCGCCAAGTAGCCGGCGATGCGGCCCGGCAGCCACGGCGCGCCATAGGCGCCACGGCCGATCATGACGCCGGCGGCGCCGGAAGCAGCGAGCGCCTCGACGGCGTCTTCGGCCGATGTGATGTCGCCGTTGACGATGACGGGAACGGATACGGAGCCCGTCACGTCGCGCACGGCGCTCCAATCGGCGCTGCCCTTGAAGAATTGGCAGCGCGTGCGACCGTGCACGGTGATCATCTTGACGCCGGCGGCCTCGGCGCGTCTGGCGAGCTCGGCGGCGTTGCGACTCTTGTCGTCCCAGCCGAGGCGCATTTTCAGAGTCACCGGGACGCTAACGGCGCGCACGACGGCCTCGATGAGCGACAGCGCGTGATCGAGGTCGCGCATCAAGGCGCTACCGGAAAGTTTGCCCGTCACTTCGCGGGCCGGGCATCCCATATTGATGTCGACGATGTCGGCGCCTAGACCTTCGACGATGCGCGCGCCTTCGGCCATCCAGTGCGCTTCGCGGCCGACGAGCTGAATGGCGAACGGAGAAATCTCGCGTCCCTGCGCCCGCAGAACAACATCGGCGCGCTGGCGAACCAGCTCCTCGCTCGCCACCATCTCCGAGACGACGAGGCCGGCGCCCAACCGGTGTGCAAGGCGTCTGAACGGCAGATCGCTTACGCCCGACATCGGGGCGAGCAGCACCCGGTTCGGCGCGGTCTGGCCCCCAATGGCGAGTGCGTCGGCTGTCGACGACATCACAACCTTGCGATCTGCTGCATATTTAGGCAATGCGGATTGGTGCCCTTCATTTGGGCAGAATAGGATGTTGCGCTTTATTTCGCAAGCGCGAAGGCGCCCATCCACAATTGCTCGCAACGGCCAATCTAGCTAAGCAGGCCGGGGACTTCCTGGCGGGTGCGACAATGACGACAACGGTGGCGGTGATCGTGGCGGCAGGCCGCGGGACGCGAGCCCAAGGCGGCGGCACGGCGCCCAAGCAGTACCTGCACCTCGCCGGAGAGCCGGTCCTTTCGCACTCGCTGCGCCTGCTAACCGGGCACCCGCAGATCGATGCCGCCGTGGTCGTCATCAATCCGCAGGACAACGATTCTTATCAAAGCGCCTCGGCGGCCTACGCCGGACGCCTCCTGCCGGCGGTCAGTGGCGGCGCCACGCGTCAGGCGTCCGTCCTCGCGGGCCTCGAGGCGCTGAGCGGGCGGGGGCCGGACCGCGTGCTTATCCACGACGCCGCTCGGCCATTTCTCACGGCCACCCTTGTCAGCGAGCTCATTGCCGCACTCGACACCGCGCCCGGCGCCATCGCCGCCGAACCGGTCAGCGACACGCTGAAACAGGAAGCGGCGGACGGCACCATCGCGCGCACTGTGGACCGTGCAGGCCTGTGGCGGGCTCAGACACCGCAGGCGTTCCGCTACGATGTCATCCTCGAAGCCCACCGCCGTGCCGCAGCCGCCGGGCGCGTCGATTTCACCGACGATGCCGGATTGGCGGAATGGGCGGGCCTGCCGGTGCGCCTCGTTGCCAGCAGCGGGCGCAACATGAAACTGACGACGGCAGCCGACATCGAGCTTGCCGAGCGCCTGCTGACGCCTGCGGCCCCGCTGCTGGAGCCGCGCAACGGCACCGGCTTCGACGTGCACCGCTTTGCCGAAGGCGACCACGTGTGGCTGTGCGGCGTGAAGATCGCCCACACCCATCGCCTCGAGGGGCATTCCGACGCCGATGTCGGGTTGCATGCACTCACCGACGCGTTGCTCGGCGCCATCGGCGACGGCGACATCGGCCAGCACTTCCCGCCGAGCGAGCCCGCCTGGCGCGGCGCGGCATCGCGTATCTTCCTCACCGACGCCGCAAATCGCGTTGCCGCCCTCGGCGGGCGCATCTCGAATGTCGACGTGACGTTCCTGTGCGAGGCGCCGAAGGTCGGCCCGCACCGGCTTGCCATGCGGGAAGCGGTGGCCGGCATTCTCGGCATCGAAGCAGCGCGCGTCGGCATCAAAGCGACGACGATGGAAGGGCTCGGCTTCATCGGCCGCGGCGAAGGCATCGCGGCCATGGCCAGCGCCACTGTCCTCATTCCGGTTCGCCGCACCTAAGTCTCGAGTTGTGCACGCATTTGACCCCTGCGACAGAATCGCGGCATCAAGGGGCAAGGTGGTTGTATGACCACGAGCTCGGGGGCCGACATGAACCTGATGACCAACACGCTGGAGCGCAAACCAGCAGAGACGGCAAGCATTTCCGATATCGCGGAAACGACGGCAAACGCGTGCCTGGCGACGCGCGTGCGTCAGCTTTCGCGCATCATCACGCGCGTATACGACGACGCCATGCGCCCGCTCGGCATCACGGCGAGCCAGTACACGCTGCTCGCCCAGCTTGCCGCGCGCGACGCCATCACCGCAGTCGAGATCGGGCACGAGCTCGACATCGAGAAATCGACGCTGTCGCGCAACCTCAAGCGCCTTCTCGCGCTGGGCCACATCAACATGGATCCGCCGGCGGGTCGCCGCGGCCGCGGCTTGCATCTGACGCCGAAGGGCCAGGCGATCCTCAAGGACGCTTTCCCGGTCTGGCAGGACGCGCAGAAGCGGGCATTCACGGTCATGGGCGCGGAAAGCCGCAATACGCTCGATGGCCTGCTGCATCAGGCCGAGAAGCTGGCACCGGCCTGAGTGGTTTGACCACGCAGGCGGCCTTAGGATTATATTCGGGGGTGCCGCGGCGCCCCCGAATGTTTTTCAGAGGTCCATGACCAGCCTGTTCCCCGCCGACCTTTACGCCGACGCGGAAGCTTTGCTGACGGGGCTGCAGCGGCACGCCCTGTTGATCACGACGGCTGAAAGCTGCACGGGCGGACTACTCGCCGGGATCCTCACCGAAGTGCCCGGCGCATCGGGCATGGTGGAGTGCGGCTTCGTCACCTACTCCAACGCGTCGAAGTCGGAGCTGCTCGGCGTCTCCGCCGATTTGATCGCGCGCTATGGCGCCGTGAGCGAGGAGGTGGCGCGCGCCATGTCCGAGGGCGCGCTTGCGTGCACGCCGGCGCATATCGCCGTGTCGGTTACCGGCATCGCCGGACCGGATGGCGGGTCGCCGGAGAAACCCATTGGGCTCGTCTATGTCAGCGTCGCCGCCAAGGGCTTGGAGACGCGCACGCAGGAGCACCGCTTCGGCGACATCGGGCGTTGCGACATACGCTTGGCGAGCGTGCGCGAGGCGTTGAAACTGGCGCACGCCGTGGTCGGTCCGGGGCTACCGCATGACTAAGCGCACAAGTTTGCTCATCGTGTTGGCGATGCTTCTGCCCGCCGTGGTCGAGGCCGCCGACGTCACCGTGCGTGACCTTGCTGCCCGGCTCTATCAGGCCGATCGCAAACAGCCGCTGCAGCTCGGCGGCCTCGATATGCGCAACCTCGACTTGAGCGGGCTCGACTTCAAGGGCGCCACACTCGCGGCCAGCAATCTGTTCGGCAGCGATCTGAGCCGGGCCGACTTGTCGAAGGCCGATCTCAAGGGTGCGCGTCTCGATCGCGTTACCATCATTGGCACGCGCTTTGACAACGCCGATCTCTCCGATACCAGCTTCCTGCGCCCGTCGACCTTCTCGACGCTGGCGGCGCCGCTTGGCGAAGTGGCCAGCTTCGCCGGCGCCAACATGAGCCGTACGCGCCTGTTCGGCCGCTTCAACCGCACCAGCTTTGCCGGCGCCAACCTTTCCGGCGCGCGGCTCGCGCCATTCAATAAGACCGGCTTCATCGAGCACATATGGCGCACGGAGATGGTGGGCGCCAACCTGTCGAAGGCGAACCTTACCGGCGCCGACTTCACCTACACGCTGCTCGCCTTTGCCAACCTGCGCGGCGCCAACCTATCCGGCGCGGTACTGCGCAAGGCGGACCTGTCGCGCGCCGATCTCACGGATGCCGATCTCACCGGCGTCGATCTCGCTGAGGCCGACCTCGACGGGGCCATCCTCACTGGTGCGCGCGGCCTCGACACGGCGCAAGGCCTCGCTAGCGCGCGCAACGTCGACAAGGCAATCCGCTAGCTGCCAGGGGCGTTGACGGCCGGCGCACCATAGAGCGTGCGCGCGCGCGCTTCGAAGGCCTCGGTGTATTTGCGGACCGCTTTGTCGAAGACGGCCCCCATCAAGAGGCCCAGCATGCGCGATGCGAACGCGTAATCGATATAGAAGTGCACCTCGGAGCCGCCGGGTACGTCGCGGAAGCGCCAGCGATTGGCAAGGTAAGCGAAGGGCCCGTCGATCTTGACGACGTCGATCTCGTGGCGCTGCGGGCGCAGGGTGACGCGGCTCTTAAATCGCTCCCGGATGGCATGATAGCCGACATGCATTGTGGCGGTCAGCGTCGTGTGCGTGCTGCCGACTTCGCGCGTGTCGACGACGAGGCTCTCGCACAGCGGCAGGAACTCGGGATAGCGCTCGATGTCGGCGACGACGGAGAACATCTGCTCGGCGGTGAAGGCGACGCGCCGCGTCGTTTCAAAGGTGGGCAACGTCGGCTCCTGCCGTGATCAGACCTGCGCCGTGCGTCGCGCCGCCTGCAGCTTCGCGAAGTCTTCGCCGGCATGATACGACGAGCGCGTCAGCGGACTGGCGGCGACGAGCGCGAAGCCCTTGGCGATGGCGATGCGGCGCAGCCCGTCGAACTCGTCGGGCGGCACGAAGCGGACGACCGGCGCGTGCCGTGGGCTCGGCTGCAGGTACTGGCCGATGGTGAGGAAGTCGACCCCCGCCGAGCGCATGTCGTCCATGACCTGCATCACCTCCTCGCGCGATTCACCGAGGCCGACCATGATCCCCGACTTGGTGAAAACCTTGCGGTCGATCTCCTTGGCGCGCTGCAAGAGCCGCAGCGAATGGAAATAGCGCGCACCCGGACGGATCGACAGGTAGAGGCGCGGCACGGTTTCGAGGTTGTGATTGAAAACATCGGGCGCCGCCGCGAGCACCGTGTCGAGCGCGCCGTCCTTGCGCAGGAAATCCGGCGTCAGCACCTCGATGGTCATCGCCGGAGCGGCTTGGCGCAACGCCGTGATGACGCGGGCGAAGTGCATCGAGCCGCCGTCGGCGAGATCGTCCCTATCGACGCTGGTGATGACGATGTGCGTAAGACCGAGCTCCTTGGCCGCCGCGGCCACACGTTCCGGCTCGCCCGGGTCGAGCGGGCGCGGCATGCCGGTGCGGACGTTGCAGAAGGCGCAGGCTCGCGTGCACGTGTCCCCCATGATCATGAAGGTGGCGTGCCGTTTCGCCCAGCACTCGCCGATGTTGGGGCAGCCGGCCTCCTCGCATACGGTATGCAGGCCGTGGCCACGCACGATGCGCACCGTTTCGGCGTGAGCGGCGGAGCCCGGTGCGCGCACCCTGATCCACGACGGTTTGGCCGGGCGCGTGGCTGCGCCGGCAGGCGTGGCTGCCGCGGGTCCTGCGTCGGTTGGGGCGGGCGCGCTCACGTCTCGAAGCTCCGGCCAAGGCTCGTGCCCATTGTAGGGCCGTGGTGCCGCAGCGCAAATCGCGCCTTTCGCGGCGCGCTAGCGGCCAATGATGCGGGCGATGATGATGATGAGCAGCGCGCCAACGGTGGAGACGAGGATTTGGTGCGCCCAGGGCATGTCCAGCAGGAATGGCAGCTTCAGCAGGCCCGCATGCACCAGCGCGCCACCGACGAAGGCGCCGATGATGCCGACGAAGATGTCGCGGATGATGCCGCCGCCGCCGAGCAGCAGCGAAGCTAGCCACCCGGCGATGAGGCCGTTGAAGGCCATCACGACCCACGGCGCATAGGCTGCATAATTTTCCATGGACGTCCTCAGGCGATGAAGCGTGCGAGCAGCACGACGATGACGGCGCCGACGGAGGCGGTGACAATCTCCGAGACGATCTTGCTGCGGAAGCCAAGATCGATCTTCAAGACATCGAACAGATAGCCGCCGACGAAGGCGCCGATGATGCCGGTGAGCAGATAGCGGAGCAGACCACCGCCGCCGCCGAGCAGCAGCGAGGCGATGAAGCCGGCGACGATGCCGATAATGACGAAGACGAGTAGCGCGCGCGTCTCGATATTCATGCGTCCCTCCCCGAGATGCCGATTACCCGGATGACCTTCCTGCGGTCGCGCCGCTGGGCGGGAGGTGCAGCGCCCGCCCGTACGCCGCCAATGCGCTCTCTCCCATCATCTCCGAAAGCGTCGGGTGTGGGAAGACGGTGCGCATCAGATCCTCCTCGGTCGCCTCGAGCTGCATGGCGATGACGAAGCCCTGGATGAGCTCGGTGACTTCGGCGCCGATCATGTGGGCGCCGATCAGCTCGCCAGTTTTGGCGTCGAAGATCGTCTTGACGAGGCCGTCACGCTCGCCGAGCGCCAGTGCCTTGCCGTTGGCGCGAAATGGAAATCGGCCGATGCGCAGCTCGCGGCCGGCCGTCTTGGCACGCGCTTCGGTGAGGCCCACGGAGGCGATCTGCGGGCGGCTGTAGGTGCAGCCGGGCACGCGCAGCTTGTCCAATGGATGCGTTTCGAGCCCCTTGATGGCCTCGACGCAGATGACGCCCTCGTGCTCAGCCTTGTGTGCGAGCATGGGCGGACCGGCAACGTCGCCAATGGCGTAGATGCCGGCGACCGAGGTGCGGCCGAGGGCGTCGGCGACGATCAGGCCCTTCTCCAGCTTGACGCCAACCGCCTCGAGCCCGAGCCCGTCGATGTTGCCGACGACACCGACGGCGGAAATCATGCGCTCGGCAGCGATGCTCTCATGCTTGCCGTCGGCATGCTCGATGGTCGCCGCGACCCCGCCCTTGCCGCGTTTCACCTCGGTGACCTTGGCGCCGGTGAGAATTCGAATGCCCTGCTTCTCGAACGCCTTGCGCGCCAACGCCGCGATCTCGGCGTCCTCCGCCGGCAGGATCTCCGGCAAGAGTTCGACCACCGTCACCTCGACGCCGAGCGTGCGATAGAACGAGGCGAACTCGATGCCGATTGCGCCGGACCCGGCGATCAGTAGCGATCGCGGCAGCGCCGGCGGCAGCATGGCCTCGAAATACGTCCAGATGCTCTTGCCGTCCGGCTCGATGCCGGGGAGGACGCGCGGCCGCGCGCCGGTGGCGATGACGATATGGGTGGCCGTGTAGCGCCCGGTGCCTTTGGCGTCCTTCGGCGGCTCGGGATTAAGGCGCCCGCTCGATGCGGGAGCGGCAACCTCGATCGCCCCGCCGCCGCGCAACGTGGCGGTGCCCCAGATGACGTCGACGCCGTTCTTCTTGAGGAGAAAACCGACGCCGGTGTTGAGCTCGCGCGCCACATCGCGCGAGCGCTCCAGCATGACCTTCAGATCGAACGTCGGCGCGCCCGCCACGACGACACCGAAGCTCGCCGCTTGGCCGACCTCGTGGAAGATCTCGGCCGAGCGCAGCAGCGCCTTGGTCGGGATGCAGCCCCAGTTGAGACAAATGCCGCCGAGGTGCGCCTGCTCGACGACGGCCGTGCGCATGCCGAGCTGTGCCGCGCGAATGGCCGCCACGTAGCCGCCAGGCCCACCACCGATAACGATGACGTCATAGTCGGGCGCGCTCATGTGCTCGGTGCTCCTGCGGCAAAGCAAAGGCCCCGGAGCAGCGCGCCGCCGAGGCCTGCAGGATCGATCAACTTATCCGCGCGCCGACCAGCGGGAGCGGCTACACGTGGCAGCGAGCGCCGAGGTACTTGTCGAGCAACTGGTTGTAGAGATCGGCCTTGGCCTTCTGCGGCGCCGCCAGCTTCTTGCCGGAGTTCTGCTGCTCGACGAGCGAGGGCACGCCTTGCTTGTCGAGCTGGTTGAGATTGGAGCGTATCGACTGGCACGTCTCGCCACCACTCAGAGCCTGGGCACCCGGGTCGCCATTGGTGTTGGTATTGCCTGCACAGCCGGCGAGCAGCACCGCGATGGTGCCCGCGATTGCTCCGCCGAAAGCACGCGCGCGCCGAACGTTGCCAGACACCTTGTCCTCCGCTTGCAATTGGAAGCCAGGGCGTTTTTCACCACACGCACACTCGGCGTGCAACCCTTGTTGTCGGTCTGTGCAGAAATGATTGAGGCGCCGCCGCATCTTCACGACACAGCAGGCGCCTGAAAGTTGAGCACAAGTTCGCAAATCGACGTTACTGCGGGGCGCCCACGGCCACGGGGCCGCTTGAGGCCTGCGTCGTCTCCTGCGGCGCCATGGCGGCGGCCACGGACTTCTGCGCCGGCACGGGCGGCTTGGTCTTGGCGGCTGCCGTCTTCTCGGCTTCCTTGGCAGGAGCTTCCTTGGTCGCCGTCACCGGCTCGACCGGCGCCGTCGCAGCGACGCGCGGCGGATAGCTCGAGCACTTGCCTTGGAACTCGGTGTTGGCCTTGTTGAGCTCGTCCGCCTTCGTAAGATCGGTGGACTTGAGCTTGTATTTCTTGGCCGCGGCCTTGGAAACCTTGTCGGGAACGCCTTCAGTGTTCAACGCTTCAATTTGCGAAGCGAGTGTGAGACACAGGGCTTCCTGCGACTTTGTGGTCGCCGCGGTCTGCGGATTGACCGAACCGGTGTTGAGTCCGGTTGAGAGGCTGCCATCGTTCGCACAACCTGCGAGGGCGCAGGCCATGGTCGCGGCATAAATTATGTTCGAGCGCGCCGTCATTGGGATTCACTCCAAGGGCTAGAGTCGGTCACCAGGTACGCCCACGCTGTGTTTCCGCTTCTAGGCTCGCGCTGGGCCAGCGGCAAGCGACTGCCCTATTCTTACGCTCTCGCGGCCCTCTTGTGCGGTGCTTACTTGGGGAAAGCCGGTCCGGCGTGCCCTGGCGGCCACAGGTTAGAGCTCGCTCGATCCCCCGTCGGCAGAGGGGTGATTTGGTTAACGCGCCCAGGTGTGGCCGTTAAACCAGCATCCTTACCGGGTCTTCCATGAAGGCGCGGAACGCGCCCAGCAGGGCAGCCCCGGTGGCGCCATCGACCACCCGATGATCGCAAGAGAGTGTCACGTTCATGACAGTGGCCGCTTCAAGAGCATCCCCGGACACGACTGGCCGACGTTCAGCCGCCCCGACGGCGAGGATGGTGGCGTGCGGCGGGTTGATGACGGCGTCGAAGTTCTTGATGCCGTACATGCCAAGGTTGGAGATCGAGGTGGTGCCGCCCTGATATTCGTGCGGGGCGAGGCGGCGCTTGCGGGCACGCTCGGCGAGGTCGCGCATCTCGTTGGAGATTTCGGACAGGGACTTCATCTCGGCGTGGCGGACAACGGGGGTGAAGAGGCCGCCGTCGATGGCCACGGCGACGCCGACATCGGAATACTTGTGGCGCAGCATGCCGGCCTCCGTCCACGTGGCATTGGCAGCCGGCACCTCCTGCAACGCCAGGGCCATCGCCTTGATGATGAAGTCGTTGACCGACAGCTTGTAGGCGCGCGGGCCGTCGCTCGGTGCCGACGCGTTCATGCGTCCGCGCGCGTGCAGCAGCTCGTCGATGCGACAGTCGATCGACAGGTAGTAGTGCGGGATGGTCTGCTTGGCGAGGGTCAGGCGCTCGGCGATGACGCGGCGCATCTTGTCGTGCGGAACGAGGTCATAGCTGCCCTTGTCGTAGAGGGCGAGGATCTTGTCGTCCGAGGGACCGAGCGCGGGTCGCGGCGACTTCGCCACCTCACGATGCCCCGTCTCGACGTCCGGCGCCCGCTTGCCGCCCGATTTCAGCGCCGCCTCGATGTCACGCTTGACGATGCGCCCGTGCGGTCCCGATCCCGCCAGCGCCTCGATCGCGAGGCCCGCCTGCAGCGCCAGCCGCCGCGCCAGAGGCGAGGCAAAGACGCGGTCTGTAGCTGGCGATCCCATCTTGCTCCTCAGTGCTGCTGGCGGCCGCGCAGATGCCCAGAGGCGGCCGGCGATACGCTGCCGAAACCGGCGACGAAGGCGTCACGCAGCGCCGCCTGCGCATCCTCCTCGCGCATGTAGCCGTTGAGGGCTGCCGCCTTGGCGATGTGATGGCCCACCTCGGCCAGCAGGCGCCCCCAGTCGGCGACGTGATCGCCGAACGCTGACGAGTTGAGGGCGACGAGCAGCGCGCCATCGCAGATCCAGGCGCGCATCAGCTCCACCGCCTCCGCTGCATCGTCGACGCCATCGGGCGGATCGAGCTCTACCGGTAGTTCTCCAGCCATAACGGCTCCTTGCGAAGCTATAGGTACAGGACCGATTTGACCGCGCTGACGACGCGCTCGACCGAGGGCAGCGCCACCTTTTCGAGGTTCGCCGCATACGGCATCGGCACGTCCGCGCCGGACACCTTGTAGGGAGGCGCATCGAGATCATCGAAAGCGTGCATGGCAACCTGCGCGCAGATCTCCGAGCCGACCGAGCAGATCGGCCAGGCCTCCTCGACGGTGACAATGCGGTTGGTCTTCTTCACCGAGGCGAGGACCGTTGCCATGTCGAGCGGGCGCAGCGTGCGCAGGTCGATCACCTCGACGTCGATGCCGTCCTTGGCGAGCCGCTCGGCCGCCTCCAGCGCGTAAACCATGCCGCGTGCGAACGAGACGACGGTCGCATCGCGGCCTACGCGCGCGATGCGCGCCTTGCCGATGGGAATGAGGAAGTCGTCTCCCTTCGGCACCGGGCCATGGGCGCCGTAGAGGATTTCGTTTTCAAGGAAGACCACCGGATTGGGATCGCGGATCGCAGATTTCAGCAGTCCCTTGGCGTCGGCCGGGGTCGACGGCGCGATGACCTTCAGCCCAGGCACGTGCGCGTACCACGCCGAGTAGCACTGGCTATGCTGAGCGGCAACACGAGCGGCCGCGCCGTTCGGCCCGCGAAAGACGATGGGTACGGTGACGTCGCCGCCGGACATGTAGTGGGTCTTGGCCGCCGAGTTGACGATCTGGTCGATCGCCTGCATGCCGAAGTTCCACGTCATGAACTCGACGATAGGCTTCAAGCCGGCGAAGGCGGCGCCGACGCCGATGGCGGCGAAGCCCTGCTCGGTGATGGGCGTGTCGATCACACGGCGGTCGCCGAACTCTTCCAGCAGGTGTTGGCTGACCTTGTAGGCGCCTTGGTATTGCGCCACCTCTTCGCCGATGAGGAACACGTCGGGGTCGCGGCGCATCTCCTCGGCCATGGCGTCGCGCAGGGCTTCGCGCATCGATAGGTTGACCGTCTCCGTCCCGGGCGCAATTTCCGGCTCAAGTGATGGTGGCTCGTAGCTCCGCGCGGGTTCCTCGCGCGACGGCTCGGTGGGTGGATCGTCGGGCTCCTTGAACGCGGTCTTCGCCGGCGCCTTCGCTTCGGCGCGCGGCGCGGGCGCCGTGTCGTCCTCGCCCTGAATGAGCGCGATGGGCGTGTTGACCTTGACGTTCTCGGTTCCGGCGGGAACGAGGATTTTCGTCAGCTTGCCCTCGTCGACCGCTTCGACCTCCATAGTCGCCTTATCGGTCTCGATCTCGGCGATGACGTCGCCCGACTTGACGGTCTGCCCCTCGCTGACCAGCCATTTGGTCAACGTGCCCTCCTCCATGGTGGGCGACAGCGCGGGCATCAGAACTTCCGTCGGCATGTGCCTCCCACCCTTCGCGGTCAGATAAGAACGTCGGTGGTGAGCTCGGAGACTTCGGGCTCGGGGTCGGCGAGCGCAAACTCCGCCGCCGCGCTCACCTCCTCGCGAACCTGCCGGTCGATCGCTTTCAGTTCGTCCTCGCCGACGCCCGCCGCGATCAGTCGCGCCCGCGTCTGCTCGATGGGATCCTGCGTGTCGCGCATGCGCTGCACCTCCTCGCGCGTGCGGTACTTGGCCGGGTCCGACATCGAGTGCCCGCGATAGCGGTAGGTCATCATTTCGAGGATCACCGGCCCCTTGCCGGTGCGCGCGTGGGCGACGGCGCGGGCGCCGGCGGCGCGCACCTCTTCGACGTCCATGCCGTCAACGTGCTCGCCGGGGATGGCGAACGACAGCCCGCGCTGGGAAAGATTGGTCGTCGACGACGAGCGCTCGATCGAGGTGCCCATCGCGTACTTGTTGTTCTCGATGATGAACACGACGGGCAGCTTCCACAGCTGCGCCATGTTGAAGGCCTCGTATACCTGCCCCTGATTGGCGGCGCCGTCGCCGAAATAGGTGAGGCACACGCGCCCGTTGTCGCGGTACTTGTTGGCGAAGGCCAAGCCGGCGCCGAGCGGCACGCAGGCGCCGACGATCCCGTGCCCGCCGTAGAAGCCGCGTTCGGGCGAGAACATGTGCATGGAGCCGCCCTTGCCCTTGGAGCAACCGTTACGCCGCCCCGTCAGCTCGGCCATGACGGCATTGGCGTCCATGCCGACGGCGAGCGTGTGGCCGTGATCGCGATAGGCGGTGATCACCTGGTCGCCGGGCTCGAGCACCATCTGCATGCCGACGACAACGGCCTCCTGCCCAATGTAGAGGTGGCAGAATCCGCCGATGTGCCCCATGCCGTAAAGCTGTCCGGCCTTTTCCTCGAAGCGGCGAATGAGCAGCATGCGGTGGTAGGCGTCGAGCTGCTCGGCGCGGGTAAAACCTTCGCGCGCCGGCCTGTTATGCCCATTAGTCGACTTACCCTTGCCGCCCGCTGCGGCAGATGTCGAGGGCCGCGAAGATTTTGCTGAAGCCATAGAGGATACCGACGCCGCCACGAGTTGAGCCCCGAGTTCGGAGCCTACAAGAGCTGGTCGGCGATGGCCAGAATGTGCGGTGCGGCGACGTGCTGCGCCGCGTGCACCGGCGCTGCGCACGGCTCAGGGGCGCGTCAGCACCTGATCTTGCGGCCGCACAAAGCCGAGAACCTCGCGGGCGATTTCTTCTACCAGGTCGTCGTCGGGCTTTTGGGGTGCGAGGAGTGCAACGTCGCGTTCGAGCTTGGCGCGCACGGCTTCGAGGCTTTTGATCTCAAACTCTAACAGGGCTGATCTCTCGATCAGCCTGGATCGCATCTCGAAGCCGTGCCTGCCATTGATGGCATGATGGACGAAGTAGGCCGTCAAACCCAAGCAGAGAAGCAAAACCGTGACCTGCCGTGGCCTCGAGCGTCGATCATGATTTTTTGGCTGACGCAGCACTTTGGGTACGCTGCACAAAACTGGTGGACACACCTGTTATCCCACGCGGTCCTTAATTCGAGGTAAAGCGCTGTCCCAGGGCCCGCGTTGTCATCCCGGCCAAGTGAGCGGACGCGAGCGTAGAGCCGGGATCCAGGAGAAGCTCGCCGGAGGCACCCTCTGCGTGTGTCTTCGACGAACTCTTGCGCTGGGTCCCGGATAGCCTCCGCTTCGCGTCCATGCGAAGCATGGCTCCGCCATGTCGCCTTCCGGGATGACAGTGCGAAGGCCGTTAGGCGCCGGCGTAGCCGCGGATGACGCTCTTACCGGCATAACGCGCCACGTCGCCCAACTCGCCCTCGATGCGGATGAGCTGATTGTACTTGGCGAGGCGATCGGAGCGACAGAGCGACCCGGTCTTGATCTGACCGGCGTTCGTAGCCACAGCGAGATCGGCAATCGTCGCGTCCTCGGTCTCGCCCGAGCGATGCGAGATGACGGCGGTGTAGGCGGCACGCTGCGCCATCGACACGGCATCCAGCGTCTCCGACAGCGAGCCGATCTGGTTGACTTTGACGAGGATCGAGTTGGCGATGCCCTGCTTGAGACCCCGCTCCAGACGCTCGGTGTTGGTGACGAACAGATCGTCGCCGACAAGCTGGCAACGGGCGCCGATCGCTTCCGTCAGCGCCTTCCAACCCGCCCAGTCGTCCTCCGACATGCCGTCCTCGATGGAGACGATCGGGAAACGCGACACGAGGCTCTCGAGGTACTTCACCATGCCGGCGGCATCGAGCGACTTGCCCTCGCCCTCAAGCTTGTACTTGCCGTTCTTGAAGTACTCGGTCGCCGCGCAGTCGAGCGCCAGCATGACGTCGTCGCCCGGCTTGTAGCCCGCGGCTTCGATCGCCTTCATGATGTAGCCGAGCGCGTCGTCGGCCGACTTGAGGTTGGGCGCAAAGCCGCCCTCGTCGCCAACGCTGGTCGACAGCCCGGCGTCCTTCAGCGACTTCTTCAGCGTGTGGAAGATCTCCGCGCCCATGCGCACCGCGTCGGAGATGGAATTGGCCGACACCGGCATAATCATGAACTCCTGGATGTCGATCGGGTTGTCGGCGTGCGCGCCGCCGTTGACGATGTTCATCATCGGCACCGGCAGCACGTGCGCCGCCGCGCCGCCCAGGTAGCGATACAGCGGCAGCCCGCTCGTCTCCGCCGCCGCCTTGGCCGTCGCCAGCGATACGCCGAGGATGGCGTTGGCGCCGAGGCGGGATTTGTTGCGCGTGCCGTCGAGTTGGATCAGCGCCGCGTCGATGCCGCGCTGGTCCTCGGCATCCATGCCGGCGAGCGCGTCGAATATCTCTGTGTTGACCGCATCGACGGCTTTCTCCACGCCCTTGCCGAGGTAGCGCGCCTTGTCGCCATCGCGCAGCTCGACCGCCTCGTGCGCTCCCGTGGACGCACCCGACGGCACCGCCGCCCGACCCATGGCGCCATCCTCCAGCACGACATCGACCTCCACCGTCGGGTTGCCGCGGCTGTCGAGGATTTCGCGGCCGATGATGTCGATGATGGCGGTCATTTGTCGTTACCTTATGAGTTGCAGGCCGCGGACGGGCATGGGAGGGTCCGGCGCGTTTTAGCCGCTCTTGCCGCGGGCGCAAAGGCCTGAAAGCGCGTTGCCGCCCGCGACCGTAGCGGTCGCTTCCGCGGCGATCGCAAAGGGAGCCCAAGAATGTCCGAGACCAAAACCTATACGGGCAGTTGCCATTGCGGCCGCGTCACCTATGAGGCGGACGCCGACCTGAGCCAGGTCATCTCCTGCAACTGCTCGAGTTGCCGCCGGCGCGGCTCGCTGCTCGCATTTGTACCTGATGACAAATTCCACTTGAAGAGCGGGGCTGACGCTCTCACCCAGTATGAGTTCAACAAAAAGGTCATTCACTACCAGTTCTGCGAGACGTGCGGCGTGCTGCCTTTCGCGCGCGGGACACGTCCTGATGGGGTGCAGACCGTGGCGCTGAATGTTCGCTGCCTCGAGGGCGTCGACCTCGACGCGCTCAACATCAAGAAATTCGACGGCGCCAGCCTCTGACGGACGGATATGGCCGACGACGCAGCACTGGTTTTATTCTCGGGTGGCCAGGACTCGGCCGTCTGCCTTGCCTGGGCACTCGATAGGTACCCGCGCGTCGAGACCGTGGGCTTCAACTATGGCCAGCGACACGTCGCCGAGCTTTCCGTGCGCGAAAAGCTGCGCAACTCGTTTGCGGAGCTAAAGCCGGCATGGGCCGAGCGCCTCGGACCCGATCACATGCTGGAGCTGCCGGAGCTCGGACGCCTCAGCGAGACGGCGCTGACGCGCGACGCTGAGATCGTGCTCGGCGACAAGGGTCTGCCGTCGACCTTCGTGCCCGGTCGCAACCTTCTGTTCTTCACCTATGCCGCCGCACTCGCCTACCGACGCGGCGTGCGCACCCTCGTCGGTGGCATGTGCGAGACCGACTTCTCCGGCTATCCCGACTGCCGCAACGACACCTTACAGACACTTGCTCAGGCGATCTCGCTCGGCACGGATGCCGCCTTCATCATCGAGACGCCGCTGATGTGGATCGACAAGGCCGGCACCTGGGCAATGGCCGAGGCGCTGGGCGGCACGCCGCTGGTCGAGCTGATCATCGAAGATTCGCACACATGCTATCTCGGCATCCGCTCGCGACGCCACCCCTGGGGTTACGGCTGCGGGCATTGCCCAGCATGCGCACTCCGCGCCAAGGGATGGGAAACATGGCAGGCCGGCAAGAAGAGCTGATCCGGGCCGTCGATGCCGCCCAGGCCGGCGACTGGGAAACGGCACACGCCATCGCCCAGCGCCACGAGGGCGATGCCGTTGCCGACTGGCTGCATGCCGTGCTTCACAAGATCGAGGGCGACACGGGCAACGCGCGCTATTGGTATCGCCGTGGCGCGCACACGCTCGAGGAGTTCAGCGATCCTTCGAGCGAGTTCGCCGCCATCCGCGCGCTGCTTGCCGGTTAATCTCGACGCCCGTCCGCCATTGCCGCGCGCAAAGGCCCGGCGCAAGCTGCGCGCTCGTTCATATTAGTGGAATGCCCATGATCCGACTTCCCGTCGCACTCGCCATCATCATGCTCGCCGTTCTGCCGATAGCTTTCGCCCAGGATAGCGCGCCGATGCCCGACAAGCTCACTTCGGCTACGACGAGGAAGGCAAGGTCGATGCCTCGCCCGCTGGCTGCGAGGGCTACGTCAAAGAGAACGTTGAATGGCCGGAACCGGAGATGTCCAACGCCATCAAGGATGTTTGCGGGGCGCGCAAGCGTCATGTCGAGGCCTACGCGGCCATCCAGAAAAGCTACAAGGCGCTGGCCAAGCAGATCGGCGAGACAACCGGCTCGATACCGCCGCTGCCGTGACCAGCTTTCAGGCGATGATCAAAGCTTGCATCGACCACAAATCGAACGTCACCACCGGCGGTCACAACATCATGATCGACGTCATCCCCAACGACATCGCCGCACGCTGCCTCGACTTCGGCCGCACGATGCTCGACGAAGAGACGGCCTGGCTGACCTCCGATCCAGAAAAACAACGCGCGCACTTCTCGCCCTAGGCGTTGCGCGGCAATAGTTTCCGAAACGTTCCTTTTGCACGTGCGTCAATCGGTGCATCTCAACCTGCTATTAGGCGGCTCGCAAGCTTGTGTGTGCGTTCGCATATGAAGCTTCGCATATACTCGACGGCACCAAGAGGCCGAGGAGATTCCCATGGGCGATATGAGCAAAGCTGCCGAGCGCCGCAAAGCGCCGCTGCAGACACCAAGCACCTACGACGGCAATGCCATCCGCGATCTGTCCGGCGCGCTCAACGCGTTGCTCGCCGACACATTCGCCATCTACCTCAAGACCAAGAACTTCCACTGGCATATGAGCGGTCCGCATTTCCGCGACTACCACCTGCTGCTCGACGAGCAGGGCGATCAGATCTTCGCCATGACCGACCCGATGGCCGAGCGCGTCCGCAAACTCGGCGGAATAACACTGCATTCAATCGGCGAGATCGCGCGCCTGCAGCGCGTCGAGGACAACGATGCGCCCTATGTGACGCCGCAGGACATGCTCGCCGAGCTGCGCGACGACAACAAGGATCTCGTCTCCCGCATGCGCGAGGTTCACGGTCTCTGCGACGATCACGGGGACGTCGCCACAGCGAGCTTGCTCGAGAACTGGATGGACGAAACCGAACGTCGCGTCTGGTTCCTGTTCGAGGCCACCCGCGATCGGAACGTCTCGCCGTAAGGGCAATTCCCACGACGACTTCACTAAGCGGCGGCAGCGATTGCCGCCGCCACTGACCCGCGCGCCTTCCGCGCCGTACCGAAGGAGAGTTCCATGACTGTCATGCAAACGGCAGAGCAGGTCGGCAAGACGGCGCTGCCGAAGCGGCGGCTCGGACGCACCGACATGCACATTACCCCCGTGGGCCTCGGCGCCTGGGCTATCGGCGGCGGCGACTGGGCGGTCGGTTGGGGCAGCCAGGACGACAAGCAATCAATCGCTGCGATCCGCCATGCCGCCGAGCGCGGCATCAACTGGATCGACACCGCCGCCATTTACGGCCTCGGTCATTCGGAAGAGATCGTGCGCCAGGCGCTCAAGGACATGCCGTCGGCGCAACGGCCGCTCGTGTTCACCAAATGCGGTCTGCGCTGGGACGATAACAACCGCATGGCACCGCCGCAGAACGTCGGCGCCCCAACCAGCATTCGCGCTGAGTGCGAGGCCTCGCTGAAGCGCCTCGGCTTGGAGCGCATCGACCTCTACCAGATGCACTGGCCGGCGCGCGACGGGACATTTATCGAGGCCTACTGGCAAACGCTGGTCGACCTCAAGGCCGAAGGCAAGGTGCGCGCCGTCGGCCTCTCCAACCACAACGTGGCGCAGCTCACGGCGGCCGAGAAGATCGGCCATGTCGACACGCTGCAGCCGCCGTTCTCCGCCATTCGCCGTGAGTTCGCCGCCAATGAGCTGCCGTGGTGCCTCGCCCACGATACCGGCGTCATCGTCTACAGCCCCATGCAGGCGGGCCTGCTCACCGGAGCCTTCACCGCCGAAAGAGCCAAGGCGCTGCCGGCGGACGACTGGCGCTCGCGCAACGCCGAGTTCACCGGCGCCAAGCTGAACGCCAACCTGGAACTGGCCGAGACGATGAAGGCCGTCGGCAAGCGCCACGGCACGTCCGCTGCTGCCGCCGCCATCGCCTGGACACTCGCCTGGCCGGGCGTCAGCGGCGCCATCGTCGGGGCGCGCGAGCCGAGCCAGGTCGACGGCTGGATCGACGCCGCAACCCTGCACCTGCGCCAGGTCGACCTCGACGAGATCGCCAGGACCATCGAGCGCACCGGGGCCGGCTCCGGCCCGGCGCTGCCGGTCGAAATGGCGCGCTGAGCCGCGGCTCTAAGGCTTGAACGCGGGCGTGCGGAAGCTTAGGGATGCCCGCATGTACGCCGTGAAGGAGATTTTCTATACGCTGCAGGGCGAGGGTGCGAACGCCGGTCGCGCCGCCGTGTTCTGCCGCTTCGCCGGCTGCAATCTGTGGTCCGGCCGTGAGCAGGATCGCGCTGAGGCCGACTGCAAATTCTGTGACACCGATTTCGTCGGCGTCGACGGCGAGGGCGGCGGCAAGTTCGCCACCGCCGACGCGCTGGCTGCCGCCTGCGCCAAAGTGGCGGGAAGCGCCGGCGCCACCTTTATCGTGCTGACTGGCGGCGAGCCGATGCTCCAGGTCGACGCTCCGCTGATCGATGCGCTGCACGCCCGCGGCTTTACCATCGCCATCGAGACCAACGGCACGCTGCCGGTGCCACGCGCCATCGATTGGATCTGCGTCAGTCCCAAAGCCGGCACCGAACTCATGCAGCGCTCCGGCGACGAATTGAAGCTCGTCTACCCGCAGCCCGACCTCGACCCGGAGACGGTGGCGGCGCTAGCGTTCACCCACCGCTACCTGCAGCCCATGGACGGCCCCGAAGCCACGGCCAACACCGACCGGGCCATCGCCTACTGCAAGGCTCACCCCGGCTGGCGCCTGTCGGTGCAGACCCACAAGCTGCTCGGCATCCCATAAGGCACCCGCGCACTGGAATTGCAGCGGAAAATCGCCTAGAGACCCCTTATGCGCATCTACAAAGAGTTCCAGTTCGAAGCTGCCCATTACCTGCCGAGCGCCCCAGCCGGGTCGCCCAACGCGCGCGTGCACGGCCACTCGTTCCGCGCCCGCGTTACCATCGAGGGCGCGCCGGGCGCCGACACCGGCTACGTCTTCCACTTCGACGAGCTGGCCGGCGCCATGGCGGAGGCCCAGGAGGCGCTCGACCATCGGCTGTTGAACGAAGTCGAGGGCCTCGAGCTGCCGACGCTGGAGCACATCGCCATGTGGCTGTGGAACCGGCTGCAGAACCGCGTGCCGGGTCTCTTCGAGATCGAGATCGCCCGCGATAGCTGCCGCGAGGGCGCCGTCTATTCGGGGTCGGCGCCGTCGCGCATGGCAGCGGAGTGAGGCGCATGGGCCAGAAGGACACCACAGTCACCATCCTCGGCCAAGCGGCGAAGCTGCCGCAGAGCCCGGATGAGGCGACGCTGGAGCGGGTGCCAAACCCGCATCCCGACGCCAACTACGTCGCGCGCTTCGCCGCCCCGGAGTTCACCTCGCTCTGCCCGGTGACGGGTCAACCGGACTTTGCCCATCTCGTCATCGACTACGTGCCGCGCGACTGGCTGGTGGAATCGAAATCGCTGAAGCTCTACCTCGGCTCCTTCCGCAACCACGGCGCCTTTCACGAGGATTGCACACTGGCAGTCGGCAAGCGCCTCGTGGCACTGCTGGAGCCGCAGTTCCTGCGCATCGGCGGCTATTGGTATCCGCGCGGCGGCATGCCGATCGACGTGTTCTGGCAGACCGGCAAGCTGCCGGACGGCGTGTGGTTGCCCGACCAGGGCGTCGCCCCCTACCGCGGCCGCGGCTGAGGTTACTCTGCCGGCAGCGCGGATGGCGTCTCGCGTTGCATCTCCAGGGCGTGCACGAGGTCATAGAGCTCGGCCATCAGGGCCTTGCGATCCTTGCCGTGCTGCAGCGACTCGAACGGCACCACGTCGCCGGCGCGGGCGACGAGCCGCCGGCCGACACCGCGGCGAAGCTCGCGGATGAACATGGACAACCTCAATGTCATGCTCAGTTGCGAGACGAGGTGAAATAGCGGGCCGCATTGACCCTCGAAGTAGACGGGAAGCACGGACGCGCGCGCGGCCTGCACCATGCGAGCTGTAGACGGTTTCCATGGCAACTCCACCGCGCGCCCGAACGGCGCCGGCGCGGTGGCGACGCCCCCCGCGGGAAAGACGATGATCGTCGTACCCTCGCCGAGCAGGCGGATGGCCTCGTCGCGCGTTTTGAGGTTTGTCGCCTGCGCGGCACGGGTCTCCCGGAAGTCGACGGGCAGCGAGAAGGGCGCCATCTCGGGAACCTTCATCAACTCCATGTTGATCAAAACCCGGAAGGGGCGTCCGAGGTCCTCCGCCATGGTCATCGCGGCGATGCCATCGAGAATGCCGAAGGGGTGGTTGGCGACGAGGACGATGGGGCGGTCAGGCGGCACGTGCGGCGGCCACTGACGGGCGATGATCTCCAACTCCACGTCCATCAGCCCGAGCATGGGGCGGATGATCGGCCGGCCCTTCGGCACCGTTTCCCGGCGCCATTGGTCGTAGAGCGGCGCGAAGTAGTCGCGCCCCGCGAGCCGCTCGAGAAAGCGAATGAGCCCGCGCTTCAGCGGCGGGTCGTCGACGTTGGCGTAGGAAAGCTCGGGAAATCTCACGTGCTGGACCAGCATGGGAGGCGTCGGGTTCAAGCCTTATACCTCGTCTTGCGCACACCCAGAAGCCCAAGCCGCGCCGCGAAATGCCGGTTCGAATGTTCGCCTGGCTACGTCGGCGTTGCCGACTGGCCGAGCCAATCGGCAAAATACGTCGGCCCGAGGCGGGCACCCGCTGCGGGCGTCAGGGTTTGATCATTCAGCGGGGCGCCGAAGTAGAGTGCGTCGCCATCGGTGATGACGCGACGTTCGTCTCCGCGTGCCTCGAGCAGCCGCCGCACCAGCATGTCGAGCCCAATCGGCTCGGGCCCGGCGATCTCGATCGTTCCGTTGACAGGGGTGGCGACCGCCACATCGGCCAGTGCGGCAGAGACGTCGCTCGCGGCGATGGGCTGCAGCTTCGCCGTCGGCATGTGGATACCGTCGGCCTCATTGTTCGACTGCGCGATGGCGCCGACGAACTCGTAGAACTGCGTGGCGCGCACAATCGTGTAGGGCACAGGGGACGCCTTGATGAGCTTCTCCTGCGCGATCTTGGCACGGAAATATCCGCTGTCGGGCAAGCGCTCACTACCGACGACCGACAGGGCAATGTGGTGCTTCACTCCAGCCGCCGCCTCGGCGGCGAGAATGTTGCGCCCCGACGTCTCGAAGAAGTGCAGTACCGCGGCGTCCTCGAACGAGGGCGAGTTGGCAACGTCGACAACGACGTCGGCTCCCCTGAACGCCTCGGCCAGCCCCTCGCCGGTCAGCGTATTGACCCCCGTTGACGGCGATGCGGCGATCACCTCATGGCCCTCCCCGCGCAGAATGGTGACGAGCTTCGAGCCGACAAGACCGCTGCCGCCGATGACGACGATTTTCATGATGCGTCCTCCGGTGATGGGCGTTTCGAGTGCGACCGATTTAGGACGAGACAATGACGCGTGGCTGACGAGAGGCCCAGACGCTCAGGGCGATCCCGATAAGCGCCGGCAACGTGACGGCTGGGAAGTCGCGCGGCAAGACGTCGGGCGAGCAGATCCCCACCGCGACCTCCCAGAAATGGAACAGCGCGTGACCGCACAACCAAGCGGTGGCGGCGGTCCACAGGGTAGCCCGCATGACCGGTTGCGCCGCGCCAAGCAGGAACGCACCGCCGAGCAGCAGGAAGATCAGCCCGATGTCGCGCACGAAGTGCTGATTGAACGGCCCCGTGTCGGTGACGCCGGGCACTGCCACGTACCAGTCCTCCGGTGAAACGAGCATGAAGATGCCGTTCGCTATCCCGAGAACACCCATAAGGACGGCGAGGGCGAGAATGATCGTTCGCATGGTACGGAGCCTTTCGGTTTGATTGGTCGCCTTGCGATGCCCCATTATAGCCGTCGTCCGGCGCTTGGCTCGTTGCCGTCCTAAGGAGCCGGGACACGGTCACACCCCGCCGCAACTCGGCCGCATGGGGCCGCCGCACCCTGGCCAGATTGGCATGGCTCGGTTAGCCTCCGCGCTCCGGAGGGGGAATGATTCGATCAACGTTTTTAGCGCTCGCCGCCCTGCTGCCGCTGATCGCAGCCGGGGATGCAGGGGCAGTCGCGCCGCCGACGACGGAACTTCCAGGCGCCACCGATCCGGCGATTACGCCGCCGATGGCGGCGCCGAAGGATGCCAATCCCGTTGCCAGCGCCGTACGCTCCCAGCTCGCTGGCCTTCCGACCGAGGGCTCGGCGCAGGAGCTGAAGGAGCGCGCCGTCCTTTCCGACTTCTACGCGGCGCGCCGCGATGCGCCACTGTGGCTCAGCGAAGCCGGGCTGACCGACAACGGCGCCGCGTTGGGCGCCGAGATACTCAAGGCCGACGACTGGGGCCTCGTCGCCAAAGACTTCGCGCTGCCGCCTATCCCGCCGGCTTCACAGCTCGATGCCGAAACGATCGGCAAAGCCGACGTCGAGATCTCGCTGGCGCTACTCAAGTATGCGCGCTACGCGCGTGGCGGACGCATCATCGAGCCATCGATCCTGCTCAATTCCAATCTCGATCGTAAGCCGCAGCTCCTGGATCCCGAGGTGGTCATCAAGGGCGCCGCCGAGGCTGCGGACATCGGCGCCTACGTGCGCGGCCTGCATCCCCAGCATCCGCAGTTCGAAAAGCTGCGCCAGTCGTATCTCACTAACAAGGGAAAGCCGCTCGGCAGGAAGATCCTCGCCAACATGGAAGAGTGGCGGTGGATGCCGGAGGATCTCGGCCAGGTCCACGTCATGGCCAACGTGCCAGAATTCATGGTCTACCTCGTCAAGGACGGCGCTCGCGTTCATACTGAGCGCATCGTCGTCGGCGAGAGGGGCAAGCAGACGACCATCTACTCGCGCAACCTCAAGACCATCGTCTTCAAGCCGATGTGGCGCGTCCCCGATTCCATCAAGGCACACGAGTTGCAACCCAATCTGCGGCGCGGCGGCAGCATGTTCCGCCAGCACGACCTGGAGCTCGAGACCAAGGACGGCAAGCCCCTCGACTACCATGCCATCGACTGGAACACGGCCAACATCCTCGACTACGAGGTGGTGCAGCACAACGGCCCGAAGAACGTCATGGGCGTCGTCAAATTCACGTTCCCGAGCCAGCACACGATCTTCATGCACGACACGATCGACAAGTGGATGTTCGCGCAGAGCGTGCGGACGTTGAGCCACGGCTGCCTTCGCCTGCGCAATCCGATGAAGGTGGCGGAGCTGGTGCTGGCCGAGGACAAGGGCTGGGACGCCGCAAAGGTGCAGGCGATGATGCGCGAAGGCGGCGATAACAACGAGGTCGTGCTGGAGAAGAAGATCCCCATGCACCTCGTCTACTTCACCGCTTGGGTGGGCGATGACGGCAAGCTGCGCACCTTCGGCGATATTTACGGACATGAGAGGCGCATCTCGCTGGCTCTCGACGGCAAGTGGGACCAGATCGACATCGGCCGCAATCACCTGGCCCCGGTCGAGGCGTCCGACCCGAGCGAGTTCACGCCGGGACCCGGGGCAGCGGTACGGCAGAACCGCTCCAAGCAGCCAGCGACCATCATCGACCTCGTCGGCAATGCGCTGGGCGGCGGCTTCTGAGCTCGGGTGGTGCGATGACCGCAACGCAAGACGGCGACGTGCTGATGCGGCGGCTGATCGTGCATACGGTCATCTGGCTGATGATCCTCGGTGCAATTCTATTCCTGTCGGCCGGCACGCTGGATTGGCCCGAGGCCTGGGTGCTGCTCATCGGCAGCGGCGCTTTGGGTCTCGTATCCGCGCTCATCATCGCCCGCCACGACCCGGCGCTCATGCGCGAACGCATGCGCGGGCCGATCCAAAGCCAGCAGAAGCCGTGGGACAAGGCTCTGCTCGTCGTCGTTTTCGTGCTGTGCCTCGCCATGTTCATCGTCGCCGGGCTCGACGCCGTGCGCTACCGCACCTCGAATATGCCGCTCTGGCTCGAGGTCACCGGCGCGGTCGGCATCGCGCTCGGGATCTACATATTCCACGTCGTCATGCGCACGAACTCGTACGCGACGGCCGTCGTGCGCATCCAGAACGAGCGTGGGCACCAGGTCATCTCGACGGGGCCCTATGCCTTTGTCCGCCACCCGATGTACTCGGGCGCGATCCTCTATTTCCTCGGCATCGCCCTGCTCTTGGGCTCCTGGTACGCGGTGGGAATAGCCGTTGCGTTGATCGCCCTATTCGGCCTGCGCGCCGTATGGGAGGAGCAAACGCTGATTGATGAGCTGCCGGGCTACGCGGCTTACGCCGAACGCGTCCGCTACCGCCTCATCCCCGGCATTTGGTAGCGCGGTAGAGAAGAGCGACCTTGTGCGTCGTGCGCAACCGGAGAATGAGTGTGGCGACAGCCCGAGATTTCCGGCGCATAGCCCTGTCACTCGATGGCGCCACCGAGGCGCCGCACTTCGACCGCGCGGCCTTCAAGGTCAAGCGCATCTACGCGACGCTCGCCGCCGACGGAAAGACCGCCAACCTCAAGCTCGACCCGGACGAGCAGGAGTTCAAATGCATGCTGGCGCCGGAGGTGTTCGCGCCGGTGCCGAATGCCTGGGGCAAACAGGGCTGGACCACCGTCACCCTGGCCAAGGCTTCAGCCGCCGAGCTGCGCGCGGCCCTGGAGATGGCGTGGACCCACGCCGTCCCCAGCAAACCGGGCGGTAGCCGCCGCAAGAAGTAGGGCCAGGTGTTCCTGGCGGAACAGGCACTAGCGCCGCGCGCGCCTACGCTGACCCTTCCGTTAATGGAAGGCGCACGCATGTTGCGACACAGCACGATCACGGTTGGGGCCATCGCGGCCTGCGGGGTGACGCTCGCGCTTGGCGTCAGCGTTGCCGTGCTGCCGCACTTCGTGCAGCCGATCGCCGTCGTGACGTCCGTCGTCGCGGAACCGTCGCCCCCGAAGGCCGGCCCGCGTCAAATCCCGCACAAGTTCATGCGACCGGCACCCGCCGCGCCCTGAAGCGCGGGCCATCGTCGGCACTGCCGAAGTGAAAGAAGATATTGAAGGCGCCATGACACTGGTAGCGCCACCCGCCACGGCCCTCGCAGGGTGCCGACGCAGCTAAGCAGCCCTAATGCCCGCATTCACGCCGCTGGCGGCGTGCGCGCGCCGCGCACGGCGGCAAACCGCGGCCAGAGGACGTTGAGGCACAGCCCGGTCATCACCAGCGCCGCGGCGGCGAGCTTCCAGTCCTGCAGCGGCTCGTGCAGCCACAGCGCCGAAGCGCCCATGCCGAACACGGGGACGAGCAGCGACATCGGCGCGATCGTCGCCGCCGGGTAGCGCGACAGCAGCCAGCCCCACACCGCATAGCCGAACAAAGTATTGGCGGCCGCCTGGTACAGCACCACGCTCCAGGTCGCGACGTCGGCATGCACGAGCCCGTCGCGGATGGCGGGCCAGCCCTCGAAGACGAGCGACAGCGCATAGAGCGGGGGCGCCGAGAAGAGACTGCCCCACACGACGTAGGCCAGCATGTTTACCCCGGGCGTCGCGCGCACGATGATGTTGCCGCCCGCCCAGCACAGCGCCGCCAGCAGCACGAGACCGAGGCCGAGCGGCGTGGTCGCCGCGTCCGTGTGCATCAGGATGACGCCGATGCCGGCAACGGCGAGCAGCAGCGCTGCTACCTGGAACGGCTTCACCCGCTCGCCGGTGAGAGAGGCGGCAAGCCCGATGGTGAAGAAGGCCTGCAGCTGCACGACCAGCGACGCGAGTCCCGGCGTGATGTCGGCGCGCATGGCGATGTAGAGGAGGCCGAATTGCCCGGCGCCAATCAGCAGCCCGTAGCCCGCGAGGTTCACCCACGGCACCGGCGGCCGCTTCAGGAAGAACACCGCGGGCAGCAGCGCCAGGGTGAAGCGCAGCGCCGCGAAGAGCAGCGGCGGCAGGTCGTCAAGCCCGAAGCGGATGACGACGAAGTTCGTCCCCCACACGGCCATGACGGCGAGCGCCAAAAGGCCGTCGCGCAGGGTCAGCGGCTTTGCCGGCATGTCAGCCGCGCTTCTGGTCCGGCGGGGTGGCTTCGGCGGTCAAGGCGGCGATGGCCTCGGCGAGAGGCAAGACGGTCTGATCCTGCGATCCCATGCGGCGCATCGAGACCTTGCCCTCCTCCGCCTCGCGCTTGCCCACGACCAGCATCACCGGCACCTTGGCCAGCGAGTGCTCGCGCACCTTGTAATTGATCTTCTCGTTCCTGAGATCGAGATCGACGCGCAAGCCGGCCGCGCGCAATTGCGCCGCGACATCGAGCGCGTAGGCGTCGGCGTCCGAAACGATCGTCGCCACTACGATCTGCAGCGGCGCCAGCCACAGCGGGAAGTGCCCGGCGAAATTCTCGATCAGCACGCCGGTGAAGCGTTCCAGGGAGCCGAAGATGGCGCGGTGGATCATCACCGGGGTCTTCTTCTCGGAGTGCTCGTCGATGTAGAAGGCGCCGAGACGGCCCGGGAGGTTGAAATCGACCTGCGTCGTGCCGCACTGCCAATCGCGGCCGATGGCGTCCTTCAGCACGTACTCGAACTTCGGCCCATAGAAGGCGCCCTCGCCGGGGTTGATCGCCGTCTTGATACGGCCTTGCCCACGCTTCTCGATCTCCTTCAGCACCTTGGCCATAATGGCTTCGGCGTGGTCCCACTGTTCGTCGGTGCCGACACGCTTTTCCGGCCGGGTCGACAGCTTGACGACGATGTCCTTGAAGCCGAAGTCCGCGTAGATCGACAGCAGCAGATCGTTCACCTCCAGACACTGCTCGGCGAGCTGCTCCTCGGTGATGAAGATGTGCGCGTCGTCCTGCGTGAAATGGCGCACGCGCAGGAGGCCGTGCATGGCGCCCGACGGCTCGTAGCGGTGCACCTTGCCGAACTCGGAGATCTTCAGCGGCAGGTCGCGGTAGCTCTTGAGCCCGTGCTTGAAGATCTGCACGTGGCCAGGGCAGTTCATCGGCTTGCAACAGAACACACGCTCGTCCGGCAGCACGGTCGAGAACATCATCTCGTGATAGTTCTCCCAATGGCCGGAGAGCTCCCAGAAGCTCTTCTCCATCATGTCGGGAGAGTTGACCTCGTTGTAGCCGGACGCGTCGAGGCGACGGCGCATGTAGGCGATGAGCGTCTGGAACAGCGTCCAGCCCTTGGCGTGCCAGAATACCGAGCCGGGCGCCTCCTCCTGAAAATGGAAAAGGTCCATCTCGCGGCCGAGCTTGCGGTGGTCGCGCTTCTCGGCTTCCTCGAGCCGGTGCAGGTAGTCCTTCAGCTCGTCCTCGGTCGCCCAGGCCGTGCCGTAGATCCGCTGCAGCATCTGGCGGTTCGGATCACCGCGCCAATAGGCGCCTGAGATCTTCTGCAGCTTGAAAGCTTTTCCCACCTGCCCCGTCGAGGTCATGTGCGGGCCGCGGCAGAGGTCAAGCCATTCGCCCTGCTTGTAGATCTTCAGCTCTTGGTCTTCGGGGATGGCATCGACCAGCTCGACCTTGAAGCCCTCGCCGCGCGCGCCGAAGAAATCCTTCGCCTGCTTGCGGCTCCAGAACTCCTTCGTAAACGGTGCGTTCCTGGCGATGATCTCCGCCATCTTCTTTTCGATCTTGACGAGATCGTCGAGGTGGAACGGCTCCTGCTTGGCGAAGTCGTAATAGAAGCCGTTCTCGATGACGGGGCCGATCGTCACCTGCGTCTTCGGCCACAGCGCCTGTACGGCCTCGGCCATGACGTGTGCGGCATCGTGCCGGATCAGCTCCAGCGCTTCCGGATCGCTGCGGGCGATGAACTTGATCGCCGCATCCTTGGTGATCGGATCGGCGAGATCGGCGAGATTGCCGTCGAGGCTCATGGCCACGGTGCGCTTGGCCAGCGACGGCGAGATGGCCTTGGCCACGCTCAAGCCGGTCGTGCCCGCCTCGACCTTACGCGTGGCGCCGTCCGGGAACGTCAGGGTGATCTGTTTGGAATCTCGGGAAGCCGAGTCTGGGGGGGCCGCGTCGGCCATAGCGTCTCTCCTCTCACTCGCTGCCTACCAACGCAGCGTAAGTTGGAGCGGTTACATGCGGCGGCGAGCCCGTGAAGTCAAGTCACGCGCCGAAGGGCAGCGGCGGGGCGTCAGTCGAAGATGGAGAAAATCGCGGCGAAGAAGGCGCCGATGGCCGCGAGGATGCCGAGCAGGATGTTGGCCAGCATCTCGAACAGGCTCTCGAAGGTGTCCGAGACGCTGCTGCCGACGACCAGCACGCCCGTGCCGCCGGCGGCAATGAGAGCGGCCGTCACGGCGCTGAAGATCGTGTACCAGAGCAGCGCGAAAGCGATGACGCCGATCACCGCGGCGACGACAATCCGACCGGCGAAGCCGCGGGATGCTGGTGGGGCTGGGGCAGGTTGCTGGCTCACGGCGCGCTCCGTTCATGCGGAGGCGGACTATAGCGCGGATTATGGCGAGGCCGTGTTCCGCCCGGCATAGCGCGGCGGGGCGAACCTACTTCTTCGGCAGCTCGAGGCCCATCTCGCGATAGCGCTCGGGGTCGTTCTGCCAGTCGGCGCGTACCTTGACGAACAGGAACAGATGCACGGGCCGCTCGAGGATCTGCGTCAGCTCGCGCCGGCTGTCCATCGACACCTGCTTGATGGTCTGGCCGCCCTTGCCGAGCATGATCGCCTTCTGCCCGTCGCGGGCAACGAAGATCGTCTGCTCGATGCGCACCGAGCCGTCGCGGCGCTCGGTCCACGCCGTCGTCTCGACGGTCGAGTGATACGGCAGCTCATCGTGTAGCCGATGGAAGATTTTCTCGCGCGTGATTTCGGACGCCAGCAGGCGCAGCGGCGCGTCGGTGAGATCGTCGGCGGGGTAATGCCAGTGCCCCGGCGGCACGCGGGAAGCGAGATTGCGCTTGAGGTCTTGAACGCCGTCGCCGTCCGTCGCCGAGATCATGAACACCCCATCGAACGTCAGGATCTGGTTGAGATCGGCGGCGAGCTCCAACAGCTTTTCGCGGCTATCCAGCCGATCGATTTTGTTGAGCGCCAAGATGCGCGGCAGCTTCACGCCCTTGAGCTTATCGACAATTCCCTTGACCTCCTCGTCGAGGCCCTTCGCGGCGTCGACGACGAGGACGACCATGTCAGCGTCGCGTGCCCCGCCCCACGCGGCTTCCACCATGGCGGTATCGAGACGCTTCTTGGGCGCGAAGACGCCGGGCGTGTCGACGAAGATGAGCTGGCTGCAGCCTTCGTTGGCGATGCCGCGCACGGGGACGCGCGTCGTCTGCACTTTGTGCGAGACGATCGACACCTTGGCGCCCACCATTGCGTTGACCAGCGTTGACTTGCCGGCGTTGGGCGCGCCGATGACGGCGATGAAGCCACAGCGCTGATCATCCACCGGGGGCGTGTCGTCGTGCGGTTCGCGCTTACTCATGCAATTCGGCTCCGGCAACGCCTTCGCGCTCGAGCAGTGCCCGGGCGGCCGCCTGCTCGGCAGCCCGCTTGGAAGCCCCCTCCCCGCGCGCCGGTGCGCACCCATCGATGCGCACCTCGGACGTGAAGCGCGGCGCGTGGTCGGGACCCTTGCGGCTGACCTCAACGTACTCGGGCAATGCTAAACCTTTTCCTTGCGCCCATTCCTGCAATGCTGACTTGGCGTCCGGGCCGGCGCTGGTCTGCGCCTTGTCGTCCTGGCTACCCCACAGGCGCCGTACGGTCGATCGCGCCGGCTCAAAGCCGGCGTCGAGGAAGATGGCCCCGAGGATCGCCTCCATGGCGTCGGCGAGGATGGTGCCCTTGGCGCGGCCGCCGCTGCCGGCCTCGCTTTCCGAGAGGATCATATGCTGACCGAGGCCGACGGAGCGGGCGACGCGCGCGCAGGCCTCACCGCGCACGAGCCGATTGTAGCGTCGTGCCAATTCGCCCTCGCTGGCCGACGGAAATTGCTCGCTCAGCGACTCGGCAATGACGAGGCCCAAGACGCGGTCGCCGATGAACTCGAGGCGCTCGTTGTCGCTGTGCTGCACCTTGCCGCCGCGCATGCTGGCGTGCGTCAGCGCCATCTCGATCAGCTTCTGGTTCTTGAAGCGATGACCCAGTGCTTTCTCGAGCTCTTTGTATTTTCGCGGGCGCAGTATCACGGGTTGAGCTTAACGCATCTGCGGACGCCGTGCATGCGTGGCGCGGCGGCCTCGGCAATATGGGTGCACGTTTAACGAACCAATTTGAAGAAACGGCTCCAGCGGATGTCGAACGGCCAGGTCCACGGGCTCCACCAGCGGAAGGCCTCCGGCTCGTCGACGGCGGCGGAGAAAAAGATGATTTCCGCGCGGCCGATGAGATTGTCGAACGGCACGTACCCCACGCCCCAGGAGGCGCGACTGTCGGTGGAGTTGTCGCGGTTGTCACCCATCATGAAAAAGTGCCCGGCAGGAACCTTGTAGGGTCCGACGTTGTCGAACGGCCCGTTCTCCTCGGCATCGAGGACGGTGTACTTCACGCCGTTGGGCAGCGTCTCTTGATAAGCCGGAATTGGACGCGGCGGGCCCCCGTCCTCCTGGGTGACGAAGTCGCCGATGCGCGTGCGCGGTACCTCCTCGCCGTTGATGAACAGGACGCCGCTGCGGACGTCGATCTGATCGCCCGGCAGGCCGATGACGCGCTTGATGTAATCGGTCGAATTATCGCGCGGCAGCTTGAACACGGCGACATCGCCGCGCCGGGGCTCGGCGGCGAAGATGCGGCCCTCGAAGGGGATGAAGTTGTAGAAGGAGTAGCGGCTATATCCGTACGACAGCTTGGAGACGAACAGGTAGTCGCCGACCAGCAGTGTTTCCTTCATGGACCCGGAGGGGATGTTGAAAGGCTGGTAGAGGAAGGTGCGCACGACCATGGCGATGGCCAGCGCTTCGATGACGATGGTGGCCGTTTCCAGCCATCCGCCCTTCCTGGTGTTTGCAGACACGGCCATGCGATACTCCCGATGCCGCAGGCCCGGCTGCGCGCCCGCGCCCTATAGCTACTTTGCCGTCGTGGCGCAATTCGCGCCGTTGTATCAGCCGCCGCCGCGGCTCGCCTTAGCGCCGGTCACCCTTTTCCGGGATACCGGAAATGATGACGATGGCTGCGGCGAGAGGAAAATCGTCGGTGATGGTCAGGTCGATGCGGGCTTCGTACCCGTCCGGTGTGAGATCCTGCAAAACCTTTGCTGCCCCACCGGTTAAGCTCAAGGTTGGGCGGCCAGAGGGCAGGTTTACGACGCCCATGTCGCGCCAGTAAACGCCCTGCCTCAGACCGGTGCCGAGCGCCTTGGCGCAGGCTTCCTTGGCGGCAAACCGCTTGGCGTAGGAAGCAGCCCGCTGGCGCCGGCCGTCGGACTTCTTGCGTTCAATCTCGGTGAACACCCGCGCTATGAACCGCTCGCCGAAGCGCTCCAACGTCTTCTCGATGCGGCGAATATCGATGAGATCGTTGCCGACTCCGAGGATCACGCCGACCTCGCCCGCTGGCCCTCAAGGGGGGCGCCTTGGCGGGCTTCACTCATCAGTGCGCGCATGCGCCGAACCGCCTCGTCGAGGCCGACGAAAATCGCCTCGCCGATGAGGAAGTGCCCGATGTTGAGCTCGATGATCTGCGGCAAGCGCGAAACGGCAGCTACCGTATCGAAGGTGAGGCCATGGCCTGCGTGCACTTCGAGCCCGGCCGCGGCGGCGAGCTCTGCTGCGGTCGTGATACGCTCGAGTTCGCGGCTCACCCCCGCCGCGTCCCCCTCCAGCGCCCGCTCGCAATAGGCGCCGGTGTGCAGTTCGACGATGTCGGCGCCAATGCGTTGCGAAGCTTCCACGGCGGCCGCATCCGGCTCGATGAACAGCGACACGCGGATCCCGGCATCTCCGAGGGCGCCGACCACGCCTTGCAGCCGAGCGCCGCCGCCAGCCACGTTGAGGCCGCCTTCGGTCGTGCGCTCCTCGCGCCTCTCGGGCACCAGACAACAGGCGTTGGGCAGGTGACGCAGCGCGATGGCCAGCATCTCGTCCGTTGCCGCCATCTCCAGGTTAAGCGGGCGCGACAGCTCGGACTTGAGGCGCGCAATGTCGTCATCGGAGATATGCCGCCGGTCCTCGCGCAGGTGCGCGGTGATGCCGTCCGCCCCAGCTTCGACGGCGAGGTGTGCGGCACGCACGGGATCGGGATGACGCCCGCCACGCGCGTTGCGGATGGTGGCGACGTGGTCGATGTTCACGCCCAGTCGAAGGTAGGCAGGCTCACGCATTTCGAAGCGCCAAGGAAGCGGGTGGACGACTATTCGGCCGGAGCCGAGGTCCGATTCATAATACGCAGCCGCCAACCGCGGACGACGTTCCTCGAAATATAGTAGACGATTGCTGCCGTGAGCAGGCCAATCGGCAGGCTGCCCGCCAGCATCGGCCAGAGCAGCGGCCAAAACAGAGTGGCGGTTGCATCGATAAGCTGCGGCGAGGGATCCAGCAGCGCATGCCACAGCAGCATGACGTTGCGGTGCACGGCCGCCGGGTCGAAGCCGCCTTCGAGCCCGACTATCTGCAGGCCCATGACGTAGGTCGACACCCAGATGAACGGCCAGCTCAGTGGATTGCCGAGAAAGGTGCCGATGATGGCGGCCGGAACGCTCGCTCTGAGCACCAGCGCCAGCACGACGGCGAGGAATGTCTGTACGCCCAGCAGCGGCGTTATGGAGACGAAGGCACCCAGCGCGCAGCCGAGCCCAATCTCGTGCGGACTGGCGCGCAGGTTGACGAGACGACGCCCCGCGCTTCGCAAACTCTGGTCCCACCGCCAAGGCGGAGGTGGCACCACTACCAACAAACGGGTCTGGCTCTGCCGACGAGGGTCAACCGCCATGCGCTGCAACAACTCCGCTTCCGGCCACTCGCTATGTCCATCCCCCGCCTGACAGATTCTAATATCAGTCGAACACCCGCTCGACCTTATTGACCACTGCTTTTTCGCGAAGTCCTGCGATGATGTGGTTCAAATGCACCAGGTCCAGAACCTCGAGCTCGATGCGCATTTCCGTGAAATCCGAGGCCCGGCGGACCATGCGCACGTTATCGATGTTGCCGCCCGCCTCCCCTATAACCTTGGCAATCTGGGCCAAAGTTCCGGGCTCATTGAGGGCTGTGACACTGACGCGCGCCGGAAATCGCTGGGGGGTGTCGGTATCGACGTCCCAGGTAACGTCGATCCAGCCCTCGTGCTCGTACTCGCGCAGGCGCGGCGAATGGATCTGGAAGATGCGGATACCTTCGCCGGGGATCATGACGCCGACGATGCGGTCGCCGGGGACGGCGCCACCCGGCTCGAAAGTGACGGGCAGGTCGTCCTTGACACCGCGGATGGCGAGGCCGCTGCCGCTGGCACCCTTCTGCCCGGTCTCGCCGCGGAACTTCAGGCTCATCACCCGGTCGATGTTGAACCAGCCATCCTGCCCGCGGGCGCGACCGAAGCGACGCGTGCGCCGATAGGCCGGCTTCTTTTCCTTTTCGACTGCCTCGGGAATGACGGCGCGAAGCACGTTGTCGATAGCCAGCTCGTTGCGGCCGACGGCGGCAAGCGCGTCCTCCAGCGACTTATAGCTGAGGCGGGGTAGCGCCTTCTTCAGCTTGTCGTCGGTCAGCTCCTCGCCGAGGCGCTCGAAGTGCGAGGCGATGAGACGCCGGCCGAGCGAGCTGTATTGCTTGCGCACGGCATCGCGCGCTGCACGTCGGATTGCGGAACGCGCGCGCCCGGTGACGACAAGGTTTTCCCAGGCCGCCGGCGGGGTATGGTTTTTCGCCGTCTCGATCTCGACTTCGTCGCCGTTGCGCAACTGCGTGTCGATCGGCACGTGCCGCCCGTTGACAAAGACCCCGACGGCCGCGTTACCGACGTCGGTGTGCACGGCATAGGCGAAATCGAGCGGCGTTGCCCCGCGTGGCAGCGCGATCAGGCGCCCCTTGGGCGTGAAGCAGAACACCTGATCCTGGAACAGCTCGAGCTTGGTGTGCTCCAAAAACTCTTCCGGGTTGGAGCCCTCCAGCAACGTCTCGACCAGTCGGCGCAGCCACACATATGGCCCGCTGTCCTTGTTGAACTCGATGGGGTTCTTGGCGAGCGCCGCGTGACCGTTGAGATGCAGCGCATCTTTGTAGATCGCGTGGGCGGCGACGCCGTACTCGGCGATGTCGTGCATCACGCGCGTGCGGATCTGCAGCTCGACCCGCTGGTGGCGGGGGCCGACGATGGTGGTGTGGATCGACTGGTAATTGTTCTGCTTCGGCGTCGAGATGTAATCCTTGAAACGCCCGGGAACCGTGCGCCACGTCGTGTGGGCGACGCCTAGGACGCGGTAACAATCGTCGATCGACTTGGCGATGACGCGGAAGGCGTAGATGTCGGAGAGCTGCTCGAGGCTGATCTGCTTGTTGGCCATTTTGCGCCATATGGCATAGGCCTTTTTCTCGCGCCCGGAGACCTCCGCGTCGATGCCGACCTCGGCAAGCTTCCCGGCCAGGGCGGCGCGAATTTCCTCGACCAGGCCCTCGTTCGATTTGCGCAGCTCGGTGAGCTTGGCCGTCACCGTGGCGTAGGCCTCCGGATGCAGCCAGCGGAACGCGTGGTCCTCGAGCTCTTCGCGCATCTTCTCCATGCCCATGCGCGCTGCCAGCGGGGCATAGATGTCGACGGTTTCCTCGGAGATGCGCTTGCGCGTTTCCGGCTTCATGTGCTCGAGCGTGCGCATGTTGTGCACGCGATCGGCAAGCTTCACGAGCAGGACGCGGATGTCGCTGGAAATAGCGACGAGGAGCTTGCGGAAGTTCTCCGCCTGCTCGGCCTTTTTCGATACGAGGTCGAGCCGGCGGATCTTGGTGAGGCCGTCGACCAGCCTGCCGATTTCCGGACCGAAAAGCTGATCGATCTCCGCCCGCGTGATGGGCGTGTCCTCGATGACGTCGTGCAGCAGCGCCGTGACGATGGTCGCGTCGTCGAGCTTCAAATCGGTGAGGATGGCGGCAACTTCGAGCGGGTGGGAGAAATAGGATTCGCCCGAGGCGCGCTTCTGGTTGCCGTGCGCCTTCATGGCATAGACGTAAGCGCGGTTGAGCAGCGCCTCGTCAGCCTTGGGGTCGTAGCTGAGAACTCGCTCGACGAGTTCGTACTGCCGCATCATGGCCCGCCGCTCCTAGTGTGATGATCGAGAAATTCGCTATCATCAGCGGCGTGGCATCGAGCGAATTTCTCGATCTGAATCACACTAGCAAGTTCTATTCTCTAGTGTCCCTTATGATTCCAAAGTTCGCACCCGGCCCCAGCAGCGAAGTCTGGCGAACTTCGGAATCGGGACACTAGTGCCGGCCGCCCTCAGAATGCCTCGTACCGACTCGCTTCAGGTGCGGGCGGAGGCTTCATGCTCAACGGCCGCGATCGCGCTCACGCTCGCGAGGACCGCCATTGGGGCCACCATTCGCCGACGGCTCGGTTG
The DNA here is from genome assembly GCA_963812795.1 of uncultured Alphaproteobacteria bacterium. Taxonomy (GTDB): domain Bacteria; phylum Pseudomonadota; class Alphaproteobacteria; order Rhizobiales; family Hyphomicrobiaceae; genus Hyphomicrobium_A. The sequence continues at coordinate 54,899 of CAWEWG010000009.1, read as the reverse complement.
GCGTCATGCTTTCCAATCCGCGCAGCAACTGCTCCTCAGTCATCACATCGACAACGCTGTCGCTCGACTGGTCGTCGCGGCCGAGCATGGGCGAACGACGGTCGGGCGGCAGCAACGGCGCCGCGGCGGCTTCCGGTTCGTCGACCTCGACGTTCTTCTGGATCGAGTGGATGAGCGCCTCACGCATGTCCTCGGGCGGGATGGTCTGCTCGGCGATCTCGCGCAGCGCGATGACGGGGTTCTTGTCGTCGTTCACTGGAATAGTGAGCGCGGCGCCGTCGGCAATCGAACGAGCGCGGTGGGCGGCCAACAGAACCAGCTCGAAGCGGTTCGGAACCTTGTCCACGCAGTCTTCAACTGTCACGCGCGCCATTGGCGACACCCCTTTGGGAACAAGATGATTGATCGGGAAGCGGTGCGCGGCGCCGGGCGGAATTTGGCCAACTGGCGCCGGTATGTTCGTAATCGCATGAAAGATCGTGCAAATCAAGCCAGGATCAAGCATTATCGAACAGGTTAGACAGACCACACCTCAGGCGGAGCCCTGAACGACGGCAAGTTAAGCTTCGAAAAATTAGCTGGAACCTGTAGTGATTGCCTTAATTAGGCAGAATTGACTTGCAGGGATACTTGGTGCTTCACATTGTCGCTTAATTTCGAGCCAATATAGTGCTTGGTATGCCTCTGAAAGTGGTAAGAAACTTGGGTCTGCCGGCGGCCGCACTTAGCGGCGCAGCAGTCCCATCCCATTGAGAAATACTGTGCCGCTTCTTACTTGGCACTTGCGGCCCTGAGGGTGAAAGAATGCATTTCTACCAGACCGAACGCATTGCTCTGTTCATCGACGGAGCCAACCTTTACGCGACTGCCAAGTCGCTCGGATTCGATATCGACTATAAGCGGCTGCTCGCTCTGTTCCGCCAGAAGGGCCAACTCGTTCGCGCGCTTTACTACACGGCGCTCGCCGAGGATCAGGAATATTCCTCGATCCGCCCGCTGATCGACTGGCTCGACTACAACGGCTTCACCATGGTGACCAAGCCGACGAAGGAATTCACCGACGCCTCCGGCCGGCGCAAGATCAAGGGCAACATGGACATCGAGCTCGCCGTCGATGCCATGCGCTTGGCTGAAAACCTCGACCACATCGTCATTTTCTCCGGCGACGGCGATTTCCGCAGCCTCGTTGGCGCCCTGCAGCAGATGGGCAAACGCGTTTCCGTCGTCTCCACGTTGCAGACCCAGCCGCCGATGGTCGCCGACGAGTTGCGTCGGCAAGCGGATCAGTTCGTCGATCTCGCCGATCTCGAGCAGCTTATTTGCCGTGACCCGGCGACGCGGCCCGTCCGCGAAGGCCGTTCGTTCAGTGGTGGTGGCGGTGGCCGTGGCGGATATACGCCGCGCGAAGCTGGCTCCTTCCAGGATAGCGACGACCTCTCCGAAGAGGTCTAACGGGCTCTCGGCCGATGGCCGCCATGGGGGAAACGTTCACGCCGGAGGCTCCCAAGCTGTGCGCCTTGTGCCCACGGCTTGCCGGCTTTCGTGACGAGAACCGGCGCAAGGCCCCCGATTGGTTCAACGGTGCCGTCCCGTCTTTCGGCGATGCCGACGGGCGCCTGCTGATCGTTGGTCTGGCACCGGGGCTCAATGGCGCCAACCGCACTGGGCGCCCCTTCACCGGCGATTATGCCGGTGATCTCCTCTACTCGACTCTACTTGAGTTTGGTTTCGCTAGCGGCCGCTATGAGGCACGCCCTGACGACGGGCTACAGCTCGTCGACTGCATGATCTCGAATTCGGTGCGCTGCGTGCCGCCGCAGAACAAGCCGACGCCGGCAGAGATCGCCACGTGCAGTGGCTATTTGCGCGCGCGCATCGCCGCCCTGCCGAACGTCTCGGTGATGCTGGCACTCGGGCGCATCGCTCACGACACCGCACTGACCACCTTGGGCTTGCGCAAATCCGCGTTTCCCTTCGCACACGGCGCCAAACACGCGCTGCGCCCCGGTCTGCACCTTTTCGATAGCTTTCACTGCTCGCGCTATAATACGAACACGCGGCGCCTGACGACGCCGATGTTCCATGCCGTGTTCGCGGCGGTGCGCGAGATGCTTCCCCTAGATTCGGGAAAAGCGCGACCTCATTGAGGCGCGATGGGTTTGCAGCGATGCGGCCTTTCAAGCGGAAACTCGCGATGCTATTTCAACGTGGCGTCCGCTTCTCATCGCCCTGGCCAGGAGATCCGCCGCTATGGCTCTCGAGATCGCCCCCGAAAAGGTCGCGCACGTCATCATCAAGGCGCGCGAGTACGACGTGAAGGTCGGCGCCTGGGACGATTCACGCGAGGACGGGGACGCGGAGGAGGATCCGAGCGCCATACTCGAGGACTACGCCAACGATCCGACGCGTGCCGAGCTGTTGGGCTTCATCGAGCGCATGAACTACGACGAGCAGGCGAACCTCGTTGCCCTCATGTGGGTCGGACGCGGCACCTACGAAATGGAAGAGTTCGAAGAGGCGGTAGAGACGGCCCGAGCCGAACGCGTCAACTCGACGTCGAGCTATCTGCTCGGCATCCCCCTGCTCGCCGACTATCTCGAAGAGGGCCTCGAAAAAATGGGCTTCTCGGTCGACGACGTGGAAAGCGACGTCCTCTAGTCGCGCAGGTCGGCGATGGCCCGGCGCATTTGGTCGAGCCAGTCGAGAACCTCGCGCGCATGGCTTGTCGGGCGCTCGATCGGATAGAAGACGTGGCCGATCCGACCATCGCGGACGAACAGCGTCAGACGCTTGAGATACGGCACACCACCAGCTTCGAAGGTGGGCAGCCCCAGCGCCTCCTTGAACGCGAACCCGGCATCACTGAGCAACGGAAAGGGCACCGCCAGCCGCGCAATGAGCTCTGCGTGATGCTCGCTCGATTGGCCGCTCAGACCGAAGACCTCGATGCGTTGGGCACGAAACTTCAGGTAGTAATCGCGGAAGCCTTCGGTCTCCGGCGTCGAACCGTGTGCGCCGGGGATGTCGTCCCAGCCTGGCGGATCGGCAACGCCGGGCCTGCCCGTCCAGGGATAGACGTAAACCACCGCCGCGCCCCGGCGAGTGTGGAGGTTCACCGTCTCGCCGCGGCTCGACGGCAGCCCGATATCGGGCAGCTCCATGCCGGTGATGAGATGGCGAGCCGCGCCGTCGTCGTGCACGAGAGGCGGCGCGCGTTCCGTCGTCATGCCGGCTGCGCCCTCAGCCATGCGAGCACCTCGGGGGCGTTCCGGTCGGGCGGAAACACAGGGTAGAAAACATGCGTGACGACACCATCGTCAATGATCAGTGCCATGCGCTTCAACAGCGTGGCACCGTCGGCCAGCATGACGGGAAGTTTCAGCCCGGTCGTCAGGCGAAGCGCCGCATCTGAAAGGAGGGGGAACGGCAGGTGCAACCGCTCGGCGGCCTCGCGTTGATAGTTTGAATCCTGGGTCGAAAGGCCGAACACGCGGTCGGCACCGGCAGCCCGAAGCTCGGCATAGTGGTCGCGGAATGCGCAGTTTTGCGGGGTGCAGCCGCGTGCCCCCGGAATGTCGTCCCAGCCTTCGGGCAACGGCGCGCCCGGGCGTCCGGTCAGCGGATAGGCGTACACCACCGTCCGCCCGGTCAGGCTTGCGAGCGAAATGTCGGACCCGTCGGTCGCCGGCAGCGTCACCTCGGGGATCGCGAGCCCGGGTAGATGCCGGGCAGCGCCGTCATCCACCGGGCCCGGCAGCCGTGACCAATCGATCTGCAGAAAATCCCGCGAGGCGGCGTCCGACATCACCCCTTGTCGCGCATGATGCGCGCCTTCTCGCGGTTCCAATCCCGCTTCTTGTCGGCCTCGCGCTTGTCGTGCAGCTTCTTGCCTTGCGCGAGCGCAATCTTCAGCTTGGCTATCCCGCGCGGATTGAAATAGAGCTCGAGCGGAACCATGGTCATTCCCTGCCGCTCGACTGCGATGGTGAGCTTGCTAATCTCCTTGGCGTGCAGCAACAGGCGGCGCTTGCGGCGCGGCTCGTGTTGGAAGAAGCGGCCGGCACCCTGATACTCCGGGATATAGGAGTTGATCAGCCACAGAGCGCCGTCCTCCCATGTGGCGTAGCTCTCGGAGATGTTCGCCTGCCCCTTGCGCAGCGACTTCACCTCCGTGCCCGTCAACATGAGCCCGGCTTCCCACGTCTCGGTGAGGAAATATTCGTGACGGGCCTGCCGGTTCTCGGCGACGATGCGGCGGCCGTCCTTCTCTTTGGCCGCCATTGGCCTATCGAACTCCGAACATGAGGGTTAGCGCGCTTTATTCGGCGGCGCGCGCTTGAATGAGGCCGGCGCGCACGAGCGCGGCATCGACGGTACGCTGGGATGCCTGCGAGATAGGCACCAGCGGCAAGCGGACATCCGCCTCGCACAGGCCGAGCCGCGAGGCGGCATACTTCGCTGGACCCGGATTGGCCTCGCAGAACATGGCGTCATGCAACGGCATCAGGCGATCTTGTAGCGCCAGCGCCGTCTTGTAGTCGCCAGAAAGGCAGGCGTTCTGGAACTCGGCGCACAGGCGCGGCGCGATGTTCGATACGACAGAGATGCATCCATGACCACCGTGGGCCATGAAGCCCAACGCCGTGGCATCCTCGCCAGACAGCAAGTTGAACTCCGGCCCCATCGCAAGGCGCTGCTGCGAGGCACGTGCGAGGTTCGCGGTCGCATCCTTCACCCCGATGACGTTCTTCAACGCGAAGCAGCGCGTCATGGTCTCGACCGTCATGTCGACGACCGAGCGGGCGGGAATGTTGTAGATGACGATGGGGATATCGACCGCGTCGTTGATCGCCTTGTAGTGCTGGTAGAGGCCTTCCTGCGTCGGCTTGTTGTAATAAGGCGTGACGACCAGCACTGCATCGGCGCCGACCTTGGCGGCATACTCGGTGAGCTCGATGGCCTCGTCGGTCGCGTTCGATCCAGTGCCGGCGATCACGGGCACCCGGCCCTTCGCCGTTACGACTGCCAACTCGATGACGCGCTTGTGCTCATCGTAATTCAGCGTCGGGCTCTCGCCAGTCGTTCCGGCCGGCACAAGTCCGTGCGTGCCTTCGCTGATCTGCCATTCGACAATGCGCCGGAAGGCTTCCTCGTCGAGTTCCGCCGTTCCTGAATGGCGTGATCAGTGCCGTGAACGATCCCTTGAACATGTGCTCATTTCCTTGAGCGTAAAGCTCATTCTTATTCGTTTGGCGCGAGCAGTGTCAGCGGAAAACTGCTCCGGCGCCTTGCTATCGCCGCATCCTGCGGCATCCTGCGACGCCTTGTCCCTCGCCGGACTGCTTGGTATTTTTGTGGCGCTCTGGCGATGGTGGAATTGCCGCGCCTCGCCGGCCGGGACATTAGGACCTTGCTTTGCGCCCCGCAACCCAGCCGGACGCCCCCCGCGGAAGGAAGCCCATTGCCCGAGATGCCCCGGAAGCCCTTGCTGAGCGTTCGCGGACCTCACGATCGGCTGGCGCGCGCTGGCGCGCTGCTGGCCGCCGTCACCGCATGCATTGCCTGTGGAAACATAGCGGCTGCCGAACCGCGCCTTGAACTCGCCCAGGCGGCTCAGACCGCCGCCGCCGCGGCACCCGAGAGGGGGCAATCCGCGGCCGAGCGCGAGGCCGCCTACGTGGCCCGCCTCGATCAGATCGTGGCGCCCCTGCAGGACTACTCGCTGTCGGCCGACGACAACACCAAGCTCAACGCCGCCTTCAAGGCGCTGGCGTCGGGGGATGTGGAGAAGGCGCGAACGACACAAGCCAGCGTCAGCGATCCGCTCGCTCGCACCCTCATCGAGTGGGAACGGCTGCGCCGCGGCAAGGGTCAAGCCGCCGACTACCTCAAGTTCCTGTCGGAGAACCCGGACTGGCCGAGCCGCGAACAACTGCAGCGGCGCATGGAAGAGACGCTGTTCGAGGAAGGCGGCGACACCGACACCATCGCCACCTACTTCACCGGACGCGAAGCACGCAGCCCCGCCGGCATGGCCGTGCTCGCCTCGGTGCACATCGCGCATGGCGAGAAGGAGCAAGCGAAGGCTTTGGCGGTGAAGATCTGGCGCGAGAAGGATCTTCCGGCTGGTCTCGAGAAGGGCTTCCTGTCCCGCTTCGGCTCGATGCTCAGCGAGCAGGACCACAAGTGGCGTCTCGATCGCCTGTTGGGCGAGGACGTGAAGCTCAAGGCCGCGCGCGAGGACCGTGCGGCCCAGGCCAAGCGCGTCATCCCGCTGCTCTCTGCCGCCGAGCAAAAGACGGCGCAGGCGCGCCTGTCGGTGTTCATGCGGTCGGGCAAGCCCGCGCTTGCCGGCGCGCAGAAGGGAACGGCCACCGACTGGGGCGTCGTGTTCCACAAGGTCCAGCAATACCGCCGTGCCGAAAAAGTGGAGGACGCCGCCAAGCTGCTGAAGACCGCGTCCCTCGATCCGAGCGTGGTGGCCAATCTCGACGAGTGGTGGCTGGAGCGGCGCGGCCTCGCCTACCTGGCGCTCAAGGCGAACAAACCGAAGCTCGCCTACGAGATCGTCCGCGACGCCGGGCCGGTCAGCGTCAATGAGCTCAACGATCAGACGTTCATGGCCGGCTGGATCGCCCTTCGGTACCTGAAGGACGTCAAGCAGGCCGAGAAGCATTTTGCCGACCTCGTGCGCACCGCCGACGGACCGCTGAGCCGTGGGCGAGCGCACTATTGGATGGGGCGCACGGCCGAGGAGCTGGGCGACACGGCCCGTAGCCGCGCGAGCTACCAGACGGCGGCGCGCGAGACCGACACCTTCCACGGTCTCCTCGCCCTGCAGAAGCTTTCACCGGGCCACCAGCCTTTGGCGATCGAGCCGCCGGCGCTGCCCAGCGCCGACATCGCCGCCAAGTTCACCAACCACGGTGCGGCGAAGGCAATCGCGCTCGCCCGCAAGGCAGGACTCGGCCGCACCGTGACGCGCGTCTTCCTGCTCAACCTGGCCAAGATCGAAAAGGACGAGGCGTGGGCGGCAATGGCCGCACACTATGCCCGCGTCACCGGCGACACGCAGACCGCCGTGCGCATTGGCAAGGCGGCGATCGCCAGCGGCCAGAACATGATCTACTACAGCTATCCGGTGCACGCGCTGCCGAAGTACACGCCGCTGCGTCCGCCACCGGAGACGGCGATGCTGCTCGGCCTGGCGCGCCAGGAGACGGAGTTCCACAGCGATACCGTGTCGACCGCCGGTGCCGCCGGCATCCTGCAGGTCATGAAGGTGACGGCCAACCACATCTGCCGCGACTACAAGATCAAATGCACGCATGCGCGGCTGCTGACCGACAATTCCTACAACATCATGATTGCTTCGGCCTACGTCGCCGATCGCATGGCCGAATGGCAGGGCTCATACGTCTTGGCGCTGTCGAGCTATAACGCTGGCCCCGGCCGCACGCGCCAGTGGATCAAGGAGTTCGGCGACCCGCGCACCGCCGCCATCGATCCCATCGACTGGATCGAGCGCATTCCCATCGAGGAGACGCGACGCTACGTCGCCAAGGTATTATCCAACATTCAGATCTATCGTGCTCGACTGGGCGAAGCGGCAACGGCGCTGCGGCTCGACGAAGATCTGAACCGTGCGCGCACAGCCTCCACGACCGTGCCGGGCGAGCGCGAGACGAGTACGGCGGACTCGCGACACTAGTCGGCAGACACACTTTCGAGCCGGTAGGCGGCCGGCGGCCCTGCGTGGGGCGAGAGGTCAGGTGAGAAGATGGCGTCGGGCGAAGCCTTCGAGGACATCTACTACACATCGCGCGATGGACTGCGGCTACATGCGCGCCGTTATGCGGCGTCCGGCGGCAGCGGACGACATACGCGTCCCGTAATCTGCCTACCCGGTCTCACGCGCAATGGACGCGACTTCCACGATCTCGCCATTGCCCTCAGCAAGCGCTCGCACACGCCGCGGACCATCTACACCCTCGACTATCGTGGTCGCGGGCTCTCCGACTTCGATCCCGATTGGCGCAACTACGCGCTGCCCATCGAGATGCTGGATGTCATCGACTTCATCACCTTGAGCGGCCTGCAGGACGCAGCACTGATCGGCACCTCGCGCGGCGGCCTAATCAGCATGCTGCTGGCGGCGGCCCAGCCGACCGCCGTGGGCGCCGTCGTGCTCAACGATATCGGTCCGGTGATCGAGCACGAGGGAATGGCTCGGATCAGCGGCTACGTCGGCCGCGTACCCCTGCCGATCTCCTGGCCGGACGCAGCACGCATGATGCGCGAGCTCAACCGCCGCCACTTTCCCGAGATATCGGAGGCGGTCTGGGAGAACGTGGCGCGCCAGTGGTACAATGAGAAGAACGGCAAGCCAGCCCCCGGTTACGATTCCAATCTCGGCAACGCCCTTTCGGTACTGGACGGCCCGATGCCGACGCTGTGGCCGCAGTTCGAAGCGTTGAAGCGTGTGCCGCTGATGGTGGTGCGGGGCGAGAACTCCGACATCCTCACGGCGCAGACAGTGGATGAGATGCGTCGGCGGCACCCGGCGATGGCGACCGTCAGCGTGCCCAACCAAGGCCATGCGCCGCTGCTCAAAGACCCGACGACCACCGAGGCGATCCGCCACTTCCTGACCGCCGCCGATACCGGGCGGCAGTTCGCTACGTTGGCTACCGCGCGATCGGGCTAAGGAGCGGGCAGTAGCGCGTCCGAGCGCCCGGTCATCCAGTTCACCAAAAGCCCGAGCCATTCCTTGGCGACGACGTCGAGGCGCCGCAACCCCTCGACCGGCGAAGCGAACAACATCCACGCATCTCCCGGCCCCGCGGTCCGGTAGTCGACAGGCCAAGCTTCGACCGGGAATCCAGCTTGGCGAAAAAGGCTGATGGCGCGGGGCATGTGCCAGGCCGAGGTAATGAGCAGCCAACGCTGCCCGGGCTTGGGATCAGCGAGCTTCTTGGCCAAGGTGGCGTTCTCCGCCGTATTGCGCGCCTTGCGCTCCAGGATCAGGCGATCACTGGCGATGCCGAGGTCGCGCAGCACCATCCCGGCCGCGTCCGCTTCCACCGTCGGCTCCCGCAGGATCTCGACCGAGCCGCCGGTGAAAAGGATCTTGGCATCGGGGTAGCGCCGCGCCAGCGTCGCCGCCTCGGTCATGCGCTCTGCGGATTCATTCAGCGCATGCGTGCCGCGACCCTTGGCGACCCGCGCATCCTCGGCGCCGCCGAGTATAACGATGCCGTCGATCGGACGTCCTGCCAAGTCGGCGCGCGGAAAGCGGTCCTCCAGCGGCAGGATCAGCCAGGTGCTGAGAGGTCCAAGCCCGCCCAAGACCAGGAATACCGCGGCGGCGACCAGCAATGCCCTCCCTGTCCGCAGGTAGCGCGTGCCGATCAATCCGACGCCGGCGACGACGAGGATCAGCAGCAACATCCCCGGCTGCATCACCCCCCAGAAGATCTTCGAGATGTAGAACAAACGCCTCTCCTCCGCTCGGACGCTCGTCCAGCCAGCCTAGCGTTACGGTTCCGAAACCCGTGACACGGCAATGTGCAGATAACTGGTGCGCCCATGTGGGCCAATCGATGGCTTGGTTGCTGGTGAACACGCATGCGAGACTTGGCACTCTGGACCAGCGAAACGCTCGACATCATCGCCTTTGCCGTCATCTTGATCGCCGTCGCAATCTCGACCGCAGTGTTTATCGTGCGGGTCTGGCAAACCGGTTTTCTCGCCAACTACCGTGAATACCGCGCCAACCTCGGCCGCGGCATCCTGGTAGGGCTGGAGCTGCTCATCGCCGCCGATATCCTCAAGTCCGTCGTCGTCGACCCGACGCTCCAAGGCATTGCCGTGCTCGGTGGTATCGTCCTTATCCGCACCTTCCTGTCGATCTCCCTCGACGTTGAGATCAATGGCCATTGGCCATGGGAGACGACGCGCCTGCAGCAGCAGGCCGAGGCTAGGCAGGCGCGCGAGCCTGCCTAAGTTGCGGGCAACACAAGACCGCTTGTCGCCCTTACCCTCGACCGGCCATGATCGCGTCGACGCGCATGCTGCCGGGGGGCCGCAATGATCCTGTTCGGAATGATCGCCTACGTCATGGCGCAATTCGCCATAGGCATCTGGGTCTCACGAAGGGTCAAAAGCGAGAGCGACTACATCCTCGCCGGCCGCAGCCTCGGGCCGACCCTCGTCGCGTTCTCGGTCTTCGCCACCTGGTTCGGCGCCGAGGCCATCGTGGCGACCACCGCCGAGGTCTACGACAAGGGCATCTCAGGCGCGCTCGTCGACCCGTTCGCCTACGGCCTCGCGGTCATCGCCGCAGGATTCCTGTACGCGGCGGTGCTATGGCGCAAGGGCGTCACCACGTTCGCCGATGTGTTCCGCGAGCGCTTCTCGCCAGGGGTCGAGAAGCTAGTGGTCATCATCCTGCTGCCGGGCTCGGTGTTCTGGGCGGCGGCGCAAATACGCGCCTTCGGGCAGGTACTCAGCTCTAGTTCCGACCTGTCGCTCCACAATGCCATCATCCTGGCGGCGGTGCTGGTCGCCTCCTACTCGGTCATCGGCGGCCTCCTGGCGGACTCGGTCACCGACTTCCTGCAGGGCACGGCCGTCATCATTGGGCTGGTGGTGCTCACTGGTGCCGTCGTCTTGGCGGCCGGCGGCGTCTCTCCGGCGCTCAGCGGCATGCCCGCGGATCACCTGACGTTGGCAACAGCGGCGCACGGCACGCCGTTGGAGCTTACCGAAGCGGTGGCCGTCGCCTTCTTCGGATCCTTCGTCGCCATCGAGCTCATCTCCCGCTTCCTCGGCGCTCGATCGGCCGAGGTGGCGCGGGGCGGCACGATCGCCGGCGGCATCATGTACATTGTCATCGGCTTGCTGCCCGTATTCCTCGGGCTCGCCGCATCGGGCCTCGTTCAAGCGAGTCCGGAACTCAAAGCCAAGCTCTTGGACTCCGAGCAGATCGTCTCCGTCCTGTCGGAGCACTATCTGCCGCAATGGCATTACGTCATCTTCGGCGGTGCGCTGATCTCGGCCATCCTATCCGTCGTGCATTCGGCCCTGCACGCCTCGGGCGCACAGGTGTCCCACAACATCGTCGTGCGCTTGGTACCGACGCTGGGAATTCGCGGCAAGCTGATCGCGGCACGCGTCAGCGTGGTGGCGTTGACCGCGGTCGCCTTCGTCCTCGCCATGACCTCGGACCGCATCAAGGAGCTGGTCGAGATCGCCTCGGCCTTCGGTAGTGCTGGCGTGTTCGTCTCGGCCGCATTCGGCATGTTCACGCGCTTTGGCGGCGCGGCGAGCGCTGCGGTGTCGATCTGTCTGGGGACGGTCGTTTGGGCGTTGGGGCGCTTCGTGCTCGAGTGGCAGGCACCGTATCTCGTGGCGCTGGCGTGCTCGGCCGTCGCCTATATCGCCGTAGCTGCCCTGCGGCGGCGCGACGCTCCGGCCTAAGTCACCAATGCAGGAACGTTGGTGCGGTCGAGAGGATTTGAACCGCAGACAGTCCCACGAGAAGGCTCATAGAGTTGAGGGCGAACTGGTTAACCAATTGATTGCGTATGTCAGCAAGTAGCCGAGAGGTAGGCGCGCCCCCGTTAAGCCCTCGGCATTCCCGAAATGTTTCATCCCGACAATGCGTGCCCGCCCTGATCGTGAGTTACGCCAGTTTCCTTGATTTCTCGTGGAAACGGCCGCTTAGGGCCTGGGCGTTGTGGACGCTGATTTCCTCCCCCCGGAATCAGCATCCTAGTTTCCATGCCTCAATACCGACCGGGTATCCTCAGCACGATCGTAAGTTACCGCCGTTGCGCCGACCACCGCGAATGGCGGCATTTTAGGAAGGCCTTCCCTCTAGCGATCAAGGTGACAGACATGCTCTCGCACAAGATCATCGCCCTTCTCGCGGCCTCGACTGCCCTCGCGCTCTTCGTCAACACCTCGGCCCGCGCCGACCCTATCGTCAAGGAACAGCAGGAGCAGATCGGAAACTCCGGGGCTCCCGACGTTGACCCCAACGCGTCGAAAGGAACTGACAAGCCGATCACTAAGCAGGAGCAAAATCAGCTCGACAACTCGATGAGCACCGATGTGCCCGAACCGTCCATGAAAGGCGGCGAGTTGATATTCCGGCCCAAGAGAAGCAGGGGATCGAGCAATAGCGTCAATTTTCGCAATTGTGCAGCCGGAGGACCGCCTTCGGCTGCACCGACGCTGTCATCGGCTTGGGAATGCAGAGTGTACGCCTCTCCGTTCGGATGTGCTCACGACGAGCGGCCAAACACACTATCACCCCGCCCTTTACACACGGCTATCGAACAGGAGCGACGCGTGCGACCGGCCCGTGACGCGACGTAAACCTAAAATAATACACGAGCCCCCACACGAAGTCGGTGACCGCGAACAGAACAGTCGGCACAACACCGACGTATGTGAAGCCATACGCGACAAGCAGTCCCACTGCCGCAAAGCGCAACAGGGCTTCCCAGTAGATCATTGAGGCAAACGTTTGCACGTCACGCGAACTCTGAATGAGCGTTGCTGCCGTATACCAGAGAAAGACAGCAACGATGCATGGCCAAAACGGATTGGGAACGTGCAGCCCAAGAAACTCCCTGATCGGTGGCGTGATCAAGATGAGGCCGAGGCCCACATTCCAGATGCCAGACCAGAAGACCACGCGCTCAAATGTCATGCGTCCCTCCATTATCGAACATCATCGCAGCTCGCTCCCCCATACTACGCAGCGATCATGCCTTGGCTCTTGCAGAACCCGCCTTCGGAACGGGCGCAGGGCTCTAAGGAAGTCGCTCGACCTTGGCCGCCATGTCGGGGATCAGTCTAACTCTGTAAGACGCATTTTCGCATTTGAGGATCCACGCAGCTTCGTCAGGCCTTGAAAGCTTCTCGTCCCGTTTCGCACTGACGGCCCTGTCGCAAGAATATCCTTGTTCGCGGATCTGGGCTGCGATGATCTCGACAGGCGTCTCCTGCTGAGCCACCGACACAGATACGAAAAGTGGGAGAAGGGTCAGACGGATCGCCAACCCGTGCGGATCTATATTCATCATCAGCCTCGTTTCCGCGTTGCGTCCAACAGATCACTTGCCCATTGCCTCGTGGAGCGTTGTCAGCAGTCGACCAATGCTCGCGTCATCAGGTTCAAGCTGTTTGAGCAGGGTGGCGCGCGACAGCGCCGCCAACTCCAACTGCCCGGCCTGCATCTCATACGACGTGAGGGCGTAGAGGATTTGGCGATCATAGGGATGACGGCCCAACGCAGCGGCGAGGCTGGCGCGTCTCACCCTTCTTGCGCCGCTACTTGGTGATGAGGCTCGGCTTGTGCGCACGGATGCGGCCCGTGCGCTCGCTGATGGAACTGCCCAGCATCTCAAGTCAGCGGACCTCACGCGCTTCCACAGCGCTCTCGACGAATACATTGCCAGCCAACGGTTCGATGCAGAGCGACCCGAAGGCATTCCGCCCGAGCAGGTGGTCGGCACTGCCGGTGTCACGACCTACGGCTACAACAAGGAGGGCAAACCGTTTCTCTTGAAGGAACCGAAGTTGCTGCTCAACGACAACGATGCCGGGAAACCCGAAGGCATCCACTTCATGATCGGGCGCCGCCCCTATGCGTCGTTCGGCAATTCGACGGGTGATCGGCAGATGCTGGAATACGCCAAGGCCGGTGCGGGCGAGCGGCTCGCAGTGCTGGTGCTGCACGACGATGATAAGCGTGAATACGCCTACGGGCCGGCCCAGGGGTTCGCCGACACCAAGGTCGGCACCTACACGCAGGAACTCTACGACGAGGCGAAGAAGGCTGGCTGGATCATCGTCAGCATGAAGGACGATTGGAAACGCATATTCGCGTTTGAGGAATGATGAGGTCCGCACCCGTCGAAGCACTGCTCGATCGGACGATGGGTGACTACTCGACGTTATGGCTAGGGACCCTCGCGGGCCTTTTCTCGGCCATTCTGATGTCTTTGCTCTTGATCACCTACCTAATGAATCCAGAACCACGCGCTTAGAAATTAGTGCCTGCGGCCGCCGGGTCCGAACGCCCAGAAAGGATCGCACGATGCCCATGGGAAAAAAAACGCCGGGCAACACCCAGAAGCATCTGACCGTCGATCGAAGGAATTTGCTCCTGAGTAGCGCGTCGATTGTCGCACTTGGTGCGACGGGCCTAACAACCGCGATGGCCCAGGCGCCGAAACCTTCGACAACGCTGCCACAGCCTGGCGGGCGCAAGCCCAATATCCTCATCCTTTGGGGCGATGACATCGGCTACTGGAACGTCAGCGCCTATAATCAGGGCATGATGGGCTACAAGACGCCCAACATTGACCGCATCGCCAAGGAAGGCGCGCTGTTCACAGACTGGTATGGCCAGCAAAGCTGCACTGCGGGGCGTTCATGCTTCATCACTGGCCAAAGCGGCTACCGCACCGGCCTGGTCAAGGTCGGGCTGCCGGGCGCACAAGAAGGCTTGCAGGCGCGCGACGTAACGATCGCTGAGGCGCTCAAGGGTCAGGGTTACGTGACTGGCCAGTTCGGCAAGAACCACCTCGGCGACCGCGACGAGCATCTCCCCACGGCGCATGGATTCGGCGAGTTCTTCGGCTCGCTCTACCATCTCAATGCGGAAGACGAGCCCGAACATCCCGACTACTTCAAAGACCCCGAGCTGCAGAAAAAATATGGCACGCGTGGGGTTATTCACTCCTGGGCGAACCCCGACGGGACGCAGAAGATCGAGAGCACAGGCCCGCTCACCAAGAAGCGCATGGAAACGGTCGATGAGGAATTCACGAGGGAAGCCCTAAGATTCATGACCGACGCGAAGAAGGCCGACAAGCCATTCTTCCTGTGGTGGAACGCTACGCGCATGCACATCTGGACCCGGCTCAAGCCGGAGAGTGAGGGCAAAACCGGTCTCGGCATCTATCCCGACGGCATGGTTGAACACGACGGCCACGTCGGCCAGTTGCTTGACAAGCTCGAGGAGCTGGGCCTCGATGAGAATACCATCGTGATGTATTCTACGGACAATGGCGCGGAGAAGTTCTCCTGGCCGGACGGTGGCACGTCACCATTTCGCAACGAGAAGGCCAGCAATTGGGAGGGCGCTTACCGCGTCCCGTGTGCCATCCGCTGGCCGGGCGTCATCAAACCAAGCACCGTGCTCAACGACATCTTCTCGCATGAGGATATGTTGCCGACCTTGCTGGCCGCGGCCGGAGCGCCCAACGTCAAACAGGAGCTACTCAAAGGCATGCAGGTCGGCGACAAGACCTTCAAGGTGCATCTTGACGGCTACAACCTCACCGATGCGCTGGCCGGGAAATCTCCCAGCCCGCGCCACGAGTTCTTCTACTTCAACGACGACGGCTCGCTCGTGGGACTGCGCTACGACCAATGGAAGATCGTATTCGCAGAGCAACGCGCGATCGGCCTCGGTGTGTGGGAGGAGCCATTCATACCGCTGCGTTTCCCGAAGCTCTTCAACGTGCGCTCGGATCCGTTTGAGACGGCCGACCACGAGAGCATGGATTATCCACGCTGGCGGGTTGAGCATGCTTTCGTGATGGTTCCGGCACAGCAGTACGTCGCGCAATTCCTCGCGACCTTCAAGGAGTTCCCGCCGAGCCAGAAGCCTGGCAGCTTCTCGATCGACCAAGCCATGGAGGCCCTGCAATACGGGCCCAAGGCAGCAAACTGATCGTGCGGTGGCCGATTTTTGGTCCACGCGCGTTCATGAAGGCGGACCGTTCTGGTTCACCATAACGATGCCGTCACAACGTTTTTCGGCAAGCGCGTGACTTTGCTGATTGCGAGTCTTTGCCCCAGTAGCGGACATCGGCCCGCATCCCCCTCGGGAGTCCGGGAACCATCACACGCGTCATTACGCTCTCCGCCGCTCATTCGGGATTGGGTCTCCGGTCACGTCCTTGGTGGCCGTCGCGGTGGCAAGACCTGCAATGCCAGAGGGTTCAGCCGGGCCAACGCGTTGGCGCTGGGCTGGTGCGGTCGAGAGGACTCGAACCTCCACGGGTTGCCCCGTTACCACCTCAAGGTAGTGCGTCTACCAATTCCGCCACGACCGCAAGCCGGGAGAACGAGCGCTCATATAGCCAAGTTGGGCGGCGGGAACAAGCGGGCGCGAAGTCTTGCAATACGGGCTTGTTGAAGGTGCGGCGGCATATCGCCCCGCAGACGGCCGGTCTTCGGCCACTGGCTCTCGCCTGAGGGGCGACTTAGACTGCCGCCATGAGCAAAAGTTTGGCCGAGCCGCTCAACGCCGATTGTGCGCGCGTCATCGAGTGGGCGCGGAGCAAAACGGCCGTAGACTATCCCGATGCGGTCAGCGCCATGCAGGAGCGCGCCACCCGCATCGCCGCCGGGACCGCGGCGGAGCTCGTCTGGCTGCTCGAGCACCCACCGATCTACACAGCGGGAACAAGTGCGCGCGAAGACGAGCTGCTCGTCCGCGACCGGTTTCCCATCCACCGGACGGGCCGCGGCGGCCGCCTTACCTATCACGGCCCGGGTCAGCGCATCGCCTATGTGATGCTGGACGTGAAGCGCCGCGGCGGCGACGTCCGCGCCTTCATCACCGCGCTCGAGGGGTGGATCATCGGGACGCTGGCCGACCTGGGCGTTGCCGGCGAGACCCGTCCCGATCGGGTCGGCGTCTGGGTCCGCCGCCCACAGAGGGGGGTGGACGCCGAAGACAAGATCGCCGCCATAGGTCTGCGGCTCACGAAGTGGGTCAGCCTGCACGGGATAAGCCTCAACGTTGCCCCCGACCTGTCGCACTACAGCGGCATCGTACCGTGCGGCATCGCCGGCCATGGCGTGACGAGCCTTGCCGACCTCGGCATCGGGCATCGAATGGAAATTGTGGATAACGCCCTGCGGCACCGCTTTGAGCGTCACTTCGGGCCGACGTGCGACGTGTCCGAGCCCTTCTCAACCACGCAGAGCACGGCCGCCGAGTGAGCCAAGCAGCCCCCAAAGAGAAAGCCCGGCCCCCTAGGTGGGCCGGGCTTCCAAAAGCGTAGCGTTCGATACCTGCCCCTACTTGGCGCTGGGCTCTGAAGGCTGGTCCGCATCACCAGCCTTCGGCACTGCGGATGCGGGCGGCCCGTCGTAGTAGAGGTAGCCGTCCTCAATCGACACGACTTCGGAGCCTTTCAGCTCGTACTCGTCCTTTTCACTGTCGTTGAGGCGGATGACGCAGCCCTTTGGACAAACCCCTTCGAGTGACGCAGACGGCCGTAAAATATGGACGTTTGTCGCATTTCCCTCGACGACGCTGACCTTGTGGTCGTTGCTGTCTCGGTTCTTGATCGACGATGCGTACGCGATGGGGGACCAGATCAGGGCTACGCTCAGAGATACCGTAACGACCATCTTGGACACCACGGCAGCTCCTGTTGATCTCTCAGAGAGAGATCGACTACCTCTTCTTCTTCTTGGCAGCCGGCTTCTTCGCTGCGGCTTTCTTCGCAGGCTTCTTCGCTTTGGCCTTCATGGTCTTCGTCCTTCCATTGTGAACCCGAACGTTGAGAGCCGAATCGGATTCGACTCGGTCGGGACAATCACCAATCTGGTGAGAATCAACCCCGCCCACAAACGGAATTTTCCGGTGACCACTATCGGAATTTTCGA
Source organism: uncultured Alphaproteobacteria bacterium (assembly GCA_963812795.1). Classification (GTDB taxonomy): domain Bacteria; phylum Pseudomonadota; class Alphaproteobacteria; order Rhizobiales; family Hyphomicrobiaceae; genus Hyphomicrobium_A. The sequence continues at coordinate 37,190 of CAWEWG010000009.1, read as the reverse complement.
TAGATACATTTTCAGAGCCTTCGCAACGATCGTTGAGCACGATGGACGTATCTCTCGCGCGCACGTTCTTGATGGTTGCCGAGACGGGTAGTTTCATCGATGCCGCGCGCAAGATGAACATCACGCAGTCGACGGTTTCGGCGCGCATCAAAGGCCTCGAAGACCTTCTCGGACGCCCGCTCTTCCAGCGCTCCAAGTCAGGGGCGGAGCTAACCGCGGCCGGGGAACAGTTCCAGAAGCATGCTCTCGCCCTGGTGCGCGTTTGGCAGCACGCGCAGCTCGAAGTAGGTCTTTCCGATCAGCACCGCGACCATTTGGCGGTCGGCGCACCCATATCGTTTTGGGACGGCTTCCTGCTGCGTTGGATATCGTGGCTGCGCTCCAACATCCCCGATATCGCCGTGTCGGCGAGCGGCGGGATGTCGGTCGAGCTCATGCAGCGGCTGATCGAAGGCACCCTCGACCTCGCCATCATGTACCGCCCGACGCAGCCGCCGGGGCTGATGATCGAGCATCTGTTCGATGAGGAGTTCGTAATGGTGACGAGCGTTCCCGCCAGCCAACGGCGCTCGGCATCGGACTACGTGTTCATCGATTGGGGCCCGGACTTCCAGCAGGACCACGCCGCCGCCTATCCGGAATACACCAATCCGGGCCTCAATCTCGACCTCGGGCCGGTCGGCCTCGATTACCTGCTGACCAACGAGGGCTCGGGGTATTTCCCCGCGCGGCTCGTAGGCTCCTATATCGCGCGCGGCCGACTGCGACTGCCCAAGCGCGCGCGCAAGTTCGTCTATCCCGTCTATGTTGTTTATCCCGAGGCGCGCAACGAGGAGGCTTACGAGCCGATCCTCAATAGTTTGCGGCAACTCGCCAAGAAGTACGCGTGAGGGGCTCTCAGCCCGTTGGCCTCACATCGAAGCCGTCGAAGGCGCCAACCCCCTCGCCGACGACCTCGACCCGATCGACGCGCGAGGCCGGCGGCCCTGACCGGCACTGTTCGATCATCGCATCGACTTCGGCGGGCGCCCCCTGCAGCACGGCTTCCACCGACCCGTCACGCCGATTGCGTACCCAGCCCGAAAGCCCAAGAACGTTCGCCTGCCGCTCGACGAAGGCGCGGTAGCCGACACCCTGGACGCGGCCTTCGATGCGCAGATGAACCGTGCGGATGTTCTCGCTCATGAGCTAAAGCTCCCGGGCGAAGCGGGTCAGTCGGCGGCCTTCAGCGCCGTGACCTCGATCTCGATCAGCATCTTGTCGTCGACGAGACCGGTGACCATGACGGTGCAGGCGGGCCGCACGTCGCCGAAGTGCTTCTGCAGCACCGGCCAGATGGGCTCGAAGTCTTCTTTTCGAGTCAGCAGATAGTGCACGCGCACCACATCCGCCAGGTTGGCGCCGGCCTGGGCGAGGGCCGCGGCGATGTTCTTGAAGCACTGGTCGGTCTGCTCGACGACGTCGTCGGAGATGGTCATCGTCGCGTAGTCGAAGCCGGTGGTGCCGGAGACGAACACCCAGCGCCCGTCGGCGACCGCGCGGGAATAACCGATCTTCTGCTCAAATTGCGAGCCGGAGGAAATAAGCTTGCGGTCTGACATCAGACGAACTCGAGGATGACGGCATCGACGGCGAGGCTATCGCCGGGTTTGGCATTAACTTTCTTCACGGAGCCATTGCGCTCTGCGCGCAGGATGTTCTCCATCTTCATGGCCTCGACGATGGCCAACGCGTCGCCGGCTTGCACTTCCTGCCCCTCGGTGACGTTGATGGCCTTGACGAGGCCCGGCATCGGACACAGCAGGAACTTCGAGGTGTCGGCGGGGACCTTCTCAGGCATCAGCTCGGCAAGCGCCGCCTCGCGCTCGGTGTAGACGTAAACGGGAACCTGAATGCCACGGTAGGCGAGGTTGACCCCGTTGAGGATTGTGCGCACCTGTACCGCGACCTGCTTGTCGCCGACCGTTCCGGTCCACACCGGATCGTTGGGCTTCCAAGCTGACGTGAGCGACAGCGTCTTCTTGGCTTGCGGGAACGTGACGCGATAGGTGCCACCCTCCCCTGCCTCGACCCCGACGGGAAGTTGGGCCGACTTGACCTTGACCACCCGCTGGCGTGCGAAGGCCACCGGGGAGCCGGTCATCTGGTGGGTGATCTCGCGGCGGCGCACGTTGTTCTGATGGTCGATCACCGCGGCAACGGCGGCAATGACGTTCAGCTCATCGCCCTCTGGCACGCGCGGGTGGAAGCCGTCCGGATATTCCTCGGGAATGAAGCCGGTCGACAGCGCGCCCTTGCGCCAGCGCGGGTTCTGCATGATCGCCGAGACGAACGGGATGTTGTGCTGGATGCCGTCAATATAGAAGGCGTCGAGGGCATCGCCCTGAGCATCGATGGCTGCCAGGCGCGTCGGGCCGTGCGTGACGAGCTTGGCGATCATCGGATCGTAGAACATCGAGATCTCGCCGCCTTCCTCGACGCCGGTGTCGTTGCGCACGGTAATGCCGTTGGCGGAGCCCTCTGCCGGTGGGCGGTATTTCACCAGACGGCCAATGGACGGCAGGAAATTGCGGAACGGGTCCTCGGCATAGACGCGGCTTTCCACCGCCCAGCCGTTGATCTTCACGTCGGATTGCTTGAAGGGCAGCTTCTCGCCGGCCGCCGAGCGGATCATCAGCTCGACAAGGTCGACGCCGGTGATGAGCTCGGTAACCGGATGCTCGACCTGCAGGCGGGTATTCATCTCCAGGAAGAAGAAGCTGCGGTCCTGGCCGGCGACGAACTCGACCGTGCCAGCGCTGTCGTAGCCGACGGCCTTGGCGAGGGCGACGGCCTGCTCGCCCATGGCCCTGCGCGTCTTCTCGTCCAGCAGCGGAGAGGGAGCCTCCTCGATGACCTTCTGGTTACGGCGCTGGATCGAGCACTCGCGCTCGTTGAGGTAAACAACGTTTCCGTGCTTGTCGCCGATGAGCTGGATCTCGATGTGGCGGGGATCAATGATGAACTTCTCGATGAACATGCGGTCATCGCCGAACGAGGCCTTGGCCTCGGACCGCGCCAGCGGAAAGCCCTCTTCGACCTCTTTGCGGTTGAAGGCGATGCGCATGCCCTTGCCGCCGCCGCCGGCGGAGGCCTTCATCATGACGGGGTAGCCGATCTCCTCGGAGATCTTGATGGCGTGCTTGGTGTCGGCGATCTCGCCTACATAGCCCGGGACGGTAGATACCTTGGCCGCCGCGGCGGCCTTTTTGCTCTCGATCTTGTCGCCCATGGCGGCGATCGCCTTGGGGTTGGGACCGATGAAGACGATCCCGGCCTTGGCCAGCGCGACGGGAAACGCCTCACGCTCGGAGAGGAAGCCGTAGCCCGGATGCACAGCCTCGGCCCCGGTTTGCTTGCAGGCATCGAGGATCTTGTCGATCACCAGGTAGGATTGGGCCGCCGGGGGCGGGCCGATGTGGACAGCTTCGTCCGCCATGGCAACGTGAACGGCATCGCGATCGGCATCGGAGTAGACGGCGACGGTCTTGATGCCCATTTTGCGCGCGGTCTTGATGACGCGGCAGGCGATCTCGCCACGGTTGGCGATCAGAATTTTTTTGAACATAAACCCTTGTGCCCACTAGGTAGGCGCGCCCGCATCAGGGCCGCCAGCCGATTGCGTAGCTGACGTTCTAGACGGCCCTTGATGTGTCGTAAACCGGTCATGGTCGGCAATAAGCGCGCAGTGTCGCAGTCTGCCGACCGCCCTTGCGGTCGATGACCGATCTGCCCTGCCCAGTGGGCCTAGGCAGCCTGCGCAAGACGCTCGACCGCGGCCTGCAGATCCGGGTGAATCTTGCGGCATTGCTTGTTGAGGTGGGCGAAGAGGGCCGCCTCATTGGGCGTCAGACGGCCGTCGCGGCCGATCCGCTCGCACAGCCAGGGCGCCTCGGCCTGCGGTATCTCTTCGTTGGTGATGATCTCGATGCGCTGCTGCTCGAGGCGCGCAAGGGCGCGCTCCTCGGCGGATTGCTCCTGGTAGGTGGCGCGGACGGCATCGATGCTGGAGGAAACCATGGCCGAGAGCAGCGCCAGCGGCGACAATTCGCCCTTGGCCTCCATCAGCCAGGCGTCACGGTGTAGTGCTTCCTCGCGCGTCGGCACAGCCTGGCCGGAAGCGGCCATGACGACGTTGGTCACCGCCTTGACGAAAAGGTCGGTCCAGGCGGCATTCGCCTGTGGGTCGCGGATGTTGTCGTTCATGTCGAAGAGGATCTCGGCCTCTGGGCGGGTGATGGCAACGCTACCCTCACCGCCGAAGGCGTAAAGGATGCGCCGAACCAGTTCGACCTCGCACTCGCGGATCGCGCCCGGCTGATCTGGATGGTTCTCACGCAACGGGCCGTCACCGTCGACGACGGCGCGCTTCACCTGCTGCAAAGCGAGGCGCGAAAGACCGACCGGCGACCAGCGCGATCTGTCGAGCACGTTGACCAGAAGATCGAGCTCCGTCTTGCGCGCAATAACGCCGTCGGGGGCGATGCGGCTGGCGAAGCGCCGGGCCTCCTCGGCCGTCAGGTAGCCTTCCGGCTCCACCTGATTGACGAGGTAGTCGGTCAGGGCGTCGACATAGAAGTCGGCCCAGGCCTGATCGAACAACGCGCAGGTCTCGTTGAGGGTGAAAAGCGCCTCGGCCTCATCCGCCGAGATCATGCAGTCGGTGTGGAGCGCCGCTTTCAGCCTCAACACATCGACATTATTGATACTGCCCCGCTGCAACATCTCGGTAATCGGAAGCGACTGCAACGCGCTCATCTCAGCCCCGCTCGCAAAAGCAACATGCCGACAGATTAGGAAAACGGGCTTACTAATTGGCTAACAGGTGCGCCGCCGCGATGCATTCGGTGAAGCCGCGCCTAGCGGTGTGGCTGGCCGGCATCAAGTGCCGAGCGGGCAAAAAGAGGGCCGCCAAATGGCGGCCCAGGATGCAGATGGAGGCAGTCGGCGACTTGCTTACTTGCCGACGCGTGGCAGCCACCATGCCCGGCGACGACCGTCGCTCTTCTCGTCGGAGATGTGCTCGGAGGCGTCGTTCTGCAGGTAGCGGAGCTGACGGCGCTCCGACTTGCTCACGTACCCGTCGGACTTGAACATGGCTTCCTTGTTGGCGATGCGCTTCTGCTCGGCGCGCAGCTTCAGGCCCTCGGTCCACGTGATCTTGCCGGTCTGGCGGCCCTGCTCGATGCGCTTGGCCTGATAGTCCTGGCGGTCGTTGACGCTGGCAGCGGAAGCCGCAGCAGTCGTGGCGATAAGGGCAGTCGTAGCGATGAGAGCAATCTTGTTCATGGTCCACCTCTTCCTCGGTTCGCGCCGCTCCCTGGGGAGTGGCGTTGTGATGAGGCGGACAATGCCGTGGGCGCTTTGAACTCGTTCTGAATGACGGTTACAGCAGCCGTTCATGTGAGGACCGGATCGGTCCGGGCAGGCGATACTGCGTCCGCGGAAGGGCTGCTGCTCAACAGCCGCGACGCTTCTCGATCGATTGGATGACGCGCACGTTGGCCCGCTCGTAGTCGTTGAGCGGCACCTGATCCTGGTCGGTATAGGTGCACCCCTCGTTGCCGAATTCGTCTTGCCCGCGACCGGTCTTGAAGCAGTACCCGCGCGAAGCGAAAATGCCGTTGCGCACGGTGTAGAGCTGATCGCACCCGAGCTTTTCGGCATCGCGTGGCGAGACGTTACGGTCCTGCACGCAGCCGATGATCTCGTAACACAGTGGCGCCGCGCCTTGGCCGGCCATCGCAGGGCTAGCGAGCACGAGAGCAACTAGGCTCAAGGTCATCCGGGTCATCGCATCCTCGCTTGTCCCCGCCGTCAGTCGAATTCAGCGCCTAACTCTACAATTGGACTTCCCGCCCAGGGAACCGAGATTATGGCGCCGAGGGGCGCACCTCGATACCGGGTCGTGCAAGGCTCATGAGGGCGGTATCAGGCGCATAAACGTACCAGAGCGGCGTCGAGATGACCTCGAGGCTCTGCGGATCGCTCAACCTCGCCGTCACCTGTTCGGCAAATGGCTCGGGCTCTGGTTGCTGCTGATCGGCAGGGAACATCGTCAGCGATAAGTAAAGCTCGTTCTTCTCGTTGGCATAGACATCGATAATGCACACGTTGGTCGCCTCGTGCCCAAAGAGATCGAGCGTCTCGCGAAAGCGTCCGCCGGCCAGCTTGATGGGCTCGTCCGACCCGCGGATTTCCGGAAAATCCGACTGCCGCAGGCCGTGCAGCGTCTCGCTATCGTCGGCAGGGCGCCCCAAGACCGTGTGGGAAAAGTTGGTCCACATATCCTTGTTACGGCACGCCTGATCGAGCATCTTCGAGGTGAGTGCCGCGGGCGGCTTATATCCCTTCAACTTAATCGACCAGACGCCGACCTTTTCGATGGTGTCAACGTAGAGGAGCTCGTTCGATCTCACTTGCAGAGCCTTGGCGAGGAGGCCGCGCGGGATAAGCTCGCGCCGGTCGATCTCCAGCATTTTAGCGATCGCGCTGACGCCGCGCCGAAAGTTCTCGATCGTCGCCGCGGCCACGTCCGTGCCGGTGCCCGTCTGCAGGTAGGGCGCATGAAAGCCAAGCGTCCCGCGCACGTCGAGCGTGCGGTTCGGCGCCAGTTCCCCGTCCTCGGACCTCTGCGCGTTGCCGGCGAGGAACAAGAAGGCGCAGGCCGAATAGCACTCGGCGCCGGCGTCAACGACGGTGGCCACGTTGGTGACGCTGAGGAGCGTCGTCATCAGCTTCAGCGCTTCGTCGTAGTTGCCGCCGAGGCTGTTGAGGCACAAGCTCACGTTACGGCTGTCGAAGCCGCCGGCGGCCCCGAGGGCAGAAAGGGCGGCGGACAGCTTCTCGCTGTCCCCCGCCTCGATAGCGCCCTCGAGCTTCAGCTCGCAGACGGGGGCATTCCCCGGCCCCACCTCCGCCGCCTGCGTCGGCAGCGTCGGAAACAGGAGCAGCAGAGCGACAACCAGGCCCCGGTCCAATCGCATCGAAACGCTCTTGGACGGGGCCATGGCCGTTCAACCTATAGCGGGATGTTGTCGTGCTTCTTCCAGGGGTTCTCGAGGGTCTTGTTGCGCAGCATGTTGAGCGCCCGGCAAATGCGGCGGCGCGTGCCATGCGGCAAGATCACCTCGTCGATGTAACCGCGTTCTGCAGCGACGAACGGATTGGCGAAGCGCTTCTGGTACTCGTCGATGCGCGCCTTGATCTTTTCAGGGTCGGCGAGGTCGGCGCGATACAGAATTTCCGCCGCTCCCTTGGCGCCCATCACGGCGATCTCGGCCGTCGGCCAGGCGTAGTTGACGTCGCCGCGAATGTGCTTGGAGCTCATCACGTCGTAGGCGCCGCCGTAGGCCTTGCGGGTGATGACGGTGATCTTCGGCACGGTCGCCTCGGTGAAGGCGAACAGCAGCTTGGCACCGTGCTTGATGAGGCCGCCGTACTCCTGCGCCGTGCCCGGCAAGAAGCCCGGCACGTCGACGAACGTGATGATGGGGATCTCGAAGCAGTCGCAGAAGCGCACGAAGCGGGCCGCCTTGCGCGAGGCGTCCGAGTCGAGCACGCCGGCGAGCACCATCGGCTGATTGGCGACGATGCCGATCGTGCGACCTTCCATGCGGGCAAAGCCGGTGACGATGTTGCGGGCGTACGCTTCCTGGATCTCGAGGAAGTCTGCCTCGTCGACGACCTTCAGGATCAGCTCCTTGATGTCGTACGGCTTGTTCGGATTGTCAGGGATCAGGGTGTCGAGCGAGTAATCGGGGCGATCGGCGCTGTCGGCTGTCGGCAGGGCCGGCACGCCCGACTTGTTGTTGGAGGGCAGGAAGTCCATCAGCCGCCGCATCTGCAGCAGCGCCTCGACGTCGTTGTCGTAGGCGCCATCGGCGATGGATGACTTCGTCGTGTGCACCTTGGCGCCGCCCAGCTCCTCGGCCGTGACGGTCTCGTTGGTCACGGTCTTCACAACGTCCGGGCCGGTGACGAACATGTAGCTCGTGTCCTTCACCATGAAGATGAAGTCGGTCATGGCCGGCGAATAGACGTCACCGCCGGCGCACGGACCCATGATGACGGAAATCTGCGGAATGACCCCGGAGGCCATGACGTTGCGGGTGAACACCTCGCCGTATCCGCCGAGGGCGTCGACGCCCTCCTGGATGCGGGCGCCACCGGCGTCGAACAGGCCGATGATCGGCGCGCGGTTCTTCAGCGCCATATCCTGGATCTTGGTCATCTTGCGGGCATGGCTGCCCGACAGCGATCCGCCCATGACCGTGAAGTCCTTGGCGAAGACGTAGACGACGCGGCCATTGATGGTGCCCCAGCCGGTGACGACACCGTCGCCGGGGGTCTTCTGCTTCTCCATGCCGAAATCGGTGCAGGTATGTTCGACGAAGGTGTCGAACTCCTCGAAGGAGTTCTCGTCCATCAAAAGCTCGATGCGCTCGCGGGCGGTCAGCTTGCCGCGCTTGTGCTGCGCGTCGATGCGCGTCTGCCCGCCGCCGAGGCGGGCTTCGGCCCGCCGCTTCTCCAGCTCTTCGATGATGTCCTTCATGATCTTCCCTCGCGCACGCGCCTTGCCGGCGCCAAACCGTCGAGAGGGCTCATAGCATGCGGCTTGGCCCGTGAGAACGCGGGCCAGGCGCGCGGATATGCGGCTTTTGGGGCCGCCGGGGTGCCGGAGCTAGGTGGAGGTCCGGCGGCCCCGCAGGTACTGCAGCAGGGCGCGGATGGAGAGCCAGATTATGGCCACGGAGGTGATGAGGAACGGTATCCCGAGCACCGGAACCGCGTAATCGACGACGGTTTGCGAGATGATCCCATAATGACCAGCAAGGGTGACGAGCGCGTTGAGCGTCAGTAGGCCGAGGACGACCAGGGCGACGCGCATCAGATTAGGATGCTCACGCCAGAGGTAGATGTTGAAGGGAGTGTTGGCTCCCCAGTTCATCAAATTGGCCAGGATCAGCAGCGGCATCCCGATGGCCACTGCGAAATTGAGGAACAGATCGAAGTCGGACAGAGGTTGCATATGCTCTCCTGTTGCAATCGATGAGCAGCGCGTGGTCGCAATACTAGGCCCTGCCGCCCGCAGGCAGCCTACCGCAGCGGTCGAAACGGTTCACGGTTGCCGGCCCGCTCCTATAACGAAGGGCATGGCGGCGACGATAATGACGACAATGGCTAGGTCAAAGAGGGTCAGCATGGGGCGCTCCGGGATCGATTGCATCTCATTCGGACCCTATCCGGACCACCGCAAGCGGGCTGTTCCCGCGGGAACAGCCTCAGCTTCGGCCGGACTTTCTTCAAGCAGCCTTGAGCAAGTCGAGGAAGCGGGCGGCGGCCTGCATCTCCTGCCAACGCCGCTCGCGCCGGTCGGCGGCCTCAACGTCGATGCCCCAGCGGGCGATCTGCCAGTCCTCGTCGAGATGCGCGGCGGCCCATGCGTCCGCCACCGGCATGCGCCGCATGGCGACCGCCAGGGCGAGGAACGCCGATCCTGTTAGCGTCGTCATCACATGCAAGCTGGCCAGCGCGAAAGCTGCGAAGGGGTCGACCAGCCGCGCAAAAGCCGCCAAAGCCGCCGCGCTTTGCGTCACCGGCATCACGCCCTCGGCCAGGAAAAATCGCTCCCCCGTCTCCGCCTCGATCCAGCGCAGCGTCGGATCCCACGCTTTCCCCTGGAGGTCGGCGAGCGCGGCGGGCGCCTCGGCCCGGTAGCACAGCAAATCGCTGCCGGCGAAATGAACGATATCGCTTCTCACCTCCGGCATATTCTCGGCGACGCCATCGATGGTGGTGATGGCGAGCTTCGACAGCGGCATCGTCGCGGGGTCGATCCGCTCGGCTTGCGCCGCCCATTCCTCGGCAATGGCCTCCGCAAGAGCGCGCGTCGGCACGAGGAGTTGACGCTTCTTGGGCGTACGCACGGGCCGGCCGTCGAGCTGGACCGCGAAGCCATCCGACTGCTCGTTGACCGTCACCTGCTTGTAGAACCGCTTCGGCAACGGCGCGGTCAATGGCTCCCTGCCGGGTACTTTCGTCGTCGGCTTGTCGCCTGGCTCGCTCAAGCGGCCTTCTCCCGTCCAGCAAAGAACGCGTCGATGTCGGTCGTGAGGCTGTGACACGCCTCGATGACACCGTGCGCGCCCGCGCTGTGCAGCTCGTCGATGGAATGATAGCCCCAACCGACACCCAGGGCGCCCGTACCGGCCGCGCGCGCCATTTCCATGTCGAAGGTCGTGTCGCCGACCATCACCGTCCGTTCGGCGGTGACGCCCGCCTCCGCCATGGCCGCTTGCAGCATGGCGGGGTGGGGTTTTGAAGGGTGATTGTCGGCAGTCTGCACCGTCAGGAAGCGATGCGCCCAGCGCTCGCGCTCGAATAGCCGCTCGACGCCTTTGCGCGATTTGCCGGTGGCGATACCGAGCACGATGTCGTCGCGGGCGCCGAACGCCTCTACGGCCGCGGCGACGCCGTCGAACAAAGGCTCGTGCAGCTCGGGATCGCGTTTGATCTCGAGGAATGCCGACTTGTAGCGCTGCACCATTTGGGCACGCAGCCCCTCGTCGTGCTCGGCCGCCAGAACCGCGAACGCCTCCGGCAACGACAGCCCGACGATGGCGAGCGTCGCTTCGCGCGTCGGCGCCACCAGCCCGAAGCCGGTGAAGGCATGCGTCATCGCCTCGCAGATGCCATTCTGGCTGTCGACGAGCGTACCATCGCAATCGAGGACGACGAGCTTCATCAGTCGTCATCCTCGTAGCGGTTGGCATCGAGGCTCAGCAGATCCCACGTTTTGCGCATATGATCGGGTAGCGGCGCCGTGACATCGATCTTGCCGCCCGTGAACGGGTGCGGAAGCACCAGGCGGCGGGCGTGCAGATGCAGCTTCTTCTCGATCTGCTCGGCCGGCATGTTCTCATCGCCACCGTACTTGTTGTCGCCGACGATAGGATTGCCGATGAGCGCCATGTGCGCGCGCAACTGGTGCTGACGCCCGGTCACCGGCTTGAGCGACACCCAAGCCGCCTTGTGCGCCAGACGGTCCACCACCGAGTAGTGCGTGGTGGCGTGCATGGCCTCCTTCTGCTCACCCGGCAGCGCCTTGCGCACGCGGTCACCATCGGGACCAGCGGCTTTCACCAGCGCCGCCTCCACTTTTCCCTGCGGCGGCTTCGGCACGCCGCGCACGAGCGCCCAATAGGTCTTGGCGGCAGACCGGGTCTGGAAGACGCGTCCGAGCTTGGCGGCGGCATCGCGGTGCTTGGCGATGAGCAGCACGCCCGTCGTGTCGCGGTCGAGGCGGTGCACGAGGCGCGGACGCTCGCCGCCGAAACGGTCGGCCATACCGGCAAGCATGCCATCGATGTGCCGCTTGGTGCCGCTGCCGCCCTGAACGGCGAGACCGAACGGCTTGTTGAGCACGAGGATATGCTCGTCCTCGAACAGGATCATGCGCTCGATGGCGGTGCGGTCGGCTTTGGAAAGTCCCAGTGGTGCCTTGACGCTCGGCGCGGGGGCCGGTTTTTCGCTGCGGACGATCTTCGGCACGCGGATCTGCGCGCCGGCCTCGAGGCGTTCGTTGCCCTCCGCGCGCCGGCTGTCGACGCGCACCTGCCCCGTTCGCAGCAGCTTCTGCAGATACGAATACCCAACGTCCGGAAAGTGAATGCGGAACCACCGGTCGAGCCGCATGTCCGCTTCGGCGGCCTTCACTTTTATGGTCTCGACGCGATCGTTCATCGGGGGCTCTAAACAGCAATCCTGCGGGACTTGCGGCATGGCCTAAGTTGAGCGGCCATCAAAGTCCAGCTTCGGCATGAAAATCCGGTGTCCGGAGGTTGCCGCGGGGGCCGGGTATAAACGTATATGCAGTTTGACCAAGGTTTCCGCCCCGGAATAGGCTGGGCGAGCATTTAGGGGGCGGATGCATGTGGTCGCAAATCTATGACCCCTTCGGCAACACCCTCCTCTCCACGCTCGTCGCCGCTCTCCCGGTCGTCGTGCTGCTGGGCGGTATCGGCATCTTCGAGCTGCGCGCGCACGTAGCAGCGATCCTCGGTCTCCTCGCAGCTCTTGCGGTCGCCATCCTGGGTTACGGGATGCCGGCGCCGATGGCCGCGCTTGCCGCCGCCTATGGCGCGGCGTTTGGGCTGCTCCCCATCGGTTGGATCATCCTCAACGTCATTTTCCTCTATCAGCTCACAAGCGAAAAGGGCGAGTTCGCGGTGCTGCAGCGTTCGATCGGCACCATCAGCGACGACCGGCGCATGCAGTTGCTGTTCATCGCTTTCTGCCTCGGCGCCTTTTTCGAGGGTGCGGCAGGGTTCGGAACACCGGTCGCCGTCACCGCGGCAATGCTCATGGGCCTCGGCTTCAGGCCCTTGGCGGCATCCGGATTGTCGCTCATTGCCAATACCGCCCCGGTTGCCTTCGGCGCGCTCGGCACGCCCATCATTGCGCTTGCGGCCGTCACCGGCCTCGACCTGCATGAGCTCAGCGGCATGGTCGGGCGGCAGCTGCCGTTCTTCTCGGTGATCGTGCCGTTCTGGCTGATCATGGCGTTCGTCGGCTGGAGGAAGACGCTCGAGGTTTGGCCGCCCATCCTCGTTGCCGGCCTCACCTTCGCAATACCCCAATATGCCGTATCGAACTTCCACGGTCCGTGGCTGGTGGACATCGTCGCCGCTATCATCTCGATGGCTTCGCTGGCGCTCTTCCTCAGGGTCTGGCGCCCGGCGACGCCGATGACCTCGATGCCGGAAGCCGACGCGGCAGAGCCAACCCCCGCGACCGCACCCGTGTCCCCGGGGGCGGCAGCTGTCAGGCGCGCATGGACCCCGTGGCTGATCCTCAGCGTCTTTGTGTTTCTGTGGGGCACGCCGCAGGTGCGCGCCGGTCTCGACGATCTGTGGGTGCTAAAGCTCCCCGTCACCGGTTTGCACGACCTTGTGCAAAAGGTGCCCCCGGTGGTCGCGGCGCCGAAGATCGAAGCGGCAGTGTTCAACTTCAACGTCCTCTCGGCGACCGGGTCCGGCATCCTCCTCGCCGCCGTCGCGTCGGGCCTGTTCCTCGGCTACGGGCTGCGTGACCTGGCGCGCATGTACGCGCGCACGCTCTACGTTGTTCGCTATTCGCTGTTGACCATCGCATGCATGCTGGCGATCGGCTTCGTCACGCGCTACTCCGGCGCCGACGCGACGCTCGGGCTGGCGCTCGCCGGCACGGGTTTCCTTTATCCGCTCTTTGGCACTTACATCGGCTGGCTGGGGGTCACTCTGACGGGCTCGGACACCTCGTCCAACGTGCTGTTCGGCGGCCTGCAGCGCGTCACCGCCGAGCAGCTAGGCCTCAACCCGGTTCTAATGGCTGCCGCCAACAGCTCCGGCGGCGTCATGGGCAAGATGATGGATGCCCAATCGATCGTCGTCGCCTCGACGGCAACGCGCTGGTACGGGCACGAGGGTTCGATCTTGCGCTTCGTCGCCTTCCACTCGATCGCGCTGGCGACGCTGGTGGGCCTGCTTGTCCTCGGCCAGGCTTACCTATGGCCGCTGACGCTCCTGGCGCCGCACTAAAGGCTCAGGGTGCAGGCGGCGCAGACTGGCCGCCGCCGATGACCCAGCCCATCAGCCAGCCGACGAGCAGTCCACCGGCAATGGTGCCGACGAACACCAGCATGTGCAGGTTCTCCGCGTCGTCCGAGCTCTCGAACGAGTTCTGCGCCACGACCCAGTCGGCCACGCTCGAGCCTAGGAAAATCGTAGCGAGAGCGGCGACGATCAGCGCGAACACCATGGCAACGACATAGCGCATTGCAGAACCCCCAGGCGCGACGCGCCGTCTACTTCACTTCCCAGAACCAGATTTCGCCCGCATTGGCGTAGTTCGAGTAATACCCCATCCAGGAGAACCACTCGAGCAGCCACTTGGCCGACGAGCGATAGCCGTTCCACACGTCGATGTGGTCGCCCGTGGCGCGCCCGCTGTCGGACGTGCGCTTCCAGTAATCCTGGAAATAGATGATGCCGGTACGCCCGAACAGCTTTGGATAGTAGTGGGCGGCCTCAGTGCCGGTGATCTTCTCGACCGGGCCGATGCCGGGGATGTTGGCGTGTGACAGAGCGTTGGCGAGCTGGCTCGCATTGATGAAATGCATCTCCGAGCGCGGATGTACGGCGCAGGCGGCGCAGCCGCCGATCTGGCCATCGGTTACGCCAGAACGGCGCAGGGCTATGCCGAGGCGAATGGCGCATTGGTTATGAAAGACCGGAAAGCCCATGGCGACATGCTGGCCTTCCATGTTGGTCAGGTCGTTGGGCGCGACGCAGGGGGCGGTCACCAACTCATTGATCGGGTGGCCTCGCCAAAGATCGATGAACCGAACCATGTGTACCCCCGATCCCCACCTTTTCAGGACTATAGCGCGAGGCCGTGAACGCGTGAACTCGTGAGATGACCCTGGGATTGCACCATTTTTACCATCTCACGGCTTCACGCCTTCCCACCCCGCTTGGCACGCAGGTCGGCCCAGTAGGCCAGCCGTTTGCGGATCTCGCGCTCGAAACCGCGGTCGGGCGGCTCATAGAACTGCGGCCGGGCTTCCAGCTCTTCGGGGAAATAGTCCTGGCCGGAAAAGCCCTCTTCCGTGTCGTGGTCGTAAGCGTAGCCGGAGCCGTAGCCTTCCGACTGCATGAGCTTGGTCGGGGCATTGAGGATGTGCTTGGGCGGGCTGAGCGAGCCGTGCTCCTTGGCTGCCCGCATCGCCGCCTTGTAGGCGACATAGGCGCCGTTCGATTTGGGTGCGGTGGCGAGATAGATCGTCGCCTGCGCCAGCGCCAACTCGCCTTCGGGGCTGCCGAGGAAATCGAAGGTATCCTTGGCGGCGAGCGCCTGCACGAGTGCCTGCGGATCGGCGAGGCCGATATCCTCGATGGCCATGCGAACGAGGCGTCGCGCCAGAAACAGGCGATCCTCGCCGCCGTCGAGCATGCGCGCCAGCCAGTAGAGCGCGGCGTCGGGATCGGAGCCGCGCACCGACTTATGCAGCGCGCTGATCAGGTTGTAGTGCCCTTCGCGCGATTTGTCGTAGAGCGGCGCGCGTTTCTGCACGAGCGTGCTGAGGGCGGCGCGGTTGAGGGGCGCCTGCCCGGGCGCCACGGAGGCGAAGACCTCGTCGGCCAGGTTGATCGCGGCGCGCCCATCGCCGTCCGCCATGCCGATCAGGGCTTCGCGCGCATCCTTGTCGAGCGGCAGCGCCCGCTTCTCCTCCTTCTCGGCGCGCCGCAGCAGATCCTCAATCGCCTCCTCAGCGAGACGATTGAAGACGAGCACGGAGGCGCGCGAGAGCACGGCGCCGTTGAGCTCGAAGGAAGGGTTTTCCGTCGTCGCCCCGACAAGAGTGATCGTGCCGTCCTCCATGTGCGGCAGGAAGCTGTCTTGCTGCGCGCGATTGAAGCGGTGGATTTCGTCGATGAACAGCAGCGTGCCTCTTCCCTGCTCGCGGCGTGCCTTGGCGCGGTCGAAGGCTTTGCGCAGATCCTGCACGCCGGAGAAGATGGCCGAAAGCTGCTCGAACTCGAGCTGCGTTTCGTGGGCAAGGAGGCGCGCCACCGTCGTCTTGCCGGACCCCGGCGGCCCCCAGAGAATAAGGCTCGGCAGCCGGCCGCTCTTGAGCATACGCGTCAGCGTGCCGTTGGGGCCAACGAGCTGCTCCTGTCCGACGACCTCCGCAAGCTTCGTCGGCCGCAGTCGGTCGGCGAGCGGGCGCGGGGCCCCCTTCTCAAGTCCTGCGGCTTCGAACAGCGTCGCCAAGGATGATCATCCAGACATTTGCAGCTTCATCAGGCGTCCGGCACGCTTGATGGTGATGCTCCACGTGCGCTGCGGCGCACGGGTAATTTCATCGAGCATTGTGACGTCGGTGATCTTGTCGTTGCCGACTTGGACGATGATGTCGCCCGGCTGGAAATCGAGCCGCGCCGCAACGCCACCGCTGCGGACAGCGGTGATGACGACGCCGTCGGTCTCGTCGAGGTTCAGCTCGTCGGCAACGCTGGGAAGGATATTGGAGACGCGCGCGCCATCGAAGGGGTGATTGCCCGACAGGTTGCGCACGTCCTCCTTGCCCGGCTTGGGCGCCGGAAGCAGTGGCACATCGATGGTCATGTGCTTGCCGGCGCGAATGAGCTCAATGCGGCTGTTGTTGCCGACGCCGCGTGTCGTCAAACGGTAGAGAACCGAATGGGAGTCGCCGACCTCGAATTCGTCGACGCGGACGATGACGTCACCGAGCTGCATTCCGGCCTTTGCAGCCGGGCCGGTGTTGGTCAGGCGCACCACGACGGCGCCTGAGACGCGATCGAGCTTGAGCTGCGTCGCCATCTCGCGCGTCACGGTCTCGAGCTGACCGCCCAGCCACGGCCGCTCGATCTTGCGCCCGGCTGCGGCGTTGTCGGCGAACAGGCGCACCAGATTGGAGGGGATGGCGAAGCCGATGCCCACCGAGCCGCCCGACTGCGAGAAGATCATCGTATTGATGCCTGCGAGCCGGCCATTCATGTCGACCAAGGCTCCACCGGAGTTGCCCGGGTTGATCGCCGCATCCGTCTGCAGGAACACTTGCGTCTCCGCCTGCGCCATCTCGGTACGCGCCAAGGCGGAGATAATCCCGCTGGTCACGGTCTGACCGACGCCAAAAGGATTGCCGATGGCGAGCACCACGTCGCCGACCTCAAGCTTGTCGCTATCGGCGAACTGCAGGAACGGAAAGTCGTTGCCGCCCTTCTCGATCTTCAGCACGGCCAGATCAGTGCGCTCGTCCTGAGCGACGATGCGCGCGTCGTATTCGCGCTTGTCGGACAGCGCCACGCGGATCTGCGTATCGGTGCCGCCCTTGACCACATGCGTGTTGGTGACAATGACGCCGTCGGCACTGATGATCACGCCCGAGCCCAGCGAGGATTGGATACGCTCCTGCGGCAGCCCGAAGCCGCCCCGACCGCCGAAGAAGCGCTGGAAGAATGGATCGTTGGCGAACGGCGAAACTTGCGTGCGCACGCGCGAGCGGACGTAGACGTTCACCACCGCCGGGGTCGCCTTCTTGACGATGGGTGAATAGGAGTATTGCATCGCCTCGCCGGTCGGAGGCACCTCGCGCACCTGCGCCGGCGCCGCGGCGGGCACCACGCACAGCGCGAGCGCCGTGGCGGCGATGCGGATCAACGGAGAGGTCAGCGGCATGCTCATGGTTCAGATTACAATCCCTGGACTAAGAGCGCGGGCCACTACCCGGTCGCTCCGGTGAACGCGCCGCGCAGGCCTAGCATAGCGCGCGCCATCGTGGCGCTCCCGTGACAAACCGCCGGCCCCGGCCGTTTAATCGCGTGCGGCAACGCCGTTTAGATGACCTGCAAGCCACGTAGGCTGGTGGCGGCGGAAATGACAGCCTCCTGCGGCGTGCGGAACGTCTGCCCCAAGGCCGCCTGCACCTTGGCGTTGGTCACCGGCCGCGGAAAACCGAGGTCGGCCAGCACGCCTTTGAGGCGGGTATCGACCAACGCCAAGGCGCGCACCACCAAATCCGGCAGCTCGCCGCGCGGCACCTTTTTGGCGAGATCGGGCAGCGCTTGCTTGATAAGTTGGCCGATCTCGAAGAGGCGCAGGTGGCCATTGGCGGAAAGGTACCGTTGTCCGGCTGCCCCGGGGTGGGTCATCGCCAGCACGTGCGTCTGGGCGACGTCGCGGACATCGCTGATCGGAAAACCGATCTTGGGCGCGGCAGGATAAGCACCGGTGCCCATCAGGCGCAGCACCTCGTGCGACGTCGACAGATCGGCGTCCGGCGCGGGGCCGAGCACAAAGGCCGGGTTGACGACCGTGAGCTCCGGCGCACCCGGCGTCGTGGTCACGAATTCCCAGGCCGCCCGCTCGGCGAGCGTCTTGGAGACGACATAGGTGGTCACATCCGGCCGATCGGGGTTGGTCCAATCGGTCTCGTCGAACACATGTCCAGGCTGCGCCTCGGGCCAAGGCAGCGTGATAGCGACGACCGAGGATGTCATCACCACGCGCTTCACCCCGGCCTTGCCGGCGGCCTTCAGAACGCGCACGGCGCCTTCGCGTGCCGGGCGAATGACTTCGTCCGCCTCCTTGGGGTTCTTGATCGGAAATGGCGAAGCGACGTGCAGCACGTACGTGCAGCCCTCGACGGCCTTGTCCCAACCCTCATCCTGCAGGAGGTCGGCGGGAAAGAACTTCACCTCGCTCGCGCTGGCGCCGGCATTGCCTATCGCGCGGCGCGTCTCCTCCGCGCGGTTGAGGTCGCGCAGCGTCGCCTGCACGGCGTATCCCTGCCGCAGCAGCTCGGCGATGCAGTGTTTGGCGATGAAGCCCGAAGCTCCCGTAACCAGAACCTTTTCGCCCGCCATCGCATCCTCCTATCGTCGCGGAGCGCGGCATCCTGAGCTGCTGTGGCGCGCGCTCGACCGCCTGGGCGCCATAAGGCGCCCAGCGCTCGAAGGAATGCTTAACCGTCAGCCCGTGGTTAGGCCAGTGCGGGAGGCCCCGACGCCGATCACGATTCCGCTGGGGCCTCGGCGAGCGCCGCCTCGTGCCGCTCGCGGTCTTCTTTGCCCTTGATCGAGGTATCGCGGTCGACGAGCTCGATCACGGCCCGCGGGGCGCTGTCGCCGTAGCGGAAGCCGGCCTTGAGCACGCGCGAGTAGCCACCGGCGCGGTTCTTGTAGCGCGGGGCGAGCGTGTCGAAGAGCTTCTTGACCATGTCCTCATCGCGCAGGCGACTGGCGGCCAGGCGGCGCGAGTTGAGGTCACCACGCTTGGCGAGCGTGATGTACTTGTCGATGACGCGCTTCAGATCCTTGGCCTTCGCCAAGGTGGTCACGATCTGCTCGTGCTTGATAAGAGACGCCGCCATGTTCGAGAACATGGCCTGGCGATGGCTGCTGTCACGGCTGAAGCGCCGCCCCAATTTCTTGTGTCGCATGTCAGTTCCCTTAGGTTGTTTAACGGGGAGGTTCTATGGCCTCACCTCGCTAGGCTCGTGAAAATCGTGGTCCCGGCGTCACGACATGCGTCGCGCGCCGGAATTCGCACGCCGTGTCAGTACTGGTCCTCGAAGCGCTTAGCCAGCTCCTCGATGTTGTCGGGCGGCCAGTTCGGCACTTCCATGCCGAGGTGCAGGCCCATCGAGGCGAGGACTTCCTTGATCTCGTTCAGCGACTTGCGCCCGAAGTTCGGCGTGCGCAGCATCTCCGCCTCGGTCTTCTGGATGAGGTCGCCGATGTAGACGATGTTGTCGTTCTTCAAGCAGTTGGCCGAGCGCACCGAAAGCTCGAGCTCGTCGACCTTCTTGAGCAGCGCGGCGTTGAATGCCAGCTCCGGATGACGCGTCTCCTCGACGGCCTTCTTCGGCTCTTCGAAGTTGATGAACACGGCGAGCTGGTCCTGCAGGATGCGCGCGGCGAGCGCGATGGCATCCTCCGGCTTCACCGAGCCGTCGGTCTCGACCGTCATCGTCAGCTTGTCATAGTCGAGGATCTGGCCCTCGCGGGTGTTCTCGACCTTGTAGGAAACCTTCTTCACCGGGCTGTAGAGGCTGTCGACCGGGATGAGGCCGATCGGAGCGTCCTCGGGACGGTTGCGGTCGGCGGCGACGTAGCCCTTGCCCATGTCGGCGGTGAACTCCATGCGGATGGAGGCACCCTGGTCGAGCGTGCAGATGACGTGCTCGGGATTGAGGATCTCGACGTCGGCGCCGGCCTCGATGTCCTTGGCGCGGACCGCGCCGCCGCCTTCCTTCTTAAGCACCATGCGCTTCACGCCTTCGGAGTGAACGCGCAGCGCGATTTCCTTGATGTTGAGGATGATGTTGGTGACATCCTCACGCACGCTGGGGATCGAAGAGAACTCGTGCAGCACGCCGTCGATCTGCACGGTCTTGATGGCGGCGCCCTGCAGCGACGACAGCAGCACGCGGCGCAGCGCGTTGCCGAGCGTCATGCCAAAGCCGCGCTCGAGCGGCTCGGCGACCACGGTCGCGATGCGGCTGCGATCGCGGCCGGAGGCCACGTCGAGCTTGTTCGGCTTGATCAGGTCTTGCCAGTTCTTTTGCAGAACGTTCACCACGGGGAGCCTCGCTTAGCGTCGCGCCTGCGTCAGGGTGCGCAGACGAATGGGATATGGTTCGCGGTCAGCAGCAAAGCTGCGAAACGGACGGGGCGGGTGATGCTCGCCCCGTCGAAGCAATCTTAGACGCGGCGGCGCTTACGCGGCCGGCAACCGTTGTGCGGGATGGGCGTCACGTCGCGGATCGAGGTGATCTGAAAGCCGACCGACTGCAGCGCTCGCAGGGCGGACTCGCGGCCCGACCCCGGACCGCAGACCTCGACCTCGAGGATCTTCATGCCGTGCTCCTGCGCCTTGCGGCCGGCATCCTCGGCGGCCACCTGGGCGGCATAGGGCGTCGACTTGCGCGAACCCTTGAAGCCCTTGGTGCCCGACGACGACCAGGCAATCGTGTTGCCCTGTGCGTCGGTGATGGTGATCATCGTGTTGTTGAACGAGGCGTTGACGTGCGCAACGCCCGACGTGATGTTCTTCTTTTCGCGCTTGCGGACCTTGGCGCGTCCAGCGGGGGCGGTTGTCTCTTTGGCCATCCGTCAACTCTCCAGCGGCCGCGCGGCGGCCCGTCATGCGATATGCGTCAAATACGAATGGGGACCGGCCAAACGGCCGTCCCCGGAACGATTGCGATCAGGCCTTCTTCTTACCGGCGATCGGCTTGGCAGGGCCCTTGCGGGTGCGCGCGTTGGTGTGCGTGCGCTGGCCGCGAACCGGGAGCCCCTTACGATGGCGCAGGCCGCGGTAGCAGCCGAGGTCCATCAGGCGCTTGATGTTGGTGATGACTTCGCGGCGCAGGTCGCCCTCGACCAGATAATCGCGGTCGATCGTCTCGCGAATTTGCAGCACCTCGGCGTCGGTCAACTGATTGACGCGCCGCTCAGCCGGGATCCCGACCTTGGTGCAAATGTCCTGGGCGTACTTCTGACCAATGCCGTGAATGTACTGTAGCGCGATGACAACGCGCTTCTGCGTCGGAATGTTGACGCCTGCGATACGGGCCACACATCTCTCCTGAGGTATCGAATGCCGCCGGCAGAAGCACTCCGCCCCCGGTGCGGCATACCGCTGCTCGAATGTTCTTGCGCCAAAAAACGCACCTCTCCAGCCCGTCTGGTATCAGACCGGATTTTTTTGAAGGTGCGTTAAGAACGGGGTGTTGTAGCGGAGCAATAGGCCTCCGTCAATTGGCCGGATAATGGTTTTTTTAGGGTGCGGCGAGACCGCTCAGAACAGTGTCCACTTGGCCGCCAACCTCGCCGATGGGCGCCATTCCATCGACCGAATGCAGCTTGCCCTTGGCGAAATAGTAGCCGATCAGGGGCGCCGTCTCACGGTAGTAGGCCATCAGACGGTTTTTCACCGTCTCCACGTTGTCGTCCGCCCGCCGCACGAAGCTCGTGCCTCCGCAGCGGTCGCAAACCCCTTCGACCTTCGGCTTGCACGCCGTGTCGTGATAGCTCGCCCCGCAATTCGAGCAAACGTAGCGTCCGGTGATGCGGTCGATCAGCGCCGTGTCGTTTACCTTGAGCTCGATGACGGCGTCGATCTTCTTGCCTTGCGAGGTCAGCAACTCGTCCAGCGCCGCAGCCTGCTTCAGCGTGCGCGGAAACCCGTCGAGGATGAAGCCCTTGAGGCAATCCGGCTGAGCGATGCGCTCGGCGATGATCTTGATCACCATTTGGTCGGGGACGAGTCCGCCCGCTTCCATGATGGTGCTGGCTTCCTGGCCGATAGGGGTACCGGCCTTGACGGCCGCCCGTAGCATATCGCCGGTCGAAAGCTGGATGAGCCCTCGTTTCTTGGCAATCCCCTCGGCTTGCGTCCCTTTGCCGGCTCCCGGTGGACCCAGCAGGATCAGGTTCATCTACGCCCTCGCCCGCCCGTACTGGCGCCTCTGAGCTTGGCCTTCTTGATGAGGCCTTCATACTGGTGCGCCAGCAGATGGCTCTGCACCTGAGCCACTGTGTCCATGGTGACGCTCACTGCGATAAGCAGCGAGGTGCCGCCGAAGTAGAAGGGCACGGCGGCGTAGGAAATCAGGATTTCCGGCAGGACGCAAACGGCGGCGAGGTAGATGGCGCCGACGACCGTGATGCGCGTCAGGACGTAGTCGATGTACTCGGCCGTCTTCTCGCCGGGACGGATGCCGGGCAGGAAGCCGCCGTACTTGCGCAGGTTGTCGGCCGTCTCCTTCGGATTGAATACGACAGCCGTGTAAAAGAACGCAAAGAAGATGATCAGCGCCACGTAGAGAGCGATGTGGAGCGGCTGGCCGCTGCCGAGCGCTGCCGTCACCTCGTTCAGCCACGACGGACCCTGGCCGGCTGTGAACTGCGCCGCGGTAATCGGCAGCAGCAGCAGCGAGGAGGCGAAGATCGGCGGAATGACGCCGGCTGAGTTGAGCTTCAGCGGCAGGTGCGAGGAATCGCCCTGGAACATCCGGTTGCCGACCTGTCGTTTCGGATACTGGATAAGCAGGCGGCGCTGCGCACGCTCCATGAAGACGATGGCGGCGACGACGAAGAGCATCAGGCCCAGTAGGGCGAGCAGCAGGCCGACCGACAGCGAGCCGGTGCGGGCCAGCTCGAACAGGCCGACGAGCGCCGCCGGCAATCCGGCAACGATGCCGGCGAAGATGATGAGCGAGATGCCGTTGCCGACGCCGCGCTGAGTGATCTGCTCGCCGAGCCACATCAGGAACAGCGTACCGCCGACAAGCGTGATGACGGTGGTGATGCGGAAGAACCAGCCGGGATCCATGACCACCGGGCCGGCGGCACCCTGCGAGCCCTCGAGGCCGATGGCGATGCCGTAAGCCTGGAAGGCAGCGAGCACGACGGTCAGGTAGCGGGTGTACTGGTTGATCTGCTTGCGCCCCTGCTCGCCTTCCTTTTTCAAGGCTTCGAGCTTCGGCGACATCGAGCTCATCAACTGCATGATGATCGACGCCGAGATGTAGGGCATGATGTTGAGCGCGAAGATCGCCATGCGCTCGACGGCGCCGCCCGCGAACATGTTGAACATGCCGAGGATGCCGGAGGCGTTCGCATTGAAGGTCTGCGCGAAGGCGACGGGATTGATGCCTGGGAGCGGAATGAACGTCCCGAAGCGATAGACGATCAGCGCACCCAGCGTGAAGTAGATGCGGCGCTTCAGGTCGTCGGCTTTGGCGAAAGCGCCAAAGTTCAGATTGGCGGCTAGCTGCTCGGCAGCGGATACCATGTTCTTCTCTCCCGACCTTCGCGCCCGTAGCGGCGGGCCGCCCTGGAATGTCCCCTCGCTTAGATGGGAGCCGCTCCCCGGTGTGGCAACGCCGCTCTAGTATTGACCGCCGATCGCCCCGACCGGCGGCTTTCTTGCGCCAAGGCTATTCCTCGGTGGTGTCCCCTGCGGGCTTCTTGGCCGTGCCGCCGCCGCTCTTGTTGGCGGCGGTCTTGTTGGCTGCTGCCTTCTTGGCAGCCGTCTTCTTGCGCTTGGCCTCGTCGGCGGCAAGCACCTTCTTCTCGATGAGCTTGATGGTGCCGCCTGCCTTCTCGACGGCCGCCTTGGCGGTCCCGGAAGCATGATCGACGGTGAGCGACAGCTTGGACTTGATCTCGCCGGAGCCGAGGAGGCGCAGGCCGTCCTTGGCGCGGCGCACGATGCCGGCGGCGACCAGTGCATCGAGATCGACAGGCTTGCCGGCATCGAGGCGTTTGTCGTCGATTGCCTGCTGCAACGCGCCGACGTTGACCTCGTTGAAGTCCTTGCGCCGCCACTTGTTGAAGCCGCGCTTGGGCAGGCGGCGGTGGAGCGGCATCTGGCCGCCTTCGAAGCCACCGATGGCGACGCCGGTACGGGCCGTCTGGCCCTTGCCGCCGCGGCCGCCCTGCTTACCGACGCCGGAGCCGATACCGCGTCCGATACGCACGCGCACCTTCTTGGAGCCGTGCTTGTCTTTAATTTCGTTGAGCCGCATCGGACCGTCGCTCCTTAGGATTTCTTGGCCGCCGGCGCGTCGACGATGCGCACCAGGTGGGGAATGCTGTTGATCATGCCGCGAACGGACGGAGTGTCCTCCAGCTCGCGCGTGCGGTTCAGCTTGTCGAGGCCCAATCCGCGCAGCGTCTTGGTCTGGATCGCCGGCCGCCGGTTGGCGCTGGCGATCTGCTCGACGGTAATCGTCTTCTTCTTGGCAGCCATGTCACATCGTTCCTTGCGTATCCGGGACGCGCGCTATGCTCACGCCTCGGCGACGGTCTCGCCGGCAACCGAACCGTCACGGCGGCGCGAAACGATCTCGCTCACCTTCTTGTTGCGGCGCGCGGCGACGCCGCGTGGGTTTTCCTGGTGCTTGAGAGCGTCGAAGGTCGCGCGCACCACGTTGTATGGGTTGGTCGAGCCGAGCGACTTGGCAACGACGTCGTGCACGCCGAGCATCTCGAACACGGCGCGCATGGCGCCGCCGGCGATGATGCCGGTACCGGCCGGAGCCGAGCGCAGCACGACCTTGCCGGCGCCGTGGCGGCCTTCGCTGTCGTGGTGCAGGGTGCGCGCATCGCGCAGTGGCACGCGGACCAGCGCGCGCTTGGCGGCTTCCGTCGCCTTGCGGATGGCTTCCGGCACCTCGCGGGCCTTGCCGTGGCCAAAGCCAACGCGGCCCTTCAAGTCGCCGACGACGACCAGCGCCGCAAAGCCGAAGCGCTTGCCGCCCTTGACGACCTTGGCGACGCGATTGATGTGCACCAGCTTCTCGGTGAACTCGCTATCGCGCTCTTCGCGATCCCGGCCGCGATCTCTTCCTGGTGAACGTGCCACGATGCAATCCTCTTCCTTAGAAGTTCAGGCCGCCTTCGCGTGCGGCATCGGCCAGCGCTTTCACGCGGCCGTGGTAGATGTAGCCGCCGCGGTCGAAGACGACGTCCTTGACGCCCGCCTTGATGGCGCGCTCGGCGATGAGCTTGCCGATCGCTGCAGCCGCAGCCTTGTCGGCGCCGGTCTTCAGCGACGACTTGAGATCTTTCTCAAGCGTCGAAGCCGCCGCCAGCGTCTTGCCGTCGGCGTCGTCGATCACCTGCACGTAGATGTGCTTCGACGAGCGGTGCACCGAAAGACGGGCGCGGCCCGTCGCGTTCGCCTTCAGGCTGCGGCGAACGCGGGTCTTGCGCCGATCGAACAGATTGGTGAGCGCTTTCATGGCGTGTCGTCCTTACTTCTTCTTGCCTTCCTTGCGGAAGATGTATTCGCCCTTATAGCGGATGCCCTTGCCCTGGTAGGGCTCGGGCGGCCGCGAGGCGCGGATGTTGGCAGCCACCTGACCGACGAGTTGTCTGTCGATCCCGGAGACGGTGATGATTTCCTGCTTGGCGCCGCTCACCTTCACTTCGACCCCGCTCGGGATCGTGTGAACGACGTCATGGCTGAAGCCGATGTTGAGCTGCAGCTGGTCCTTGCCCTTCATCGCGGCGCGGAAGCCGATGCCCTGGATCTCGAGGGTGCGCGAGTAACCGGTCGTCACGCCATCGATCAGGTTGGCGATCATGGTGCGAGACATGCCCCACATGGAGCGCGCCATCTTGGTCTCGTCGAGCGGCGAAACCTCGATGCCATCCGCGGTCTTCTCGACCTTGATCTGATCGGGAACCGTGAAGGCAAGCTCGCCCTTCGGTCCCTTGACCTTGACCTCGCGTCCGTTGACCGTCGCCGTTACGTTGGCGGGGACCGGGACTGCTCTTTTGCCGATACGTGACATGGTCGTTCCAAAGCCTTGTTGCTGCCCCGCTTAGCGGGGACCGCGGATTAGAAGATGCTGCAGAGGATCTCTCCGCCAACGTTCTGCTCGCGCGCCTTCGAGTCCGACATCACGCCCTTGGGCGTCGAAAGGATTGCCACGCCGAGGCCGTTGGCGACGGTGGGCAGATCCCGAACAGGAGAATAGACGCGCCGGCCCGGCGTCGACACCCGCTTGATTTCGCGGATGGCGGGCTGGCCGTTGTAATACTTCAGCTCGATCTCGAAGGTCGGCAGCGCGCCCTTCTGCTCGACGCGAGCGTAGCCGCGAATGTAGCCCTCTTCCTCGAGCACGTCGAGAACGCGCCCACGGATGTTGGAAGCCGGGGTGACGACTTTCGGGCGCCGCCGCATCTGAGCGTTGCGGATGCGGGTCAGCATATCGCCCAAGGGATCGTTGATGGACATTCTTCTTGCTCCCTTACCAGCTCGACTTGGTCATGCCGGGGATCAGGCCCTGGCTCGCCAGATCGCGGAGCTGGTTGCGGCACATTCTGACCTTGCGGTAATAGCCGCGCGCGCGGCCCGTCAGCTCGCAACGGTTGCGAATGCGAACTGCCGAAGAGTTGCGCGGCATCTCTGCCAGCTTGATGCGCGCCGCAAAGCGCTCTTCCGCCGGGCGCTTCAAATCGCTGGCGATCGCCTTCAGGCGCTTGCGCTTCTCGGCCGCCTGCGCGACGAGGCGCCGGCGCCGGTTGTTCTTCTCGATCGAACTTGTCTTAGCCATCTAAGTCCTCCAAAGGCCTTTCGGGCTGATCCCGAGGTCCTCTAGCTGCGAAACGGGAAGTTGAAGCCGCGCAGAAGTTCACGCGCTTCCTCGTCGGATCTCGCCGACGTACACACGATGATGTCCATGCCCCAGATCTGATCGACCTTGTCGTAGTCGATCTCGGGGAACACGATGTGCTCCTTCAGACCGCAAGCGAAGTTGCCACGGCCGTCGAAGCTCTTCGGGTTCAAACCGCGGAAGTCCTTCACGCGCGGCAGCGCGATGGTGACCAGGCGGTCGAGGAACTCGTACATGCGGTCGCCGCGCAGCGTCACCTTGGCGCCGATGTTCATGCCTTCGCGCAACTTGTAGACGGCGATGGCCTTGCGCGAACGCGTCTGCACCGGGCGCTGACCGGCAATGAGGGCCAGATCGCTGGCGGCGCTGTCGACCTTCTTGCGATCGTTGACGCCTTCGCCGATGCCCATGTTGAGCACGATCTTTTCGATCTTCGGCACCTGCATCGTGTTCTTGTATTCGAACTTCTTCAGCAGGGCGTCGCGCACCACCTTCTCGTAGTGCATCTTCATACGCGGCTTGTAGTCCTTCGGGCGCGGCGCAGCAGGCTGCCTCGGCTCCTTGGGAGCCGCCGCCTTCTTCTCGCCCCTGGGGCTCTTGGCCTTCTGCGGCGCGCCGTCCTTCGGGGCGCCAGCGGCCTTTGCCGGTTTCTCTTTGTCAGCCATTGCTCTTATCTCTCTGGAATGACTTCGCCGGAGCGCTTGGCGAAGCGAACCTTCTTGCCGTCGTCGAGGAACTTGAAGCCGATGCGGGTCGGCTTGCCATCCTTGGGATCTTCGAGCGCCAGGTTCGAAGTGTGGATCGGCGCTTCCTTCGAGATGATGCCGCCCTCTTGGGCCGCGGTCTGCTTCTGGTGGCGGCGCACGACGTTGACGCCCCGCACGACGGCGCGGCTCTCCTTCGGCAGCATCTCCACGACTTCGCCGTGCTTACCCTTGTCACGGCCCGCGATAACGATGACGTGGTCGCCCTTCTTGATCTTAAGCGATGCCATCACAGCACCTCCGGCGCGAGCGAAACGATCTTCATGTGGTTCTTGCCTCTGAGCTCGCGTGTCACGGGCCCGAAGATGCGCGTGCCGACCGGCTCGCCCTGCGCGTTGATCAGCACGGCGGCGTTGCG
The DNA here is from genome assembly GCA_963812795.1 of uncultured Alphaproteobacteria bacterium. Classification (GTDB taxonomy): domain Bacteria; phylum Pseudomonadota; class Alphaproteobacteria; order Rhizobiales; family Hyphomicrobiaceae; genus Hyphomicrobium_A. The sequence continues at coordinate 9,328 of CAWEWG010000009.1, read as the reverse complement.
GTCGAAGCGGATGAGCGAGCCGTCGGGACGGCGCACGCCCTGGGCGGTGCGCACCACGACGGCCTTCATCACCTGGCCCTTCTTCACGCGACCCTTCGGAATGGCTTCCTTGACCGAGACGACGATGATGTCGCCAACGGTCGCGTACTTGCGCTTCGAGCCGCCCAGCACCTTGATGCACTGAACGCGGCGCGCGCCCGAATTGTCAGCGACGTCGAGATTGGTCTCCATCTGGATCATCGCGTTTCCCTTTCCAACTTCCGCCCGCAGGCGGCCCTTCATTCTTCAGCGGGCCGAAGCCCTCAGATCGAGCCGAGCGCCGTCAACCGGCCTCGGTCATAACCACCCAGCGTTTGTTCTTCGAAATCGGCGCACTCTCGACGATCTCCACGCGGTCGCCGATCTTGAACAGGTTCTTCTCATCGTGCGCGTGGTACTTCTTCGTGCGGCGCACCGTCTTCTTGAACAGCGGGTGCGTGTAGCGGCGCTCGACCTCGACCACCACCGTTTTGTCGTTCTTGTCGGAGACGACGACGCCCTGCAGCACGCGTTTCGGCATTCTAGTTACTCCTTCGCAGCGCTTTTGGCGCCGCCGGCACGCCGCGAACGCGCGACGGTCAGCAAGCGGGCGATGTCGCGGCGCACTGTGCGCACGCGCGATGTGTTCTCGAGCTGGCCGGAAGCCCGCTGAAAGCGCAGGTTGAACTGCTCCTTCTTGAGCTTCTGCAGCTGGTCGTCCAGCTGGTCGAGGGTCATGTCTCGAAACGCTTCCGCGCTCATCGCCTTAGTCCTTCGTCTAGTTCTCTAGCTCAGCCAATGCGCGTCACGATACGCGTCTTGATTGGCAGCTTAGCCGCCCCGAGCACCAATGCTTCACGCGCCACCTGGTCCGGCACGCCGTCGAGTTCAAACATGATGCGGCCCGGCTTGACGCGCGCGCACCACAGCTCGATCGAGCCCTTGCCCGATCCCATGCGGACTTCCGCCGGCTTCTTCGTCACCGGCAGGTCCGGGAAGATGCGGATCCACACGCGGCCGGCGCGCTTCATGTGGCGCGTGATGGCGCGGCGAGCCGCCTCTATCTGGCGTGCCGTGACGCGCTCCGGCTCCACCGCCTTGAGGCCGTGCGAGCCGAAGTTGAGCGCCGTGCCACCCTTGGCGGCACCATGGATGCGGCCCTTGAAGGCCTTGCGGAATTTCGTGCGTTTCGGTTGCAACATGTCTTGTCGTCCTTGTCAGCGCTCAGCGCTGCCTCACGCCTTCTCTGAGCCTTCGCCTTCAGCGGCCGGAGCCGGTGGGGCTGATGCGGATGGAGCTGGCGCCGAAGCCTCACGGCGCTCGCGACGGTCCCCGCCGCGGTCGCCACGATCACCGCGATCGCCGTCACGGCGCGGACGCCCGCCGCCGCTCTCCTGCAGATCCGTATTGCGCTTCTCGGACGCCATGGGATCGTGCTCCATGATCTCGCCCTTGAAGATCCAAACCTTGATGCCGATGATGCCGTAGGCGGTCTTGGCGATGCCATAGCCGAAATCGATGTCGGCGCGCAGCGTGTGCAGCGGCACGCGACCTTCGCGGTACCACTCGGTGCGCGCGATCTCGGCGCCGCCGAGACGGCCGGCGACGTTGATGCGGATGCCGAGAGCCCCGAGGCGAAGCGCCGACTGCACGGAGCGCTTCATGGCGCGACGGAAGGCGACGCGGCGCTCGAGCTGCTGGGCGATGGCCTCGGCAACGAGCGTGGCATCGATTTCCGGCTTGCGGATCTCGACGATGTTGAGGTGCACTTCCGAGCTCGTGAAGCGCGCGAGCTGGCCGCGCAGCTTCTCGATATCGGCGCCCTTCTTGCCGATGAGCACACCCGGGCGTGCGGTGTGAACCGTCACGCGGCACTTCTTGTGCGGCCGCTCGATCACCACCTTGGCGATGCCGGCCTGACGGCGCTGCTGCAGAATGTGATCGCGCATGCGCATGTCTTCGTGCAGCAGCCGCCCGTACTCGCCGCGGCCAGCGAACCAACGGCTGTCCCAGGTGCGGTTGACGCCGAGGCGCAGGCCGACCGGATTGACCTTCTGACCCATTATGCAGTCTCCTTGGCAGCCGACTTGGCCTTGCTGCCCTTCTTGGCGGCGCTCGCCGGTTTCTTCGCGCCGCCCTTGGCTTCCTTGGCGGGCTTTTCGGCGGGCTTGGACTTCTTCTTGCGCTTCTCCTCACCTTCCTCTTCCGCCTTCTGGCGAACGATGACGGTGATCTGCGAGAACGGCTTGGTGATCGAGCTGGCGCGACCGCGGCCACGCGCCTGGAAACGGCGCATGATCAGGTTCTTGCCGACGAACGCCTCGGAAACGACGAGCTCGTTGACGTCGAGCCCGTGATTGTTCTCGGCGTTGGCGACCGCCGACATCACGCACTTGCGGACGTCCTGAGCGATGCGCTTGCGCGAGAACTCGAGATCGGCCAGCGCCGTGTCGACCGGCTTGCCGCGGATGAGACCGGCGACAAGATTCAGCTTGCGCGGCGAAACCCGGAGGTTTCTCGCCACGGCCTGTGCCTCGCTATCGGAGAGGCTGCGCTCGCGTTTGGGCTTGCCCATAATACTTCGCCTTCGCCTTCGTCTTATCTGCCCTTGGTGGCTTTCTTGTCGCCACCGTGTCCGTGAAACATGCGGGTCGGCGCGAACTCGCCGAACTTATGGCCGATCATGTCCTCGTTCACGTTGACGGGGATGTGCTTGTGGCCGTTGTGCACGCCGAACGTCAGACCGACGAACTGCGGCAGGACCGTCGAACGACGGCTCCATATCTTGATGATCTCGCTGCGGCCGGACTGGCGCACCTTCTCTGCCTTCTTGAGGAGGTACCCGTCGACGAACGGACCTTTCCAAACTGCACGTGTCATAGCCTGTCTCCTCGCAGTCGCCGGTTACTTCTTCTTCGCCTGACGGCCACGGATGATGTACTTGTCGGTCGACTTGTTCTTGCGCGTCTTGGCGCCCTTGGTGGGCTTGCCCCATGGGGTCGCCCAGTGCTTGCCGCCCTTGGTACGACCACCGTTCGGATGGTCGATCGGGTTCATGGCGATCGAGCGCACGGTCGGGCGACGGCCCTTCCAGCGCGTGCGGCCGGCCTTGCCCGTCACCTCGTTGGAGTGATCGGGGTTCGACACGGCACCGATGGTCGCCATGCACTCGGCGCGCACGCGGCGCGTCTCACCCGAATTGAGCTTCAACACGGCCCAGCCGAAGTCGCGGCCGACGAGCTGGACGAATGAACCGGCGGAGCGAGCCATCTGGCCACCGCGGCCAGCCTTTAGTTCGACGTTGTGCACGATGGTGCCGATCGGCATGGACGCGAGCGGCATGGCGTTGCCGGGCTTCACGTCAACCTTCTCACCGGCGACGACCTGGTCACCGACCGCCAGGCGCTGCGGTGCCAGGATGTAGGCAAGCTCGCCGTCCTGATACTTGATCAGGGCGATGAAGGCCGTGCGGTTGGGATCGTACTCGATGCGCTCGACCTTGGCCGGCGCGTCGAACTTGCGACGGCGGAAATCGACGAGGCGATACGACCGCTTGGCGCCGCCGCCGATGTGGCGCGTCGTGATGCGGCCGTCGTTGTTGCGACCGCCCGACTTCGACTTGCCTTCGACCAGCACCTTGATGGGCGCGCCCTTCCAGAGCTGCCCACGATCGACGAGCACCAGATGGCGCAGGCCGGGAGATGTCGGACGGAATGTCTTCAGTGCCATGGTGAGTACCTGGGGTCCGTTTCCTTAAAGGCCCGTCGCGATATCGATGTGGTGGCCTTCGACGAGAGTGACGATCGCCTTCTTCGCGTCGCTCTGCAGCGCCCGGCGCCCGCGGAAGGTCTTCAGCTTGCCCTTGCGGACGAGCGTGTTCACGGCCTTCACCTTGACCTTGAACAGCGACTCGATCGCCGCCTTGATCTCCGCCTTCGTCGCCCTCGGAGAGACGTTGAAGATCACCTGGTTTGCTTCCGAGACGAGCGTCGACTTCTCGGTGATGACCGGAGAGACGATGACGTCGTAGTGGCTATGATGCTTGCTCATCGCTTGCTCCCCTCGGCGGCAGCGCCGTTGACGGCGTCAGCGAAACGCTCTTCGAGCGCGGCGATGGCGGCCTTGGTCAGCACCAGCTTGCGGCGACGCAGGATGTCGTAAACGTTGATGCCCTGCACCGGCAGGATGTCGATGTTCGGCAGGTTGCGCGCGGCGCGGACGAAGCCGACCTCGAGGTCGGCGCCGTCGATGATCAGCACGTTGCTCCACTCGAGCTTAGCGAACTGGTCGCGCAGGCCGGCGGTCTTGCCATCCTTCGCCTCGGCCTTGTCGAGCACCACGATCTCGCCCGCCTGCTGCTTGGCGGAGAGCGCATGGCGCAGGGCCAGGGCGCGCACCTTCTTGGGCAGCTCGATGGCGTGGTCGCGCGGCTTGGGACCGAACGCCTTGCCGCCGCCGCGCCATTGCGGCACCGACTTGTCGCCATGTCGGGCGCCACCGGTGCCCTTCTGCTTGTACATCTTCTTGCCCGTGACGTTCACCTCGGAACGGTCCTGGGCGTGGTGCGTGCCGGCGCGCCGCTTGGCGAGCTGATAGCGGACCATGCGCTGGATGAGGTCGGGGCGCGGCTTCAGTCCGAAGATCGCATCGGCGAGCTCCACCGTGCCGGCCTTGGAGGCCCCGAGCGTCGTGACATCGGCTTTCATCACGCTTGCTCCTTCGCCTCAGCGGCTTCGCCGCCGCGTGCCTTGAACGCGCCCGGACGCGGAGCGTCTTTGTGCGGCTGCTTGAGAACGGCGTCGCGCACCAGCACCCAGCCGCCCTTCGAACCGGGCACCGCGCCGCGCACCATGACGAGGCCGCGGTCGACATCGGTCTTTACGACGACGAGGTTCTGCGTCGTGACGCGCTCGTCGCCCATGTGGCCGGCCATCTTCTTGCCCTTGAACACCTTGCCGGGGTCCTGGCGCTGACCGGTCGAGCCGAGGCTGCGGTGGCTGAGCGAGACACCGTGCGTGGCGCGCAGACCGCCGAAGTTCCAGCGCTTCATGGCGCCCTGGAAGCCTTTGCCCTGGTTGGTGCCCGTCACGTCGACGAACTGGCCGGGAACGAAGTGGTCGGCGGTGATCTGGGCGCCAACCTCGATGATGTTCTCGGGGCTGACCCGGAACTCCACGAGCTTGCGCTTCGGCTCCACCTTGGCGACGGCAAAGTTCTGCCGGTCGGCCTTGGTCAGGCGCGACGGCTTGCGCGTTCCCGCACCGAGCTGCAGCGCCGTGTAGCCGTTCTTGTCGTTGGTGCGATGAGCAACAACCTGAACATTGTCGAGCTTCAGCACGGTGACGGGGATGTGCTCCCCGGCGTCCGTGAAGATGCGGGTCATGCCCAGCTTCTGTGCAATTACTCCGGAACGCATGAGAGCATTCCTTCCTTCTTTAATTCTCGGCACTTGGCGACAACCGCCGGTCCGAATTGCCCTTAGAGCTTGATCTCGACGTCGACACCGGCAGCCAGGTCGAGCTTCATCAGCGCGTCCACCGTCTGCGGCGTCGGATCGACTATGTCGAGAAGACGCTTGTGAGTGCGCATCTCGAACTGATCGCGGCTCTTCTTGTCGATGTGCGGCGACCGGTTGACCGTGAACTTCTCGAACCGCGTCGGCAGCGGAATGGGTCCGCGCACCTCAGCACCGGTGCGCTTTGCCGTGTTGACGATCTCGCGCGTCGAGGCATCGAGGATTCGATGATCGAATGCCTTGAGCCGGATGCGAATATTCTGGCCGTTCATGTCCCGCACTCTTTCAAAAGGAAGAAGCGCTCGGCGACCGAGCGCTTCTTTGCCTTGTGCCCTACTCGATGATCTTGGCGACGACGCCGGAACCGACCGTGCGACCGCCCTCACGGATGGCGAAGCGCAGCTTCTCCTCCATGGCGATCGGCGTGATCAGCTCCACTTCAATCGTCACATTGTCGCCCGGCATGACCATTTCCGTGCCCTCGGGGAGCGTCACGACGCCGGTCACGTCGGTCGTGCGGAAATAGAACTGCGGACGGTAGTTGGTGAAAAACGGCGTGTGGCGGCCACCCTCTTCCTTGGTGAGGATGTAAGCCTCGGCCTTGAACTTCTTGTGCGGCTTGACCGTACCCGGCTTGCACAGAACCTGGCCGCGCTCGACGGCTTCCTTGTCGATGCCGCGCAGCAGGCAGCCGACGTTGTCGCCGGCCTGGCCCTGGTCGAGCAGCTTACGGAACATCTCGACGCCGGTGACGATCGACTTCTGCGTGTCGCGGATGCCGACGATCTCGATTTCCTCGCCGACCTTGACGATGCCGCGCTCGATACGGCCGGTGACGACGGTGCCGCGACCGGAGATCGAGAACACGTCCTCGATGGGCATCAGGAACGGCTGGTCGATCGGACGCTCCGGCTGGGGAATGGCGGTGTCGACCGCCTTCATCAGCTCGAGAATGGCGTTCCTGCCGAGCTCGGGCTTCTTGTCCTCGAGCGCCATCAGGGCCGAGCCCTTGACGATCGGAATGTCGTCACCCGGGAAATCGTAGGATGTGAGGAGCTCGCGCACCTCCATCTCGACGAGCTCGATCAGCTCGGGGTCGTCGACCATATCGACCTTGTTGAGGAACACGACGAGTGCCGGAACGCCGACCTGGCGGGCGAGCAGGATATGCTCGCGCGTTTGCGGCATCGGGCCGTCGGAAGCGGAGACGACAAGAATGGCGCCGTCCATCTGCGCGGCGCCGGTGATCATGTTCTTCACGTAGTCGGCGTGGCCGGGGCAGTCGACGTGCGCGTAGTGGCGAGCGTCGGTCTCGTACTCGACGTGCGCAGTCGAGATCGTGATGCCGCGCTCACGCTCCTCGGGAGCCTTATCGATCTGATCGTAGGCGGTGTACTGCGCCTTGCCGGTCTCGGCGAGGATCTTCGTGATCGCGGCCGTCAGAGACGTCTTGCCGTGATCGACGTGGCCGATCGTGCCGATGTTGCAGTGCGGCTTGTTCCGCTCGAATTTTGCCTTGGCCATCGTGGCTCTCCACTTCAGTTGCGGTTCCCGGAGGAACCCGTCTCTGCGTTACTCAGCGCGCCTTGCGGCTCGCCTCATTCGGTTGTCGTCGTCAGGCGTACTTGGCCTTCACCTCGTCCGCCACGTTGCGCGGCACGTCCGCGTAGTGAGCGAACTGCATGGTGTAGGAAGCACGACCTTGGCTCATGGACCGTAGCTGGCTCACGTAGCCGAACATGTTGGCGAGCGGCACGAAGGCGCGGATCACGTTGGCGTTGCCGCGCATCTCCTGCGACCGTATCTGTCCGCGCCGGCTGTTGATGTCGCCGATGACGCCACCCACGAATGCCTCGGGCGTCACCACCTCGACGTCCATCACTGGCTCGAGCAGTTTCACGCCGGCCTTGTCGCAACCTTCCTTCATCGCCGAACGGGAGGCGATTTCGAAGGCGATGGCGGACGAGTCCACTTCGTGGAAGGCGCCGTCGTAGAGCGTGACCTTGGTGTCGACCATCGGGAAGCCGATGAGGACACCGTTGTCCCACACCGAGTTGATGCCCTTCTCGACGCCGGGGATGTACTCCTTCGGCACGGTGCCGCCGATGACTTCCGACTCGAACTCGTTGCCCTTGCCGGTCTCGTTCGGCTCGAGGCGAAGCTTGACGCGCGCGAACTGACCGGTGCCGCCGGTCTGCTTCTTGTGCGTGTAGTCGATCTCCGTCGGACGCACGAGCGTCTCGCGGTAGGCGACTTGCGGGGCACCGACGTTGGCATCGACGCCGTACGTGCGTCGCAGAATGTCGACCTTGATGTCGAGGTGAAGCTCGCCCATGCCCTTGAGAATGGTCTCGCCGAACTCGTGATCGACCGACACGCGGAAGGACGGATCCTCGATCGCCATGGTCGACAGGGCCATCGACATCTTCTCTTGATCGGCCTTCGTCTTCGGCTCGATCTTCATCTCGATGACGGGGTTCGGGAACTCCATCTTCTCGAGCAGCACCGGCTTCTGCGGATCGCTGAGCGTCTCGCCCGTACGCGTATCCTTGAGGCCCGAGAGAGCGACGATGTCGCCGGCGTAGGCTTCCTTGATCTCTTCGCGATCGGCGGCGTGCATAAGGTACATGCGGCCGACGCGCTCTTTCTTGTCGCGCGTGGTGTTGGTCAGCGCCATGCCGCTCTGGAGCTTGCCCGAGTAGATGCGGCAGAACGTGATCGAGCCGACGTGCTCGAAGCTCATGATCTTGAAGGCCAGCAACGATAGCGGGTCTTCGTCGATCGGCCTGCGCAGGGCCGGCTCGCCCGTCTTGATATCGATGCCCGTGAATGCCTCGCGATCGGCGGGCGAAGGCAGGAAGTCGACGACGGCGTCGAGCAGCGGTTGCACGCCCTTGTTCTTGAAGGCCGAGCCGCACATCATCGGATAGAAGGCAGCTTTGACGGTGGCCTTGCGGATCAGGCGGCGCAGGGTCTCCTCGTCGGGCTCCTTGCCCTCGAGGTAGGCCTCCATGGCCTCGTCTTCCATGTCGACGGCGGCCTCGATCATGGCGGCGCGATACTCGGCGGCGCGCTCCTTGAGGTCGTCAGGAATTTCCTTGATTTCCATCTTGGCGTCTTTGCCGTCGCCGTCCCAGACGTAGGCCTTCATGGTGATGAGGTCGACCATGCCGGCGAAGTTATCTTCCGCGCCGATCGGCAGCTGGATCGGAACCGGGCGGGCGCCGAGCTTCTCTTTGATGTCGTTGACGCACATGTAGAAGTCGGCGCCGGTCTTATCCATCTTGTTGGCGAAGATGATGCGCGGCACGCCGTACTTGTCGCCCTGCCGCCAGACCGTCTCGGTCTGCGGCTCGACGCCTTGGTTGCTGTCCAGCACACAGACGGCGCCGTCGAGAACGCGCAACGAACGCTCGACCTCGATGGTGAAGTCGACGTGGCCTGGGGTGTCGATGATGTTCAGACGGCGCATGCGCCCGTCGCGACCCGGCCAGAAGCAGGTCGTCGCGGCCGATGTGATGGTGATGCCGCGCTCGGCTTCCTGCTCCATGAAATCCATGGTCGCGGCGCCGTCGTGCACCTCACCGATCTTGTAGGACTTGCCGGTGTAATAAAGGATCCGCTCAGTCGTCGTCGTCTTCCCGGCATCAATGTGGGCCATGATGCCGAAATTGCGGTAGTCCTTGATGTCGTATTCGCGGGCCATTCTGTCAGCGCTCCAGGGATCCGATCACCAGCGATAATGGGAGAAGGCGCGGTTCGCCTCTGCCATCTTGTGGGTGTCTTCCCGCTTCT
>CAWEWG010000008.1:0-148855 GCA_963812795.1 uncultured Alphaproteobacteria bacterium | reverse complement strand
TGGGATTCGAACCCACGAGACGGTTTCCCGCCCACACGCTTTCCAAGCGTGCGCCTTCAGCCACTCGGCCACCCCTCCACGCAGGCCGCGCAATATAGCCACCCTCGGACCGCACGCAACCGCCGCGTCCCGGCGGCCACAAGCGGCAAACAACCGTATTCAAAACGAAGATTTCGCTTAGTCCGAGGCCCAGCCGGGTTGTCGATGCATGGGCGAGACACTTATTTAACCACGGTTGTGCTATTTTGATACGTGCCGATACGTTTTCTTCGGCGGTGCCTGCGTGCCCAAAGGGCCGAACTCCGGCCGGCAGAGGCATGGCGTCGCTTGGCGTGGGACCATTGCTTGGGAGGTGTAATGTGAGCTTGTTGAGGGGAACCGCAACGGTTCTGGCTGCCAGCGCGATGGCGGTGCTGATGATCGGCGTCCCGGCTGTCGCCGGCAGCCCATTCTCGGCCCTGGTCGGCACTTGGAGCGGCAAGGGTACCGCGCGCCTGGAAGGCGGCAAGAGCGAGAGACTTTCCTGCAAGGGATACTACTCGAGCTCCGGCGGCTCGGAGCTGAAGCTCAACATCATTTGCGCCAACGCCTCGACCAAGGTCGAGCTGCGGTCGGTCCTCAAGTATTCCGGCGGCAGGGTCACGGGCACCTGGGAAGAGCGCAACTACAATCAGACCGGCACCATCACCGGCAGCGCCGACGATTCCAAGATGCGGCTCACCATCGGTGGCGGCGGCTTGACCGGCTCGCTTTCCGTTTCGATCGGCGGCGCCACGCAGTCGGTATCGCTGTCGACGCAGGGCTCCGCCCTGAAGGGCGTAAACATCGACTTCGCGCGCAACAGTTGAGCTGAGCGCCCGAGGTTGTGCGGCACGCGCGCCACAGGCCGCCTCAGAGTGGCGGCGGGGGCGCGATCCGCGCCGCTAGTCGTGCTAACGTGCGTCGAAAGATTCTGCGCCCTGAGGCGCTTAGCGTCGGAGACAAGATGATGCGCCATACCATCGCCGCCCGTTCCGTCGCCGTCGTGATCGCCTTGGCGCTGATCGGTGGCCACGCCTTTGCCGGCCCGCGCGCCGTCAGCAAGATACTCGGCACCGTCACCGCTTTCAGCCACGACGGCAACGGCTCCATCAAGGCGCCCTACCGCAATACCGACGTCGGCTACCAGGTGCGCCTGCCGCACGGCACCTGGGTCTACTGCCGCACGAGCTGCTCCGAGACGCTGCGTGTCAACACGGTCGACGTGTGGGCCAACATCGACGACGCCAGCCCGATCGGCGTCGGTACGCTGCAGGCGGAATGCGGCGTCGCCGGCTGCCTGCATTGGGAGTGGGGCTTCTAAGCTCCGCGCTGCTTACTAGGCCGCATCGCCGACGATGAACGGGTTGGTGCGCCGCTCCTGGCCAATGGTGCTCGTCGGTCCGTGCCCGCAGATGAAGGCGAAGTCGTCGTCGAGCGTCAGCACCTTGGTGCGGATGGAGTTCATCAGCGCCTCGTGGCTGCCCATCGGCAGGTCGGTGCGCCCGATCGAGCCCTGAAACAGCACGTCGCCCATCAGCGCGAAACGCTGCGGCCGGTTGACCAGAACCACCGAGCCCGGCGAGTGCCCGGGACAGTGCATCACCTCGAACGTATGCCCGGCGACCGACACCGTATCGCCGTCGGCGAGCCAGCGATCGGGCGTCACGGCGCGTGCCTCGATGCCGTAGGCTTCGCCCTGCTTGTCGAGATTGTCGAGCAGTGGACGCTCGGCCGCGTGCGGGCCCTCGATGGGAACCCCGCCGAGCCGCTCGCGCATCTCGGCCGCGCCGCCGGCATGGTCGATGTGTCCGTGGGTGAGCAGGATCTTCTCCGGCTTCATCCCCACCTCGGCGATGGCCGCTTCGATGCGATCGAGATCGCCTCCCGGATCGACGACGGCGCCGACCATGGTGTCGGGATCCCAGATCAGCGTGCAATTCTGCTGAAAGGGCGTCACCGGGACGATCGCCGCCCTTAGGCCCTTGACGGCGGCGCCGCCCGAATTCTCCGTATTTGCCATCTCGCGGCTGTAGCCCTTGCGGAAAGGTTGCTATGGCCTAGTTAGCGGAGTTGGCGGGCTGCGGCCAGGGCAGCATAATCGCCCGGCCGATTCGCAAGAGGACGGCCATGACCCTGCGCCTGGCGAAGATCCTGCTCGTCTCCCTAGTGGGGCTGTTCTCGCTGCTCGTCGGCGCCGACAACATCATCGACTACGGCACCAATTACGCCTTCGTCCAGCACGTGATGTCGATGGACACCGTATTTCCCAACTCGAGCCTTACCTGGCGGGCCATCACCAGCCCGACCTTGCACCATGCGGCCTACGCAGCGATCATCGCCGCCGAGTTGCTTACCGGGATCCTCTGCGTGCTCGGCGCCTGGCGGCTGTGGAACGCACGCGCCTACTTCGCCGCCGAGTTCAACGCCGCCAAAGACGTCGCCATCGCCGGCCTCGTGTTCGGCTTCGCCCTGTGGTTCTTCGGCTTCATGGTCGTCGGCGGCGAATGGTTCCAGATGTGGCAGTCGCAGACGTGGAACGGACAGGAGGCCGCCTTTCGTTTCATTGGCTGCATCGGCCTCGTTCTCATCTTCTTGACGCAGAAGGACGACGAGCTTGCCTGAGCGCCACACCTCATCGGAACGCAGCAACGCGCTGGTCGCCGTCGGCCACGCCGGATCTGTGTTGCTGCTGGAAGCCGCGACGGGGCGCATCGTGTGGGAACGCGCGCTCACCGAACTGCCTGCCGGCATGCCTTGCGACGGCCAGCCCGTTGCCGTGCGGCTCATCGATGCAACCGTCATCGCCGGCTGCATGGGCCAGGTATTCGCGCTGTCGGCGGATGACGGTTCACTACGCTGGCAAATCAACCGCCGCGGCCGCGGTGACGGCGCTACCAGCCTCGCTACCGAACGGGATTAGGCATGCAACGGATGGCACCATGCGTCTGCTGATCGCCGGATGGCAGGGCCAGGTGGCCCGTGCGCTGGTCGAAGCGGCGCCCGCTTGCCCGGACGTCACCGCCTGCGCCGTCGGCCGCGCGGCGCTCGACATCTGCGAAGCGCGCTCTATCGAGCGGGCGCTGTCCGGCATCAATCCCACCGTCGTCATCAACTCTGCCGCCTATACCGCCGTCGACAAGGCGGAGACCGATCAGGAGCGGGCTTTCGCCCTCAACCGCGACGGGGCGCGCCTGCTGGCCGAGGCAGCCGAGCGCCGCGGCATTCCCATCATCCACCTATCGACCGACTACGTCTTCGACGGACGCAAGTACGACCCGTACGTGGAGGACGACGCAACGGCGCCGGCCACCGTCTTCGGCCGCTCCAAGCTCGAGGGCGAGGCAGCAGTGCGCGACGCCAATCCCAGGCACGTGATCCTGCGTACCTCGTGGATCTTCAGCCCGGGCGGGCGCAACTTCGTCAAGACGATGCTGGCGCAGGCAGCCGAGCAGCAGCGCGTGCGCGTCGTCGATGACCAGCGCGGCAGCCCGACCTACGCACCCCACCTCGTCACCATCATCCTCGAGCTGGCGCGACGCCTTTCCAAACCCGGGGCCAACGGACCGTGGGGCGTTTATCACGCTGCCAACTCCGGCACGACGACCTGGCATCATTTTGCCGAGGAAGTGTTCCGCCGCTCGCGCGAGCTGGGTGGCCCGGTGGCCGAGGTCGACCCCATCGCCAGCAAGGACTATCCGACGCCTGCGCCGCGCCCGATGAACTCGCAGCTCGACTGCAGCAAGTTGGAGCGCACTTTCCGTATGCGCATGCCGGCCTGGCAGGACGGCGTCGCCGACTGCGTGCAGCGCCTCGTCAAGGGTTAGCTCAGGGTCTAACCGCAGACGAACCTGATGAATTCTTGAGCAGCGGTGCGCCGCCCTCAAGTTACAAATAATCAATCGACGATGAAATCGGACGGCAGCGTTCCTAGATGCAATTTGCGACTAGGCCCCCTCGCGGGTCACCCCAAATTGCATGCAGTTGTATGAGAGCGCTCGTAATCGACGACCATCCCGTCGTTCTTCAAGGATGCCGTGATCTTCTCCACCTGGTACCCGTCGAGTCAGTCTTCCTGACCTCGAATTTGACGGAGGGCGTAAACCTCTATCGTCGGCACAAGCCCGACGTGATCATCCTGGATCTGTCGCTGCAGTCCGACGCTCTGGGCGGGCTCAATTTCCTGCAGTGGCTCCGCGTGCATGACAGCACGACCGCCGTGATCGTCTTGACGATGCACAGCGAGCCGGGGATAGCCCGCCGGGCGATCGAGGCCGGCGCCAACGCCTTCGTGACCAAGGACGGCAATGGCGATGACCTGCTCACCGCCATACGAATGGTGAAAGCCGGAGAAAGCTATATCAGCACCGGCCTGGCGATCGACATGGCATTCGACCGCGATCATTTCGACGTCTTTGACGACTTGACCCTTCGGGAGCTCGACACCCTCAAGCTGATCGGCAGAGGAACTCGCTATGAAACCATCGCTGAGCGACTGCACGTGAGCTACAAGACAGTCGTCAACATTGTTTCCATCTTGAAACGCAAACTCGGCGTCGGCTCGCTGGGGGAACTGACGCGCGTGGCAATCACCGGCCAAACCGGCAGAGATCAAGCTACAGAAAAAAAGGCGTCGTGATCACGCATGATCAAGACGCCTTAATGACACCACGACGAGCTCGAGGGGGACCCGCTCCCGCTGAGTTTGGGGGACGACAGGAAGGTGCAATTGGTCCGTTAGCATCGCTTTTGGGTCGGGTAAATGCAGTCCCACAATGGCAGCTTGGCAAAAGTGCTGGATCAAAATCCCAAAGAGATGATTTCTCGCGGACGTTAGGTAGCCGAAGAGGGTTCTTCCGCAAGCTGAGCGGACGCCGGATCGGCGTTGTCGACCTGACCTGTATCTTCGCCCAAAGCCATCGCGGTTAGCCGCTCCAAATTTCGTTCGCCTGCGTTCACCGCAGCCATGATGCGGGTGGCGAACTGGAGCTGCAGCGCTTGGCTGGGCTCGGCCTCGATCTGGTCGTAGGCCGCGTCGAAGGACGCCGACATTAGGTCGATGAGTTCCGGCGGATATGTGTCGTTGCCCATGACTTCTGCGGATATCGATCGGCCGCCTGGAAGTCCACGGCCCCGGTTTCGAATCCTTAACTGGGCAGGTGGGTACGCGTGCGTCGGTTTCCCGGTGCACGTTGCTAACAGTTCCATCGCAGGTCTCGTGGACGGGTGACTGCTTGTCCCCGGATGCCGTCGAGGGGTGGCGGCATGTTGGATGATGCGCCGATCGCGATTGGCGATCACCGCGATGTGTCTGGTGGCTTTGCGCGCGCAAGATACGCTCGCGGTGCAAGCGAGGGTGCCGCAAATGTCCTGGCTAGGAATATTGCTCAGCTTCGCCTGTGTGCTGGGCCGACAGGGATTGTCCGACACCGAAGTTTGGACCGCTTATGGCTCAACGCGGCTCGACGCCGCCGTTGAGCGCTGGTGGGGCACTCGCGGCAATCGTCGCGCACCTGCCGTAAGCGTGGCGGTAGGGTTCAATGGCCGTCTTGTGTTCGCGCGGGGCTACGGCGAGGCCCGGCCGGGACTACCGGCGACCGAACACACGGTCTATCACATCGGATCCCTATCGAAGCAATTCACCGCGGCGGCTGTCCTCGTTTTGATGGATCGCGGCGCCACGGCGCCTCGCTCGCATGCCCCCATAACGCCCGCATCATCGGCACGGGACTTTTTCGAGGACGTCGACAACTGGGACGGCGATGGCCACGGGCCCGTCACACTGCGTGGACTGCTCACCATGACGTCCGGGCTGCCCAGCCTGATCGAGCATCCGCCTGCACAGACGGATCCGTGGGGCACGATCACCTCTGCGCGCATGCTCGATCAGCTACGCAAGCTGCCCGTGCCCGGGAAGTCGGCCGGTTTTGCATATAACAACTCGGGCTATTTCTTGTTGGCCGAGATCGTCGAGATAGTCGTCGCAGGCAACGACCTGGGCGCAGCAAGCTTCGTCGAATTCGTAAAGGGCAACATCATTTCCAGGCTTGGCCTGGCGGACACCAGCTTTATCGGCGACTACGCTTCTTATAGCCCGATGCGCGCGGCGGTACCGTCATGGGGTAGAACGCCGGCGTACCGACGGCGACCGGCTTACGTGGATGCCGACTGGCTCAAGGGTGCAGCCGACATGGCCAGCAGCGCCGTCGATCTGTTCACCTGGGACAAGGCGTTGATGGGGAACGACCTGCTGAGCGTGGAGAGCCGTCACCTCATGTTCGCGGATGCGGCACGTGTTGGCCCTTCCACCTACTACGGGATGGGCTGGTTCATAGAACACTCACCCGGCTGGGACTGGTACAGCCACTCGGGGCACGTCCCCGGGTTTACTTCCTCGAATACGATTGCGCGCCATTCCCCTGACGGCGCGTGGATCAGCGTCTCGCTGCTGACTAACGCCGACAACGTAAGCGGTCTGAACGAGCTTGCCTCGGACATCGTCCGTACGGTGATGCATCAGTCTATGGCAGCCAGTGCCGAGCGCTGACGCTGCGGCGCCATTTAGGCACGCTTGCCGCACCGGACACAGCAGTAGTAGAGGGGCTTCCCGCCGGCCTCAACGCTGCCATTGAAAAAGTGCCAGAGATGGCCTCTAAGCCAGCAGATGAGTTTACGCACTACATGCTCCTTACGAATGGAGCTTCTTCTTCGGAACAGCCGCATGCTAACGCCGCATGGGCGAGGCAGACTTTCCAAACACTGAGGATTGATTTTCAATATGGTTGCTATGTGGAGCGCATCGCGTTGCCGATAGGCAATCACCGATACCCTCCGCGAGCAGCTCAAGCTGGCCAACAAGCCCGCGGCTAGCTGACGTCGCCGACTGCGTGCAGCGCCTCGTCAAGGGCTAGCTCCCAATTCCGCCAGCCGGAGCTTGCCGGCTCAACTATGCAGCTTGTCGAGCGTGATGGGCAAATCGCGGACACGCGTGCCGGTCGCGTGGTAGACCGCGTTGGCGATCGCCGCCGCGACGCCGACGATCCCGATCTCCCCCAGGCCCTTGATGCCGAGCGGGTTGATGAGTGCGTCCGGTTCGTCGACGAAGATGACCTTGATGTCGTGCACGTCGGCATTCACGGGCACATGGTACTCGGCGATGTTGGCATTCATGATCCGACCGAATCGGTGGTCGAACAGCGTCTCCTCGAGCAGTGCCATGCCGATGCCCCAGACGACGCTGCCCATGATTTGACTGTGCGCGGTCTTGGTATTCAGGATGCGCCCGGCAGCGACCGCGTTGACGACGCGCGTGACGCGGATGATGCCGAGCTGTTCGTCGATCTTGACCTCGGCAAAGATAGCCGAATGCGTGTTCTGGGCGTGCTCCTCCTGCTTCTTGAACCTGTTGACTCTCTGCTTCTCGATGACGGTCCACTTTGCCGTAGCGCATGGCATCGGCGATCGAGACGGCGGCTCCGTCTGAAGAGCGCGCGATTTTGCCATCGGTAAGCGTGACGTCATCCTCGCCGGCGTCCGCTAGAGGCGAATTTGGCATTGCCTTGGCAAGTCGCAGCAGCTCTTTGCGCACCTCGACCGCCGTCCCCGCAATCGCGTTGCAGACCGAAGCCGCGATCCACGATCCGCCCTCGACGGGGCATGGGGGCAACGTGGAGTCGCCGAGCTTTACGCTGATGCTTTCGATCGGCAGGCCGAGCACGTCAGCGGCCACCTGCGCCATGATGGTATAGGTGCCGGTGCCGATATCCGACGTGGCACAGGATATCTCTGCGCGGCCGTCAGCGGTCAGCACAATGCGCACGGCAGCCGGCATCTGCAGTGCTTCCCAGATCCCGGTGGCCATTCCCCAACCGACCAGCTCGGTGCCATCGCGCATCGAGCGAGGCTGCGGGCTGCGCTTCTCCCAGCCGAAGGCCGCCGCGCCCTGGCGATAGCATTCACGCAGCTGCTTGCTGGTGTAGGGCAAGTCCTCGTTCTGATCGCGATCCGAGTAGCACTTCAGGCGCAGCTCGAGCGGATCCAGATTGAGCGCCACCGCGAGTTCGTCCATCGCGCATTCGAGCGCGTAGACACCCGTCGCCGCCCCGGGCGCGCGCATGTCGGCCGACGTGGGGACGTCGAGACGCACGAGCTTGTGTTCGAACTTCGTGTTGGGGCACTTGTATAGAAGGGCTCCCCATCCGGTGTCGTTGCGCGAGAATTCTTCGAACTGCGAGGTCACCGAAATCGCCTCGTGGATCATGCCGTCGAGCGTCCCGTCCGCCTTGGCCCCGAGCGCCAGGTGCTCGATTGTCGCCGGACGATAGCCAAGGCTGTACATTTGCTGACGCGTCAACACGAGGCGAACCGGCCGCTGCAACGCCACGGCGCCAAGTACGGCTAACACCGCCTGATACTGCGGGCGAAGCCCGGAGCCGAAACCTCCGCCCATAAACGGCGACATGACGCGCACATCTTCGGACTTCTTCTTGAACACGTTCGCCAGATAGCGCTGCACGTTCTGCACGCCTTGCGTCTTGTCGTACACCGTAAGCTTGCCATCGCTGTCCCAGACCGCCGTCGTGGCGTAAAGCTCCATCGGGTTGTGATGCTCGGTGGGGATGAAGTACTCCGCCTCATGGCGCACGTCGGCGGCGGCAATGGCCCTGACGGCATCGCCACGCGGCTTCTCTGGTTTGTCCACTTTGAAAGCGGCGTCGCGCTGCGCCTCGAGATCAGTGACGCTCGAGCTCTTCTTCGTACTCGACCTTCACACGCGAGGCTGCGAAGCGCGCCGTATCCCAATCTTCGGCAAGCACGAGGGCGACCGGCTGCCTGCTGAACAGGATCTTGTCGTCATAGAGTGGACGAAACGGTGACCCCTTCTCGGGTGCGACTTCGTCTTTCCAGGCCTTATCAGCATCGGCCAGCGGAGGACGGTTTTTATGCGTTAGAACGTCGACGACGCCGCTGACTTGCAGAGCGTCGCGCGTGTCGATCCGCACGATGCGGCCCTTCGCAATGGTCGATTCGATGACGAAGCCATAGACGAGGTTCGGCACGTTGAACTCGCCGGCGTACTTCGCCGCACCGGTCACCTTGGCGTGCCCGTCAATGCGCGATGTTGCGGCGCCTATGTAGGGTGTCATCGCAGTCCTTGCTCCTTGGCCTTCGAGCGCGACATCCTCAGGCATCGTCTCCTGCGCGGACGTGGCGCCGCTGCGTCCGAGTGTTCCAAGAGCGGCCGCTCCCTGAAGAAGCCCGCGGCGGCTGATCCGGGGCATCTCACCGCACCTTCTTCACCGCTTGTGACTGCGGCGTGCCGCGTGCCGCCTGCGTCAGCGCGCGGACGATGCCGCGACGCGCCAAATCGATCTTGAAATTGTTGTGCCCGTATCCCCTTGCATCACGCAGCAACAGATCAGCCGCCTTGGCGAAGCTTTCCGGGACGGCCGGTTGCCCACGAAGCACCGCCTCGGCCTCAACGCTGCGCCAGGGCTTGTGCGCCACACCGCCCAGCGCCACGCGCGCCTGCTTAATCGTATCGCCTTCGAGGTCGAGAGCGGCTGCAATCGAAACGAGCGCAAACGCGTACGAGAGCCGGTCGCGGATCTTGAGATAAGTATAGTTCGCCGCGAAGCCGTTAGCGGGCAGCTCAATAGAGGTGACGATCTCGTCCCTGCCGCAGGTTGGTGTCCAGCTGCGGCGTGTCCCCGGGCAGCCGATGGAATTCGGCGAATGAGATGGCTCGCGCGCCAGCCGGGCCCATGACATGAACCTTGGCCTCGAGCGCGGCGAGCGCGACACACATGTCGGATGGATGCGTCGCGATGCACGCCTCGCTTGTGCCGAGGATCGCGTTGATACGATTGACCCCTTTGATCGCCGAGCAGCCGCTGCCGGGCTCACGCTTGTTGCAGGGCGTGGCGGTGTCATAGAAGTAGAAGCAGCGCGTGCGTTGCAGCAGGTTGCCGCCTGTCGACGCCATGTTGCGCAGCTGCTGCGAGGCGCCTGCTAGAATGGCGCTGGCAAGCATCGGATAGCGTTGCTCGATCAGCGGATGGTAGGCGAGGTCGGAGTTCGCTACGAGGGCGCCGATGCGCAGACCGCCGTCGCCTGTTTCCTCGATCGACGTCAATGGCAGCCGCGATACGTCGATGAGCCGCGTCGGGCGCTCGACATCCCCTTTCATCAGATCAATGAGATTGGTGCCGCCCGCTATGAACTTCGCCGTCGGATCTGCAGCGATCTGCCGAACCGCATCGGCGACGTCGTTGGCGCGCGTGTACTCGAAATTTATCATGCCTTTACGCCTCCGACAGTCATCGCCTGCTGGATCGCAGCCACGATGTTGGGATAAGCGCCGCAGCGGCAGATGTTGCCGCTCATGAGCTCGCGGATTTCGTCGGGGGTCTTGGCCTTGCCCTCGGCGATGAGCCCGGCGGCGGAGCAGATCTGCCCCGGGGTGCAGTAGCCGCATTGGAAAGCGTCGTGATCGATGAACGCCTGCTGCAGGGGGTGCAGTACGCCGTCCTTCGCCAGTCCCTCGATGGTCGTGACCTTCGCCCCATCCTTCATCACAGCGAGGGTGAGGCAGGAGTTTATGCGTCGACCGTCCACCAGCACCGTACAGGCACCGCACTGCCCATGGTCGCATCCCTTCTTGGTCCCGGTTAGATCAAGATGATCGCGCAGAGCGTCGAGCAAGCTTGTCCACGGGGCGACCTCGAACGTGTGCTCGGCGCCGTTGACGATGAGCGCAATAGGTATCTTGACGGGTGCATCGATCATCGACTGCGGCTGCTGCTTTTGCGCCCGTGCCATGTGACCTCACATTGATAGCTCGGCGCCTATGAAATGTTGGCGCCTCTAGTCAAGAATGTGCTTCTCGGTGGGCCTGTCTTCATTGAAACCTGGCGCACCATACCGCCCAATGACGATGACGGCTTTTTGTTCCGTCGCACGCTAAACGACCTGTTATCGGGGCCGACTGAACTTGACTGATCGGCGCTATCCTGACGCGTCGGCGACTGCCTGCAGCGCCTCGTCGAGGCTAGCTGCAGTCACAATCGGAGGTCGAGTCCGCCTCGGCGTGCCGTACGGCGACCTGCTCAGGTCGATGGTTTTAGACGCCGCCATGCGGCAACCGAACCGACGAGAACATTCATCAACCAGGCAATGCCGTCGTCCAGCATCGCAGCCCGGGTCGCAACCGCCTGGATCGGATCCGGCTTGCGCTTGAAGGGTAGCTCTGCGGACGCGAGCCCAAAACGCGCGGCCTGGCTCGCGACGAGGCGACGTGGCAGCGCCGCTATCAGATCGGAGCCTGAAAGGTGGGCAAGCGCCATCATGAAAGTCGGCACGGTCAGCGCGATGCGGCGCTTAAGGCCGCGCTTCGCCAGCAGCTCGTCGACGAAACCGTGCGGATCGCCGCTGAGCGATACCAGGATGTGTGGCGACGTGCAGTATGCGGATGGCGTCGGCGAGCGCGCGAACGCATGGCCCTTGCGCATCGCGACCACGAAATCCTCATCATAAAGTCGGCGCGCCTCGAAGCGTGGCGGCAGGGCACTGAGCGGCAGCATGGCGACGTCGATCTCGCGTTTTTCGAGCTTCTCCAAGCTCCCTTGCCAAGGCTGCTCCCCCGAACCGCCGCGCTGCACCGGCATCAGATGAACCAGGCCGATGTCGACGTGCGGCGCCTTGGACCCGAGCCGTTCCAATAGCGGCGCCATCACCGAGGCTATGACAGCGTCGGGTCCACCGATCACGAAGCGGCGCCGGCTCGTTGCGGGATCGAATGGAACGGCCGCGGCCATGACGGTGCCAATACGGCCCAAGATCTCGGCCACCGGCTCGCCAAGCTCCAGTGCGCGCGCGGTCGGCACGACACCCTTGGGCGTCCTCAAGAACAGCGGATCATTCAGCAGATGTCGCAGTCGACCAAGTGCGTGGCTCACGGCCGATGGTGTCAGGTTCAGCCGCCCCGCAGCCCTCCCGACATGGCGTTCTTCCAGCACGACTGCGAACAGCACGAGCAGATTGAGATCGATGCGCGATAGATGCAATTTGGCTCAGCATATTCATGAAATCATATCACTGGATTCATGTTGCACCAAGCCGCATGGATGACGCCAGCCAAGTGGTCAGTCGGGAGAGACATATGTGCGAGCAAAGCAATGATCGAACGCGGTCGACGGCGGTGTCGAGGCGCATCGCGATCGGGGCGGTGGCTACTGCGCCGTTGGCGCTTCAGCTTCCGGCCTCCCCCGCCAATGCCAAAGACGCGGTTGCCGATCTCATCAGCGCGCTGAGGAGAAAAACGCGGCATTCATGCGCGGCGATACCGATCGCTGGGCCAAGCTGGCCCGCATCGCATCCGACTTCACTTTGATGCAGCCGTTCGGCGGACCCGCCAGCCACGGGTTCGATGCCAGCCCCGAGCGGCTGGCGGAGCTCGCCCAATACTTCCGGAAAGGCGAAACGCAGTTGGAAGTGGCGCAAAGCTATGCGTCGGACGGGCTGGTGGTTCTCGTCATGATCGAGCGGCAGCATGGCGAGGTTGGTGGTCTGCCCGATCAGGACTGGTCGTTGCGCGTGACCGAAATTTATCGCCGCGACGGAACGGAGTGGCAATTGGTGCATCGGCACGCCGATCCACTCGTGCAACGCATCAGCCTTGAGCAAGCCGCGGCTCTCGCTCGCGGTCGGCCCCAGGATTAATGCCGAGAGAGCGGGGCTTAGAGAGATGCTTTGGCCTCCGCCGCGCCAACACCCGCCGCGAATCGCATATAGCGACGGCATCGGCTCTCACACGGCAACGCCTGGGAATGCATGCTGAAGGAAGTGGAACGCGAGCGCCCGGCTCTGCAGCGGCAGATCGGCCCGATCGCACTCCTGTTCACGGGCATTACCGGCATCATCGGCTCCGGCTGGCTGTTCGCCTCGCTCTACGCCGCGCAGCTTGCCGGCCCCGCCGCTATCTTTTCCTGGCTGATCGGCGGCGGTGTCGCGCTCTTGCTGGCGCTGGTCTATGCAGAGCTGGGCGGCATGCTGCCGCTCGCCGGTGCCATCGCGCGCATCCCCTATTTTTCGCACGGCGCGATGAGCGGCTTCATGGCCGGATGGCTCTGCTGGATCGCCTACGTGGCGACCGCGCCCATCGAGGTGACGGCGGTGCTGCAGTATGCTTCCAACTACCTGCCGTGGCTGACGACGCTCGTTGACGGAGACCGCGTCCTCACCTGGTACGGGCTTGCCGTCGCCGCGGCGTTGCTGCTCGCCTTTGTCCTCATCAACCTCGCCGGCGTGCGTTGGCTCGCGCGCGCCAATGTCGCCGTCACGTCCTGGAAGCTCGCCATCCCGTTACTGGCGGCGGTCGGTCTCATCGTCTTCGGCTTCGACAGCGGCAATTTCACCGATCACGGTGGCTTCATGCCGGAAGGCGTCGACGGGGTGTTCGCGGCCGTTGCCGGCGGCGGCGTCGTCTTCTCGCTGTTCGGCTTCCGCACCGTCATCGACATGGCGGGCGAAGCGCGCGATGCGCAGCGCACCGTGCCGATCGCCATGATCGGGGCCGTCGTCATCAGCCTTTTCGTCTACGTTATGCTGCAGATCGCCTTCATCGGCGCCGTGCCCGAGGCGCACCTCGCCGGCGGCTGGAAACAGCTCGCCGAGAATGTCGCCGATGGGCCGTTCGCCGCCTTCGCCACCATCCTCGGACTGCAGGGCCTCGCCGCCTTGCTCTATATCGACGCCTTCGTTTCACCGGCGGGAACCGGGTTGGCCTACACCGGCGCCACGGCGCGCATCAACTATGCCCTGGCCGAGAACGGCCAGTTGCCGCGCATCTTCATGCGCCTCAACCTGGCGCAGGTGCCGGTTTGGTCGATCCTCGTCAACTTCATCATCGGCATGGCGATGCTGCTCCCCTTCCCGGGCTGGTCGGAGCTCATCGGCTTCATCAGCTCGGCGGCGATCCTCTCGCTCGCCTTCGGCCCAGTGTCGCTGGTGGCGCTGCGTCACCAGCTCCCCGAGCATGCGCGGCCGTTCCGCCTGAAAGGCGGCGTCGCCATCTCCGCCATCGGCTTCATGCTGGTCGGCTGCGTCGTCTACTGGGCCGGCTGGGACACCAACTGGAAGGTCTTCGCTCTCGCCATCGTCGGCGGTGGCGTGCTCATCGCCTTGCACGGCCGGGGCGGTGAGGCTGGCAAACTCGACCTGCGCCAGTCGCTCTGGTTCTGGCTATTCATCGATGGCCTCGGCGCCATCTCGTTCCTCGGCAACTACGGCGGTGGGCTCGGCGTCATACCGAAGTACGTCGATCTGCTCGTCGTCTGTGCCTTCTCGCTGTTCGTCTTCTGGTTCGCCGTGCGCGACCGCCTGCCGGACGACGAGACCGCGGCCCTGCTCAAGACGGCTGCGTAGCCGTTCCCGACAGAGTGCGCACGAGCGCAACCAGCGTCGCCCCGGCCCAGGTGCCCTCGAGGATCACGAACGGCATGAAGTCGATCATCCACGACGAAGCGCAGGCGAGGCCGGCGCCGACGAGATTGAGCGCCAGGTACGGCACGCTCTCCGCCTTGAGGATCTTGGCGAGGTTGAGCACAAAGGCGAGCAGCAGCAGCCCGACGCCGATGAAGCCGATGACCGTTGCCAAGCTATCGTGACTTTCCATGCCGTTTCCTCTTCATGATCTGCCGGCATGTTGGGCCTTCCCGGCAGCCGGTCAAGGCGCGGCAGTATGGCTCTGCCGTGCCGGCTGCTGACGCCGCCCGCATCGGAGGTATAATCGCGCCGGGAAACGGTGCATCGGCACGAACACGTGAGGGGGACGAAGCATGAAATTGACGCCGATGCGCTTCACCACCATCGAGGGAACCGACGTCACCGTGCAGGTGACCTCGCCGTCGGACGCCAAGCGCGCCGTCAAGGAGCTGCGCCACCGCAAGAAGGAGGTCGGGTTGCATCGGCGCGCGCTGGTGCGCCAGCAGAAGGCGGCTCAGAAGGAGCAGACGCGCAGCGAGCGAGACACCGCCGAGCGCGCCCGACGCCGCGGCGTCATTGCCTCGATGACGCGCATGGCCAGCGTGTTCCGCAGGCAAAAGCCGCTCTACGACCTCTCCTCGATCGAGCAGGAGCTGCAGATGACGGATGAGGTCATGCACAACATCGACGAATGCATCCTGCAGATCGAAGGCAAGCTGCTGCTCAGCAACTAGCGAACCCGGCCGTTCCCGCGCGGCCGGCCGGCTCCGAAGGCGGCTTTCTCCTGGCCGCCGAAGGCGGCTTTCTCCTGGCCGCCGAAGGCGGCATGGGCCCAAGGGGCCCCGCGCCTTAGGCGTGGCCATCAGCTCGCGCGGCAGCAGCCGCATGCCAAGCTTGCTGCAAAACGCAATCGGGAGCCCGAAGGCTCCCGAGACGCAGCCACGCAACAATCGGTAGTCGCCTTAGGCGGCAACGATGTTGTCGTCGGCCGGGTCGCGCAGCACGTAGCCGCGGCCCCAAACGGTTTCGATGTAGTGCTGACCACCGGTCGCCGCCTGCAGCTTCTTGCGCAGCTTGCAGATGAACACGTCGATGATCTTGAGTTCCGGCTCGTCCATGCCGCCGTAGAGATGATTAAGGAACATCTCCTTGGTAAGCGTCGTCCCCTTACGCAGGGAAAGCAGCTCGAGCATCTGGTATTCCTTGCCGGTCAGATGCACACGTGCGCCGTTAACGTCGACCGTCTTGGTATCGAGGTTGACGCGCAGGTCGCCCGTCTCGATGACGGACTGCGCGTGACCCTTGGAGCGCCGCACGATCGCATGGATGCGCGCGACGAGCTCGTCTTTGTGGAACGGCTTGGTCATATAGTCGTCGGCGCCGAAGCCGAGGCCGCGAACCTTGTCCTCGATGCCGGCAAGGCCGGAAAGGATAAGGATCGGTGTCCCGACCTTGGCGACGCGCAAGGTCTTGAGAACCTCATAGCCGCTCATGTCTGGAAGATTGAGATCAAGAAGGATGATGTCGTAGTCGTAGAGTTTACCGAGGTCGACGCCTTCTTCGCCCAGATCCGTGGTGTAAACGTTGAAACCTTCGGACTGCAGCATCAGTTCGATGCTTTGCGCCGTTGCACTGTCGTCCTCGATCAAAAGGACTCTCATGGTCGTTCCTCTTTAGTCCGCGCCGCTGCCCCAAAAGCCAGAAGAAAGCGCCCGCTTCTCTTCAAGCTAAGCCATCGTTAGGAATTTACCTGCCGAAAGTTAACAAACCCTAATTAAGTCTTGCTCCGCGACCCAAGAGTCTAACTATCCTGGTTACGGACACGCAGACGCGCTCACCCGGTTGGGTCGGAAGCCGCAGCTTTCCCTACCCAAAACAGGGCACCTCGCGACCCTCTGAGGCCGCGCCGCCACGCGATAAATATGTGCTGGTATGCCGCCGAACCGAAGAGCCCGGTGCGGCACGTTTCCTGGGTTTTCCCGTTTCCGGGCGACCTCAGCCAGAGACGTGCCGTCGAGCCAAAGCGTTACGAATCAAGAGGTAACAGAATTCGGCTAAGACCCCTAGTGCTGCGCCGCCATTTTTTTGGCCGCATTAGGGCTAATGTGCGGGATTGATCTTCGCGTTGCTTTACCGCAACTTAATGGCGCCATGTCACATTCGGTGTGAACGCGGTGCGCCAGCGAGCCGAGCCAGGTCGCGGGCGCAGGCGGACAGGTCGGCAGACGCTCGACGCGTCACTCAAGCGGCACTGGCACGGTTCTTGTTAGTTTTGCCATCAGAGTTCGAATTAGTACGGGGTATCGAACCATGAAAGCACGTGAATCGGCGCTTAGGTTGAAGCGCTTCGCCGCCGACGAAAAGCAGCGCAAAGTCGCCGACCTGGAACACATGATCCGCGAATTCGACGGGATGGCCAGCGACCTCGATCGTCAGATCAAGGCCGAGGAGGACCGCACCGGCGTCCGCGACCCCGCCCATTTCGCCTATTCCACGTTCGCCAAGTCGGCGAGCCAGCGCCGCGACAACCTGCGTGCGTCGGCCGACGGCCTCAAGGCCAAGCTTGAAGCTGCGCTGCGCGAGCGCGACGAGGCCCTGGAGCAGGTCGCCCGCGCCAACTCGCCGGCCGCCCATGACCAACTGCGCAATCGCCGCCGTAGCGAGCGCACAGCGACGGCCGTGCTGCGCTGAGGCGCGCGGTCAGGAATCGCGCCACCGACGGCGATTCCGCACCGGTTGACGATCGATTTTCTGGCCTTGTATTCGCATCTGCAGCGTGCCACGAGGGCGTCACAGCGACCTCGGCACGGCTATGACACCATGTTGCGACCGGCACTCATCGGCCCAGCCGCCCTGCTTAGCCTCCTCGTCGGGGGCTGCTCCGGCAACACCCCTTCACTGCCCGCTCTTCCACAATTGACAGGCACGGTGACCGAGGCCCCCATCGTCGGGTCGCCGACCGAGGTCTACGAGCGCGTCGCGCGTGGGGCGATGTCGTGCTGGTTTGGCACCAATGGGCCGCTCAAGGCCAACTATGTGTATCACGCCGAGGCCGAGCCCGCCGGCAAGGGCGGCAAGGCCGAGATCGTCATTCACGAGCTCGACCGCCGGCCGACGGAGAATCCAAAGGGTATTCGCGCCTATCGTGTGTCCATCACGCCGGAAGACGGCCAGACGACGCTCGTATTTGAAAATCTGAAGTTGCCCGAGCCCGTTGCCAAAGCCATGGAAGCGGACGCGCGGCGATGGGGCACCGGTGCCCTCGGTTGCACGGACATGGATCGGGGCGGATGGTCGGAGAACAAGCAAGATTCAACCGAGCCCCCCAAGGATGGCAAAAAGAAAAGCCATCCCAAGAAGGACTAGTCAGGGCGTCCCGCTAGGTCTGCCGCGATCAGTCTCGATACTCTTGGACGCGCGTCGCCCGCAGGCCCGGAAGCCCGTGCTTGTCGATTGAGCGCTGCCAGGACAGGAACTCATCGACGGTCAGCTTATAGCGGTCGCACGCCTCCTCGATGCTGAGCAGACCGCCGCGAACGGCAGCCACCACTTCCGCCTTGCGGCGGATCACCCAGCGTTTCGTATCTCGGGGAGGAAGATCCGCAATCGTCAGCGGGCTCCCATCGGGGCCGATAACGTAGCGCACCCGCGCTCTCATCTGTTGCTCGGTCATGATACTCATTACACACTCGCTGACCAGCCCTCAGTGATAACCCAACACGATTAAGACCGGCCTAAGTTGTTGAGTAAACATAACATAAACCCGCCGGCCCAGCGCCGCCAGTGCTGGATTAGGGTTTACGTAATAAGCCGCCCCTGCATAAGGGAAGATGCTGCGGCGCCGTGACCGCTTAACCAGCCTCCGGCGGCTTGCGCGTCCGCCCTTTCAGGCCCTAAGTTCGCGGCATCTGCGGCGCTGCAATAATTCCAAGGCCAATCGCCCAATTTCGGGCGGCAGAAGCCGATAGCTGAAATCGCCGGTGCCCCAAGCGTGGTCGAAAATTTGCCCCCCAGCGCTTCAACTGTTGCCGCGTCCGACTCTGCCGGAAAGCGCCTGCGCGTCGTTGTGGCGATGTCGGGTGGCGTCGATTTCCTCCGTCGTCGCCGCGCTGATGCGCGAGGCGGGGCATGACGTTATCGGAATAACGCTGCAGCTCTACGACCATGGCACCGCCACCGGCCGCAAGGGCAGTTGCTGCGCCGGCCAGGACATCCACGACGCGCGCCGAGTTGCCGACGCACTCGGCATTCCGCACTACGTGCTCGATTACGAGAGCCGCTTCGCCGCGGCCGTCATCGACAGTTTCGCCGAAAGCTACGCCGCCGGCGAAACACCTATCCCGTGCGTCACCTGCAACCAGCAGATCAAGTTCCGCGACCTGCTCGACACCGCCAAGGAACTCGGCGCCGACGTGCTGGCGACCGGCCACTACATCCAGCGCCGCGACGGCGCCAACGGTCCGGAAATGGCGCGCGCGGTCGATCCCGATCGCGATCAGAGCTACTTCCTGTTCGCCACGACGCCCGAGCAGTTGCGCTACCTGTGGTTCCCGCTCGGCGGCATGCCGAAGGCACAAGTGCGCGAGCTTGCACGCAGGTTCGACCTGCCCGTCGCCGAGAAGGCGGACAGCCAGGACATCTGCTTCGTGCCGACCGGGCGCTACACCGGCGTCATCGAGCGCCTGAAGCCCGGCGCCTTGAAGCCCGGCGACATCGTCCACGTCGACGGCCGCCACCTCGGGCGCCACGACGGCATCGTCAACTACACGATAGGCCAGCGCAAAGGCCTGAAGATCTCCGGCCCCGAGCCGCTGTACGTCGTCCGCCTCGACGCGGCGCGCAACGAGGTCGTGGTGGGACCGCGTGACTGCTTGCGCACGCAAAAGCTTCTACTTAGAAACACCAATTGGTTGGGTGATGAGCCGTTGGCGCAGGCGGCTTGCGGCGGATTGCGCATCTGGGCGCGCATCCGCTCGTCACAACCGCCGCAGCCGGCGACGCTTTTCGCCGAGGCGGACGGATCGGCCACAGTTGTGTTAGAAGACGGCGAGGATGGGGTCGCGGTGGGTCAGGCTTGCGTGTTCTATGCTAGCGACGACAACGACGCTCGGCTTTTAGGGGGCGGTTTCATCGCCCGGACGATCGCTAGGCAGGCCGGCGCCGTGGCGCCTGAGCTGAGCCGCGCGGCCTTGGGCAAGTAATTGGGAGGCTTGGGTCGCAACGCAAGGAGCGAACCCCAGGGAAATCGATGTCGCAGACTGATTATCGCCGTCAGGCGGCTCTTCTCGAGCGCGTACAGGGTCGCATCGTCGGTATCGGCCGCATCGACGAGAGTTCGGTGCGCGACGCCTATCGGCGTTGGGCACCTGTCTACGACTACACTTTCGGGCTCATAGCGCGCGAAGGGCGCCGGCACTCGGTCGAGGTGATCAATTCCAACAGCGGTCGCGTGCTCGAGGTTGGTGTCGGCACCGGCCTTTCGCTGCCCGACTATGAACGCCATCTCGAGGTGGTCGGCATCGACCTGTCACCCGAAATGCTCGAAAAGGCGCGCGAGCGCGTCGATCAGGAAAGGCTGGGTCACGTCACCGGGCTGCACGAGATGGATGCCGGCGATCTGAAGTTTGCCGATGCCTCTTTCGACACCGTCGTCGCCATGTACGTGATGACCGTCGTGCCGGAGCCGGAAACGGTCATGCGCGAGCTGGCGCGCGTCACCAAGCCCGGCGGCGAGGTGCTGCTGGTCAATCACTTCAGCCAGCGCGAAGGCGTGCGCGGCTGGGTCGAGCGGCGCATGGCGCCGTTTGCCGACAAGATCGGCTGGCGCTCCGTATTCGACATCTCGCGCGTGACGGTGTGCGACGATCTTCAGCTCATCGAACGCAAGGCCCTGCGCCCGTTCGGCCTGTTCACGATGCTGCGCTTTGCCAAGCGCAACGACGCCGCCCGGCATCCGGTCGCCGCCGAGTAATCGGCGCATATTCTTGACAGTTTGGTCGGCGCGTCCTTATAGACGCGCCAGCGTGGCGGGATAGCTCAGTTGGTTAGAGCGGCGGAATCATAATCCGTAGGTCCCCGGTTCAAGTCCGGGTCCCGCTACCACCGATAAACTCCGACAAGCGAGCGAACTCGACTGCCGAGCCACCAACGGTTGGCGCGGGATCGAAGCGGCAGCTTGTAATCGCCGTATTTCCACCGATATCGTGCACCCTGGGGGCAGCCCTCTTAGTGTGGTGGGGGAAATGCGGGCGATCTCACGCGTGCTGAATGGTTTTAGGATCGTTCACGCCAGCTTAGGGCTCAAGAGAGAGGCGATCGTCCTTCTCGTTCTCCTCCTACCGTTGCTATTCCACTCCGAAGTACGAAGCTATCTGGCGACTCGCGGCGTCAATGACTGGCCGGTGGTGGACGGTAAGATGCCGGCCATAGTTTTGGCCGGTGGCTACCTCTATTGGCGCCTGCTGCGCCATGCTGTTCTGTTCGAGGATGCGGCGCGCCCTTGCCTGACGGCGCGTATCCTCGATCCCGGCCAGCGCTACGATACGTACGTCGCCTTGGGAAACAGGGTGCTGCGCCTCTATCATTTGGAGGTCGAGAACACGTCGACGTTCAGGACGGCGCGCGCGGCGCTCGTTACTCTCATCGACTACCGACGTTCGGGCGACTCGCGAGTTGTCGAAATCCGCTCGCCATTGAAAATCGCCAACTCCGATTCCGAAAAGGTAGATCTCAATCCCGGCGCGCGCGTCGTATTTGAGTTGTGCGGCGTCGAGGTGAATGGAGCCGCTCCTGCTTCGGTGGAAGAAAGGGCGCAGCAGACTTTCTCGATACTGCCTAACGGCAGCGGGAGCATCCGCGTGTTTGTCGAAGCGCGCAACGCGCCTTCGCGGCAGGAAGAATACCGGGTCTATATCGACACCAACGGTTCCATGACGATCAAACCGCAAGCCGAAGCGCACTAGCACGTTTAGCCGGCTTTCGTGCGCGCCTTCTTGGCTTTCGCCTTCTTCCCGGCGGCGCGTTTGCGCTTCGCCTGTTCCGTCTTCTCGCCCCACTTCATGCCCTCGAGCTTCAGTCCGTCGGGGTCGAGGAAGAACACGGCGTAGTAATCATCATAATATTCGCCCGCCGGATCGACGATAGTCGCGCCCAGCTTTTTCACGAACGCCTGCAGCGCGTCGACGTCTTTGCGGCTGCGCAATTCGAAACCGAGGTGATGCAGCCCGACGTCGCCGATCCGATACTTGTGGTTCCCGCTCCGCGCATCCGCCTGACCGATCCAGTAGCGCGTCTTGCTGTTGGTCCAGCCGATGGCGTCGGCCATCTCGTCGAGCACTTTGAAGCCGAGGAAGGCGAACAGCCTGCCGTAGAACGCCTTCGATCTGGCAAAGTCGGAAACGCGCACCGAGATATGGTCAACGTTGACGATCCGCGCGGTCAAAGCGGCGTGCCGTAATACTTGTGCCAAGCCCACAGACCGGCGAGGAACAGCATGGCGCCGATCACCGCCGACAGGACATCGCGCAGCGACACGGCGATGGTCTCCAGACCGGGAAGAATGTTGAACAGGCGGAACAGCACGCCACCCATCAGCGCACCGACGAGCCCGATGCCGAGATTGGTCCACCAGCCGAAACCCTCGCGCTGGCCGCGCACCAGCGCGCCGACGAGCGTGCCGCCGATAAGCCCGACGATGAGCCACACGACGATCTGCGACCAGCCGATGACCATTTCCGCCTCCCGCTCTCCGCGTTGAACAACGGGGCGCCGTCATCGGCGCCCCGCCCCTCGCATTACTTCGCCTTCTCGGCAGCCGACGAGCTCTTTTCCGCGTCGCCCTCGTAGGCCGTCTTCTTGTAGCCATCGCCGTCCTTGGCGATCTTGGTCTTCCAGCCGGTGTCCCAGGTGATCGTCACGGCGTCGCCTTCCTCGGCCCACGTGCCTTTCATGCCTTCGCCACTGCGGTCGGCGCTGGCTGTGCCATCTTTCGCCACGACGATATTGAAGTCCTTGCCGCCCGAATCCTTCACCTTCCACGTGCCGACGAAGTGGTCGGCGAACGCGGCACCGGCACTGAGCGCAAGTGCCGCCGCGGCAAAGATACCCATCGTTATTGTTCTGGTTTTTGTCATGCTGTTTCCTCTCCTCAAAGAAAAACGCCGAACCTCGTACAACGTCGTACGTATTCGCCCGTTCCGAAAGTCTAAAGGCGGTGAGGACAATGAGAGCCAGACTTGAAGCGGCGTTGTCGGCATGAGGTTGCGGCGCGTCAAAGCCGGCGGCGGCACAACGCGCGTCGAGTTGCAGACGCCGCAGGGTTGGGTGCCGGCGGCCGCTGCAGCGGCTGAAATCCCCTCATTCGATCAAGGCGTTGTCGACGACGTGATCGGCCTCCTGGCGCTCCCGCCGGAGGTTCGCGAACGCCTGGCGGAGGCGGCCGGTGAGGTGGCGCCGACGGCGGGCGGCTCCGCCCGATTGCCGTTCGAGCCGCGCTCGTTTCGCGATTTTATGTTGTATGAGGCACATGCCGTCGATGCCGCGCGCGGCTTCGTGCGCCGCTTCATGCCCGCCGTCGCCCCTCTCGTCGCCGCGTACGAGACGGTGACGCGCCGCACCTTCCCTAAGCTCAAGCCGCACGCGCTGTGGCACCGGCAACCGATCTACTACATGGGCAATCATCTGACGTTCGCGACCGATGGCGACGATATTGCCGTGCCGCCGTACGCGCAGGCGCTCGACTACGAGCTCGAGCTCGGTTTCGTCCTTGCCCGTCCGTTGCGCGACGCCGACCCGGCGACTGCCGAGGCTGCCATCGGCGGCTTCGTCGTGCTCAACGACTTTTCCGCGCGCGACGTCCAGCTTGACGAGATGAGCTCCGGCTTCGGCCCGCAGAAGTCCAAGCACTTCCGCTCGGCCATGTCGAGCGTCGTCGTCAGTGCCGACGAGATCCTGCCGCGTTGGCGTACACTCACGGGCAGCGTGCATCTCAACGGCGCGCTGGTCGCCAAATGCGCAACGCGCGACGCCCGCTGGTCGCTCGGCGAGGTGCTGGCGCACGCCAGTTGCGGCGAGCAGCTATATCCCGGCGAGCTGTTCGGTACCGGGACTCTGCCCGGCGGCAGCGGCATCGAGCATGGACGGCTGCTCGAACGCGGCGACACCATCGCGCTCGCCATCGACGGCATCGGCACCCTATCGAACCGCATCGACTAGAGGCAGCATGAAAGTCATCGATCTCAGCAAACCGATCCAGTTCAACAAGGGCGATCCGCATTTCATGCAGGTGCGCATCCGCCACAAGCCGCATCGCGCGGCCAAGCTCCTCGTGTGGCTGCTGGGGCTGCCAGCGCGGCTTTTTCCGCGCGATTTCGTCGGCTGGGCCGACGACACCATCGCCAAGATGGGCGTGCATTCGACGACACACATCGATGCGCCGTGGCACTACGGGCCGACGTCGGGCGGCACGCGCGCGCAGACCATCGACGAGATGCCGCTGGAGAAATGCATCGGTCCCGGTGTCGTTCTCGACCTCACGCACAAGGCCGACGACGACGCCATTACGCCCGCCGACCTCGAGGCGGCGCTGGCCAAGGCCGGTGCCGCGCTGGACGAACGCACCATCGTGCTGATCCGCACCGGACGCGATAAGCTGATGGGCACCAAGGAATTCTGGAAACGCGGCACCGGCATGAGCGCCGCGGCGACCGAATGGCTGCTCGACCGCGGCCCCACCGTCATGGGCATCGACCAGTGGGGATGGGATTTGCCGTTCCGCGCGCAAATCGCCCGTTCGAAAGAAAACAACGACGACACGCTGTTCTGGGAGGCGCACCGCGTCGGCCAGCGGCGCCCCTATTGGCACATGGAGCAACTCACCAACCTCGGCGCGCTGCCGCCGCACGGCTTCGAAGTGATGGTGTTCCCGTTACGCATCGTCGGCGCCTCCGCCGCCCCCGCCCGCGTCGTCGCCGTCATCCGCTAGGTTCGTGTCTTCGACGCATTTTGTGCTGGGTCCCGGATCTTGTTCCGGCTGCGCCGTCACTCGTCCGGGATGACAGTCGGATTGAGACGACGCGCGCACTAGCTGTCATCCCGGACACGCGAGGCATCGCCGAGCGCGATCCGGGATCCAGGAGGAGCACTTTCTATCTCACTACCTACGAGTCAGCGTTCGCGCGACGGCGTCGTGCCAGGAGGAGAGGAGGCGCGAGCGCTCGGCCGCCGGCATGCCGGGCGTGAAGCGCCTGTCGAGCGACCACATATCGGCGAAGCGGGCCGGCTCGGGATAGAAGCCGGCTTGCAGGCCGGCGAGATAGGCCGCGCCCAGGGCCGTCGTCTCCACCACCTTCGGCCGGTCGACAGGCGCATCGATGATGTCGGCCAGCCGCTGCATCGTCCAATCGCACGCCGCCATGCCGCCATCGGCCCGCAACACAGCACGCGCCGCCGCCGGGCAATCGGCGCGCATCGCTTGCAGCAGGTCATAGGTTTGGAAGCACACCGACTGCAGCGCGGCGCGCGCCAGCTCGTTAGGGCCGGTGTTGCGCGTTAGGCCGAACAACGCGCCGCGGCAATCGGGATCCCAATACGGCGCGCCGAGACCGACGAACGCCGGCACCAGCACCACATCCTGCTCGGCATCCGCGCGGGCCGCCATGCCGCCGGCCTCGGAGGCGCGCGCGATGACCTTCAAGCCGTCGCGCAGCCACTGCACCGCGGCGCCGGCGACGAAGATCGAGCCCTCCAGCGCGTACGTGCGGTTGCCGCCGAGCTGATAGGCGATGGTGGTCAGCAGCCGATGCTTGGAGGCGATCGCTTCGCTGCCGGTGTTGAGCACCGCAAAGCAGCCGGTTCCGTACGTCGACTTCAGCATGCCCGGCGTGAAGCACGCCTGTCCGATAGTCGCCGCCTGCTGATCGCCGGCCATGCCACGAATGGGTATCGAGGCGCCGAGCAGCTCCGCCTCGGTGGCGCCAAACTCCGCCGCGTTGTCACGCAGCTCGGGAAGCAGCGCGCGCGGCACGCGGAAAATGTCGAGCAGCTTGTCGTCCCAGCGGCCGGTGCGAATGTCGAGCAGGCAGGTGCGCGCGGCGTTGGTCACGTCGGTTGCGTGCACGCGACCGCCCGTCAGGCGCCACAACAGAAAGCAGTCGACAGTGCCGAAGGCGAGCTCGCTGCGCTCGGCGCGTTGGCGCGCGCCGGGGACGTGATCGAGGATCCAGGCGATCTTGGTCGCTGAAAAATATGGATCGAGCAGCAGCCCGGTCTTCTCGGTCACCACGCGCTCGTGGCCGGCGGCACGCAGCGCCTCGCAGACTTCCGCCGTGCGCCGATCCTGCCAGACGATGGCATTATGGATCGGCCGCCCCGTTGCCCGCTCCCAGACGATCGACGTCTCGCGCTGGTTGGAGATGCCGATGCCGACGATGGCGTGCGGGCCGCCAGCCTTGGCGACGGCCTCGCGGGCGGTCGCCAGCACGCTGGACCAAATTTCCTCGGCGTCGTGCTCGACCCAACCTGAGCGCGGGAAATGCTGGGTGAACTCCTTTTGCGCGACGGCGGCCACCTGACAGGCCGCGTCGAACAAAAGCGCGCGCGATGACGTCGTCCCCTGGTCGATCGCCAGCACGTAGCGCCCCATGCCGCCCTCCCGGTTGCTTAACGCCGCACTGCGGTCACTTCTGCCATCGACAGATGCGCCACGCCTTAGTAGCAAGCCCTGCCCGCCATTCCCATCGGAGCCGATCCACGTATGAGCGCCCCGACGACAAGCGATCCGCAGAAACCATCATACCTCTCCGCCCTGACGGTCTACCTGCGCCCCGGCGTGCTCGTCGTCATGCTGCTCGGCTTTTCCGCCGGTCTGCCGCTGGCACTCTCGGGCGAGACGCTGCGCGTGTGGATGTCGGACAGCGGCGTCGACCTGGGGACGATCGGTCTTTTGTCGCTGGCCGGCCTCCCCTACACCCTGAAATTCATCTGGGCGCCGGTGGTGGACGCTTGGCAGGTGCCGGGCCTCTCACGTCGCTTCGGAAGGCGCCGCGCCTGGCTCATCGCCTCGCAGCTCGTCCTGATGGCGGCAATTGTCTTCCTCGGCACGCGCGATCCCATAAATGCGCCGTGGATGATCGGCCTGGGCGCACTCATCGTCGCTTTTGCCTCGGCGACGCAGGACATCGTCGTCGATGCCTATCGCGTGCAGAGCCTGCCCGTAGACGAGCAGGCGGCGGGCATGGCGGGTTACGTCGCCGCCTATCGCATCGGCATGCTCGCCTCGGGCGCCGGCGTCATCGGCTTCAGTGCGTGGCTCGAATCGTACGGCCTGTCGAAAGAAGCGGTGTGGCCGCTCGCCTATGCCGCCGCGGCTCTGCTGGTGCTCGTCGGATTGTTCGCGGCACTCGTCGCGCGCGAGCCGAAGACGGATCTCCGCGATGCGCCCCAAGGAAGTCCGATCGAGCGTCTTTATGCGACCGCGCGGGATTCCTTTTCTGAGTTCCTCGTTCGCGATGCGGCAATCGCCATCCTGCTGTTCGTCATCCTGTTCAAACTGTGCGACGCGCTCGCGGGTACGATGACGGCGCCGTTCGTATTGTCGCTCGGCTACACGAAGGCCATGTACGCGGCGATCGTCAAAGGCGTCGGCCTCGCCGCGCTGCTGGTCGGGGGCTTTGTCGGCGGGGCAGTGGCGCGCGCGCTGCCCCTCGTCACCGCGCTGTGGATCGCCGCCTTCCTGCAGATGTTCTCCAACCTGGCGTTCATCTGGCTCGGCTACCAGACCCCGAGCCCCGAGGCGCTGACCGTCGCCATCATCGTCGAGAACTTCTGCGGCGCCATCGGCACGGTGATCTTCGTCGCCTACCTCTCGGCGCTCTGCCGCAATCCACTGCACACGGCGACGCAATACGCGCTGCTCACGGCGCTCGCCTCGACGGGGCGCACGCTGTTCTCGGCTGGAACCGGGTTTGCCGCCGCGGCGCTTGGCTGGCCGCTGTTTTTCCTCGGCACCTCGCTCACCGCCATCCCGGCGCTGATGCTGATGGTTTGGCTGCAAGGGCGCGGACACTTCCGCGCCCTCGATGCCGAACGCTACGGCTCCTAAGCCGCCTCTGCGCACTCAGTCCGCGTGGCCTTCGACCTTGTCGGCCGAGGCGGCCTGCAGTTGCCCGTAGTTCTGAATACCGATGCTCTTCAATAGATCGAGCTGCGTCTCGATGAAGTCGATGTGGCCCTCCTCATCCTTGAGCAGCTCCTCGAACAGGTCCATGGACACATAGTCCTTGTGCTGCCGGCACAGCTCGCGCGCCTTGGAGTAGAACTCCTGCGCGATGTACTCGCCCTTCAGGTCACACTCGAGAACTTCCTTCAGGTTCTCGCCGATCATCATCGGTGCGATCTCCTGCATCTTGGGGAAGCCCTCGAGGAAAATGATGCGCGTGATCAGCTTGTCGGCGTGATGCATCTCCTCGATGGACTCTTCGCGCTCCTTCTTGGCGATCTTCGTGTAGCCCCAGTCGTCGAGACGACGATAATGCAGCCAGTACTGATTGACCGCGCCGAGCTCCAACTTCAGAGCAAAATTCAGCGCATCGATAACTTCCTTATTGCCTTTCATGGCTGCCCTCTTCCGTGCCTGGCGGATTCGTATTGGGATAGCTGAGTAATCGGCGGGCTGGCCGCGACATGACTCAGTGCAGCGTTCCTCGAACGAGGACGCGAGGGCGATTGTGGTTGGTTAATGCAGACGATGCCAGCGTAAAAAACGCCGACGCGCTCGCTCAGGCAATTTTGCGAACGCTATCCTCTGAACCCTGAGTCTCCGACTCAGAATTCTTCGCGCCGCTGCGCGAGATCGAACGGCGCGAGGTGAACTCGAGAAGCTTGCTGCGCGTCGATGCGCAAATGGTGGGGCAAATCAGCCCTTTCTTCTCGAGCTCTTCAACCTTGTTGTAAATCGTCTCGACGGCGAGCGGCGCGCAGCCGCAGCAGTTCATCCGCTTGGAGAGATGACGATAGACGATGCCGGGAGTCGGAATTGGCGCATCAGGCGCGCGCAAGATTTCGAGCAGCGCACCTTCGATGTCGCGGTCAGAAATGACGGTACAGGAACA
Source organism: uncultured Alphaproteobacteria bacterium (assembly GCA_963812795.1). GTDB lineage: Bacteria > Pseudomonadota > Alphaproteobacteria > Rhizobiales > Hyphomicrobiaceae > Hyphomicrobium_A. The sequence continues at coordinate 120,245 of CAWEWG010000008.1, read as the reverse complement.
GACGATCATCGGAGCACCCTTGCGCGCGTTTTCTCCAAGGCCGCGCGAGCCTTAAATATGGAAAGTCGATTTCAACTTTTGAAGCCCCGGCAGCGTATGTCAAGGGCTGATACGCCGCACGTTTTAGCGAGCGGCCGTGAGGGCGCAGTTCCGCCGGTTACAACCGTGGCGTTAACCAAGCGCCCGCGGGGCCGACTGCTGGCCGCGCCGGGTGCGGGACGCGGGGGCGCGCAGGGGATTCTTGCCGCTGCGGCCGCCGGAGTCGCGGCTCGCCTGCGCCTGGTGGGCGGCGGCCATGTCTTCGAGGGTGTGCTGGTCGAGCACGCTGATGAAGGCATCCAGGGCGTCGTCGACGATGCGGTGCAGGCTGCCGCGGCCGCCGGCGCCCTTCTCCTCGGGGCCCATGGTCTCGATCGAGCGCACCACATCACCGATGCGGATCTTCGCCGCCGGGCGGGCCAGTCGCACGCCGCCGTGGCGTCCGCGTACCGAGCCGAGGAAGCCGGCCTTCGACAGCATATGCACGATCTTGAAGGCGTTCTGCGGGGTGATCTCGAGCCGCTCGGCGATCTCGGCGACCTTGATGAGCCGGCCTTCCGCCTTGGCGCAGTCGATCAAGATGCGAACGGCGTGGCTCGTGGATTTGTTGAGGCGCATGCGAATCTGAATCTTGTCCGAGGTTTTGCCAGCGTTACGTCGATCGAACCGGCTTGGCAACTGCCCGCGCGCCCGCCGGATCGGGAATGAGCACGCATTCCGTCTCCTAACCCCTACCCTAGCAGGCTAAGCGCCCGTACGGCAGCACAATTCTAACCGCGATGTTATTCCGTGGGCGACGCTGTTTGCGTGCACCACTAGCCACCCTGTTCCGCCCGGAACAGCTTCGCCGGGTCAGCCCCCCTACCATCCCTTCACGTACCTTTCGCGTCGGCGCCGTGCCGCGCCGTCTTCAACCGCCAAGCTAGGAGCAAAAAAAGACGATCCACCGGTTCCAGTGCCAACATTTTGACGCTGCTCGATATTCGCCCAGATAGCCGGTCCGCAGGCGCTTTTGCCGGCGCGGAGGCTGAAGATTTTTGTCCTGTTCCGACCGGAACAGCGGCATGATGGCGTTCGCGTCACTCTCAGCGTCATGGAAGCCCAGCCGGGCACCAAGCACTGAACCGACGGAGAAAGTCATGACTAAGCTGCTCGCCCTCGCCACCGCCCTCATCTTCGCAATTTCCTCCTTCGCGGCGACGGCACAGGCCGGGATGCGGGTTGGCATCGGCATCGGTGTCGGCGGTATCGCCCTCGGTGCTCTGGGCGCAATGTCCAACGGCAGCAACCGCCGTAGCGAGGCACGCGAGTACACCTCGCGCAAGAAAGAGCGCGCTTCCCGCCGCGAGAAGGCCCCGTCACGCACCGCCAAGAAGTCGAAGTCGGAGCCGACGCAGGAAGCCTCCAAGGAGCCGGCCGAGACCGCTCCGGCCGTCGCCGCCAGCACCGAAGCCAGCGGCATCGCCACCGAGGACGGCGCGCCCGTGTCGCCGGTGACCAACGGTTCGACCGACCTCGCCGCTGCCCAGTCGGAGAATTCATCGATCTCGCTCACCTCAGCGACGACCGCCGATGCCTCAAAGAAGATCGACACGGCCAGCCAGGAGACGAAGAACCTCGACTGCAAGAAGTTCTTCCCCTCGGTCGGCATGACCCTCTCGGCCCCCTGCGAGTAGGCCGCAGCGGCGCTTCAAACGTCCAAAGTTTCATCGATCCCGGCCTCACCGCCGGGATCGATTGTTTTGTGGCGCGGCCGGGCGCTCTCCATGCGGCGCAAAGCGCACGTGTTACGCCCGGAACAGCCCGAACAACCGCGCCCCGGCATCATTGTGCGCGATGCAAACTTTGGGGACGACGATGATCAAGACATTGACCGTGGCGGCCGCCGCCTGCATGGCCCTAAGCGCCTCCTTCAGCGCCGGCGCCCATGCTTGTGACGAGGATTGTGCCTACGAGGCGCAAGAAGCCGCCTATGAGCGCGCCTATGAACGCCAGGCTGCGCGCGAGGAAGCCGCCGAGGAGGCCTACAATTCCGGAGGCCGCGGCTCGGGTTTGCGATCTGCAAGCCGCCGTGAGCAAGCCGCTCAAGCCAAGGCTGCCCAGGCGAAGCGGTCGTCCGAGTCTTCGGCTGCCGAACGGCAAACGGCCGAGCCGAAGCCCGATCCTACGCCGCGCACGCAGAGCCCGTCGCCGCGCATCAAGGTCGCCAACGAGAACTCTTCGATTTCCACGGGCTCGGACTCCAGCCGGCGCGAAGTCGCCGAGGACGACAGCTACGTGCGGCCCGTCAAGTCCATTGGCTGCAAGGCGTACCTGCCCGCCGTCGGCATGACCCTGTCGGTGCCCTGCGACTGACCCCTTTACCCACCCCGACCTCCAGCAACTGCATCCCGGCCTCGCGCCGGGATTTTTTTTGCCCGCCGCGAACGGCCGCGACGGAAATTTCGCGCTTGTTCCGCCAGGGACAGCGCCGGCACGGGGCTTCGCGCATCTTGGCCTCAGTGATGAACACCAACCTTCTGGAGACGACCATGAACAAGCTACTCACCGTGATCGCCGCCACCCTGCTCGCCGTGACCGCGATCGCGTCCGGCGCCGAAGCCGGCTTTAACGTTCGCATCAAGGCCCCCGCCGACTTCTCGGAGGTGCACAAGGCCGGTTGCGGCGGTGGTGGTGGCGCCTCCCGCGTCTATCGCCGGGCCAGATACCAATCGGTTCGCCGCTCCAAGCCGCGGGCAGAGGTCGCCAGCCGCACCGTCTCCAAGCCGGCCGTCGTGGCCAAGGCCGAGACCGAAGCGCCGGCTGCCGAGCCGATCGAAGAAACCGCGGACGTCGCCCAGATCGAGAACTCGTCGATCACCACCGAGGAGAAGGTTGCCGAGGTCAAGAAGCCGAAGACGGAAAAGAAGGTCGCCGAGAAGCCGGCCAAGAAAGCCGAGCAAAAGGTGGCCACCGCCGGCGACCTTGGCTGCAAGACCTTCTTCGCTTCGGTCGGCATGACACTCAGCGTCCCCTGCGGACAGAAATAACTCCAACGACCAGCGGCCCCGGACATCCTCCGGGGCCGCTTTCGTTTGGCCAATACGCGCCTCGCGAATTCTTTCTCGCATGTCCCTGTCGGAACAGCGTCCACGCGCCGACCCCGCCACTATGGCGGCAAGGTGAGCGATCGAACGTCGGCTCATCGATGAAACACAAGCTTGCATCCACTGGAGGAAGCAGAAAATGTCTAAGTTACCGGTCGCCCTCATCGCCGCGCTCATCGCGGTCGCGACCATGTACTCGTCCACCGCGGAAGCCGGCCTGCGCATCGGCATCGGCTTCGGCTTCGGCGGCCCGTCATTCGCGCACGGCAACGGCGGCGGCTACAAGAAGCACTACCACCGCAAGCGCTACATCGCGCGCCGCGTGAAGAAGGAAAAGGTCTACGTCGCCAAGCGCAAGGTCTCCGAGCCGAAGGTGGCCAAGGTCGAGAAGGTTGCCAAGCCGGAGGTCGTCGCCACGGCGCCGGTCGTCGAGGCCGACGTGATCGCCGAAAACGAGAACTCGTCGATCACCACGGCGGCGCTGGATTCCACGGCCGCGGTCGACCCTGAGACGGTGACGCCCGTCGAGGTCAAGGCCGAGACCAAGACCGTCGAAGCCAAACCCGCGGTTTCCAAGCCGGAAAAGGCGGCGAAGCTTGACTGCAAGAAGTTCTTTCCCTCCGTTGGCATGACGCTCAGTGTGCCCTGCGAGTAAGAATTGACCTTCCGATAGGCGGCGAGCCGGTTGATGGACCGGCTCGCGGCTTCATGACAATCTCCGGCACCGGCCGGGCATATTTCAACAGACCGCCATAAACCACCGCAATGCATTACGCGGGGCGAAGGGATCACCGATGCAGGCGCATGCCGACACTATGCCGCTCGCGGCGCAAACTCCTCAGGGCAAGCCGAAGGCCGTCAAGATGGCGGCCAAGCTTGCCTACCGAAACCTGTTTCACGACCGTCTCAGCCTTATCGTCACGCTCACCGGCATCGTCTTCTCTGTCGTGCTCGTCGCCGTGCAGTGCGGCCTCTACATCGGCTCGGAGCGCATGATCGCCGCCATGCTCGACCAGGCGAAGGGCGACCTGTGGGTCGCGCCGCTCGGCACCAAGAGCTTCGATGATCCCTCGCTGCTGATCGGGCATGAGAAGCATTCCGTGCTCTCGACCGCGGGCGTTGCAGACAGCGAGGAGCTGGTCGTCGGCTTTGCCGCCTGGCGCAAACCCAAGGGCGGCTCCACCGCCGTGCTGCTGGTCGGTTCCGATCACAAGAACGGCACGCTGAAACCGTGGAACCTCATCGAAGGCAGCCTCGGCGATCTCGAAGCGCCGCTCGCCGTCGCCGTCGACGACACGTATTTCAAGGATCTCGGCGTCGAGAAGAACGGCGAGTCCGCGGAGCTCAACGGCGTGCGCGTGAAAATCGCCGCTATCACCCACGGCATTCGCTCCTTCACCACGCTGCCCTATGTGTTCACCTCGCTGAAGCTGGCGCGCATGCTGCTCGATGCCCCCGCCAACCAGGCCTCGTATGCCCTCATACGCCTCGCTCCCGGCGCTGATCTCGAAAAGGTGCGAGCCGATCTGAAAGCGCGGCTGCCGGATCGCGAGGTGCTGACCCAGCAGGAATTCCGCAATCTTAGCGTCGACTACTGGTTGTTCCAGACCGGTGCCGGCGCCGCGTTGATCGCCGGTGCCGCGCTCGGCATGATCGTTGGCGTCGTCATCGTCGCACAGACGCTCTACTCGAGCACCAAGGACCACTTGAACGAGTTCGCCACCTTGCGCGCGCTCGGCGCCTCGGCCGGCTACATCCACAAGGTCATCCTCATCCAGGCGATGCTCAGCGCTCTCGTCGGCTATGTCATCGGCATGGTCATCTCGTTGCTTGTGATCTGGGCGTCCAAGGATTCGACGTTGTTCATCATCATGACGCCCGGCCTTGCCGTGCTTCTCTTCGCATTGACCATTGGAATGTGCGCCATCGCCGCCGTATCGGCGATCTTCAAGGTGACGCGCATCGATCCCGCAGGAGTGTTCAGCCGATGACCGACGCCAACGCCAACCGCAAGGTGCTTCTCGATGCCCGCGACATCGTCAAGGTGTTCGGCTCGGGCGCCGGCGAGGTCAGGCCGCTGAAAGGCGTCGACCTAAGGCTCTACGCCGGCGAGCTGACGCTGCTCATGGGCCCTTCGGGATCGGGCAAGACGACGCTGCTGTCGATCCTCGGCTGCATCCTGTCGCCGACCGAAGGCCACATCGAGGTGGCCGGAAACTCCACGCTGGGGCAGGACGCCGAAGGCCTCGCCAACATCCGGCGCCGCCACGTCGGCTTCGTCTTTCAGGGGTACAACCTGTTCCCCACGATGACGGCGAGCGAGAACGTCATGCTGGCGCTCGACGTGCGGGCAAAGCCGGTCGTCGATCCGCCGACGCACGCCCTCAACGCGCTGATCGCGGTCGGCCTCGGTCATCGCGCCAAGGCCTATCCCGCCAAGCTGTCTGGCGGCGAGAAGCAGCGTGTCGCTCTGGCGCGTGCGCTTGCCGGCGCGCCGTCGGTCATCCTTGCCGACGAGCCGACGGCGGCACTCGACGCGGAGAACGGACGCGCGGTGATGGCGCTCCTTTCGGAGGTCGCCAAAGATCCTAACCGGGCTGTTCTCGCCGTTACACACGACCACCGCACGCTCCCCTATGCAGACCGCATCGTGCGTATCGAAGACGGAAAAATTCACAGCGACGAGCGGCCGAAGAAAGGCGCCAACCCGACCTACGGTGGTGCCGATCCCCATCACGACGCTCTTGCCTCACTTGCCCAGCCGGTAGACCAGCCCAACGGCGACCAGCCGGGCGACGATAATCCCACCACTCCCCCGAGCTCGCTCGGCGGCCGCTATAGGATCAGACGTCATGCTTAGAACTGTTGGAATTGTTGTCGCTCTCGTCGTCGCCGGTCTCGGCGGCTACGTGTTGAGTGAAGGCACGTACTTCTCTGGAGACGACAAGACCACCAAGGCAGAGGCCAAGACCGGCACGCCTTGGGTGGCGGCGGCCCCCGGCCGCGTCGAGCCCGGCAACGGCGAGGTCAACATCGGCGCCGCCATTCTCGGCCAGGTCGCCGACGTGCCGGTGAAGCTGAACGACAAGATAGAGGAAGGCGAGCTTATTATGCGCCTCGACGACGAGGAGGCGCGCGCGCGTCTGGCGGCGGCGGAAGCCGCGGCCGGCCTGCGCAAGCGCCAGCGCGACGCCGAGCCGTCGACCTCCGGCCGCGAGGACGTGACCAAGGGCGAGGACAACGTCTACTCGGCCGAGCGCGAGGTCATCGGCGCGCGCTTCGAACTCGACGCCGCCCTCAGCGGCAAGCGCCGCGGCGAGGCGACCGAACAGCAGCTTTCCGACGCACGTCGCCGCCTGGCCAAAGCGCAGGAGCGTGTCGAGCGCGAGCGCCTCAATTATGCGCAGGCGCAGGCGAAGGCGAGCTTGCCGTCGCCCAATCAGTTCGAGTCGGCGCTTACCTCGGCGCGCGCCGAGGTGGCGCTGGCTGCCTCGCAGCTCGACAAGACGCGCATCCGCACGCCGCGCGCCGGCAACGTGCTGCAGCTCAACGCCAAAAAGGGTGAGATCGTGGCGCCGTCGCCCGAGCACCCGCTGGCCGTCGTCGGCGACATGTCGAACGTGCGCGTCAAGGCCGAGGTCGACGACGGCGACGTCGCCAAGATCAAGGTCGGGCAGAAAGCATTCGTGCGCTCGATCAACTATCCGGGCCGCGACTTCGAAGGCACCGTCGCCGACCTGGCACCGACCATGGCCACCCCGCGCATTACCGCGCGCGGCCCACGGCGTCCGTCGGACATCGAGGTGCTGGAGATGACCATCAACCTCGACGGCAAGGTGCCGCTGCTGCCGGGTATGCGCGTCGACGCCTTCGTGCGTCCCGACCGCTGATGACACCCGGAGCCGCAGCTTGCGGCTCTGGCCTACTTCACGGGAATACCGAGGCGCGCGAGCAAGGCATCGCGCGCCTTTGTCGTGTGCGCATTCCAATCCGCCCGCTTGGAGACGACGAGGTTCGCCTGCGAGCGCAGGATGACGCCGTCCTCGAGGATCTTCAGCCCGTTGGCGGCGAGCGTGGCGCCGGTCGTCGTGATGTCGACGATGAGATCGGCAGTGCCGGCCGCCGGCGTGCCTTCGGTGGCGCCCAGGCTCTCGACGATGCGGTAATCGGCGAGGCCTTTGCCGGACAGGAAGCGCCGCGCCAGATTGAGGTATTTGGTGGCCACGCGGATGGGGCGCCCGTGCTCGCGCCGGAACATCGCCGCGGCGGCCTCGAGGTCCGCCACCTCGCTGACGTCGAGCCAGCAGCGCGGCACCGCGACAACAACGTTGGCGCTGCCGAAGCCGAGCTGCTTCACCAGTGCCACGCACTCGTCGGCGTTGGAGATGTTCTCGCGCACGAGATCCTCGCCCGTGACGCCGATGTGCGCGCGTCCCGAGCCGAGCGCGGCGACGATCTCGGACGCGGAGATGAAGGCGACGTCGATGCCGTCGACGCCCTCGAGCTCGCCGCGATAGCCGCGGTCGTGTCCGACCTTGCGCAGCTTCAACCCGGCGGTCGCGAGAAACTCCGCCGTCTGCTCCATCAGCCGCCCCTTCGAGGGAACGGCAAATGTCATGCGCGCGCTCATCGTCTGCCTCCGCGCATGACTGCCAGCAGGCGTTCGGTGTGGATGGCGGCGCCGACGGCGGGAACGTTGCGCGGCGCGCCGACCGCTTTCAGCAAGCCGTCGTAGCGGCCACCACCACCAACAGGGCTGGCGGGGCCGAGCACATCGACAACCGCTTCGAAGACGAAGCCCGTGTAGTAGCCGACGCTGCGCCCGAACTCGGCGGAGAAATCCGCAGCGCCCATGTCGACGCCGCTCTCGCCGAGCAGCATGGCGCGCCGCTCGTAGGCGTCGAGCGCCTCGTTGAATGCCGCGCTGGCGTTGCCGACCAGCCGGCGCAACACCGCCGGCGCCTGCGGTGCCGCTGTCTTCGTCCGCACATAGGCTTCGATAAGCGCCGCGTTCTCGGGCTTCAGCGGCGGCGCCTTGGCGTCGGCGGCAATGGCGAGCAGCCCTTCGGCGATCTCCGCCGCAGAGCGAGTACCGATGAGCTCGATGGCGCCCTGCTCGAGGTGCTCGGTTACGAGGAGCTCGGCCTTCTCCGGGTCGTTCGGGTCGAGCGCTTCGATGAGGGCGCGCGGGAAGGCGGCGGCCGAGCGTGCCGGGTTGGTCGACAGTCGCTTCAGCTCGGCGCGAAATGCCTCGGGTCGCAGAAACTGATGCCGCAAGCGGCGGCGCCAGCGCTCGGGAATGTCGGCCGAGCGCAGCAGAGCGTCGAACAGCGCCACGTCGCCTATGCGGAGCTTCCAGCCCGGCAGACCGGCCTGCTGCAGCGCGCGCAGCACCAGGACCAGCGTGCGCGCATCGGCTTCCCCCGCGTCCTTATCGCCGAAAGCTTCGATGCCGGCCTGACGGAATTCGCGCGGGTGCGCTGCGTCGGCGCTCGCCGGTTGAAAGCGGAAGGCCGGCCCGTTGTAGCTATAGTATGCTTCGCTGTCGGCCGCGGGGTGCCGCTGCAGATAGAGACGGCACGTCGGCACTGTGAGGTCCGGCCGCAGACACAGCTCCTTGCCGTCCATGTCGGTGAACACGTAGGTGCGGCCGCGCAGCGCTTCGCCGACGACGTCCAGGAATACGCCGGCCGGCTGGATGACCTCGGGCGCAACGGCCTCGTAGCCGGCGGCGATGAACACCGCCAGCAGCGTACGGGCTTGCGCCTCGAGAGCCTCGAAATTTGCCGGCGGCGCCGCAATCATGACCGCGCCCGTGTCCTCGTCAGCGTTAAGGGTGCCGTCTTTTGGACGAGGCCGCGCGGCTCGGCAAGCGCCATGATGCCCGTAGGCCGCAGTGCCGGTCTCGGCTAAGTTCGAGCCGGCAGCGGTGCGGTGCCACGCACTCGTTAACCGGCTATGCTGGCGGCGCTTGCCCTGCCATTGGCGTATGGGACGTTCGGGTTCATCAGGGGGCCGTCGATGAAACGCTACCTCGTCGCAGCCGGATTGAGCGCGCTGGCATTTGCTGCCATCGCCACCACGACCTTTGCCGTGACGCCGCCGTCGCCGGTCCCGGCCGTGCCGCCTGAAACCGCCGCGCCACCGCTCGCCGAGCCCGCTCCCGCGGAGACGCAAGCCACGCCGCCGGCCGCTACCGATGCCCCTACTGCGCCGGCCGCCGACCCTGCCGCGCAGCCGGCAGCGCCAGAGCCGCTGCCGCTGGAAGAGGAAGTGGTGGAGGAGGTGTGGCCGATGCCGGTCGAGGACTTCCTCGCCGGCAAGTACTTGGAACGCGCCGACGTCGTCTTGACGCGCCGCGCGTGGGACGTCTCCTCCTGGGCCATCCGCTGGGCCACCAACTCACCCTTCTCGCATGCGGCGATGGTGTTCACCGGGCCGCAGTTCGAGAGCGGCTACACCAGCACCTTCGTCATCGAGTCGGGCACCAGCGGCGTCGACCTCACGAACCTGCGCGACTACATCGCCGACAAGAGCGCCTTCATCGCCATCAAGCGCTTCAAGCAGCCATGGTTCGACGAAGTCAAGCAGAGCCGCGTGCGCGGGCTGCTGCTCGACAAGATCAAGGCCACCTATAACTACTGGGCCATCGGCACCATCGCCCGCAATCTGTGGTTCGGTGTCGAACGCAGCGTCAGCGGGGACCGCAAGACGATGCGCCGCTTCCGTGAGCGCAATTGGGACGCGCCGACAGAGTTCATCTGCTCGGGGCTCGTGCAGATCGGTTTCGTCGAGGCGGCGCTCGAGTACATCAAGGCAGGGACGCTACCCCCAACTGCACTGAACGAGGTGGTGTTCGAACCCGAAGCGGCGACGCGCCTGCCCGAACGCGAGGACTGGGGCTATCTCGACGCCGAGTCCTCGAAGACGACGGCGGTGCTTTTCCGCAAGCAGAACTTCGACGCACTGCAGTCGGTGACGCCCGAGGATCTGGCCTCCAGCGAAAAGCTCGATTGGCTCTACTTCATCAAGAACGGCATGGTCTACAAGGTCGCTACGTACGAGGACGTGCGCAAGCTGATCGAGTAACCGGCCCTCAGCGGCCAATGTCGAGCGGCTCGTTGCCGGCTTCCGCTTCCTTCCGCGGCGGCGGCCGTTGCGTCGGCAAATCCGGCAACCGCTGCAGCACCTGCCCGGGCCGGCCGCCGCATCCGGCGACGCAGGTGATGGCATTGGGATCCGCCGCGCCGAAGCCGGTCGCATTGGCCGGGCGGCCCTTGTGCGGCCCGTTCATGCTTCCCGCAGTCGTGCGCATCTCGCCGGCACGGTCCGTCGCCGGCATCGGCAGGATTTGCACGATTGACGGCTTGCCACTGCATCCCGCAACGCAGATCGTCACGAATTCCCGCGGGTGTGCCGCCAGGATCGACTTCACGCGCGGGTTCGTGGCGGGCATGCCTGCGTCACCGACGGGACCGACGTCGTCGACGTCACCGTCCTCGATGAGCTCTTCCGCTTCGGCCGGCAACAGCGCCGGTGCCAGGACGAGAGCACCGCACACCGTCAGGCACGCGAGGGCGATGGACGGCCCAAGACGCCGACCTGCCAGCGCCCAGGAACCGGACGCAAGGGTTTCAAAGACGGAAAGCCGCTGCCAACGCATGCACCACATTGCGACCCGCCGGCTGACCGGCGCGCGCCCTCTAGGCCGACGGACGGTCGGCCTCGCGGCGAGCTTCGCAATTCAGGGTAAACAAAACCCTTCGCCTCGCCGCGTCGAGGGCGGCGGCGCGGCTGGCGTCAAGGCGGTGCCGGTGCAAAGCGCCAGTAGTCTCCACTCGGACCGGTGATCTTGCCGGGCTTCAGGGAGCGCATTTCCGGCGGCCGGCGGCCCGTCCGGATCAGCTCGCCGATGTCGTCCAGCAGCTTGTTGTTGGATGCATAGCCCGAGTGATTGATGGCGAAGGTGTCGGTCGAGGCCGCCGTAACGTCGATCGTATCGATGCCGTCGATGATCAGCGGTCCGGCCGGCGGCACATCGCCCGCCCGGTAGCTGCCCCAGAAGTTGCGTGACACGATCAGCGCCCGGTCGTTGGAGGCGACATACAGCGTCACGTTCTTGGCGAGGCCTTTGATGGTCCGCGCAAGGTTCGTGAAAGTGTCGGCATCGACATCCGGCGCGGCAAGTACGATCTGGCTGATCTCCACGCCTTCCGGCGTCGACGAGCGCATATCCTTCAGCACGTCCATCAGCGGCTGGTTGCCCATCGAGTGGGCGATGATGCTGACCGACTTGGCGCCGGTCTGCTTCACCACCATCTCCAGGAACTCGCGCAGATACGGCACGGAGGCCTGCGCGCTCTCGCGGTCGTAGGTGTAGCTCGCTACGGCGCCGCCGGACGGCCAGCTATAGACGAACGTCGCGCCGTCGAAATCGAGGTCGTAGGCGATTTGCGCCGTGCGGTAGAGGGCGTTGTCGAACGACGTGTTGTAGCCATGCACGAAGACGACAGCCTGATCCTTGAACAGCTTGGCATCACCGAGGCGCGCCTTCACCTGCGCCAGCAGCTCCTCCTTGGTGAGCGCCTTGATCTCCTTCACCGTGAAGTGCGACTTGGGATCCTCCTTCTCGGCGTAGAGGGTCACGTCGAAGTAGGGGATCTTGACCACCCACGGCCGCTCGACGTTGGGCACCTCATGCACCTTCGGCACGGTGATCAGCGCCTCGCCAAGTTGCAGCTTGCGCGCGCGATCGGAGCCGAAGGCGAGCCGCTGTGCATTCGGCTGCACAGCGCGGTCGGTTCCCCAATAGACGGGCACCACCTGCCAATCGGCCTCGGCAGCCGGCGCCGCGGCGACGACGCTGCCGCCCGATGGGGACTCGGTGACCTTCGCCGGAGGCTGCTTGGCTCCGCGAACCGCTGCCGGCGGCGCGGGCGCTGGTGCGGCCCCGAGACTGGGTAGCGGCTGCGGCGGCGGGGCTCCCTGCCCGCCTCCACCGTTGGCAAGCGGCGGGGGCGGGACCGGCTTGGGTGCCTCGGCGACGGGCGGTGGCGGGGGTGAAGGCTCATCGGCCGGCGGAGCACCGTTGGCCGCCGCGGGGGGCGACGCACCGCCAAAGGCGCCCTCCGGGACATCGAGTGCCGGCGCTTCGGCGGCGGGCGGCTGCGCGGCGCCAGAGCCTTCGGTCGGAGCGCTGCCTTTGCGCGCCTCGTCTGGAATGATGATCTTGAAAGGCCGCTCGACGCGAGGAACTTCGCGGGCCTCAGATGCCTCCGGTGCTGGCGCTCCTGGCTTCATTTCTTCGACGTCCGCGCCCGGCGGCGCTGCGGCGTCGCGCGCGTTGTCCGCGCCGGGCGGCGCGGCGCTCGACGAGCCACCAGATCCGGACGGGTCGGCGGGTCGCGCCATGCGGCGCGCACTGAACCGCGGCTGCGGATCGTCGCTCTTCTCTTCGGCTTGCGCGCTCTTCTTGCCAGCCTGTTCCTGCGCGGGGCTTTCCTCTTCGGCGCGCGCCGTCTCGCCTTCCTTGGGCGCCGCGACGGCGGTTTGCTGCTTGGCTGGCGCGCTGCGCAGCGTCGTCGCCTCCGCCGCGCGGCCCAGCTTGTCGTAAGTGACGGCGAGGCGCTCGCGCGAGGCGGCGACATCGGGCTGGCCCGGCGACTTCTCGCGGATGGCGAGCGAGCGCTTCAACAGCGGCTCGGCTTCGGCGTACTTGTTTTCCGCCTCGTATAGCTCGGCTAGCGTATCGAGCGCATTGGCAACGTCGGGGCTGTCAGGGCCTCTTTTCTCGGCCAGCGCCAGCGCCTGCTTGGCGAGCGGCACGGCCTGCGCGTATTTGCCGGCGGCTTTCAGTTGCGCGATCTGCCGGTTGAGCGCGGCCACATCGCGGTTGGCCGGACGCCGCCTTCCCGCCTTCTTGCGCGCGGCATCCTCGGCTTCGCCGTAGCTCTGCCATGGAGGCCAGCGCTCCTGCGCGCCGGCGACATCGCGCAGGAGGACGGAAAACAGGGCGAAAACTAGGAAAACGCCAAGAGTTGCAATCGGCTGGCGGGCGAACACGGCAGTCATTCCTTCAAATCAGAGCGGCAATCGACGTGCCGCGATACTCCGGGCCTGTGGCCCCCTTAGGGCGCCGTATAGCGCCAGAAGTCGCCCTTCGGCGACGACGTGCGCTTAAGGGCCTGCAGACGTTCATCGGGCGGACGCAGGCCACTCAGGATGAGCTTACCGATGTCCTGCAACAGATCGTTGTTCTCTGCGTAACCCGAATGATTGAGGGCGAAACTGTCGGTGCTGGCCGCCGTGACGTCGATCGTCTCGATGCCCGGCACGATCAGCGGCCCCGCCGCCGGCACGTCCCCGGCGCGCGGATTGCGCCAGAAATTGCGCGAGACGATCAGCGCCCGGTCGTTGGAGGCGGCATACAGGGTCACACCCTTGGCGATGCCTTCGATGCGCTGCGCGACATTGGCGAAGTTGTCCGCGTCGACGTCGGGGGCGGCGAGGATCACTTCGTTGATAGCTACCGTCTCGGGCCCGCCCGAGCGCATGTCCTTCAACACGTCCAGCAGCGGCTGATTGCCCATCGAGTGCGCGATGATGCTGACCGACTTTGCGCCGGTCTGCTTGACGACCAGGTCGAGGAACTGCCGCAGGTACGGCTCCGACGCCTGGGCGCTCTCGCGGTCGTAGGTGTAGCTCGCCACCGCGCCGCCCGACGGCCAGCTGTAGAGGAAAGCCGTGCCGTCGAAATTCAGGTCGTAGGCGATCTGCGCCGTGCGGTAGACCGCGTGGTCGAACGAGGTGTTGTAGCCGTGCACGAAAACGACCGCGTGATCCTTGTAGCGGTTCGACGCGGCAATGCGCTCGCGCGCCAGACGCAGGAACTCAGCCTCAGGAAGCTTCTTGATCTCCTGCATCGTGAAATGTTTTTCGGGATCTTCCGCTTCCTCGTAGATTGTCACGTCGAAGTACGGGATCTTCACCACCCACGGCCGTTCGATGTTGGGCACCTCATGGCTTTTTGGCACCGTGACCATGGCGCGCCCGAGCTCGAGCCGGCGACCGCGCTCCGAGTTGAACTGCAGACGCTTGGGGTCTGCCTGCTCCTGTCGATCGGTGCCGAAGAACACCGGCACCAAGTTCCAGGCCGTGTCCTCGTCGGCTTTCGCTGTGGTGGGTGGAGGAGGCGCCGCCCCGCCGGCCGCATCTTCGAGGCGGTCCGATGGACGCACTTGTCGGCGCACATCGCGTTCGGCCTCGCGCAGCAATTCGTCCTGCAGCGGCGAAGAGACCTGCGGGGCGCGGTCGGGTCCTCCTCCGCGCATGGCCGGGCTCAGCAGCAGCATGCCGGCGACGGGGACGGCGATCAGCAGCAAGAGGCCGCCGCGGACGAGCAGCCGCACGCCGATGGAGCGCCCGGACGTAAGGCGCCACCCAATCCCATAGAGAATGAGTGCGACCAGAACCCCGAGCGCGGCTATAGACAGGCCGGAAAGTGCGAGCATCGCCAACTCTCCCCCTCGCCGCCGTTATGCTTGCGCGCCACACTATGAACCGCCGGAACCGGCGGCAAGGGATGGGCTGGCGCCGAGGCGGCCCCATGCCGCGCTTGCCCAGAGCTTTTCCATCATTATCAACAGTGTCGCCGAATTCGAGGAGCACCCGATGTCCACCATCGCCGCCGCCGGCCCGCCGCTGGACGCCTATATCGACGGCGTGCGCTCGGGCGACCGGGCCATGCTGGCGCGTGCCATCACGCTCGTCGAAAGCACCAGGAGCGAGCATCAGGCGACGGCGCAGAAGCTGCTGCAGGCGTTGCTGCCGGCGACCGGCGGCGCATTGCGGCTCGGCGTCACCGGCGTACCCGGCGTCGGCAAGTCGACGACCATCGACGAGTTCGGCATGAACCTCGTCGGCGCCGGCCACCGCGTCGCCGTTCTGGCCGTCGATCCGACGTCGAAGCGCACCGGCGGCTCCATCCTCGGCGACAAGACGCGGATGAATCGGCTGGCGCAGGAGTCGTCCGCCTTCATTCGTCCGTCGCCGACGTCCGGTACGCTCGGCGGCGTCACCCGCAAGACGCGCGAGACGATGGCGCTATGCGAGGCGGCCGGCTTCGACGTGATCATCGTCGAGACCGTCGGCGTCGGCCAATCGGAGATCGCCGTCGCCGACATGGTCGACTTCTTCCTCGTGCTGCTGCTCGCCGGCGGCGGCGACGATCTGCAGGGCATCAAGAAGGGCATCATCGAGATCGCCGACATGATCGCCATCAACAAGGCCGACGGCGACAACGTCACGCGCGCGGAGGGGGCCGCCGCCGAATACCGTGCGGCGCTGCAGATCCTGCACAATCCGTCATCCTCGTGGTCGCCGCCGGTCATCACCATCTCGGGGCGCGAGAACAAGAGGCTCGACGTGCTGTGGGAGAAGATCATGGCCCATCGCGCGGCCCTCACTGCTTCCGGCGAGTTCGACGAGCGACGTCAGCGGCAGGCGGTCGCCTGGATGCGCGACATGCTGAACGATCGTATCATGGCGAGCGTCCAATCGAACCCGCGCGTCGCGGCGCGGCTGCCCGGCCTTGAGGCCGAAGTGCGCGACGGCCGGTTGTTGCCGACGCTGGCCGTCGACGAGATAATGGCCCTCGCTGACATCCGCTCCTGACCGCAGCCAGCGAGAACGCAATTGGCATCACCGCGCCCAGCGATTTTGCTCACCGGCTTCGGCGCCTTCCCTGGCATCGACAGCAATGCCACGGCCGAGCTGATCCCTGAGCTGGCGGAGGCGGCGCGTGCTCGCTTTCCCGAGCATGAGGTGATCGACGAGGTGCTGCCGGTCGAGTGGAACCAGGCACCGCAAGCGCTGAAGCGGCTGCTGGGCCACGCTAGGGCAGTGCTGGCACTGCATTTCGGTGTGTCGCCCGAGGTGACAGGCTTTCAGATCGAGCTGGTCGGCCGCAATGTGCGTGGGCTGCGCCAGGACGCGGCGGGCGAGCTTCCCGCCTGCGAAGCCGTCGTTGCCAGCGGGCCGGCCATCCTGGCTTCGACGTTGCCGGCCGAGCGCATCGTCGCGCGGCTGACGCGCGGTGGCTTCCCGTGTTGCACGTCGAATAACGCCGGCAACTACCTTTGCAACGCCCTGATGTACCACTCGCTCACTGCCGCACGCGCCCTGCCGGCGCCGTTCCTTTCGGGCTTTATCCACGTGCCCGCCGGCCTCCCCGGCAAGGGCTGCCACCCGGGTGGCGCCTCGGCGGATGCAAAATGCGCCCTCACCTGGGGCGCTGCAGTGGCTGGCAGCGTCGAAATCATCGCTGCCTGCCTCGAGGGCGCGGTCCTGTTGTAGCAGCATAAACCTCCGTTAACCCCCGCTGGCCTCAGACTTGCTTCTCCCGAGGCATGCTCACGAGGTTCACCGCGATGACGCTCGACCGCCGCAACGTGCTTTCCGCCGGCATTGCCGCTGGCCTCGCCGCCGGCGCGTCAACCGCCGGAGCGCGGTCAGCTGAGGCACGCACGCGCAGCACCGCGACGGGCAGCGCAAGCTTGGCGCCAGGAAGCGCCACCGAC
Organism: uncultured Alphaproteobacteria bacterium; assembly: GCA_963812795.1. Lineage (GTDB taxonomy): Bacteria > Pseudomonadota > Alphaproteobacteria > Rhizobiales > Hyphomicrobiaceae > Hyphomicrobium_A. The sequence continues at coordinate 103,543 of CAWEWG010000008.1, read as the reverse complement.
CAGACAGCGGCCTTGCAGGCGGCCATTGACGCCGCCACCGGCCGCGGCGCGCCTCTGGAACTGCCGGCCGGCCGCTATCGCGTCGGTGGACTGGAGCTGCGACCGGGCGCGCGCATCATCGGCGCGGCCGGGGCAACAACGCTGGAGTTCACCGGCGGCGGCGCCTTCATCACCGCCGATCAGGCCGACGGCATTCTGCTCGAGGGACTTGTGCTCGACGGCGCTTATCAGGCACTCGATGATGGGCTCGTCTCGTTGCGCAATTCCCGCGGGGTGCGCCTGCGGCATCTGACGCTGACGCGCAGCGTCGCCAACGGCATCTCGCTCGCTGCCTGCGCCGGCAGCGTGTCGGACTGCAACGTTACCTCCGTCATGCAGACGGGAATCCGCAGCATCGACGCCATCGGTATAGAGATCGCGCACAACGACATTGCCGACTGCGGCAACAACGGCATCCAGGTGTGGCGCTCCGAAGCCGGCGAAGACGGCAGCATCGTTTCCTCCAACCGCATAGTGCGCGTGCGCGCCGACAGCGGCGGCAGCGGCCAGAACGGCAACGGCGTAAATGTTTTCCGCGCCGGCAGCGTGCTCGTCTCCGGCAATCGCATCACCGACTGCGCCTTCAGCGCCGTACGCGGCAACGCGGCCTCCGACATCCAGATCATCGGCAATTCGTGCAGCCGGCTGGGCGAGGTCGCTATCTACGCCGAGTTCGCCTTCGAAGGTGCTTTGATCGCCAACAACCTCGTCGACACAGCGGCGACCGGCATCACCGTCACCAACTTCAACGACGGCGGGCGCTTGGCGGTCGTGCAAGGCAACCTCGTGCGCAATCTGTTTCGCCGCGAGCACGAGCCGGTTGACAAGCGCGGCCACGGCATCACCGTCGAGGCCGACACGGCACTGACGGGCAACGTCATCGAGCGCGCACCGACTGCGGGCATCGTCATCGGCTGGCAGCATTGGATGCGCGAGGTCGTCGCCACCTCGAACCTCGTGCGTGCCTCGCGCGTCGGTATCCTCGTGTCGAACGACCCCGGCGCCGGCGCGTGTCTGCTGTCGAACAACATGGTCTCGGGTGCCACCCAAGGCGCCATCCGCGCCATGGACGGCAATGGCGATCCGACCGGCCCCGAGCTGACGCACGCCGGCGGCGAGGGCAAGCTGACGGTCGTCGGCAACCTGTCGGTCTAATCGCGGCTCACACCTTGAGGCCAGCGAGGGCGTCCTCGAACACGGCGGAGGATCGCACCGAGCCCACCTCGAGCCCGCGCCAGGTCTTGATGGCGCCGACCGGCATCAGCCCGCGCGCTGCCGGATACAGCCGCTCGACCAGCGAAATCGCCGCGCCGGCCGCGGCGCGCTTGGCGCCGTCCTCGACCTTCAAGGCGAAGCCGAGGCCCAGCTCGGGAAAGGCGCCGCAGTAGACGCCCTCGGCGCCCGTCTTCATGAACACCTGCCGCGGCAGCGCGCGCATGACGACGGTATCGGCGCGGCTCTTGCCGGCGACCATGTCGGGGTATTCCCAGCAGGCATCGAGAATGCGCGCGACCGCAGCGCGCCGATCGGCCGTCATGCCGTCGCCGGTGACGAGTTTGGCAAACATGCGCGCCATCGCCGACAGCGGCATCGCCCAGTTCGGCACCGAGCAGCCGTCCATGCCGCGCACGTCGGCGCCGAGCGGCAAGCCGGAGATATCGGTCAGCGCGCGATGCACGCGCTGCTGCACCGGATGACTTAGTTCACAGTAGCCGCGCGTCGGCTCGCGCAGATGCACTGCCGTCGCCAGCATGCCGGCGTGCTTGCCCGAGCAATTGTTGTGAAGCTGCGTCGGCGTCTCACCCGCCTTGATCAGCGCGTTGGCGGCGGAAACACCCAGCGGGGCGTGGGCGCCGCAGCCCAAGGCATCGGGGTTCAATCCGGCGCGATCTAGCATGGCGGCGGCGAGATGCGTGTGGCGCTCGGTGCCGGCGTGCGATCCGCAAGCGAGTGCGATCTCCGCCGGCCCAAAGCCGAACCGGTCGGCAGCGCCCGTCTCGATCATTGGTAGCGCCTGCAACGCCTTCACCGCCGAGCGTGGATAGACGGGTCGCTCGACATCGCCTAGGCGCAGGGCGAGCGCGCCCGACGGCGCGGCGACGGCGACGGCGCCACGGTGCCAGCTCTCGACCAGCGGCCCGCGCATCACCTCGATGAGAATGGGATCGTCCATGCGCGCAGCATCGGCTGCGTTGCTGGCGCGATCAAGACGGCTGCGGCGTTAGAACGCCCAACCTTCGTGCAGCAAGCGGTGGAAACTTTAGCGCACCCGCACCGTTCGCGGCGGTCTTACTTGGCGGCGCACTTGCCGAGCTCGGCCTCGCGCCTCTGTGCCGTCGCCTTCGAGGCATCGGGGCTGACGGAAGCGCACCACGTCGCGTGCGCACCCTTGTCGGCGGACCATTCGGCGCCCGCCAGCCCGCACTTGAGCTTGAGGTTGCGCTGCTGCTGCTCGAGCGCGGTCTTCACGTACCAGTCGCAGTTGGCGAGGGAAGGCGTCGATTGAATTGCAATGGCGCCGAGCACGGTAAATGCCGAGAGCGCAGCGCGCGGCCAAACGGTCGTCATCGTCCTCACCTCAACGGTCCTTAATCGGATCGCTCCCGGAACCTAGCGGCGCGGCCATGAACCCACACTGAATGGCTGCCCCCGGACCGGCAGTTCCCCCGCCGGAAGCCTGTTTGATACACCGCAAATGCGGCACCGGCGAGCTTTCTCGGCAGCCACAGCCCGTCAGCGCAAAAGCCTAAGAAACCTGTAACTCCCGGAACAGCGCCGGACCGCGGCCTGGGCCACTTTACCCCCATCGGCGGTCTTAAGGGCCGCACAGTCAAAGGGAGAGTGTCGTGCACGGTCGGATCACGAAGTTCAGCACAAAGGTCGGCTTCGGCGTCATCGAAGCCGAGGACGGCGCCAAGTACCGTTTTGCCAAGGACCAAGTCGTCAACCTCAACGGCAAGCTCGTCGGCCACACCGTCGACTTCCTGGTCAACGCCCGCCGCCCCAAAGACATCTTCCTCATGACCGGCACGCCGTGGACCGCCTTCGGCGACGGCAGCCACTAACCATTCGAGCTGGAGCACACGACAATGGCCATGACCTGGGACCTCACCGACATTCCGGCCGTCGACGCGGCCGACCTCTCCGCCGCAATGCGCTCCCTCATCGAGGACGGCCGCGGTCTGGTGCTGCTCAATGGCGCCAGCGAAGCCGATCTCGACACAGCGCGCGCTGCCCTGCAGAGCCGTCATCACGCCGAGCCGCAGCGCGCGCTGGCCGCCTTCGTCCGCTTCCGCCACCTCGTGGAAGTGTTCGGCGCCCGCCGCCTCAAGGATCTGATGCTCGATAACGGCTATGCCCTGATGGCGCCGGCGATCGCGATTGCCTCCTCCCTGCGCCTCAACGGCAACCGCGGCTTCAATCCGCAGCGCTTCCTCCTGTCGCTGCAGGAAGCTTTGGCCGCCAACGTCGTGACCTTGGAATTCCGCCCCGCCGCGGAAGCGCAGCGCCTTGCTGCCTAGAGAGTGATGGCCAGACGTTTCGGCAGGACGAGGCGGCGCGTTAACAACGCCTCTTAGTCGGCCAGAGTTGCCGTGGACACCCTTTGACGTGAGCGCTTCGTTCGCCAATCGCGCCGATTGCCAACGCCAAAGCGCGCAGAGTGAACTATGCTGGGTCGATCGCCGTTTCAGAGCCTGCGACCGATGCATTCGCTTCTCTCCAAGGCCGGCCTGCCCACCGTGGGAATATTCTCCGAGCTGAGCGCCGACGAGCGCAGCGCCATGATGGCCGGCCTGGAGACGCGCGTTTTGAAGCGGGGCGACGTCCTGGTCCGCCAGGGCGATACAGCCGATGCGCTTTTCATCGTCATATCCGGCCGCTTTGCCGTCACCTTGGAAGGCCGCCGCGAGCCGCTCACCGAGATCGGGCCAGAACAACCGATCGGCGAGATCGCCTTCCTCACCGGCGGCACGCGCACTGCCACGGTATCGGCCATGCGCGACAGTCTCGTGCTGCGCCTCGGCCGCAACGAGTTCGAGCGCATATCGGCGAAGTGCCCCGGCATCTGGCGCACGCTGACGACCGCTCTTTCGCAACGGCTGGCGGCCACTACCGCGCATGAGCCGCCGGCGCACGATCCGCGCCCGCGCACCATCACCGTCATTCGCGCTGGTGGCTCGCCGATCACCGAAGAATTTCTCGACCAGCTCGCCAGCGTGTTCTCCGCCAACGCCAATACGCTGGTGCTGGACGGTCCCCGCGTCGCCGAGTTGTTGCCCAAGGGCATCGAGCTCGACAGCTCCGAGGCGACGGCCGCGCTCAATCAGCTCGAGAGCTCGTACGACTATTTGATCTTCCTCGCCGATGCCGAGCTGACGCCGTGGTCGCAGAAGGCCATCCGCCACGCCGACCTGGTGCTCGCCGTCGCCGTTGACGGCGCCGACCCGACGCCAAATGCGCTCGAGCAGCTGGCCGCCGCCTTCGTCAACGTCGAGGCGCGGCGCCTCGTCATCGTGCGCGAGCGGCGAGAGCCGCTGTCGGGAACCGCGCGCTGGCTGCGGCGGCGCAGCCTCGCCATGCACCATCACGTGGCGATGAACGATCGCGGCACCATCTCCCGCCTCTACCGCTTCATCAACGGCACCGCCTTGGGCCTCGTCGCCTGCGGCGGCGGCGCCTTGTGCGCGGCGCACGTCGGACTTTACAAAGCGCTGATCGAGAGCGGCTTCGAGTTCGACATCGTCGGCGGCACCTCGGCTGGCGCGGCGATGACGGCCGCCTTCGCCATGGGCAAGCACCCGGACGACATCGACCGCGGCACGCACGACATCTTCGTCACCAACCGCGCCATGCAGCGCTACACCTGGCCGCGCTACTCGCTGCTCGATCACCGCCACTACGACACGCAGCTGTCGCGCTATTTCGGCGGCGTCAACATCGAGGATCTGTGGATCCCGTACTTCTCGGTGTCGACCAACCTGTCGAGCTACGAGCTGCACCGGCATGACCGCGGCAACCTGTTCGACGCCATCCGCGCCTCGGGCTCCATCCCCGTTCTGCTGCCGCCCGTTTACACGCCGGAAGGCGAGATGCTGGTCGATGGCTGCCTGCTCGACAACGTGCCGATCCGCACCATGCACGAGCTGAAAAACGGGCCGAACGTCGTCGTCAGCTTCCACATCCCGGAGCTGGAGCGTTTCGACGTCGACTACAGCAAGCTGCCCTCGCGCGCCGAACTTATCGGCATGTCGATCAACCCCATGATGCGCGGCAGGCTGCCAGCCGCGCCGGGCCTCACCACCGTGCTCATGCGCTCGCTGATGGCTGGCCGCGACGACTTCAATCGGCAGCTCAAGCCGGGCGACGTGTTATTCGTGCCGCCGATCCCCGCCAACATGGGCATCCTCGACTGGGGCCGGCACGCCGAGCTGGTGCGCAATGCCTATTGGTGGGGGCTCGAGGAGGTGCAGCGCCTCAAACGCGCGCGTCACCCACTCATCGCCGCCGTCGAGGCGACAGCCGCCGCACCTAGTGGCTGATGCTCGTTGAGAAGACATTGATCACCACCACGCCGATGGCGATCAAGGCGATACCGACGATTGCCGGCGCGTCCAGCGCCTGCTTGTAGAGCACCCAGGCCGCGGCGCTGATCAGCACGATGCCAATTCCTGCCCACACCGCATAGGCGATGCCGACCGGGATGGTGCGCAGCGCCAGCGTGAGGAAGAAAAAGGCCGTGCCATAGCCGACGACGACAATCAGCGACGGAATGAGCCGGGTGAATTCTTCGGTTGCCTTCAGCGCAGCGGTGCCGACAACCTCGCCGACGATGGCGATGGCGAGATAGAGATATGCCAAGTGCCGGATCCTACGAGGAGCAGCGTTGCAGGTCGCCGGGCGCCTTGGTCCACGTGAACGTCTGGCTAAACAGCTTGACGCCGGCGTAGCCGACAATCTTCAGCTTGTTGCCCTGCGGGACGATCTCGACGTCGTACTTGGCGTCCTTGTCGGGATCGTAGATCCAGCCTTCGTCGAAGGTGCCGTCGCCCATCGGTTTGACGTCGCCGAGGATCTGCATTCCGCAGCCCTTGGCGTTCTTGGCATCGGCGATCCAAACGACCGATCCGCACAGGTTGCCGCCGCAGTCGACGATCTCCACCGCACCGCGCCCGGTGTGGTCGATCCACACGCCAATGGGGCTCTCCTGCGCGATGGCGCCGCCGATCATTGCCACGGCCGCCGCCGCAGAAGCGGCTGCAACGGCCGCCTTCACACGAAGTTTCATCTCTATCGCCCCTTCATCTTGTCCCTGGCGCATAGTCCCCGACAATCGAATCGAACATATCCGGGCCGTAGCGCAGAAATTTGTCGCTCTGCTCACGCAGGACGGCTGCAACAGGGAACATCGCCGGCCGACGATAGGTTCAAAATCGCCGCCCGCACAATGCCGGAGGCGCACGCCTGTGACAATTTACAACGCTCGCGCTACGCGGGCGTGCCAGCCTGACGGCTTTGCGCTCGCTGAGTGGGACCGGAATTTCCCAGGCGCCGCCTAGAATTGGGCTCGTTTTCACGCTTGCGACTGGTCGACACCTCGCTCGAGGCTGGTTCCGCTAGTCGACGTCCATCTTCGAGCCGCGCAGCCGCTTGACGTTGGAGCGGTTCGCCTTCGCCTCGTGCCGGCGCTCCTTGGCGGCACGTGGGGGCCGCGTGGCGACGCGCCGCTTGGGCACCACTGCCGCCTGCCGGATCAGGTCGAACAATCTCTCGCGCGCGTCCTCGCGATTGCGCTCCTGCGTGCGGAACCGCTCGGCGCGGATGACGAGCACGCCCTCTTCCGTCAGGCGCCGCCCGGCAAGGCGTTCGAGGCGCCGGCGCACCTCGGCCGGCAGCGAGGACGAGCCGCGCACGTCGAGACGCAGCTCGACCGCGGTCGACACCTTGTTGACGTTCTGCCCGCCCGGGCCGGAGGCGCGCACGAAACGCTCCTGCAGCTCGGCATCGTCGAGCGTCACGTTGTCGGTGATGCGGATCCTCGCCATGGCCTCGCTACCCGGGCGCCTTCGTCTCGACGAATGTGAGCCGGTTGAGAAACGGATCGTGCGCCGTCATCTCGCGCCCTCCCCACGGCATCGTCTCGATGCCTGGGCGGTTATACTTGTAGCGCTTGCCGATGAGCTCGGCGTGCAGTGCCTCGACATCATCGATCGCTATGCGCACCTTGGCGCCCGGGCTCGCATCGCCATGGTGCTCCGACAGGTGCAACCGGCAGTCGTCGCGCGAGACCTGCATGTAGAGGGGAGCGTCCGGCCCGAAGCGGTGCTCGAAATCGACCGTGAAGCCGAGAAAATCCATGTAAAACTCGCGCGCCTTGGCCTCGTCGAATATGCGCAGGATGGGTGTCACTGCTCCTAACTTCATCGCTTGCTCCACGGAAGTAGATGTCCGTTCACCGCAATTTCTCGGCTCGGGCCGGGAGAATTTCGCCGCCAGGGGTAACGGACCGCCGGCTGTCCTCGTACACCAGAAAAACGGAGGAAGGTCCAATGCTCTCGTTAGCACGCCTGGCGTTGCTGTTTACAATCCTGATGACGGGCCTGATGACAGGAGCGACGCAGGCCCAGAACATGATGGGCCTCGACGTCACTTCCGACGCTTTTACCAAGTCAATGATGAGCCGCGCGGAGCTGGAGGCCGCCCTCGCCAAGCTACCGGCAGGAGAGACGCTCGACCTCAGCGGCAAGAGCCTCAACGGCCTTGACCTGTCGGGCATGGACCTGCGCCGCACCAAGCTGCAAGCCGCGAGGATCAATAATGCCAACCTCGCTAATGCCAACCTCGAGGGCGTCGTTCTCGATCAGGCATGGGCGCTGAAGTCCGATCTCACCGGCGCCAACCTGAAGAACTCCAGCCTGTTCGCTACTCAGTTCGGCGGTGGCAAGCTCGACGGCGCCGACTTCACCGGCGCCCACGTCGCTGCCGACTTCACCAACGCCAGCGCCACCAAGGCGAAATTCGACGGCGCCGATCTCTCGGCAGACGAGAAGAACCAGTCGATGGGTCTGATGCGCGGCGCCTTCAAGGGCGCCAAGCTCGACGGCGCGTCCTTCAAGGGCGCCAACATGCAGCGCGTGTTCATGGAGTTCGCCTCGCTGCGTGGCGCCGACCTTTCCGGCGCCAACTTGCGCAAGGGCGAGTTCGCCGCCGCCGATCTCACCGATGCGAACGTTGCCGGCGCCAACTTCGACGGCGCCGATCTGAACTCGGCCCGCATCGGCAAGATGAAGGGCGAGGATCAGGCGCAGAACCTCGACAAGGCGAAGAACCGCGAGCGGGCGATCGTCAACTAACAGAGCTGGCGCACGAATGGCCCGCGTGTCCGCCAACCCTTGAAGTCGCGGATGATCTCGCGCGCCGCGTTGTGCCCCGGCGCGCCGGTGACGCCGCCGCCCGGATGCGCGCCCGACCCGCACAGGTAAAGGCCGCCTATCGGCATCCGGTAATCGGCGTAGCCGAGACGCGGGCGCGCCGAGAACAGCTGATCCAACGACAGTGCGCCGTGGAAGATGTCGCCGTCGACCATGCCGAAGCGCTGCTCGATATCGAGCGGCGACAGGATCTGCGCGGCGATCACCGCTCGCTCGAAATTGGGCGCATAACGCGTCACCGTGTCGATGACGAGGTCGGCGAAGGCTTCCTTCTCGCGCACGTCGGCCCAGCTCCGCCCCTCGGGCAGGTGTGGCGCCACGTGCTGCACGAAGAGGCTGGCCACATGCTTGCCGGGCGGCGCCAGGGTGTCGTCCAGCGTCGATGGAATGAGCATCTCGACCACCGGCTCGCGCGACCAGCCGGTCATGCGCGCATCGAGATAGGCGCGCTCCAGATAGCCGAGCGAGGGGCCGATGACGATGCCCGAGCCGTGGTGATCCTGCGCATTGGTGCCGGGGCGGCACGTGAAATCCGGCAACTCGCTCAGCGCCACGTTCATGCGGAAGGTGCCCGACCCGGTCTTCATGCCGGTGAACAGTGCACGCGTCTCCGGCGTCACCGCGCTGTCCGGCAGCATGTCGCGGAACAGCAGCTTCGGGCCTACGTTCGCCGCCACGGCGCGCGCGAAAATCTCCTCGCCGCTCGACAGCACGACGCCGGTCGCGGCGCCGTCGACGGTCATGATCTCCTGCACCCTGGCACCGGTGCGAATGTCGACGCCGCGCCGCCGCGCCGACGCGGCCATCGCCTGCGTGATCGCGCCCATGCCGCCGATGGTGTGACCCCACGCGCCGCGCTTGCCGTTTACCTCGCCGAAGCAGTGGTGCAGCAGAACGTAGGCCGTGCCCGGGGTGGACGGCGCAGCGTAGTTGCCGACGATTTCGTCGAAGGCGAAGGCGCCCTTGACGACGTCGCTCTCGAACCAACCGTCGAGGAAGTCGGCGGCGCTGCGCGTGAACAGGTCGAGCAGCGTGCGCTTCTCATCGACATCGAGGCGCACCAGGCGCCGCCCGAGCCTGCCGCCCTTGATCAGCTCGGCGATGCCGCCGCCGGCGTTGGGAGGCGTCTGCAGCACGAGGTCGCGCAGCACGTCGGCGGCGCGCTCAAGCATGGCGTCGTAGGCAGGGAGCCGTTCCGCATCGCGCGCTGAGAACTGGGCGACCGCGGCCTGCCGCTCGGCCAGTCCACCGCGCATCAAGAGATAGCGCGTGTCGTCCACCGGCCAGAAGTTCGCCGCCGGACGCTCGACGATCTTGAGGCCGTACTTCGCCAGCTCGAGATCGGCGATGACCTTCGGATTGAGCAGGCTCACCGTGTAGGCGGCAACCGAGTTGCGAAAGCCGGGATGGAATTCCTCGGTCACCGCCGCGCCGCCGACCACGTGGTTCTGCTCCAGCACGACGACCCTCAAGCCGGCCGCTGCCAGATAGGCGGCGCACGTCAGACCGTTGTGCCCCGCCCCGATGATGACGACGTCGGTATCGCCTGCTTTCGTCGCCCTGACTGCCATTCCTCGCCGCCCGCCGCCTCGTGCAATTCGTCCGTCCGCGATACCCCGCGCCGCTCCGTTGTGCCAGCGCGAACACCTTCGTCACCGCGAGTTAACCCTGATTGCGTGCAACTTTGCGCCATTCGTCGACGTTAGCGTGTCGTTCAGGATCGCCGCCTAGCGTCGGCGCATCAGAGCCGAACGCCCGGAGTTACCTGCATGCAGATCGCCGCGAACCACACGCATGCCGTCGCCCGCCGCCTCACGAATGATGATGCCACGCATCAGTTCATCGGCCTGCTCGTCGTGGCGCTGTTTCCCGCGTTGTTCTGGATGGCCGCGGCAGCCGGTATCGGCGCCGCCATCGGCCACTCGCCTACGCCAGTAGCGCTGATGACCTTCGGCGCAGCGGTTGCCGCGTTCTGCGCCGCCGTCGGGCAGGCTCTGTTTTCACGCAATTGATTGAGTGGTGCGCGCTCTTAGCTGACGCCGCCCCAGCCGCAGCGCAGCTTCTGGCATGAGCCGCCTCGCAGACCCTTGCACGAGACCTTCACAAAGCGGCAGACGCGGCAGCTATAGCTCGATAGGCAGCCGCGGTAAGATCCGCTTCGGCTGAAGTTGCAGGTGCGAATGGTCTGGCAGTCGCGCCCCGGATTGATGAGGCCGCCGGGGCCTTCCTGAGCGCGGGCGAAGTCCGGCGCCACGGCAACCGCGGCGGCCAACGTCATTACCATCAACCCAAAGCGCTGCATCTCATTGCCCCGATGCATCTCAACCCTGCCACAGTGTGTGGGAGGGACGCGGCGCTTGCAATCAAATGGCGAAATCTCAGTGCACGACCTGCATCAGGGTGTGCCGTTGTGGCCACGCCTTGCATAGGCGTGCCTTGCAGGAAGGCCGCGCGAACCGGCGGCCGCCGAGCCATCCCCTGTGGATTTATTCGGCCGCCTTGCGGGCCGGCTCCTGCACGGCCGCCATATAGTCGTTCAGCAGGTTCTCCGTGATCTGCCCCGGTTTGTAGGTGATGTCGCCAATTCCCGACACCGGCGTCACCTCGGCGGCGGTGCCGGTGACGAACACCTCGGAGAAATCCTTCAGCTCCTCCGGCATGATCGTCCGCTCGATCACCTGGTACCCGCGCTTCTTGGCGAGCTCGATGACCGTGCGGCGGGTGATGCCGTCGAGGAAGCAGTCCGGATCGGGCGTGTGGATGACGCCATCCTTGATGAGGAAGATGTTGGCGCCGGTGCATTCGGCGATGCGGCCGCGCCAGTCGAGCATCAGCGCATCGGCGAAGCCGGCATGCTCGGCGCGGTGTTTCTCCACCGTGCAGATCATGTAGAGGCCCGCGGCCTTGCTTTTGGAAGGCGCCGTCAGCGGGTCGGGACGACGATACTTCGCCATCGTCAGACGAATGCCCTTCAGCCGCTGCTCCATGGGGAAGTAGGAGCCCCACTCCCATGCTGCGACTGCGAGATGGATTTTGGTCGCTTGCGCCGATACGCCGATCTGCTCGCGAGCCGCGCCAGGCGATGGGGCGGATGTAGCAGTCCGACAACTTGTTCGCCTCAACGACGTCGCGGCAAATCTGATCGATCTGCGCCACCGTGTACGGCACCTCGAAATCGAGCGCTTTGGCGCTGTCGATCAACCGCTGCGAGTGCTCCGAAAGCTTGAAGATGGCGCCGTTGTAGGCGCGCACGCCTTCGAATACGCCGCTGCCGTAGTGTAGTGCGTGGGTGAGGATGTGAATGTTCGCCTCGCGCCACGGAACCATCTTGCCGTCGAGCCAAATAAAGCCGTCACGATCGTGAAAAGGTGTTGGCCCGGACATACGCTCTCTCTCCGTGGACTTTCGCGTGAAGATCGCTACTTAAGGCAGGCCGATGACAGAAACCACACCGGGTATCGTTGCTGGTGATCCAGCCCCCCGCATTGGTCGTTTCTGGCCCTACCGCGCGCGTGAACGCGCCGATCGCTCGCTGAAAATGACTTGCCATGACTAACAATCGGGGCCAAATAAGTCAACATGACTGACATAACGTCCGACAGCGTTGCGGTCCGCCGCATGTCGCGCTCCAACGCCGCTGCTGCCGGCACTGCCGAGCCCGCGCGTGCGCCCCAGGAAGATGCCTCGCACGCCGAGCTCGTCGCCTGCATGGAGCTCTTGTTCTTTGCCTATCGCGATTTCACCGGCGGCGCCGATGCGGTGCTCGAGGAGTACGGCTTCGGCCGTGCGCATCATCGCGTCCTCCACTTCGTGCACCGCAATCCCGGCCTGCGCGTCGCCGACCTTCTCGACATCCTCAAGATCACCAAGCAAAGCCTTGCCCGCGTCCTGAAGCAGCTCATCGATAAAGGCTTCATTATGCAACGCGCGGGCAACGACGACCGGCGCGAGCGGCGCCTGTTCGTTACCGCCAAGGGCGGGCGACTTTCAGAAAAGCTCACCGCGCAGCAGGTCCAGCATATCGAAGGCGCCCTGGCCAAAGCGGGCCCCGGAGCGGCAGAGTTTGCACGCCGCTTCCTTTTTGCCATGATTACGGAGTTGGATCGCCCGCGCGTGGAGGCGCTGGTAAAGATCGTATCCGCCACGCGCGCTTAGTGGCGCGAGACTTATAGACAAGGGGCACACATGAGAGCTGCAAAGGTCGCGAGCGCACCGCTTCCCGACAACGCGCCGCACGTGCTCATCGTCGACGACGATCAGAAGATCCGCGACCTCCTCGGACGCTACTTGTCGGAGCAGGGATTCCGCGTGACGACGGCGCAAGATGCAGCGTCGGCCCGCGCCGGCATGCGCGGGCTCGAGTTCGATGCCGTGCTGCTCGACGTGATGATGCCCGGCGAGAACGGCCTCGACCTCGCGCGCGAGTTGAAGGCAACGCGCTCCATCCCGATCTGCATGCTCACCGCACGCTCTGATCCCGAGCACCGTATCGAAGGTCTCGAGGCGGGCGTCGACGACTACCTGCCCAAACCCTTCGAGCCGCGCGAATTGCTGCTGCGCCTGCGCAACATCCTGCGCCGCGCCTCGGGTGCCTCGGGCCCCAGCGAAGAGGTGCGCCTCGGCAATCACGTGTTCCATGTCTCGCGCGGCGAGCTGAAGCACCACGACGAGACCGTCAAGCTTACCGAGCGCGAGCGCGATCTGTTGCGGATGTTCGCCCAGCGCATCGGCATGCCCATCCCGCGCCATGAGCTGGCGCCGGAGGATTCCACCGGCAGCGACCGGGCGATCGACGTGCAAATCAACCGTCTGCGGCGGAAAATCGAGACCGACCCCTCCAATCCCGTGTACCTCCAGACAGTGCGCGGCAAAGGGTATATTCTCTATTCGGATTGATCCGCCGGATCTTGAAGTCGGTTGATGCTCGCCCGAGGCGACGAGCCAGAGCGCCGTTCGTTTTCGTCTCCGCCGCGCTGTGGCAGCGCCTGCGTCGCTTGCCGTTGGCGCGCCTGCACTGGCGGTACTGGCGCCTGCCCAGGCGCAGCGATTTCTACGTCCCCGCCCCGCTACGCAAGTTGTGGCAGCAGTTGCCCGAGCAGCCGCCTTGGCTGCGCGCCTTCACGACATGGTTCGCCAAGACCCACCACCGCAACATGCAGCTCATCGGCGGTTGGCTCGCCGACGTGCTGCCGAAGGGCCTCTACGCCCGCGCGCTGATCATCATCATCGCCCCCATCGTCGTGCTCGAGGGTGTCGTCGCCTTCGTGTTCATGGAGCGCCATTGGCAGGCGGTGACGCGGCGCCTGTCGGAGGCGACGGCGCGCGACATCGCCGCTGTCATCGACATCTACGAGGAGTACCCGAAGAAGGACGAGTACAGCCAGCTCATCGAGATGGCGCGCGATCGGCTCAATCTGTCGATGCAGGTGCTGCCGCCTGCCGATTTGCCAGCGCCCCGCCCCAAGCCGTTCTTCGCCCTGCTCGACCGTGCGCTGTCGGACGAGATCCGCCGCCAGGTACAGCGGCCATTCTGGATCGACACCGTCGGCCAGTCGCGGCACGTCGAAATTCGCGTGAAGCTGGAGAACGCCATCCTGCGCTTCGTCGCCACGCGCTCGCAGACGTATGCGTCCAACTCGCACATCTTCCTGTTGTGGATGATCGGCTCGTCGGTGATCCTGCTGACTGTCGCCATTCTCTTCCTGCGCAATCAGATCCGCCCGATCTTGCGGCTTGCCGAGGCCGCCGACGCTTTCGGCAAGGGCCGCAAGGTGCCGGACGATTTCCGCCCGCGCGGCGCTCGCGAGGTTCGCCAGGCGGCAACCGCCTTCCTGGAGATGCGCGACCGCATCATGACGCATGTCGAGCAGCGCACGACCATGCTCGCCGGCGTCAGCCACGACCTGCGCACAATTCTCACGCGCTTCAAGCTGGAGCTGGCGCTGCTCGGCGACACGCCCGAGGCGCAGTCGCTGCAGGCGGATGTGCGCGAGATGCAGGACATGCTCGAGGACTATCTCGCCTTCGCCAAGGGCGACGGCGGCGAAGAATCAGCGCCGACCAACCTGCGCGAGCTGCTGCAGGAGGTGCAGGACGAGGGCCAGTACTTCGGCACGCCGATCGAGCTCAAGCTGCGCAAGCGGCGCGAGGAGCTGGTGCTGCCGCTCAAGCGCCAGGCGTTCAAGCGCGCCATCACCAATCTCGTCTCCAATGCGGCGCGGTTCGGTGATCAAATCATCATCCGCGGCGCCGTCGAGGGGCAGTGGGTGCGCATCGAGGTCGACGACAACGGCCCAGGCATCCCCGAGGCAGAGCGCGCCAACGTGTTCAAGCCGTTCTACCGGCTCGATCACGCGCGCAACCAGGACGAGGGCAACACCGGGCTCGGCCTTGCCATCGCGCGCGACATCGCCAAGAGCCACGGCGGCGACATCACGCTAGGCGAAAGCTCGATGGGCGGCCTGCGGGCCATCATCTCCGTGCCGCTGTAGGATCTCCCTGCGATTAGGAGAGCGCGCCGGGCGGAACGGTGGCGGCAGGATCGGCCGAGGTGTTGGGATCGGCGCCCGCTTTTGCCGGCCCGGTGCGGGGGCGCGCCGCCGCAGCGCAACGGTCGAGGAACCCGCAGAGCTTCGATACTGCCGCGTCGAAGCACTGCAGCGTGCTCTCGCCACGCCGCAGCCGCCGATCGAGTGCGGCCATCGTCTTGGCGAGCCCAGGATCATTGTCTGCCAGCCACGTGCGATAAGCCGAAGCGTACACCGCACCGAGACCGGCGGCGCGCACCTGGCCTTCGACGCCTTCGCTGCGGATACCGGCAGCCCGCAGCATCCACGCCTGCGATCGGGCGATGGCGCGCATCAGCGCGGCATCCATCGGCCACGCCGCGCCGATCGACTTCAAGGCCGGTTTATAGGCCGCCAGCACGTCGAACCGGCTCATGATGACTTCAAACAGGGCATCGCGCGGCTGCGATCCCGAGCGCTGCGGTGCGCGCGCCAGAACCGCGTCATCGACCATGCGCACGAATGCCGCGAGCACATCGCCCTTGGAGTCGAACTCGTTGCGCACGTCGACGAGACTGACGTTGGCGGCTGCGGCAATGTCGGGAAGCGTCACCTCGCGCCACGGCCGCTCGGCGGCAAGCTTCATGGCGGCAGCGACGAGCCGTCCGCGAATGGTCAACTGGTCCAGCATGGCCTGCTCCCGTGTTGTGACAACCTAAAAGGTAGGCACCCGCGGAGCTGATCTGAAGATGGCCGGTGCAATGACCTGATTGAACGGTCGCACGCCTGGTCAGATCGGCGAGCGGACGTGGCCAGATCGGGCATAAGCCACTAGCGCTATTGGGAAAAATTCCCGCCCCCACACAAACTCGTGAGCGCGGCATTCTGGGACTTGCGCTGAATGTAATAACATATCATAAGTGGCGCTAGGTGAGACGCAGAAGGCGCCATACGCGCAACTCGGTTCAGAACCTCTCCTCCTTGGTTTTTGAGCCATTGGTGCCACCGTCCACCAAATTGCCTGGGCCCGCCGGGGCTCACGCCCGCTCAGGCAACGCAAGAGACGCGGCCGCGCATTGGCACGAGCGTCACGCTCATTTCGCCAATTCGCGGCCGCGTTTCGTTGCCGCCCCCACTGCCGCGGTCATCAGCTTCTGCAAGCCGTCAGCGCCCCCGAGGATTTCGAGGGCCGCCGCCGTCGTGCCGCCCGGCGACGTCACGTTGGTGCGCAACTTTGCTGCGGAAAGGTCGGATGCTTCCAGCAGCGCGGCCGATCCGGTGATGGTTGCCCGCGCCAGCCGCTCTGCGAGCTTGGCATCGAGCCCGGCGGCGCGCCCTGCCTCGGCGAGGCACTCGGCCAATAGGTACACGTAGGCGGGTCCCGAGCCGGAAACGGCGGTGACCGCGTCCATCAGCGACTCGTCTTCGATCCATACGACCTCGCCGACCGCCGACAACAGATCGTCCGCCAATGCACGCTGCGC
This sequence comes from uncultured Alphaproteobacteria bacterium, assembly GCA_963812795.1. GTDB lineage: Bacteria > Pseudomonadota > Alphaproteobacteria > Rhizobiales > Hyphomicrobiaceae > Hyphomicrobium_A. The sequence goes on along the minus strand of CAWEWG010000008.1, from coordinate 87,085 downwards.
CGGGGTGACATCGCCGTTGGCGACGGCGGCCGTGATGCCGCGGCCGATAGCGGCCGGAGTATTGGGCATGGCGCGCACGATGGCACGGCCCGGCAGATACCGCTCAAACGTCGCCATGCGCCGGCCGGCGGCAATGGACACCAGCAGCGTTTGCGGGCCGGCGAGCTTGGCCAATCCCGGCATCACCTCGTCCATCACCTGCGGCTTGACCGCGACGAGGATCACGCCGGGGGGCTGCGTCAGCTCGTCGATGAACGGCAGCACATCAATGCCGTTGTCGGCGAGAAGATCGGCGACGGGCTTTGCCGGATCGGGATCCTGCACGATCACCGAGCGGGCATCGAGGCCGCGGGCGAGCAACCCAGAGAGGATCGCTCCGCCCATCTTACCCGCGCCGGCGAGCAGCAGCGGACCTTGAATGGTGAATGACATCTGCGCCACCCGCTGTGACGGGCGGCGTGCCGCCCGGTTCTAGGCTTGGCCCTCGGTCTCGAACATGGTCGAAACCAGCGCCTCGCGGCTTGGCTTACCCGCCCAGACGACGAACTGGAAGGCCTGATAGTAGCGCTCGCATCCTTCGAGCGCCGCCTGCAGCATGGCTTCGCACTGGCTCGCCGTCGCCACCGAGCCGTTGAGCAGCAGCGCGTGGCGGAACATGACTAGGCCTTCCTGCGTCCACAGATCGAAATGGCCGAGCCACAGCTGCTCGTTGATCTGCGCCACCAGTTTGTACATTTCGTTGAGGCGGTTCTCGGGGACGCGGAAGTCGAAGGCGCAGGCGAGGTGCAGCGCCTCGAGGTCATCGCGCCAGTTGAGCGAGACGTGATAGTCGGTCCACGTTCCGGCGATGACGAGCGTCAGCTCGTCGTCATTCGTGCGGTCGCAGCTCCAGTCGTGCGCAGCAGCCAAGCGCTCGATGAGGTCGATAGGATTCTTCAGGCGCTCGGGGCTGAATTGAGCCGACATGCTTCGAACATCCCTCTATAGGTCGCGGGCTTTTTTTCGTAGTTGATACAAAGCGACGCGACACTACGGAGCGACGAACTAGGCGAACCGGGGCGACGAAAACAGACGGGGGTGCGAGTCGCAAGTTCGGCCCGGCATTGTCCACGGCCAATGTGCGGCAAGGCGTCCGCGTGTGCCTACACCGAACCCTGCCGCAATTGCGCTTCCAGCGCGGCGATGCGCGTTTCCAGCCGCTCGTTCTCGGCGCGCGCCTTCTCAGCCATGGCCTTTACCGCCTCGAACTCCTCGCGCCGCACGACGTCCATCTCACGCAGGAAACGCTCGCCCTGCGACTTGAATAGCGACTCGGCCTCTTTCCTGAGGCCATCGGCCGCGCCGGCGGCGTCCGTCATCAGCTTGGCAAACTCGTCGAGGAAACGATTTGTCGTCTGGGTCATGGCGTTGCTCCGGGGAGATGCGCGGCGTGCTCGGCGCGCCATTGCACCGACTATGGGCGCCTCGCATGGTCGGTTCAAGACGGCGAGCGGCCCTTGACAGCGCTCGCTCCCTGCCGAAATCGTGCGGCGCGCGCACTGAGCCCATAGGAGAGGCCGCGGAAGTCGGCCCGAAAGCACCCGATGAACCTGCTGATGCACCTGTGGGCCATTCCATTTCCCAACATCGACCCCGTCGCCCTGCAGCTCGGGCCGGTGGCGATCAAGTGGTATGGGCTCGCCTATCTCGCCGGACTTCTGCTCGGCTGGCTATATATCCGCCGGCTGCTGTCCGAGTCCGATCTATGGGCTGGCGGCCGGCCGCCGTTCGATGTGGCCAAGGTCGACGACCTGCTGCTCTACATAACGGCGGGCGTCGTGCTCGGTGGCCGTCTCGGCTTCGTCATCTTCTATGAGCCGAGCTACTACCTCGCCAACCCAGGCGACATCATCGCCGTCTGGAAGGGCGGCATGGCGTTCCACGGCGCGCTCGTCGGCTGCCTCATCGCCATCTGGGTGTTCGCGCGCCGCAACGGCGTCAATCCCTGGAGCACGGGCGATCTCGTCACCGCGGCCGTGCCGATCGGATTGTTCTTCGGCCGCATCGCCAACTTCATCAACGGCGAACTCTTCGGCCGGCCGACGACGCTGCCGTGGGGAATGGTGTTCCCGGAGGCGGCCTTGCATCATCCCGACGTGGAGCCGACGCCGCGCCATCCGAGCCAGCTCTATGAAGCCGTGCTCGAGGGGCTAGTGCTGTTCCTGGTGCTGCGCCTGATGACTCACTACTTCGGCGCCCTCAAGCGACCCGGCCTCGTCAGCGGCGTGTTCCTCGCCGGCTACGCGCTGGCGCGGTCGACGTCCGAGCTGTTCCGCGAGCCGCACTTCGCCCACGCCTTCAATATCGGGCCGCTGACGCCCGGCATCGTCTACTCCATCCCCATGCTGCTGTTGGGCCTGCTCGTGGTGCACCTGGCGCGCACCCGCGACCTGAAATGAGCGGCGGAGAACCGCCCGCAGCGACGCCGCTAGCGCTGAAGCTGGCGGCTCGCATTGCGCGATCGGGTCCGCTGAACGTTGCCGATTACATGCAGGCCTGCCTGCAGGATCCTGAGCATGGCTATTACCAGCGCCAGCCGGCCATCGGCAGCGGCGGCGATTTCATTACCGCGCCCGAGATCAGCCAGGTGTTCGGGGAGATCATCGGGCTGTGGTGCGCCGTCGTCTGGCAGCAGATGGGGTCGCCGCCGGCGCTGCGGCTGGTCGAACTTGGACCCGGACGCGGCACGTTGATGCTTGACGTGCTGCGCGCGGCGCGCCTCGTGCCTGCGTTTCGCGACGCATTACGCGTAGAGCTGATCGAGAGCAACGCCGTTCTCGAGCAGGTCCAACGCGCAACCCTGAAGGATGAGGAGGTGCCGGTGCGCTGGTGCAGCGGGCTCGCCGCCCGGCATGGGTTCAGCGATCGTCATCGCCAACGAGTTCCTTGATACGCTCCCCGTCGCCCAATGGGTATTCCGCGACGGCGACTGGCACCGACGCTGCGTCGACATCGCCCCATTGGGCGCGCTGACCTTCGCCGACGGCTTGGCGGACGCCTCGTTTGCCGCCCCTGCTGGCCTCGCCGAGCCACGCGACGGCGATATCTATGAGTCGCGCGGGTTGGCGCTAGCGCCGTTCGCCGCGCAGCTCGCCGGCCTTGGCACGCCTCTCGCTGCGCTGTTCATCGACTACGGTCACCCGCAACCTGGCTATGGCGACACGCTGCAAGCCGTCGCCGCCCACCGGTATGCCGACCCGTTGCACGCCCCGGGCGCGAATGACCTGACGGCGCAGGTCGACTTCACCGCCGTTGCCGCAGCCATGCACGCCGGCGGCCTCGCCTGCGACGGCCCGGTGGCGCAGGCGGAATTCCTCGGCCGACTCGGTATCATCGAGCGCGCCTCGAAGCTCATGGCGGCGAACCCGGCGAAGGCCGCTCAGATCGAAGCGGGGATCGCGCGGCTCATCGCACCGGGGGGCATGGGCATGCGTTTTCAGGCGCTCGGCGTCAGGAGCCCCGATCTTCCCCCGTTGCCGGCGCTACAGGCAATGGACACGGGCGCCGACGCGTCTTAGGTCTCGACGCATGCTGCAGCCGCTCGAAGCGATGTCCCTCTCCGGCCTCCCCGGCATCCGCCACGGGTTCTTCACCCGCCTCGGGGGGGTGTCGGACGGGCTCTATGCCAGCCTGAACTGCGGACCGGGTTCGGCCGACGGCGCCCGCAACGTCACCGAGAACCGCGCCCGGGTCGCCCGCCACCTGGGCGGCCACCGGCCCGAGGTCGCCACCGTCTACCAGGTGCACAGCGGCGATGCGGTGGTCATCGAGGGTCCGGTGGACGCCAGCGCCCGCCCCAAGGCAGATGCCGTGGTCACAAGCACCCCCGGCCTCGTCATTGGCATCCTCACCGCCGATTGCGCCCCGGTGCTCCTCGCCGACCCGGACGCCGGGGTCGTCGGCGCCGCGCACGCAGGGTGGCGGGGCGCAGTCAGCGGTGTCATCGAGGCCGCGGTGGCAAGCATGGAAGGCATTGGCGCCCGGCGAAATCGAATAGTCGCGGCAATCGGACCGGCCATTAACCAAGTTTCATATGAAGTCGGTCCAGACTTCGAAGAAGCCTTGCTTAAAAGCTGCCCGACCAACGAAGTGTTTCTCGCCCGCAACAATCACGGGCGGTCGCACTTCGACCTTCCGGGCTTTGTCGAGATGCGGCTGCGGGCGAGCGGTGTCGGTCAGATTGAGCGTCAGAGTGCGTGCACGTATGCGAACGAATTGCTTTTTTTCAGCTACAGGCGCTCTCAACACCGTTCCGAGGGCGATTACGGCCGCCAAATCTCCGCCATTGTCGTGGCTTAATTGCACAATCCACAATGGCGTCCTGCGTTTCTATCGGGGAATTACTATCGGACGCCAGGTCGTTCGGATTCGATCTGGACGCGGCAGTAATGACTGGTTAGACGATTCTGGAGAGGTACCGGTCATTAAGGAGTTCAAGGCCGCAAGGTTCGTACGCCGGCCGCCGGAAGAAACAGCGGGTACTCAACGGGGGAGCGTCGCCGTGACGACCTTTGATACTGCTGCGGCTTGGCAAAGAACGAAGCCTTTAGCATTCGCATTGATCTCGGGCTGGATGGCCCTCGGATTGGCCGGATGCGAAACTGCCAACTCGCTTACATCTTCGCTCTTCAGTTCGAGCAGCGACGCGCCGACGGCATCCGTCGCACCGCCGCCGCTCGCAACCTCGAAGGGCGCACAATTCGCCGTCGCTCCGGTCATAGGTCCGCCCGAGAACGTCTCGGGTGAGCTGCGCAATCAGCTCATAGCGGACATGGAGCGGCAAGGCCTTCGCGTCGCCAAGACGCCCGACGAGAAAGCGGAGTACACACTCCGCGGCTACGTCGTATCGTCGCTGGAGAAGAAGGGCACCAAATCGAAGGTGTCCTACATCTGGGACGTGACGGATGCCGGCGGCAAGGGCGTTCACCGCGTCAGCGGCGAAGAGACCGTGCCCTCGGGCAAGAGCAAAGATCCATGGACGGCGGTGACGCCGACCCTCGTGCAATCCATTGCTAGCAAGACCGTCACCTCGGTGACGGCGTGGATGCCGGGCGCCGGAGCCACCCCAGCGGTGGCCAGCGCAGGCACGGCCGGCGGCATGGTGCAGACTGCGGCAACGACCCCGGGGGCTTATTCGCCGCCTCCGTCCTCGTCGAAGCAGATCGTCACCGGCAGCACCGGCACGGGCTCCGTGAAGGCGCTCGTTCCGACCGTCACCGGCGCGCCGGGCGACGGCAGCTCGACCCTGCGCGTAGCGCTGCAGCGTGAGCTGACGCGCAGCGGCATCCCCCTCACCGACACGCCTTCGCCCGACACCTACGTCGTCGAAGGCAAGGTGGCGATGGGCGCCGGCAAGGACGGCAAGCAGCCGATCACCATCGACTGGAGCGTCACCGATCCCTCCGGCAAGAAGCTCGGCACCGTGTCGCAGAAGAACGAGGTTCCACAGGGCTCGCTCGACGGCTCGTGGGGCAAGACGGCGGATGCGGCAGCGGCAGCGGCGGCGCAGGGAATTGTTAAGCTCCTGCCGCAGGCGGCACAGCGAACCAGCTCGAACTAAACAGCGACCGCCAGGTCACGCCGCGTCAACTTTCCGACGGCAATATGAGGGCCCCGCCGTTTACAGGTGTGGGCCCTCTTGCTAGAAGCCCGGCGAACGGCTGTGGAGGCGTCATCATGCCCTTCGATCCCCGTCCCGAAGGCCGTGGCCAACTTTCGATGAAGATTGTCGCCGGCAACTCCAACCGCCCCCTCGCCGAGGCGATTTGCGCGCACCTGAAGATCCCCCCCACCAAGGGCCAGGTGAAGCGCTTTGCCGACATGGAGATCTTCGTCGAGATCCAGGAGAACGTCCGCGGTCAGGACGTCTTCGTGATCCAGTCGAACTCCTTCCCGGCCAACGACAACCTGATGGAGTTGCTGATCCTCATCGACGCGCTGAAGCGCGCGTCGGCAGCTCGCATCACCGCCGTCATTCCCTACTACGGCTATGCCCGCCAGGATCGCAAACCGGGGCCGCGCACGCCGATCACGGCCAAGCTCGTCGCCAACCTCATCGAGCGCGCCGGCGCCAACCGCGTCATGACGCTCGACCTGCACGCCGGACAGATCCAGGGCTTCTTCGACATCCCGACCGACAACCTGTTCGCCGCGCCGGTGATGGTGCGCGACATCCAGGAGCAGCACAAAGGCAAGAACCTAATGGTCGTCTCGCCGGACGTCGGCGGCGTGGTGCGTGCCCGCGCGTTGGCGAAGCGGATCGAAGCGCCCATCGCCATTTGCGACAAGCGCCGCGACCGGCCCGGCGAGTTCGAAGTGATGCACGTCATCGGCGACGTGAAGGGCATGCGATGCATCCTCATCGACGACATCGTCGATTCCGGTGGCACGCTGGTGAACGCCGCCGAGGCCCTGCTGAAGCACGGAGCCATCGAGGTGATGGCCTACATCACGCACGGCGTACTTTCGGGCGGCGCCGTGAGCCGCATCCAGAACTCCAAGCTCAAATCGCTGGTGATCACCGACAGCATCCAGCCGACCGCTGCCGTGCTGGCCGCCAAGAACATTCGCGTGCTGTCGATCGCGCCGCTCATCGGCGAGGCCATCATCCGCACCGCGCGCGAGGAAAGCGTCTCCAGCCTCTTCTACTAGGTCGTCGCCATCAGCGGAAACGGCTGAGGGCAAAGACGGAGTAGCTCGATGGGCTCGGCAGCTTCTCCTTGCCGGTCATGGCGTCGGCCAGCGCCTCGCCAATATCGGTGCCGGGATCGGTTTCCTTCACGGCGATGACGATGAACGGCCGCTGCCAGCTCGTGCCGCCGGTTTCGCAGTTGGTGCACGGATCGCGGTACTGCCCGAGATTGAGCGTCCAGATCGGCGTCGCGGCGGTGACGGCGCCGGAGACGAGGCTCGCCGCCTGCTTGGCACGGCGCTCGGCGCGCGCGACCTCTTCGGCGGCGACGCCCTCCTGCGAGGCGGTGCCGACGGTGATCACCTCCTTGGCGTCGGCGAGCGCGCCGCGCACCTCGTCGTCGAGCACGGCGGCGGCGAGCTGATCGCGCGGGATCATCGTGCCGTCCTTCTCCAAGTCCTCGGCGCTGCCGCGCACCCACAGGAAGCTTTTGTTGAGGACGACGACGTCGAAGGAACCGCGGCGACCGGCCTTGTCCTTGCCCTCGATGGCGAACACCGTCGAGTTGCGCGTCTGGCGCACCTCCGGCTGCTCCGGTGCGATCGCCGCCGTCTCGACCTTCAACGGCTCGATGACGTTCTTACGGATCTCAATGGCGCCGTAGGTCGCCGCTGCCCCCGTCGAAGCCACCAGCATGGCGACGCCAGCGTTCGTCTTGAAGAGGCCGAGGAACCAGCCGATGCGATCGTACCAGCCGGCGCCTCTGTCATAAGCACGATAGCCGCGCCACAACCAGCCGAGCGCACCGCTGCGACGCCGCTCGTCTTCCCGAACAAGCGCGGTCTGTGCCGCGGTCTCCGGGTTGCCACACACAATCCACGCCACGACAAAGCCGATTGCGAATGCGCCGGCGAGGTACCAGGGGAGATTGGCTATCAGGTCTTGCATGACGAGTTTCTCCCTGACGTATGGCCCGCACCCATGTACGGCTCTCCATCAAGTCGGCAACGCGTCGCAAATAGAGTCGCCCGACGCTGACGCCGAAGCGTGGCTCGTCTCCCTAACGCGTCGCTACATCAAAAGTTGACGTGCTGGATCACGTAGCCAGCGCCGAAGGCGATGAGGCCGGCGATGACGATCTGCGGCAGCACCGACACGAACTTTCCGAGTAGCTCGACGAATGCATGGAACAGGGCCACGACCCCCGACCACAGCACCATGAACGCCTTGTACAAAATGTAGACGATGGCGCCGATGGCGATGACGAGAATGACGATCTTCCAGATCGGCAGCGCCTGCCAGTCGGAGGAGAAGACCGAGACGATCTGCCCGAACGACCAAGTCCAGACCAGCTGCAGGAACTTGAAGATCGCAGCGATGCCCTGCTGCAGGAACGAAACGATAGCTTGGATGATCCCTTCCACGTGCACCTCCCCAGACGATGCGTGCAGGCCGACGGAATACGGCGGCCCCCCGCCGCCACACTGGCCCGGGCTCGTTGCGTGCGCAAGCTGCCTCGCAACACACTTGTCAGGCTTTCAGCCGGTAGCCGGTGGTGAAAATGCGCCAGATCACGGCCAGGCAGACGAGCAGGAAAACCATTGTCATAGTCAGGCTGACGACGATATTGACGTCGGAAATCTCGTAGAAACTCCAACGGAACCCGCTGACCAGGTACACGACCGGGTTGAACAGTGTCACGGTCTGCCAGAACGGCGGCAGCATGTTCACCGAGTAGAAGGTGCCGCCAAGGAACGTCAGGGGCGTCACAATCAGCAGCGGGATGATCTGCAGCTTCTCGAAGCCGTCGGCCCAGATGCCGATGATGAAGCCGAACAGGCTGAACGTCACCGCCGTGAGCACAAGGAAGGTCAGCATCCAGAAGGGGTGGGCGATGTGCATGGGCACGAACAGCGCCGCCGTGCCGAGGATGATGAGCCCGAGGATGATCGATTTGGTCGCCGCCGCACCGACGTAGCCGAGCACGATCTCGAGCGGCGAGATGGGCGCCGACAACAGCTCGTAGATGGTGCCGGTGAAGCGCGGGAAGTAGATGCCGAACGACGCGTTGGCGATCGACTGCATCAGCAGTTGCAGCATGATCAGCCCAGGTACGATGAAGGCGCCGTAGCTGACCCCGTCGATGTGCGGGATGCGCGAGCCGATGGCGGCGCCGAAGACGACGAAGTACAGCGACGTCGACAGCACCGGCGAGATGATGCTCTGCATCACCGTGCGGAAGGCGCGCGACATCTCGAACACGTAGATGGCTTTGACCGCATGCAGGTTCATTTGGCGCTCCGGACGAGGTCGACGAAGATATCCTCGAGCGAGGACTGCGTCGTGTTGAGGTCGGCAAAGCCGATGCCGGAGGTGCGCATGTCGTTGAGCAGCGCCGTGATGCCGGTGCGGCCGGCGCGCGTGTCGTAGGTGAAGGTCAGCTCGCTGCCGTCCGGCGACAGCTCGAGCGCGTGTCCGGCGAGCTCGGGCGGCACGGCCGTTATGGGCGCGCTGAGTTGCAGTACGAGCTGCTTCTTGCCGAGTTTGCGCATCAGCTCGGCCTTCTCCTCGACGAGGATCAATTCGCCCTTGGCGATGACGCCGACGCGGTCGGCCATCTCCTCGGCCTCCTCGATGTAGTGCGTCGTCAGGATGACGGTGACGCCGGTGGCGCGCAGGTCGCGCACCACCTGCCACATGTCCTTGCGCAACTCGACATCGACGCCGGCGGTCGGCTCGTCGAGGAAGAGGATGGTCGGCTCGTGGGCCAGGGCCTTGGCGATCAGTAGCCGGCGCTTCATGCCGCCCGACAAAGTCATGATCTTGCTGTCTTTTTTGTCCCACAGGGACAGCGACTTGAGCACCTTCTCGATGTACGCGGGGTTGGGCGGCTTGCCGAACAAGCCGCGGCTGAAGGACACCGCGTTCCACACCGTCTCGAAGGCGTCGGTGGTCAGCTCCTGCGGCACCAAGCCGATCATCTCGCGCACCCTGCGGTAATCGCGCTTGATGTCGCCGCCGTCGACGGTGACGCTCCCCGTCGTGGCGTTGACGATGCCGCAGACAATCGAGATCAGCGTCGTCTTGCCGGCGCCGTTGGGCCCCAGCAGGGCGAATATCTCGCCACGGCGGATATCGAGGTTGATGCTCTTCAGCGCCTGGAAGCCCGTCGCATACGTCTTCGACAGGTCTTTGATGGAAATGATTGCTGCCATGGGCGGGGGATAGTCACTCGCTGCCGATGATGCAAGACCGAGAGGTCGCGCGGCGACGATTTCGCCCAACGGCTCTAACGGTTTTCCAGACCGTTCTTCACGCGATCGGCTTTGATGCGATCGGCCTCCGCCAACATCTTCGTCTTCATCGCCGTCAGGCCATCTCGAACGCTTGCATGGGCGGCGGCGGAGCCGGCCGGAGAGCTAAACGTGTCGGGATTGGCCGTATCATAGGCGAGGACCGCATCGATCGTGCGCGCCAGGGCGGGAATATCGCCGAAGGCATACTGGTTGATCGGCTTGCCGGTGACTTGCGACAGCGTCGCGAAGAGGGTGGGATCCTCTGTACCGGGGTTCGCCAGCAGGAAAGTGCGATAGCGAAGCTGTCCGAGGTAGAAGACGAATACGGCTTCTTCCTTTTTACCGGCTTGGAGCAACTCGCCGGCGCGCTTGTAGTACTCGGCTGGATGCTGGCCGGCGAGCGCCTGGACTTCGTTCGGCGCGCCAACAGGAGCTTCGGCCCTTGTCGCGTGCGACGCCGCTGCGATAGCGAGGACCGACAGAGCCAACACGCGAACGAACTTCATCGCCAACTCCATTTCCTCTGGACGCGCGACGCACGCCCGATCGCACCCGACGGCTGGGCATTACTCTTTGTCGCCGCGGCCCGCGAGCCATTTTTTCAGGTTCTCGGCTAATGCCCCAGCCCGCTTCGCGGCACGCTCGCCAGCGGGATGCGGATTGCGCGGCGTGCGCGCAGGTTTCTCAGGCGGGGCCGGCTCGGGCTCGTCCGACGCGTCATCCCCACGGGTCTTCAGCGCAACCTGCGAAAGGAAGCGGGCGCTGTCGCCTTTGGCAAGGAAGGGTGCCGCGTCTGCCATTGCGTCGAGCAGTGGATCGAGCCAGCCGTACTCGACCTTGGCGAAGTCGCGCAGCACGTAGTACGCCACCGCATCCTTGGCGCCGGGATGGCCGACGCCAATGCGCACGCGATGATAGTCGTTGCCCATGTGCGCGGTAATCGAGCGCAACCCGTTGTGGCCGGCATTGCCGCCGCCGACCTTCACCTTCAGCTTGCCGGGGGCAAGGTCGATCTCGTCGTGAAACACGTAGATGTCGGCGGGGTCGATCTTGAGGAAGCGCGCGGCTTCGCCGACCGAGCGGCCGCTGTCGTTCATGTAGGTCGTGGGTTTCAGCAGCACGACGCGCTCGCCGCCGAGCGTGCCTTCCGCCGTCTCGCCCTGGAAACGCTTGCGCCAGGGGCCGAGGTTGTGCGCGGCGGCGATCTTGTCGAGCGCAACGAAGCCGACGTTGTGACGGTGACGGGCGTACTGTGCGCCCGGGTTTCCCAGTCCGACGAACAGCTTCATGGGCATGCCCCGGCGAGAAGGAGGCAGGCGGGCGCGCGATGATGGCGCCCGCCTGCCGTCTTATTTCTTCTTGGCAGCCGGAGCCGCAGCCTTGGCCGCGGGTGCTGCGCCCTTGGCCGCCGCGGGAGCCGCGCCGCCCTTGGCGGGCGCTGCACCACCCTTGGCGGGAGCCGCGCCAGCCTTGGCGGCGTCGCCACCGGCAGCCGCCGCACCTTCCACTGGCGCTGCCGCAGCAGCCACCGGAGCTTCCTCTTCCTGCTTCACGGCGCCGGCGATGGTGGCGATGGTGAAGTCGCGATCCTTGATGGTCAGCTCGGCGTCCTTGGGAAGCTGCACCGCCGAGATGTGGATCGAGCGGCCGATCTCGAGACCCGTGAGGTCGACCTCGAAGTACGGCGGGATGTGGTCATACGGGCAGACGACCTCGACGTCGTGGCGCACGATGTTGAGAACGCCACCGCGCTTGAGGCCCGGCGAAAGCGCCTCGTTGACGAAGCGCACCGGAACTTCGACGCGGATGCGGCCGTCTTTGCCGATGCGCATGAAGTCGACGTGGATCGGTTGATCCTTGATCGGATCGAGCTGCAGGTCGCGGGGGATGACGCGGCTCTTGCTGCCGTCGACGCTTACCTCGAAGACGGTGGAGGTGAAGTGCCCCTTGATGACCTGCTTCCACAGATCGGCGAATTCGAGCGCTACGGTCTGCGGCGGCTGGCCGTCACCATAAATGACGCCCGGAACTTTTCCTTCACGACGAGCTTGGCGTGCGGCCCCCTTGCCGGCACGTGGGCGCGCCGTGGCTTTCAGCTCGGTCAGTTGCTGAGCCATGGACGTGTCTCCAAAAAATAGAGGGCCTTGCGGCCCATTGATCGACGCGGCCTCCAAGGGTGCCGGGCGCCGTCTCATGCTGATGTGCTTGAGATGGCGTGGTTATAGCGGCCGATCCGGGGCTTGGCAATTGCCCGGGCGGGGCGCAGCACGCCGCCCGGGGCGCCGCCATGGGGCCCCTACTGACGCTGCCATACTGGAAAGGGATCATCCAGCGATGTCCACGACTTGGGGTCGATAACACCCCCATCGGCGACCGGCACGAGGCAGCCGTCCAGCTCCTCGACGATGGCTCCCTTGTCCATATCGCGGACGCCGATGAAGACCAGCTCCTGGCGGCGGTCGCCCCAGCGGGCATGCCAAGCCTTGTCGATGCGGGCGCGCAGCTCCTCGTCCTCCGGCCACTTCGCCTTCGGCACCGCCGCCCACCAGTAACCGGCTGCCTCATGCCGGACGAGGGCGCCCGCCTGGCTCAGCTCGCCCACCCATGCGGGGCGCGTCGCCAGCCAGAAGAAACCCTTGGCACGGATGACGCCCGGCCACGACTTGTTGAAGAACGCGTGCAGCTTGGCGGGCGCGAACGGCCGGCGCGCGCGATAGACGAAGCTCGATACGCCATACTCTTCCGTCTCCGGCACATGGTCCTTGAAGCCGGCGAGCTCGCGATACCACAGCGGATGACTGTGTGCGGCTTCGAAGCTGAACAGCTCGGTGTCGAGAATGTCGTCGATAGGGACGTGACCGCGCACCGCCTCGATGATGCGGGCGTCGGCGTTGAGCGCGCGGATGACCGACTTCGCCAGGGCGATGTTGCGCGGGCTGGCAATGTCGACCTTGTTGAGCACGATGACATCGGCGAACTCGATCTGCTCGGTGAGCAGCCCGACGAGCGAGCGTTCGTCGTGCTTGCCGAGCGACTCGCCGCGGTCGGTGAGGAACTCTTCCGACCGATAATCCTTCAGGAGACTTGCCGCATCGACCACCGTCACCATGGTGTCGAGGCGGGCAACGTCAGCCAGGCTGCGGCCGTCTTCGTCGCGGAACTCGAACGTCGTCGCCACCGGCAGCGGCTCGGCGATGCCGGTCGATTCGATGAGCAGGTAGTCGAAGCGGCCGCTCTCCGCCAGGGCGCGCACCTCATGCAATAGGTCGTCGCGCAGGGTGCAGCAGATGCAGCCGTTCGACAGCTCGATCAGCGTCTCGTCGGTGCGCGACAGGTTGGCTCCGCCGTCGCGGACCAACGCCGCGTCGATGTTCACCTCGCTCATGTCGTTGACGATCACTGCCACCTTGCGCCCTTCCCGGTTGCTCAACACATGGTTAAGCAACGTCGTCTTGCCTGCTCCGAGAAAACCGGACAGTACTGTTACCGGAAGCCGCCAGTGCTTATCACGCTGCATAATTCGCTCCTTCTTCGTGATGATCAGAGGCTAAGCCGGGATCGCCTGATGGTTCGCAAGATCACCAAACGCCGGCCTGCACCCGAGCAGGACAAGATGATTGCCGAGGCGCTGCGTGGCGTCGGACGGCCGGTCAGCGCCTACGAGCTGATCGAAGAGCTGCGCGACAAGGCGAGCCTGGCGCCGCAGACGGTCTATCGTTCGCTCGATCGCCTCATCGCCGAGGGCCAGGCGCATCGCCTGGAGTCGCTGAACGCCTTCGTCGCCTGCTGTCATCCCAGTCACGAGAGCACAGCCGTGTTCGCCATCTGCGACGACTGCGGGACGGTGACCGAGTTCGACGAGCCGGCCGCGGTCGAGCGCCTCGCCATCTGGGCGCGCAAGGCGAAGTTTGCCGTCGAGCGCATGACGCTCGAGCTGCGCGGACGCTGTCGCGACTGCATCGCTCGCGCGCCGCGCTGACTGAGGCCGCGCTTGCGCACACACCCGGCGCGATGCTTCGCGGCACCGCCAGAACGTGAGTTCGTGCGGTGAAAGTAGCGCCAGCCGCCTGTGGCCGGGGAAACACGATCCATTCACGTCGCTCTCGAAGTTGCCGCCGACACGCCTGCATCTGCCTTGACTATGGATAATATCCGGATAGTATAACATCCGTAAAGCGTAATTCGGGGGCGTACAGTGAGAGTTGGCGTAGGCGTATGCGTCGCTGTGGCGGCGTTGATGGCGAGCGCGCGGGCCGAGGCGCAGTCGGCAGATCCGGTGCCAGCAACTGTTGAGCTTCCAGCGGTGGTGGTGACCACGCCGAGCCCCGTGGCGAAGCCGAAGAAGGCGAAAAGTTCCACCCCGCCGGCATCGGCACCCTCGTCGGGCGAAGCGGCCGCTGCGCCGCCGGCGCCTGTTCCCGAACTGCAACCGCTGCCGGGCGCCATCGTCGACGATCAGGCGTTCGTCGCGGTCACCGTCGCGACGCAGCGCGAGCTGGAGGCAAACGGCGGCGCCACCATCACCGACACGCTGCAACTGAAGCCCGGCATTTCCGGCACCACATTCGCGCCGGGCGCCGACCGGCCGATCATCCGCGGCCTCGACAGCTACCGCGTGCGCACGCAGGAGAACGGCATCGGCACGCATGATGTTGCGGCGATCTCCGAGGACCATGCCATTCCCATCGATCCGCTCGCCGCCGATCGCGTCGAGGTGGTGCGCGGCCCGGCGACGCTGCGCTACGGCTCACAGGCAATCGGCGGCGTCGTCTCGGTGGAGAATGAACGCATCCCGACCTTCATCCCGCGCGGCGGCTTTACCGGCCGCATCCTCGGCGGCTACTCGTCGGTCGATGACGGCGCCGACGGAGCTATCAGTGCCACCGCCGGCTCCGGCGGCTTCGCCATCCACGCAGACGCCTTCAAGCGCGAGGCCGATGACTACGCTTCGCCGCGCGGCACGGTGCTCAACAGCTTCGTCGAGAGTGACGGCGCCTCGCTTGGCGCCTCGCTCATCGGCACCGACGGGTTCCTCGGCGTGTCGTATACGCGCTTTGCCAGCCTCTATGGCATCCCGGGCGAGGAGGCGGAGGAGGGCGTCAACCCGCGCATCGACATGGTGCAAGACAAGGTGCAGGCGAAGGGCGAGTGGCGGGTGCGCGGCTCGGGCATCGATACGATCCGCTTCTGGTTCGGCGCGTCCGATTACGAGCACGGCGAGTTCGCCATCCACGACCCTGCCACCGAGACCGAATTCGAGCTCGGCTCGCGCTTCACCAACAAGGAGCAGGAGGCGCGCGTCGAAATCCAGCACCTCCCCGTCGCCACGAGCATGGAGGCGCTCACCGGTGCCGTCGGCATTCACGTCGACAACCGCAAGACGCGCGGCGAGAGCTTTGAGGGCGATTCCCTGCTCGAGCCGGCGCATACGCAAAGCGCCGCGCTGTTCTGGTTCGAGGAGCTGGCACTGACGCAGACGCTGCGCCTGCAGGCGGCAACGCGCGTCGAGCGGACGACGGTCGATGGCCTCGGCTGGTCCGACGTCACCGATCCTGCGGCGCCCGTGGTCTTTGCCGGCGAGCGCGCATTCGTTCCGGTCAGCGGCGGCCTCGGGCTTCTCTACGCCCTCCCCTTCGGCGTCGAGGCGCGTCTCAACGGCCAATACGTCGAGCGCGCCCCGGACGCGGCCGAGCTGTTCTCCAAGGGCATGCACGAGGCGACCGGCACGTTCGAGATCGGCAATCCGTTCCTCAACGAGGAAAAGGCTTCAACCGTCGAGATCGGCTTGAAGAAGGCCACCGGCGCCTTCCGCTTCGACGCCTCGACCTATTACACGCAGTACCGCGGCTTCATTTATCGCCAGCTCACCGGCATCACCTGCGGCACGGTACTCGTCGACTGCGACTTGCCGGTTCCGCCGGACGAGTTGTTCGACCAGGTCGTCTTCCAGCAGCGCGATGCGACGTTCTACGGCGCCGAGCTTGCCGCCCAGTACGACGTGGCACCGATCTGGAACGGCGTATGGGGCGTCGATGCGCAGTACGACTTCGTGCGTGCCCAGTTCGAGGACGGCGAGAACGTGCCGCGCATTCCTCCCCACCGCCTCGGCGGCGGCGTCTACTATCACGATGCGAACTGGCTCGCCCGCGTCGGCACACTGCACGCCTTCACGCAGGACGAGTTCGGCATCAACGAGATCGCCACGCCCGGCTACACGCTCATCTCCGCCGAGCTGAGCTATACGACGCTGGTCAAGGCGCCGGACGGCACGGCCTCGCAGGTCACCGTCGGCATCAAGGGCGAAAACCTCGCCGACGACGAGGTGCTCAACCACACCTCATTCAAGCGGCGCGAGGAGGTGCTGCAGCCGGGGGCCAGCGTGCGCGCCTTTGGCATCGTCAAACTCAACTGAGACCGCGAGCGCCGCCCGGGCGGCCCCGCTGCGGCAACGGAAGGCTTCACAAGCGGGCCCTAACCGCCTAGGCATGCGCCACGCAACGGGAACGACCGGCTTGCCGGCTCGCCCGCCGAGCTTCCAGCAACCGCCGGGCGACGCAATCATGGGTTTCAAATGCGGTATTGTGGGCTTGCCGAACGTCGGCAAATCCACCCTCTTCAACGCGCTGACGCAGACCGCGGCGGCCGAGGCCGCCAACTATCCGTTCTGCACCATCGAGCCGAACGTCGGCGAGGTTGGTGTTCCAGACGAACGGCTGGACAAGCTCGCCGCCATCGCCAAATCCGGGCAGATCATCCCGACGCGGCTGACGTTCGTCGACATCGCCGGACTGGTGCGCGGCGCCTCCAAGGGCGAAGGGCTCGGCAACAAGTTCCTGTCGCACATCCGCGAGGTGGACGCCGTCGCCTACGTGCTGCGCTGCTTCGAGGACGACGACATCACCCACGTGGAAAACCGCATCGATCCGCTGGCCGACGCCGAGGTGGTCGAGACGGAGCTGATGCTCGCCGACATGGAGAGCCTGGAAAAGCGTATCGCCGCCGTCGAGAAGAAAGCCAAGGCCGGCGACAAGGAGGCCAAGGCGCAGTTCGCGGTGATGGAGAAGGCACTCGCCCCGCTGCGCGAAGGCCAACCGGCGCGCATGGCCGAGGTGACAGCCGAGGAGAGGCCGATCTTCTTGGCGCTGCAGCTGCTTACGTCAAAGCCCGTGGTCTACGTGTGCAATGTCGAGGAGACGGCGGCCGCCGAGGGCAATGCCTACTCCAAGAAGGTCGAGGAGAGGGCGAAAGCGGAGGGCGCCGTCAGCGTCGTCATCTCCGCCAAGATCGAGGCGGAGTTCGCCGGTCTGCCGCCCGCCGATCGCACCGAGTTCCTCGCCGAAATGGGCCTCGCCGAGCCCGGGCTCAACCGGCTGATCCGCGCCGGCTACAAGCTGCTCGACCTCGTGACCTACTTCACGGTCGGCCCCAAGGAGGCGCGCGCCTGGACAATTACGCGCGGCACCAAGGGTCCGGCGGCGGCCGGCGTCATCCACACGGATTTCGAGAAGGGATTTATCCGCGCCGAGACCATCGCCTATGACGACTACGTGGCACTTGGCGGCGAGAACGGGGCAAAGGACGCCGGCAAGATGCGGCTGGAAGGGAAGGAGTACGTCGTCAAGGACGGCGACGTGATGCACTTCCGATTCGCAAACTAGCGCCCGGAATCGTCTTCTAGTTGAGAGACGACCGCAACGGGTGCTTTATGCGATGGAGCTTGATTGCCGCCCTGCTGATTTCCGCGAGCCCGGCAGCGGCGCAGGACGACGCCCCGCCGCCCCTCAACTTTGCCCCATCGCCGCTAACCCCGGAGCAGCAGGCCGAGGTCGTCGAATACCGCACCTATCTATCGACTCTCATCGGATCGCAGATCGACATGGCCGAGGTCGACAGCTTGGTAAAGCAGGCCGGCGACATGCTGCAGGTGCGCAGCGTGAAGTTCAAAATTAAGATCGCGCGGTCCGGACAGTTATTGTCGCGCGGCATCGACGCAAGCTGCGGGTATGAACCACTGGACGCCGTGTTCCTGGCGGCCCTCGATCGCTCCAAGCCATTTTCGCCGCCGCCGGCGTTCTCCGTCTCGCCGCCCGAGGAGATCGACGCCACATTCACGATCGTCAGCGCTGCCTCGGCTCCGCCGCAATAGAAGCCGGCGCGCCCTTCCGTTTCGAATAGCGGCGGCAAGGCTCGCGGCCCTGTGGATAGCTTCAGCGCAAGCGGCGGTTGGCGGCTCCCATGCCAGCGCCTATATCCCCCTCATCGCCAACAACATGGAGGATTCCGACATGCAGGTGATGGATATTCAGGAGCACGCCCGCAAGCTGCGCGAAGCGCGTGGCGACCTGGCTTTGGTGCAGGCCGCGCAAAAGGCGCGCCACTTCGAGCAACGAGGCGACACAAAGCAGGCGGAGACTTGGCGGCGAATTGAAGCGGCCCTGCGCCATATGCAGGGCCCGCGCGTTAGCTAGCGCCAGGGAGCATCGGCAATCCGGTGCTCCCCCCCAACAATGCCACGGATCAAAGCATGACGACCACACTCAAGAGCCTGACCATTGCCATTGGCGGCGCCATCGCCGTGAGTGCCGCGGCGATCGCCGATCCCGCACCGCCGGCCGATACTGCCGTTCCCCCGGATCCGCCGGCGGTTACGACCGGCAGCGTCAACCTCGACCCGACCCCAGAGCAGCGCATGGCCGATTGCATGGCCATCTGGGAGCCGCGCACGCACATGACCAAGAACGAGTGGCGGCGCACCTGCAAAACGACGCTAAAGGAATTTGATTGATCAGCGCTGCGCGCGCTGGCCGTAGCTTTTGAACCGCTCGAGCACGCGCGCCATCTCCTCGTCGGAGAGGATGTGCGGGTCACCGCCTAGCACCAGCACCTTGGAGTACTGCTCGGCCAGCACCTCGACCTCGTGCGCCAGTTCGAGCGCGGCGCCGAGGTTGGCGCCGACGGCGATCTGCCCGTGGTTGGCCATCAGGCAGGCATTGCGCTCGGCCAGTGCATGGGCGACGTGATCGGCCAACTCCTGCGTGCCGAACGTGTCGTACGACACCAGCGGAATGTCCTTCCCGCCCGCCACGGCCACCATGTAATGGAACGCCGGGATGGGCTTGTTCGCGCAGGCGAGCACGGTCGCATGCATCGAGTGCGTGTGCACGACGGCCTTCATGTCGGGACGGGCCCGATAGGCGGCGAGGTGGAAGCGCCACTCGCTCGAAGGCTTGCGCGATTTCTTGTCGAGCAACGTACCTTTGGAGGTGATGAAGACGACGTCGCGCGGGCGAATGTCTTCATAGGCCATGCCGGTCGGCGTGATCAGCATGCCGCCTTTCCAGCGGCACGACACGTTGCCTGAACGGCCGGGCGACAGCCCCGAGCGGCTCATGGTCAGCGCGGCGTCGATCACCGCGCGGCGCGCGTCCTTCTCCGGAACTTGGCTTTTTACGGTCACGGCGATGCACTCACTACGGCGCCCAGCCTTTCACAATGCCATAGTTTCTTTTGCAGGATTATAAAGGTTGCATCGGCGCCCGTCGGCTACAGTGCCCAACCTATTTCTCGGCCCGCTCAGGGTAGAGCGAGAGCAGCCCCTCGCGCGTTGCCGGGCAGACGCCCCGCTCGGTGATGAAGCCGGTGACGAGCCGCGCCGGCGTCACGTCGAAGGCTGGATTGCCGGCCGGCGAGCCTGGGGCGGCGATTTCCACGGTGACGACCGTGCCGTCGGGTAGGCGTCCGGGCATCTTCAAGACCTCGTCGCCGGAGCGTTCCTCGATGGGGATCGAGAGCCCTTCATCGAGCGTCCAGTCGATGGTCGAGTGCGGCAGTGCAACGTAGAACGGCACGCCATTATCCTTGGCGGCCAAGGCCTTGAGATAGGTGCCGATTTTGTTGGCAACATCGCCGTTGGCGGCGACGCGGTCGGTGCCGACGATGATCATGTCGACCTTGCCGTGCTGCATCAGGTGCCCGCCGGCGTTGTCGACGACGATGGTGTGCGGCACGCCATGGCCGCCGAGCTCGTAGGCGGTGAGCGCGGCTCCCTGGTTGCGCGGGCGAGTCTCGTCCACCCACACATGCAGCGGCACGCCGGCGTCGTGCGCCTGGTAGATTGGCGAGGTCGCCGTGCCCCAGTCGACGCAGGCGAGCCAGCCGGCGTTGCAGTGGGTCAGCACCTCGACTTTGGCGCCCGTCCCCTTCTTGGCGGCGATGTCCTCGATCAGCTTCTTGCCGTGCTCGCCGATCAGACGGCAGGTCTCGACGTCCTCGTCGCAGATCTCTGCGGCACGCTGGTAGGCGGCGGCAACGCGCTGATCGCGCGGGATATTCTGCACGGCGCGACGCATCTCCTCCAGCGCCCAGCGCAGGTTGATGGCCGTCGGCCGCTGCTTGGCCAGAAGCTCGACGGCGCGGTCGATTGCCTCGTCGGAGGCGTCCTGGCGAATGGCCATGGCGAGCCCGTAGGCGGCAGTGGCGCCGATGAGCGGCGCGCCGCGTACCTGCATCGTCAGGATGGCGCGCGCGGCATCCTCCGCCGACTGCAGCGGAATGACGATGAACTCGTGCGGCAGCCGCGTCTGGTCGATGATCTCCACCGACCAGCCGTCCGGCGCCAGCCAGATCGTCCGGTAAGCCTTGCCTTTGATCTTCATCTTCTAGTCACCGCTGGGCATCGTTGGCGCCATAGGTATGTGGATGGTGTGGTTTAGTCCGCAAGACGGACAGATGAGCGCGTACCACTCTGCGTAGGGCCGCGTCGACCTGTCGACAATCTCGAGGCCGGACGCCTCGCACACCGGGCAGGCGACGGGCTCCCCCGCAGCGAGCCGCCAGGCGGCGATCCGCTGCAACGCCACTTTCAGCTTGTCGGAAGGAAGCGGATTGCCCATCACCACCCGCTCAATGGCCTTCGAAGGCCATCAGCGCGTGGGTGCGGATGCCGTGACTGCGCAACAGGTCAAGGCCGCCGAGATCCGGTAGGTCGACGAGGAACGCCGCACCGGCGACGAGGCCGCCCGTGCGGCTGATGAGCTTGGCCGCCGCCTCCGCCGTGCCGCCGGTGGCAATCAGGTCATCGACGATGAGGATACGCTCACCCGGCCTGACGGCATCCTCGTGCATCTCGATGATGTCGACGCCGTACTCGAGCGAATATTGCTGGCCGATGGTCTTCCACGGCAGCTTGCCCTTCTTGCGGATGGGAATGAAGCCACAATTCAGCCGGTCGGCGACGGCGCCGCCGAGGATGAAGCCGCGCGCCTCGATGCCGGCCACGGCGTCGATCTTCTCGTCGTGGTACGGAGCCGCCATGCCCTCGATAGCGGCCTTGAATCCCTTGGCGTCGCCCATCAGGGTGGTGACATCCCGGAACAGGATGCCGGGCTTCGGATAATTCGGAATCGTACGTACAAGCCGCCGTAAATCGCTCAAGTGCGCCCCTCCCGCCAAATTGCCGGCGCAAAATAGCAATATCAGCCCTTAGACGGTAGGCGGTTTTGCCGTCTCGACAACTTCACAATTGCACGGCGCTGCATTTGCTCTCCCCGGAGCATCGGCGCAGCGCTTTTCGGAGGCTAAGGGCGTGGCCAGTGTCGATTTCCCACTCATGGCGGATGAGGGTTCGGACGACCTTCCAAGAACGTTGCGGCGAGAGCGCGAGGCGCGCGAGCGGGCTGCTCGCGAAAAGGAGGCCAAGGCCCGCGCCGCTACCCTGACGCACGACTTCGGCGCTTCGGACGCGCGCGGCGACAGATCCATGGCGGCGGAAGCCTACTCCGGCACTGTTGTGAACCGCTTCGACGTGCCCTTCGGCCATTTGATGATGTTCTTCATCAAGGCCGTGTTCGCCGCCATCCCAGCGCTGATCATTCTCAGCGTCCTGCTGTGGCTCGGGGGCAATGTGCTGAAGGCGATGTATCCCGAGCTGATCCACATGCAGATCCTCGTCACCTTTCCCAACTGAGGCGCACCGAGCGTATCGATGGAGACCGTGCGTGCGATCGGGATGCTCGCGGCCTGCATGTTGCTGGCCGTGAGCGGCGTCTCAGCAGCTCGCGAAGGCACCGAAGGTGAAGACCCAGCGGTATCCTCAAAGAAGAAGAGCGACGATCCCAAGGACATCAAGGTTCTCATCCCGTCCTACTCCAAGGACGTGAGCGACAACGGCTGCCGCGTGCGCGCCAACCCGCAGGAGACTTTCTCGGGGCCGGACATCGACATCCGCCACGTGCCGTTTGCCGAGCTGATCAGCGAGACCGTCGGGCGCTATTCGGTCCGCGCCATCCTCGACGCCCCGAATGTGTTCGCCGCCACTCTAGCACCGCTCGATGCAGATATGCGCACGCTGGCGCTCGTCGACGTGCTGCGCGACGGGCTGGGCCGTGACGGCCTGCACACGTTCTTTTTTATGAGCGCCGCCCAGCATGCGTTGGCAATCCGCGATGCGCTCGCGGCGGCCGGCATGAACCGGGAGCACGAGCTGTTCGTGAAGGCCATTGAGCTGTTCGGGCCGGACTTTCCAGTCGACAACGACACGCGCGCCAAGCGCTTCTCCTATTCGTCGCTCGACACGCCGCTCAACGACTTCGACGTCAAGATGCTGGAGATGGCCCGCTCGTTCGGCCCGCGCGACACGCTCGCCAAGGCCATGGTCGCCTACGTCGAGCGCACTCCGACGCTGTGGCAGAAGATCGAAGCCAAGCGCGCACAGTTGGGCGAGGTCGCCCGCCTGCGCTATCTCAATCAGGCGCTCGTGCTCCGGAACAATCTCTGGGACAAGGCGGACGCGGAAGTGGTGCAGGCCCTCGCATCCCTGCCGACAGAGCATCGCACGCTTCTGGTGATGGACATCTTCAATGCCGAGTTCTCCAACGGCGGCGTGCACCAGTTCTTCTTCAATTCGTCCGGCGCGGTGGCGCCTGAGGTGTACGACGCGTTTCGCGAGCTGGGCCTTGAGCGGCAAGCCGCCATCTACAAGCGCGCGCTCGATATGCTCCCGGGCAACTACCTGCGCGACATGCAGAAACGGCGCGACAAATTCTTCTCCGGCGAATGGGGCCCGTGGGACGAGCGCCTGCAGAAGCTCACCGACGATTTCTATGCCCTCGACGGGGGCCCCACGCTGGTTCGCGTCGGAGACAAAGCTGCCGCAGTCGAGGGAGGCCCCGGCATTTGGGGCGCGATGGCCAGCTACGCCCGCGAAAAGAAAATGCTTCCCTGCTAGTCAGCGCTGCTCAGCCATTTGACCGAGGTAGGCGATAACGGCGTCGAGATCGGCGTCGGACAGCGCCTTGACATCGAACGCGGGCATCTGCTGCTGCGGCCAAGTGCGCACCGCCTTGGGATTGCGGATCAGCGCGCGCAGGCCATCCGGTGTGAGATACTGCGTTGGGTTCATCGGCTGGCCGAGGTCCGGCCCGACGTCGGCGGCGCCGGCGCCCTTCATGCGATGGCACGGCATGCATTGCGTGGTGAACACGCGCTGCCCTAGCCGCGCGGGATCATCGGCTGGCAACGCCGCGTCAACGGCCATCTGCGGCCAGCGGTGCGCCGGGGACTCGACGCCCGCGACGGCGACGGTCTGGTACGGCCACAGCTCGGTGCCGACTTTCGAGCGTTCCGGGTGCTCCCAGACGATATAGAACGGCCCGGCCGACACATCTTTGCCGGGCAGCGAGGGCCAGGGCTGCGCCGTATCCTCGACGGCAACCCAAGCGACACTGCCGCCGTTGGCGCCTTTCTCCACCAGCGACATGGGGATCTGCGACACGAAGCCGTCCGCTGCACGCGCTTCGAGTGTGTCGAAGGCAGGATCCGGCTTGCCGCCGAGCAGTGCCAGCAGCGGCACCGCGCGATAAGTCATCGCGCGCTTGTAGGAGACGTCGTCGGGAATGGTGATCGTCGCCGCATCGGGACGCGCCAGCAGTTCGGCGGCTGCATAGGTCTTCGGCGTGCCACCGAACGACACCGTCAAAGTGTCGGCGCCCGCGCGCGCCGCGCAACACGCGAGCAGCGCAATCACGACGGAAAGTGGTGCCTGGCGCATGGGGGCCTCGAGAATTGTGCGTCTGCCGACATCACTGTAGCGTGCTGCGATCATCACCGGCAAAGGAACACTTCGACATGGCGGACGGCAACGACGCGCAACGCGAGCTGAACGAGATCACCGGCGCGCTCGACGTGTTGTTCACGCTGCGCGAGGAGTTCGCCACCTGGCTGGAGGAGGCGCAAAGCGAAGAGCGCAAGGAAGAGCTCGACAACGTGTTTCGCCACGTCGCCGCCATGGAGGAGGAATTCCAGCGGCGGCGCGAGGCCATCGCCAGGAAGCTAGCCGGCAGTTGAAGCCTAGCGGTTGCCGCCCAACTCGGACACGGCCGCGGTCAGAGCGTCCATGACACCCGGCTCGGTAATGGCGTGGCCGGCCTTGTCGACGATATCGAGCCGGCAGTTGCCCCACGCCATGGCCAACGCATGCGCGCCCTGCGGCGGGCAGAGCATATCGTAGCGGCCTTGCACAATGACACCGGGGATGTCCTTCAGGCCGTGCGCCTCGCGCAGCAACTGCCCTGGTCGCAGGAAGAAGTCGTTGCGAATGTAGTGGCCTTCGATGATGGCCGTCGGCGGTGGCCGCTCGCTACGTCCGATGGGAGTTGTCAGCCGTGCTTGCGATGGCGTCAGCTCCGAAAGAATGCGCTCGTACGTCGCCCATGTCTGCGCCGCCGGCACCTGCACGGCGGGATCGGGATCGGCGAGCCGCCGCAGATAGGCCGCCAGCGGATCGGCGCGCTCGGCCTCTGGCAGGAAACCGACGAAATCCGAATAGAGGTCGGGGCGAAACCACTTCGGGCCCTCGACGAACGCCCATTCGACCTCTGCGCGCGTGCCGAGGAAGATGGCGCGCATGACGAGCCCGGTAACCCGCTCGGGATGCGCCTCGGCATACGCGATGGCGAGCGTCGATCCCCACGAGCCGCCCACGACCAGCCATCTCTCGATGCCGAAGTGCACGCGTATCGCCTCGATGTCGGCGATGAGATGCTGCGTCGTGTTGGCCTCGAGCGACAGATAGGGATGGCTGCGGCCGGCGCCGCGCTGATCGAACAGGAAGGCGTGGAAGCGCGCCGGATCGAACAGCCGCCGATGCATGTGCTGAGCGCCGCTGCCCGGGCCGCCGTGCAGGAACAGCGCCGGGATACCGTCGGCGGCGCCCACCTCCTCGACGTAAAGCCAGTGGCCGTCGCCGACGCTGAGCATGCGCGCATCGAACGGGCGCAACGGATCGGCATTGTGGGCGGGTGATGACATACGTTCGCTATAGCAGGGGAATGAGGTAGGTGACGATGCCGCGCACCTGCGGCTGCTGCGTCTCTCCCGGCGCGTTGTTCGGCAGCTCCACCATCGAATAGAACACCTGCACGTGAATATTCTCCAATGGGCCGGATGTCGGCAGATACTCCAGTTCGACGTTGAACTCGTTCTGGCGCGTCAGCGGGTTTCCGCTCGGCGCGTCGACGGCGTCCCAGGCCCAGCCATAGCGGGTCTGCAGCTTGAGCCCGTCGAGCACGAGCTGCGAGAGGTCATAGGCGGCGCCAACGACCAAGGTCTTCTGGCCCGCCTCGTTGAAGTTCAACTGATCCAGCACCGTATAGGCCGGGAAGCTGCCGAACGGCCCCTGCAAGGCTGCGCCTTCGCCATTCTGCGAGCCAGCGAAGAGCGCCGTCGCATTGGCGTAGCTAGCAGCGAAGCGCGCCGACACCTGATCGGTCGCATACGGCGCCCCGGCGATGAGATCGGCGCCGACCGTCCGCTGGTCGGTGTAGCTGACGCTGAAGCGAAACTGCAGCGGCTCGGCACGAATGATCCAGTCGGCTTCGGCGAACGTTGTGTTGAGGACGTCGGCGATGAGATAGTCGATGGCGCCGATGGTGAGACCCTCGATAGGCACCACCTTGGCGCCCCCGGCCAACACGCCGCGATCCTCCGTGACGCCGAGCTCCTGCGAGAACGGCACGAAGTACGAGCTGTCACGCGCCTTGAAACCCCACAGGTAGCCGACGCCATAGTCGAACGTCTGCGCCTCGTCGCGCCGCCGCATCAGCACCGCACCCTCGACGGTGTTCGGGATCATGCGGTTGTCCTGCGGGTTGATGTACGGCGTCTTGATGAGTTGACGCCCCAGAACAATTTCCTGACCCGTGAAGCGCATGCGTGCGTTGGCGATGGCGAACGAGCTGACCTCTGCCTGGTTCTGCGTCAGCAGCAGGGTTCCGCCCTCGCCCTCCGGTGCGAATAGCGGCTGTGACGTGGCGCCGGCCGCCTCGAGCTGCAACCAATCGTCCAAGAAACCGGTCCTGATCGCCAACGCCGAACCACCGGCCCAGGCGCGCGAACGCGGGCTGCCGGCGTTGTCGCGATCGAGGTCGTGCGTGCGTAGGTAGACGGCCAGCTTCATGTCGCGGAAGAACGGATCGGCGAAGCGCAGGCGCTCCTTCAAGTCCTGGAACAGCACTGGGCCGTCATCGGCAGGCAACGAAGTGCCGGGCACGAGACGTTGCGGTCCGCCGGGCAGCGGCGCCTGATGCGTGAAAGTGCGCTGGATGGGGCTGTAGATGTCGGCGGCTCCGGACGGGACGCGCTCGGCGTCGTCGTCCTGGTCTGCCCTGGCAGACCCTGTCGCGCCGATCATCGCGAGCAACACCACGCCAAACGCCAACGCGCTGCGCGAGAGGGCGCGCGGCTGTGGCTGGGCGTGCATGAAATTCCAGAAGAATCAGTTGCGCCGGCGCAGATTTGCGTAGCAGCCGCTCCCCGCCCCAGCAAGTTGCACGGGCGCGTTCCCGACAGAACAGCACACCGGTTGTGGGCATCCTACAAGGTTCGGCCGGCGCTTGCGGGCCCACCTCGCCAGCAGGCGCGACCGGCGCAACACGAAGAAGGAGAGGAAACGAAAATGTACGCCAGTCGCCTCGCGGCGGCCGCCCTCGGGCTCGCCGTCGGTCTGGGCGCAATCGTCTCGTCGGCGCAGGCCATGCCGGTGGACGCACTAAGCTGCAAGCAACTCTGGGTGAAGCGTAACCAGATCTACAAGGCCAACGGCTACTGCTTCAAGACGACCAGGGCTCGCAACTATTTCGGCAACGCCGGCTGCTATGTCTCGGACATGGACGACGTGTCGCTGTCGAAGAGCGAGATGAGCAAGGTGTTGACCTACAAGCACTGGGAAGAGGTCAACGGCTGCTGATCGCTGGCTGTAAAACGGATGCCAGGGCTCCGGGGCCCTGGCTTTCGTTGTTTTAGGCGCATCTTGCGCATCGGTGCGCGTGGGTTCAACACTTGCGGCGCACGCAAACGCTGAGGCCATCGAATGCGGGTTGTCATTCTCGGAGCCGGTGGGGTCGGCGGCTATCTCGGTGCGCGCCTCATCACGGGCGGTGCCGACGTCACGTTTCTAACGCGTGACGCGCGCGCCGCGACCCTCAAAGCGGCTGGGCTTGTGGTGAAAAGTCCGCTCGGGGATTTCGCCGCTCCGGTCAAGGTCATTCCCGCGGGCACCGCGCTCGCTAACCCGCCCGATGCCGTCGTGCTCGCCTGCAAGGAGCCGGCACTCGCCGAGGCCTTAGACGCCGTTGCGCCGCTGCTCGGCGCGCAAACGCGACTGCTGCCGCTCCTCAACGGCGTGCGCCATCTCGACATGCTGGAGGCGCGCTTCCCCGACACGACGCTGCTCGGCGGCATCATCCACGGCGCCACCGACCTGCGCCCCGACGGCGTCATCGCGCACCTGTCGTCGTTCATGACGGTGATCACCGGCCCCGTTGCCACGCCCAGCGATCCCATCGCCGACGAGTTCGTCGCCAGATTGAAAGCCGCCGGCGTCGACGCCTACGCGACGCACGAGATCCGCCAAGACATGTGGAACAAGTTCGTCTTCCTTGCCGCATTCGCCGGCATCACCTGTCTGATGCGCGCCAGCATCGGCACCATCCTGCAGACGGATGCCGGCCGCGCGCGCATCCTGCATCTGCTGGAGGAAACGTGCGCCGTCGCCGTTGCCGAGGGCCACGCGCCGCCGGAAAGCCTGATGGAAGAGTACCGTGCACTGCTGACCGAAGCGGGATCGACGTTGACCTCATCGATGTTGCGCGACATCGAGAGCGGCCGGCGCACGGAAGGCGCCCACATTCTGGGAGACATGCTGGCGCGGGCCCGTAAGCACGAGCTGCCCGCTCCGGTGCTCGCCATCGCGGCCGCGCACGTGCAGGCCTACGAGCGGCGTTTGGACGCTAAGAGCGCTTAGACTTTACCGAGCACGCGGCCGGCGACGGCGTCGAGCTTGGCCGCCAGCTTGGGATCGCGCGCCTCCGGCGCCGTGATGATGGCAACGTCGAGCGCCGTGTCGGAGCCGATCGGGCACGGCGGGTGCTCGCGCGGGAAGATCTCGGCCAGCTTGTGCACGAGGCGCTGCGCCTTCTCGGTGTTGCCCTTCATGACGGCCAGCACCCCGGCGACGTCGACATGCGCCACTTCCTCGTGCCAGCAATCGTAGTCGGTGACCATGCCGACGGTCGCGTAGCAGATCTCGGCTTCGCGAGCGAGCTTAGCCTCCGGCATGTTGGTCATGCCGATCACGTCGCAGCCCCAGCTTCGATAGAGGAAGGATTCAGCGCGCGTGGAGAACTGCGGCCCCTCCATGACGAGATAGGTGCCGCCCTTGGTGTGGTCGATGTCCTCGGCCTTGGCCGCCTTCTCGACGGCATCGACCAGCAGCGGGCTGACCGGATGCGCCATCGACACGTGCGCCACGATGCCTTCGCCGAAAAAGCTCTTTTCGCGGGCGAAGGTGCGGTCGATGAACTGGTCGACGAGGACGAAGTGTCCCGGCGCGAACTGGTCCTTCAGCGAGCCGCAGGCCGAGATGGAGACGAGGTCGGTGACGCCGGCGCGCTTCAGGGCGTCGATGTTGGCGCGGAAGTTGATGTGCGTCGGCGAGATGCGATGGCCGCGCCCGTGCCGCGGCAGGAAGCGGAACGGCAGGCCGTCGACCTCGGCGAACAGGATCTCGTCCGAGGGCTCGCCCCACGGGCTCGAAACCTTCTCCCAGTGGGGGTTCTCGATACCCGGCAGATTGTAAAAACCGCTGCCGCCGACAATGCCCAGTACGGATTTGACCACGGCCCCCTCCAATCGATCAAACGGGTCGCGCCAGCACCGATGCCAAGCGGGCTCAGTGCTTCACGCGCGACCAGATCTGCTTCTTGACGAGATAGAGCAGGACCGTGGTGATGAACAGATACAGCAGCACCTGCCAGCCGAGCTCCTTGCGCGCATTGAGGTTCGGATCCGCCGCCCAGGCGAGGAAGGCGGTGACGTCGTGCGCGTTCTGCTCCAGCGATCCCTTGTAGCCGGACTCCGGCTGATACTCGACGAAGGCGTCCTTCCCAAGCGGCGGCGGCATCGCCAACTGATGGCCGGGGAAGGCCGCGTTGAAACTCATGCCCTCGGTCATCTGCATGCCCGCCGGCGGCTCGTGGTAGCCGGTGAGCAGCGCATAAAGGTAGTCCGCGCCGCCTTCCTGGTATCCGATCGCCATGTCGCGCAGCATGTAGAGCCACTGGTTGTACCAACCGGCGTGGCTCTCGACCGAGCGAGCCTTGGCGATGAGCGACAGGTCGGGCGGCAAGGCACCGTTCTGCGCGGCGCGAGCCTGCACGTCGTTCTTGTAGGGGCCGACGATCGCATCGGCGAGGCCCGGCAAGCGGTCGATGGGGTTGCCCTGGTCGTCGAGCTCACCCGAGATCTGGTATGGCCAGGCAGCGGCGAGCGCCTTGACCGACGCCTCGGGGAATTCCGGTCCGCCCGGCTCGGCGAGATTGCGGAAGCGAACGCGCTTCAGTCCGTGGCAGGCGGTGCATACCTGCTGGTAGACCTGAAACCCTCGCTGCAGCTGCGCCTTGTCGTACTGGCCGGTGAAGCCGCCGAACGCCCAATCCTGCCGTTCAATGGCGTGCTCTTCGCCGCCCTCGTCGGCAGCGCCCGCCGGCAGTGTGAAGGCGGCGAGCGCCAATGTCCCGATGACGGCCACCGCCATCGCGCGGCCCTTCGAGGTCGCTGCGCGCCACATGGGCCCCGGTCGTTTCATGCGAGCCCCCTGTCAGGTCTTGGCTGACGCCAGCTTGGCGGTTTGTTTGTTGCCGAGCACTGCCTCGGTGATCGATCCGGGCACTCTGAGCGGCGTCTCCAGCCAGCCGACGAGCGGCATGACCACGAGGAAGTGCGCGAAGTAGTAGATGGTGAACACGCGCGCCCAGAACACGTACTCGGCATCCGGCGGCTTGGAGCCGAGCCAGCCGAGGGCGACGGCGCTGAATACGAACAGCCAGAAGAACCAGCGGTACACCGGACGATACTTGGTCGAGCGCACGCGGCTGGTGTCGAGCCAAGGGACGAACAGCAGCACGATGATCGCCGAGAACATGGCGATGACGCCCATCAGCTTCGAGGGGATGGCGCGCAGGATCGCGTAGAACGGCAGGAAGTACCATTCCGGAACGATGTGCGGCGGCGTGACGAGCGGATCGGCCGGAATGTAGTTGTCGGCGTGACCGAGATAGTCCGGCAGGAAGAACACGAAATACGCGAACAGCAGCAGGAAGGCGAACATGCCGACCGCATCCTTCGAGGTCGCGTAGGGGCTCATCGGCACCGAGTCCGAGGTGGTCTTGATGTCGAGGCCGGTCGGGCTGTTCTGGCCGACGACGTGCAGCGCCCAAAGGTGCAGGGCGACGAGGCCCGCAATCACGAACGGCAGGAGATAGTGCAGGCTGTAGAAGCGGTTGAGCGTCACGCCGGTGACCGCGTAGCCACCCCACAACCACTCGACGATGGTGGTGCCGAGGCCCTTCCATATGCTGTCGAGCGAGGAGAAGAGGTTAGTAATGACGGTGACGCCCCAGAAGCTCATCTGCCCCCAGGGGAGCGAGTAGCCCATGAACGCCGTCGCCATCATCACGACGAAAATGAATACGCCGATGATCCATAGGATCTCGCGCGGCGCCTTGTAGGAGCCGTAGTAGAGACCGCGGAAAATATGGACATAGGCGGCGAAGAAGAACATCGAGGCGCCGACCGCGTGCAGGTTGCGGATCAGGTCGCCATAGCTCACGTCGCGGCGGATGCGGTCGACGCTGTCGAAGGCGCCCGCGGCGCTCGGCTGATAGTGCATGGCAAGGACGACGCCGGTGACGATCTGCGCCACCAGCATGAAGGTCAGGATGCCGCCGAAGGTCCACCAGTAGTTGAGGTTGCGCGGCGTCGGGAAGTCGACGAACTGCGAATGCATGAGCCGCCCGATGGGCAGGCGCGCGTCCATCCACTTGCCGAACTTTGTCGTCGGCTCGTAGGTCGTACCGTGGGGTGTTCCAGACATCGTGGCCCGCCGCTCGTCAGCCGATCTTGATCTTGGTGTCCGATACGAAACTGTAGACCGGCACCTCGAGATTGCGCGGAGCAGGTCCCTTACGGATGCGTCCGGCGGTGTCGTAGTGCGAGCCGTGACAGGGGCAGAGCCACCCGCCGAAGTCGCCCTTCTTGTCGCCGAGCGACTGCCCCTTGGGAATGCAGCCCAGGTGCGTGCAGATGCCGACCATGATCAGCCAGTTCTCGTGACCCTTGACGGTGCGGTTGAGGTCAGTCGCCGGCGCATCGTCGGGCAGCGCATCGTTGCGCGCGAGCTCGTCAATCAGATCGGTTAGTGGCACCGCGTCGGCAGCCTTGATCTCTTCCGCCGTACGATGGCGGATGAAGACCGGCTTGCCCCGCCACAGCACGGTGATCGCCTGACCTACCTTGACGGGCGCGATGTCGACCTCGATGGAGGCGAGAGCCTGCGCGCCAGCATCGGGATTCATCTGCTGGACGAACGGCCACAACGTCACCGCTCCACCGACAGCGACGAAGGCGCTGGCCGCGAGGACGAGAAAGTCCCTACGGTCCGGTTCTTCGGCGTCAATTGCCACGGGTGCCTCCGCTAGATCGCTGGCCAGAAGACGTTGCGCCTGAATTGTGAAATCCATCGGCTGCCGCCGGTAGAGACGACGCCCGCGCTCACAGCTCGGGCGTCGGCGCGATTGGCCTATAGAACCAGGCGATTTGCCATGCGGTTTATTGACATCGTTCTAAAGAGCGCTCAACCCCGCACGCACAGAATACCGCAGGCAATTTGGCGCATGCGGTGCGCGCTACCGTGGCGAAGCAGGCAATGCCCGGACGCAGGTCACTCGGCCGCGTCTTGGGCGAGGAAGCCGCCCGACTGGCGCGCCCACAGCTCGGCGTACAGCCCGCCGCGCCGCAGCAGCTCCGCGTGGGTGCCCTGCTCGACGATGCGGCCCTCGTCCATGATGATCAGCCGGTCCATGGCGGCAATGGTCGACAGCCGGTGCGCAATGGCGATGACTGTCTTACCTTTCATGAGGTTGACCAACTGCTCCTGGATCGCGGCCTCCACCTCGCTGTCGAGCGCGCTGGTCGCCTCGTCGAGGACGAGGATGGGCGCGTCCTTCAGCAGCACGCGGGCAATGGCGACCCGCTGGCGCTGGCCGCCCGACAGCTTCACGCCACGCTCGCCGACGTGCGCGTCATAGCCCCTGCGGCCCTTCAAGTCCTCGAGGTTGCTGATGAAATCGTGCGCCGCGGCCTTCTTGGCGGCTGCGACGGCATCGGCAGCACCGGCTTCGGCCTGCCCGTGGTCGGGGCGACCGTAGAGGATGTTCTCCATCACCGAGCGATGCAGCAACGAGGTGTCCTGCGTCACCATGCCGATCTGCGCTCGCAGACTGTCCTGCGTCACGTGGGCAACGTCCTGCCCGTCGATGAGCACGCGACCGCCGTCGAGGTCGTAGAAGCGCATCAGCAGGCTGACGAGGGTCGATTTGCCGGCCCCCGAGCGGCCGACGAGCCCGACCTTCTCGCCGGGAGCGACGTGCAGGCTCAGATCCTCGATGACGCTGCCGCGCCCCGTGTTCGCGTCGCGACCGTAGTTAAAGCTGATGTGCTCGAAGCGAATCTCGCCCTTCGGCACGACCAGCGGCTTGGCATCCGGCGCGTCGACGACGCTGCGCTCGCGCGCGATCGTCTCGAGGCCGTCCTGGACGACGCCGATGTTCTCGAAGAGGCCCGCCACCTCCCACATGATCCAGTGCGACATGCCCTGCAGGCGCAGCACGAGGCCGACGGACAGCGCGATGGCACCCGCCGTGACGGCGCTGATCGACCACAGCCACAGCGAGGTACCGGCCACCATGAATAGCAGCAGAGCGTTGAGGCCGTTGAGCGCCACCGTGAGCAGCGTCACCAACCGCAACTGCTGGTGCACCGTATCGAGGAAGTGGCTCATGCTCTCGCGGGCGTAGCCGTCCTCGCGGTCGGCATGGGCGAACATCTTCACCGTCGAGATGTTGGTGTACGTGTCGACGATGCGGCCGGTCATGATGGAGCGCGCGTCCGACTGCGCATGCGAGATGCGCCCGAGGCGCGGGATGAAGTAGCGCATGGTGACGAGGTAGCCGGCGAGCCACAGCAGCAGCGGCGCCGACAGCCTGAGGTCGGTCGCCGCGAACAGGAACACCGCGCCGGTGAAATAGATGCAGACGTAGAGCAGCACCTCGGCCACCTTCATGACGACTTCGCGCACCGCCATGGCGGTCTGCATCACCTTGGTGGCGACGCGGCCGGCGAAGTCGTCGTTGAAGAAGGCCATCGACTGCCGCAAGACGTAGCGGTGCGCCTGCCAGCGGGTGCGCATGGCAAAGCCGCCGAGCACGCCCTGGTGCACGATCGAATTCATAGAAGAACTTCAGCACCGGCAGGATCAGCAGCACGACGACCGCCATCCAGGCGAGGAAATGCCCGTGCGTCTCCCAGAACGTGGCGCGGTCGGCATGCGACAGCCAGTCGACCATGTTGCCGAGAAAGCCGAACAGCGACACCTCGATGAGGGCGATGGCGGCCGACAGCGCCGACGACACGAGGATCACCGGCCAGAACGGCTTCGTGTAATAGGCGATGAACTGCCAGAACGTAGCCGGCGGCATCCCGGCCTGCTCAGGCGGGAATGAATCGACACGCGTTTCGAGCCAGCCAAAGAAGCGGGCGATCATGATGGGCTCCAAGCGCCGCGAAGGCGCCGATATACCGGCCACGCAACCGCTCTGGGAGAGCAAGGCGGGCGCAGATTGTTATATTTTTCCTGGTCTTGGGAGTCCCCGCGGAGAGACGCGCCCCTAGACATTGCTGCAGGGGATATATAGGGGGAATTGCGCCAACAAAAGGGTTCGAGGAAACGATCCGGCATGGCCGAGGTAACGGAGCCGACGCGCGAGGCGGATCAGCTCGCCGCGCACAAAGAGGCGGCGGCCGCCTGGTTCGGCGAGCTGCGCAACGGCATCTGCGCCGCCTTCGAGAGGCTCGAGGACGATCTGCCGGCGGGCGCCACATTGTCGGACCGTCCCCCGGGGCGATTCCAACGCACGCCGTGGGAGCGGACGGATCATTCCGGTGCGCCCGGTGGCGGCGGCGTCATGAGCATGATGAACGGCCGCGTATTCGAGAAGGTGGGCGTGCACACCTCGACCGTCTTCGGCGAGTTCGCCCCGGAATTCCGCAAGCAGATCCCCGGCGCCGAGGAGCATCCGCAATTCTGGGCTTCCGGCATCTCGCTCATTGCCCATCCGCAGAACCCCAACGTGCCGGCCGTGCACATGAACACGCGCATGGTCGTCACGTCGAAGTGGTGGTTCGGCGGCGGAGCCGACCTGACACCGGTGCTCGATCGTCGGCGCAAGGAGGACGACGCCGACAGCCTCGCCTTCCATGCGGCGATGTACGGCGCCTGTGCTCCCCACGCGGTTGCCGACTACCCGCGCTACCGCCAATGGTGCGAGGAATACTTCTACCTGCCGCACCGCAAGGAGACGCGCGGCGTCGGAGGCATCTTCTATGACTATCTGACGCCGACCGAGGCGGAGGGTGGCTGGGCTGCCGCCTTCGCCTTCACGCAGGACGTGGGTCGCGCCTTTCAGCGCGTCTACCCGATGCTGGTGCGGGGGAACTTCGCGTTGCCGTGGCAGGAAGCCGACCGCGAGGAGCAGCTCGTGCGCCGTGGACGCTATGTGGAGTTCAACCTGCTCTACGACCGTGGCACGGTGTTCGGCCTCAAGACCGGCGGCAACGTCGATTCGATCCTGTCGTCGATGCCGCCCGTCGTGAAATGGCCCTGACCTAAAGGCCTCGCTTAGAAGCGGGTCATCAGGCCGAAATCGATGATGTCCATCTCGGGCGACAGCGTGCCGCCGGGGCCAAGCACCGCGAAGCTCTGGTCGTCGAAGTCGATCCGGCGATAGCCCAGGTGCAGGTTGATGTCGCGGTTCCAGAAGTATTCGAGGCCGCCGCCGTAGGTCCAGCCGCTCAGCCCCTCACTGGACTTCGCGCCAGTGGTGACGTCCTTCACCTCGAGACCACCATAGGCATAGCCCGCCGTGCCGTACGCCATCAGGCGGCCGAACGAGTAGCCGAGGCGCCCGCGCACGGTGCCGTAATAGTTGAGGTCCGACTCAAAACGGCCGAAGCCCGCGCCACGGCCACCGCCGTCGGCGAATGAGTAGAACGCGTCGGTGACCACGCCCGCCACGATATGGCCGAACTGCTGATCGTAGCCGAGCTTGCCGCCGATCGCCCAGCCGTCGGGGTCCTCCAGCAGCGCGCCGCCGGTTCCCCCGAGGTTGACCTCGTCGCTAAGGCTCCAGTCCGGAGAGATAATGAAGCCGGTTCGCGCCAGCGAGGCGACCTCATCGTCAGAGGCGTAGCTTAGGCTTGGAAGGCGCCATTGCTGAGCGGCCGCAGGGGCCGCAGCGCCGAAGGTAAGAACGAGGCACGCCAAAGCAACGCCCCCAAACTTATGCCACTGCATGCTCGTGCCCCAGTTTTACTTGCTGGTTGGATCATAGAGCGCGGAGGGGGGGCATGTCCGATGCAAATGGGCATCGGTGGATAGGAATATTTCCTGGTCTCAGGGCGCCGGTCAGCGCCAGGGCAGCTTTTCCTGCCGCGCCTCGTCGAAAGCCGCCGCGAACTCGACCGCCCCCGCCTTGCGCGAGCTGGCGTCCATGCGGCGCGTGAACTCTGCCAGCAGCTCGGCCGAGGTCTTACCGATAACCATCTTGTTCACGTAGTACGCCTTGCGGGCGAAGAAGTTTGGCGTCGGCGCCGTCAGTCCGACCGGCTGCATCATCTCGAGGCCAGTCGCCGGGCCCGATGAGATTCATGATCTCGATCTCTTCGCCCGACATGTTGGTCACGCCCTTGCGGGCGGCGAAGTCTTTCAGACCGCGCAACTTCAAGGATTGCAGCCACGGCCCGATGTCGCCGTCGAGGTTGATGGCGTGCATGCCGTAGCCCTTCGACGTCTGCGCGAAGGCGACGTGCTTGTACCAGTCGTCCGGGCCGGCCTTGGCGCTGCGGATCATGAGTTGCAGCGAGGCGATCTTGCGATGCAGCTCGTCGATGCGCTGCGGGTCAGAGGAACTGGCCTTGAGGCGCTGCAGCCTTTTGACGAACTGGTCGCCGTGCTTCACCAATTCGCCGATGGTGTTGGCGTGCAAAAGCTGCGCGTAGCCCAGTGCCGACGAGATCGGCCTGCCCTTCTTGGTGATGGGATGAATGCCGGCCTGCATGTCGGCCGTGCCGTCGCCGCCCGTCTCCAGCGCGTAGACGCGGACGACCTGCTCCTTGGTGAGGCCGAGGGCGATCGCCTCCTCGGCGTAGCGGCGCTTGAACTCGCGCTCGGGAATGCGCGACGGCTCGAAGCCGTAGTGCTGCTTGGCGGCGGCGAGGAAGTCGGCGAGGCCCGGCAGCTCCTGCTTTTCCTTCGGCGGCTCGCCCGGCCGGTCCTGCGCGAGAAAGCGCGTCCACCGCTGGTCCAGCTCGGCGCTGAGACGCGGCCCCTGGTACGTCGGCGGATAGCTCCACACATAGTCATCGGTTTCGAAGAACTTGCTACTGCCGCGCTTGGCGCGGCGTCCGGCGCGCTTCTTCTCGATCTCGTCCCAATAGGCGTCGAGTTGCCGATCGTATTTCATCTTGGCGCTGCGCCAGGCGGCGAACTCGTCGGCCTGCGCCGGCGTCAGCGTGTCGATGAATTCCAGCACGCTGGCGGCCATCACACCGCCGCTCCAAATGCCGATGGGCGCCAGGGCCAGAGCGAGCGCCAGCGCGCAACGGATCAGGCGAAGACGGCTCGACGGCACCGGATCTCCTTTCGGGGATGCGAACCCCGTAAAGGTTCGCCTGAGAAATGGACGTTATCGTGATTTGCGCGGGGTTTGCGAGGCATACGTGCCGGCTTGCCGGTCAAGGTGCAATTCCTGCCTCGGATTCCAATGCTATGGTGCGCTATGCATGACACCTACGCCGAGGCCTTGCCGCCGTTCTCCGAGCGCGAATTCCGTCATTTGGCTGCCGCCGCACTGAGCAAGACGGCACCCGTGGCCGATCCTGACGCGCCCGATACGCCCAGCGATTTCGATCTCAGCCCCGAGCTCGTCGCGGAAATCGCGCGGGCGCCGTTGGCCCTCGCGGCGGTGCTGATCCCCGTGGTCGCGCGGCCAGAGTTGACTGTACTCCTGACGCAGCGCACCGACGCGCTGCCCCGGCATCCCGGACAGATCGCCTTCCCCGGCGGGCGCATGGATCCGACCGACGCCGATCCCATCGCCACGGCGCTGCGTGAGGCGCAGGAGGAGATCGGACTCGACCCGCGGTTCGTCGACCCACTCGGCTACCTCGACGCCTACCGCACCGGCACCGGCTTTCGCATCTTCCCCGTCGTCAGCATTGTGCGCGAAGGCTTCACGCTGCAGCTCGATGCGCGCGAGGTGGCCGATGCCTTCGAAGTGCCGCTCGCATTTCTGATGGACGAAGCCAATCATCGCACGGAGACTCGCTTCTGGCGCGGACAGGAGCGCCGATTTTACGCCATGCCCTTCGAGCAGCGGTACATCTGGGGCGCCACGGCGGGTATAATGAAGAACATGCACAAGAGGCTCTTTTCAGCATGATCCGCATCGTCGCCGAGAACATCCTGCTCTTCCTGCTGCCGACGATCGTCTACGTCGCCTACGTCTACCTGACGCGCGAGGAGCGGCCCGACGCCGCGCGCGTGCTCGACGACGCTCCGCTCATCTGGCTGTTCGTCGCCGGCGCCATCCTGGTCGTCGTCACGCTGGCCTCCTTCGGCTCGGTAACCGGCGGCAAGCCGGGAGGCGTCTATACGCCCCCGTCGAGCAAGGACGGACGCATCGAACCTGGCCACATCGATTGACGAGAAAAGCGATGGCGGGCGCAACACATGACGCCGGACTGCCGAGCCTGGCGGATGCCGATTGGCTGACGCGGGAATCGACGCGAACCGTATTTGCGGCCCTGACCGCGGAGGGGGCGCAAGCGCGCGCCGTTGGCGGAGCCGTGCGCAACGCACTGATGGGTGTGCCGGTGATGGACGTCGACATCGCCACGACGGCGCTGCCCGAAGAGGTGCTGGCGCTCGCCGAACGCGCCGGCCTGCACGCCGTTCCCACCGGTATCGAGCACGGCACGGTCACCGTCGTCGCCGACAAGACGGCATTCCAGGTGACGACGCTGCGCCGTGACATCGAGACGTTCGGGCGCCGCGCCAAGGTGACGTTCACCACCGACTGGCGCGAGGATGCCATGCGGCGTGACTTCACCATGAACGCTCTCTATTGCGACGAGAGCGGGAAGGTGCACGATCCGCTCGGCGGCTACGGCGACCTGAAAGCCGGGCGCGTGCGCTTCATCGGCGACGCGCGCCAGCGCATTCGCGAGGACTACTCTGCGCATTCTGCGCTTCTTCCGCTTCGGCGCGCAGTATGGCGACGCGACGGCGCCCGATGCCGCCGGCCTCGCCGCCGTGGCGGCCGAGAAAGCGGGCATGGCGCAGCTCTCGGGCGAGCGCATTCGTTCCGAATTGCTGCTGCTGCTCGCTGCTCCCGGAGCGGTGGCGGCCCTGCGCTCGATGCGCGAGGTTGGCATCATCGCTCCATTGCTCGGCATCGCCGGCGAGGTTGAGCTGGTCGAGCGGCTGTCGACGATCGAGGCGGCGCTGCAGCGCGCACCGGATGCGGTGCTGCGTCTTGCGGCGTTGGCGTCCGGCACGCCCGCGGATCTCGGCGAGAAACTGCGCCTGTCGACCGCGGATGCAGACCGACTGGCTGACGCCAACCGTCGTGACGGCGCCTTCGACCCACGTACGGAAGAGGCCGCCGCCAAAGTTTTCATCTACCGACAGGGAGCGCGGGCGTTCGTCGACGGTGCACTGGTCGATTGGGCGAGATCGGGCGATGCTCCGACCGATCCGGCGCGGGTGGCGCGCGTCACCTTGCCCGAACGCTGGAGCACGCCGCAACTGCCGGTGCGCGGCGCCGACGTCGTCGCGCTCGGCGTTGCCGCCGGGCCCGCTGTCGGCCGCGTCATGGCGCGCTTTGAGGAATGGTGGATCGGCGCCGGCTATCCGCAGGCGGCAGGCGAACTACGCGCCAAGCTGGAAGAGCTGGCGCGCGGCGAGCTGACGGCCCGCCGCGACGCCTGATCCCTTACGGGGAGAACAGTCCCGAGATGGCATCCGCGATATTGGCGGGGCTCTGCTGCTGCTTCTTGCGGCGCGGCTGCTGTTGCTGCGACTGCGTCGAGAAGCCATCCCCCGGATCACCGGAAGCAACCACGTCGTCTGCGTACGCCGGCTGCTCGAAGCGGATCGACTTGCCGGTCAGCGCCGCGGCCGTGCGGCTATCGAGACCGTAGAAGTCGCCGTACGTCTGCAGCTTGCCGTTCTCGTCCACGCGCGCCGTCATGTAGGTGACGTGCACCGGGATGTGCTTGGCGAGCGAGACCTCGCCGCCGCTCGAGAACATGCTTTGTACCTTGGCGGCGGACCAGCCCTTGTCCTCGGCCAGCAGGACCTCGGCGAGGCGCCGCGGCTCGTGCACCCGCATGCAGCCGTGACTCAGAGCGCGGAACGACTTGCCGAACAGGTTCCGCTCCGGCGTGTCGTGCATGTAGACGTCGTGCGAGTTGGGGAACATGAACTTCACGTCGCCCAGCACGTTCTTGGGGCCTGGCGGTTGCTGGAAGCTGTAGCTGTGGATGTTGACGTTGGCCCAATCGACGGAGTTGGGATCGACCTGCCGGCCACCCGCATAGGCCTTGAGATCGTAGGCGTCGAGTACCGCTTGCGCGGAATAACCGCCGCCGAAGATGCCGAAGAAACCCGCGCCCGAACTCTTGCGCAGCAACGGCGCCAGCTCCTTCGCCTTGATGCCGGCGGGCACGCCCCAGCTCGGGCGGAACACGATGGTCTTCATGTCCGCAGAGAACATCGGCGTCGGCCATGAGGGCTGGCCGACGATGATCTCGTCGGTGTGGACGACGCTACCGCTCTTGACGATGCGTGTCAGGAACTCCGGCACGTTATCCCAGACGTAGAACTCGCCCATGTCGGCGGGCACCCAGCGCCAGCGCTCCATGTTGATGAGGATGCGCTCGACCTTGGCATCGTTGGTCTGCGTCACCGGCGTCGGCTTGGGTCCGCCGTTGAGCACCTGCCGCGTGCCGTTGCCGACGATACCGTCGGGACGCAGCCCCTTGGAAGTTTGAAATTCTTTCACCGCTGTCTGCAGCGCGTCGTCGTAGACGTTCTCCATCATCGGATCGGCCGCGGCCACTTTCAGCCGCTGGCGCAGCAAGGCGACCTGCGGATCGGTGCCGCCCGGCTTGAGAACGCGACCCATTGGAAGCTGCACGCTGAGCGCGGGATCTTCCGGCGGCGCGACCTCTTCCTTCACTTCGCCGCCGCGCAGCTTGATCAGCAGCTGGCGCAGAGCTTCGAACTGCTGATGCTTGGGATGCAGCGAGGTGAGGTACGCATCGGGCTTGTCGGCCGCTGCGATGTCGGTGAGCACCGTCTTCGGCGGCACCAGCGTCGGCTGCTGATCCATGAGCTGCGAGATGTTGGCCGGATTGATGCGGCCGCCGCGGGCAAAGCGCGCGTACTTGAGGACGGCGAGCGCCACCTGGATCTCGGTGTCGGCGGCAGCTTCCGGACTTAGCGCGCCGGTGGCAGTCGACGGGACGTCGAAGGCGGCAACGGGCAAGCCCCAATTTTCGGCGCGGCCGATCTCGGTCACGGCTGCCTTGCCCTTGTCGGTCAAGCCGCTCGTCGATACCCAGAGCGCGGTGCCGGTGATCTCGCCGTAGTACGAGGCGAGCGCTGCGGCTTCCTCCTCGTTGGCTTTCTGGGCGAGCGTTGGAAGTTTGGCGCGGACGCCGGCAACGATCGAGTCGGCCGGCGGCACGACCGGCGCCGGCGCGGCAGCAGGTGGCGTACCGGAGGGTCGGGCAGGGCAGCAGTTGCGTTGGGTGCTGCGGCGGGCGTTGCCGGAGTGGCGGTTGCCGCCGGCGGAACCGGAGCCGCCACGGCGGGCGGCGTCACGGCTGCGGTGGCCGGAGCGGCGGGAGCCGGGCTAGCGGCGGGTGCCGCGGTGATCGCGGGAGCCGGAGCAGCAGGTGCAGCGGCAGGCGCTGTGGCCGGCGTCGCGGGAGTCGTTGCCGCGGTGGTGACCGGTGCCGCTGGCGGTTTAGCCGGAGGCGGGGTCGGTGCAGCCGTTGCCGCCGGGGCTGGGGTCGTAATGGGCGGTTCAGGCGTCGTCGTCGCGGTGGTGACCGGTGCCGCTGGCGGTATAGCCGGAGGCGGGGTCGGTGCAGCCGAAGTCGCCGTCGGGGCTGCTACGGGAGTGGTCGCCTTCGCGGCCGGAGCTGTTGCCGGTGCGGCCGCCGCTGTCGCCGCCTGGGTCGGCGCGACACTCGTGGGAGCTACCGGCGGCGTTGCCGCCAAGCTTGGATCCGTCACCTGCGCCAGCGACGCGGGTCGCCCCGCAGCGTTGGTCGTACCGGCCGGCGCGGCGGCGGGCGGGGTCTCGGCGTGAGCCACGAGCGAGCCCGTGACGCAAAGCGCCGCGATCGCCGGTAGAATCCCGACGCGCGTAAGAACAGCCGTCTTCTTGATCATCCCTCGGTCTCCAAAAGCGCCTGCAAGCTAGATGGAGAAAATGGCCGCCGCTGGGCCGATTCCGACGCACACGACTGGAAAGGCATGTGGCTATCGATAGATAATGCAGTCAAGGCTAACATGGGGCCTGACGGCAACAGTTCCGAACAAAACCCCGCATCAGGGCGCGAAAAAGCCCCGGCCATTGGGCCGGGGCTTTTCCATTCGTCCACAACCTGCGAGTGCGCGGACCTTAGAAGTCCATGCCGCCCATACCGCCCATGCCACCGCCCGGCATCGGCGGATGACCGTGGTCCTTCTTCGGCAGCTCGGCGACCATCGCCTCAGTCGTGATCAACAGGCCAGCCACCGAGGCCGCATCCTGCAGGGCGCAGCGCACGACCTTTGCGGGGTCGATCACACCCTCGGCGACGAGATCGCCGTAGGAATGCGTCTGGGCGTTGTACCCATAGTTGTACTTACTGTTCTCGAGGATCTTGCCGACGATCACCGAGCCGTCTTCGCCGGCGTTGGTGAAGATCTGGCGGGCCGGAGCCTGCAGCGCCTTTTTGACGATGTTGATGCCGACCTTCTGGTCCTCGTTCTCGACAGTGAGGCTGTCGAGCGCCTTGATGGCGCGCAGCAGAGCCACACCGCCACCGGGGACGATGCCTTCTTCGACGGCAGCACGCGTCGCGTGCAGCGCGTCGTCGACGCGGTCCTTGCGCTCCTTCACCTCGACCTCGGTGGCACCGCCGACCTTCAGCACGGCAACGCCGCCGGCGAGCTTGGCGAGACGCTCCTGCAGCTTCTCGCGGTCGTAGTCCGAGGTCGTCTCCTCGATCTGCGCCTTGATCTGCTTCACGCGCGCCTCGATGTCGGCCTTCTTGCCGGCGCCGTCGACGATCGTCGTGTTCTCCTTGTCGATCGTCACCTTCTTGGCGCGGCCGAGCATCTCCAGCGTCACGTTCTCGAGCTTGATGCCGAGATCTTCCGAGATCGTCTGGCCGCCGGTGAGGACGGCGATGTCCTCCAGCATGGCCTTGCGGCGATCACCGAAGCCGGGAGCCTTGACGGCAGCGACCTTGAGGCCACCGCGCAGCTTGTTGACGACAAGCGTTGCGAGCGCCTCGCCTTCGACGTCCTCGGCGATGATGAGCAGCGGCTTGCCCGACTGCACCACGGCCTCCAGCACGGGAAGCATGGCCTGCAGGCCGGAGAGCTTCTTCTCGTGGATGAGGATGTAGGGGTTCTCGAGCTCGGCAATCATCTTCTCGGCGTTGGTGATGAAGTAGGGCGAGAGATAGCCACGGTCGAAC
Organism: uncultured Alphaproteobacteria bacterium; assembly: GCA_963812795.1. Taxonomy (GTDB): domain Bacteria; phylum Pseudomonadota; class Alphaproteobacteria; order Rhizobiales; family Hyphomicrobiaceae; genus Hyphomicrobium_A. The sequence goes on along the minus strand of CAWEWG010000008.1, from coordinate 43,687 downwards.
TGCATGCCTTCGACGACGTCGAGCTCGGTGTCGAGGCTCTTGGACTCTTCGACCGTGATGACGCCCTCGTTGCCGACGCGCTTCATGGCCTCGGCGAGCTTGGCGCCGATCTCGGTGTCGCCGTTGGCGGAGATGGTGCCGACCTGGGCGATCTCGTCGTTCGACTTGATCTTCTGCGCCTTGCTTTTCAGCTCCTCGACGATGGAGGCGACGGCGAGGTCGATGCCGCGCTTGAGGTCCATCGGATTGGCGCCGGCGGCAACCGACTTGGCGCCTTCCTTGACGATCGCCTGGGCGAGAACGGTAGCGGTGGTGGTGCCGTCGCCGGCGGAGTCGGAGGTCTTGGAAGCGACCTCGCGTACCATTTGGGCGCCCATGTTCTCGAACTTGTCCTCGAGCTCGATCTCCTTGGCGACGGTGACGCCGTCCTTGGTGATGCGGGGCGCGCCGAACGACTTCTCGATCACGACGTTGCGACCCTTGGGGCCGAGCGTAACCCTGACGGCATTGGCAAGAATGTCGACGCCGCGCAGCATCTTCTCGCGCGCGTCTTGACCGAATTTAACGTCCTTAGAGGCCATGGTGAGCAACTCCTGAATTGTTGGGGATCGGCATCGGGCGCGCGCTAGGCGGCGGCCTTGACCTTGGTGGTGCCCTCGATCACGCCGAAGATGTCGCTCTCCTTCATGATGACGACGTCCTGGCCGTCGATTTTCACCTCGGTGCCGCTCCACTTGCCGAACAGCACGCGGTCGCCGGGCTTGAGGTCGAGGGGGATGATCTTGCCGGCCTCGTCGCGGGCCCCGGGGCCGACAGCGACGACTTCGCCCTGCACGGGCTTCTCCTTGGCGGTGTCGGGGATAATGATGCCGCCAGCGGTCTTGGTGTCTTCCTCGATCCGGCGAACGACGACGCGGTCATGAAGAGGACGGAACTTCATGGGATCAACCTCATGATGTGAATGGACTTTGTTATGACTGGGTTGGGTGCGGGGGTCGCGCAATGGCCTAGCGCAGGCCGTTGCGGTCCCGCGCCGCGTATATGATCAAGGCTGTTAGCACAGTCAAGGCTTGAGTGCCAAAAATCGCCCGAGATCGCGCGGCGCCGGCACTATCCGCGCCGGCGCATTAATTATGGATTAGCGGCCGCTTCGTGGCGGCGCAGCCCCATCCTCAGGCTGCGCGCCGATGCACCCCTTCCTCGACCTCCTCGATGATTTTGGCGACAAAGGCGTCGATGTCGCCGGGGTGCCGCGACGTGATCATGCCCTGGTCCGAGACGACATGTCTGTCGACCCAGCGCCCGCCGGCGTTGACGACGTCGGTGCGGATGGAAATGTACGACGTGACCTCGCGCCCCTTCACGGCGCCGGCCTCGATCAGCAGCCAGGGCGCGTGGCAGATGGCGGCAACGACCCTACCCAATTCAACGAAGGTTTTGACGATGGCGAGGGCCTTGTCGTTGGTGCGCAGCTTGTCGGGGTTCATTACGCCCCCCGGCAACACGAGGGCGTCATAGTCCCCGACCTGAACCGCGTCGAGCGTCAGGTCGACGTCGACCGGTGGACCCCAATTCTTGTCCTGCCAGCCTTTGATCTGCCCCGCCTCGGGTGCGGCCACTTCGACCTTGGCGCCTTTGGCTTTCAATTGCTCCAGCGGCTTCACCAGCTCCGATTGCTCGAAGCCGTGCGTCGCCATGATGAGGATGCGGCTTTTATTGATGGATGGCATTTGCGCTCTCCCTTATTCGCCGAACCTTGTAACGGATCAGCGACGCAGGGCGTTCCCGGAGAGCACGTTGTCGGCGGGCGGCAACTTGAGTTTCGCCAAGCCGTTGTTAAGCCAAGGCCCACTGCGCTTTCGCGCAATGGGGCTTGGTGGCCATTTTTCTACGCCGCGAGCGGTGTGAAGCCGCCCGCTTTAAATGGCGAAGTCGGTGATCTTGGAGCCTTTGGCAAGCTTTGCCACCAGCCAGTTCGGCTTACGGCCGCGCCCGGTCCAGGTCTCCGATTTGTTGTCTGGATTAACGAATTTGGCGGCACTCGACTTGCCGCGCCCCCGGCCACCGAACAACTCGTTGACGGAAAAGCCGCGCTTTTCGGCCAACTGCGCCAACGCCTGCTTCACCTCCGACCGCTCACGGTCACGCGCCGCATTAATGGCTTTCTGGACCTTGGCTTCGAGTTCTAGCAGATCTTTCAGAGACATCTTATCGACGTTTGGGGTGGCCATCAGCATTCCTTCCTTTAATCCGCAACTCACAAGGCAATTTGCCAATTGCCACTCGTAGACGAGCTTGGATTACTTTTCGCCTTGCATTTGTCAAGTCGAGCTAAATAAACATCGCCAAGAAAACATGCGCTAGCCCCTCTATCAGTGCAACCATGGCGCGCATTAGAGCTTGACCTGGGCATCGGCCAATTGATCGGAGAGAGTTTCCATTTCTCTCGATGGCCCCCGAAATAGAGACTTCCACATCCGGGCAAACGCGCGCGCGGAAGGCCCCGGGCGCAATCCCTTTCCTCGTTCAGCCGGCGTTCAGGCGGCAGGCGATAGGGTCACGCCAACCCTGAACTCCCATCTTCCCCGGAGTGATCCACGGGGGCGCAGCGTTCAGGGTCGCTGCGCCCCCACTTTCATTTTGCAAATTTTATTTGCCGCTCACGGCCTTGATCGTGCGTGGAACCGCCCCGGCAAGGTGGCGTTTGCCATCGTGTATGCGAGCCGGTACGTTCCCGCCGCAAATCATCCCCCGCCAAGCACCTATCTCGGAGGCCTGAGATCATGACATTCCAGCTCCCGCCGCTTCCCTATGCGTACGACGCACTCGCGCCCTACATGTCGGCCGAAACGCTCCAATATCACCACGACAAGCATCATCAGGCCTACGTCGACATGGCCAACAAGCTGATCCCCGGCAGCAAGTACGAAGGCAAAAGCCTCGAGGAGATCTGCAAGCTGGCGTACGCCGACAAAGCGCAGCCGATCATCAACAACGTCGGTCAGGACTACAATCACAACCATTTCTGGCAGTGGATGAAGAAGGGCGGCGGCGGCAACAAGCTGCCCGGCACCGTGCAAAAGCTGGTCGACGGCTACGGCGGTTTCGACAAGGTGCGCGGCGAATTCATCGAGAACGGCAAGACGCAATTCGGCTCGGGCTGGTCGTGGCTCGTCATCAAGGACGGCAAGCTGGCTCTCATGAAGACGCCCAACGGCGAGAACCCGCTGATGCACGGCGCTTCGCCGATCCTCGGCGTCGATGTGTGGGAGCACAGCTATTACATCGACTATCGCAACGCGCGCCCGAAGTATCTCGAGGCCTGGTTCGACAATCTGATCAATTGGGAGCACGTCGAGGAGATGGCCAGCAAAGCCGCGTAATCTCCCCTTTCTCCATTGCTCGATACAAAAACGGCGCTGCCCTAGGGCAGCGCCGTTTTACTTTGCATGACGCCGTTGCGGCTTAGCGCCCGCGAATGCTCTTCATGATGATGCCCTTGATCATGGAGACGATGCTGCGCGAGATCGACCGCTGCATTTCGCGGCCGATCATTTCCCCCATACCCTGGCGGTGACGCCCGGTCGGGCCTTTGCTGCCGCCGAATATCACGTCGGTCCAACTGCCGCCGGCGGAAGCCTCCTCTTTCGCTGCGGCTGCCTGCGACCCGCGCTGCGCCAACATCTCCTCGGCACTTTCGCGGTTTTTCACCGTCTCGTATTTGCCGTCGAACGGGCTCGCGGCGATGATGCTGCGCCGTTCCGCATCGGTAATCGGCCCGATACGCCCCTCGGGTGGACGGATGAGCGTGCGCTGCACGACCGACGGCTCGCCCTTGTTCTCCAGCATCGACACCAGCGCCTCGCCGACCTTCAACTCGAGGATGACGCGCTCGGTATCGAGCTCGGGGTTGCGCCGGAACGTTTCGGCGGCAGCCTTCACCGCGCGCTGCTCCTGCGGGGTGAAGGCGCGCAGGGCATGCTGCACGCGATTGCCGAGCTGCGCCGACACCGAGTTCGGCACGTCCATGGGGTTCTGTGTGATGAAGTAGACGCCGACGCCCTTGGAGCGCACCAAGCGTGCGATCTGCTCGATGCGGTCCATGAGTGCCTTCGGCGCGTCGTCGAACAACAGATGCGCTTCATCGAAAAAGAAAACGAGCTTGGGCTTTGGCTGGTCGCCGACCTCGGGCAGCGTCTGCCACAGCTTGGTTAGCATCCACAAAAGGAAAGTCGCGTAGAGGCGCGGCTTCTCCATCAGGTTTTCGGCCGACAAGATGTTGACGACGCCGCGGCCGTCCGGCGCGGTGCGGATGAAATCCCAGATGTCGAGCGCCGGCTCGCCGAAGAAGTGGTTGGCGCCCTGCTCGTCGAGCACCAGCAGGCGGCGTTGGATGGCACCCACCGACGTTATCGCCACGTTGCCGTACTTGGTGGTCAGCTCCTTGGCGCGCGAAGCCACGTTGTTGATGATGGCGCGCAGGTCGCCGAGATTGATGAGCGGCAGCTTCTCTTCGGAGGCGACGCGGAAGGCGATATTGAGCACGCCCTCCTGCACGTCGTTGAGCTCCAGCATGCGCGATAAGAGCAGCGGCCCCATGTCCTCGACGGTGGCGCGGATCGGATGGCCGCCAGCGCCGAACACGTCCCACAGCACCACCGGCGAAGCGGCGCCCTTGTAGTTTTCGAGGCCCACCTCAGCCGCACGCTTCAACAGAAAGTCCTTCGGCTCGCCCACCTCGGCGATGCCCGACAGGTCGCCTTTGATGTCGGCGGCGAACACCGGAACGCCGGCACGTGAAAAACCCTCCGCGAGCACCTGCAGCGTCACGGTCTTGCCGGTGCCCGTGGCGCCGGTGATGAGGCCATGCCGGTTCGCCAGGCTGAGATCGAGGTATTCGGGCTTGACGCTCTTACCGAGGAAGATCTTGCCGTCCTGCAGCACCGCTTGGCTCATGATGGTCTCCGGTCAAAAGCGGCGCCCAACTCGGGGGCTAGACCGCCGTTCGCTCATGGCATGGGAGGATACCCCTTGCAAACATCGGTTGCATGGCGGAGGTGGAGAAAAGTGTTTCGCCTCTAAAGTACGCATTGGCGGGCGCGCCGAAGCGACGCGGCTTTAGCGCAGGTTCGCTTTCGGCGTGCGCATCGGCTCGCGAAATGCCTATAGAGTGGGACAGCTTACTGCGCCGAGACCGGACCTTCGCGACATGACCGACACGACCCCGCTCGCCTCCGACTTCGTACCCGCCACCTATGAAAAGTGGCGTCTGCTCGTCGACAAGGCTTTGAAGGGTGGCGATTTCGACAAGAAGCTGGTGGCCAAGACGGCTGACGGTCTGCGCATCGAGCCGCTTTATGCGCGCGCCGACACGCTGCCGGGCGCCGAAGCGGCGGTGCCGGGGAAGGCGCCGTTCACGCGCGGCACGCATGCCGACGTGCAGGGTCTCGGCTGGCAGATCCATCAGCGCGTCGTCGAAGCCGATCCTGTTGCCGCCAACAAGGTCATCCTCGATGAGCTGGAAGGCGGCGCCAACGGCGTCGTGCTGCAGATCGCTGGTCCGGGGCAGAACGGTATCAAGATCGCCAGCGTCGATGACGCGGCGGCGACGCTGCCGGGCGTCTTCGTCGACTATGCGCCGATCCAGCTCGCCGGCGGCGTGCATGGCCTGGCGGCGGCACGGCACTACCTCGAGGCGCTGACGGCATTGAAGCCGGAGCCCGGTGGCACCGCCACCTCGCGGCTGAACATCGACCCGCTCGGCACGCTGGCCCGCTTCGGCGCCACCTGGGCGCCCATCGACAAGGCGTTGGCCGAGACGGTAGCGTTTGCCGGCGCAGCGCGCCGCAGCGAGCGGCGCCTATCGAGCGTTCTGGTCGATGCGACCGTGCCGCACGAGGCCGGCGCCAGCGAAGCCCAGGAGCTCTCTTACCTCGCCGCCACCCTCGTTGCCTATCTGCGTGCCTTCGAGGCGGCGGGCGTTCCCCCCAAGGACGCGTTGCCCTCCATCGCCTTCGCGCTGTCGGTCGACACCGACCTGTTCCCAAATGCTGCCAAGGTGCGCGCCGCGCGCACGCATCATCGCTCGCATCGCCGAGGCGAGCGGCGCCTCTCCCGCCTCCATGCACATCACGGCTGTCAGCTCGGCGCGCATGATGGCCAAGCGCGACCCGTGGACCAACATGCTACGCACGACGGCGGCCTGCGCCGCGGCAACGTTCGGCGGCGCCGACGCCATCACGGTGCTTCCCTACACCTGGGCGCTCGGCCTGCCGGATCGTTTCGCCCGGCGTGTGGCCCGCAATACGCAGCTCGTGCTGCAGGAAGAATCGCAGCTGGGCCGCGTCGTCGATCCGATCGGCGGTTCCTGGTACGTCGAAAAGCTCTCCGACGAACTTGCCCAAAGAGCTTGGACGCTCTTCCAGGATATAGAGGCCGAAGGCGGCATCGTCGCCGCGCTGTCGTCAGGAGGGTTGCAGGACGACATCGCCAAGGTGGCCGAGACGCGCGCCAAGAGCATCGCTACCGGCCGCGTCGAGCTGACGGGCGTATCGGTGTTTCCGTTCCTCGGTGACGACGGCGTCAAGGTCACGCCCTATGCGGAGCCGGCACCTGTCGGCAAGGCCGCGGTGCGCGCATTGACGCCGCACCGCCTCGGCGAAGCGTTCGAGAAGCTGCGCGATGCGGGCGACGCGTTCCTCTTGAGGACCGGCACAGCGCAAGCGCATCTTCATGGCCAACCTCGGCGAGATCGCCGAGCACAACCGCCGCTCGCAGTGGATGTGGAACTTCCTCGCCGCCGGCGGCATCGAGGGCCTGACCAGCGACGGGTACAAGAACGCAGACGATGCCGCCGCCGCCTTCAAGGCCTCCGGCGCCAAGATCGCCTGCATATGCTCGTCCGACGAGGTCTATGCCCGCGACGCGGAAGCCGCGGCGAAAGCATTGAAGCGGGCGGGGGCCACGCGCGTGCTGCTCGCCGGCCGGCCGGGCGATGCCGAGCAGGCGCTGCGCGCTGCCGGCGTCGACGGCTTCCTGTTTGCCGGGCAGGACGCAGTCGCCACGCTGGAAGGGCTGCACAAGGCGTTGGCGCAGAGCTAAACTCCGCGTATTCGTGCGTTTGGACCCGTATCGGAGGAACGCCCGTGGCCAGCCTGCGCTTTCTCGCCAGCCTTTTCGCGCTCATCGCCATCGTCGCGCTCGTCGCCGACGCGACGCCCGCGCTTAGCGGCACCGGGCCTTTCACGGCGCACAGCGTCATCGGCTATTGGACCGAGCTGGCGCCAGCGTCGCTGCTGGCGACGCGCACGCAGATCTCGGAATTGACCTTCCCGTGGGTGTGGAATCCGGTGATCCTCAGCGTGCTCAGCGCGCCGATGTCGATCCTGTTCGGCTGCCTCGCCGTCGTCTGCGGCTACTTCGGTCGCCGCCGCGCGCAGCTCAAGGTGCACGTCAACTAGGCCGCTATTTCTTCTTCGGTGCCGGGGTCTTCTGAGCGGGCGTCGTTGTCGCCGTGCTTGCCCCCATGATCGACTTGGTGATGCTGGTCAGCGCCGGCGGCAGGCCACTGCTCGGCGGGTAGGCGATGTCGAGCGCGATGCCAAGCACGACCAAACCGATGAGCAGGCTGATGATGCGCATCACCCACTTGCGGTGGCTCTTGTTGAGCGCGTCGATCTCCGCCTCGGGAACCTCGCCCGCGGCTTCGGCGAGAAACTCCTTCTTGAGACCGAAGTACTTCTTCTGCAGAGAGCGGCGCACGTTGCCCTTGTGCTCGACCTGCAGGCCGGCGCGCTCGGCGATCTGCTGCGCGATCTCCGGATACGGGAAGCACGGGTCGCTATTGGCCTCGCTGACGTAGCCGAGCTTCACGGCGCTGTCGTCCTTGAGGACGAGGCGGGCGCCCTGCAGCAGAACCGGGGCGACCGACCCGCCGTAGATCTCGCGCCGCGTCTCGACCGCCTTGATCTGGTCGTACGGGATGTCGTGAGTGCGATAGCGGACGATGGGCGTCGGCCCGCGCCCGGACGGCAGCGTCATTTTCACCGACGTGCCACCGAGTTCGACGCGCGTCATCAGCGAGTGCATCACCTCGATGAACAACAGGAACATGATGAAGGTGAAGCCGATGGCCAGCACGACGAGACCGAGGGTGCCCTGCCAATGGCCCTGCGAGATGCGCCAGAACAGCATCGGCGGCAGGCTGATGAAGAACGGCAGCAGGATCAGGAAGATGAAGGAGAAGGCGAACTTGCGCCCGCCGCCGGCGGCGTAAACCGTGCGCTCGCGGCTGGAGGCGGGAGGCGGTGCCGTTGTGGGGGCGGGGCGGGCGAGCTGAATCGGCAATGGCGACTGCCCCATCGCTGCAACGTCCATCGCGCTTCCCCCCTTAAACGTTACATCCCGCCATACCCGGATAACATCACGATAACATGACCCTAGGACACTGCCGTGGCGGCGGCGGAAAGACTATATCAGGACCAGTCACCATCAAACCCCGGGGTGAACCAATGCTATTTCGCAAGAAGGTCGAGATGCCGACCGCTGAGACGGCACTCAAGGGCCGGCCGACGCCGATCCCGACGGCCGCCGAGCACGAACTTTTCTCCCGGCCGCTGCAGGGGCCGTATCCCGCCGGCCTCGAGAAGGCGATGTTCGGAATCGGATGCTTCTGGGGCGCCGAGCGCAAGTTCTGGAGCCTCGGCCCCGGCATCTGGATCACTGCCGTCGGCTATGCCGGCGGCCTGACGCCCAACGCCACGTATGAGGAAGTGTGCACCGGACGCACCGGGCACAACGAGGTCGTGCTCGTCGTCTACGATCCCAAGGAGATCAGCTATCAGCAGCTCCTGAAGACGTTCTGGGAGAGCCATGACCCGACGCAGGGCATGCGCCAGGGCAACGACGTCGGCACGCAATATCGCTCCGGCATTTACACGTTCACGGAGGCGCAGCGCGACGCGGCGGAAGCCTCGAAGGCTGAGTACCAGAAGGCGCTGACGCAGAACGGCCTGGGGCAGATCACCACCGAGATCCTACCCGCGCCCGAATTCTTCTTCGCCGAGGACTATCACCAGCAGTATCTGGCGAAGGTGCCGCACGGCTACTGCGGGCTCGGCGGCACGGGCGTCGCCTGCCCGACGCCGACGGGCGTTGCCGCGGCCTAGTTACTTCTTGGTATTGGCGTTGGACTCCGGCGATGAGGCGACCTCGTCGCTGGTGTCCGGCTTCGTGCCGGGACTGTTGAGCACGATTTTGCACTCGGGCGGCAGCTGCTCCATGGTGACCTGGCGGCGCTCGCTGTCGGGAATGATCTTCACGCCCGGCTTTGGCTGCGGCTTCTTCAACGAAGCCTCGATCGTCTTCAGCCAGTCGGTGACCTCCTTGCCGCAACCGTCGTCGCCCTTGACCGGGGGCTGCACCTGGCAGCCGCCGTTGGGACAGCCTATGCGGATGTGGAAGTGATAGTTGTGCCCCCAGATCGGGCGCACTTTGCCGAGCCAGGCGCGGTCCTTGCCGGCAGCCTGACACAGCGCCTTCTTGATCGCCGGATTGACGAACACGCGCTCGACCTGCGGATAGGAGGCGGCGCGCTTGATGATCGCGACGTGCGCGGGGGTGAAGAGCTTGGGATCTACCGCGAGGCTCGTCTTGTCGAGCATCGACGTCGCCTGAATTTCCTCGCGCTCCTGCCGCGTCAACACGCGGTCCGGCATCGGCGTCAGCCAGATGTCGGCGTCGAGCCCGACCTGATGGCTCGCATGTCCGGTCAGCATCGGGCCGCCGCGTGGCTGCGAGATGTCGCCGACGAGCAAGCCGGTCCAGCCATCCTTTCGCGTTTCCGTGGCGAAACGCTTCAACAGGGCGATGAGCTTGGGGTGGCCCCAGGCGCGATTGCGCGACAGCCGCATCGCCTGCCAGTCGGGTCCGGTATCGGCGAGGTGCACGCCTCCGGCAAGGCAGCCCTTCGAGTACCAGCCGAGGGCGCGCGGCGCGAGCGCGGCCGCGGTCGGCATCTTGCCGAACAAATCACGCGCCAGAACCTTCGGCTTCTTTTCCTTCTTGTCGGCGGCTTTTTTCTCGCTGCCCTTGGCGGCGGGCACAGCGGTCTTTTGCGCAGCAGCCGGAGGGGTGGCAGACGGCGGCGGCGCGGCCTTGCGCTTCACCTCAGCGGGCGCTGGAGCCGTGACGGCGGGCTCCGCTGCGGCGGCTTGGGAGATCGCCAATAGCGATCCGATAAGGCAAAGAATACGGGTGCGTTCCATAGCTCCCCCCAAAGCAATGTTCAGGCCATACTAAAAACGTGCGGCCGAAAAGCGACTTTCGGTTGCATCTGCGAAGTTAGCGCCCGCAGCGGCGAGAGGCCCTTGATCCCATGACCGAATTTCTCAACGCTGGACCTGCCGATGCGTTCGCCCGCATCGCCCTGGCGCATGGGGCCGGGGCCGCGATGACGAGCCCGTTCCTCGAGAAAATGACGCTTCTGCTAACCGAGCGTGGACTGCAGGTATCCCGATTCGAGTTCGATTATATGGCGGCGAGGCGGAGCGAGGGGAAACGGCGCCCGCCACCCCGCGCCGAGCGGCTGATGCCGGAGTACGCGGCGCGCCGTCGAGCAATTGCGCGCGCAGGGGGCGGATAGGCAGAAGCTAATTATCGGCGGCAAGTCGATGGGCGGGCGCGTCGCCAGCCTCGTCGCCGACGAGCTGTTTGCGGCCGGCCTCATCGAGGGCCTGGTCTGCCTCGGCTACCCGTTCCATCCGCCGGCCAAGCCCGACAACCTGCGCACCGTGCACTTGGAGGCTCTGCGTTGCCCCGCCCTGATCATCCAGGGCGAGCGCGACCCGTTCGGGGCGCGCGCCGAGGTCGAGGGCTATCGGCTGTCGGATAAGATCGAAATCCGGTGGGCGGGCGACGGCGACCACGATCTCGGCCCGCGCGGCGGCAGCGGCTTCACCCGCGCCGCCAATCTCGCGCTGGCCGCCGACGCCATCGCCGCTTTCGCGGGCAGCGTCGGCACGCCGTCGCGAAGCTAGGCTCAGTCGTCGTCCTTCTTCTTCTTTTTCTTCTCGACGACCTTGTCGCCGAGCTTGCCCTTGATGCTGTCGATGCCGTCCTTGAAGATGCCGTCGATTGTCTTGCGCGCCTCGGCGTCTTCCTTCCCGTCGGCGGCGTCGTAAGTGGCGGCCCAGACGATGTTGACCTCGTCGAGGTCATCGTCATCGGGCGTCACGGTGAACTGGGCTTCGTAGTTCTTTACCGGAAGCGGGCTCTCGACGATCTCGTAGCGGTAGCTGGCGCCGGACTTGTCGAGCAGCTTTTCCTTGATCTTGCCGCCGTCCTGCAGCGTCAGGGTGCGATACTCGACATCGCCTTCCTTGGATTCTTCGCACGTCTTCACGGCGGGATGCCATTCGGCAATCGCACACCAGCCGCCGAACTGCGCCCACAGCGCCTTCTTCTCTTCCTCGACCTTGGCCTCCTCGACCCGGATCTCGAGCTTTTTGCCGGACGTGAGGCTCGCCGCATGCGCCCCGCCGGCGATTGCAACGGCAGCGGTGGACAGCAGCACTGCGGAAATCGGTAGTCGCATCATTCTCTCCCAGAACGGGCCGTGCAGCCCAAGTTTGTTGGTGCGCCGCGACGACGGCGAAGTGATACATTGTAACCCTTGGGTGGCAAAAGCGCGAGGGATTTTGCGGCAGCTCAGGCAGCAGAAACCCGTTCCCGACCGGGAATTCCCACCTGCTCACGGAAGCTCGCAATCGGGACGGGCGAGCCCGTGTAGTGACCTTGCACGGAGTCGCAGCCTTCGCCCCTCACAGCGGCGAGCTGATCGTCCGTCTCGACGCCCTCGGCGGTGACCGCAAGACCAAGACTGTGAGCCAGCATGACAATGGCGCGCACGATCTTCAGCGAGCCCTCGTTGTGGGTGATATCGCGCACGAACGAGTGATCGATCTTGATGCGGTCGAACGAGAAGCGCCGCAGGTAGCTGAGCGAGGAATAGCCGGTGCCGAAGTCGTCGAGAGCGATGGAAACGCCCAGATGGCTCAGCTCGTCCAGCATCGCGATATTCACCGCGCTGTCGTGCAGCAGCACGGACTCCGTGATCTCCAGCTCCAGGCGGGCCGGATCGAGTCCGGATTCGGCGAGCGCGGCGGCTACCGTGCGCACCAGGCCCGGGCCGGCGAATTGCACGGGCGACAAGTTTACCGCCACACTCATATTGCCGGGCCAAGTTGCAGCCGCGAGGCAGGCGTCGCGGATCACCCAGGCACCAAGTTGGTCGATGAGGCCGCACTTTTCGGCGAGCGGAATGAACTCCGCCGGCGAAACCATGCCGCGCTCGGGATGGTGCCAGCGAATGAGCGCCTCGGCGCCGGCGATCTCGAACCCGTTTAGATCGATGATCGGCTGGAAATATAGCTCGAACTGCTCGCCGGCGACCGCCTCGCGCAGCTCTGATTTAGCGCGGCGACGCGCCTGCATGCGAGCATTCAGCTCCTTTTCGTAGAACATGTACGACCCGCGGCCCAACTCCTTCACGCGGCGCATGGCGAGGGCCGCGTCCTGGATGAGCTCATCGGCGGTGTTGCCGTCATCGGGCCCGATGGCGATGCCGACGCTGGCGCCGAGATCCAACCGCTGGCCGCAAGCCAGAAACGGCTCGCCGATAAGATCGATGATCTGCCGCGCACGCGTCGCGACGTCCTCGTCGCTGAAATCGCCGACCTGGATGACGGCATACTCATCGCCGCCGATACGGGCCACGGCGTCGCTATCCTTGACCAGACCTTGCAGGCGCGCGGCGATGACGCGCAACAGCTCGTCACCCTGCGCATAGCCAAGGATTTCATTGACCGCCTGGAAGTGGTCGAGGCCGATGTACTGCACGCAAATACGCTGGCCGGTCTCAGCCACGATGCCCATCGTCTCGCTGACGCGCTGCTGAATTCGCGCGCGATTTGGCAGACGCGTCAGCGGATCGACGTACGCCTGCTCGTAGGCCCGGGCACGCGTTTTCTCATGCTCGAGGGCGATGGTGCAGAGGTTGACGCACGTCGCCACGACCTGCCGTTCGAGCATATTCGGGCCGCGCGGACGCGGATAATAGAATGCGAAGGCGCCGATGACGCCATCGGCTCCCTTGATGGGCGTTGACCAGCATGCGCGCAGCCCGAGCGGCAGGGCGAGGTGCTTGAAGTCTTCCCACAGCGGATCGGTGGCAATATCGGTTACCTCGACCGGTTCGCCGCGGAATGCGGCAGTGCCGCACGAACCTGTCTTGGGACCGATAAGCAATCCGTCGATGGCGGCGGAGTAGTGCTGGGGGAGGCTAGGGCTGGCGATATGGCGGAGCTGGAGACCGCGGTCGACAGCCAGCACCGAGCAAATGACCGATGGGGCCATGGCCTCGACCCGTCTGCAAAGCGATTCCAAGATGCCTTTGAGCGGCACGCCACTGGCCATCGCCTCGAGCATATCCTGCTGCAGCAGTTGCAGACGCCGCGACGCCGCCCGGCGTATCTCGACTTTCGCAAGCGGCGTATCGTGGGCGAGGAATTGACCGATCTCGAGCTCGATCATCTCGCTGTGCTCGCACTGCCTGTTGCGGGCGAGCACGTGGACGATGGTGGCCGAGCCGTCGACTTGCGTCTTTCGCCATATGTCGGCCCAGCGAACCGCGTCGAACTCCGGCCAGAAGTCGCTTATCCGATTGAGGCGGAACTCGACCGTCGATGGCGCGCAGTCATCGGCGAACGTCGGCGACCAGCCGTGCAATTTGCCGTGCTCGTCGAACAACGCGATGGGAGTGTGGGGCGCATACTCCGGGTCGATAAGATATTCGCGCCCGCGCATGAAACAGATCGCCTCTGTGGGCTATGTCCAATCCTCTGGACTACATTCGCCGATCAGCATTCGATCACAAATTCGAATAAAGATTGGGTTACGAAATCGCTTTCGATTAATTCAAAGCCGGGAATTGGGCCGTCTTTGCATCGCAAGTTTCACAATCCTCCTGATGCTCTAAACTATATATGATGAACACGTGCCGCTTGGACTACGTCCGCATGTGCCGCGCATGTGCGCTGCGTTCCAGCGCCGCGCGCACCAGCGGATCAATGTTCAGTCCCTCTGCGAGCAGCGTCAGAAAATTGCGCTCGTCATCGCGGATCTTCAGGTCGCTAGCCGCGACCTCGGCCGCCAGCGCATAGGCCGTCTCGCGCAGGCTCTGCGACACGCCATCGACGATCATGCCGACCACCGTCTGGATGCCGTCGGGCTTGGCGAGCACCCGCCCGCAGTTCTGCGCCTCATGGCTCAGCCAGCTTTCGCCGATGCCGTGAAAGGCGGGCAGCTCGCGCACCATGGTGTTGATGCGAGCGAGCTCGTGCTCGCTTATCGTCCGATCGGCTGCGGCAACCGTCACCATCGCATAGATGAGGGCCTCCTGCGGCGTCAGCCGGGGCTTGGCGGTGCTTTTCGCGCGCACGTGACGGCATCTCCCTCGTTCGGCGGCTCGCCAGGGCGCCGAAGCGCCGCCGTCCCACGTGAACGGCGTTGACGCAAGCGCCGGGCGGAACATAGGGTTCCCCGCGTTTCACTTCCAGCACCGGCCTTCCGGCCCAACCTCAGAAGCCGCCCCCTCTATGTCCACGTCCGAAGCCGCCGTCTCGTCTGCCGTCTACGAAGCCAGGGCCTGGCCGTTCGAGGAGGCGCGCCGGCTTGTTACCCGACTGGAGAAGTTGAAGGGCGGCGCCGAGAAGACGGTCATCTTCGAGACGGGGTATGGGCCTTCGGGTTTGCCGCACATCGGCACGTTCGGCGAGGTGGCGCGCACCAGCATGGTGCGACACGCATTCGAGCTGCTCACCGAGGGGCGGTGGAAGACGCGGCTCATCTGCTTCTCCGACGACATGGACGGCCTGCGCAAGGTTCCGTCCAACGTGCCCAATCAAGAGCTGCTGCACGCCGCCCTCAACAAGCCGCTGACCGTGGTGCCCGACCCCTTCGGCAAGTTCCAGAGCTTCGCGCACCACAACAACGCCATGCTGCGCGCCTTCCTCGACCGTTTCGGCTTTTCCTACGAGTTCATGTCGGCGACCGAGGCCTACAAGTCGGGGCGCTTCGACGAGACGCTGTTGGCGATGCTCAAGGCCTACGACAAGGTCATGGACATCATCCTGCCGACGCTCGGGCCGGAGCGACGCGCCACGTACTCGCCGTTCCTTCCCGTATCGCCGACATCGGGGCGCGTTCTGCAGGTGCCGATGGTCGAGCGGCATCCGAAGAAGGGCACCATCGTCTACGTCGACCCCGATAGCGGCAAGAAGGTCGAGACGACGGTCACCGGCGGTGCCGTCAAGTGCCAGTGGAAGGCCGATTGGGCACTTCGCTGGACGGCGCTCGGCGTCGACTACGAGATGGCCGGCAAGGATCTCATCGAATCCGTGACGCTATCCTCACGCATCTGCAAAGCGCTCGGCGGCGTGCCGCCCGAAGGCTTCAACTACGAGCTGTTCCTCGATGACAAGGGGGAGAAGATCTCCAAGTCGAAGGGCAACGGCCTGACCATCGACGAGTGGTTGCGCTACGCCAGCCCTGAGAGCCTGTCGCTGTTCATGTTCCAGAAGCCGAAGTCGGCAAAGCGGCTGTACTTCGACGTCATCCCGCGTGCGGTCGATGACTACTTGCAGTTGCTCGCCGCCTATCCGCGCCAGGACGGCAAAGCCAAACTCGACAACGCCGTCTGGCATGTGCACGCCGGCAATCCGCCCGCCGCCGACATGCCGCTGACCTACGCGCTGCTGCTCAATCTCGTCGCTGCCTCCAACGCGCACGACAAGGATGTGCTGTGGGGTTTCATTCGCCGCCACGCGCAGGGCGTCACACCACAGACGCACCCCCTGCTCGATGAGCTCGCCGGCTACGCCGTCCGCTACTACGCCGACTTCGTCAAGCCGCGCAAAAAGTACCGGCCCGCCGACGATATCGAGGCGGCGGCGCTGCGAGCGCTATCGATGTCACTGCAAAGCGCGGCAGCGAACGCCACGGCCGAGGATCTGCAGGGCATCATCTACGACGTTGGCCGTGCCATTCCGCGCTATCAGGATCCCAACGCCAAGGGCGCCACGCCGGAGCGGCCGGGCGTATCCAACGCCTGGTTCAACGCTATCTACGAGGTGCTGCTGGGCGAGGAGAAGGGACCGCGTTTCGGCAGTTTCATCCAGGTCTACGGCATCCAGGAAACATGCGCCCTGATCGACAAGGCGTTGAACGGCGAGCTGACCAAGGCGGCCTAGCTAGGCGACATCGTTGCTGCGGGCGCCCGGCATGCCGACGACGTCGAGATCCCAGATATCGCGCATCAAACCGAGCAGCTTGGCCTCGCGGGCGCGGATCTCCGCTGCCCGCCATACGCTCGCCTCAACGGCGTCGCGCGTGATGGCCAGCACCGGCGGGTCGTCATGCGAGCCGCGATAGATTTCCCGCTTGCGCGCGAATTCCTGGTTGCGTGCCCGGTCGTTCTGCTTCTGGGTGACGGCGACGAGATTGCCGATGCTTTCGGTGCAGGCCTCGCGCTCCTCCGCGTCCGGATACCAGCGCCGCCACTCGCTGGCCGCACCGGGGCGCTGCGGCAGCACGTGCTCGACGCTGTAGTCCTTGGGGTCGAGCACGGTGGTCGAGCGCGTCAGCTCGTCGTTTAGGCGCAGCAGCAGCTGCTTGCACACTTGCGCGTCGCGCCGGTACAGCGTCCGCAGGTGATAGCCGATATTGCGCACTTCATCGCGCGTCAACTGGAACGGCCCCTCCCCCGGGCTCACCGGCGCGCGCGACTTGATCAGCGCAACGACATTGCCGAGGCGGCGCACGCGCTTGCCGGTGCCAAGACACAGCGCCCGCAGCAAGTGCACGAGGCGGTCGATCTCGCGCAGCAGCAACGTCGCCCGCTCGGGATCCTCGGCGTACTGGTGCACGGCGAGTATCGCTGCCGGCGCCCAATCTCCCTCCGGCAGACGCCCGAGGCAAACGAGGTAGCGGCGCGCATCCGGGTCGAGATTGAGGTTGACGTCGGCGGCGCGCAGCACCGTGTCGTACGCCTTCGACAGCGGGCCGACGACCTCGTCGAGGAACGCTTCCGGGCCGCCGACCTCCTTGATGGTGCGGCGGACGCCGGCGATGATCTTGCCGTCGCCGCGGCCGTAGATGCTGAACACGTGCGTGAAGAACGTCTCGAACTTGCCCCCCAGAAGCCGTGCGGCACGGTCCCACTTCTCCAGCGCCTCGTCGCGGCGCGCGTCGGGGATGTTCTTGAGCAGCTCCGCCTTGAGGATGTCGTTGCGCTGCAGCGAGCGTCCGCGCTCGTTGAGCACGGTGAATAGTCGGTGGGCGCGGTCGATGTCGCGCGTCAGCACCACGACGAAGTGGCACTGATCGCAAAGGTAGTCGGCAAGGCGGCGCCGGTCGGCCTCATCGAGCGTTGACAGCTCGCGGATGAAATGGGCGCGCACCGTGAGGAGACGCTCCTCGGCCTCGTTGGCCGCTTCCTCGTCGGGCGTGACGGAGCAGCCGCCGCGCATCTGCACGTAGGTTTCGAGGAAGGCCTGCTCGCGGGCGCTGACCTCCACGCGGAATTTTATGCCGTGTTGCTTGGTGGCCGCGGAATTGGCGGCGATGAGCAAGTCGAGCCGATTGCGCGCGCCCCATCGCCACCGCTCGGTCCCCAGATCACGCAGGATGGCGGCGATCATGGCCAGCGTCACGAGGCGTTGCTGACCGTCGATGATCTCGAACAGCCGAGGATCCCGTTCACGCGCCTTGGGCAGGTCGCCACCAGCACCGTCGATGAGAATGATCGTGCCGAGAAAGTAGTCGGGCTCCTCGCTGCCGGCCCCACCGCTAAGCCCCGCAGCCCCGAGAATATCCTCGAGGAGCTGGCCCGCTTCCTTTGTAGTCCACGAGTACGGCCTCTGGTAACAGGGCACAGAAAAATGGAAGGGTGCGGAGAAGAGATTCGTAAGGGTCACAGACGCTGTTGGCAGACCAGGAAACATCACGATTTATTTTTTGTTTGGCCTTCGCGACATCGCGGCAGGACCGGAAAGCGACACTTCCGTGAAGGTAACATGACTATGCTTTGCCGGACAGTCGCGATATCAGAAAAGGACCTTCGCAGCGAACGCTGTTTGTGCCGCGTGCGCGCAGGGCAACACGCAAGCGGCGCTGCGTCGCGCGCGCAAACATCGCGGCCGCGCACGAAAAAAGAACTTGTGCACGGCGCAGCGCGGTCCAAGCGATGACAACGGCTCGACAATTCGTATTCAAGGTGTTGCCGCGCCCGGCGTGGGAGGACGCGTGTCGCAGCGGCGTGTTCATCGGCTCGGCGGACGATGAGCGTGATGGGTATATCCATTTGTCGACGCGCGAGCAGATCGCCGGCACGCTCGCCAAGCACTTCCGCGGCAAGCACGATCTCGTGTTGATCCAATTTGAAACGCACGTTCTTGGTGCGACGCTGCGTTGGGAGGTCTCGCGCGGCGGCGATTACTTCCCGCACCTCTACGCCGCACTGCCGACCGCCGGCGCCCGTGCCGTATTTGCGCTTCCGCTCGGCGCGGACGGCGTGCCTATGTTGCCCAAGGAATTAGCGGCATGCTGAAAGTGCTGTTTGATTTTGCACCTCGCGCGCTGACCCTGCTGCCGCCCGAGCAAGCGCATGAGATGACATTGAAATCGCTGGAACTCGGCGTGTTTCCCGCTGCGTCCGCACCGGACGATGCTGCGCTCGGCGTCACGTTCGCCGGCTTGACGCTGCCCAACCCCGTTGGAATTGCAGCGGGTTTCGACAAGGATGCACGCGTTCCCGACGCCATCCTGCAGCTTGGCTGTGGCTTTGCCGAGATCGGCACGGTGACACCCGTACCGCAACTCGGCAATCCCTCCCCGCGCGTGTTCCGGCTACGGCGCGACCACGCCATCATCAACCGGCTCGGCTTCAACAACGGCGGGCATGCTCCCGCACTCGCGCGGCTGCAACGCCGCAGCGGACGCGGCGTTGTCGGCGTCAACATCGGCGCCAACAAAGATTCCCCCGACCGTATCGCCGACTATGTGCGCGGCATGGAGACGTTCTACGACGTCGCAAGTTATTTCACGATCAACATATCTTCCCCCAACACACCGGGCCTGCGCGACCTGCAGGATCCCGCCGCCCTCGAACGCCTCCTGCAGCGCCTGCTCGATACGCGTGCCCGACTGTTGCAGGCGGGCAAGCCGAAGCGTCCGATCGTCGTCAAGCTGGCACCCGACATCGCCGAGCACGCGTTCGGGGCCATAGTCATGCAGCTTGCGGCGCAGGGCGTCGACGGCATCGCCGTCTCCAACACGACGCTGTCGCGAGCCGGCCTCAGCGACGCCGAGGCTCGACAGGCAGGGGGCCTATCCGGGCGCCCGCTGTTCCATCGCTCCACCGTCATGCTCGCGCGCGTGCATCAGGCAACGGCGGGGCAGATACCGCTCATCGGCATCGGCGGCATCGACAGCGGCGCAGCGGCGCTCGCCAAGATCGAGGCCGGCGCCACGCTGGTGCAGCTCTACACCGGCCTGATCTACGAGGGCCCGGGTCTGATCCAGCGCATCAAGGACACCCTCGCAGCCGCGGTCCGCCAAGCCGGGGCACGGTCGATTGCCGGCCTCGTCGGTCGTCGCGCAGCCGATTGGGCGGCAAAGCCCCTCGAGGTTTAGACCGAGGCGCCACCGCGCGGCGGCGGCGGCACATCCGAACGCCGCGACGCCTTGATCAGACGCGAGATGAACCACACGGGCACCACCACCATGGCGCCGAGGATGAGGTAGCCGAGCACCGACTCGATGGCGCCGAAGCCCAGGTCGTAAATTCGCTGCAACAGAATGTTGACCTGGTAGAAGAAGTTCTCCGGCGTGATGCCGAGCGCGGAGAGCACGACACCGACGACGATCGAGAGCACGATCAGGCGCACCAGAACGCCTAGGACGCTGCCGCCAAGGAACGTGTTGCGGTCCATCGTGCACTTCTCCTTCAGGTCGGTGGCAGACGGTGAGGGGCCGCCCCATCTTAGCCCGTGTGACTTGGGCCATTCGCCCTTAGCATAGTTGCCGACCCGTTTCGACAACGGAGCGTTGCGTAGCCGAACGATGAGAACCACAGCACGAGCCTGGGTCGCTACGCGCCCACCGCGCCTGCAGGCGCAGGTCGCGCCCACGCCGCTGCCGGAGCCGTTCGCAGCCTGGTTCGCCGCACGGGGCTGGAGCCCGCGCCCGCATCAGATGGCGCTGATCGAGGCGGCGGACCAGCGCCGCTCGACCTTACTCATCGCCCCGACCGGCGCCGGCAAAACGCTGGCCGGTTTCCTGCCCAGCCTCATCGGCCTCGCCCGGCGCCCACGCGGCAACCGCGGCCGCGGCCTGCACACTCTTTACATATCGCCATTGAAGGCGCTGGCGGTCGACGTCGCGCGCAATCTCATGGCGCCGATTGCCGAGATGCAGTTGCCGATCCGCACCGAGACGCGCACCGGCGATACGTCGGTGGCGCGGCGGGCGCGGCAGCGGACGGCTCCGCCCGATATCCTGATGACGACGCCGGAACAGTTGACGCTGCTCCTCAGCCATCCCGACAGCACCGAGCTGTTCGCCGATCTCGACACGATCGTGCTCGACGAGATTCACGCGCTGGCGGCTACCAAGCGCGGAGACCTTCTATCGCTGTCGTTGGCGCGGTTGCGCAAGCTGGCGCCCGGCATGCGGACCGTCGGTCTGTCGGCGACGGTGGCGCGTCCGTCGGAGCTGCGCGCCTATCTGGTGCCGCAGGACGCGCCGCAGTCGCACATCGACATGGCCGACCTCGTACATATCGTCGGTGGCGCCAAGCCGCAGGTCGATATTCTCGAACTCGACGAGACGATGCCGACCGTGGGGCACACCACGCGCTATGCCATCGGCGAGATTTACGCGGCGATCGAGGCGCATCGGCTCTGCCTGCTTTTCGTCAACACGCGCATGCAGGCGGAGCTGCTGTTCCAGGACCTGTGGCGCATCAACGATCTTGGCTTGCCCATAGCCCTGCATCACGGCTCGCTCGACGCCGTGCAGCGCCGCAGGGTCGAGGCGGCGATGGCCGAGGGCTCGCTACGCGCGGTCGTCGCCACCTCCACCCTCGACCTCGGCATCGACTGGGGCGACGTCGATCTCGTCATCCATGTCGGCGCGCCGAAGGGCGCCAGCCGTTTCATCCAGCGCATCGGCCGCTCCAACCACCGGCTCGACGAGCCCTCGCAGGCGGTGCTGGTGCCGTCCAACCGCTTCGAAGTGCTGGAGTGCCGCGCCGCCGTCGACGCCGCCGAGGCCGGCGAGCAGGACGTGACGTTCTCGCGCCAAGGAGCGCTCGACGTGCTGGCGCAGCACATTCTCGGCACCGCCTGCGCCGGCGACTTCGATGCGTCCGAGCTTTACGCCGAGGTAATCTCAGCGGCACCGTACGCGCCGCTGCAGCGCGCCACGTTCGATCGCGTGCTCGGCTTCGTCGCCGACGGCGGCTACGCGCTCAAATCATACGAACGCTATGCCAAGCTCAAGCCGGCGCCGGGCGGCAAGCTGCGCATTGCACATCCGCGTTTCATCCAGGCCTACCGCATGAACGCCGGCACCATCGTTGCCGCGCCACTGATCAAGGTGCGCCTCGTCGGCCGCCGCGCCGCCGCTACCCGCAAGGCGATGACCGGCGGCAGGCTCATGGGTGAGGTCGACGAATACTTCATCGAGCAGCTTCGCCCCGGCGATGCGTTCGTTCTGGCCGGCGAGGTACTGCGCTTTGAGGGCATGAGCGAGAACGAGGCATTCGTCACCCGCGCCAGCGCCCGCGATCCCATCATCCCCAGCTACAACAGCGGCAAGTTCCCGCTGTCGACACATCTGGCCGCGCGCGTGCGCGCTATGCTCGCCGACGATCGCGGGTGGAGCAGACTACCGCCCTCGGTCGCCTATTGGCTTGAACAGCAGCAGCAGCGCTCCGTCATTCCGGGGCGCGACGAGGTGCTGATCGAGACGTTCGCGCGCGGCAACTGTCACTATCTCGTCGCCTATCCGTTCGAGGGCCGGCTGGCACACCAAACGCTCGGCATGTTGTTGACGCGCCGCCTCGATCGTATCGGCGCCAGTCCGCTCGGCTTCGTCGCCAACGACTATGGCATGGCGCTGTGGACGATCGGCGACCTCTCGGGGCTCATTGCATCCGGCAAGCTCGATCTCGACGATCTGTTCGACGAGGACATGCTGGGAGATGACTTGGACGCCTGGCTGGCGGAATCGAACTTGATGAAGCGCACATTCCGGCAGGTCGCCGTCATTGCCGGCCTCGTCGAGCGCCGCCATCCCGGGCGCGAAAAGACCGGACGCCAGGTGGCGCTGTCGACCAACCTCATCTACGACGTGCTGCGCCGGCACGACCCACATCACATACTTTTGGAGGCGGCGTGGGCCGATGCGGCCACAGGCCTCCTCGACATCGCGCGCCTGGGGGATTTTCTGCGTCGCATCGACGGCAGAATCAGGCATCAACCGTTGGACAGGGTATCGCCGCTTTCTGTGCCCATCCTACTAGAGATCGGCAGGGAGGCGGTCGCTGGTTTCGCCCGCGAGGAGCTGCTGCGCGAGGCCGCCGTGCAATCGAAGTCGCGACCATTCGTTGAGGAGACCGAATGCTCCAGCTGAAGCCTGAGCGCCTCGCCTTCGACGACTTCCATGACCAGGAAATCTCGGTTTGCGGCAAGCTGTTTCGTGCCGACATGTCGGGCGCACTCTATTGGCCTAGCGAGGACGCGCTGATCGTCGCCGATCTGCATCTCGAGAAAGGCTCCGCATTGGCCAAGCGCGGACAGCTCGTCCCGCCCTACGATACGCGCGAGACGCTGCAGCGCCTCGCCTCGGCCATCGACCGCTACGGCGCCAGCACGGTCATCGCCCTCGGCGACAGCCTGCACGACGTCGAGGCGTCGGGGCGCATCGGCCTCGAAGAGCTGGAGATCCTGCACATCATGCAGGAGGACCGCGAGTGGATCTGGGTAACCGGCAACCACGATCCCCAGGTGGGCGAACGCCTCGGCGGCAGCGTTGTCGGCGACATCGAGGTCGAGGGTTTAGTGCTGCGGCACGAGCCGCGGCCGGGCCGCGTCACGCACGAGATCGCCGGGCATCTGCATCCGGCCGCCAAGCTGTCGATGTATGGCTACACGCTGCGCCGCCCATGCTTCGTCGGCAACGGCCGCCGCCTCGTCATGCCGGCCTTCGGCACCTACACCGGCGGCCTCAACATCCTCGATGATACGTTCGAGCCCCTGTTCGGCAACGACGGCATGCACGTGTGGATGCTCGGCCAGGAAGGACTTTATCCCGTGGCGACGCGCCTCCTCAAGGAGGACTGAGCGTCAGCCCGGCTGGCGGCGGAAGTAGGCCGAGGCGAGCAGCCCCGAGATGGCCGCCAGCAACACGGCCACCAGCCCGTAGCTCATCGGATAGACGAACGCGAAGTTGTGCACCAGCCTCTCGATGCCGGCGCGCTGCAACGTCACGCGCGCGATATGCGCACTCACCACTTCGCCATTGCGAAACAGGTACGTGCGCGCCACGAGCGGCCCGACCGGCACGTTGGCGGGCAACGCGATGGTGCTGCGGAACAGGCTGCGGCCCGTGAACGTCACCCCGCCGTTCGTCTCGGTCACGTAAAGGTTCTGCTGTTTCTTCAGGCGGATGACGGCAGCGCGGAAGGCGGACAGCTCGTAGTCCTTGAAAGCGCCGCGATAGCCGGGCGAAGGCCGCATGGCGATATGCCGGAAGCCGATGGCATGCCGCTCAAGCACCGCGGGCCCGGCGATCTGCTCGATCGGCTTCGTCGAGGTGATAGCGTAATAGCTCGGCACCGAGGCGAAGGTGATCGACGAGGTGTTGACCCACACGCCGGCGACGTCGCTCTTCTTGCGCACCACGATGGGGAACGGCGTCCCTTCGACGACGACAACGACATCGTAGTAGTCGGTCTGCTCGGCCGGTGCCTGGCTGTTGTCGACGGCGCCGAAGACGATAATCTCGTGCCCGGAGAAGCCTGTCGTCACTTCAAAGGTGCGGGTCGAAATGTCGGCCTCGACCGTCGCCCGCGGTGCCGTCGGCGCTATCGAGGCGGGCGGCAGCGGCGACGCGGGAGGCGTGGGACCCAGGCGCGGCGCGGGTGCGTCCTGCGCCGCCGCCGGCAACAGCGCCATCGCCACGAGCAGGAGTGCCAGGAGACGCCGCATCAGAAGCCGCCTCCCAGAACCGGACCGATCGAATAGATCTCGGACGGCTTGGCCATGAGATCCCAGCCGATGCGCAGGCAAACGAGAAGCACGAGGGCGGCGAGCATGAAGCGAAGCTGCTCGCCCTTGAGCTTGCCGCCGGCGGACGCGCCGAATTGGGCGCCGATGACGCCGCCGATGATGAGCAGTAGCGCCAGCACGACGTCGACGGCCTTGTTCTGAGTGGCCTGCAGCAACGTCGTCACCGCCATGACGAAGACAATCTGAAACAGCGAGGTACCGATGACGACACTGGTCGGCACGCGCAGCAGATAGATCATCGCCGGCACCATGACGAAGCCGCCACCGACGCCCATGATCGCCGCCATGAAGCCGACGAAGGCGCCGATCATCGCCGGCGGGATGACGCTGATGTACAGTTTCGAGCGGTGGAAGCGCATCTTGAACGGCAGGCCGTGCACCCAGCTGTGCTGGCCCGTCTTGCGCACCGTCCCAGGCTGGCCGACGCGCGTGCGACGCAGCGTGTTGATGCTCTCGATCAGCATCAGCGCGCCGACGGCACCGAGGAAGGTGACGTAGCTGAGCGACACGAAGAGATCGAACTGGCCGGCCTGGCGCAGGATTTTCATCAGCGACACGCCGATGACCGAGCCGACGACGCCGCCGGCAACCAGCACCATGCCCATCTTCACGTCGACGTTGTTGCGCCGGTACTGGGCGATGGCACCCGAAACCGATGAGGCGAGGATCTGCATCGAGCCGGTGCCGACTGCCACGGCGGAAGGCACGCCCATGAAAATCAGCAAGGGCGTGAGCAGAAAGCCGCCGCCAACGCCGAACAGGCCGGAGAGGAACCCCACGGCGCAACCCATGCCGAGAAAGAGCGCTGCGTTGACGGACATCTCGGCGATGGGCAGGTAGATGTGCATCAGCTTGGCAGCGAGCTAATCCCTGGGTGCGCCTTGGCGGTATGCGCAACGCGCCGTTGACAGCCGCGAGATGTCCGACATCGCCTGCGGTGTCAAGGTGAGAGGCGGGCGAATAACCCAGGATACGCGAGGAAGTAAAAATAGGGGTTCGCAAAACGAAAAGTGCGCCACGTTTCCGCGGCGCACCCGATGCTGTCGTCCCTGCGCCGGCCGATCAGCCGCGGCGGCTGCCTTCTCTCCAGGCCTGGCCGGCAAAGCGCGCGTCGTTGGCCATGCTCTTCATCGGCTTGGCGCGCCAGTTAGCGGCGCCGGTATCGGCGGCGGCAAGCTCGCCGGCCTTCATTTTCGGCTTCAGGACGTCGAGCCGCGCGGCGGCGTCCTTGTCGCCCTGCTTGGCGGCAAGCAGCAGCCACGTGTAGGCCTTCTGCATGTCCTTGCTGACGCCCATGCCGTTCTCGTAGAGGGCGGCGAGATTGTATTGGCTGTCGGCAAGACCATGCTCGGCGGCGGTCGCG
This sequence comes from uncultured Alphaproteobacteria bacterium, assembly GCA_963812795.1. GTDB lineage: Bacteria > Pseudomonadota > Alphaproteobacteria > Rhizobiales > Hyphomicrobiaceae > Hyphomicrobium_A. Next base: position 17,914 of record CAWEWG010000008.1, on the reverse strand, counting down.
AACCAGCGGGCGGCGCTCTCATAGTCGCCCTTGGGGCTGCGCGAGGCAGCGAGAACCGCCAGGTTGTGCATCGCCTTCACGTTGCCCTGCGCGGCGGCGCGCTCGTACCAGCTCTGCGCCCGCGCGGCATCGCGCCTGACGCCAAGGCCGCGCTCATAGAGCGTGCCGAGGCGGAACTGCGCCATGGCAAAGCCGCTGGCGGCGGAGCGGTGGTACCACTCGGCGGCCTCCTTCAGATCCTGATCGAGGCCCTTGCCTTCAGCGAGGCGCGAGGCGACCTCGAACTGTGCCGAAGCATCGCCCTTGGCGGCGGCGAGGCGCAGCGAGAAAGGCCCGACTGTGGCGGGCGGCAGCTTGCTGCCGTCGTTGGCCGGAGCGACTTCGTCGGCAGCGACGTTGGCGGAGCCGCCGTTGTTGCGCAGGACTTGCTCCTGCATGAGTGCGGCAGGAGTGACGCGAGCCGCGGCGGCGCCGAGCTGGCCGGACAGGTAGGCCATGCGTTGCTGCTCATTCACCTGCAAAATCTGCTGACCCGATGGGTCGTTGGCCTGCATCTCGATGCCGGGCAGCGAGGCGGTGTCGATGTCGGCACCGGTCGCATTCACGTCCTCGTACTCGCCCTTCTCCAGCGGCGGCACGATCTGCTTCGTCTGCTTGGGCGGCGGCGACATGGCCGGCGGGGCCACTTCGGGGGCGCCCTCCATGTCGGGGACCGGAACGTTGGCCGGCGGGGCCAGCGCCGGAGCCGTATCCTGCTGTATAGGCATCGGCGCCTCGATGGCGGCCGGCGTGACGTCGGTCGGCGCCGTCGAGGTGCGCGGCATGAAGAAGATGGCAGCCGGGATCGCCGCAAGCAGCACGAGCAAGCCCATCGCTACGCGCTGCGAGCGAAAGGAGAAGATCGAGCGACGGGCGCGGCCCTTGGCCGGCATGTCCTTGGGGTTTACCGACAGCTCGCCGGCGCGCAGGTCGGGATCAAAGCCCGGCATGTCGGGCTTGGCCGCCGCTTTCAGCTTGGCGCGGTGCGCGTCAGCTATGAAGTCATGGCGCAGCGTTTCCATCGATCGCTTCTGCGGCTGCGGCTCGTCGAAGGCCTGCGCCTCGGCGTCGCGCGAGCGCGAGAAGGCGGCATCGAGATCGAAGCTCGCCGTGGTGTAGGCGGGAATGCGCGGCGGGGCATGCTCCAGCTCGGCGTCCTGCCGGAATGCCTGATAGTCGCCGTCCTCGGCGGAACCCTCCTGCTCCATCGGCAGGAAGTCGGAGTGATCTTCGACCGGCGGCATTTCGGCATAGACGCGCGCCGTCGGCGGCACCAGGTCGTCGTGCATCGCCGGAGCGCGAGCGGCCATGGCCGGCGCCGGGTGATACCGAGCGCCCATGGCCGGCATCTCGTAGCGCGCCGGAGCGGAGACAGGCTCGGGCATGGCCGGCTGCTGGGTGAGCTCGAGCGCATCGATCCGATCCAGCACGCGAATAATCGCCTGCTGCATCGTCTCCAGCATGCTGGCGTTGTTCTCGTCGTTGTGGCGGCGCTCGTTGATCAGGCTTTCCAGCATGCCGCGCACTTCGCCGATGTCGCGCGACTGGGCCCCGTTGGGGCCGGCGTCGGCAAACGTGGCGGCGGCGCGTTGCGCAGCGGCGTTGGCGAGCTCCTCGTAGTCGTCGCGCGCCGAGGAGCGGCTGACGAGACCCGAGAGACGCTCGTCGGAAAGCTGCACGGCGATCATGCGCAACTGCGCGTCGATGGCGTCGAGGCGTCCGTTGTCGGCGGCGACCAGGCGCGACAGGCGCTCGTCGGAGAGCTGCGAGGTCAGCGTACCGAGATGGGCATCGATCACGTCGAGGCGCGCCAACTGGCGGCGGAGCTGACCGAGCTGGTTGCTGATCTCCTCGATCTGGGCCTCGGCGGCGCGCAGCTCGTCGAGATCGGCGCGCGTCGCGACGTGGCCGAGCACCGAGTTGAGCTGCGTTTCCAGCGCGTCAAAGCGGTTACCGAGCGAATGCAGCGCCGCCTCCGGGCGCATGCGGGCGAGCGACTGCTCGATGCGCACGGCGATTTCGGCAAAGCGCTGGTCGAGATAGTTGGTGTCCATGGAGCAGCCGCGCGGCGCCGACTGCGCGGTATCGGTCATGGCGCCAGTTGGGGCGCCGGTGGGAGCGCACACATAGAGCGCCTGCTGCGGAGATGCAGTCGGGGCTGGCTGCTGCGGCCGCGCGGCGGCGGGCATGCGCAGGCGCGCCGCGGCGTCAACGCGCGGCTCGCGGCGGTGCGTGCCGTACACCTCGGATTCGTAGAGCTCGACGAGCGCCTTGGCGGCAGCGTCGTCCCAGGGATTGACGGCTTCGTCGGCGCGCTTGGCATTGCCGGGCGTACCCAGAAGGATAATCTCGTCGCCCGACACGCGGGCCACGCGAACGTCTTCCTCGGTCACGTAGCGAATGGTCTTGACGCGCGTCTCGGAGGCGCGCTGCACCGCGTTGTAGGGGACGATGGCCCCGCGGCCGAGGTCGGACAGCCGCTCGCCAAGGCGCTGCATCTGCGCCTGAATGCGCTCGAGGTCAGGCTCGAACTCGTGCGGCACCTGCGATCGGATGGTCCGCGCCTCCTCGCCCAGCGAAGCCAACCGGCCGCGCATCTGGTCCAGCATGTTCACCTGGGAGGGCTCGTTCGAAGCCGTGGTGCCGGCTTCGGCGCGGGCGCCATAGAGTTCGTTGTAGGCTTGGTTCGACATCTCAATCCCTTGGCGCTGGTCGACGGCCCGCTGGGGGCTGTTGGCTCGTGCTGCGGCTGTTTGCCTGGACGGGACGCGCAATACGGAAGTCCGCTCATCCCCAGGGTTCGCGAGTTGCGGTAAACGCCGAGTTAAGCAGCGGGTAAAAATCGCACTCGCGGATGCGATTAGCGCGCTTTTTACCGTCCGCGGCGGTGACGCCCGCCCGGCAGGCGGCTATGTGGAGCTGACGATGCCCAAGCCGACGACAACGATGCCCGGCGAGGCGGGCCGCCTCGAACAGGCCTTCGAGACCCTCAAGGTCGACACGCGCGGGCCGGGGCTATGGGAGCAAACCGCGGTGGTGGCCGACTGGCTCGGCCGCATCGGCGCCGCCGATGGGCTGCTGACCCTGTTCATCCGCCATACTTCGGCGTCGCTGCTGATCCAGGAGAATGCCGACCCCGACGTGCACACCGACCTGATCGCCGCCCTGGAGCGGCTGGCCCCGCGCGATGGCGGCTACGTGCACGACGTCGAAGGGCCGGACGACATGCCGGCGCACATCAAGTCGGCGCTGACGGCGACGTCGCTGTCGATCCCGGTCGCGCGGGGCGCAAATGCTGCTCGGCACCTGGCAGGGCATCTACGTCGTAGAGCACCGCGACCGGCCGCACCGCCGCGAGGTGGTGCTGCACTATCTCCGGCACGCGCGCCAGCTAGGCGTTGCGGCGGAAGCGGCGAGTTGCCGATACGAGCTCGTGGGCGATGCCGGGCTCGCTCATCGCATGGCCGGCGTCGGGCACGATGCGCAATTCGGCGCCGGGCCACACGGCCTGCAGGTCCCAGGCGTTCTTCACCGGCGTCACCACGTCGTAGCGGCCGTGGATGATGATGCCGGGGATGTCGGCGATGCGCGTTGCGTCGGTCAGCAACTGGCCGTCGGTCGCAAAGAAGCCGGCGTTGGCGAAGTAGTGGCACTCGATGCGCGCGAAGGCGATGGCATAGGCCTCGGCGCCGAAGTTGCGGATGCGCTCGGCGTCGGGGACGAGCGACAAAGTCGAGCCTTCCCATACGCTCCACGCCTTGGCCGCCTCCAGCACTACGCGCGGGTCGGGATCGGTCAGCCGCCTGTGATAGGCGGCGATCATGTCGCCGCGCTCGGCTACCGGGATGACGCTCTCGTAGGCGGCGAAGGCATCGGGATAAATCCAGCTACAGCCCTGCTGGTAGAACCACTGCAGTTCCGCCCGGCGCACCAGGAAGATGCCGCGCAGAATGAGGCTGTCGACATGCCCGGGATGCCGTTGCGCGTAGGCGAGCGCCAGCGTCGAGCCCCACGAGCCGCCGAACACCTGCCAGCGTGCGATGCCCAATGCCTCGCGCAGCCGCTCCATGTCGGCGACGAGGTGCCAGGTGGTGTTGGCCACGAGCGAGGCGTTCGGCGTCGAGCGGCCGCAGCCACGCTGGTCAAAGAGGATGATGCGATAGTGCTCGGGGTCGTGGAACCGGCGCATGGTCGGATTGCAGCCGCCGCCCGGGCCGCCGTGCACCAGCAGCGCCGGCTGGCCACGCGGGTTGCCGCACTCCTCGAAGTACATGGTGTGGCCGTCGCCGACATCGAGCATGCCGGTGCGATGGGGCTCGATGGGCGGATAGAGCGTCAGCCGCTCGTGCACGGTCATCAGGCGGCTCCCGGGTGTCGCGCCCTAAGCGCGCTCGCGGTTCTTCAGGCGCAGAAGGCGCACCTCGCGATCATAGATGACCTCGCCGCCGGGAATGCGGATCTCGCGCACCAGCTCCAGCACGCTGCGGCTGGGGCCGGGCGTCGCGATGCTGGCGAGCAGCGCACCGAGCGCGCCGGCGGGCAGTCCGAGGATGCCGGCCAGCGCCCCGTCGAGCCCGAGGATATTGGCTTCGCCGGCGAGGATGGTGAGCACGGCAACGGCAAAGCCCGAGATCATACCGGCGATGGCGCCGAAGGCGTTCATGCGCTTCCACCAGATCGACAGCACCAGAACCGGGAAGAAGGTCGAGCCGCTGAGCGCCAAACTCCATAGCAGCAGGCGCAACGGATCCGCCGGGGCGAGTATGGCGATGACCCCGCCGAGCACCGCGGCGCCGGCGATGCCGAGCCGCCCCATGTGCACACGCCCCGAGCGCGGTAGCGGCTCCCAGGACGTGCCGTTGACCACATCCTCGGCAATGACGTTGCCGAGTGCACTGGCGGTGGCCCCGGCCCCGAGCAGCGCCGCGGCGACGATGCCGGCCGCAGCGAAATAGACGACCACGTTCGGTAGCCCCGCCGCCACCGGCAGGCTTAGCAGCACGCCGTCGCGCAGGAAGCCGAAGCTCGAGACGGTCACCGGCGCGGCCGCGCCATCGACGGTGACGAAGCCGAACTGGACGAGATGCTGCATCCACGCCGGCAGCGATCCCGGCGGCCCCGCAACGACCATATCCATGAGGAAGTCGCGCATATAGACGGACACCGCCGCCGCCGTCAGCATGATGAGGCTGAAGTAGACCGTCGCCCAGCCGAGCGACTTGCGCGTCTCGTAGACGCCGGGGGTCATGGTCACCCGCGGGATGAGCCACGGCGAGGAGGCGACACCCGCCATCACCGTCAGCATGGCGACGACGAAGGCAGTAGGACCGATGGCGCCGAACGGCGCCGCGAAGCGCTTGGCGATATGGGTGAAGCCGTCGCCGGGCAGATTGAAGGCGAGCGCCGGCGCCTCGACGACGCTCAGCGCCTGCGCCGCCTCGGTGTGCATCAGCGCCCGCAGCAGCGGGCCGTTGGTGAGCTGCGGCAGGGGGAAGTTCGACACCATCACGGCGACGATGGCGACGGGAACGATGAGCGCGAGAATTGCGGCGATGGCTTCGGCGCTGCCCGACCACGTCAAGGATCGCATGCCGCCGAGGACGACGCTGACGATGAAGGCGCCGACGAGGACGACGATCATCAGGGTCTGCGGCTGTCCGGCGAGCCAGCCGGCGGCGAAGGCGCCCATGCGCAGCTCGGCGGCGAGCATCAGCAGCGCCGGCACCGCCAGCAGCATGGCGCAGAGCAGGCGCACGGTCTTGCTCTCAAAGCGGCGGCCGAGATAGCTCGGCACCGTGAATGTCCCGAACTTGCGGAAGAACGGCGCCAGCATCACCGTCATGATGACGAAACCGGCGAGGCCGCCGATCATCACGCACAGCGCGTCGAAGCCGATGAGGAAGAATACGCCGGTGATCGCCACCATGCCGGTGGCGCCCAATGCGGCGACGCCGATGCCGAGCCCGGTATAGCCCGCTGGCACGCGACGCCCGGCGGCGAAGAACTCCAGCGGCTCCTGCGTTGGCACGCACAGCCCGATGGCCGCGTAAAGCGCCAACGGGCCGAACAGCATCCCCCAGCGCAGCACCGTATCGGAGGTACCGAGCTGCTCGAAGATGAGCAGGAGCAGCACCAGTCCGGCGAGCGAACTGGCGAAGATGCCGAAGTAGGTTCCGAGCCGCGGGTTGACGAAGCGGGTGCGTGAGGTCAGCGACATGCGTTGAGATCCGGCCGCCGCTTCAATTGTCCTCGTGCGCCCCGTGCCAGTGATCGATGGCATCCTGGCGGTTGACGAAGCTGCCCACCGTGAAGATGGCGATGACGGCGATGCCGTGGGCGCTGAGGAAGTAGCCGAGCGGGAAGCCCAAGAAGCGCTCGGTGTTGAGGCTCTCGGCGTAGAGCGGCAGCACGATGATGAGCACCAGGAAGGGCACGACGCTGGCCAGCATCTGCCACTTGGTGTGCCGCCAGTACGGCTTGCGCTCCTTGCGCTCCATCATGATCGTCGCAGCTCCCTCGTCCCCATTGTGCCCCGTGGGTGGCACCCGATCACGTACACGCCAACAGTACGACGCATATATGGCGGGAGGGGCGCCGCCTACCCGTTAAGGCTGGTTTTATGCTGGCTTTTCTCGGCCTATTGTCCGCCTTCGGGCGCCGCAGAACGCCCGCGCAGTCACTAGGAGCCGAGGGAGCCGCCCGTGAAGCAGATGTGGGAAGAATTCAGAAATTTCGCCATGAAGGGCAATGTCATCGACCTTGCCATCGGCGTCATTATCGGCGCCGCCTTCACGCCCATCGTGGCCACCCTCGTCGCCAACATCATCATGCCCATCATCGGCTACGTGACGGCCGGCGTCGACTTCTCCGCCCTCGCCGTCACGCCGGTCGAGTTGGTCGAGATCAAGTACGGGCTGTTCCTCAACGCCATCATCCAGTTCCTGATCACGGCCGTGGCGCTGTTCTTCCTCATCAAGGGTATCAACGTGGCGCGCAAACCGGCGCCCGTCGTCGACCCCGGCCCCAGCCAATCGGAAATCTACTTGAAGGAAATCCGCGACGCTCTGGTCAAGGGCAAGGCCTGAGGACATCTGCCGCGCACCGGCGCCCCTCGGCTTTCCGCCGGGGGGCAGGGCGTGCTACATGCTCAGCTGAGCGCGGGCGTAGTTCAGTGGTAGAACGTCAGCTTCCCAAGCTGAATGTCGTCGGTTCGATCCCGATCGCCCGCTCCAACCCATCCTCGCCACCCGAGTACGCGCGCCTAGCTCGGCCGGTCGGCGATGCCGGACTGCTCGCGGAACAGCCGCAGGCCTTCGTTGATGTCTTCCTCGCTCGGCACGCGGCGCGTGATCGTGTCGAGGTGAAATCCGTCGAGCGACACTTCGACCACCGATGCCGTCATACGGATCGGCGCCGAAATCTGCGCTCGCGATTGGCGGACCCGGTGATAGAGCCGCCGCTGTTGCACCTCGCGCGCGCCGGCTAGGTCGAACACCGGTTCGTTGCCGCCGTCGTACGTCGCCAGCGAAGCCTGCAGGCGATCGAACGGCGGATCGTCGAACAGCCGGCCGTCCCTCGCCGCTGTATATGAGTCCACCACGAAGGCGCTGTAGCTGTACCTCGCCGCATCCCACACCGCCGGCGTCATCAGCACGACGAGGAACTCGGCGATCAGCGAGCCGCGCTTGCGGCCGAGGTCGCGGATGACGAAACCGGGCGCGTTGTCGTTGATGCGCTCCGGGATGAAGCCGCTCAAGTAGTAGTGCGCGTGTGCACCGAGCAGCATTTGCGCGCCGGCGACGACCTGCTTGGAACCGCTCGTGCCGATGCCGCCGTAGTAAGCGGCGTCGAGGCCATCGTACCTGAGCGTGAGGACGTGTCGTTCCATCCACAGCACACGGCGCGATTCCCGCGCTGACCTCAAGTGAAGCACAAGCAAATATTCCGCAGGTGCCCAATGGGGCACATGGGCTCGCGATGAATAGATCGTGCGACACACCCCGAGTTGCAGCGGCGCCTCGCCGCAGGGCACAGGAAATAGTGTTAGCGCTCCACAGCATCGCCGCTTTGGTCGGGTAAGTTGACGGAACGTACCGCTCTCACCGCCCGTTGTGCACGCCATGGATGGACACACAATGCATTCGGCCTCGGTCCTCGTCGTCGAGGATGAACCGCTCGTACGCGCGTACGTCTCCGATATCCTCGGCCAGTCCGGCTTCGACGTCATCGCCGCGTCGAGCGGCGAGGAGGCGCTGTCGCGCATCGCCGAGGGCGGCGTATGCGCCGTCGTCAGCGACGTCGCCATGCCGGGCCGCGTCAACGGCTTCGAGCTGGCGCGGCGCGTGCGCGAGGAGTGCCCGCGCACCGGCGTCGTGCTCGTTTCCGGCGTGATGGAGCCAGCGAGCGGCGAAGTGCCCGGTGGCGTCCGCTTCGTCCCCAAGCCGGTGAAGGCGTCGACGCTGTTGCGCCTCGTGCGCGAGGTTGCCGATCCGCGCGTTCTCCTGCCGGCCGGCGGCATCATCCTTCCTTAAACGGAACTTTACTGCCCCCGTGCGTTCTATCGTGCTCGTTTCGCAGCAGGAATTGGCTGCGTCCGGGGCTTGGAGCGTGTCGCAGGAGCAGCGCCGAATGGTACGCCCGAAGCCGCGCTCGACGGCCCTCCCCGGGTTCGTTCCTCCGCAACTCGCCACGCTTGCCTCCGCCCCGCCGGAAGGCGCTGATTGGGTGCACGAGATCAAGTACGACGGCTACCGCGCCATCGCGGCAATCGCCGGCGACCGCTGTCGCATCTACACCCGCTCGGGGCAGGACTGGACGGAGAAGTTCGCGGCCATAGCCGGCGCGCTCATCTGCCTCGACGTTGGCAGCGCGCTGCTCGACGGCGAAATCGTCGCCCTCGACGGCGACGGCCGCTCGCGCTTCCAACTCCTGCAAGCCGGGCTGAAGGACGCCAGCGTACCGCTCACCTACTACGTGTTCGACATCCTCGAGCTTGACGGCGCCGACCTGCGCGAAGAACCGCTCAAGCAGCGCAAGGCGATCCTCAAAGAGCTGCTGCGCGGTGCTCCCTCCACCATCCACTACAGCGAGGAGGTCACCGGATTGGGCGCCAAGGTTCTCGCCCAGGCGTGCAGGCTGGGCCTCGAAGGCATCGTCTCCAAGCAATTGGACAAGCCGTACGTATCGCGCCGCTCGCTGAGCTGGCTGAAGAGCAAATGCCTCGGCAACGAGGAGTTCGTCATCGGCGGCTACCGCGTCTCCGACAAGAAAGGCCGTTCGTTCGCTTCCCTGCTGCTCGGCGAGTTCGAAGGCGGTAAGCTGCACTATCGCGGGCGGGTCGGCACCGGCTTTGACGGCGCGGCGCTGGACGACCTCGGCGCCAAGTTCGCCAAGCTGCGGCGCCAAACGTCGCCGTTCGTCGATATCCCGCGCGCCATCGGCAAGGACGCGCACTGGGTCGAGCCCAAGCTCGTCGCCCAGATCGCCTTCACCGAGCGGACGACGGACGGCCTGTTGCGCCATCCCGCCTTCCTCGGGCTGCGCGGCGACAAGCGGGCAAGCGAAGTGCAAACGCAGCAAACGGTGACCGTCGTGGCCAAGAAACCAACCGCCAGCAAAAGCGCCGACGAGATTGCCGGCGTAAAGATCACCCACCCCGACCGCGTGCTGTTTGCCGCGACCGGCACCACCAAGCTCGACCTCGCCGAATACTTCCTCGCCGTCGGCGACCGCATGCTGCCCTATTGCAGCAAGCGCGCGCTCAGCCTCGTGCGCTGCCCGGAGGGCCCGGCGAAGCAATGCTTCTTCCAGAAGCACACCAAGAAGGGCATGCCCGCGGCACTCAAGTCGGTGCCGGTGCCGGAGGGCGACGGCGAGATCGCCGACTACCTCATGGTCGACAGCGCCGCGGGCCTCGTCGCCGTGGCGCAGATCGGCGGCATCGAAATCCACCTGTGGGGCTCGCGCGCCAGGACGCTGGAAAAGCCCGACCGCCTCGTCTTCGATCTCGATCCCGATCCGAGCGTCGACTTCGACGGCGTGCGCGCCGCCGCCCGCGACGTGCGCAAGCTGCTCGACACCGCAGGCTTGGAGACGTTCCCGCTGGTCACCGGCGGCAAGGGCATCCACGTCGTCGCCCCGCTCGACGCCAGCCAGGATTGGGAAACGATCAAGGGCTTCGCCAAGGGCGTCGCCACCAAGCTCGCCGAGCACGAGCCGGATCGCTTCGTCGCCACCATGTCGAAGGCCAAGCGCAAGGGCCGCATCTTCATCGACTGGCTGCGCAACGAGCGCGGCTCGACGGCCATCGCCCCCTATTCGCCGCGCGCCAAGGCGGAGGCGAGCGTCGCCGTGCCGGTGTCGTGGACGGAGCTGTCGCGCATCGAGGCGGCCAACGCCTTCACCATCCCCGACGTGCTGAAGCGCATCAAGCGCAAGACCGACCCGTGGTCCGGCTACTTCGACGTGCGCCAGAAAATCTCCCGCGAAGCCCTACGGTTTTTCGTGTGACACCGCGGCCAGAGACGCCTCTGCTGCAGCAGACACTGGCATCTCAGCTGCGCGGCGGCCGGCGTGCTCGGTCTTCTCCCAGTAGTAGGGCGCCACCACGAGCTGCCACAGCGCGCGGTAGGCGGCGTACGAAATCGCCAGCCAGTACACCGGCATCGCCAGCGCGTGGGCGGCCAGCGTCAACTGCCCACGGCGCGCCGCCGCAACCGTGCCGAGCGCGATGGCGCTCACGTACCCGGCGATGAGATTGACGATGCCGATGCCGAGCAGCCATTGCCCGAACACGCTGTCGGGCACGCCGAGCAGGCGGCCGTGCCAAAGGTCGAAGGCGAGCAGGAGGTAGAACCACGGGTGCACCAGGGCCGACAGGATCATGCCGCCCATCAGCACCTGGAAGCCGAGAAAGCGCCGCGGACCCAGCTCGCGCCAAAGGACGCGCGGGCGGCGCATGTGCACGAGATACGTCTGCATCCGACCTTTAAGATTAAGGTAAATGCCCTGATTTCATAGGCTTGTCGCTTGTGACGCCCCCCATTTTGGGTCAAAAGTCCGGGTGGTTTGGGTCAAATACTGGGTCAAAAATTGAGCCGCTACGTCATCAAGGTTCAGAGCCTCTATCACTACCGCCGCTATGTTCCTGCGGACGTGCGGCCTCTCGTCGGCAATCGCCAATGGTGGAAGCAGTCCCTCAAGACCGGCGAGCTTCGCATCGCCGAGTCACGCGCACGTGTGCTCGCTGTCGAGCATGATCGCGTTATCGCGAAAGTACGGCAGCAGCTGCCCAGCGAGCGCCTCGTTGCATTGCAAGTTGAGGAACGATCGGTGAGGGAAGCCGGCAAACGTCAGGCCATTCGCATCGCGGCTGAGAGACCCGATCTACTTCAACCGCCCTATGCCGCGGACGGTAGTGCAAGACTTGTAAAGGCGCTTCCGCGCGAGTGGCACGCCGAGTTTTTTACCACCACCATCGCACGCGTCGAAGCCGAGATTGAGCTAGAGCGGCAACAAGTCATCGCTGCAAAGGACAAACTACCAGCGCTCACCGTGCACGAGTTGGAAGTCATCAAACAAGCCGGAGGTCTCGAGGAGTTTGTTACCGGCGTACGAGAGATGCTTCGTGCTCTTGATGGGGCCAATGCACCCGTTGACCCGGCAGCGTTAGAGGAGTGGGAGGTGCGGCGGCAGGTCCGCGCTCGACGCCTTGAGCCAAGTCTTCGCATGCTGGCCGAGTTGGGCATCAGAGTTTCACAGCACGAAGATCCCAACAATCCACGCATGAGTGCCGCGACTGAGGCATGGTTCGGCGAGCGCAGGCAAGGGATGTCAGCGCAGCGCCGTCACCGCGTGGCCGTTCGGCGGTTTGTCGAACTGCACGGCGACCTTCCGGTCCGCCATGTCACACGAGATCAGGTTCGCTCATTCACCAAAACGATCGAAGACCTTCCCGATCATCGCCGGCTGCCATCGAAGCAGCGAGGCGGACTTGCCGATCCTGGTCGCGATGTGCCGCGGGTATCGGCCAAAACCGTTGAGCGCCATTTGACAAGCATCAAGGCTCTGCTTGCGTTCACTACGGACCAGGGCTGGACCCCATCCAACGTGGCGATCGGCATCCGTGCGCCAAAGGATACGCGACCTCAGGCTGGCCGGCGCCGTCCGTTCACGCGGGAGGAGCGCATTCGTATCCTTGCGCAAGCCGTCGAGGAGAGTGGCGAAAACGGTGATATGGCGTGGCTCATCAGGCTAAGCGCTTACACGGGTGCCCGCCTTGAAGAGCTAGCGTCATTGCCTTCTTCGAACGTGCGCGAGATCGATGGCGCGATTTGTATCGAGATAGACGACCTGAATGGGCGCTCGGCAAAGACGCCGGGCAGCGTGCGATCAATCCCGTTGCATCCCCAAATTTCCAAGGCCTTCATCGCTTGGCTTGGCGAGCGTCAAGGCGCGGTCGTTTTCAAGACATTCAAATGCGCACTCGACGGCCGGTATGCGAACAAATGTCAGGCGATTTTGTTCGCGCCTAATGGATCGCGCCGGCCTCAGCGATCCACGACTGACATTTCATTCGTTGAGGCACACGCTTAAGCGCGAGATGAGCAACGCAGGAATTGATCCTGACGTGCGTCGCGCAGTTCTTGGGCATGCACCGAAGGATGCCCACGACGGCCATGCAGGCGCATCACTATGGGCCGTTTCGCGAGAGCTGGCGAAGCTTCCTGCCCTATTCTGAATTGTCGATCGTGCGACTGAACCCTCTCGGCCGACGACCGATGTCCTCGTAGGCCCGGATGCGAGGCGACGATGCTCACCTCGTCGTGCGACCGTACTTCAGCGCTTCAAGGTGTTCTGCATACGGGTCAATTGAGCAGTTGCCATTCAGGCCGCGCGAAACCGCGATGCCGAGGGAAAGTCCGTTTCGCGGAAGCACTTCATTGACCCGATGAACTTCGACGGCCATCGATCTTCAGTGAAGAGCGCCAGCGGAGGAATATTGCTGGCGCCCCCCGGTCAGTAGGGCGGCACCGTCCAAGGCGGCCCGCGCTCCCAATGTGCGATCACGGAATTCTTCAGTCCAGTGAGCAAGTTACTTAAGGTGAATTTCGATAGGCACTTGGGCGGCGGTCGTATTGGCGTTAGGCGCCGGTGCGTCAGTTCACGGTTGCCAAAATTTAATTGGTACGGCGCACGCGGCCCATACGATTAAGGCGCGTGGCCTCGACGTGTACCCGTGTGAGTGTGGGGAGACTGTGTTTGCGTACCCGTGGCACCAGCAGCGCCCACTGATGTAGCGCAAACGATGATAGGGCTGCGCATCAAGACGGCGGCAGCAGCGGGCGAGCGCAGAATTGACCGGCTGATATTTCTGGCGCTTCATTCAATGGATGTTCGCAAGATTGGTAAAGCCTTGCACCGCCGGCTCTCGGAATGAATTTCAGCGGCGGATCAGAAGGGCGCCGATGAAGCCAATACCAGCCGCAACAAACATCGCTCGCGTTGGCTCTCTACGGATGGCGGCATTAATCGGGTCATGGTCGTCGTAGTAGGCTCGGGCGCGAGTGACGCGTTCCAGTTCTCTGTCGTAGCTCGACGGGCGGTCAGGCTTGGGACTTTCAGGCTCGTTTGCCGAGTGGTCGATAACCCTCCGATCCGTCGAGGGTGCCGAGATCGCTTCTTCCATTGTGATGCCTTGCGCTGGAGTAGGGCCCGCAGATAACGCTGTCCGTCCTCGCGCGTTCCGCATCCATCGGCTCTCACGTCGGCGACGTGTGCGTCGTATGATCATTCGTAGCTTCTAGTCTGCATCTCTCGTTCAGTTGGGCCATAAGCGGTCGTCACCTGACAACTGGCGAGAGTGTATCGCTGTTCCCGCGCTCACTCGGCAGCCGCGGGGCCGGACTCATTGCGCAGCTTGAAGTACAGAACAAATCCGACGAGCACCACGCTGACGGCGTTCGCGGCGATGATGACGTAATCGCCTCGCAGCACGCCGTAGACGGTCCAAAGGGTAAAGCCGCAACAAAGCAGCAGCAGCATCTTCAGCGAAAGATCGCCTGTCTCGCCTGTATCCCAGACTTTTCTCACCTGCGGAAAGTAAGAGACGCTCGTGCAGAGGGCGGCCCCAGCGCCGACGGCGGTCATGAGGTCAGGCATAGATAAAAACACCTTTACAGGAACGGCCGGCCGCCGGTCACGGCAATGGTCGCGCCGGAAACATAGCTGGAGAGCGGGTCAGCGAGCATGACGTAGGCGGTTGCGAGTTCAGCCGGCTGGCCCGCGCGCTTCATCGGCGTGTTCTCGCCGAACTTCGCAACATGCTCGGCCGGCATGGTCGAGGGGATCAGCGGCGTCCAGATCGGGCCCGGGGCGACGGCGTTGGCGCGGATGCCTTTCTTGGCGAGCAGCTGCGCAAGGCCCGCAGTAAAATTGTGGATCGCTCCCTTGGTCGTCGCGTAGGCAAGCAGCGTGGGGTTGGGCGCGTCGGAATTGATCGAGGCCGTGTTGATGATGACGCTGCCCTCCTTCATGTGCGGCACGGCGGCCTTGGTCAGGTAAAACATGGCGTGGAGGTTGACGCGGAAAGTAAGGTCCCATTCCTCGTCGGAGATGTCCTCGATATCCTTGAAGGTCGCCTGATGGGCAGCATTGTTGACCAGAATGTCGATGCCGCCGAGCTCAGAAACTGCCTTCTCGATGATGGCGCGGCAGTGCTTCGGATGCTGTACGTCACCCGCAACCAGGATCGCCTTTTGACCGGCCTCCTCCACGAGCTTTGCCGTGTCCTTGGCGTCTTCTTCTTCCTCGAGATAGGAGATGAGAACGTCGGCGCCTTCGCGGGCGTAGGCGATCGCAACGGCGCGGCCGATGCCGCTATCGCCGCCGGTGATCACCGCACGTTTGCCCTTGAGTTGCCCCGAGCCCTTGTAGCTTCGCTCCCCATGGTCAGGGAGCGGCTTCATTTCTTTGGTATAGCCGGGTGGCTCCTGCTGCTGTGCGGGATATGGCGGCTTCGCGTATTCCGTCATGGACCGAGATCTCCGGTTGCCGCGGACCAACATGCTGAGCGCAGCGACGGTTCCCGGACGAGTTAAACGCGGAAGGCAATCAGCCTTCTGCGAATTGCGGAAAGAGACGCGGAAGACTTTTTATCCGGCGCCAGCCGGAATCGCGGCTGACCGCTTCCACCTCCAGCCCGTCAAAATAGTGATCGAGCACGGCTGACCGCTCTTCGGCGAGCGGCGGCCGGCAGTAGTCCTCTTCTTCCCAAACGGCCGATCCGTCTTCGCGGCAGCGTGCGTCGCGTAGTGACCGAGTCAGGGCCCGGCCGAAGGGCTGCATCTGCAGGAATTCATCGCGCCCAAGACGCGCCGCGAGTTCGGCGAGGCAGCCGGGTTTGGGCGTTGCGGTGACGAGATAATGGGCCATAACGAAGATATCGGACACATGCAGCGCATTGCAAGGATGGCTACTTGCAGCCGGGCGGCCCGGCGCCTATGTCAACGGTTCAGGTCACCCGGGGTGCGCCCCGCTCTGCTGATCCCAATTTGATAATTTGAATAAGTCGCAGCGTGTTCCCTCGTTCAAAGGGAGCGGCCGCTGGTAGGCGCGGGAGAATCAATTCAAATGGATGTTATGAATAACGGCACGAACCGATCCCACCGAAGCCGGCAGCCGGCAGGCCGCACGTACGTTCCGCGGCAGCAGCGGCAAAACGGGCCGGTCATAGACCCACGCCGGAATTACGAACGCTACCTCGCCCTTGCTCGTGAAGCGGCGACGACGGGCGATGCCGTCCAGGCAGAGAACTGGTACCAGCACGCCGAGCATTATTTCCGGGTGGTAAAAGAGCGGACGGCTTAGTCAGAGGGCAAAGTCGTCCATCTTGCTGCCCCCTTTTTGAGGGCGTCGACCAGCCATCGGAAGGATTGCGATCTTTCGACGATTCAGAATTCGAAGCGGGCGCCCGGCGGCGAGTCAACGACGCGACAGGCGCTGATCGAGTGGCGACGACCGTGCGGCGGGGTCGGGGATGAGGACATCGTCGCAGACTGTGTCAGCAGCTTGCTCGGGTCCTCACTGACGTCCGCTAAGGGGCCACAAGCCGACATGCGCAAGCCACGCTGCGCATCCTTTGCCCCGGATCAGCGTTTCCTGCCACGCGATAGCGCACGCTTATCCGGCGTCACACCGAGCAACATCGGCGTGACATCGGTGATCAGCCCGTGAACGTCGAGGCCGGGCGCGACACGCTCGTAGTCTCCATCGAGCTGAAGTGACGACGCGCCGTGAACGAACGTCCAGAGCCGCAACGCGATCTCCTCGGCATCGGCGGCGTGCCCGTGCTTACGGCTGTAGGCGGCAACTTCCTCAATTACTTTCTTCAGACACTGTTTGCCGCTTTCATCGACCTGCTGGACCTTCATGATTTCGGATTTGTGCCCGAACATGAGCCGGAATAGTGCTGGCTGGGCCACGGCGAATTCGAGATAGGAAATTCCCATAGCGGTTATGCCCGCGATAGTCCCCGGGCCACCCTCGGCCACCGCCCTGGCATTGGCCGCCGTGAGCTCTTCGAAGCCGCGCAACACGATTTCCTCCAGGATCTCCTGCTTGTCGCGGAAGTGCTTGTAGGGCGCGGCGGTCGTGACGCCGGCGCGGCGGCAGGCGTCGGCCAATGTGAAGCCATCCGGCCCATGCTCGATCAGCAGCTCGCGCGTGGCGGCGATCAGCGCCTCGCGCAGGTCACCGTGGTGGAACCGCTTCTTTGCGCGCACCGCGGTGCGCTTTTTTGTCCGGGTCATGACTTTTTTCCTTCGGCCTGCGATTCAACAAGTTAGCTCATCTAACTTAAGTTAGCATTATTAACTTTTTGCCCTTCGCCGCCGATTTCATCTTGCCAAGTTAGCTGCACTCACTTAAGTTAGCCACGCTAACTTTCAAGAGCACCGGCTCCTCGGCCATGCCCAAACAATGGGGTCCGATATGAACACGACGGCAACATTGACTTCCAGAATTGCGCAGCCCTGGAGACGCGCGCGCCCGGTGTTCGCGGCCGGCGCCCTCGTGGCTTTGGCCGCTGCCCTCGCGGGCTGCGAGAGCGAAAGCGCCCCTTACGTGGCGCCCCGCAGCCGGTCCGCGCTGCGGCCGTGAAGCTCTCGGCCGATGTCGACACGCGCTCGTACACTGGCACTATCAAGCCGCGCTACGAGAGCGATCTCGGCTTCCGCGTTTCCGGCAAGATCGTCGAGCGTCTCGTCAACATCGGCGACACGGTCGCGCCCGGCATGACGCTCGCCCGTCTCGATGCCAGCGACTATCGGCTGTCGCTCGAATTCGGCGGACGCCGAGCTCAAGGCCGCGCAGAGCAGCCTCAAGCAGACGGCGGCCGACGAGAAACGCTACGCGACGCTCAACGAGCAAAAATGGGTCAGCGACGCCAACTACGAGCAGAAGAAGGCGACGGCTGATGAAGCCCGCGGTCGCGTCGAGCGCGCGACGCGGGCGCTCGAACTGGCGAAGAACCAGCTCGCCTATACGGATCTCGTGGCCACTGAAACAGGCGTGATCACTGCGCTTCCGGTTGAGGTGGGGCAAGTCGTTAGCGCTGGCCAACTGATCGCGCGGGTAGCGCGCCTCGACGAGCTCGAGGCGGTCGTGTCGATCCCGGAGAGCCGCATCGACGCCGACCGCAACGCGGCGGCCACTGTGACGCTGTGGGCAGATGCCGATCGCGTTTATGGAGCGAAGCTGCGCGAAATCTCGCCTCAGGCCGATCCAGCGACGCGCACCTATCAGGCCCGCTATTCGCTCATGAAGCCGGATGCCGCCATCGCGCTCGGCAAGACGGCGACGGTGCATCTGGCGTCGC
>CAWEWG010000007.1:0-1039297 GCA_963812795.1 uncultured Alphaproteobacteria bacterium | reverse complement strand
GGCAGCTGCAGGGCGGCGACGCGGTCTTTCACCTCGGCCACGGTATCGCGCAGCGAACGGTCGGACGCGCCGTTGAAGTTCACGTTGACGCGCCGCTGTGCACCCTCGTGCTGAATGATCGAGCGCCCATCGGTCATGCCGATGGCGGCGACGTTGCGCGCTGCACGCGTGTCTTCGAATTGCCGACCAGCAGGTTCGCGAGCTGCTCGACGCGATCGCGCTCCTCGGGCGGTAGAATGACGACGACATCGACTGTTTGTGCGCCGACGTAGTTCTGGCCGATGGTCGGTGCCGGCAAATGCAGTTTGCACGTTGTCGAGCGCGTCCTGGGCCGTGAGCCGTAGTTGGCCAGCGCCGTGCGATTGAGGCGAATCGCCATTGTCGGCACCTTCGCCGCCTTGGGAATCCGCAAGTCCTCGACGCCGTCGACGCCTGGCGATGGCCTTCTGCACCTCCTCGGCGGAGCTCTCGAGCGCTTCGATCTCGGTGCCGATCAGATTGATGACAACCTGCGCGGTCTCGCCGCTTAGTGTCTCGCTGATGCGGTCACCGAGGAAGGTCATGGCCTCGGTGCGCACTTCGGGGAAACGTTCAAGAACGTCTCTGATTTTTTCCTGCGCCTCGATTTCCGTCTCGTCATGCTCGCCATGAGCTCGACGTGGAACTCGCTCTTGTCCGGCTCCAGGTGTCTTCGCCTGCTTCCGCGCGGCCGATCTGGTGGCCGACGGCGCGCACGAACGGCAGCTTCAGCAACTCATTGGAGATGCGGATGCCCGTCGCCGAAATTCCCCGACCGATGTTCCTTGCGCCGCCGCCGTCATCTGAATGACGAAATGACCTTCGCGGAACTGCGGGATCAGCTCGCTGTGCAGAAACCGCGCGACGGCGATGGCCGCTGCGGCAGCGCCGGCCAGGGCGGCGACCGTGAGACCCCAGCGGTGCGAACCTTCTCCATGCACGACGCCTGCAAGCCCTGCATCAGCGTGACGAGGCGGGGTATCTCCTTCGTTTCCTCGCCCGTCAGCATGAGCGCGCACAGGGCCGGCGTGACGGTGAGCGCAACGATCATCGAAGCGACGACAGCGATGACGAATGTGAGGGCCATCGGGCCGATGAAACGACCCTGCACCCGCCCGCGAACAGGATCGGCAGGAAGACGAAAATGACGGCAAGCGTGCCGTAGAGCATCGAGCCGCGAATTTCGATCGGAGGCTTCCTCGATGGTCTGCAGATCGTCGTCGCGCCCTGCTGCCTTGGCGAGGCGCAACCGCCGGATGATGTTCTCGATGTCGATGATCGCGTCGTCCACCAGCACGCCGATGGCCACCGCGAAGCCGCCGAGCGTCATCGTGTTCAGCGTGAGACCGAACCGGCCAGCACGAAGTCGCCGCGAGCAGGGAGAGCGGAATGGCCAGGAACGAAATCAGTGCGGCGCTACAGCCGCGCAGGAACGCGAAGAGCACGATGAGGACCAGCGCCGAGCCGAGCGCAGGCGCGTGCTCGAGTTTGCTCAAGCGCGCGCTCGATGAAGTTCGCCGGGCCGATGCAGCAGGATGATGTCGATGCCACGCTGCCACGGCCGCTAGATCCGTCGAGCGCCGCCTCCACCGCCCGGTCGCGTCCATCGTATTCGCGCCGAACTGGCTGGAGATCGTGAGCAGCACGCCGCCGCCCCATGATGGTGGCATCGCCATCGGCACCGCCGGCCCGATCGTCACGTTGGCGACATGGCCGATGGTGATCGGCATGTTGTCCTGCATGCTGACGAGGGCCTGCGCGATGGCCTGCGGGTCGGGCGCGGGCGGCGGGGCGTCGAGCGTGATGCGTTGCGAGCTGGTATCGACGGTGCCGCCACCGCGCAGCGCGAGTGCGGCGCGCCCTGCATCCATCACATCGTCGATGCTGAGACCGAGGCCGGCGAGGCGGTCGAGGTTGGGCCGGATCTGCACCTGACGGATGGCGCCCCCGTAGACGGTCACGCGCGCGATGCCCGGCAGCGCCAGCAGATGCGGATTGATCGTCCAGTCGGCGATGTCGCGCAGGGTATAGGGATCGACCGAGTTCGACAGCAGGCCGAACTTGAGGACGTCCATGGTGCTCGAGGTGAGCGGTGTCAGCTTGGGCTGAGCGACACCCGTGGGCAGCTCGCCGGCAAGTGTGCCGAGGCGTTCTGAAATGCCTTGCCGGATGGTGACCGGATCGACTCGCTCTCGAACGTCACGACGACGACGGACAGCCCGTAGACAGATTCGGAGCGCAGGGACTGGACACCCGGGGCGCCGTTGACGGCGGCCTCGATGGGCCGGGTGACGATCTGCTCCACCTGCTCGGGCGCAAAGCCCGGCGCCTCGGTCTGGATCGTCACTTGCGGGGGGACGAACTCAGGGAAAACGTCGAGCGGGGCCTGGAACGCGAAAAACACGCCGGCAAAGAGCCAGGCCACCGATAGGGCCGCGACGACGACGCGGTGGCGGATCGACCATCGGATGAGCGCGTCCATAGGCGCGCGCTAGTTGAGGCCGGAAGTGGAAATAGGCACCTGGTCGTCCGCCTGCTCCGCCTCGGTGCCCGGCTTTGCGGCGCGCGGCTTGGCGTCGTCATCGTCATCGAAGGCGCCAGGCTCGACCTCGCGCGACAGCAGTGCTGACGCGCCACGCACTACCACCTTGGTGCCCGCGGCAAAGCTGTCAGTCAGGTACCCCGCATCAACCGGCGTCGATAGCGACACCAGCTTGCGCTCGAAGCGTCCGGGCTGCTTTTCGACGTAACACCAGGACTCGCCGGCGAACACGACGACGGCCGAGGCCGGTACGACGACGCCGGCGAGAGGTGCGCCGCGTTCAGCAGTGATCTTGGCCCGGTCTCCCGGACGCAGGCCCGGTCCGGCGGGCATCAATCCGAACAGCGAGGTTCCCGGCATAGCGAGGTTGCCGGACGGCGCCTGCCAGATTGTGGTGACGGTAATCTCATCGCCCCCGCCCAGTGGGGTGATGCGTACGTTGCGCAGGTCGCGGTCGACCGAGCGCGGGAAATCCAGCCGCACGATCGTCGTCTTGCCTGAGGCGAGTTCGTCGACGAGCCGGTCGCGGTTGGTGGGGGCAAGGAACGGAGCTGTGTCGCCCCAGGCGTTGCGCAGCCGCAGCTTGAGCAGGGCAACTTGCGTAGCGTCGGTCGAGGCCTGCCGCTCGGCATTGTCGACACGCTGTTCGCCCAGCGTGCGGACGCCCTTGTAGCGGTCGAGGGACCGCCGACTGAACCCGGAGGCGATTTCTGCCGCCCGGATTTCCGCGTTGAGCAGCGTTAAGGAGTTGGGGCTGACCAGGGTCGCGATGCCGTCGATCTCCTGGGCCAGCTGCGCCGCCTGCAGTTCGACCGCGACCGGCTCAAAGCTGCTGCCGCGCTCGGGCGAATAGGCCGCCGAGCGGGGTTCGTCGCATGCCGCCAGCGCCAGCAGGAGAACTAGGCCGAACCACCGCATTCGCGCTCACCCGGGAAAAATGGGTTGTTCTTTCCGGGAAGGATGCCCTATCGGGACTTCTCCCGCTAGGTGCAACGGTTAAAAGAAGGGCAGAACGGCGCTCCATTTTGGGGCCGGCGCGGTATTTCGGTCTCCTCGCCGACCTGGCCAATCGGCACGTGCGGCCCGTTGGGATGCCCCCGGGAAGCGCGCCCGCGCTGGCGGCGGCTGTCGGCCCACGACAGCGGGAGCCGCCAAGGTTTTATGCCCCCGGCACGGCACGATCTGGTGGTGATTGGGGTTGATATTACGGCGGGCGCCGCCGCCGAGGCGCCGGACTGGATCCCGTAGCTCAGTTGGATGGAGCATCTGCCTTCTAAGCAGAGGGTCGCAGGTTCAAATCCTGCCGGGATCGCCAAGCGGCGTCGGGCTCAAAGACTGGCTGGCTGCGCGGCGTCCTACGCGCCTTTGACTTCCGGGTTGCCGGTTGTCGCCGATGCCAAATGCGCGCAATCTGCCGGGATAATGCGCAAGAACCCGGGAGCGCCATATTGCGGCACCTTCCTGTCATTGCCTCACTTCTTTTGCTGTGCGGTTCGGCGCTCGCGGCTGACGATCCGCTGATTCATGACTGCGACTACTGGCGTCTGGGCAAGGACGAGGCCGAGCAGGCAAGGGGGCTTGCCGCCTGTGATCGCATCATCAAGGACAAACAATTCGATCGCGCGGTTCGCGGGATGGCCTATGCCGAACGAGCTAGTTATGCCTCACAAAAAGATCGCAGCGACGACGCCATTGCCGACTTCACCGAGGCTTTGGAGCTGGTCCCCGATCAGTACGAGTGGCGGCGGGACCGCGCCTTCCTGCTGCATTTCAAGAAAGAGAACGACCGAGCCATTGCCGACTTCGACAAGATCCTCGCTGCGGACCCAAGCATTGCACACAATTGGTTCTACCGAGGCTTGACGTACCTGAGGAAGGGCGATGAGGCACGTGGCTTCGCCGACATGGCCAAGGCCATCGAACTGGCGCCGGACTACCCGTTCTACCGGTATTGGCGGGGTGTCCAGCATGCGGAGCGCGGCCGGATAGATGCCGCCATTGCCGATGTCGACAAGGCCATCGCGATCAAGAACGATGAACTGGACCACTATCTACTCAGTTCGGATCTCCACACCAAGAAGGGCGATACGCAGAGGGCAATTGCCGATCTAACGCGCGCAGCGGAGATTAGCCCTGCGCGCACGGTCATCTATTCCAATCGCGCGCTTCTCTACGAGGAGTTGCGGCAATACGACCTCGCCTTCGCCGACTATGACAAGCTGCTCAGCTTGTCGCCCGGAGATAGCTATTACAAGAGCCGCAAAGCAGCCTTGCTGGAGAAGCTAGCGACGTTGCCACTCTTGGTCGTCCCCTGCGGAGGGCGCCGGGCGCTGGCGCGGAGCAAAAAAAGCCGCCTCCACACTGGGGGTGATGGAGACGGCTACAGCGTACCCGAGCACGCGTCAGTTAACTCAGAACCTGTGGCTCATGCTGTACGAGTCCACGCCTCCTAGTATTTGAATCTCACGCCGCCGTAGGCCGCGAAGGGCATCGACGGCGAGATGGTGCGCGGATCGGTGAGGCCCGGCCCACCTATAGCGATGTCGGTGTCATTCACGTCGTCCACCTCGAAGTACGTGCCGTAGAGGCCGTACTTCGAGTTGAAGAGGTTCTTCACGAGACCGTAGAGCTGGACGTTCTTGCTCACGTCGTAGGACGTGTTCAAATCGACGCGCGCGTAGCTGGCAAGGTCGTCTCCGCTGCCTTCCGTCGTTGGGGAAGAACGGCGAGTTGGTAGCGGCGACGAGGTCGGTGCCGACCTTCCACTCGGACGTCACCCAATACTCGACGCCCGCCTTGAAGCGATGCTGCGGAATGCCGGGCAGGCGATCGCCCGCGTTGAGGAACGCGCATTGGCCCGTGTCGTCGGGATTGGTGCACTTGTCGAGCGTGGCATCGACGAAGGCATAGTTGCCATACACACTCCACTTGCGCGTCTCGTATGTCGCTTCCAGTTCGACGCCCTGGCGCAGCGTGTTGCCGGCATTCACGAAGAAGATGCGATTGTCTTCCGTGATGGGCAGGATGTCGTCGGACGCGAGCGTGCGGAACAGGCCCGCCGACCAGGTGAAGCGGTCCGGGCCGTTGCTGCCCTGTCCGCGCAGCCCCGACCTCCACCGTGCGCCCGACCACTTGCTCGAGCGGCGGATCGTCGGTGAGGAAGCTCTCGATGAGACAAGGATTTTCGGGCTCGGCGCAGCCGAGTTCGGCCGGGGTCGGCGCACGGTTCGATTCCGAGTAGCCGCCATAGACCGAGAGGCCGGGCAGCAGCTTGTAGTTGGCGCCCGCCATCGGATTGAAGCGCTCATATTTGTTTGTGGCATTGAGATTGGGGAACAGCCCGGTCTTGTCCTCCAGCTGGATGGTCGCGTGATTGTAGCGGCCGCCCACCGTCACGGTGAGCTGATCCGTCAGGTCGAGCGCGTTGGAGAAGTAAAGGCCCGACGTAGGTGTTCTTCGAGAGCAGGTTGCGCGGCGCGAGCTCATCGCCTTCGTCCGGATCGTGGTCGACGCCGCCGACGAAGACGCCCGTGCCGGCGACGACGTACTCCGGCTGTATCACGCCGAGCTCGCTCACTGTCTTGTAGTTCGAGCTGCCGTGGTCGTAGGAGACGCCGGCGAGGAATAGATTGTTGAGACCGAACAGCTTGGCCTTCTCCTGCGCCTCCGACGGCGCCGCCCCAGCTCTCGCTGTTGGTCGCCAGCCGCTCGATGGAGCCGAGCCTGATCCTCGGGAGCGATATCGTCGATCGATGTCGGTCGCCGTTGAGGTCGAAGACATTCTCATCGTCGAGGCACAGTTCATCGTCGAGGCCGGAATCGGCTGGCCGGGGTCAGCACTCGTCGATCTCCGTGAGGTTGCCGTCCACCACGCGGTTCTTGTAGCGCCGATAGTAGCCGACGCCGGAGAACGTCAGCGTGTCGGTTGCCTTCACCGAGGCCGAGATCGTCGGCATGTAGACTTCAAGGTCGGTGGTCTGCGGCGAAGTGAAGGTGTTGCTCCAGCTGCGGTCGAGCAGCTCGATCGGCGCGGCCGCCGTGGCGCCGAAGTGGTTGTCGGCGGCGGTCAGGCTGAAATGCACTTCGGCGAAGGTGCCCTTGAGGCCGAGGTCGCCGTAGAAGCGCCGAACCTCGCTGTCGGAGAAGTGGCGGAAGCCGTCGTCCTCGAACCATTCGCCGGCGACATAGATGCCGGCGTTGCCGCTCGCTCCGCCGGCCTGGATGCCGACCTGCTTGCGGCCGAACGAGCCGGCCATGACGTCGACCTCGCCGCCCTGGTAGCTGAAGCCGTCCTTCATCAGGATGCTGACGGCGCCGCCGAGTGCGTTCAAGCCGAACGACGGGTTGTTGCTGACGACCGACATCGACGAGATGGCGTTGCTCGGGATGACGTCCCAGTTCACCACGTCGCCGAAGGCCTCGTTGATGCGCACGCCGTTCTGGTAGACGGCGACGCCCTGCGAGCGGCCGCTGACCGGCGAGGCATCGAAGCCGCGATAGGACAGCTCCGCGCGCAGCGGGTTGCCGGCGGCGTCGGAGATGATGATGCCCGGCACCTTCTGCTGCAGCGTCTGCTGGATCGAGCCCGTACCTTCCGCGCTCGATGTCGGTGTCGGTGACGTTGGTCACCGCGCTCGGCACCGTGATGGGCGCCGCGATCGACGCCGCTGCCGGCACACCCGCCGACGCTCCGCCCGTGCCCGGCGTGCCGACGCCCGCTGCAGCGCTGCTGATGCCGCTGAGAGGCGAAACTGCGGGCGCCTTCTTCTTGGCCTTGGCGGCCTTCTGGGCCGGCGTGTCCTGCACAATATCGATGGCAGGTAGTTCTGTGACGCTGGCCGAAGGCGGTGCGGGCTTGGGTGCCGGCGGTGGCGACTGAGCGGGCGGCGAGGCAGTGGCGGCGGGAGGCGCCGCCTCGGTGGCGGATTGACTTCGCAGCCGATGAAGCCATGGCGATGGAAATCAACATCGCCGCACACGCGGTACTCGTACGCATTACTCAACTCCCCCACGCGACCGCGTCTGCTGCGCGGCTTAACCGTGAGGTCGACTATGGAGTGGCGGGAAAACTCGTCAACGAAGCGGTAGCAAAATTCCCGATTCGCCCTAGACGTGTTACCCCAAAAGCGCGGGAAATAGTCCCTCATCAAATAGGGAAAACTTCCCGAAACATTCCACGTTCGATATGTGCGACTAGTCTGCCTCGTGGCCTCATGGCCGGATAGTCAAGCCTCCCCGCCGATATCGCCGCCTCGGCGACCAAGGTGGCGCGGCGGCGGATGCCAACTGGGAACTGCACGGAGGTGAACATGATCGAGCGCCGGTTCCCGAACGAAAGTCAGGCGTATCGCGACGCGCGCGCGGCGTTGCTGAAGGACGAGCAGGAGCTCGTCGACAAGGTCAAGGCCGTCGCCGAGAAGCGCCGCAAGCTGCCGCTCGGCGGCAAGCTGAAGGAGGACTACGTGTTCCGGCGGGCCAACGCGGGCAAGGTCGGCGCGCCGGTCAAATTCTCCGAGCTCTTTGGCGACCACGACACGCTGCTGCTGTACTCGTTCATGTTCGGACCCGGCTGGGACAAGCCGTGCCCCTCGTGCACGTCGCTGGTCGATGGCTTCGATCGGGCCTGGTATTCGGTCACGCGCGATGCCGCGTTCGTGGCCATCGCCAAGGCGCCGGCCGAACGGATCGCCGCGTGGGCCAAGGAGCGGGGATGGTCGCAGATCGATCTGGTGTCGGGGTTCGAGTCGCCGTTCCAGGCCGACTATCGTTGCCAAGGCGACAATGACGACATGCAATGGCCCGTCATGCACGTCTTCACCAAGCGCGACGGCGAGATTTTTCATTTCTGGGCGACGGAGACGATGTCAAATCACGTCGATACCGTGTGGGCGTACTGGAACCTGATGGACTTCACGCCCGAGGGCCGGCCCGATCGGTCGACGCCGCCGCAGACCTTCAGGTCGGAATTTCTCGAGAAGCATTACCCGGACTAGAAGCAGGTTGGCTCCCGCGCAGGCGTGCTCATGCCTTGCCGGCCGAGATCGCCGCCTCGGCGACCCAGGTGGCGCGGCGGCGGATGCCGGGATCAGCGGCTCTGCATGCGCATCGCGACTTCCTCGTCCAGGAACTCCGACCAGATCCCGCAGGCGAGGCGGGCGAAGTGGCGGAACTCGATCCTGTCGCGACCGTCGATGGCCGCCAGCACGACGCGCGCGAGGCGCATCCGCTGCGGCTCGGTGAGCGGCGTCCGCTTGAGGTGGCGGATGATGTTCTGCTTCTCGTAGCCCGAGCGGAAGAACCAAGGGTCGGCTTCGAGAAACGCGATGGCCGTGTCGACGAAGCGGACATGGCCGTTGGCGAGGCCCGGCATGAACGCGCGGTCGCTGCTCGGCAGCGCGGCGGCGGTCTTCTCCCAGAAATCCTTCAGCAGCGCGGCGTAGCGATCGGGCTCGCGTTCGCGCACGTGCGCGCGGAACGCGGCGTTGACGGTCTCGTGCGCCAGCCGTGCCGCTTCCCCGCGGCGGCGCCAGGTTTCGACATCCTCGGTCATGCCGAAACTCTCAAGGCGAGATTGGCGGCGTGTCAGTCTCGGAGGTTACACCCTGACCTACACGTTCGTCGAGACGTGCCGCCCGGCGGCTGGCCCTTTTCGTCCGTGCGTGCCTTGCCGTCGTGAGTTTCGCCGTCGACTGCTGTGATCGCAAGGGTGTGTCGGACAGGTACGTGCACGTTCACCAACTAGCTGAGTTAGCCGTCGTCTCCCTACTCGTAGACCTTCATCTACTATCTCATCTATTTTCTCTCCTCCTATTATCCCTACCTCTCTCTCCTTCTTCTCCTCTTCTATCTCTTTCATCATCTACCTCCTATTCTTTTATATCCATCTTTTTTACTCTTCATCTCCTTATCCTTCTCCTTCCTCCTTTCTTTCTCTTCTATCTTTTTCCATTTCTCCCTTTCCTTTTCCTCTTCCTCTTCCTTTTATCTCTCTCTTTTCCTTCCCTTTTTTCTTTTTTTCCTCTTCTTCTCTTTCTTTCCTTTTTTCTTCTCTTCTTTTTTTTTTCTTATCTACTTCCTCTGCTCGCCTAAGCTGCCCGCCTTCGGCGGGACGCCTCCGGCAAGGTGCGATATCCTGCCGCCTCCGGCGAGACGCAGGAGAAGCAGCCATGGCCGTGACCAGCATGTTCGACGCGGTGTTCGTGAACCAACTGTTCCGCACGAGCGAGCGCGGCGAGACGGTCTTCTATCCCAACGGCCCGGCGGCCCGCGGCTATCTCGTGCCGGCCGAGCGCGAGGCGAGCGTCAAGTCCGGCGTGCGGCGCCTCGCCCTCATCACGCTGGTTGGTGCGATCGTGCTTGCGGTGGTTCTGCCCCGAACCATCGAGTCGTGGATGGGTATGACGATGCCGCTCGGCTGGTTCATCGCCTACGCCCTCGTCGCGCTTGCCGTCGCCTTTGTCGCCATCATGCGTGCGCTGTCGCGCCTGACGGTGGGACTGGAACCCGTGTCCAAGCGCGGTTGATTGCGCTGCGGCCTAATTCGGCAGGACGAAATTCAGCTTTATCGCAAAACACCTCAGCAATTTATCGACAAGAACCGGAGACTTACAGAATCGTTTGTTCATGCCGGCGAGCGGAAACTCTCTCGCCCATCGCCGAGTGGATGGCATCGCCGCAACCGTTTCGAGATTGTCACGTTGACGAGGGTCATGAGTCTGCGCCAACGACCATCACATCCGCACTTGAGGGCGGTGCCCACCGCCAGCGCACCGCGCGCGCGCCGCATGTCGGAGAGAGAGGCGGAGGCGGCGGTCGTCTCGTTGGTGCGCGGGATGGGGGAAGGCGACATCGTCGAGGGCCTGGGCAAGCTGCAGATGCTGCAGGCGC
Organism: uncultured Alphaproteobacteria bacterium; assembly: GCA_963812795.1. Taxonomy (GTDB): domain Bacteria; phylum Pseudomonadota; class Alphaproteobacteria; order Rhizobiales; family Hyphomicrobiaceae; genus Hyphomicrobium_A. The sequence continues at coordinate 1,028,850 of CAWEWG010000007.1, read as the reverse complement.
TCGACCGCATGCGGTATGATTGGCTGGACGTCTTCGAGGCCAACCTTCCCGAGGAGCCGCCGCAGCAGCGATCTGACAGTTTACCCAAGCTCGCAGAGGCGAAGAAGCCGCGCGCCTAGCGTTCGCGCGCGCGGTTGATGGCGCTGCCGCCTACTCCGCCGCCTGTTTCTCTGTCGCCGCCCTGCGGGCCCATGTCGACCACCTATCGGAGGGATCGATCAGGCGCTGGTCGGCGGCATGCAACGGGCCAGCCACGTGATTGGCGCAAACGTGAGGCATTGGTCAGTGGCTCCCGGAACGGGGTCCGGTTCGCGCTGAGCAACAAGAATGTGAGGGACAGGGGGAGGGGTCATGATCCTGGTTTGGACCGGACTTGCGATCGCCGCGTTGGCGTTGATCGCGGTTTTGGCAAGCGCCGGCCGGTTGCGCCGGTTTCTCGCACTGCGCGAGGAGGTGCGGACGCGGCTGCAGGATCTGGCGACCGTGGTCGCCCCCGCGCAGGCCGAGACCAAGGCCATGCTGGATGAGGCGCAGCACGTCTTCCACGAGCTCGGGACGCGCATGTCGGGCTTCGCCCGCCGCGGAATCGCCAAGCTCTCCATTCGCGGCATGGGGTTCGATCCGTCCTCGGCATCCAGCGGGTTGATCGGTTTTTCGAACGCCCTTCCGGTCTACGGCATCGAGCGTCTGCGCTGGCGCGCGCAAGTCGAGCGCGCCCTGAAAATTCACAATGCCCAGGCGGATGCGCGAGCGAAACGCTCGCGTCTCGACCCCTTGCTTGTCGTCCTGGCGCTGGCCGTGCTCGCCTTCGCAATCTGGATGTACACGGCGAACCGCAGCCTGCATCACGCTTTGCAGTCGACGCACGTCGTCGCGACGCAAGCCGAGCAAGCGAAACTCGCCGTCGAGCAGTCGATGGCCGAAGTGCGCGCGCAATTGGTGGAGGCCCGCAATGGCCAATCGGCGAGCGCGCGCGCGCTGGCCGACATCAACGCGCAATTGGCCCTGACCCAGAAGGCGAAGGTCGCGGCGGACCTGGCCGTGGAGAAGACGAAGCAGCAGCTTGTCGCCTCGGAGAGTGCCCGAAAGACCGCGGAGGATCGGTTGAAGGCGCTCGGCGACGAGTTGGCCGCTCTCACGACTGCGAAGGATGACGCCGAACGGAGCCTCAAGGCGGCGAACGACGAGCTGGCGCGGCTCAAGTCCGCCAAAGAGGAAGCCGATGCCGCTGCCGCGAAGGCAGTCGCGGACCTCGAGCGAGAGAAAAAGGCCCGCGAAGCCGCAGAGCAGACCCCGCCTTCCCCGCCCCCGCCGGCTCCCTAAAACCCGGTCGGTCGGGGACGGATTGCGAAGCCTGATCAAAGTTGACGCCGCCTGCCTGCACGACCGGCGGCGTCACCCGCTTAGGGTATTCCGATCCACACGCCGCCGCGCCAGTACCCGTGGTCGCGGCCAGCTTCACGCCAGCGATACTTCTCGCCGTCCTTCCACTTCCAATCGTCGTCATACACGCGCAGCCGCAATTCAGGCTTGTACTCTGCCCGGCCTTTCACCCGCCAGCAGTCGCCTTCGTCATTGCATACTACTGCAGCCGACGCGGCCCCCGAGCTGACAATGATGCCGACCAGAGACGCCAGGACGGTTTTGATGAAAATGCTCATCGAGGTCTCCTTTTCTCGCCGTGAGATCGGCGCTAAGGAGTGAAACTCACTGCCGGGCGTTTTGTTCTTGGCGTACATGAGTGCCGGAGCCGCGCTGCCTGCAACAAAGCCGGGCATAACTGCGTTAGCCACGTGGACCACGCCAACAGAAACGGTCGTTCGTGTTCGCATCAAAACTGGCGGCTGCCGCCGCCTGGATTTTAGTATTCGCGGTCGCAGCAGGCGCACGGGAGGCGCGCGTGTCTGCGTGGGATAAGATTGCCGGAGGCCGGCAAGCCGAAAAGCCAGTTCTCGCGGTCGTCTCCCTTCGCCAGCAGAAGATCACCGTTTTCGACTCCGCGGGGCCGATCCTGGAGGCTCCTGTCTCGACCGGCAGCCGGACGTACGAGACGCCCGCTGGCATCTTCACCATCCTCCAGAAGAATCAGAGACCACGTCTCCAACCTCTATGAGGACGCGGAGATGCCGTTTATGCAGCGCGTCACATGGTCGGGCATCGCCCTGCATGCCGGTGCGCTTCCCGGCTATCGTGCCTCGCACGGCTGCATCCGCCTGCCATACCGGTTCGCCGAACGCTTGTTTGATCTGACGAGTGTCGGAACCCGGGTTGTCATTGCTCCAAACAAGGTGGATGCAATGCGTGTCTCTCACCCGCTCTTAGACCGCCTGCAGCGAGACGGTACAATGGCGACCTCGGCATCAGGCGTTGAGCAAGCGCGGGAAGCGGCAACGAGGGCTCGTGAAGAGGCCGATGCGGTTGCGGCGCGCGCGGAAAAGGTGGCAGCCGCGGCTCGGCGGGCCGAAGCGGCAAAGGCTCGGGCCTTGAAGCAGCTCAGTGCGGCCGAAGCGCGGGTAGCTGCCCAAAAGTCAGGCCGGGCAAAGGTTCGCGCCGAGGCGCAGGTGCAAAAGCTTCGGGCGGATGCTTCAGTTGCGGCGGCCGCTGCTGAAGCGGCGACCAAACAAGCTCAGCCCCAACTAGCCGACCTGGCTGCGGCAGAGAGCAAGGCGCGCGAGGCACGCTTACGAGCATGGCCGGTATCGATATTGGTCAGCTTGAAGACGCAGCGCATCTATGTACGGCAGGGATTTGAACCCGTGCTCGAAATGCCCGCTGTTATCAAGAACCCGGAAAAACCAATCGGCACCCACGCCTTTTACGCGACCGAAACCGCCCGTGGTGACCGCGGATGGCTCAGCGTCGCCCTGACGAAAGATAGCAAGTCTGACGGCGCCGCCGTTTTGGATCGCATCGAGATCCCGCGGGAGGTGACCGAAAAGCTGGCCAGCAGCACTTGGTTGGGATCGGCGCTCATCGTTTCCGACGAGGCGCCTTACAAGGAAACTGCCGCAGGCACCGACTTCCTCGTGGTTCTAAGTAATGAGCCGCAGGGCGCTTTGAAAATACGCAGCCCGGACGAGTCACGGCCCACCGTTCAACTTCCTCGGTTGGACCAACCGGTTCGCGCGTACCGTGCGGCGCAGGACGACCGACATTTCCGCCACCCGCTGGGTAGCTTCTTTCCCTGACACGCAGATTTGAAGCTCAAGCGGCGATGCGCGGTTCGGCTGGGAAAGCCGCAGGCGTCAATGGCTGGCGCGTGCAAGCCACGACGAGATCGTTCGTCGGTTCGACGGCGGCGTGCGTATGGACTGCCGCCGCACTATCCGTCTGGACAGCGTGTGCCGATCTCCAGCGCAGGTATTTCATCGTGGCGTAGGTGCCGATCCACGCCCCGAGCGCGGCGAACACGACGTAGGTCCAATTGTTGGTGAAGCTGATGACGGCGAAGGCCGAGAGCATGTACGTCAGCGAGGCCCAGTTGGCGGCGGAGAGATCGCGGCGGTGGACGACCGAGGACGTGTACAGGACGCAGACGGCGTCGGTGAGCGCCGTCGCGGCGACGACGCCGAGGGCGATCCAAGGGTCGATGCTTGCCAGGTGGTCCATGCCCGCAGGCTAGCTGGCTGAGCTTAATTCCGGACGTAAGACAATCGCAGAATTTTACGCTATCGCATTTACTTCTCTTAGCCGAACGTCGGGATCAGCTCTTACAACTTCAGGCCAGACGGCGGACCTACTCCGCCGCCTCGTGCTTGCGTCACCGCAGGCCGCGGACGTGGATGTTGATGTCGAGATCCACCTCCGACACGCAGCTTTGCTCCCTGCGGTGCGAACTGCCGGCATGCCACGAGCCGTCGCGCACTTCGACGTCGCGCATCCGATCAACGTAGAGGCAGCGCCACTCCCCGCGCCGCGGCAGTGGCTTGCTGCTCTCGCCGCCGAACTGGAACGCGAGCAGCTTTTCCTCGCCGTTGGTGTGGCCGAGGATATGCGGGCACAGCTCGCGGTGGTGGCCGTTGTAATGGCAGGTGATCTGCCGCTCGGCGAGGATGGCTTGACGAATAGTCCCGTACGTCGGGCTCGCCATCACTCCGCCGCGGCGATTGGCTTCAACTCGTAGACGCGGCCCAGCTTGGACGCAGCGGCCAGGTCACCACGTTCCAGCGCACGCCGCGCGTCGTCCAGCTTCTGGGCATCACCAAACGACAAGTATGGCGCCCACTCGTGATCGTCGTCGATGATCTCGATGCTAATTTCGGCGACGTAGCGGCCCGCATGCACCAGTCGCGTCGTCTTGCGCGTTTTCATTTGCGCCTCCTGAGATCGTCCGACCATTGCTCCGGATCCGATGTCGGCCGCGGGCAGTCCGGCTAGGACGTCAACGGGGCGAATGTCGTGCTCGACCAGTCGTATACGGGCGTGCTCGGAGAGCACGGCCTCGCCAGCGAGCGCCAAAGCCTTAACGTTGGCTAACGTCCCGCTCGTTTGCCCCTACTCCGCCGCCTGCTTGCGACCCTTCGCACGCCGGCCCAGCAGCTCGCGCAGGTACTGCCCGGTGTAGCTCGCCTTCGTCGCGGCGACGTCCTCGGGCGTGCCGGCGGCGATGATGCGCCCGCCGCCGTCGCCGCCCTGCGGGCCCATGTCGATCACCCAGTCGGCGGTCTTGATCACTTCCAGGTTGTGCTCGATGACGACGACCGTGTTGCCGGCGTCGGCCAGCTCGTGCAGCACCTCGAGCAATTTCGCCACGTCGTGAAAATGCAGGCCGGTGGTCGGCTCATCCAAAATGTACAGCGTGCGCCCCGTGGCGCGGCGCGACAGTTCCTTCGACAGCTTGATGCGCTGCGCCTCGCCGCCGGACAAAGTCGTCGCCTGCTGGCCGATGTGGATGTAGCCGAGGCCGACGCGCGCCAGCGTCTCCAGCTTGTCGCGGATCGACGGCACGGCGGAGAAGAACTTGGCGCCTTCCTCCACCGTCATGTCGAGCACGTCGGCGATCGACTTGTCCTTGAAGGTGATCTCCAGCGTCTCGCGGTTGTAGCGCTTGCCCTTGCAGACGTCGCAGGTGACGTAGACGTCGGGCAGGAAGTGCATCTCGATCTTGATGACGCCGTCGCCCTGGCAGGCTTCGCAGCGGCCGCCCTTGACGTTGAAGGAGAAGCGCCCCGGGCCGTAGCCGCGCGCCTTCGACTCCGGCAGCCCGGCGAACCAGTCGCGGATGGGCGTGAAGGCGCCGGTGTAGGTCGCCGGGTTGGAGCGCGGCGTGCGGCCGATGGGCGACTGGTCGATGTCGATGACCTTGTCGAGCTGGTCGAGGCCTTCGATGCGCGTGTGGGCGCCGGGATGGATGCGGGCGTTGGCGAGCTTGCGCGCGGCGGCGGCGTACAGCGTGTCGATGGTCAGCGTCGACTTGCCGGAGCCGGAGACGCCGGTGACGCAGGTGAGGAGGCCGATGGGGATCTCGGCGGTGACGTTCTGCAGGTTGTTCTCGGTGGCGCCGACGATGCGGATCGTCTTGCCCTTCTCGGGCTGGCGCCGCTTGGTCGGCAGCGGGATCTGCCGCGTGCCGGAGAGGTACTGCCCGGTGAGGCTCTTGGGGTTGGCGAGGATGTCGTCGGGCGTGCCCTTGGCGATCACCTCGCCGCCGTGGATGCCGGCGCCGGGGCCGATGTCGACGACGTAGTCGGCCTGCATGATGGCGTCCTCGTCGTGCTCGACGACGATGACCGTGTTGCCGATGTCGCGCAGGTGCTTGAGCGTCAGCAGCAGGCGGGCGTTGTCGCGCTGGTGCAGGCCGATGGACGGCTCGTCGAGCACGTACAACACGCCGGTGAGGCCGGAGCCGATCTGCGAGGCGAGGCGGATGCGCTGGGATTCGCCGCCCGACAGCGTCCCGGCGGCGCGCGACAGCGTGAGGTATTCGAGGCCGACGTCGTTGAGGAACTGCAGCCGCTCGCGGATCTCCTTCAGGATGCGCGTGGCGATCTCGGTCTGCTGCTTGGTGAAGGTCTTCGGCAGCTCGGCGAACCAGGCGTTGGCCGCCTTGATCGACATGTCGGTGACTTCGCCGATGTGCTTGCCGCCGACCTTGACGGCCAGCGCCTGCGGCTTGAGGCGATAGCCGCCGCAGGTTTCGCACGGGTGGGCGCCCTGGTAGCGCTCCAGCTCCTCGCGCACCCAGTCCAAATCCGTCTCGCGCCAGCGCCGCTCGATGTTGCCGATGACGCCTTCGAACGCCTTGACGGTCTTGTAGTTACGCGTGCCGTCGAAGTAGGTGAACGTCACCTCCTCCTCGCCGGTGCCGTAGAGCAGCGCGAGCTGCACGTGCTTGGGCAGCTTGTTCCAAGGCGTGTTCATCGACACCTTGAGGTGCTTGGCCAGCGATTGCAGCGTCTGCTCGTAGTAGGGCGAGGAGGCGCCGGTCTTCGCCCACGGATAGATGGCGCCTTCGGCGAGGGTGAGGTCGGCGTTGGGCACGACGAGGTCGGCCTCGAACTGCAATTCCGTGCCGAGGCCGTCGCAGGTCGGGCAGGCGCCGGCGGGCGCGTTGAACGAGAACAGCCGCGGCTCGATCTCGTCGATCGTGAAGCCGGAAACGGGGCAGGCGAAGCGCGCCGAGAAGGTGACGCGCTCGTGCGTCTCGTTCTTCGACTTGTTGGCGCCCTTGGTGTCGGCGTCGGGCAGCGGTTTGTCGGCCAGCTCGGCGATGACCACCTGATCCTCCGACAGCCCGAGCGCGGTCTCGAAACTGTCGGCCAGCCGCTTGGCGATGTCGGCGCGCACGACCAGGCGGTCGACGACCACGTCGACGTCGTGCTTGAACTTCTTGTCGAGCTTGGGCGCCTCGTCGATCTCGTAGAACGCGCCGTCGATCTTGGCGCGCTGGAAGCCCTTTTTCTGCAGCTCGGCCAGTTCCTTCTTGAACTCGCCCTTGCGGCCGCGGGCGATGGGGGCCAGCAGGTAGATGCGCGTGCCTTCGGGGATGGTGAGCACGCGGTCGACCATCTGCGACACGGTCTGGCTCTCGATCGGCAGGCCGGTGGCCGGCGAATAGGGCACGCCGACGCGCGCGAAGAGGAGGCGCAGGTAGTCGTAGATCTCGGTGACCGTGCCGACGGTGGAGCGTGGGTTCTTCGACGTCGTCTTCTGCTCGATGGAGATGGCCGGCGACAGGCCGTCGATGTGGTCGACGTCCGGCTTCTGCATCATCTCCAGGAACTGGCGGGCGTAGGCCGACAGGCTTTCGACGTAACGGCGCTGGCCTTCGGCGTAAATGGTATCGAAGGCGAGCGAGGACTTGCCCGAGCCGGACAGGCCCGTGAACACGACAAGGGCGTCGCGCGGGATCTCCAGGTCGACGTTCTTGAGGTTATGCTCGCGCGCCCCGCGGACGTGGATCGTTTTCATCAGCGACGGCGCCGCGGGCGGCTTAGGGGCTTTGGCCATGAGGTGTGTCTAACCGACGTCGAAACGGGCGGCAAATGTTGGGGGCGGGGTGGTCTGGGCTGTCCATAGATAGTGTCGGAAAGCCCCCGCCGGAAGCGCCGCCACTGTCGCGCCAAGCCTCGCCTCGGGCTTGTGGTCTCCGAAGCACTTGCGGGCTAGCCACTTGACCCAAAGCAGACGTCACGGCGCTCGCGAACGTGAATTCGCTGCGGACCCATCGGAACAGCGAGCGGCGTCGCCCCGGGGGGGCGCACGTCTAGGCGGCTACGCTACGCAGCGCGCTGGCCAGGAGATCGGCGGCGACGTCGGAGTTTTTCTCTTCCGTCTGGTTGAAGACGTACGCCGCAGCACTTCCCTCACCGAGCAGTGGGTTCTTGGCCAGGGCAGCGATATCCTTCTGTTTCAATCCGCGCTCTTGCAGCATTTGACCGAACGGCGTCGCGCTCATGCGGATTAGATTCTTGCCGCCATGCTCGGAGAAGAAGCGGCAGTATTCCAGCATGCCCTCGAAGGGTCCGGCAGAACAGTGCACGCCGTTGGTCGCCGTCGTGACCTCGGCGAGGCCGAGCTCGCGGCTCTTTTCCCGCAACGCGCGGCGAATCGAGCCCTCGACGGCGCGGGCGGGATCGGTGGCGCCCGTCACGTTATGGCGGAGAGCCTGCCAGTCGGTGTCGGACCAGCATTCGAAAACCACCAGCGTTTGGCCTGGGCGCGTGTAGTGGAGGATCTGCTGCGGGTGAAATGCATTGAGAACTACGACGCGCTCGCCCTGCACATTGAGCACGCTGTAATACTTGCCGCTTGCGAGCTTCTTGCTGCCGAGCGTGTCGGCGACGATGTTGAGCGCGAACGCCGAGACATCGTGATAATGCTCTAGGAACTGGTGCCCGCCGAGAATGCTCTTGATGCCGGGGCACTCCGCCTCGAGCTTCTGAAGCGTCGGTGGGGAGAGTGCGGAGCGTCCCAAGCGGGAGGCGCGATTGATTACGCCGTAGTGCTCTTCCATGATCTTGTGGCGTGCCAAGTAGGGCCCGTTGAGAACGCGGATGGCACCCGTCTCAATGCCGTGCCTGCGGAGTACCGCCCCGATGAGGTCGAGGATGGGCCCGAGCTTTGCCCCTTGGCGCACGGCCAACAGCTCGGGCTTCATGAACAGGACGAAGTGATTGCGCTTGTCGGGCTCACGCTCTCCCAGCGGTACCAGCCATTCCTGCGCAGGCCGTTCGGCCGCGCCGACCTCGGTCACGGCCCGAATGATCTCGCGCTTAAGCCGGTCTTTGTTCATTCCTTGCCTCGCCGTCTAAATGAAAGGCATACACCGCTCGGGCCCGCGTGGGATCGACGACCTGATTGCCGACACTGGTGAGCCAATGCTTGGCCTCGGACAAAAGCCCTTTTTGCCGCCGCCGCCTGACGCCGGGCGGACCCAGATCCTGGCCGAAGTCGACGATATAGACACTCTCCCCATCAGTTCGAAGACGGTTGAAGGCCGAGATGGGTGAAAAACCCAGCCGGTCCATAGTCCCCGCCAAGGCAAACACCTGATCGGTTAATTCTACGCTATTGGCGGGCCGGCAACGCAGCCGGTGGGCAAGCTTTTCCTCTACGTATTGCTCCACCAGCAGCCCGCGGCCCGAAAAATAGAACTTCGGCGTCCGAACACCCCCTGACGCCAGCAGGTGGCGTCGGCACACCCATTCGTCGACCAGTTCGCGCAATGTCCGCGTCGTCGAAAAAGCGGTCACCGCCTTTAACAGCACATCGTGCTCTTGCGCCGCGCCTATGACCTTGAATTGATAGAGGTAGGTTTCCGCCCCGCCCCGCCGCCAGGGGTGTATCTCCTCGAGTTGGGGCGGACCGTCGGGGTCCGAAGCCAGCCCGAGACGACACAGGGCTTCCCCCGTGGTGCTCGCATCAACGAGACCACGCAGTTCTTTCTCAAGGGTCCACGAGACCGCCATCGCGTCACAGAAAAAGGAGTACCCCGGTCCACCTTTTATGGCGCGCGGCCCGGCGCGTCGCAATGCTCTAAACGTTGCCAACGGATAACTCGACGCCGGACTCCCATCGCCAAGCCAACGTCCGCTTCGAGCCCGTAGCCGACGGCGGACGCCATCGCACCGTACAAAAAGGCCGTGGAGACGCCTGCTCCACGGCCAGGGACGCTCAGGGCACCCGTGAAGTCTTACTTCTTGGCTGGCGGCTCCTCGACGGAGACCAGGCTCTTGCCATTCGAGGAGATGGTGTCGTCGCCCTTGGCCATCCACGAGAAGCCCCACGGGCCGGTGACGCCACAGCCGGCCTTGCAGTCCAACTCGACCGACTTGCCGGCGGCGATGGTCTCGACCTTTTCGCTCGAGCCCATGTCGACGCCGATGGTGAACTCGCCGCTGCTGGTGTTCTTGACGGTCACCGCAAACGCCGGGCTGGCGATGGACAGGGCGAGGGCCGCTGCCGCGGTGGCACAGAGAAGTTTCATTGCTTCCTCCGCTAGGTTGATTGGCTGTTTTGCGCCCGCTTCTTCGGCGGAGCTGCAGAGGAAGAATTGGCCGCGAGCCCTTACTGCAGCAAGAGTATAACGTTGCAATGTTTGGCATTGCGTCGGGAAACATTTGCACACGACGCATCGCGTCCCGCAGGCCCCCTCGCGCGCTTTTAGCGCGCCGTCCCTAAGCTCCTGGGCGGAGCGCAACGGAGCGGGTGGATGGCCGAGTTGATCAAGTTTGCACGCAGCAATTTCACGCTGACGGTTTTCGTCTCGGGGCTGATCGCGCTGCCGTGGTTCAAGCGCGCGATCGACGCGTCGTGCGCCGTTTCGGGCGTGGCCTCGCGCGAGGATCACGGGTAGTCTGCGCCGCTACGCGGTAGCTGCGGGAGCCGGCAATGACGGTTTTGAAGTGGGTGTTGATCGCCTTCGGCGTGCTGTTCTTCCTCGGCGCTGCCAGCCTCTTCGGCGTTCTCTATTGGGCGAGCAACGTTCCGACCGTGCAGGTCACGCAAGCCGATCTCGCCATCGGCGGCAGCTACCCGCCGGAGGAAAAGCAGGCGCTGCTCGACGCCTGCAACGGCCGCAACGTCGAGAAGCGCGCCGATAGCTGCACCTGCATCGCCGACAAGGCCGGCACCGAGCTGTCGCGCTTCCTGCGGTTGGTGCTCACCGCAACGCTGGAGGGCAGCGCCACCAAGATCGTCGCGGTGACCAAGGGGCTGATCGCCAGCGGCGTCTCGGAGGAAAAGACGAAAGAGATCGAGGGCGAATCCGATCAGCGCTTCAAGTCGCTGATGCAGGCGTGCGGGCTGAACCAGAACCAATGATCGGCGAGGCACCCGTGGCGGGCAAATTGTCGACCACCTGCTGCATTGCCGGCGGCGGTCCGGCCGGAATGGTGCTTGGGCTGTTGCTGGCGCGCGCCGGAATCGACGTCGTGGTGCTGGAGAAGCATGCCGACTTTCTGCGCGACTTCCGCGGCGACACCATTCATCCCTCGACGCTCGAGGTGATGGACGAGTTGGGGCTGCTCGACGACCTGTTGAAGCTGCCGCACAACAAGGTGGCACGGCTCGGCGTGCAGGTCGGCGACACCTCGATCAACTTCGCCGACTTCACCTGGTTGCCGCCGCGGTATGCGTTCATCGCGCTGATGCCGCAGTGGGACTTCCTCGACTTCCTCGCCGACGAGGCGCGCAAGTATCCGAACTTCAAGCTCATCATGCAGGCCAATGTCGTCGACCTCATCGAGGAGGATGGGCGCGTCGTCGGCGTGCGCGGCACGACGCCCGAGGGCCCGCTCGAAGTCCGCGCCAAGCTCACCGTCGGCTGCGACGGCCGCAAGTCGACGGTGCGCGCCAAGGCCGGGCTCGAGGTGGAGGACGTCGGCGCACCGATCGACGTGTTCTGGATGCGCGTCTCGCGCCGGCCTAACGATCCAGCCTCGGGCGGGCGCCTCGCCGCCGGCAGTTTTTTCGCCATGCTCGACCGCGGCGACTATTTCCAGCTCGCTTACGTCATCCCCAAGAGCGCCGCCGAGCGCATCAAGGAGGCTGGCCTTCCAGCCTTTCGCCAGACACTCGCCAAGGCGTTGCCGTTCCTCGCCGACCGCGTCGATGAGCTCAAAACGTGGGACGACGTGAAGCTGTTGACCGTCAGCATCGATCGGCTGCGCACCTGGTACAAGCCCGGCCTCCTGTGCATCGGCGACGCCGCGCATGCCATGTCGCCAGTGGGTGGCGTCGGCATCAACCTCGCCATCCAGGACGCCGTGGCCGCCGCCAATATCCTGTGGAAGCCGCTGAAGAACGGCACGCTGACGACTTTCGACCTGGCCCGCGTGCAGCATCGGCGGACCTTCCCGACGCGGGTGACGCAGCGTTTGCAGGTCCTCGCCCAAAATCGTGTCGTTCAGCCGGTGCTGCGCAGCACGCGGCCGCTCGAGGTCAACTGGTTCATGCGGCTCATGGATCGAACCCCACTATTGCAACGGATCCCGGCGCGCATCGTCGGCGTTGGTGTACGGCCTGAGCACGTGCATTCGCCCGCCGCGCCCGCAGCATGACCACGGCGATTGCGGGCCTGCCGGCGAATTGATTAGATCACGGTAGAAACGCGATCCCGGGGGAACGTCATGGCTGAGATGGCTGCCGGACACGGCCCCAAGGTGGCGCACAAGCCGTTCTACAAGCTCCTTTACGTGCAGGTGCTCGTCGCCATCGTGCTCGGCTTCCTGGTCGGCTGGCTGGCGCCCGACATCGCCGAGAGCCCGTGGATGAAGGCGCTCGGCGACGGTTTCATCAAGCTGATCAAGATGGCCATTGCGCCGATCATCTTTTGCACCGTCGTCTCCGGCATCGCTCACATCGAGGACGCGAGCAAGGTCGGCCGCGTCGGCGTCAAGGCGCTCATCTACTTCGAGATCGTATCGACGCTGGCGCTGGCCATCGGCCTTCTGGTCGGCAACTTCGCACGCCCCGGCGAGGGGTTCAGCGGCGCCGCCGGCGATCCGGCCGCGGTCGCCCAGTATGCCGACCGCGCCGCGCACCAGTCGACCGTCGAGTTCATCCTGCACATCATCCCCGATAGTCTCGTCGGCGCGTTTGCCGACGGCAATATTCTGCAAGTGCTGCTCATCGCCATCCTGTTCGGTTTTGCGCTGATGGTGCTGGGCGAGCGCGGCCGCGCCGTGCGCGTCCTGGTGGACGACCTTGGGCATGCGTTCTTCGGCATCATCGCCGTGATCATGAAGGCGGCGCCGATCGGCGCCTTCGGCGCCATGGCCTACACCATCGGCAAGTACGGGCCGGAAGCGCTGGGCAATCTCGCCGGTCTCATCGCCACCTTCTACGTCACGTCGGCGCTGTTCATTTTCCTGGTGCTCGGCACCATCGCCTGGGTCGCAGGGTTCAGCATCTTCCGCTTCCTCGCCTACATCCGCGACGAGCTGCTGCTGGTGCTCGGCACCTCGTCGTCGGAAAGCGCGTTGCCGCAGCTCATGGAGAAGCTGGAACGGCTCGGGTGCTCGAAGTCGGTGGTCGGCCTCGTCGTGCCAACGGGTTATTCGTTCAACCTCGACGGCACCAACATCTATCTGACGCTGGCGACGCTGTTCATCGCCCAAGCGATGGGGGTCGAACTGACGCTGTACGAGCAACTCGTCATCCTCGGCGTCGCCATGCTGACCTCGAAGGGGGCGAGCGGCGTCACCGGCGCCGGCTTCGTCACCCTGGCGGCGACGCTCGCCGTTGTCAGTCCGGCGCTGGTGCCGGGCATGGCCATCGTGCTCGGCATCGACAAGTTCATGAGCGAGTGCCGGGCGCTGACCAACTTCATCGGCAACGGCGTCGCCACCATCGTCGTCTCGGCCTGGGAGGGCGAGCTCGATCGCGAGAAGCTGGCGCGCGGCCTTGCCCGGCGGGTCGATCCCTCCAACGTCGAGACCGCCGTGACGACGGGCTAGCCGCTACTCAACTGTCATCCCGGCCAAACGAGCGTGAGCGAGTGCAGAGCCGGGATCCAGGCAGAGGCTCGCCGTAGGCGACTTCGAGATGGTGTCTTCGACGATCTTTCCGCTGGGTCCCGGATAGCCTTCGCTGTCGCTCCGGCTTCCGGGATGACAGACAGGATCAGTCGTCGTGGTTGGTGAGGGCGACGAACTTATCGTCCTCCTGGGCGCGGCGTTCGAAGCTGAGGAAGTCGTAGTAGCCGCAGCGGCCACCGCCCGGGAACGAGCGGCACACGGCGGGGCGCGCCTCGTAAATGGTGCAGGAGCGCTTGGTGATGTCGAAGAAGCGGCAGATCTTGCCGAACACCGGGTCCTTCTTGCGCCGCATGGCGTACTTGCGGCCGTGCTCTTCTTTGGTAAACGCCTTCTTGGCGTCCTCGTAGGACAGGTGATGGTGGCGGGCCAGGCGCTCCACATCGCGCTTATCCAGGGGGATGAGCGGGTAAGAACAGCAATAACCCGGGCATTTCTGACACTTATATTGAGGTGGGCTCACGCGCGGCGCCTCTTCTGCGGTGTTTCGGCCACCCTTTGGCCGCGAGCGCACGAAGCGGCGGTATCGGGGCGGACTTCCGCTTAACTCATGCAACGCTCCGTGGGGAAAGAGCAAGGGGGATCAGGGACACGGCTCACAAACGTGGGTGATGTCACACTTTTTCCCATAACGTCTGCGTAGGTCGCGCGTCAGCGCGGGGGTTCCAACAGTATGGCGGACAGGGCTCGTCACACTCCGGAAACGGAGACGCCGGTCAACCCCTATAGTCTGCTCGAAGCCGTCAACAGCTCGAGCGACACCGCCCACACCGGCTGGCTGATCTTCCTCGCCATCATGACCTACCTGATGATCGCCGTCGCCGGCGTGACGCACGAGGCGTTGCTGCTCGACACGCCGGTGCAGCTTCCGATCCTGCAGGTCGACATCCAGCTCAAGCAGTTCTTCCAGTTCGCGCCCATCGTGCTGGTGCTGTTCCACCTCGGCATCCTCGCCCAGCTCGTCCTGCTCGCCCGCAAGACGCTGGAGTTCGATCACGCCATCCGCTTCCTGGAAACGTCCGACCGGCGCACGCATCCGCTGCGCCTCGAGTTGCACAACTTCTTTTTCGTGCAGGCTATCGCCGGGCCGCAGCGCTCGGCGGTGATGAGCGGCTTCCTCAACATCATGTCGTGGCTGACCATCGTCATCCTGCCGGTGGTGCTGCTGCTCTACATGCAGGTGGCGTTCCTGCCCTACCACGACGTGACGACGACGTGGATCAACCGCATCTTCCTGTCGCTCGACATCGCCGGGCTGTTGCTCATCGGCGTGTTCCTCATGCGTGCCGAGACCTCGTTCTTCCAGGCCTTCTGGCGGTCGACCTTCGCGCATCCGCTGAGCTCGATCTCGACGACGCTGGTGCTGGCGCTCGTCGCCTACCTGTCGTTCTTCGCCGCCACCGTGCCGGGCGAGCCGCTCGATCGCATCGGCCGCCAGATGATGGCCTGGGCGGCGCCGAGCGAAGCCGGCAAGGTGCAGCAGAGCGGCTTTTCGCTGCCGTTCTTCACGGCGGCCTCCGACGGCACGCTGTTCGGCATCTTCCGCCGCAACCTGGTGGTCACCGATTCCGATCTCGGCAGGGCGCGCGAGGAGGGCGAGAAGACGCTGCGCCTGCGCGGCCGCGACCTGCGCTATGCCAAGCTCGACCGCACCGATCTCAGCGGTGCCGACCTCACCGGCGCCAGCCTCGACGGCGCCAGCCTCATCGGCGCCAACCTGCGGGCAGCCTCGCTGAACTGCGCCGAGCCCGACGTCGTCATGCTCAGCGACAACCGCACGGCGGCCAAGTGCACCTCGGCGCGCGACGTCGACCTGACGCGCGCCCAGCTCGGTCAGGCGCGGCTGTGGGGCGTCGACCTCACCGGCGCCAAGCTCGACGAGGCGCAGCTCGATGGCGCCGACCTCGCCAACTCGCTGCTGACGGGCGCCAGCCTGGCCAACGCCCGCCTCGACAAGGCCGACCTTACCGGCGGCGTGCAGGCGCAGGGCGTCAACTTCCTCAATGCCTCGCTGCAGGGCGCCGACCTCACCGGCGCGCAACTGCAGCTCGCCGACTTCTCCAGCGCCGCCCTGCAGGGCGCGGTGCTGAATTTCGCGCGCCTCGAAGGCGCCGTGCTGCGCGGTGCCGATCTGGAGGCCGCCAGCCTGCAGCAGGCGAAGCTGCATCGCCGCCGACATGACCGGCATGAAGATGGCCGGCAGCGACTTGCGCGGCGCCGTCATCTGGCTGACGCCGCCGCCGGTGTGGGACAGCACCGGCCTCAGCGATCTGACCGAGCTTGCCGTGCGGGCCCCCGATGAAGCTGAGCGCGCGTCGGTGCAGACGGCCTGGAGCGCATCACCGACGAGGCACTGCGCCGTCGCGGCGACGAGATGGTCGGAGCTCTGGCCGAGAAGGACAAGACCTGGTCGGGCACCATCGATCAGCAGCGCTGGCAGAGCTGGGTTGGGGCCTCGCCGGTGCCTCCGGCGCTGAACTTCAGGGTCGACCTGACGACCTACCTCACCAAGCTGATGTGCAGCGCCCGCTGGAGCAACGGCGCTATCGCCACCGGCATCGCCCGTCGCGCCGTGTCGGCACAGTTCCGCGGCGACGTCGTCGCCGTCTACGACAACCTCAGGTCCGGCTCATGCCCGGCGTCCAAGGAAGCGCCGCTGAAGGTGATGAAGGACCTCTCTACCGCCGCCGAGACCGCCCGCTCGACAGCCATCAGCGTGCCAACCGGATTCCCGACTGGTACGCCGGCAGCCACGCCGTAGACCCCTAATCAAAGCAGCACGGTGCGGTCGGCAGCCGTCCTGTCTTGCCAAGGTCGTGGCGGCGTCCTATCTATGGAACATATGATGAACACGGCGCCGGCGATTCGCGTGGACAACCCGCCATCGCCGCGAGCACAGCCCCGTCGATGGGGTAGGTTGCGAGTGCGACTCATCGGGCGAGCCGGTGAGAGGATCGTTCATAGCGGCTGCCGAGGTGGCGCGCCGCAAACGCGAGGAGTGCAAGGCATGGCTGGTTCGGTCAACAAGGTGATCCTGGTCGGCAATCTCGGCAAGGATCCGGAGATCCGCCGCACTCAGGACGGCCGCCCGATCGCCAACCTGCGCATCGCCACGTCGAAATCCTGGCGCGACAAGGCGACGGGCGAGCGGCGCGAGAAGACCGAGTGGCACTCGGTCGTCATCTTCAACGAGAACCTCTGCAAGATCGCCGAGCAGTACCTGAAGAAGGGCGCCAAGGTGTTCATCGAGGGCGCGCTGCAGACACGCAAGTGGCAGGGCCAGGACGGCCAGGACCGCTACTCGACCGAGGTCGTGCTGCAGGGCTTCAACGGCAACCTGACGATGCTCGACGGCCGCTCCGGGCGGCGGCATGTCGGAAGGCGGCCAGGCCGACTACGGCGGCGCCGACAACGGCTACGCGGATGCCCCGCGCGCGGCGCGCAGCGGCGGCGGCGCTGGCGCCAAGAGCGGCGGCGGCAACTTCGACAAGCAGCTCGACGACGAGATCCCGTTCTAACTAGCCACGCGAACTTTAGTCCGACCCGTCACTGTCCCGGAGCTTCGCCTCCGGGACATTTTTTTGCGACGGTCCGCAGGGCCACCTCTCCCAGGGAGACTCGCCCAACTCATGTGTCTCCCTTTGGGTGTGGAGGGTTGGGAGCAGCGACTTGGCCGTAGTTGTCGTGAAGACGCCACCACGTGTAGGGCTCGCCCTGAGGACGCCCCTGCGGCACCTCCTGCCAAGCCTCCTGCCGACCTAACAGCGTCATGTCGAGAAATGACCAGACGGGACCTATTTCCTCAATGCCGCGGCCGTTTAGAAAATAGGTGCGGAAAATACTTTCCCCGCGCCGGATGAAGACGTTGATGCCGAATAGTTCTTCAACGCCGAAATCCCGAGAGAAACGCTCGTCCGGCAGCGAATAAAAGGGAATGTGGCTCCACCCCATCCGTTCGCGCAGGCTCTCGATCTTGTCGATAGGAGCAGCAGTGACGAAGGCGAGGGTCGTGTCGCGGGCTGCAAGATGGGCTGGATGAACGACGGTGTCAGCGAACAAGGAGCAACCGCTGCATGCCCCATCCGGCCAATTTTCGACATCGGGCGCATAGAAGAAACGATAGACGATAAGCTGTCGTCGTCCTTCGAACAGCCCCAGCAGATCCGCATCACCATCCGTGCCTATGAATCTGTAATTGCGGTCAACTTCGGTGACCGGCAGCAGCCTGCGCTTAGCGACCAGACGATCCTTGGCTTTCATCAGGGCCTTTTCCTCCGCGAGCAGCATCTCGCGGGCAGCGTTCCATTCATCTTCCGAAACCACATCGAAGTCGCCAATGGGTTCGCGCATGGACGGAGCAGGAACTCCGGGACCTTCTTGTCGGGCCATGTTCTCCTCCGCCGAAAGTGTTGCGGGTTTGCATGCAACGGCTACGCGACACGCAGGTTGCAAGGGGATGATTTGAGGGAGAGGTTAAGTCACCGACGAACCTGGTCACTTCGCAAGCCACTGGCCGTCGGCGGGGAATAACAGACTTTCCGGCCCGTCGGGATCTTGCTTGTTTGTCGCGATGTTAGCCGCGGGCGCTGCCTTGCAGCCTGCGTTCATCGCGGCCCGGGTATCACAATTCCGTCGACGCAGGCCCGCAAACTGGGTCTTGTCACCGCGCGGCTGCGGCCGCCGGTCCAACTAGGGAGTGAAATATGTTCTGGCGATTGATGATGGCGCCGCTTTTGGCGCTATTCGCCTTTTCGATGCTGGCCGATGTCGCGTCAGCGCAACCGCGCGATCGCGACCGCGGTTCCGACTACGATCGCGATCGTGGTCCGCCCGGTTTCGATCGGGATCGCGGGCCGCCGGGTTACGATCGTGGCCGTGGTCCCGACCGCGGACGCGAGCAGTGGGAGCTGCTGGGCGAGCAGTCGGTCGGCTTCGGCGTCGACCGCGACGTGATCCGCGTCGGCCGCCGCGAAGGCCGCTTCAGCGCGCTGGCGCTCGAAGTGCGCGACAACGACGTCGAGATCCTCGACCTCAACGTGTTCTTCAACCGCGGGCCGCCACAGAGCCTGCGCGTGCGCGAGTTCATCCGTGCCGGCGGGCGCACGCGGCCCATCCAGTTCGCCTGGGGTGACCGTTCGATCGACCGCATCGAGATCACCTACCGCTCGCGGCCGGGTATGCGCGGCCGCGCCAAGGTCGCCGTCTTCGGTTTGAGCGATGCGGGGCCGCCGCCTCCGCCGCCGCCGTCGGCGCGCTGGGAGGAGCTCGGCTGCGGCAAGGTCGGCATCAAGCCCGATCGGGATTCGATCCGTATCGGTCGCCGCGAGGGCCGCTTCAGTGCCATCAAGCTGGCCGTGCGCGGCAGCAAGATCGAGCTCATCGATCTCACGGTCGTCTACGAGCGCGGGCCGCCCGACGAGCTGCGCGTGCGCAAGAAGATCGGCGACGGCGAAGAGACGCCTCCGTTCGATCTGCGCGGCGAGCGTCGCGTCATCGATCGCGTCGACCTGACGTATCGGGTGACGCTCGGTTTGAACATGATCAAGGGTCCGGCGACGGTCTGCGTGCTCGGCCGCTAAGCCGACGCGAGACCGCAAAAACGAAGAGCCCCGCATCGCTGCGGGGCTCTTTTTGTTTGTGCCGTACGACGCGCGTGACGATCAGGGCGTTGTGGCCGGAGGCGTCTCTTTCGGCGTCTCGGCAGGCGGCGTCGCAGCCGGAGGCGTCGGCTCGGTGGCGGGAGGAGTCGTCGCCGGAGTATCCGTCGGCGCAGGCTCCATCGCCTTCTTGGCCGCCTCGTAGGCATCCTTCGTCGCTTCTTGCGCCTTTTCCAGCGCCGGGCCCGCCTGCGTCTTCACGTCCTCGTAGGCCTTCTCCAGCGCCGGCTTGGCCTTGTCGTAGGCTTCCTTCGCCGTGACGGAGCCCTTGTCGGAGAGCTCCTTGGCCTTCTCGATGGCGCGGTCGACGAGCGACTTCGGCGGCGTCTTGCGCTCAAAGGTGGGAAGCGCTTCGAGGGTCTCCTTGGTCGCCTGCGGCAGCGTCACGGTGACGATGTTGTTCTCGTTCTTGATCTGCAGTGCCGAAAGGGCGACGCCGACGCGCTTCTCGCCCCAGCCGGCAAAACCGCCGATGCCCATGATGACGCCCTGCACCTGGTTGTCGGCGTTGAGGATCAGATCCTCGACGTCGCCGACGATCGCGCCTTCGGCGTTGTGCACCTTGGCGCCGAGTAGCAGATCCTTGGCAAGATACTGGCCGTCGCCCTGCGTCGTCAGAAACACGTCCTGCGTAACGCCGGTCGTCTGGGCAAAGGCCGGCAGCGTCCATAACGCCACGACGGCCGCCACGGCCAACACGCCTCTGTGCATCGAACTCTCCTTCATTCGGTCTACCGGTCCGCCTCGCGGCCCCGGTCGGCGAGCTTCTATTAACCAAGCTGCCGCCTGCAGGCATGTAGCCCCTCCGTGTGTCGCACACAAGTCGTCGCCGTGCCGGCACCAGCGATTTTCCGCACGGCGTAACTTACTGAAAAATAGCGCGGAATTATCCCGCTCCGGTCCCCGCTGCATAGCGTCGCGTGCATTGCACCGGCGCCGCGATCTGGGGTAATATTCGCGCAGATTCAGAGCCCTCGACGCACGCCCCAAAAGGCGTGCGTCGCGCTATCAGCGGACAGCACAAAATCGTGGCCGACAAAACCGACGACCAGACGCCCGGCGGCAAAGAGCCGAGCGACATCCGACCCATCACGCTCGCCGAGGAGATGAAGCGCTCGTACCTCGAGTACGCCATGAGCGTCATCGTCAGCCGCGCGCTGCCCGACGTGCGCGACGGCCTGAAGCCCGTGCATCGGCGCATCCTCTACGCCATGCAGCGGCTGGGTCTCGACTGGAACAAGAAGCACATGAAGTCGTCCAAGGTCGTGGGCGACACGATGGGCGACTTCCATCCGCACGGCAACCTCGCCATCTACGACGCGCTCGTGCGCATGGCGCAGGAGTTCTCCCTGCGCGTGCCGCTGATCGATGGCCAAGGCAACTTCGGCTCCGTCGACGGCGATCCGCCGGCGGCCGAACGCTATACCGAAGCGCGGCTGTCGAAGATCGCGCAGTACCTGCTCGACGACCTCGACAAGGACACGGTCGACTTCAAGCCCAACTACGACGACCGGCTGCTGGAGCCGTCGGTGATGCCGGCGAAGTTTCCCAACCTGCTGGTCAACGGCGCCGGCGGCATCGCCGTCGGCATGGCGACCAACATTCCCCCGCATAACTTGGGCGAGGTCATCGACGCCTGCCTTGCACACCTGGAAAACCCGGAAATTTCCATCGACGAGCTGTGCCAGATCATCCAGGGGCCGGACTTCCCGACCGGCGGGCTTATCATCGGCCGCAGCGGCATCCTCTCCGCCTACCACAAGGGCCGCGGCTCCATCCTCATGCGCGCCAGGGTCGAGGTGGAGCCGGTGCGCAAGGATCGCGAGGCGCTGATCGTCACCGCCATCCCGTACCAGATCAACAAGAAGACGCTGATCGAGAAGATCGCCGACCTCGTGCGCGACAAGCGCGTCGAAGGCATCGCCGACATCTGGGACGAGACCAACCGCGAAGGCATGCGCATCGTCATCGAATTGAAGCGCGATGCCGTCGCCGACGTGGTGTTGAACCAGCTCTACCGCTTCTCCGACCTGCAGACGACGTTCGGCGCCAACATGCTGGCGATCAACGGCGGGCGCCCGGAGAGCCTCAATCTCAAGGACATGGTCGAAGCCTTCACCACCTTCCGCGAGGAAGTGGTCTCAAGGCGTACCAAGTTCCTGCTCAACAAGGCACGCGAGCGGGCGCACGTGTTGGTCGGCCTCGCCATCGCCGTCGCCAACATCGACGAGGTGATCAAGCTCATCCGCAATGCGCCGAGCCCGGCGGTGGCGCGCGAGCAGTTGATGGAGCGCGACTGGCCGGCGCGCGACATCGCCCCGCTGGTCATGCTCATTGCCGATCCGCGCCACAAGGTGGCGGAGAACGGCACCTACAAGCTCTCCGAGGAGCAGGCCAAGGCCATCCTCGAGTTGCGTCTTGCCCGCCTCACCGCGCTGGGCCGCGACGAGATCGCCGACGAGCTGAAGAAAATCGGCGAGGAGATCAAGGAATACCTCGCCATCCTCGCCTCGCGCCTGCGTGTCGTCGAGATCGTCAAGGGCGAGCTCACCGCCATCCGCGACGAGTTCGCGACGCCGCGCAAGACCGAGATCCTCGAGATGGAGGGCGAGGTCGAGGACGAGGACCTCATCCAGCGCGAGGACTGCGTCGTCACCGTCTCGCTCAAGGGCTACATCAAGCGCGTGCCGCTCGCCACCTATCGGGCGCAGCGCCGTGGCGGCAAGGGCCGCTCGGGTGCCGGCACGCGCGAAGAGGACGTCATCACCACGCTGTTCGTCGCCTCGACGCACACGCCGGTGCTGTTCTTCTCATCGCGCGGCATGTGCTACCGCATGAAAGTCTGGCGCCTGCCGGCGTCGACGCCGACCGCGGTCGGCAAGGCGCTGGTCAACCTGCTACCGCTGGCGCAGGGCGAGGTCATCACCTCCATCCTGCCGCTGCCCGAGGACGCCGAGACGTGGGGCACGCTGCAGCTCGCCTTCGCCACGCGCTCGGGCAAGGTGCGCCGCAACGCGCTTTCCGACTTCGAGAATATCAACCGCAACGGCAAGATCGCCATGAAGCTCGACGAGGGCGACAGCATCGTCGCGGTGCGCATCTGCACGCCGGCGAACGACGTGCTGCTGACGACGGCGCAGGGCCGCTGCATCCGCTTCCTGCTCGAGGACGAGGTGCGCCTGTTCAAGGGGCGTGACAGCGACGGCGTGCGCGGCATCAAGCTCGACGATGGCGATCAGGTCATCTCCATGACGGTCCTCACGCACGTCGACGCCGATGCGTCCGAGCGCGCCGCCTACCTGAAGCAGGCGACCATGCTGCGCCGCGCGCAAGGCGAGGATATCGCCGATGCCGAGCCGGCGGCGGAAGCCGAGGCGGACGAGGAGGTCGTCGAGGGGGCAGATCTGTCGCCGGAACGCTTCGCCGAGCTCGGCGGCAAGGAGCAGTTCGTGCTGACGGTGTCGGAGCGCGGCTTCGGCAAGCGGTCCTCATCGTACGAGTATCGGACCTCCGGCCGCGGTGGCAAAGGCATCGTCGCCATGGTCGTCAACGACCGCAATGGTCCTCTGGTCGCCTCGTTCCCGGTTGCCGACAACGATCAGATCATGCTGGTGACCGACGCCGGCCAGCTCATCCGCTGCCCGGTCAACGACGTGCGCATCGCCGGTCGCAACACGCAGGGCGTGCGCGTGTTCAAGACCGACGCGGAGGAGAAGGTCGTCTCCGTCGAGCACATCCCCGATGACGGCAGCGATGGCAGCGAGGATGCCAGCGATAACGGCGACGCCGCCCCGTCCGAGTAAGCCAACAGTCAAGAATGTTCTCTCGCGAAATAGTTTGCCCAGAGAGCATTTGTGTACGGTTTGCACCCGCATCTTAGGGGCGTGCTTACCCACATGGGCTACGGTGCCGGGCCTTAAGTCATCGAGAGGCGCCGATCGTAAATCAAGCTCCCGCCCGTTCCCCTAAGGAAAAAAATACGAAGGCGCCGCGGGGGAGCAAGGAAGCTCCACCTCTGCCGATCGCCGACATCGACAAATTCGGGGTGATCGAGCTCGCGCAAGCCATCACCGCCTTGAAGGCCAATACGGCCGAGCTGCTGCAGCGGAAAAAGGAGCTGCAGCAGCTCAATCGCTGGTTCGACGTTGCGCTGAACAATATGGGCCGCGGCCTGTCGATGTTCAATTCAGAGCAGCGCCTGATCGTGTGCAACAAGCAGTATCGCGAGATATACGATTTGCCGGCCCGCTTGACGCGGCCGGGGACGCCGCTCGCCAACATCGTGCGCTGGCACGTGAAGCAAGCCATAGGCCGTGACGATCCGCAGGAGATCGAGCGTCAGTGCGCGTGGATTAAAGCCCACATTGCCAAGCTGGCGTGTGGCGAAACCTTCGCGTACACGCAGCATCTGCAGAACGGGAAGACCGTGGAGGTGACCAATCAGCCGCTTGCTGGCGGCGGCTGGGTCGACATTCAAGAAGACATCACGGAGCGGCGCAAGGCAGAACAGAGGATCACATGGTTGGCTCACCACGATCCGCTGACCACCGCCGCCAACCGCGTCTACTTCAGCCTGGAGCTGGAGAATGCCCTGCAGCACCTGCGTCCCGAGACGGGGTTCGCGGTGCACTGGATCGATCTCGACAAGTTCAAGGAGATAAACGACGGGCTGGGGCATCCGGCCGGCGACGAGCTGCTGTGCAGCGTCGTCGGATCGTTGCGCGAGGCGGTACGCGGCGACGATCTCGTCGCCCGGCTGGGAGGCGATGAGTTCGCGGTCATCCAGACCGGCGTGAGCACGGTGGCGGAGGCGGAAGAGATGACGCGGCGGTTGCTGGCGGCGATCCGCGTTCCTCGCCGCATACTCGGACACGAACTCACTATCGGCGGCAGCATCGGCGTCGTTCTTGCCCCGCAGCATGGCGCCACCGCGGAAGAGCTGATGCGCAACGTCGATCTGGCGCTCTACAGCGCCAAGGCGGCAGGTCGCGGCACCTTCGCAGTCTTTGAGCCAGGCTTCGCCAACACGAGTGGAGGGAGCCGGCGCGCGGCCGTTGCAGCCGCGCGCTGACGGCCCGCATCAGGGGATCTAGGCCGATATCCGACCGCGTGGAGCGGGCGCCCGCAGCGCATTTGTTTACGGCGATGCGATAGGCAGTTGTTCGAGGCCGTGCACACACGATAAGAAAGGCGGCCCTGCAACTCGAGGCCGCCTCCAGCCATGAAACGTCTCGGCTTCTATCCCGGATCGTTCGACCCCGTGACGCTCGGGCACACCGACGTCATCGCGCGCGCCTGCCGGCTCGTCGACAAGCTCGTCATCGGTGTCGGCGTACACGATACCAAGCAGCCGCTGTTCTCGGCCGACGACCGCATCGCCATGCTGCAGGCCGAGATCAAGCCGATCGCCGCCATGTCCGGCACTGCCATCGACATCGTCACCTTTTCTGGCCTCGCCGTGGAAGCCGCGCGTGCAGCCGGTGCGGCCGTCATCGTGCGCGGGCTGCGCGATGCCACCGACTTCGACTATGAAATGCAGATGGCTAGCATGAACGCGGCCATGGCACCGGGCATCGAGACCGTGTTCGTCGGCGCCGCGCCGGGTGTGCGGCACATCGCGGCCAATCTCGTGCGCCAGATCGCGCTCATGGGGGGCGACGCCTCCTCGTTCGTGTCGCCCGCCGTGGCGCAGCGCCTCAAGGCCAAGAAGGCGTAGAGCGAAGCGACGACAACGCTTTCTATTTCCTTCCGCTTTAGCGAGGGACGACCTAGACCCTCCGTATTCCCCACTATCGCGACCGGTCGCGATAGCGTTCGTAAGTTGCAGGGTTGGCCGCCGGGGCGGTAAGAATGCGCCTCCACAACGGCCGGCGCACAGCGCGGCCCATCACAGTCCATTGCGAAGAAACGGGAAGGGACGCGTCATGCGGATGTTGACATGCCTTGCTCTGGCTCTCTGTGTCATCGCCGGAGCGGCCTGCTCGGATCAGCCCAAGGTCGCCGGCGGCGCCGCGGATAGCGACACCCTCGTCATCGAGACCAAGCACGGCAAGGTGCTGGTCAAACTGCGCCCCGACCTCGCGCCCAAGCACGTGGAGCGCGTCAAGACGCTGGCCAAGGAAGGCTTCTACGACGGGCAGAAGTTCCACCGCGTCATCGGTGGCTTCATGGCGCAGACGGGGGACCCGTCCGGCACCGGCACGGGCGGCTCGAACTATCCCGACCTGCCGGCCGAGTTCTCGCCGGAGCCGTATAAGCGCGGCACCGTCGGCGCGGCGCGCACCGGCGACCCCAACAGCGCCAACAGCCAGTTCTTCATCTGCTTCGACGATAGCGGCTGCTCGAGCCTAACCGGCCAGTACACCATATGGGGCGAGGTGATCGAGGGCATGGACAACGTCGACAAGATCGCCAAAGGCGAACCGCCGGTGATGCCCGACGTGATGGAGAAGGTGTACCTCAAGTCGGACGCCAAGTGACGGCGTCGGCATCGATGGTCAAAGCCTCCGCGCTCCTTCCCTTCGTGCCGTCGGGGCCCGACTTCGAGGTGGCGCTCGCCTTCTTCGCCGAGCTCGGCTTTGCGGCCCAATGGCGCAATGGCGGTCTAGCGGGGCTGCGTTTTGGCGCTGCGGCATTCATGCTGCAGGACATCGACGTGCCGGAGTGGCAGAAGAACCAGATGCTGACACTCGAGGTCGACGACCTCGACGCCTACTGGCACGACATCGCCGGCAAGCGGCTGGAGACGCGCTTTGCCGGCGTGCGCCTCAAGGAGCCCACGGACTATGCGTGGGGCCGCGAGGTGCACATCATAGATCCCGCCGGCGTGTGCTGGCACGTGCGCCAGGCGCAGACCGCCTAACCCTCAACCCAATCCCCCAAGAAAAACGGAGAACCCGACAATGGCCGCCGATCCGGAGAACACGCTCGTCATCGAAACGACCAAGGGCCGCGTCGTCATCGAGCTGCGCCCCGACCTCGCCCCCAAGCACGTCGAGCGCATCAAGCAGCTGGCGCGCGAAGGTTTCTACAACGGCATCGCGTTTCATCGCGTCATCGACGGGTTCATGGCGCAGACCGGCTGCCCCAAGGGCACCGGCACGGGTGGCTCGAGCTATCCCAACCTCAAGGCCGAGTTCAACGCCGAGCCGCACGTGCGCGGCGTGTGCTCGATGGCGCGCTCGTCGTCGCCCGACAGCGCCAACAGCCAGTTCTTCATCG
The DNA here is from genome assembly GCA_963812795.1 of uncultured Alphaproteobacteria bacterium. Lineage (GTDB taxonomy): Bacteria > Pseudomonadota > Alphaproteobacteria > Rhizobiales > Hyphomicrobiaceae > Hyphomicrobium_A. Next base: position 1,002,494 of record CAWEWG010000007.1, on the reverse strand, counting down.
TCTTCGACGACGCCAGCTTCCTCGACAAGCAGTACACGGTGTGGGGCAAGGTCATCGAGGGCATGGAGAACGTCGACAAGATCAAGCGCGGCGAGCCGGTGCGCGATCCCGACAAGATGGTCTCGGTGAAGGTCGGCGCCGACGCATAAGGAGACGCAACCGTGGTGCAGCTTGCAGCAGTGCTCCTGATCTATGCGGGCCTTGCCGGTGCTGCCGGTGTCGGCCTCGCCGCGGCGGGTGCGCACGGCAACGACATGGCGGCGCTGACGCCGCCCGCCTACCTCCTCATCATGCATGCGGCGGCCGCGGCGGCGATCATCGCCGTGGCGACGCGCGCCGAGCACCCGGGTGCGTTCCTGCTGGCGGCGCTGGTGCTGCTCGCCGGCGCGACGCTGTTCTCCGGCGACATCGCCGCGCGCACCCTGTGGAGCGTGCGCCTGTTTCCCATGGCGGCGCCGATCGGTGGCACGACGATGATCATCGGCTGGCTGCTGCTGTCGGTGGCCGGCATCTGGGAAATGTTCAGCCAGCGCGGCTAGCGCCCGCGCAGTCGGAGGAGCGCAACATGGGGATCGTCTGGTCGGTGGTCGGCATCCTGGCCGGCGCGCTGATCGCGCTGCAGGGGCCGATCAACGCGCAATTGGCGCGCGGCCTTGGCATGCCGGTCGCCGCGGCGGCGGCTTCCTTTGTCGCCGGATCGGTGGTGCTGATCCTCATCACGCTGGTGCTGTCGCAGGCGCAGGGGATTACGATTGCCTGGCGCGTCCCGCCGCTGTGGATGTTTCTCGCCGGCGGTTGCCTCGGCGCCATCTTCGTCACCTGCGCGCTCATTCTGACGCCGAAGCTCGGCGCCGCCGCCACCATGGCCTTCATCGTCGCCGGGCAATTGCTCGCCGGGCTGCTGCTCGACCGCTTGGGTTATTTCGACCTGGCGGTGCGCGAGCTGACGCTGGGAAGGGTGGGCGGCGCCATCCTGCTGCTCACCGGCGCGCTGCTGATCCGCCTCTACTGATGCGCACCGATCTGTTCGATTTCGCGTTGCCGGAGGAGCGCATCGCGCTGCATCCGGTGAGCCCGCGCGATGCCGCGCGGCTGCTCGTCGTGCCGGCGGGCGAGACGCCGTTCGCCGATCGCGGCGTGCGCGACCTTCCCGCGCTGCTGCGCGAAGGCGACGCGCTGGTGTTCAACGACACGCGCGTCATTCCCGCGGCGCTGGAGGGGGTGCGCCGGCGCGGCGACCTGAGTGCCAACGTCGCCGTGACGCTGATCGAACGGCTCGCCGCCAACCGTTGGTTGGCGCTGGCGCGGCCGGCCAAGCGCCTGCAGGAGGGCGACCGGCTGCACTTCGGCCACGACGGCAGCATGTGCCTTGCGGGTGCGCTCGATGCCACCGTCGTCGCACGCGGCGACAACGGCGAAGTGGAGATCGGCTTTGATCTGTCGGGCCCCGATCTCGATGCGGCGATTGCCGCCGTGGGTCAGATGCCCCTGCCGCCGTACATCGCCGGCCGCCGCGGCGTCGAGACGGCCGACCGTGCCGACTACCAGACCATCTACGCGGCGCACGACGGCGCCGTCGCGGCGCCGACGGCGGGCCTCCACTTCACGCCGGAGCTGATGGCGGCGCTGGATCAGCGCGGCATTGCGCGCCACTTCGTGACGCTGCACGTCGGCGCCGGCACGTTCCTGCCGGTGAAGGCCGACGACACCGCCGGCCACAAGATGCACTTCGAGAGCGGCGAGATATCCGCCGAGACGGCGGCGGCGCTCAACGCCGTGCGCGCGCGGCGGCGGGCGCATTGTCGCCGTCGGCACCACGTCGCTGCGCCTTTTGGAAACCGCCGCCCGGTCGGGCGAGCTACAACCTTTCAACGGCGCCACCGACATCTTCATCACGCCCGGCTACGCGTTCCGCGCCGTCGATATCCTGATGACCAACTTCCACCTGCCGCGCTCGACGCTGTTCATGCTGGTGGCGGCATTCGCCGGGCTCGAGCGTATGCAGGCGGCCTATCGCCACGCTATTCGCTCCGGCTACCGCTTCTATTCCTACGGCGACGCCTCGCTGCTGTTTCCTTCCGAACGAGTTTCTGTCATCCCGGCCGAGCGAGCGGAGCGACCGCAGAGCCGGGATCCAGCGTAAGGCTTGCCGAAGGACATGATCGTCTAAACCAGCGGTGTCTAAGACTGTTCATTCGCCGGATCCCGGATAGCCTCCGCATGCGCTGCGGCTTCCGGGATGACAGAAGCACGAGCTAGAGAGCGACGATGCAGGAACGCGTGGCGAGGTTTGGGTTCGAGCTCTTGGCGCAGGACGGTGCCGCGCGCCGCGGCACGGTGACGACGCCGCATGGGCTCATCCGCACGCCGGCGTTCATGCCGGTCGGCACCGCCGCCACCGTCAAGGCGCTCTACTTCGACCAGGTGAAGGCGGCCGGCGCCGACATCGTCCTCGCCAACACCTATCACCTGATGCTGCGCCCCGGCGCCGAGCGCGTCGCCCGCCTCGGCGGCCTGCATGCCTTCATGCGCTGGGACGGCCCGATCCTCACCGACAGCGGCGGCTTCCAGGTGATGTCGCTCTCCAAGATCCGCGAGATGAGCGAGGAGGGCGTGCGCTTTGCCTCGCACATCGACGGCAGCCGCCACATGCTGACGCCGGAGCGGGCGGTCGAGATCCAGTGCCTGCTCGGCGCCGACATCCAGATGCAGCTCGACGAGTGCATCGAATTGCCGGCCGAGCAGAAGGAGGCCGAGCGCGCCATGGAGCTGTCGCTGCGCTGGGCCGAGCGCGCGCGCGTCGCCTTCGCCAGCGCGGGCCGCGCCGGGGCAGGCGCTGTTCGGCATCGTGCAGGGGGGCGTCGATGCCGGCCTGCGCCGCCGCTCGGCGGAAGCGCTGGTCGGCATGGATTTCCCCGGCTACGGCATCGGCGGCCTCGCCGTCGGCGAGGGCCAGGAGCTGATGCTGGCGACGCTCGATGGCGTGTTGCCCATCCTGCCGACGGACAGGCCGCGCTATCTGATGGGCGTCGGCTCGCCGTCGGACCTCATCAAGTCGGTGGCGCGCGGCGTCGACATGTTCGACTGCGTGCTGCCGACGCGCAACGGCCGCCACGGCCTCGCCTTCACCTGGAACGGCAAGGTCAACCTGCGCAACGCCAAGCATGCCGAGGATCCAGCGCCGCTCGATCCGCAGAGCGCGTGCCCGGCGGCGCGGGATTATTCACGCGCCTACCTGCACCACCTCGTCAAGTCGGGCGAGTACCTCGGCGCCATGCTGCTGTCGTGGGTGAATACGGCGTTCTACCAGGAGCTGATGGCGGCGATGCGCCTCGCCATCGAGGAAGGCCGCTTTGCCGCCTGGGCCGAGGAAACCCTCGCCCGCATGGACGGGGACGGGTAACCGCCGAGGCTGCCTCACCACCGTCATGGCCGCGCAGGCGGCCATCCACGCAAATCACACCGCTCACTACGTCGAAGTGTCTAGTCGCGCCGTATCCGCAGGGCCGCCGCGTATTTCTCCGCTGTCGGGATCGAAGAGATTGGTCCACTCGGGATTCATGCTCTCGATCAGGCGGATCTTCCAGGCGCGGCGCCACTTCTTCAGTTGGCTTTCGCGGCGAATGGCGGCCTCGAACGTATCGTGGAACTCGTAGTACACGAGCGACTTCACACCGTACTTCTTGATGAAACCTTCGACGAGCCCCTGGTCGTGTATGGCCATGCGGTCGTGCAGGTCGCCGGTAACTCCGATGTAGAGTGCCCCGTCGCGTTTGCTCGCGGCGATATAGACGCAGGGTTCTTTCATCGCGCTCTCGCCGGTCGCGGGATCGCGGCGATTCTCGCGCACTGACGTATTCATCGCAACCTGGCGTGGATGGCCGCCTCCGCGGCCATGACGGTTTTAGTCGTCGGGAGGATGGTCACAGCGGGTCGACGGCGGCGACCTCTTCGCGCAGCCGGCGGTCGCGGTTCAAGAGGTAGATGCCCGAGCCGACGATCACCGAGGCGCCAACCAGCGTCCACACGTCGGGAACATCGCCGAAGACGATGAGGCCGAACATCACCATGGTCAGCAACTGCATGTAGATGAATGGCGCGACCGTTGACGCCGGGGCCAGTCGATACGCGTGGATGAAGAGATAGTGCCCCGTGCCGCCGAGCACGCCGAGCATGGCGAGGATCAGCCACTGGCCCAGCGTTTGCGGCCACACCCAGCCCCAGAGGGCGAACGGGGCGAGCGCGAAGCCGCCGAGCAGCACGGAATAGAACAGCATGACCAGCGGCGGGTCGTAGGCGGCGAGGTAGCGCGTCAGCAGCATGAAGAAGGCGTAGGCGAGCATCGACGCGAAGGCGAAGAGGAACGCCGGGTGCAGGCCGCCGATGCCCGGATGCACGACGATGAGCACGCCGATGAAGCCGGTGAATATCGCCACCATGCGCCGCCAGCCGACCCATTCGCCGAGGAACGGTCCGGCGAGCAGCGCGACGATGAGCGGCGCCATGAACACGACCGAGATGGTCTGGTCGAGGCGCAGGTGGCGCAGGGCGAGGAAGTTGCCGGCCGTCGTCGACACCATGAGAAACGAGCGCAGCAATTCGAGCTTGAGCTTGCGCGTGCGCAGGAAAGCGGAAACGGGCAGCACGCTCAGCATCGACAGCATGATCAGGAATTGGCCGAGGAAGCGCGACCATACGATCTGCACGACCGGCAGGTGCGCCTGCGTCACCAGATACTTCGCCGAGGTGTCGAGGGCGGAGAAGAAGGCGACGGCGAGACACATGAGGCCGATGGCCTTCAGGCGATCGGCAGCCGCGAGCGTCGCCGCGCGCGATGGCTGCGCGGCGGCAAGCACCCGTCCGCCGGCCTTGGCGGCGGCGGGATCCGTTGCACTGCTGTCGTCCATGGGCGGCTCTCTTAGCGCATGGCCCGCGCGGCGGCCAATTTGCCCAATGCGCGCAGGGGTGGATGGTTGTGCGCTTATGGCGGCTGCGGCGCCCGTTGCCTTGACCGCACCGCCCGGCCCCGCCTAAAAGCACGGGCTTCGGCAGGGTCCGTAGCTCAGTGGTAGAGCACCTGACTTTTAATCAGGGTGTCGATGGTTCGATCCCATCCGGACTCACCAACGTTCTCAAGTGATTGCCGGCCCGACGAGGAGTGTGATGGCGATCTTCGCGTGCAAGACGACGACGGGCTCGATCGAGGTCACCGAACGCGGCCATGGGGAGGTGGCGATCTTCGTCGACGAGCTGGGTGAAGTCACCGCGATCGACTTGCCGGCGGAGCGCGCCGCCGCCTTGGCGCGGGCCATCCTGGCGCACGTCGGCCAGGGACGCTAGGGCGCGGTCGGACCTGCGGCCGCGTTCGATCGCGCCACCACGTGCCGCGCTATTGAGTGGCCGGCGTCCTGCCGAACTCCGCAAGCACCTTGGCGAGTGCATCCGGCTTCACCGTCACGGCACCGGAAAAAGGCCGATCGATAACTACGACGATCAACAGGCCGGATAAAATCACGACGGACAACAGTCCGGTCATGAGAGACTGGGCCAGCAGGTTCTGCGTACCGAAAAAAAACGTGAACCCGATCGTGACTGCGGCGCCCCAAAACAGAACGGGCCAAATGACCCCCGGGACCGTGCCATCGGCGGCAACGAGCCTGGCACGTCGCTCCTGAGTGATCACGTCGAGCTGGTGCAAAATCTCTGCTACCAGAGCGCCGTCGCGCACCTCGGGAGTTAAGGAGACCAGGACCGACCCATAGACGGCATCTAGGGCCAAGCGCGCCGACGAACTCTCGTTCGCGTGCTCCATGGCCGGCCAGTCGTCGGAGATCGTGGCTGCGAGATAGGCGCTGAGCCTTGCGCGCAATGACGTCGCGGGCGCCTCGGCCAAGCCATACGACAGGCGGTAGACGTTCGTAGCCGCTCCGGCCTCGCGCGCCACAATGTTGTCAGCGTTGTCGAATTTTTCCCAGACGACAATGATGGCGAAGGCGAGCAGGACAGCATACAGCACGCCAACGACCGCGAATTTGAATCCGGCGACCTCATTGTTTGCGGTTAGCTTCTCGAGCGTCACGTAGCGACGGATCAGAATGGGGCCGAGCATGGCCAGCGCGGTCGTCAGCCCGACGAGGAGCACGCCGGAGAGCCAGAGGGATTGGTTCTGGAGAAACGAGACCATGGTGGTGTTCCCACGGCGGGGCTTGGTTGGTGCAGCCTAAGTCGGCCGTCGGCGGGCGTCAGCAGGAACTCGCACGGTTGGTCAATGCGAGCGGTGCCCACGGGCTTGTGGCGATCCTGATCGATGAACTCGGCTGATCGCGCCAGCCGGATCGTTCGTTCGCGCCCGGGCTCGCCAATCATTTCAATTGGATGCGTGTCACACGGGGCGCCGCGTTCGCCGCCCCTCACGCAGCCGCTATTGCTAAGGCGCGAACACTCAATACACTCCGGCTATTGCAGCTCCGCCCATCAAGCGGCGTGTCAGTCGCCGCGGTGGCGGACAAAACAACAAGGGGGAATTCCATGCCTTCCACGGCGCCGGGAGTTACGTCAGCAAGTCTCATCGTGATCATTCTGACCGGCGCCGCCATCGGCGCGCTCGTCGGCGGCATTATCGGCACCAACCTCGAAACGGCGCCGCTGGCTATCGCCTCCGGCTTCATCGCCACCATTGTCGCGGTGATTGTTCGCAACAAGTTGCTGAACCGCTTTTCCGGTGTCGGGCCCGACGACTTCCAGATACCGATGGTGGTTGCGGTGTTCGCCGTCATCGCCTCGATCGCCGGCAGCCTCGCCAGCAAAGAGGTTCTCGATCAGGTCGGCGGCGTGTGGTCGCCCGTATGGGTCGGCACGTTGGCCGGTCTCGGCTCGGCCATCCTGATGGCGCTGCTGATGATCACCTACCACATGTACCCGGAACCGCGCCGCGCCTGAGCGCAAGGCGCGCGATAGCACTGGCGAGAGTAGGGCGCGACGTTCGCGCCTTACTGCGTCAGCTCACGTGCCGGGCCGGTCTCGATGGCGGGGCCGTTCTCGGCGCCCCACTCGGCCCAGCTGCCGTCGTAGACGGCGGCGTTGGTCTGCCCGAGCACGGCCAGTGCCAGCGACAGGATCGAGGCGGTGACGCCCGATCCGCACGAGGTCACGACCGGGTGTTTGGGGTCGATGCCGGCATCGGCGAAGATCTTGGCGAGCTCCGGCGTCGGCTTCAGCGTGCCGTCGGCATTGATCAGCGACTGCGAAGGCACGTTGCGTGAGCCGGGAAGATGACCGCCGCGCAGACCGGGACGCGGCTCGGGCTCGGTGCCTTCAAAGCGGCCGGCGGGACGCGCGTCGACGAGCTGCGCGGAGCGCTTGGCGATGATCTTCTTCACGTCGTCCATGTCGCGGATCAGCGAGGCGTTCATCAGCGGCGTGAAGTGCCGCTCGGTGCGTTTGCGCGCCGGACCATCCTCCAGCTCGCGGCCTTCCGCCTTCCACTTCTTCAAGCCACCATCGAGGACGGCGACGTCCTCATGGCCCATGGCGCGGAAGGTCCACCAGGCGCGCGGGGCGGAGAACATGCCGAGGGTGTCGTAGACGACGATGCGCATGCCGTCGCCGATGCCCATTTTTTTCATGCGTGAGGCGAACTTGACGGTCGAGGGCAGCATGTGCGGCAGCGACGACTTCTCGTCGGTCAGGTCGTCGATGTCGAAGAACATGGCGCCGGGGATGTGCCCTTCGAGGTATTCCGCCTTCGGGTCGCGGCCGGCGGTCGGGAGGTGCCAGCTCGCGTCGAACACCACGAGATCGGGGGCATCGAGGTGCGAGGCGAGCCAATCGGTACTGACGATCCAATTCTTGGCGCTTTCGAGCACGTTTCCCTCTCTTGCAGTTTCGTGAACATTGTTGGCGCCAGCTCGCCAGCCGCGCCCGTAGCGACATAGGCAAAAGTGGCGATCCCCGCAAGGATCGCGGCGCCTTCTCCGGTTCAATCCGCGTTACGTGGCGCTGAAAACCGATGGAAGTGGGGGCGCCGGACGCGACAGCCAGCCGGGTACGGGCAGGGACTTGCCCTCCAGAAACGCCGGGTTGAACAGGCGCGACTGATAGCGCGTACCGCTGTCGCACAGGATCGTCACGACCGTATGACCGGGCCCCAGCTCGCGGGCCAGCCGCATGGCGCCGGCGACGTTGACGCCCGTCGATGCACCGCAACACAAACCCTCCTCGGCCGTGAGGGCGAAGACGATGCGCAAGCTCTCCTCGTCGGGAATCCGATAGGCCATGTCGATGGCCGCCCCCTCGAGGTTCTTGGTGATACGGCTTTGGCCGATCCCTTCGGTGACCGAGGTTCCCTCGGCTTTGAACTCGCCGGTGGTAAAATAGGAGTAGAGCGCCGATCCGGGCGGGTCGGCGAGAGCAATGGCGATGCCCTCGCGCTTGGCCTTCAGGCCGCGGGAAACGCCGCCGAGCGTGCCGCCCGAGCCGACAGCGGCGACGAAGCCGTCGACCTTGCCCTCGGTGTCGACCCAGATCTCTTCGGCCGTGGTCGCTGTGTGGATGTCGCGGTTGGCGGTGTTGTCGAACTGGTTCGCCCACACGGCGCCGCCCGGCTCGGTCGCCGCCAGGGCTTCGGCGAGGCGGGCGGAATACTTCACGTAGTTGTTGGCGTCGCGGTACGGCACGGCCGGCACCTCGACCACCTCGGCGCCGAGCATGCGCAGGGTGTCCTTCTTCTCCTGCGACTGGGTGTTGGGAATGACGATCACCGTGCGCAGGCCGAGCGCGTTGCCGAGCACGGCGAGGCCAATGCCGGTGTTGCCGGCGGTGCCCTCGACAACGGTGCCACCCGGCCGCAGGCGGCCGCTGTCCATCGCCTCGGTGATAATGCCGAGCGCGGCGCGGTCTTTCACGGAGGCACCGGGATTCATGAACTCGGCCTTGCCGAGGATCAAGCAGCCCGTTTCCTCGGAGGCGCGGCGAAGCTTGATGAGAGGCGTGCGGCCGACGGCGGCGGCAACGCTCGAGCGCGGCGGGATCAAGGGGGCGACTCCATTCAGGAACGGCGGACCCTAGCGGCGCCAATTGTCGCTCGCAACTGGCCAAGGCGGCGCATTTTCCGCCCTAACGGACGCCCGTTCGCTGCTGCGAACTTAGGCAGGCCGCCAGGAGGGGGCAGAGGGGCGTTGCTTTTTGCGGTGCCCGCCAGATATATCTTCGCCCGATCGTTCCCGACAGCCGCAGGAACTCGCCGCATGGCGATGTGGACTGGCGCAAGCCGGCCATCGAGGCGGGGGCGACGCGCGGGCGTGGCGAAATTGGCAGACGCACTTGGTTTAGGTCCAAGCGCCGCAAGGCGTGGGGGTTCAAGTCCCTCCGCCCGCACCACGCGATGAAGCGCCAGAATGAAAGCCGTCGGCTTTACGAGCAGGTTGGAGAACAATGCAGATTACCGAAACGAGCAACGAAGGCCTGAAGCGGACGCTGCAAGTCGTCGTCCCCGCCGGAGAGCTCGACAAGCGCTTCGCCGATCGCCTGGACGAGATGAAGGATCGCGTGCAGCTCAAGGGCTTCCGCAAGGGCAAGGTACCGGTGCCGCATCTGAAGAAGATGTACGGCCGCTCGCTGATGGTCGAGGTGCTGCAGGACACGGTGCGCGAGACGAGCAACAAGGCGCTCGCCGAGCGTAAGGAACGCCCGGCCATGCAGCCGAGCGTCAGCCTGCCCGAGGATCAGGCCGAGATCGAGCGCGTGCTCTCCGGCCAGGCCGACCTTTCCTATTCGATGACGTTCGAGGTGCTGCCGTCGTTCGACCTCACCGACTTCAAGAGCCTGAAGCTCGAGCGCCTCGTCGCCGACGTCGATGCGGAGGCCGTCGACAAGGCGGTGGGTGAGTTGGTCGAGCGCAGCGTCAGCTACACGGCCGAAGAGGGCCGCGCGGCGCAAACGGGCGATCGCGTCACCGTCGACTTCGTCGGCAAGATCGACGGCGAAGCCTTCGAGGGCGGCACCGCCGAAGGCGCGCCCATCGTGCTCGGCCAGGGCAACTTCATTCCCGGCTTCGAGGACGGCATCGCCGGGGTCAAGGCCGGCGATGAGCGCGATGTCGCCGCCACCTTCCCCGACGACTACCCGGTCGCCACGCTGGCCGGAAAGGCGGCGAACTTCGCCGTGAAGGTGAAGGAGGTCGCCTCCCCCGTGCGTCCCGAGGTCAATGACGACTTCGCCAAGACGCTCGGCGTCGAGAGTGTCGCGCAGCTAAAGGAGCTCGTCGGCGCACAGATCGCCCGCGAGTATGCCAATGCCGCGCGCATGAAGTTGAAGCGCGAGCTGCTCGACCAGCTCGAGCAGTCGCACGAGTTCGAGCTGCCGCCGTCGCTGGTCGACAACGAGTTCGCGGTCATCTGGGAGCAGCTCGAGAACAACCTGAAGCGCTCGGGCAAGACGTTTGCCGACGAGGGCAAGACGGAGGAGGAGGCGCGCGAGGAATACCGCAAGATCGCCGAGCGCCGCGTCCGCCTCGGCCTAGTCATCGGCGAGATCGCCGAGCGCAACGAGCTGAAGATCACGCAGGACGAGATGCGCAAGGCGCTGATCGAGCAGGCGCGCCGCTTCCCCGGTCAGGAAAAGACCGTGTACGAATACTACGAGAAGACGCCGGGGGCGCTGGCGGAGCTGCGGGCGCCGATCTTCGAGGACAAGGTCGTCGATTTCGTCATCGACAAAGCCAAGCCCGCGGAGAAGAAAGTCACCAAGGACGAGCTGTTCAAGAAGGTGGAAGACGCCACGGAGGCGTAATCGCGCCTTTCGCACCCTATATAGCCGTGCCGCTCGCTTTCCCCCCAGGGCGGGTCTTGCACCGGCGGGCGCCACTGCCCAAGAAAGACGACGGAGCGCGGCGCGATTCGAGCGCCGCCCACCCGAACGAACAGAGGACACAGGTCATGCGCGATCCGGTCAGCACTTTGACGAACACGTTCTGGCCGATGGTGGTCGAGCAGACGAACCGCGGCGAGCGTGGCTACGACCTGCCATCGCGCCTGCTCAAGGAGCGCATCATCTTCGTGACGGGTCCCATCGAGGACCACATGGCGGCATCGGTCTGCATGCAGCTTTTGTTCCTCGAGGCGGAGAACCCGAAGAAGGAAATCTCCATGTACATCAACTCGCCGGGCGGTGTCGTCACGGCGGGCATGGCGATCTACGACACCATGCAGTTCATCCGCCCGCAGATCGCCACGCTGTGCATCGGCCAGGCGGCGTCGATGGGCTCGCTGCTCCTCTGCTCGGGCACCAAGGGACTGCGCTATGCGCTTCCGAACGCTCGCATAATGGTGCACCAGCCGTCGGGCGGCTTCTCCGGCCAGGCGTCCGACATCGAGCGCCACGCCGAGGACATCATCAAGATGAAGCGGCGCCTTAACGAGGTGTACGTCAAGCATACCGGCCAGAGCTACGAGGTCATTGAACGCACGCTCGACCGTGATTATTTCATGACGGCAGATCAATCGCAGGAATTCGGGCTTATCGACAAGGTTCTGTCGAACCGGGACGAAGTAGACTTCGGCGCCATCGACGCCAAGAGCGCCTCCTAGTCCACCGGCAAATGCAGCCGAATGGCCGCAGGCCCCACGGCCCTCTTGCGCGGCCGGGCAGGCGGGGTCATCTTCGTGCGTCTGTGGCGAGTTTGCGGCGGCGAAAGGCTACGTGACGCCGATCCTTTAAGCGCCACAAAACTGTGGTAATCGAGCCGCTTCGGCGTTGAGTGGGCAGGTATCCGTTAATCCAATCTTGATCTAGAGAACGCTAGCGTGCTCAGATCACTGTAATGGACTCGGACCCGCCATTTCGCCGGGCGGTATGAGACAGGAATCTTCCAAGGCGAGCATCGGCTTATCCGGTGCGCGGCTGCCCGAGGAGGGGTGAGACATCCGGAATGGCTCAAGAGAAAAATACCCTCTATTGCTCGTTTTGCGGCAAGAGCCAGCATGAGGTGCGCAAGCTAATTGCCGGTCCGACCGTGTTCATCTGCGATGAATGCGTCGAGCTGTGCATGGACATCATCCGGGAAGAGAACAAAAACACCCTGGTGAAGTCGCGCGACGGCGTGCCGACCCCGCAGGAAATCTGCGCGGTGCTCGATTCCTACGTCATCGGCCAGGATCACGCCAAGCGCGTCCTCTCCGTCGCCGTCCACAACCATTACAAGCGGCTCAACCACGCGTCGAAGAACAACGACGTGGAGCTCGCCAAGTCGAACATCCTGCTGGTCGGCCCGACGGGTTGCGGCAAGACGCTGCTCGCGCAGACGCTCGCGCGCATGCTCGACGTGCCGTTCACCATGGCCGATGCGACGACGCTCACCGAAGCCGGCTACGTCGGCGAGGACGTCGAGAACATCATCCTCAAGCTGCTGCAGAACGCCGACTACAACGTCGAGCGGGCGCAGCGCGGCATCGTCTACATCGACGAGGTCGACAAGATCTCGCGCAAGTCCGACAACCCGTCGATCACGCGCGACGTGTCGGGCGAGGGCGTGCAGCAAGCGCTGCTGAAGATCATGGAAGGCACCGTCGCCTCCGTGCCTCCGCAGGGCGGCCGCAAGCATCCGCAGCAGGAGTTCCTGCAGGTCGACACGACGAACATCCTGTTCATCTGCGGCGGCGCCTTCGCCGGCCTCGAGAAGATCATCTCGCGGCGCGGCAAGGGCACCTCGATCGGCTTCTCGGCCAAGGTCGTCGGCGCCGACGAGCGCCGCACGGGCGAAGTGCTGCGCGGCGTGGAGCCGGAGGATCTGCTTGAAGTTCGGGCTCATCCCCGAGTTCATCGGCCGTCTGCCGGTCATCGCCACGCTCGAGGACCTCGACGAAGAGGCCCTGGTGCAGATCCTGACGGAGCCGAAGAACGCGCTCGTCAAGCAGTACCAGCGCCTGTTCGAGATGGAAGACGTGAAGCTGACGATCACCACCGACGCGCTGAAGGCGATCTCCCGCAAGGCGATCGAGCGCAAGACGGGTGCTCGCGGTCTGCGCTCCATCATGGAAGGCATCCTGCTCGACACGATGTTCGACCTTCCGGCGCTGAAAGGTGTGGAAGAAGTCGTCATCGGGCCGGAAGTCGTGGAAGGCAGCGCTCGTCCCTTGCGCATCTATTCCGACCGGGCCGATGAAAAGGGCTCGAGCGCCTCGTGATCACCGGGGCCGCCTGAGGGAGGCGGCTCTTTCCTGACGGCGAAGCTGCCGGCAACGCGGCGGCGGCTCTTGATCCGGCGGCAGTCCGCCCCATTTCACATGGGGCGCTGCTTCTGCGAAGGTGTGCAAAGTTCCGAGGCGGAAGGGTCAGAGTGACCCGGCGGCGTCCGCCTCAATAGTGCCAGGGCATACGCGTTTGATGTCCTGAGGGAGCGCCCGGCGCGCAAAGTGCGCCCAACGCTCTCGAATTAGAACGCGGCGACCACGATAGGTAGCGAGATGAGCGAAGACAACAAGACGAAAGACAAGACGGCGGCAAGGATCTGTACCCGGTCCTGCCGCTGCGCGACATCGTGGTGTTCCCGTACATGATCGTGCCGCTGTTCGTCGGGCGCGACAAGTCGATCAACGCGCTCGAAGAGGTGATGCGCTCCGACAAGCACATCCTGCTCGCCGCGCAGAAGAACGCCGGCGACGACGATCCGGCCACCGACGCCATCTATCCGGTCGGCACGCTCGCCTCCGTGCTGCAGCTGCTGAAGCTGCCGGACGGCACCGTCAAGGTGCTGGTCGAAGGCACCGCGCGCGCGCAGATCCAGCGCTACACCGACAACGCCAACTACTTCGAAGCCGAGGTCGAGCGGGTGCCGGAGACCGTCGGCGCCAAGGAAGAGATCGAGGCGCTCGCCCGCTCGGCGGTGACGCAGTTCGAGAGCTACGTGAAGCTCAACAAGAAGATCTCGCCCGAGGTGCTCGGCAACGTCGCGCAGATCGAGGACTACTCGAAGCTCGCCGACACCATCGCCTCGCACCTCGCCATCAAGATCGCCGACAAGCAGGAAATGCTCGAGACCGTCGACGATCTCCGAGCGTCTGGAGCGCGTCTACACGCTCATGGAGAGCGAGATCTCCGTGCTGCAGGTGGAGCGCAAGATCCGCTCGCGCGTGAAGCGCCAGATGGAGAAGACGCAGCGCGAGTACTATCTGAACGAGCAGATGAAGGCCATCCAGAAGGAGCTCGGCGACACCGACGAGCGCGACGACATCGCCGAGTTCGAGGAGAAGATCGAGAACACCAAGCTGTCGAAGGAGGCCAGCGACAAGGCGCTCGCCGAGCTGAAGAAGCTCAAGCAGATGAGCCCGATGTCGGCGGAAGCCACCGTCGTGCGCAACTATCTCGACTGGCTGCTGTCGATCCCGTGGGGCATCAAGGGCAAGGTCAAGAAGGACCTCGACGAGGCGCAGGCCATCCTCGATGCCGAGCACTACGGCCTCGAGAAGGTCAAGGAGCGCATCCTCGAGTATCTCGCGGTGCAGGCGCGCACCAACAAGCTGAAGGGGCCGATCCTGTGCCTCGTCGGGCCTCCCGGCGTGGGCAAGACCTCGCTCGGCAAGTCGATCGCCAATGCCACGGGCCGCGAGTTCGTGCGCATGAGCCTCGGCGGCGTGCGCGACGAAGCGGAGATCCGCGGTCACCGGCGCACCTACATCGGCTCGATGCCCGGCAAGGTCATCCAGTCGATGAGCAAGGCGAAGCGGACCAACCCGCTGTTCCTGCTTGGACGAGATCGACAAGATGGGCTCGGACTTCCGCGGCGATCCGGCGGCGGCGCTGCTCGAGGTGCTCGATCCCGAGCAGAACTCGACGTTCAACGACCATTACCTCGAGGTCGACTACGACCTGTCGAACGTGATGTTCGTGACGACGGCGAACACGCTGAACATTCCGCCGGCCCTCATGGACCGCATGGAGATCATTCGTCTCGCCGGCTACACCGAGGACGAGAAGATCGAGATCGCCAAGCGCCATCTGATCCCCGGCCAGCGCGCTGCGCACGGCCTGGAGGCCGACGAGTGGACGGTCGATGACGCGGCGCTGCTGGAGCTGATCCGGCGCTACACGCGCGAAGCCGGCGTGCGCTCGCTCGAGCGCGAGATCGCCAAGCTCGCCCGCAAGGCGGTGAAGGAGATCCTCACCTCGCAGAACAAGACCGTCGTCGGTCACCGCTGGCCAACCTCGAATCCTATCTCGGCGTGCCGAAGTACCGCTACGGCGAGGCGGAGCTGGAGGACCAGGTCGGCATCGTCACCGGTCTTGCCTGGACGGAGGTCGGCGGCGAGCTGCTGACGATCGAAGGCGTCATGATGCCCGGCAAGGGCAAGATGACCGTCACCGGCAACCTGCGCGACGTGATGAAGGAGATCATCCAGGCCGCGAACGCCTACGTGCGCTCGCGCTCGGTCGACTTCGGCATCCATCCGTCGCTGTTCGAGAAGCAAGGACATCCACGTGCACGTGCCGGAAGGCGCGACGCCGAAGGATGGACCCGTCGGCCGGCGTCGCCATGGCGACGGCGATCATCTCGGTGCTGACCGGCATTCCGGTGCGCAAGGATGTGGCCATGACGGGCGAGATCACGCTGCGCGGCCGCGTGCTGCCGATCGGCGGCCTCAAGGAGAAGCTGCTCGCCGCCCTGCGCGGCGGCATCAAGACCGTCATTATCCCTGAAGAGAACGTTAAGGACCTCGCGGAGATCCCGGCGGAGATCAAGAACAAGATCGAGATCGTGCCGGTGGCGCGCGTCGACGACGTTCTGAGAGTCGCGCTCGTGCGGGTCGCCCGAGCGGATCACCTGGGACGAAGCGGCGGAAGCCGCGGCCGTGAAGGCCGAAGACGGCGCCGGCGGCGCGCGCATCACGGCGCACTGATCAGACGCGCGTACGCGCGGCAGGCGAGCGTCGCGTGTTTTGTCATGCAACTACGGTAACCTCGCGACCACCACGTCGCGAGGTTTTTTGTTCTCGCTACGTGCGCCGCGGACCCCTCCGTTTCCCCAGGTTTTTCGGGCAAATTCGCGCCATTTCCCCCTTGACGGGGCCGATATTGGGCGCTTTTCTCACGCACTGTTGCGGCTTCAGCAACACGCGCGGGACCCCAACCTTCCGCCCGACTCCCCCAAGTCGCATTCCGAACGCAAAGGACGGACACGAGATGAGCAAGAAAGATTTGATCGACGCCGTCGCCAAGGAAGCCGAGCTCACGAAGGATAAAGCCAGCGTGGCGGTCGACGCTGTGCTCGAGCACATCCGCAGCGCCATGAAGAACGGCGACGAGGTTCGCATCCCCGATTTCGGCACCTTCAAGGTGGCCAAGCGCAAGGCCCGCGAGGGCCGCAACCCGGCCACCGGCGCGACGATCAACATCCCCGCCTCGCGGGTGCCGAAGTTCAGCCCGTCGAAGGGCCTGAAGGAAATCCTGAACTAACAGGCGCCCTTTCAGCTTCGGCTGCAGCTTCGGCGCGTCGCGCAACCATCGCGGCGCGCCTTTGCTTTTGCGGCGCTTGCCAGCCGCGGCGCCGGCGCGATTGCGCGGGACCGTGTGGCGCGCTACACCTCGCGCAGGCGGGCGATTAGCTCAGTGGTAGAGCGCTTCGTTTACACCGAAGATGTCGGGAGTTCGACCCTCTCATCGCCCACCATTCTTCATGCGACACAAGCTGACGCAATTCTCGCTCAATCCACGTGCTGCCCTGTGGATAGCCGCGGCATGAGCCGCGGGTCGCGTCCAAGCAGAGCTTGGCTTCGCCTAGACGCTCCCGGGCCCTGCGGGCCGACGCTCTGGCTCAAGAGGAATAGCCATGCCCATCACGATGTATGAGATTGCCATCCCGTCGTTCACCAAGCATCTCGATGCGCTGGATGCGATCCTCGACAAAGCCGCCGCCTATGCCGAGGCCAAGAAGATCGATCCCGAGGCGCTGCTGTGGGCGCGGCTCTATCCCGACATGTATCCGTTGAAGAAGCAGGTGCAGTCGGCGTGCGATTTCGCCAAGCTCAGCGTCGGACGCCTCGCCGGCCTGACGCCCCCGGTGCACGACGACGGCGAGAAGACCTTCGCCGACCTCAAGCGGCGCATCGCCGAGACGCTCGCCGTGCTGGCGCAGGCCAAGCCCGAGCCGATGGAGGCGGCGGCCACCCGCGAGATCACCATCAAGGCCGGCCCGCGCGAGCTGACGTTCACGGGTGCGGAGTATCTATTGCACTTCGCCCTGCCCAATTTCTATTTCCATGCCGCGACCGCCTACGACATCCTGCGCCACAACGGGCTGGAGATCGGCAAGCGCGATTTCATGAAGCGGCTGTAGCGGGGATGCGGCCTGCGCGGCTGCGGCCGGCGGCGGCAAGTCCCGGCGCGGCTTAACGCCTTTCAACGTGCCGGGCCGCGGGCAATCTTGACTTCGCCGGGGGAGCCACGTAAGTCATCGCTTCGTGGCCAGCGCGTCCCCCGGGGCGCGCGTTTTTGACTGCGGGAGTAGCTCAGTTGGTTAGAGCGCCGGCCTGTCACGCCGGAGGCCGCGGGTTCAAGTCCCGTCTCTCGCGCCACGACTTCAATAGCTTAGCTCGTCAGCTGTCTGACGGTGACACTTTTCCGGCCGGAGTGGTGACACTTTCGGTCGGTTTTTGTTCGCGTAGACGAGCCCGGCCACGCCTCCTTGCATCGTCGACATCCCGCACATGCGCGAGCTGCGCTGGGGAGTAGGTCTTATGTAGTCGGTTCGATGCCGAGATGGTGGTGGCCATCTTGGCGGCGAGCTTGCTTGGCGCGACATCGCCGGAAATGGCCTCCACGGCCCCGGAGCGGCGGAAGTCGGCCAGCTGGCGGGTTTCTGCTCTTCCGAAAAGTTTGGCGCGTACGGCCCGGAAATCGTCGCCCAGGGTGTCCTTCGAGTAAGGGGCGCCGGAACGGTTGCGAAAGATCGGCGCGGCGCCCACGGGCTCTGCAGCCTGTCCCTCTAGATAGGCCATCACCACGAAGGCGCCACGTCGCGAAAGCGTGCCGATCGCATCCTGACCGGTCTTGGCCCGGGCTAGGTCGAACCACAGGCCCACTTGGTCGCGCTTCAGGTCGCGGGCGCCCAGGCGGCGGACGTCGACCGGCGACAGCTGCGTGTCCCAAGCGGCGACCAGAAGCGCTGCCAAGCCCCGGTAGCCTTGCCGCCATGCCTGCTTCACCAGGCGAACCGCTTCGCCCTCACGCCATAACGCGGAGCGTGGCTGCGGGGCGGAGTTCGCGAACATCAGTGACGGATCTCGCTCGAGCTCGCAGTACCCGAACACCGCCATCTTTTTCCACAACGCACGCCAGACCTTGACGACGCGGTGCGCCTCGCTTCCTGAGACCTTGATGGCGACGATTTCGCGTAGTCCCTTTACGTCGGGTCGGTTGGGGTCGCCCACGAACTGCTCGGGCGCGACAGTCTTGGGGTCACAGTCGCCGAACAATTGCGTATCGGGCGCGAACCGAAAGGTGCGTGCTTTAGCGATCGTAAGATTTTGAACTACCACTTGAGAGCCAACCACCGCCCACTCTGGCAAGTCATACTGCCGAGCGGTATCTCATGGGATCGGCAGGCATGGCACGCCACAAGCAAGCAAACTTTTGCCGGCGAAGTCGACAGAGGCCAGGTCAGTCGAGATCGGTTTTGAGCGGTTGGATAAGCCGCGGTGACCTCTACAGGTCACAGTCCCACATAAGCGCGACCGTTGCATCCAGGTGTATTAGGTGCCGGTCGAGTCGTGTTCGCTCTGCTCTACACTCGGCCAAGACGCGAATGGCACGCTCCCAATCGTCACCGCCCAACACTTCTTCGGCGAGGAGCTGGCTCATTTCAGCAGCGCCCCTCTTGAGCGCACCGACGTCGGCAGAGATCTGATCACGCTGCGTATGGAGGTTCTCTGAGTTCATGCGCAGACGCTAAGCCGCCTTCGAGGCGACTCCGTGTCGATAGCACATGACCCAAGCGGACACTCGTCGCTGAGATGCCGAGGCACTACGTGAGCTCCGCGGCGGGGGCAATGGCGGTGTCTGGCGCGAGTGTCCAAGCGATCACCGGCCTAAGTCGGGGTCCTGGGTTGGGCTCAAACGTGCTCAGCTTGTCGACGATGAACTTTGTCAGCCGCTCCTCGAGTTCGACTTGACTGCTGGCTTGGCAGTCTCGGTGTTCCTCGACAAACGCCCGCGGAATGCGCAGGTTTATCGAATCCTTGACGTAGTCAATGCGGACGCGATGAAATTCTCCGCCCACGTGGTCCGGCTCTGTGGTCTCAAGAAAGCGCAGCGTCGTGCCCATCGGGAACAGCTTTTCTAAGACGGCAAGCAACTTGCTCTCGTTATCAGTCGGCATAGCGACCTCCACTCAATTGCGTTCTGCCTGACCTGCAGCAGAGAGCCCTTGGCCAGCGGTGGGTAACCGCTCAGTCAGCTCGATGCATTTCGACACCGCAGCTGAAAGGCTCGTTCCAACTCCAGAGGCGCGGCCAAGCGCAAGCTGCCAGAGGCGGTGCGACCTTCTGTGGTCGCTTATGTCCCGAGCTGTCGATCAATCCTCGCACGCGCAACAAGACGCGATGATCAACGGGGAGGCAAAGCCCGCAGAGCTGGGGCGGGCTCGGTGCTGCGTGGGTCCCCATTGGTAGCACTATTCGGTACCAACGCCTAATCGCCATGGTGCACGCTCTTTTGCAGGCGTCGGGCGCCTACGCAGGGTCTGGCACGGCTTGGTTCTCGTCTTCGCGTTCGTCGTCGAAGTCACCGTTCGCGTCGGCGGCTGGCTGGTCATTCGAGTCCGTCTCGACGGGCTCCGCTGGGCGTGTTCCGAGGTCCTGCTCAAGATCGATGGCGTCGGGCTCGTCGTCGGGCTTGGGCTTGGGTGTCATCGTGATCTCCGCCTGTGGCCAAGGGCTATTGAATTGGCGCCTGTGTCGGTCGCGGTTCGCTCGTCGGGCTCGGCGTTGGATCCGTCGTGGGAGCGGGCGATGGCGACGGTGATCCCGGCTTGGGGCCAGGTCGGTTCTCGTGCAAAGCCATGGAAATTCTCCGGTAGCTCTGAGCGCGAAACCAGTGGGCGTGCTGCAAAGTTCCACGCGCGGTTCACGCTACCCAGGTAGACGCGCGCCCGGCAAGTGCCAGCGGCGGTGGTCGGCGATGGCTCCGCATCATGGACCACGCAGGCCCCGATGGCAGCCGCCCGTCGGGCCGTGAGCACCAGCGGGCGGCCCGAGTCCCTGGCGGCGCTCGACGCACGCCGGGGAGCGCGCGGCTGATCATTCAACGACCGAGTTCTGGTGGCGCCGTTCCAGGCAGCGAGCACCATGCATAGGTGGAAAACTGGTTCCAACGTACAAACTAGAGGGGCCTCGACAAGCGCATCGGGCCCCGGATCGTCCTTATTCGCCACCACCCTTTCTTTCTCTCTTGCGGGCGGTCTCCCAGGTTCCGTTCTCCGCACGGCAAGGCGGCAGTTGCCATCAACCGCGCGCTGCCGTGTCTAGGTGGGCCTTTGTATTGCCCGGTCACTAAGAAGACCTGATGCGGTTCACATGAAGGGACAATCCGATGTCCGATTTTTCGCGATGGTCTCGCTGGTTCGAGTGCGGCCTAGACCTTCAACATGAGAAGCGGAACGCGCTTGGCATGATGGGGTGGATTGCGGCGCACGCCGCCAGCGACGGATCTGGATTGGAGTTCGACGCGAATGTCTGGGCATCGATTGAAGACGAGACTGGCCTCACGATGGAGCAAGCAAAGTCAGCGGTGGATGCCCTGATCGCTGCCGGGCTCTTAACCGCAGTCGGACAGCCAACTCACGAGCGGCTCGTTGCGCGCGCCGTTATCTGACGGCTGCAGAAGGTTGGCATCGTAGAGACGTCGCAAGTTAGCTGGCAGTCCGCTTTCGGTTTGGGTGGGCCGCCGCCCAGGCCTCCGCTTGGGGTCGCAGAATATGCTCATGCTCTGCCCGCTCTATGGCACTCAGCAGATCCCACATCGATGGGGGGATGGCCAAGTCAGCCGGCGCTGGCGCCATTTCGCGCAGCGACGCACCCAACCGATCACAGAGATTCTTTGCCTGCATTGGGGACCTCCATTGGGAGAAGCCGCACGCAAAACGCAGGTTCCAGAATTGGGTTTTACGCATTCCGAGCGCAACTCTCAGCGCGCTCGATCCCTCGGTACCATAGCAGGACGGCCTTGATAGCCCTATAGCAGTTGGGCATCAGTGACGTTCCTCTACGCCACCCCGCCAGCATTCTTATTGCTGCAGCCGTTTGAGGCGCCATGGCCGGAGCCGATGAAAAGCGAGTTCACCACTTAGCCGAACGGAAGGGCTTTCGGCTCGACAAAGTGGGTAAGGGCCAGCACCGCTTTTACCTAACTGACGTCGGGTCGGGTGCGAAAATGCCTTCAGATGTGCCCGGTCACGATTATTCCTTCACACTCGAAGAAGCAAAAGCCTGGCTGGCCGCTCGCGGCGACAATAGCAAATCGTGACTGTGACGCCGTCGCTACGGAGGAAGTTGGCTCGGACAAGAGAGTCACAGTCCGCTATGCGGTGGATGCCATGCCACCTGCAACCTCCTGGCCCCAATGGCGATGATCCAGCGAAATTGCCGAGGCGTTCCTTTAGGGCTGTGGCCTTAGTGGCGGCGGACGCGGAGCCAGAGTCCGCTTTTGGCCCAAAGCAGACATCGCGCGGGCCGCGCCTGAGGTCTGCTATTGACCCACAGCCGCGCTGAGAATGTCCGCTGATGAGCGACGGTGCGCGTCTAGCATTGACGACCGCTCCTGGCCCTAAGCTGACGGACGGGACGGCGCGCGACGAAGACAGCTTCCGACCCTAAATTCTCTCCGGCATTTTTTTCCTAGAGGGGGTGGCGTAGTCCGAATCCGACATCACCACTGGCATGCGCTCGTGGTTGGGCACTGCTACTCCTTTCGAAACTACGGACGGACCAGGGCACCCTCCGTTCGGCTTAGTGGGCAGGCGGTATACCGGATGCGAAGATCGTAAAATGCGTCGGAATTGGCAGGTCCCGCACGGCTCCGCGCCCAACGAGACATTCCGCAACGGCGCCGATCCTTGTAGGGCGGAAGCCGGGATGACCTCCTACAGCACTCCTACGGCGGCCGGCAGCGCGCGTTTTGCCAGCATCCAGTTTTGCCGCTGCCTCGCGGCGACGCTCGTCGTCCTTTATCACACCGATCTGCAGATTATGCGTCTGATAGACGGCCGGCATCTACAGCTGGGCTTCGGAGCGGCTGGCACGGACATGTTGTTCGTCATCAGCGGCTTCGTTCTCGTGCTTACGACGCATGGCAGATCCGTGCACATTGGCAGCTACATCTTCAAACGCTTTGCACGCATCGCCCCCCTCTACTGGGCATCCACGCTGGCCATGCTGGCAATGTTCTTGATTGCGCCCGCGTTATTCTATTCGACGGCGTTCGACGCGCGGCACTTTCTCGCCTCGATGCTCTTCATCCCGTACGCGCATCCCGTTATAGGCCAGCTCCAGCCGTTCCTCGTGCCCGGTTGGGCGCTCAATCAGATAGCCTTCTTCTATGTCCTTTTCGGACTGGGGCTGCTACTTCCAAGCCGCTTTCGCGTTCCGGCCGTCACGCTTGTGCTCGTCGCCCTCGTAATGCGGCGCTGGTTCCTGGGCAGCTCCGACGCCCTGCTCGATTTTTACGGCATGCCGGTGGTGCTCGACTTTGCTCTCGGGATGCTCGTCTGCCGGCTGTACCTGTCGCAGGACTTGGTATCAGGCCCCGTCATCGGCGCTGTGTTCGCGGTGAGCGCGGCCATTTTCGCCGCTGGTGTGTTGCGCGGCACATCGGGCGGCGATGACCGAATACTCTATTGGGGAATCGCCGACGCCGGGGTCCTGTTCTCGCTGCTCAGCATCGAGCGCACCTGGGGCTGGTGGAACCCAGGACTTTTGACGCGCCTCGGCGATGCATCCTTCTCGATTTATCTGTCCAATCTTTTCACGCTCGCCATCTGCACAAAAGTAATCCGCGCAGCCGGCATGTTCCCAACGCTGGGCGTCCTCGGCACAAAGGCGGTTCTCGCCGGGTGCGCCCTCGCCGTCGGCCTTCTCATCGGGTTGCTAGTCGAGCGTCCGTTGAACAGCTTCTTGCTCGGCCCGTTCAAAAAGAAACAGGCTGTCCCTCTCCCGATAGTCGCTGCCGAGACGCGATCAGGCGCGTAGGAGGAGTGAGCCGCGTCTGCGCGGTGGTGTGAAAAGGAGTTCGCTGGGTAGCGGGAACGTTCGACCTGCGCTGCCCAGGTGGCTAAGCGTTTGCCGGTCCGCTTTTGACCCATAGCTGACATCAGGGCTCTAACCGCCAAAAGACCGCTTCCGACCAATGCGGAAGTCGACGAGGCTGGTCTAGGCCTTAGCAATTTTGGGGAGGGGACATCCTCGCATGGTCGAGAAGGTCCCGTGCCCTAGAGCAAGACTATCGGCGAGAACTTCGGTCCCTGCGCATCTGGGGACGTCGTCTCGGATAGTAATCGGTCCCGTAGTCGTACGTGAGTTCCTCGCCCGCGCTGATCCCTTCGACACCCGCGATGATCCAGATTTTGCCCCCGTCGCGGAGGAGGCAGCAATTGGGGGCGCGACGCCGGTGATTAATTTTGGCAGCGATACCTCCCCTGTCGAATCCGTCGATGTTCAGGCCGTCGCCGAGCTCCATGATCGCTGAAGCACCTGCTTGCGCTCGCCGCTCCGCCTCATCGTCATCGATCAACGCCCCGGTGAACTCGACGATCTTCATGCCCCAAGGGATGTCCTCCATGGCAAATACGCCCTCGCCTGCAATTCGAGAGGGTTTGGTCTGTAACCGAAAACGCGCGGTAGCCGACATGACATGGACCTAGGGGTGTTTTTTCATTTCCGCCGTGGAGGGCCACGGGAGGCAACTCTTGGCTGCGCCAAACGTTTGATGTGCGCTGAGTAGAACAGGACGCGCAATCAGAAGCGCCACAATGAAATGCCTAACAGGCCGCGGGAGATCGATCGCCTCTCGGATAAAGAGCTTCTCCAGCTTCGTTTTTGCGACCTGCCGATCCGCTTGAGTGGAACGCCCGTCAGCCAGCGCGCCGCGCACGTGTTTGGTGAACTCACCGACCGTCAGATCAAAGTGCGGCCCTCGATCTGGTTATCCGAGGAGTGGTTCAACCCGGACGGTATCGTCGGCTTCGCCATCCCATTCTATCTCGCCCACCCCCGCCTTATCCGGCTTGAACGCCGACTGATGCTGGAGGCCGAAGGAGCTTCGGAACGCGAGGCCTTGCGGATCATCCGCCACGAGACCGGTCACGCCATCGACGAAGCGTTTCAGTTCTACCGGCGACCCGAATACGTCGCCGTGTTTGGCTCGCCGAGCCGACAGTATCCATCCTCGTACGCGGTAAAGCCGCATAGCCGGCGGCATGTTGTGCATCTCAACTCATGGTACGCCCAGTCGCACCCTGTGGAAGACTTCGCCGAAACGTTCGCGACCTGGCTGCTGCCAAAGCGCCTGTGGAGGCGGCAGTACCGCGACTGGCCGGCCATCGAAAAGCTGGAGGCTGTCGATGCATGGCTGTCGGAATGCCGCAACCTCCCGCCTCTCGTCACTGATCGCCGGCCGGAAGGCGAGCTGCACGGCAACGAGCGCACCCTGGCCGAGCACTATGAAGAAAAGCGCGCGTTCTACGGGGTGGATGCCAGCGCCAAGTTCGACGATGAACTGCGCCGCATATTTGTCGGCCCGGGAGAGGCGCACCGCGCCAACGGTCGCTCGCCATCCGCTGTGAGCGTCCTGCGCACCATCAGGTCGCCGGTGCGGAAGGAGCTCGCCCGCCCGCTGGGTGTACCCGCCTATACGGTCGATCAGGTGCTGCGCCAGTTGATCCAGCGCGCGCGCGCCTTGAACCTCAAGCACTCGCGGCCGACGGCAACAACCATCGAAGAGGTCGTGAAGCTCGTCTCGCGCACGACGACGGACATTCTCAAGAACTCACCGAGGCTCCCGCTGTGAAAAAGAAACAAGCCAAGTACCAGCCTAGCCGCAAGTTGCGCGTCATCATGCTGGCTGACGAGAAGCTGCTGCCTGTCGGGGACCTCAAGGATTTCAGCGAAAAACAGCGCGAGTTGCGCAAGACCGAATTCGACGTGCGCGACGCACTGGAGGAACTCGGTCACGAAGTTGTCGCGATTGGCGTCTCCGACGACCTGTCGACCATTCGTGGCGCCATCGACGCGCACAAGCCGCACATCGCTTTCAACCTCGTCGAGGAGTTCGATGGCATCGGCCACTTCGATCAGCACGTGGTCAGCTATCTGGAGTTACGCAAGCAGCCGTATACAGGCTGCAACCCGCGCGGGCTGACGCTGGCGCGCGACAAGGCGCTGACCAAGAAGATCCTCTCCTACGAGGGAATCAAAGTGCCCGAGTTCGCCATCTTCCCGCAGCGCCGTGCGTTCAAGAGGCCGGACCGGCTTGGCTTCCCGCTTGTTCGTCAAGTCGCTCACGGAAGAGGGCTCGGCCGGCATCTCGTCAGCTTCCGTCGTCAATGACGACGACAAGCTTTCCGAACGCGTTACGTTCATCCATCGGACGACCAAGTCGACGGCAATCGCCGAGGAGTTCATCGAGGGCCGTGAGATCTATGTCGGCGTGATGGGCAACGATCGCATCACCACGCTCCCCGCTTGGGAATTTTCCAGCACCAAGAAGGATAGCGACAAGCCGCTGATAGCCACCGATCGCGCCAAGTGGGATCCGGAGTACCAGCGTCAGCATGGCCTGAAGACGGGCCCGGCGAAGCTATCGGATCAAAGAACAAGGCACCTTGGCGAGCGTCTCCAAGGACATTTACAGGGCCCTCGGCCTGAGCGGCTATGCGCGGCTAGATTATCGCCTGACCGAAAGCGGCGATGCATATCTCTTGGAAGCAAACCCCAACCCGCAAATTGCCAAGGATGAGGACTTCGCACGCTCAGCCGCGCACGTCGGCATTTCGTACCCGGAGCTCATCGACCAGTTGCTGAGACTGGGCATGCGCTACGCGCCCATGCGCATCGTCGCTTAGCGCCGGGCGAATCGGGGGCAGGGAGAGCACTTCTCGTCCTGGGCCGGGAACCTCCGATGCGCGCCTATGTTGGTCTCGCGACAAACTGAGGATCGAGTCATGACCCAATACCCGAAGCCCCCTTACCCTGAACAGCAACAGGAACCGCCCGGTTATACGAAGGCGATGAAGCCGCGCCCCGACCATGGGGAGCAAAGGTACAAGGGCTCCGGTCGGCTCAAGGGCAAGCGTGCGGTGATCACCGGCGGGGATAGTGGCATCGGTCGCGCCGTGGCGATTGCCTATGCCCGCGAAGGCGCCGACATCCTCATCTCTTATCTTGAGGAAGAAGAAGACGCTAAAGACACGGCAAAACTCGTGGAGGAGGCCGGACGCAAGGCCATCCTTGTTGCGGGGGACGTCCAGGATCCAAAACACTGTCGCGCGATCATCGATAAGGCCGTATCGGATCTTGGCGGCATCGACATCCTTGTCAACAATGCCGCGCATCAGGCGACCTTCAAGAAGATCGAGGACATCTCCGACGAGGAGTGGGACCTGACATTTCGCGTCAACATACACGCCATGTTCTACCTGACGAAGGCGGCCGTACCGCACATGAGCGAAGGCAGCGTCATTATCAACACGGCATCGATCAACTCCGACGCGCCCAATCCTACGCTGCTCGCCTACGCCACGACGAAGGGAGCGATCCACAATTTCACGGCCGGCCTTGCACAGCTGCTCGCCGACAAGGGCATCCGAGCCAACGCCGTTGCTCCGGGCCCGATTTGGACGCCGCTGATTCCCTCGACCATGCCGGCCGAGCATGTGGCAAAGTTCGGTGAGAACACGCCGATGAAGCGCGCGGGCCAGCCAGCCGAACTCGCGACGGCCTACGTCATGCTGGCCGACCCAATGTCGAGCTACGTATCGGGCGCGACCATTGCGGTCACCGGTGGACGGCCCTTCCTTTGACGACGAGCGGTTGGAAGATCCTGCTTTACGCTTCGCGCTCGAGCGCAGTCCGCCCACAAGATCGAGATGACCCGATGCCCGACCTCACCCCAAAGGACGGGGCACGGCCACTAGAGTGACGCGAACGTTTGTCTTGCGGTAGAGCCCTGCATCATTGTTTTGACGCGGCGGCAGCCTTGCCGCGCGGTCGGAACTCTCCTAGGCGCTGCCAGTTGTTTCGTTACCTGCAGAGTTGAACAATGAACATTACACGCCGTCGCTTCGTCATCGGATCGGTTGCCGGAGTGGTCAGCTGGGCGACGCCTTTGTTCGGTGCTCCGGCTGCGGCCATCGGCGCTACTCGACCGATCCCCTCAAGCGGCGAGCGGTTGCCTTTGGTGGGGCTTGGCAGCTCTATAACTTTCAACGTCGGAGATGACCGGCAATTGCAGGAAGAGTGCGCCGCCGTTATCGCGGCCTTCTTAGCCGGCGGCGGTAAACTGATTGATTCCTCACCGATGTACGGATCTTCTCAGCCGACGATCGGGTACGGCCTGCGCAAGCAGGGTAGTCTTAATGTATTTTCCGCGGACAAGGTCTGGACAGCAGACACCGAGGGGGGCGTCGCCCAGGTCGAGCGCTCGCGTCAAGCGTGGGGCGTGCCGCAGTTCGATCTCCTGCAGGTCCACAATCTACTGGCGTGGGAGGCGCACCTGCCGCTGCTCTTCAAGATGAAGGCAGCCGGCAAATTGCGCTACGTTGGCATCACAACCTCGCACGGACGTCGGCACGACGACGTCGAGGCGGTGATGCGGGCGCACCCGATCGACTTCCTGCAGATCACCTACAATGTGCTCGACCGCGATGTTGAAGAGCGCATCCTACCACTGGCGCAGGAGCGGAACATCGCCGTCATCATCAATCGTCCTTTTCAGCGGGGCGCGCTCATCAACAAGCTCAAGGGTGAGACACTGCCGCCGTTCGCGGCCGAGATCGGCGCCACGAGCTGGGCGCAGTTTCTCTTGAAGTTCATCATCTCGCATCCCGCTGTCACGTGTGCCATTCCGGCGACCAGTCGCGTCGACCACGTGCGTGAGAACCTCGGCGCAGCCGGCGGCGCGCTTCCTGACGAAGCCCTGCGCCAGAAGATGGCGGCCTACGTCAAGGACCTCTAGATGTCGGACTGGCTGACGTACGCCCCGCAGGACTTCCTGCTCTTCTCGCCGCGCGTCTACTACCGCCTCATCGAGCTGCACAACGAGGCGCTCTGGCCGTTGCAAGTCGCTGCCCTTGCGTGCGGATTGCTACTACTGTTCCTGACGCTGCGCGGTGGCGCTGCCGCAAGCCGGGTGGTCTTTGCGATCCTCGGAGCGCTGTGGATGTGGATCGCCTGGTCGTTTCTGTGGGAGCGCTACGCCACCATCAATTGGGTCGTCGCCTACGCCGCTCCGCTATTCGCCCTTCAGGGGCTGGCGCTCATCTGGTGCGGTGCCATCAGCGAAAGACTTCGGCTCGCGCCGGTTACGGGCCTCGTCGCGGGCGCCACCGCCGTGCTACTCGCGACAGCCGTGATCGGCTATCCCCTCATCGCCCCGCTCATGGGGCGACCATGGACCGCCGCCGAAACATTCGGAATCTTTCCCGAGCCGACGGCTCTGGCAACGCTCGCCGTCCTTGCATGCGTGCCTCGCGGCGGCGCGCTGCTGATGATCATCCCGCTCCTCTGGTGCGTGCTGGCGAGCGAAATTCTGTGGCTGCTAGGATCGCCGGACTTTTTCGTCCCCGCCACCGTCGCCCTGATCGCAGTATTCTTGGCGATCGTGCGCCGCCACGGTAGAACTTCGGCGTGAGCGGACTGCTGACGCAGCAAGACCCTAAAGATCGAAGCGGACTTCGGCCAGAA
The DNA here is from genome assembly GCA_963812795.1 of uncultured Alphaproteobacteria bacterium. Lineage (GTDB taxonomy): Bacteria > Pseudomonadota > Alphaproteobacteria > Rhizobiales > Hyphomicrobiaceae > Hyphomicrobium_A. The sequence goes on along the minus strand of CAWEWG010000007.1, from coordinate 973,554 downwards.
AGTCCGCTACTGGCCCAAAGCAGACTTGGCGCCAGTTCGCGAGGATGTCCGCTAATGACCCAAAGCAGACATTGCGTGGTCGGCACGAGGTCTGCGTGTGACTCAAGCTGACGTCGCGGCGAGGTCGAGCCAATGCCCTAAACCTCGCAATTATAATCAATTTGATGCTGTCCTCATAATCGGAGCGAGAGGCGTACGTGATAACGGTGGAGCAACCCTCGAGGCTCCCACCAATGGCAAGACTCCCCAACGTCCGCTCAATCATCAGTGCTCGGGGCGTGCGCGTGGCAGTGGCGCTCCTGCTCATGGGTGTGGGTGTCTGGGCCTTTGCCCCTTACGTCGCCTACCGCGTTTCCTCTTCCGCGTTCGTCAACTCGGAGATCAGTCGCGTACGGGCGCCGATCGAGGGGTATCTTTCAAGCGAGCTGCCTCGCAAGGGCAAGTTCATCGATCACGCTTCGACGTTGACACTCATCAAATCCGATTCTGCCGACCGGCGGCGGCTCCTGGATCTCGAAGGTCAACAAGCGGCGGCGAAGGACCGGTCCGAGCTCGCCCAAAAGCAGCTTGCCGATATCGCGGAGCTGGATCACGAACTCGAGCAGCGGATGCAGGCATATCGAGGTGGGTTAGATCGAACGACTCGGTCTTGAGATCAAGGAAGCAGAAGCAGAGAGTACCGGCTGCCTTGCAGAGGTTCTTCAACGGCGCGATATCGGCGCGCGCATGCAGGGCCTCGCAAAATCCGGTGCAACCTCGCAAATTCGCTCAGCAGAGGCTTTGGCCAAGCAAGAGGCGACTGCTGCGCTATGCCAGATGGCCGCCGCCCGCGTCGAGCGTTTGAAGGCTGAATTGATCTCGCTGCGAAAGGGCGTCTACTCTGCGCGACGCCAGCAACGATGTACCCTACTCGCAGCAGCAGCGTGAGCGGCTTTTTCTCCGCCGCCAGGAGCTCGAGACCGAGGCGCACAGGGAAAGTGCGCGCGCGCTGCAGCTTATGGCAGATATCGCGGAAGAGCGCGGTCGCGTGGAGCGTATGGCGCAATACAACTTCAGTCTTCCTCCAGACCATGTCGTTTGGTCCGTCCCGGCAAGCCCGGGATCGGCCGTAACCCAGGGTCAGACGGTTATCGATTTTGCCGACTGCGACCACAGGTTCGTCGCCGTGGAATTGCCGGAGCGCGAATTCGAGACGATCAAGCCCGGTGATGCCGCGTCCGTGCGTTTGATCGGCAGCGATATTTGGCGGGAAGGTACTGTCCGCCAAGTGCGCGGTTCAGCTGCTCACGAAGACGATCGGCTCCTCGCCGCGCAGGTCCCTACGCCCACGCGAGGCAACGTCACCGTTGAGGTCAGCCTGCCGCGAGAAAGCGCGAAGGCGGCCAGCAGCAATTTCTGCGACATCGGTCGCCTGGCCGACGTGCGCTTCCACCGGGAAGCACCGGCCGTCATGGAAACGGCAAGCAGGCTCTTTTGGTCATTCGTCGACCTCTTCAGGCCGGCCGAGAAGGTAGCGAGCCAGTAGCGTGCTATTCGATGCGCCGTTGCTTGAGGTTCTGGCCCCGGTCATGTTCGTTGTCGGGGCCATCTACGTATTGGGACCCGTGCTGCCGATCGCCCGTCCGTGGGCCCGTATTCTGGTTTTCGCCACCGTTTGGCTGGTGGTTGGTTGGTACCTCCAATGGCGGTTCTTTACGACCGTCCTGCCCGCAGACGGCCCCTGGTATGAGCTGGGTGGATATGGTTTTGCTTTACCGTAGAGCTGTTGGCCATCGGCGACGCGCTGATCCTCTACATCGTCTTCCTGCGAAAGAGCGATCGGAGCGCTGAGGCTGATGCACATGAGGCGCGGCTGCGGTCGATGCGGCTTGAGAGCCTGCCTTCGGTCGACGTCTACATCGCGACTTACGACGAGCAGCTTGAGGTCTTGGAGAAGACCATCGTCGGCGCTCTCTGCCTCGACTATCCGAATTTCAAAGTGTGGGTCCTTGATGACGGCCGCAGGCCTTGGCTAAAGGAATTTTGTGGGGCGAAGGGCGTGGGGTACATCACCCGTCCTGATAACGCACACGCCAAGGCCGGCAATATCAATCACGCCTTGACGAAGACGAATGCTGAATATTTTGCACTGTTCGATGCGGATTTCATCGTGCAGCGCAATTTTCTGATGCGCACCATGGGATTCTTTGCCGACCCCACCATTGGCATCGTTCAGGTTCCGCACACGTTTTACAATCATGACCCGATGCAGACCAATCTTGCCTTGCGCAAGACGCTTCCCGACGACCAGCGCTTCTTTTTCGAAGCCATCATGCCAAGTCGCGACGGATGGGACGCCGCCTTCTGCTGCGGATCGAACTCGGTGACGCGCCGCGAGGCGATGCGATCGATAGGAGACGCGCTGCCGACGCAATCCATCACCGAGGACATGTTGCTCAGCCTTGATGCTGCTGCGCAACGGCTACATCACGCGCTACCTGTGTGAGCCGCTTGCCTTCGGCTTGGCTCCGGAAGGCATACAAGCCTTTTTCATCCAAAGAAGCCGTTGGGCACGCGGCGCAATGCAAATTCTCTATCTGGCCGCCGGCCCGTTGGGCAAAGGCCTGACGTTCATGCAGCGGTTGCTATTTTTGCCGACGCACTGGCTCACCCAGAGTTTGACGTTCTTCCTCTCAAGCGTGGTTCCGCTCGTGTTCCTGTGGACAGGAGTCTTGCCGATGGTGAACGTCACCATTGAGGGCTTTGTGCACTATCTTGTCCCGATGGTCTTGGCGATGGTCGGCGGCATTTGCCTGTATGCACCAAAGGAATATTTTCCGCTGGCGGTGCAGGTATTGGGCACCTTCCAGAGCTTCAAAATCTTGCCGAGCCTGCTGGTCACTCTCGTCAAGCCCTCCGGTCTTAAGTTCAAGGTGACGCCGAAGGGCAAGGCGGCTAGGGGCGCGGGTTACGACAGGAAAGTATTTTGGACGGCAGCAACCCTTATGGGACTTACCGCCGCGGGCATCCTCGTCAACGTCCTTCCCGAATGGCGCATCATTTCCGAATCGGCGCTGATCCCTGTCGTTGCGATTTGGGCCGCCTACAACATTGTGGTGCTTTTCCTCGTATGCATGTTGTCTCTGCAGGGTGCCGGGAAACGCGTCGAGGAGCGCTTCGCGGGCGATGAACCGGTCTGGATTGTCGGCCCAGGCGATGCACGAAGGATGGGGCGCCTCAAGGACATATCGCTGTCGGGCGCCGGGCTGCTCATCAAGCAGGATGAACCGGTTGTCAGCCAAGTAGGTCAGGAGCTCAAGGTATTCGTGACAGAGGTCGGCTTGATTCCGCGGCCACATTGTTCGGCAGGACCGAAATTCCTCGGGGTCCGGTTCGCCTTGGAGCCGGGGGTTGAGCGCGATTTGCTTATCCGCAAACTTTTCACCTCCGGGCTCGTCGCAACGACGGTGAGCGCCACGGCTTGGTCGGCTACGTCTGCCATCCTCAAAAGCGTTTGGTCGACGCCGTCTGCCACGCACGATGGAGAGGCGGAGGGTGCGGTGTCAGCCAAAGATATCGTTGCTCCGGCAAAACTCGCGGCTCAAAGCCTGGTGGTTCTTCCTCGTGAAGCGCTGAACGACTGGACCGATCTCGCGATCCAGCGTCGTGAGGTTGCCTGAGCGGCAGCTGACCTGGATTGATGCATGGCTCCAACAAACAACGCGTACCGGGCGCTTGAGCTCCAGCTCACAAGACGCTCCTTGGTAGGCGCTGGCCTCGCAATCGCCGCCAGCGGGTTTGGCTCGCACGCATCCCGCAGTGCGGACGCCGCGAGCGGAAGGTCGCTGTACGCGGGCGTCAATCTCGCCGGCGGAGAATTTGGCAAGCTGCCCGGCACGTACGGCACGGATTACACTTACCCTGCTCGGGCAGACATTGATTACTACGTCGAGCTAGGTTTCAACCTCATCCGCGTGCCTTTTCGCTGGGAGCGATTGCAGCCAACCCTCGGCGCGCCTTTCGAGGCCGGCGATCAGGAGCTACTCACTGCGGCCGTTGAGTACGCGGTCACCAAAGGCCTTCACGTCATCCTGGATACGCACAATTATGCGCGGCGTCGGTTGGCAGATGACGGCTGGGCCACAGACCACCTTATTGGATCAAAGCTCGTGCCGACCTCGGCATTTGCAGATTTCTGCGCGCGACTTGCCGGCGCCTTCAAGGGCACTCCGTCGGTGATTTTCGGACTTATGAATGAGCCATGGGGGATTGAGCCGGAGGACTGGCTTGTCATTGCCAATCAAGCGATCGGGGCCCTGCGCCGCGAAGGGGCCATTCAACTGGTACTCGTGCCGGGGGTTGCCTACACGGGCGCACATTCTTGGATTGCTGCGCGCAACGTCGTGATGGGTAACGTCATAGATCCGGCGCATAACTTTGCATTCGAAGTGCACCAGTATTTTGACCCGGACTCCTCCGGCACCCATCCCACAGCCGTTGGAGCGAGCATCGGATCGGATCGCATAGAGTCCTTTCAACGCTGGTGCCGTCAAAACGGCTTCAAAGCATTTTTGGGCGAGTTCGCCGCCGGCGCCGACGCAACTTCACTTGCGGCCTTGAATGACATCTGCCGCACTTTGGAGGCCAACTCGGACGTTTGGCTCGGCTGGGCTGCCTGGGCAGGTGGGAGCTGGTGGCCGGAGGACTACATCTTCTCGCTGGAGCCTTCGAAAGGTCAGATGCGTCCGCAGACGCGGACTCTTGCGAGGTTTGTGCGACACACGGCAGCCAAACGGATCTGATGTCCAAGCCAATCCAATGGCGCGACGAGCGCGATGGCGCGTTAGGCCTGCCCCTCGCAGCGGTCGGGCATTGTCTGCGCAGGGACAGTGCGGTCACCGACGAAACACTGACAAACCAAGCGAGCGGCACTCGTGTCCGCTTCTGACCCTAAGCAGACGTCCGGATGCAGACGGGGTGCGTCCGCTTCTCGCCCAAATCGGACGTCGACCACCGTCAGCCACGACGTCCGCTCGTGACGTGCAATGCGTCAGCCGCTATGAGCGCTGCTGACCCATAGCGGGCCGGAGAGCGACCATCGCCTACGTCTCCCGAGAAACGTGATTTCGGACAACGCGCGATGCTGCGCTACAATGTGCGCTGGTCCGCTTTCTGCGATCGATACACTTTTATATGGAATTCGCGGACGGAGAAACGCGCTGTAAAAAAGATGGGCTGTACAAACGGGATGGTCTGGACCCGGTTGTACAAATGCATCTCATAAGTCTCTTCCGCCACTACAAGATCGAAGTAGCGTTCGCCTTTGCCATCCTGGTGTTGCTGGCAGCGGGCTTGAGCACTTACCGCGCGCTCGATGCCGCTAAGAGCAGCGTCGGCTGGGTGCGTCACACCTACCAGGTGATCGGCGCGATCGACGACCTTTCGGAATTGCTTGCGCTCGTGCATTCGAGCGGCCGTAGCTATGTCCTCACCGGCGACGACCGCTACAGAAGGGTCAACCGTGACGCTGTCACGGAGTTCACGAGAGCCAATCTGCAGCTTATCGCCCTGACGCGCGACAATCCTGCGCAAGCCGCGCAAGTGCCCGAGATCAAGAGGTTGTTCAATCTCATCTCGCAGCGGGCCGATACCGTCATCACAGCGCGCGCCAACTACGGCGCTGACCGCTCGATCGACCTCCTCCGGACCGGCGAAGGCGCCCGCGCGCTCGAGGCGTTCCGCCAGATCGCGACGAATATGAAGGACACTGAATTGCAGCTGCTCGGTCAGCGAGAGACGCAAGCTGGTCAAGACTTCCTGACGACGCAAAACGCCCTCGCCGGGGCCACCATCCTCGCCCTCATCCTAACCGCCTCGGCCGGCCTCGGTACGGTGCGCGACATTCGCCGTCGCAAGAAGGCGGAAGCCGAGCTCTTCCTCGAGAAGGAGCGCGCCCAGGTCACTCTCGCCTCGATCGGAGATGGCGTCATGCGTGCCGACGCCACCGGCAACGTCACTTTCCTCAATCGCGCCGGAACAATTCTCACGGGCTGGCCGGAGGACGAGGCGGTGGGCAAGCCGCTCGGCGACGTCTTCACGGTGATCGACGCAGCGACACGCGCGCCGATCTCCGAACGCATGCAGGTTGTCATCACCGAGGGGGCTATGGCGCCGCTTCCCGAGACGGCGCTCCTTATCCGCCGCGACGGCAAAGAGATTCCAATCGAGGACACGGTCGCGCCTATTCGCGACAGCGAAGGCAAGTTCACCGGCGCCGTGAACGTCTTCCGCGACGTCAGCGAAGCCCGCGAGGCAGCGCGCCAGCTTAGGCATGTCGCCTACCACGACCCGCTGACCGGCCTCCCCAACCGCGTTCTACTCGATGACCGGATGGGCCGCGCTGTGGTCGCAGCCGACCGTCATTCAAGCAAAGTGGCGCTGCTCTATCTCGATCTAGACGGCTTCAAGCTGATCAACGACACGCGCGGACACGCCGTGGGCGATGAGCTCCTGAAGTCGGTCACCGAGCGTTTGCTCGCCTGCGTGCGCGAATGCGACACGGTGAGCCGCATGGGCGGCGACGAGTTCGTGGTTCTGCTGTCCGCCGTGAACCAGCCGGAGGACGCGGCGATAACCGCCAATCGAATTCTGCAAAGTCTCTCGATGCCGCACTCCATCGACCCGGCCGATGTGCGCGTGACGGCGAGCATCGGCATCAGCATCTATCCCGACGATGCACGCTCGCCGGTAGAGCTGTTGAGTAACGCCGACGCCGCCATGTACGAGGCGAAAACGAGCGGCACCGCTAAGTACATCTTCTATCCTGCTCCCGCCTCCACCCCCGAGCAGCGCCGCGCCTAAATGGTGAGGCTCAGGCGAGCTAGCTACCCGGAACGAGATCGATCGCAGTCCCGCGCGACTCACCTATTGGCCCCTTACTGACATTCGCAACGTTCGGCTCCACGCCCGCTCCTTGGCCCATTGCAGACAATGTGAGCGCTCAACGTTGACGTCGGCTTCTGGCCCCAAGCAGACATTCGTAGCAACGCGCTCGATATCCGCTACTGACCAAAGCTGACGCCAAGCTCCTGACTTTTGGCCGGCCTGCTAATTTGCTGCTCCTTCGCCGACAACCACGAACGGCGCCCAGTACGACGGGTGCGCGGAAAATCCACCCTGCTTAATCAGCGCCTGCATGGAAAGCCGCATGGCTTCGGCGCGTCCGATCCTTTTGCTCGCCGCTTCCGCGCTTCCGAGCTCAGCGAATGCGCGCGTGGTAAGCTTCACCGCCGCATCGGAATAGACCTCCCAATGCGACACCAGCAACGCGCGCGCGCCCGCGTAGAAGAAGGCGCGTGCCAGACCGGACAGCGCTTCCGTGCTCTTGGCACCGCCGGCAGCAGCGGTGTTGCAGGCGGACAGAACTACCCAATCGGCGTCGAGCTTAAGCGTGGCAATCTCCGAAGCCGTCAGGAGCCCATCGTCGTCGGCCAGTTTCGTGACATCTCCGCCATCAGCCGGCGGAGTCAACACGAGCGCCGGCTCGGCGCGTGCTAGCATCATCATTTCCGCCTCGCCCGCCAGCAGCCCGTGGGTGGCGAAGTGAAGAACACGGTAGCGCAACAAGGTCCCGTTGGCCGATAGCGCCTTGATGCGGGCTTCGGTGGCGTCCTTGCCGAGGATGATGTGGCGCTCCTGGGCGCCCAAGCTTTTTGCCACACAGCGCAGCTCATGCGCGGTATCGGGCAACGGACAGAGCTGCCGCAGTTGGGCGAGATCGGCCTGGCCGTTGCGGAAGTAGGCGATCGCTCCACGCGCTTCGCGCGTTGTGCCTTGCGCAGAACGCGGAGTCAGCGCCGCCACCTGCACAGCCGCAGTGCTCTCCGGACAAAATGCGGGCACCGCTACCTTGCCGCAGTCTCCCGCAAGCACCGGATCGCCGACGCCGAAGAAAGGTTCACCTGCCCGGCTTGGCTCGGCGTTCTGGCGCAGCGTCTTGATTGTGGACACCGTCGGTAACACGGTGAGGCCCTGGCTGGCGCCGAGCCACGCCGCATCCCGCAGCGCATCGGCATCACTTGGGGCCAAGGACGGCTCGATCACCAGAACCTGGAACGGCAGCTGTGTCATGGCGCCCGACGGCACAATCAGTAGATCCTTGCCCTTGATCACGCCGGCGACCGGTCCCAACAGCTGTGCGTACAGCTCGTGCGCCCGACGCAGATCGAACGGCAGCGCATCGTTCTGCCCCGGCGCCTTGTCGGGCGCGATGCCCAAGGCGTCGAGACATCGCGCGACCCCGTCAGCGCCTCGCCAACCGCTCTGGTCGAGCCCGCAGCGCAGCGCGGCCACCTGCTTTGCCACGGCCTCCGGCGCAAGTTCGATGCGCCGCCATTCCCAGCTCTCCCGCGACACTGCCCACAAAAAGGTCTCGCGGGCGGTAGCAAGGTAGGTGACCAGGGCCTCACTCGGACGCAGCAAACTCTGGATATCGGTCAGCGTCAGGGCCCGTGGGTTAGTGAACTCAGCATATTCAGGGAAGCGCTTGGCGAGGATTTCGTCGATCTCTTTCAGGCGGATATTGATGCGGTCGAACCTTTTCTGCAGCTCGGCGATCCCCACATCGCTGCGCTGATCCTGCGCGGCGGCACGAGCTTCCGCCAGCAGCTTGTCGACGGCCGGCCGCTGCTGGCTCAAGTCCTGAGATTCACGCACGAGCTTGCCGACCTCGGTATCACCGGCAGTGAGCCGCGCCGTCATTTGCGCCAGTGCGGAGCCAGACGCGGACGGCGCCGCATACTGGGCGGCGGCCAGGGCTTCGGTCGCCAGCGCATTGCGCTCCGACGGCGCTCCGAGGCTCAAGTGCCAGAGCGCCACGATCAAGTCGTGCAGCGTCTCACGCGCATCGCGCGCGTCGGGCCCGACGGAAACGGAGGCCAGCGCCCCCGATCCGATCATCCCTGTCCCTTGCCACATCGCCGCCGAGTTCCCGCAGCTGCGCCGCCGCCTCGGGCCAGCGCTTGCGACTAAGCTCGATGATGCCAAGGTTGTGCAGGGCCTGCGCGACGTAGGTGTGGTCGCGGCCGTGGGTGGCCTCCCGCATGCGCGGGAGCATTTTTTTAATCACGGGCGCTGCCTTGGCATATTGGCCCCGGGCGACATTCACGATCGCTAGCCAGTACTGGATGTTGTCCGATAATCCGGTCTGGCCGTGGCGCCTGTAGTTGCTGTCGGCACGCTTGTAGGCTTTTTCGGCCTCGGGGAGGTTGCCGGCAGCCCGATGGACAGAGCCCAGGCCTTCCCAATAGCGTGCGACTTTTACCGACGTGCTGCCGTAGGTCTCGGAATCGAGTTCAATTGCGCGGCGGAACATCTCCTCTGCTTCGCGGTAGCGCCCCTGAACCTCGTAGATTTGACCGCGGTTGTGCAGCGGAGCCGCCAGGTTCGCACGATCCACGGATTGCGGTTTCTCGTAGATTGCGCTGGCCTTCTTGTGCAAGATCTCCGCTTCATCGAACTTGCCTTGAGCCTTGAAAATATTGCCCATGTTGACGAGTGCTGAGGCGTAGTCCCTATCCCATTGTACGGGTGCCTTCTCGAGATTGGCGATGGCGCGCCGCAGAAAGGGCTCAGCTTCTGCGACACGTCCCTGTATGAAATGCGAGCTACCAAGGGCCACTAGGGTAACTCCGACGTCCGGCGAGTTTGGCCCATGGACCTTCTCCATAATGGCCAGTGCCCGCTTGTGGAGCTCGTCGGCTTCCGCGAACCGCCGCCACTCGCGATAGGCGATCGCCAGATTGTGGCAGCTGAAGGCGACGTGCTCGTGGTCCGGCCCGAGCGCGAGCTCACGGATTTCCAGCGCTTGTTTGTGCACCTCTTCAGCTTTTGCAGTGCGCCCCGTTTGCATATAGATCATGCCGAGCAGCTCGATGGCAGCCGCATACGAGATCGGTGCCCCGACGACTTTCTCGATCTGGATAAGCCGCTCGGCCGTTGCCTGTGCCTCCCGATAGTTGCCTTGAATATGTAATTGCCGTGTCTGCTGAAACAGAGCGTCGGCCTCAGCCGACAGCTCCTTCGCAGTCTGTGCCGAGACGTCGACCGGCCGCATCACAGTGCTGAGAAATAGCCCACAAACTATTACAAACTTCAATGGTTGGCTGGGCATACTAGCCCTCCAAATTGCCAGGTCAGAATGCAGAGTCCGAGGTCCCACCCTCAGTGACACTGGGATGACAGGACTTATCCTGTTGGCACATTTTGACCGTTCTGTCGGTCAGCATCAACTTCGGCAGAAGCGGCTGGCGGACCTCGTGACCCTGGAGGCCGCTTCACTTTGTCAGTCGGTGGCATCTCGCGCGATATCTGGCGTTCCGGCTCAGTGGGGCCCACGCTGGCTCAATGTCCGCTATTGACCCAAAGCAGACATTCGAAGCGACGCGGTCGATGTCCGCTTCTGACCCAAAGCTGACGTTCGCAGCGACGCGGTGGATGTCCGCTTCTGACCCAAAGCAGACATCGCGTGGTCCACGCCCTGGTGTCTGCTATTGACCCGAGACGACAGCCTTCGTTACGTGGCGCGCGGGGACCGTTAGCCGTGACCGCCTCGCTAGCCGAGGAAGCCGAGCGGAGGCTTCTTGGCCGGCTTCGGGTTTGGCTCTCCGGCGAGCCAGTGGCGGCCTCGTGGTGTGATCACTGCTGAGGCTGTGTCACGCACGAAGAATACGAGCCCGCGCATCTCCAAGATCTTTGCCAGGGTCAGTTCCTCAGTGTGCAACTCGGTCGGCTGGCCCGCATCCGCGAGCTTCTCTAACAACGCCTGTTCCTTGTGGGTCAGCGTCACCATTCCTGTGACCTTGCGCTCGCCAGCACGCACGGCGGCCTTCTGAGCACACCAAACTAAAGACAGAAGCCGAATCCGTCGCTTCGCTTAATATTTATTGCCCGTTCCGGTGCTCGATCCCGAGGAGCTCGACGGCGTATCTGAGTTCTGCATCTTGTGGCCAGGGGCGTTTGTGGAGGCACCTTTGTCACCATTTTCCATCTGCCCAGGTGCGTAATCCGACGCGCTCCCACCTTTTTCCTTTTGGACTTGCCCCGGCGCATATTCCGAAGCACCGGGCGAATTTGAAGTGGTATTGTCCGGCTTCGTCGCGTTGCTACGTGTCTGCGCCATTGAAGGCGTCACTGCCATAACCAGAGCGGCTAACGCTATGCCGATTTTGAGCGAGGTCATCGTGTTTCTCCAAAGCTGGCTAGACCCCCGGTGCCGTTCCTAACGCGTCGAACAAGCGATGGTTGCTCGTGCCTACCGGAACGGTGCACGGCGGCTAAGGAGCGGCGAAGACCACTCAGTCAGGCAAGGCCCTTGGCCGGGAGCTACGCGTGACCTACCTAATTTTAAAAGCCGCGCTTTCAGGGATCATCGTGATGCTGGTCTCTGAGGTTGCTCGACGCAACCCGGGATTGGGTGGTTTCGTCGCGTCACTTCCTCTTGTATCGGTCCTTGCCGTGATCTGGCTATGGAGGGACACGACTGACGTAGAGCGTATCGCCGCGCACCTGCAGTCTACGTTCTGGTACGTGCTGCCAACTTTGCCGATGTTCCTCGCGATGCCAGCAATGCTCAGGTACGGCGTAGGGTTCTGGCCAGCGCTCGGATTGTCCTGCCTGCTGACGATTGTCCTATACGCCTCGATGGTTTGGCTCCTCACAAAGTTCGGAGCTTCGTTTTGAGGGCTGATGACCCGTCACCCTCAGCGACCTCACGCGCCATGACAAACTGGTGCGGGTCTGCCGGGACTGCGGCCAGGAGCGCGACGTCAATCCGGCGACGGTGCCTCTGCCCGCGGAGACGCCTGTTCCCGCAGTGGGCAAGCACATGAAGTGCTCGGTCTGCGGCTCGTGAAGTTCAACACCAAGCCCGAGCTTTATCCGGGCGGCGTCGCGGCGATGCGTGGACGACGCCTCTAAAGGTATTGAAAGATGGAGAAGATGATGAAGCAGAAACTTACCGTCGCGAGCGTGGGCGACTTGATAGAACCGGAGCACGCAGTCGTGGAGATTGACCTTTTGCTCGCCGACAACAGCGTGACAGTGCTCCGCATGAATGTCTTTGTCGCGGGGGAGCTAGCGGACAAGCTTGCGGCCATCGGTGGCTAATTTGCTCGAGGTGATCCGGCGGCGTCGCTGCTTTGCGACAGATTGTGACCGTCCGCTTTCGGACAAACTTGTCAGTCCTTCAGTTCTCGCGCCCACGTAATTGCAATGCTCCCGCCCGGGAGTTCGCACCATGCGGACATCCGCGCCAATTACCGCGTTCGCGTTCTGGTGTGGAAGCAGTTGCCGCGCATGCATGGTGAGGCTAGCATCCTCGGTGCGGCTTCAGAGGGGCAATCGAGAGCCGCGCATCGAACGTGATTTTGGTCACGGCGCCGAGCGGGGTGCGTTTTTGCATCTACGGGGGGTGCCATGCATTTTCTTTTATCGCGCAGCGGTGCGCATGCCGACGCGGACCGCTACCAGCGCCAACTTGATTCGATCTTAGCGGTCGCTAGACGGCAAGAACTGGAAACTCCTGCTCCGGATCGGCGCCCTTTGCCGGACGACTGCCCGAGCACGGGCGAAGGCTTTGCCTGGCAGGTGAATGACGCCGCGGCTACTGCTTCGCTTCGGCGGGCGACAAACCGACAACTGCCACACGTCTTACGCCCGATCCTATTTTTGGTCATCGCCAGCTTGTGCATCGCCAGCACGTGGGGACCTGGAGCACCCACACGTCCGGGCGCGAAGCCATACCCAGATGCCGGAGAACGCCATGATCAAACTGTCAGAAGCCTTAGCCGCTGAACGAGAGAAGAGACTGCGGGCTGAGGCCGACAGCTCAACGCGGCAGCAGATCGGTCAAGCCGTGTTGGAAGCCCTGGCGCAACGTCTGAATGCGGAACCCATCTTCGGCTGGGTGTTTGTTCTGGACGACCAGAAAATCCGTGTCTTTCGCATCAATGTCGGGGGACGTGAGGAAGTCGGCCTGTGGACGGTAGACGAGGAGATGCGACTGGTGACGGATGGTCGGATGACGGAATGGATCACCGCTGAAAGTTATGGCCGCGTGATCGATGAAGCGCTTCAGATCACTGCAATGCTCATCGTCGATGCTGAAACAGCTGGGGCAAAGAAGTCCAACAATGGTGCAAAGCTGGGAGAGGGTGCTGAGATTGTGGAGCTCCCTCCCCGCTTCTGATGCCCGCGATGCACCCGACCCGCGCGCCTCGCACTCTTTACCAAGAGCGTGTTTCGTCAAGAGTGTGGTATAACGCTTCCAGGCACGACGGCGCTTTTGGAGGCGAAAGCTAAGGCGACCAAACGGCGAAAAGTAAAGAGTGCTGCAGCCGACGCCCACGAGCGGGCGAAGGACTACCTGGATCCGCCGGAAATGGAGCTTCTGCTCGAGGCGGCGAAGGATGGCCGGCACGGCGCCCGCGACCACGCCCTGCTGCTCGTCATGTACCGCCACGCCCTTCGCGTCACTGAGGCGGTCACCATGCGGCTCGATCAGCTCAACCTGAAGCAGGCCCGAATCTGGGTCAAGCGGTCGAAGAACTCGCTCGATACGGAACAGGCGATCGAGGGCGACGAACTGCGAGCCATCAAACGCTACCTCGCGCAGCGTGAGGACCGCCTGCCTTGGCTATTCGTCTCCGAGCGCGGTCAGCCGATGACGCGCCAGGCAGTCAACTACCTCATCCGGGAAGCCGGCGAGCGCGCAGGGCTCGGCCGCGTTTGGCCGCACATGCTGCGCCACAGCGCCGGCTATGCCTTGAGCAACAAGGGGCACGACTTCCGGCTGCTGCAGGATTTCATGGGCCACCGCGATCCACGGCACACGTCGCGGTATACGCGGACCGCCAGTCGGCGGTTTGAAGGGCTGTGGAAGTAATCACGGTGACGGCGGTCGCAGCTCAAGCCGCCGCAACCCATTTGCCGTTCATGCAGCCGAAAGCAACCGCATCCGGGTCCTTCTGGGCCGCCTCAAGCAGGCGTTCGATGGCGTCATCGTCTAACGAGCACAGACCGTTCAACACGAATACCGTCCTGCCGTGCAACTCAATCTCTCTGGCGCGCACGTCTAAATCCCTTCGGCTACTGGGGCTATCAACCTCAGTACAATGAAGAAATGGCGGCTTCGTGACGGCAGTTCGCCCCGGCAGCTGGTCGCGAAAACAATGCCCGGATGGCTCGATGCCACCCGGGCTCCGTGATTGTGCCGCCAAGCGTGGTGCCGCGACACGACCGAGCTATGCGGCACAACGAGTGCGAGATTGCGATGCAAGAACACTTAGTCACTCAAGTTTGGTAACAGACTTTCGCCATCAATCACGCATAACTCCGCCGGCCAGTCGCGCTGCCGGCGTCGTTTTGCCACCACGCAGCCAGCGTGACGGACACTCACTGCAGCCGGCCTTCGCGCCGGCTTTCTTTTTGGATGGCGCACACGAGGCGGGGGGGCCCCGCGCAGCCTCAACTCAGAAGCAAGTTAACCGGTTCGCAAATCAGAAATTCGAACGGCTCGCCGGGCGGCATATCGTGCGTGCATGGGAGCCAGCTACGACGACAACACCAGCTTTGCCGAAGACGAGAAGGGCGTGCCGATTTGTTATGATTGGCTGCGCATCGAGGAGGCTTCGCCTGTTCGCGTGCAGGTGAAGCAGGCTTACGTCGAAAAGGCATGGCGCCTTTCATGGAAAGAGGACGCCGCGGTGACGCAAAGGTTCAACGCCTTTAAGAGGCAACATATCGAAGCGGCGCTTGGTGCGAAGTTGCTGCCCGGAACCGACTATCGCGTCTACACCATCGAGTAGACGCCCTCCCGCGCATCGACGATCTCGGCTGCCTTCTGGTTCGTCGGGTCTGTTTCCTCGAAGCAGGCGTCGTCTGCTATCGCTTCTTAGGATTGACCATGACGGCACACCGCACCGCCAATTCTTGGAGGTTCGTGCGTGTCAGACGCACATGGGTCGCTTCTTGCCCTTCCTCGAACTCAATCAGCATCCCGCGCAGGCAGCCGTCGATATCCTGTCCATCGACGGCCATGTCCGCGCGGGTCTTATTGAGGCGCGTGGCGATGACGTAAGCGTAGTTTTCCTGCTCGCTCACGCTGGCGTGCATGTAGTCGGCGCCCGTGCTCATGCTGTCCAACTTTGCCATCGCCGGCGTCGTCAGCAGCAACCACAACAGCGGTGGTGTCGTCGGCTTCATCTGCGAGCGCTGTCCTTGGCCGCGATGCGGATCGGCACGAGCTGGCGGATCGCCTCGGCTACGGACGGGGGATGCGCTTCAGCCTGGCCGACCAATCAACGTGATAGCCCTTCTGAATCGACGTGTTGAGCCTTCGCGTCGTCGAAGGTTAAGGTGGCCTGATAACAGGGCAGAGGGAGGCACTTCATGGCACGTCCGATCATGGATCAGATACTCGCAGAGGCCCGCGCCATCATTGCCGACCGTCGCCAGCGCCTGCGCTGCACAGAGGCCGTCACCGCCCAAGGCGACATGTGCCGTTCGTTTCTGTGCTGGGGGCGCTCTGATCAATTTCGGTTCACCCGCGATCACGAGCAGGCTCATCGGCTCGGCTGGAAGGTCGCCGGCATGATCGCCAAGGCGGCACGTTTGCGCCCCCTCGACGAGGATGATGCCGGCTGGAGCCTCGCCCTGCTCAGCGACACGCGTGGGCAGGCCGCCGTATTGCGCGCCGTCGATACGCTGATCGACGAGCGCCGACCCTCAGCACATGCGGGCGAGCATGCCATGAGGTTATTGCACGCGGCCTTGGTTCTTCTTGTGACCGCGCAAGGCGCAGATGGTGCCGATGCCCTCGCGAAGCTCGACGCAAATGGGAATCATATCGTCGAGGAGACGGAAGCGCACGCCGGCGGGCGGTTGCTTTTCACCGAGCTCGACACGAACGTCGACGACCTGCTTCAGCCGGAGGAATTGAACGGACGGCTTGGCGCGGCCGTTCTGCAAGCTGCCGATCCGGATGCCGATGGCGGCCTCAATCTGCAGGAGTACGCGGTGCTCATCACAGCGCGCTACAAGAGCGCAAATGCGAATTCCGACGGTCTGGTCGATGGAGCTGAGCCCGCTTCCCACGCGGGCCAGCTGTTGCTCGCGGTGGAAATGAGCGGCCGACGGCAAGCGCGATTTGGCTGCCGACTATCGCACATTCCGGAGGAGCGCCTCCCGCAGGGTGGCGTAACACGAAGTCCTCCGTTGCCTTGTTTCAGGTCTGCGGAGCCGGCTCTTCTCGTTCTGTAGCTGCCGTCACTGTTCTGGCTGCCGGCGCCGCTTTGATCGGAGGGAATTGCTTCCTACGCCTATAAGCTTTCAGCTCCGGTTCAGGCTGCGTGCTGCTGACTCTCCTCCAGAACGTCGCGAGCAGTGTGACGTTTCAAAAAAAGCACATGGAGGAAACCAATGAGAGCTGTGATTTTTGGCGCCGGCCTCGCCCTGGCGATGGCGACGTCAGCCTTTGCGCAAACGGCTGATAAGAAAACTACCCCGGGCGACGCGCCCACCAAGAGTATGGATGCAGCCACGCCCGAAATGAAGGGACCCGGGACGGGGGAGCATCCACCAACGGGCCGGATGGATGAGGCCGTTCCACCTATGAAGGCAGGCGACACGGCCGGTGGAGCCGTTGGGATGAGCAAAGCCGACTGCGAGGCCGTTTGGATGCAGGCGAACCCCAGCAACGCACCCACGATCACCATGACGCAAGCGCAGCCGTATGTTGCAGACTTCAAGTCGGCCGATCCGGATAATGATGGCACGCTCGACCAGAATGAATTTCTGCAAGCCTGCGACAAGGGTGGCGTGACCAAAGGGGCCGCAAAGTAATTTGCCTGGCGGGGATCGGGGGCCGATGCCGGTCTGCAACCGCTTATCGCATTGCGTTGATTAGCGGACCACCAGGAGTGTCTACGAGAATGATGCCAAGGCTAGCCGCCGTTATCGCGGCCATTGCAACATTGGGCATGGCGTCAGCGCACGCTGAGCCAGCTTTTTCGACGGCCGATGTGAATATGCGCGCGGGGCCGGACATCGAATTTCCGCCTGTCGCCGTCATCCCTGAAGGCGAGCCCGTCTACATCAAGGGCTGCCTTCGCGATGAGTCCTGGTGCGACGTTATTTGGGAAGACGATCGAGGCTGGGTGTACAGCGAGTACTCTGGCGCTCGATTACCGCGGGGAGCTGATGCCGTTGCCGGACGTGGGCCTCGTGGAATTCAGAATCCCTATCATAAGCTTCGTGGCAACTGACTACTGGGGTCGCTACTATGTCGGGCGCCCCTGGTACAGAGACCGCGATCGGTGGTTCTCCTACCGAATTCGTTCTCGCCAGGGCTGGCACGCCCCGCCACCGGGTCCGCGCCGGCCTGGCTGGTGGCGCTCCGGATATCACGCGCCTTCTGGCATGCGTCCCCCTCCTGATCGCGGCTGGAGGCGTCCTATCCATCACGGTCCGCGAGACCTTCGAGATGGCCGTAATGAGCGTGGCGAGGAGCAGAGGCGATCGGGGCCGCGACCGTCGCGGTGATCGCTACGAACGGGGTGACGACCGGGGTGATCGTAGCGACCGTGACCAAGGGCGTGACGAGCGCGATGATCGTGGGCAAGCCCCTCATCGCGAGCGCGGCGATGATCGCGGTCAAAATAACCTCCGCGAGGAACGCGGTGATCCCCGCAATGACCTTCGCGGCGAACGAGGGGGCGATCGTGGTCGAGATAGCCGTGAGGAGCGTGGGGATCGTGCCGAAGTTCCCCGTGGAGATGCTGCTGGCAGGGAGCGCGAGGGCGATGATGCCGGTCGCGGACGAGGCGGCGGCGATCGTGGACCCGGTGAAGCGCGCGGCCGAGGAAGGGGCGGTCGCGGCGACCATGACAATCGTTAACCTGCGACGGCATCGATTGACGCGCAGCTAATCAACCAAAAGCGGCGAGGCCTGCCGACCTGAGTTCGATAACTGTTGTTAGCGGACGCGCCCGTCGCGCTCCGTCCACCCCAACTGAGATGAGGCTTTCGCTAGGAGCCCGATCTCTTGGAACCGGTGGGCGTCCTCACGGTTGGACTACAAAAGCAGCCGTGTTGACAGCCCAATCGTCGAGAGCCTCTGCATGAAGGTACGTCAGCTCCCGATGCTGGGATACCGAACCCCACCTCGCTTTTCGCGCTTGCGATATGGCTGGGACGAAATGCAGAGGGAGCACCCGGTACCCCAGTTTGGGAACGCCACGCTAGAGGCGCTGCTGCGCACGGCGAGTTAGTCGGGCGCCGATGACTCACCTGGTTGAAATTCTCTTGCCGCTAACCGACGCCTCCGGGACGCCTTTTCCCGCCGCCTACTACGACGACCTGGCCAAGGAGCTGGTCACCACTTTCGGGGGCGTAACCAGTTTCCTGCGAGCCCCTGCCGAGGGCCGTTGGCACGACGCCGGTTCCACAGAGCATGACGACATTGTAGTCATCGAAGTGATGGCGCCGATGTTCGATCGGGCCTGGTGGACGTCTCTCAAGGCCAAACTGGAGCATCGGTTCAGCCAGGATGTCATCGTCATCCGGGCGCATGCCGTCGAGGTGCTCTGAGCAATACGGCCTTAGCCAGGCGGACGAGGGGCGTCTCCCGAGCACTGTTCTCTCGACTTGTGCAGATTTTCACGTTTCTTTCGTGCACCCGATTGGCGGCTGTTTCGCAGAGTTCCCTGTGTTCGCCTAGAAACTTGTCGCTGCAAAGCTGTAGCCGTTCGCGTTGCTGACCTAGCATCCTTTGAACGCACGATCCATTGCGGCGTGTGAGGTGCTGCTCAGCGAGCATGCTAACAAGGCCACGCCGAGAAACACTAATCGGTACATTGGGTGACTCCGTCGGTCATCATTTTATGCAGTTATGCCATCGGGCCGGGGCCTGGGAGAATGCGTGGATTTCCCGGATCGCTGATTGTGCGGTTGACGACAAGCCGGTTCCAAACAAACAGCACGGCGAAGGCGCCGAGCGTAGCGGCGATTATGCCCGCGCCTTGATCGACCCGATACCAGCCCACCGCCTGTCCGATGAAAGTCGCAACGAAGGCCCCGGCGATTCCGAGGGCTGTCGTGAGCAAGAACCCCACGGGCTTGTTAGGCCCAGGCGCCAGGAAACGAGCGATCAGACCTGCGATGAAGCCGACGATGATGATCCAAAGAATACCCATAGCTCTTCTACCTCTCAGTTCAGCCCCAACGAGCTGCTTCTTTCTCGTCCGGCAGACGGCCGTCCGGCGTCATTGCATCGACCGTGCTTGGCAGCATCTCCCTGAGTTCGGCGAGGAGGCGTTCGCGCGGGATACCCGTACGCTGCGCGACGGCGTCTAGCGTATCGGCGCCGATTGCCTTTTCGAGATCCTCCGGCGCTACGGATTGATTGGGGCCGGTACCGACCCATGAACTCCGCGGCCTGACCCTGGCCGGCCTGCTGAAACTTCTTGAGGAGTTCGCTGAGCCCGCCGCTCAAGATGCCGCCGGCGCCGCCTCCTGCGATCACCTTTTGCAAGCCAGTCAACCAATCGGATCCGCCGGTCACCTGACCGGAATCGGGCGATCCTGCTCCGACCGGCGTTTGAGGCTGGCCAGCAGGCGACTCCGATCCAAGTATACCGCTGCCTTTCAGCGCCTTGTACGCGAGGAAGGCGAGCAGCCCCATCGTCAGGGGCGACATCCCCCCGGACGGACTAGTCGAACTCGCCCCGCCCCCCGGGCCATTTTTCATGCCGTTCAGAACATCGGACAGTCCCATTGCATCTACTCCCGCATGTTTGAGCGGTAGTAACTGCGTCCGACGAGATAAGTTCACGCCACAGCGGCGCTACGTAGGCGTTTTTCACTGAGCCTGTACCGGAGCCGTTGCGCTGCCAGTCAAGGTCAACGAGCTCGGAACGGCGCACGAGCGCGTCATTACCTTGCGCAACTTCAATGTCGGCAACGCACAGCGGCTCATCCAGGGCAAGGACACCAATTTCGGCGAGGAAGGCGTCAAGCTCCTACGTCAGAACACGCGGGGCTTGCTCTGGTACATCAAGCTCGCCCACGAGCGCGTGCTGCTCGACCAGCTGCAAATGTGGGTCGAGCCCGGTGCACGCGCCGCCTTCCATCGTCAGATGCAAAACCGCGAGCGTGATTACGGGCAAGAGTTCTGGTGGGCGCCGGGTGAGACCCCGCCGCGTCGGGCGCCAAACATTGGCGCCACGATCGGTCGCTAGATGTTGTTAATTGATTTTCTTGCATCTGTGCCACATATCAGCTGCTGCCCAGGTAGAGCGTTGAGCAAGGTGGGATGGATCGACCCGACCGGCACATTGCGAGCTTTGCGAACTAGGCGATTCCTCGAGGCATAAGCCGGCGCAGCGGCGGGAAGGAACACCTGCAAGGTTAGTTCGTTGTTTCTCCAGGTGTCCAAGAGGCATCGTCATAATGGAGGAAACGATGAAAAAACTTATCGCGGTTGCGGCCTTAGCCCCCCTGATGGCTTTCCCGTCCTTCGCCGCAGACGACGGCGCCGCGACCAACACGCAGACGATGAGCAATCAGATCTCCGCGTCCGCGCTACTTAATGAGAACGTGGTCAACGCAGCCAACGAAACTATCGGCGACGTCAACGACGTGCTGCTGGATAAGAACGGCAAGGTTGCCTCGGTTATCGTCGGCGTCGGCGGCTTCCTGGGCATGGGCGAAAAGAACGTCGCCTTGAATTTCGACCAGCTTAAGTTCACGAACAACGGCAACGATCTCGTCGTGACCTCCGACGCCACGAAGGAAACCCTTCAGGCTGCGCCAGCTTACGACATGACAACCACCCGCTAACGGCATTATCAAATAGCAACGGCTCGGAGAAATCCGGGCCGTTGTCTTTTCGGTTAAGCGCTGCACTGAAATCGTTTCCAGCGGCCCGTAATCGGGCGCGGTGGATGGCGAGGCTACTACCATGTTCGATGATGGGTGGTAGCGTACGCGTTGTTCATGCGCGCTAACACGATGGATCTCACGGACAGGTTTTATGCTTGGGCCAAGCGTTCGCATTGCGACAGGGCCGTGCGCAAGATGGACCTAACGCTATAGGCCCGGAGTAATTCCCTCCGGGCCCGAGCGCGAAGTTGTCGGAGACGCGCGTAAATGCCGCGTTAGGTGGCCTAAATGTCAGTGCAGACAGAACTTTTAGAGAGCATCGCGGTGTTGCAAGCTCGGGAGTAAATACGAGATAGGCTTGCCTTTTCAGTGATCTACAAGTACACACCGCGCAGCCGACGACCTTGGGGTCCGGCAACCTATCCGAGTGTCAAAAAGCATTGAAATCGCATCAGGCGCAATCCTGAAGCGCGGCCCTCTTATGCGTGAAGCAGGAGAATGAATTGAACGGCGAAACTTTCACCCCCTTCTATTACGGCGTATTTGATCCCACTCAGACCGCACGGCTTCCAGAGCATCTGCAGACCATGATCGCGGGCGTAATCGGAAACAGCCGCGCGTCATTTGATAAGGCCGCGCAGTGCGCAAAGGACAATCTGAAGATCGCAGTCAAGATGGTTAGTGCGGCTCAGGCGAGCGGCAAAGAGGTTGGCCACAAGGTGCTCGCGCTTGCCGAAATCAATGTCAGGGCTACGTTTGAAGCGGCCGCGGCTTTTAGTCGTGCACGCACATTGCCTGAGCTCGCCCGCCTGCAGACGAACTTCGCGCAACAACAACTGGCAGTGGCGCACGCGCAGAGCCAGGACCTGTTCCAGCTTTATGCCGAACTTGCGGAGCAAGCAGTTGCAAACATAAATTCGACAGTCGCCATAAATTTTGAGCAGCTACAAAAAATCGACTAGGCAGTGAGTAGACTGGCCCAAGTCTACGGACAAATTACGCTGAGCTCCAACAGCGGCCAGGCGCGCAGTTCAACGTGATGCGACGCCGACGCGTGGGTGTGTCCACATAGGAATCCGGCCGCACCGGATTGTCTCATCGATACGATTCCCACGCCTCGGGAGCATTGCCCGAGGCGCCAGTCCATCCATTTGCGCAAATGCGAGTCGAGCCTTCATGATTACAAATTTGCTTGCCCAGCGAGATCGCCTTCTCGCACAGCAGACTGCTGTCAATCGGGCAGCTGCAGAACTGCGCACCATGTTTGCTGATCTAGCACTCGAAGACGCTGGGCGGCGCGACGCCGAGCAATTGCTGGTCCGCTTCGACCTCGAGCTCAGCCGCCTTCGCGATCTGCTGCTTCAGCTCGAAGCCGAGATTGCCGGTGAGAAGTCCTGACGCCGGCTAGGCAGGCTGCCCAGGAGCATCCATGCCAGCCAATGATGGAACCACAACTAATATGACGTCGGCGATGACTAGGTGACATGTGAGTCGGCTTCCAGCAGCAATGAAGCGAACCAAGAACCCTAAGCGGTCCGTGCGTGAAAGATACAACAGGCGAAAGCTTTGGGTCAGCGAGGCTTTGCGAAAGCTGGATATGGCGGCTGAAGAGGTGCTGAAACAGCCCGGCCCTATCCACAAGAGGGAAGAAGCCGAGAGCATCATGGATGCCATCGCAGACTTCTGGGAGCTGACTGGACTGCGGCCACCCAGAGAAGGGATTTCGAAATAACGCGCTTCGCAGCTCGTTGCTTACATGGGGTATGTGATTAAGCCCATTTCGCCACGCAGGTCGCAAGCGACACGATAGGATAGGAGATTCTCGCCTGTGACTTCCAACCTCATCGACGGCAAGGCAATTGCCGCCAAGGTGCGTTCCGACGTCGCCGCCGACGTGGCAAGGCTCAAGTCGCAGCACGGCATTGTGCCGGGGCTCGCCGTCGTTCTCGTCGGTGAGGATCCGGCCAGCAAGGTCTACGTACGCAACAAGGCGGCGCAGACCGTTGAGGTCGGCATGCAGTCGTTCGAGCACAAGCTTGCCGAGGACACGCCCGAGCAGGTGGTCCTCGACCTTGTCGCCAAGCTCAACGCCGATCCGAACGTCAACGGCATCCTGGTGCAGATGCCGCTGCCCAAGCACATGGATTCTAACAAGGTGCTGGAGCTGATCGACCCGCTGAAGGACGTCGACGGCTTCCACCCCATGAACGTCGGCCGCCTGTCGATCGGCGAGCGCGCGCTGGCGCCGTGCACGCCGGTCGGCTCGATCATCCTCGCCAAGTCGGTGAAGCACGACCTGTCGGGCCTCAACGCTGTCGTCGTCGGCCGCTCCAACATCGTCGGCAAGCCGATGGCCCAGTTGCTGCTGCGCGAAAACTGCACGGTGACCATCGCGCATTCGCGCACGAAGGACCTGCCGGACGTCGTGCGCGCTGCCGATCTCGTCGTCGCTGCGATCGGCAAACCGGAGTTCGTCAAGGGCGACTGGATCAAGCCGGGCGCCATCGTCATCGACGTCGGCATCAACCGCATTCTCAAGCCCGACGGCAAGGGCAAGATCGTCGGCGACGTCGACTTTGCCGAGGCGGTGAAGGTGGCGGGTGCCATCACGCCGGTGCCGGGCGGCGTGGGCCCGATGACCATCGCCTGCCTGCTGAAGAACACCGTCGAGGCGGCGCTAATGCAGCGCGGGATCGCCCCAACGCCAAAGCCATAATTGGCCTGGCACTATCTCGGGGCGGCCGCGAGGCGCACTGCGAAATCAACTCGGTAGCCGTATTCAAAAACTTTGCGAATCTTATCAACGCCCTTCGTGAAATTCAAACATTGCACAGGTGCCAACCTAGGCAAGAGGCAGCGTGATACGACACTCAAGCCCTTCGGGCAGGAAGTCATGCACAACGTGTGCCGAAGGCAAACCGCCCTTGATTAGAGCGCTGCCCAGTCCCTCGCGGACAGGAGGCGCGACGGCTGGACCCTCCAACTCGCGCCACCGAAATTTCAGCGTTAAATTCTCAAGGTGCCAAATCGCTTCGACCCGGCCATCCCCCGACCAGGCTCCGTATTTGAGCGCATTGGTAGCGAGCTCATGCAAGATGAGGGCAAACGGTGTGGTGGCTTCCTCCGGTAATATGACCTTCGGACCCGCGCGAAGAAGTTTGCCCGGATCCGGCGCCATTGGGACCACCAAAAACTCCATTAGAGTTACAATATCGGCGCCGGCGCTCGAAGTGACGCTGAGCATGTCCTGTGAGGCTGAGATCGCGTGGATGCGACCTGCTACAGCTTTGGCCATCGCGTCAGTTGCGCCGCCTGACTTGATCGTCTGCTGGCAAATGGACGTCGCGATGGTGAAAAGATTCTTGATGCGATGCTTGAGCTCCCGGTTCACGAGCTCGAGTTGTTGCTCGTGACGCTGGCTGAGCTGTTGCGCCGCCTTGAGCTGCTGGATCAGGTAGACCATGAGCCCACCAAACAGCAGAAAGAAAGTCGCACTCAGGACTCGAAATAAGGGGGCGTTCTCTCCAGGCGTGGGATCAACCCAGTAAGCCCCTACCAGCGCTAAGAGCACCAGCAGGGTGATGCTCTTGGTCGGCCCGGATAGGCAGGCGGCGAGTACGACCGCCGGAAAGAAGGTAATGAAGGGCAGGCGCCCCGGCAGCACCTTATCGAGGGCTAGGCGGCCAACGATGGCCCCGGCAAGAATCAGCATCGCGATTGCGTAATCACGAACCTCCGTTTTTGGCTTATTCCCCATTTCTCACCGATAGCATCTTCAGGGGATGGCGTATGGAGGCAAAGAACTTCAGCGAGCCCTTTTTCCCTGCCAAGCGACGAGCGCGAGCGGGAGCTTTTTTCGCCCCCGCCTTCAGATGCAATCTGGGTTCAAGCGTCCGCGTCTGCCCTTCCTGCAGCAGAACAGACCGCGTTGAGAATGAAGATGACGCGCAGCCTCCTAGACGCGCTAGCGGCGGGCGAACGCGATCCCAAAAACCTACCGTCAAATAGCTCTGAATCAGGTCGGTTACACGGGCGTGAGTTCTCAGCGTATCGAGTGAAGACCGCGGAGTCGCGCGACAGAGCCAGGCGAAGATCCGGCTTCAGCTTCATGACATCGCCGCGGCCGGTCTCGTGTCACGGTCCCTTGCCGTACGGCACATCGGCATAGACGATCCGCGTAGCAGGCGACGAATGTGTGCACCGGAGATCTCGTGCTAAATGTGCTGGCGGTCTGGTGGGACTAAGGGAGTCTCACATGGCAGCTCAACCAAGACACGAAGGTATTACCCTTGCTGAACTCGCGGCCTCCGGTCGACACATCGTCGTGCAGTGCGGTCGTTGTGCCAACCGTCGCCTGTCGCGGTGTAGCGATCTTGATCTCCCGTTGGACACGCCCGTCAACATGGTCGGCGCGCTGCTGAAATGCTGCGAGTGCGGTTCCAAAGAGGTCCTTGCGTACCCAGAGAGCAACCGGGACGCGCGCAAGGGGCGCGTGCGGTAGCCGGCCTCATGTGCTTTCCGCCTCGTCCGCCTTCCGCGCCAACGCCTCGGATAACTCGCGGGCCTCGGCCGGTGAAAGTGCGGCCGTCAACCCGAGGCCACGCGCAAAGTCGATGAGTTCCTCAGGCAGTTTCAGCTTTATGAACACATCACGTCGCTGCGGTGGTAGAGCGATGCCCACCCCTATGTCAGTGAGCCCGATCACGAGGTAGCGTTGTTTCATGGGTCGTCCCTCTCCTACGATAACTTGTGTCGGCGGCGCATCGCTGCGACGCCACCAGCATACAGCTCGGGCTTGGTGTTGATCTTACGCGAGCCGCACTTCGAGCACTTCATGTGCGTTGAGATGAAGGGAACGGGGGTGTCCCACGACAGCGGCAGCGCCGCCGGGTCCACGTGGCGCTCATGGCCGCAGTCACAGCAGTAGACCCAGAGAAGCTTCTTCGCCTCGATGAGATCGCCAAGCGTGACAGGACCACTCATGTTGCTCTCGCGCGATTTTCAGCCGCGGCGGGCACGGAGCCGCCGCCCGAAGTCCCGACAGGCCGCGGCGCGATAAGCGCCGCTACTAACGCTGTCCGTCTTGCACGTAGGCCGCACTAGCACTGGGGCCGAATGCCACGATGCGTGCTTGGTAGAGGACGACAACCAAAGCGACCGCAGAAACCATGCTTACCCAGGCGACTGTACGAGAGTTTCGCGCGCGTCGACGCCGTCGCTCTGTAACGGACGCATCCTCATTCCACGTGAAGGATTCTAGCGAACTTGTGTTCTCAGCGTCGTGCGGCTGACTGGACGACAACATGGCGTAACCCCCGTGACGCCCCGCTGTTTGTGCGCAACTGATCCCTCGCTCTCCAGCTAGAACCAAGTCCGGGGTCGAATTGTGTCGCAACAGCGTCGCCGCCCGCTGTTGGCCAGCCTGCGGACTGGCCGCAACACGGGCCGGCCCGCGTTTGGTTCGGGAAAGCGGATCGGCCCTTATCGACTAAATCGCCCGGTTCAGAGCGATAGGATTCCAGCGAAGCGGCACGAGACCAACTGGGAAACGCACCACGACTTAGAGCATGCGGCGGATGTACCAAAGGCGAAAGGAGACATTCGTAGCGAGACGCTGAATGTCCGCTTCTGGCCCAAAGCTGACGTCGAGCACCGCTAGCCACGATGTCTGCTTGTGACCCAAAGCGGACATTGGTTGACCACTCGCCTAGCCCACCGTAGTGACGTTAAACCAATCAGGCCCTCAATAAGACAGCAAGGCATGTCAATCGAACTTTGTATCCTTGCCAGCGGCTCGGCTGGTAATGCTGCGATCGTTCGCTCCCCCGCGGGCGTCTTGCTCATTGATGCTGGCATCGGTCCTCGCACGCTCGCCAACCGTCTCGATGGAACCGGCGTCCATATAGAGGACATCGCGGCCCTCTGCCTCACTCATCTCGATGGTGACCACTTTTTGCCCCGATGGGCGCCGACGTTGTGCCGTCTGCATACGCCGATCTATTGTCATGCCAATAAAGTAGATGCCCTTGTTCACTACTGTCCCGGCCTCGTGCACCTGATACGACCGTTTGATGCAGGCTCATTCTCTCCGATCAACGGCATCACATGCGATCCAGTGCGATTTGCCCATGACCGACTTGGCTCTCACGGCTTTGTGGTCGAAGGTTTTGGCTATCGCATCGGTTATGCGACCGACCTCGGACATGTCCCCTCGTACTTATTTCAGCGCTTCCACAAGCTCGACTGCATCGCGCTTGAGAGCAATTACGACCCCCAGATGCAAGTCGCGAGCGGTCGGCCCCGATATGTTCAGCGCCGCATTACTGGCGGTCGTGGGCACCTTTCCAACCTTCAGGCGCTAGCCGCGATTCGCAAACTCCTCGACCGCTCGCGTGAATTGCCGGACCACATCGTACTGCTGCATCGCAGCCAGGAGTGCAACTGCCCGGACCTTGTTCGCGAACTGTTCAGCACTGACTGTCGGATCGCGTCCCGCCTGACTCTAGCGCAGCAACATGAGCGCTCCCCATGGTTGGGATGTCAGAACCGGGTCTCGTACATCGGCGAACAGTTGAGGCTCGCGTTCTGATTCACCGCGACGAACGTCGGAAAAATCCGGCAAGGTCGATCGCAGCACCATCTACGGCAATCCGTTCACCGCTGAGGTACGCTCAGCGCGTTACTGACTAGCTTAAGGCAGCGGAACGCATTCAACGCCAACCCATGGCCGGCGCGACGTGCTTGAGGATCGCTTCGATGACATGTGCATTGTAGGCTACGCCAAGTTGGTTCGGGACGGTCAGCAGCAGCGTGTCGGCCTCCGCGATGCGCCTCATCCTTCTTAAGCTGCTCGATGAGGACGTCCGGCTCGGCGGCATAGCTGCGACCGAAAATTGCCCTGGTCTTCTCATCGATGAGGCCGACCTGATCGGCGTCCTCGCCTCTGCCTCCAAAATAAGCGCGATCGCGATCGTCGATCAGCGCGAAGATGCTGCGGCTGACCGAGACGCGCGGCTCGCGGGCATGGCCGGCCTCCTTCCAGGCGGTGCGGAACGCACGGATCTGTGCGGCCTGCTGGACGTGGAATGCCTCTCCTGTCTCGTCGTCCTTGAGCGTGGAGCTTTGCAGGTTCATGCCAAGCTTCGCCGCCCAGATCGGCCGTGGCGTTGGAGCCGGCGCCCCACCAAATCCGGTCGCGCAACCCTTCCGAATTGGCTCGAGACGCAGAAGGCCCGGCGGATTGGGGAACATCGGACGCGGGTTCGGCTTGGCGAAGCCTTCGCCGCGCAGCGCATCGAGGAACGCCTCCGCGTGACGCCGACCCATGTCGGCGTCGCTCTGACCTTCAGCCGGGCTATAGCCGAAATAGCGCCAGCCATCGATCACCTGCTCGGGCGAGCCTCGGCTGATTCCCAATTGCAGACGCCCGCCGGCGATAAGATCGGCCGCGCCCGCGTCTTCGACCATGTAGAGCGGATTCTCGTAGCGCATGTCGATGACCGCGGTGCCGATCTCGATGCGGCTAGTCTTCGCGCCGATGGCAGCGAGCAGCGGGAAGGGCGAGGCGAGCTGGCGGGCGAAATGATGGACCCGGAAATAGGCGCCGTCGGCGCCCAGCTCTTCTGCTGCGACGGCCAGATCGATGGATTGCAGGAGCGCGTCCGCAGCCGAGCGGGTTTGCGAATTGCGGCGACGGTGTCCAGTGTCCGAACGAGAGGAAGCCGATCTTCTTCATGGGTGAGACCTATGCCGAGGCGCGCGGGATGATGCACATGCGCTGCTTTTGCCAATACCGGCAAGCCGGCACGCAGCAACGGCTATTTAGGTGCGCTACCGCACCTCGACAGTCGACGGGGAGTCATTGGATCGCCGAGCGCTTCCGTCGCTTGGAAACTAGCACCACGTAAACTTCGAGGTTGAGATCCATGCGACGCCCTGGCAGGTTAAACAGCGGTTCAGCTTTCAAATTCTGCTATTGTCTGTTTATGGCCCTTAGCTGACATTGCTGCTCCCACCCTTCATGTCTGCTTCTGACCCAAAGCGGACATTCTTACCGACAGGTACGACGTCCGCCTTGACCTGAAGCCGACATAGCCGTCTCTGCAAGATCGTCGCGCAGCTGCCTCGTTTAGGCGTTCGAGGGGATGTCAGCTCCTCCGCGAGCCCGACGACGCCGCGAGCAGTCGGCATGCTATCCCAATGCCACCAGCCTATCGTCGTTATCGATCTTATAGATCTCCTCCCCCGCGATCGAATTCAAAATCGAAGCATTCCTCGCGGGAGCGGTTATAAAGTTTACATCACCTAGCCCATGTGTGTCTCCGTTCTGCGATTGGACGAATATCATTCGGTCGGGCGGACCATCCCACGCAATCGCATAACCATCGGGGGCCTCATTCTTACTGATGCGGCGCCTCAGTTCCGCACCTATCATAGCCGACTCCAATATGGTTTTATTGTTGAAACCGGTACACAAAATAGCGCAATCATAAACATCCGTGCTTGTTTGACCGGTTGCTAGCGCCCGCGCAGTTACCAAAGCGCCTTTTGCTTCGTCACGGACTTCAAGCACTTCGGTGTTTGACTGCATATGGACCGAAGGGCCGCCGGGGGAACTGAGATATTTCAGGCAGTACAAACGCTGATAAAGGGCCACGAGCGATCTCAGGGGTTATTCCATTCGCAACGTTTCTGTCGTCACGCATGATTTTTTCTCGCAACGCTCTCGGTAGAAGCGCGAACGTGTGGCCGTAGCTTGCGGAATATGTCTCTCGAGAAAAGTTACCTTTATCCAGCGCGCGGAACGATGTGTCGCGCGTAAGCCATGTTATGAGCATCTCGACGTTGGCATAGCGGTCCAACAAGTAATTCATGCACTCCGCTGCTGACTGGCCGCCTCCAATGACAAGAATGCGCCGTGAGGGATTTGGAAAGTCGAACCTAAGAAGTGCGGAGCCATCAACCACGCGACCGATCCCGCTGCCTGCGATCGCGGAGTTTGGCTGTGACCCGCTTCCCAAGACAATATGTTTCGACTTGTGCTGCGTTGGCGAGTGGGACCCGGACCCTTGTTCAGCCTCCACGATAAATAAATTCGTTTCCGGATCATATTCAACAGACTGAACGGTGGTCGCGAAGATGATGTCCGATATTTGTTTGGCGACCCAGTTAAAATAGTCCTCGAATTCGCGGCGGGTCGGCCAGATGCTAGATGAGCAAAGGAATTGATCCAATCGGGCATTTGATTTTAGATAATTCAGGAACGAGAACCTGCTGGTCGGATCCATAGGCGTAACAAGATCGCGATAGAACTCGGTTTGCATTAAAGTGCCTGGAAACAACTGCCCGGAGTGCCAAAAGATCTCTGGGTTCCTTTCAAGAAACGTCGATTTTATGGATATGAGGCCACGTTCTCTGGCTGACGTGATGAGAGCGGCCAGACTTAGATTGGCCGGACCAACACCGACGCCGACAAGGTCGTTCTCCACGTTGGGCCTCGATCATGGCTAGAGGTCGAATGGCTTCATGTCTTATCACCATGCAGAACTAGGACGTTTCGCGATCTGAGCCAGGCGGCGCGCTTAGGAGCGAGTCTGCAGCAACTTCAAGGACAAGATCGCGGCGGCCAGTGCCAAGCTGATGCCGTTGGCCAGAATAATAACGACGTCCTTTTGCAACACGCCGTACACCACCCATAGCGCTAGGCCGCTGCCGAACAGCAATAGCGTCTTCAGGGAGAGGTCGTCGGTCTGGCCGGTAGTCCACGCCTTCTTGAGCTGCGGTAAGTTGGCTGTGGTCGTGCAGACCGCCGCAGCGAGGCCAATCACCGTAGCGAATGTGATCATGGCTCTTCGTTTCCCTTTGAATCTGCGCCCCCGCTAGTCATGTCGCCCGAGGTCGTTTCAAGTCGGACGCCGTCCTAGGTGACCCGCTGCACAGTGTCATCACTCGCCTTGCTTGTCGGCGTCCTTGCGCCGCTGCCGCCCAAGCGCGACGGCGCGAGCGCAAATGCACCATCGCCGAGCATGGCCTGCGCGATGCAGAGAACGAAGAGATAGAGGGGATACTCCCAACCGCCGTTCGGGGCGGTGAAGACCCAGCCATTTCCTACATGAGCCCAAGTCGCGCCGATCAGGACCGGCGAGAGCGCCAGCGCCACCCAACGCGTCTGGATGCCCAGGATGAGCAGTATTCCGCCAACCGCTTCGGCCAAGAACGTCGCATAGGCCAGCCAAGCCGGCAGTCCGATCGAGACGAAGAACTTCGCCGTCTCACCCAACGTAAGTGTCATCAGCATGTAAATTATGCTGTGCGCAATGAACATCACGCCAAGGGCTACACGCAAGACAAACACGCCGTAAGATCTCAATCGATCGTCCGTCATGACAGTGCCCCCACGTTCGTTGAACTGCAGCAACGTATAGGCCAATCGAGATATGCCGAGCGTTCAGTCCCCGGGTCGAGGGATGGAATTCGCGCTTGCGTGCTTGATCGACACGGTGGTGCCATGCTTGTTGCTGAAGAAGTCGACACGGGCATCGAGCTCCTTGGCTAGCGCCTGCACGATGCTCGTTCCCAAGCCCGACGTGGCATCAACTGCACCATCATGGGGCTTACCCACGCCGTTGTCGGCAATCGACAGCGCCCAGTCGTTGCCACTGGTGTCATAGGCGACGACGATGCGGCCGTCCGTCTGTTTCTGAGGAAAGGCATGCTTCAGGGCGTTGATGACGCTTTCGATGACGATGAGGCCGATGCTGACCGCCTCGCTCGACAGCATTGTTCCACCGCTGACCTTGGTCTCCAGCGCTACCGGACGTGCTTCGCCAATCATGGACGTCGCCAGCGCAGAACATAGCTTCGACAGGTAGGGAGCCACTGCGATCGCTTCACCGTGGCCTGAGGCCTGCAGATGCCGTTGCACGGCGGCGACCGACAATACCCGCTTGTGGGCGTCCTGCAGGTGGCCACGCGTCTCATCAGACTGAACGCTGCGTGCCTTCAATAAAAGAATGCTGGCGATGATCTGCAGGCTGTTGGCGATGCGATGCCGCATCTCCTCGAGCAGCAGCTCCTTCTGGCGCACCAAATGCTCTAGTTCCCGCTCATGCAGGCGCCTCTCGCTGACGTCTTCGATAGCGAGTAGCAGGGCAGCATCTGCGCTGTTCTCAGAGATAACTGTGCGCGCGTTGAGCAGCATGGTGCGCCGGCCGATCTTGGGGAACTCGTGCTCGACCTCGTAGTCGTCCATCACCGAATGCTCGGGTAAGACTTTTTCTAAGAGCGTGCGCAGCGCAGGGATATCCCATTGGCCGTCGCCCAACGTGTACAGCAGTCGCCCCTGCGTCTCTTGGCGATCGGCTTGGAACGTCTCGTAAAATGAGCGGCTGGCTGCGACGACGCGCAGATCCTTATCCAACACCAGCAGCGGCTCGCGCACGGTGTTGACGATGGCCTGCGCCAGCCCCCGACCGTCTTCGAATGCTGGTCTGCTGTCGTTCATGACCACACCTTACAGCAGATAGCCGGTCACCGTGCGATATAAGACAATTCTCTACCTAGGCATCGGCAACGCCGCGTTTCTGCGCGGCGGCTGCTCGGTTGCAGCTTTCAAAGCAATAATTTTCCCCGCTAGCTTCGTCGACAAGGCGGGGTCCGCGGCTTAGTAATTCAATAGACGCCATTCAGTGCCTGATCTCCTCAGCGCCAGCCATTAGCCTCCCGCGATGCCGCTGCAGTAGCTCAAGGCTCTCGCGCATGATGCGAAGCAGCCCGTCCGCATTTCGAAGGTCATGCTGCCCGCATGTCAGCTCTTCGACGATGCCTTCCTGTCTCTGCAATCTAGTTTGCGCGCCAAAGATGATGCAGGTCGATGCGCGTCGTGTCGTCGAGATCAAGCATGTCGCCGCCCGTGACGAGGAGGCGCACCAGATCATCGATGAGCACGCGGCCATCGAACGGCTTCGAAAGGATCGGAGCTGGCGCCCACTTTTGAGCGTGCTTGTCGCTGTCTCCGGTCAAGAAGAGGAAGGGGATAGAGCGTCGAGCGAGGCAGTCGCAGATGGGATCAATAGAGTCGTCGCCCAGCTTGTCACCAAGCACTGCTGCGGTGAGACGGTCGCCGATGGCGGCCAGTAACCCCTGACGCTGATCTTTCACAGTTACGACGTTCGCACCTGCTTCGCTCAGCAGTGCTTCGATGTCGAAAGAGATCAGTGCTTCGTCCTCGGCGACGAGGATCGTCTGACCAGCGAGCGGCGCTGGCCAAGCAGAACTGTCCATGAAAATCTAAATCTCTCGCGCGGTAGACGCGGAAGGCCGAGCCTTCGGTCACGCCCCTCAAACACAGTACGATATGATCGTTCTGGAGGGGGCGGACTTGCCACTCTGGGCAAGAACTACTGTGATGCGCATAGTGTAGCACGCGCAGTCGTAAGGGTGCTGATTATTATGCGAGCGTAGTTGGCGCAAACTCTTCTGGGTCGTTCAAGAGATTGTGGCAGGCCTCGATAATGAAGCCGACTCGTACGGCTTGCCGATGAAGAGGCTGCCCGCCACCTGACGTGCGGGATCGCAGGCATTGCCTGACGTGTAGAGGACTGACACTGCGGGTGAGGTCGCGCGCAGTGCCTCCGCCACCTCCCAGCCGCTCAGTATCCCGGCCAACTGGATGTCCGTGAAAACGACGTCGATGTGATTGTTTGTCACCAGGAACAGGGCGTGCTCGCCGCTGGCCGCCTCCAGCACGTGCCAGCCACAGCTACGCAATTCGTCGGCGATAGCGGCACGCACAAGTGCTTCGTCTTCCACGACCAGCACGATGCGTGCGGCGGCCTCGACACCCATGGGCGCCTCCGTGATGATAGGATGTGAGGGGTTGCCGATCCGGGATGTTTTTTATGGCTTATTGCTTGAGAACGGATCGCGACGAGGCAGAAACGTCCGTAAACGTACATTCGTTCCGTCACGATTGTGCAAAATCGTACATTTGGTCGATTAGGACATCTCGTTCCATCAGGCGTAGGATGCAACATCGTCCGCTCGCATTAGGGCGCGGACGGCTAGGAGATGCGAGTGCTCTTGCCCCAAAGGGGAGAAGAGCCATGGCGCAAGCCCCCTCCTATCAAAACCGCATCCTTTCGCGACTTTCCAAATCCGACTTCCAGCTTCTAGAGCCACACCTGGAGCCCACTGACCTTCCCGTGCGCAAGGTGCTGGAGCGGCGTGGCAAGCCGATCAAAGCCGTCTATTTTCCCGAGACGGGTTTTGCCTCCGTGGTGGCCAACGGGGATACGCGTCCCATCGAGGTTGGCGTGATCGGCCGCGAAGGCATGACCGGGTTGCCAGTGGTCCTGGGCGGTGACCGCAATGAGCACGAGACGTTCATGCAGGCGGCTGGACACGGACATTGCCTCCGCGTCACAAGACCTTCGCGAAGCGATGGCAAAGAGCACGACCCTACACGGCTCTTTCCTGCGCTACGTTCAGGCCTTTCTCACACAGACAGCCCAGACAGCCGTCGCCAACGGACGCTCCAAGATCGAGGAGCGCCTGGCGCGTTGGCTGCTCATGGCGGATGACCGCATCGACAGCGATGAGTTACCGCTGACCCACGAGTTCCTCGCCATGATGCTTGCCGTGCGCCGTCCTGGTGTGACGGTCGCCATTCAGGAACTTGAGCGCGAGGGTGTGATTTCCAGAAAACGCGGCCGCATCATCATTGTTGACCGCAAGGCGCTGGAGAAGATGTCGAACGGCACCTACGCCCCGCCTGAATAAGCAATCACCATGCGACGGCCTCTTGGAGAGAAGCGTTATAGCTTCGCCGAGCCAATGTACGCTTTCGCACTTTTAATGGAACGAGCCGCGTCGTGAGAGATTAGCGGTATGAAAGGCGGTGCCCAATGCCTGAGCGAAATCTACCAGCGTGGGCCGTCGGGATAGGTGCAGAAGTCAGAGACCGCACCAATCAATTGCCGGTCAGCGAGTCCTACCTAATTGATGTAACCGAGTTGCTGCGGGAGATGACCGAGAGGGAACTCGCCGAACAACGCCGTCGATGCGGCCGCGAGGAGCGGTGAATGCTCTCACGCAGTGAAGCGTGCACCAAGGACGGCAGCAGATTTGGCGAGCGGTTTTCAGGGGAGCGCTCGCACCTCGCGCGTTCGGCGATCGAGACCGTCTCGGCGCGTTAGCGCCAGTGACCCAAATCTTCCTATTTGTCTTCCGGGATCTCCTTGCCGATCTCAGCCGGCTAGGTTCGTGGAGCCGCGGCTCTGGTTAGCTATCAACCCAAGGCCGACGCACCAGACGACCCTGGCGAACGTCCGCTTCTGGCCCAAAGCGGACGTTCGCGGCGACACGCTCGATGTCTGCTTTTGACCCAAAGCAGACGTCGCGCGGGTCACGCTACGAGGTCCGCTTCTGCCTCAGCGTTGTTGCAACGGCCACCAAATTTACGTTCCGAGATCCGTTGAGGAGGCAATTACTGCTACAGGCCCCACGTTTCAGCTTAGATCGATCTCCCCATTGACCTCGTGGTGAAGATCTGTACCGGCAGCAGTAAGCACCATCTTGACCTTGAGCTTGCTGCCCTTGCCCTCTAGCCCGTGCTCGCGGACAAGGCGCTCGATTTCCTGCTGCGACGTGACCCCGACATGTTTCAGGTACTTGCGCAAAGACATGTTGAAGCGCTCGTTTTCCATCGATGACCTCTGTTTGCCGTGCGTGTCGGAGCTGCCGGCCAAGTGCTTGAGAGCGTCAAGGCCTGCTCTAACATCACAGACTCTGATCATGCATGCCGCGGCTGAGCCGGGATGAACACGCTCGGATCACTGCTCCAGGGCAACTCATCGAAGGGCGGTTCATATCGTGTCGCGCGATACTGAGCTTCGGTCCAATGCATAGTGAGGCCGCCGCTGGCATCCTCTCCCCGCACCTCGTTCGTTCCAATAACCCGGAACCTCCCCCGAGGGCGTGGGATGTCGCTAGAAGTCATCTCGCCTCCTCGCCTAGCTAAACAATCACGCCGGTTACTGCAGATAGTCGAAAACCGTCGGGATCGGCCAAGGGGACCCACGTGAATATGAGCAATTGGATCAAGGTCGGCGAGTTGGCGTTTGGAAAAAAGAGCTGCTGCCCGTTGATCTTGTAGCCGGCAATCGCCGCTTGCCCCTCGGAGTCCGGTGAGCCAGTCGATAAATGCTTGGCCTTCTTTGGCCCTCACGTTCGGGTGCTTGACCGGATCGACGAGCATGACTCCATATTGGTTGAACAGCTTGCCGTCACCTTCGACTAAGATGTTGTAGTCATCTTTATTAGCAAATGCGAGCCAGGTGCCGCGATCCGTCAGCGCATATGCACGCTTGCCGATCGCGAGGTTTAATGTCGCCCCCATGCCGGACCCCGTCTCCAAATACCAGGTCCCACTCGATGCTTTTGGATCCACCCCAGCCTGTTCCCACAGTTTGAGCTCGGCTTTGTGTGTGCCGGAATCATCTGCTCGGGAGGCGAATGGCGCCTGCGCCTGTGCAATTTTCCTGAGCGCCTCAGGCGCGTCCCTAAGTCCAGCGATTTTGGCATCATCACTGGCCGGACCGACGATGACGAAATCATTGTACATAACGGGATATCTTTTCACCCCCCACCCCTCTGCCACAAACTCTTCTTCGTCCTTCTGGGAGTGGACCAACACCACGTCGCCGTCGCCGTTCTTCGCGTTCCGAAGGGCCTGGCCGGTGCCAACCGCAACCACGCGAACCTCAACTCCGGTTTTCGCGCTAAAGAGCGGAAGGATCGACTCAAACAGTCCCGAGTTTTGGGTGGAAGTCGTCGATTGGAGGATGATGAATTTTTCGGCGGCCCAAGAAACCGTAATCGGTGCGAGCAGCACAAGCCCCGCCAAGAGTCGGGTTAGGCCAGGCCGCGCTGCCGAACATGAAATCATGACTACTCCTAGACTAACAAATCACCTGCGATGAAGGCTCGTCCGGCGAGGCTCTCTGGCTGGCTGAAGAAGCGCGATGCGGGCTGAAATTCGGTGAGCCGGCCTCGATCTAAAAAGATTACATCGTCTGCGAGGCGGCGCGCCTGACCCACATCATGGGTTACCATTATGACCTTTGTGCCGCGTCGTTTCGTGTCCACCAGCAATCGCTCAATGGCTAAAGTCGACGCGGGGTCTAGGCTCGCCGTCGGTTCGTCGAGGAACAGCACGTCAGGGTCTAGACTAAGGGCGCGGGCAAGGCACAGGCGTTGTTGCTCGCCGCCTGAAAGGACGCGCGCAGGCGCGAGGGCATGATGTTCGAGCCCCGCCCGCCTCAAGGCTTCGAGCGCCCGCGAACGGCGTTCGTCGTACGTCACACCACGTAGCCAGAGCGCATGCGTGATATTGCCGATCGCAGTACGTCGGAACAGCACCGGTCTTTGGAAAACCATGGCCTGCCGCCGCCGGATTGAAGCACTCATGGGGGTGCCCGCCCACAGAATCATTCCTTTGGTCGGAGGAACTAGGCCATGCATCAGTCGCAGCAGCATGCTCTTGCCGGCACCATTTGGCCCCATGATAGTCGTGAAACCGCGGCCGTGAAGTGCGAGGTCCACTCCATCGATCAATCGGCGCCCAGCAATCTCGAGCGCAAGGTTACGCACCTCCAAAGGCAAGAGGCCTTGAGACGCAGCCGCGCTTTGTGAGGGTTTCATCTCAAGCATTTTTAGAGGCGAGTTTGCTGGTCCACAGCAGCGCTGTGTTGATTGCCAGGGCTATGACCAGGAGAATGATGCCCAAGGTGACCGCCAGAGCCAGATTGCCCTTCGACGTTTCCAACGCGATTGTGGTCGTCATCGTGCGTGTGACGTGGTCGATATTTCCACCCACGATCATCACCGCACCCACTTCCGCGATGGCACGCCCGACACCGGCAAGGACGGCAGTGACCAACCGGTAGCGCCCGTCCCATAAGAGCGTTTGGACAGTCGCCGCTGATGAGGCACCGAGCGAGTGCAGTTGCTCGCGATACTCCTCAAGCAAATCCTGGCACGTCTGGCATGTCAGCGACGCAACAATCGGAAGGACCAGAATCGCCTGGGCAATGATCATAGCAGCGGGAGTATAAAGCAGCTGGAGCACACCGAGGGGCCCCGACGCAGAAAGGAATAAATAGACGACGAGTCCCGCAATGACGGGCGGGAGCCCCATCAACGCGTTCGTTAGGGCTATCGACGCGTTCCGTCCGGGAAAGCGGTATACTGCGAGGATGCCCCCAAGCGCGAACCCGACGACCGTCGCGATGGCCACCGCTGTAAGAGTCACTCGCAGGGACAGCCCCACTATCTCGACTAGCTGCGGATAAAGGCCGGCAAGTTGGTGAAGAGTATCTTTGAGAGAGATTAGGTAGGTCATAAAGAACAAACCCAGTCGCGACGTTCTACCCCCGCGTGGAGGCCCGCGGTACCGTAGCAAACATTGGAACCACCCACCTTTGCTTCACTTCCTTTTTTTACTGCCCGTGGGTTTCCCGGCGGCCCGAGGTTTGGTATGGTGCACGTGCTGCCACTCACGCCATGAGGATGGTAGCGCCTCCGAGCCCGGTCGCGGCCACGCGCCGCCTCCGGGCCATTTTTTTTGATCGGACTGCGCTAGCTCGTCCCTCTGCTACGCTCCCCGATGGCGTGCCTCCCTCTCAGACAAACTCACCGACGCTGCGGCGTCCTTAGTAGCATCTATCGCGCGCGAGCAGACGAGCCTGAAGGCCGGGTGCTCCGACGCTTGCTTGCCGACGGCACCAGCCGCAGTATTGGGGTCCCAGTCATCCGAACCCACGGTAGGAAGCGAACATGGAGGACAAGGTCGCAAAAAATGGCGGTGGACCCGACCGACCAGCCCGCAACGTCGGTTCCCGGAAGCGCGCTCGAGGTTTTCCCAAAGGTCGTCAGCTTGACGTGGAAGCTACGCGCGAAGTGTGCGAATTGCTCGGCACACAACCTCGTCGCCCGGATCTCCTCATTGAATTTCTCCACCTCATTCAAGACCGCTATGGTTATCTGTCAGCACGCCACTTGCGCGCGCTGTGCGAGGAAATGCGCTTGCCGCAGGCTGCAATTTACGAGGTTGCAACCTTCTATTCTCATTTCGATGTCGTAAAGGAAGGTGAGGCACCGCCGCCCCCCACCACCATCAGGGTTTGCGACTCCATCACATGCGAGATCAAGGGCGCGGAGGCGCTACTTGCAGCTCTCGAAAACGATACGAACCCGTCTGAAGTGCGAGTGCTGCGTGCCCCGTGCATGGGACGGTGCGATACTGCGCCTGTTTGCGAGATCGGGCATCTCCACATCGACCATGCCACTCCACCATCCGTTCTTGCGGCGTTGGCAGGTGGTGAGCGCGAGCCTGTGATTCCGCCCTATCAGACCCTCTCCGCCTATCTAGCGGACGGCGGCTATTCGGTGCTGCAAAGCTGCCGCGAGGGCCGCAAGAGTTTTGAATTGATTGAGAATGATCTGAGCGAAGCGGGCCTGCGCGGATTGGGCGGCGCGGGTTTTCCGACCGGTCGCAAATGGAAGATTGTGCGCGGCTACCCAACCCCGCGCCTCATGACCATCAACGGAGATGAGGGCGAGCCCGGTACCTTCAAAGATCGCTACTATCTCGAGCGCGAGCCGCACCGAGTGCTCGAGGGCGCGTTGATTGCCGCCTGGGCGGTGGAAGCAGAGCGGATCTATCTTTACATGCGAGATGAGTATCCTGCCGTCTTGCACATTCTCGCGCACGAGATCGCGGCGCTGGAAGAAGCGGCGCTCATCAACAAAGGACAGATCGAGCTTCGCCGCGGCGCTGGAGCATATATCTGTGGTGAAGAGTTGGCGATGATCGAGTTCGATCGAGGGCAAGCGCGGCTATCCGCGGAACCGCCCGCCGTACATTGCTGAAGTCGGTTTGTTCGGCAGGCCAACGCTCAATCAAAATGTAGAGACTTTGTACTGGGTGCCCGAGATACTTGCGAAGGGCGCCAAATGGTTTGCCGAGCAGGGCACCGGAGCGGCCAAGGGACCACGTTCGTGGTCGGTGTCTGGGCGCGTAAAGAAGCCGGGAGTGATCCTCGCTCCGGCAGGCGTTACCGCTCATGAGCTAATCGAGCGCGCCGGCGGCATGGAAGAGGGACATATTTTTAAGGCCTATCTCCCAGGCGGGGCATCGGGCGGGATTCTGCCGGCGCGCCTCGCGGACCTGCCCCTCGATTTCGGCACCCTCGACAAGTACGGCAGTTTCGTCGGTAGCCACGCGATCGTCATCTTTTCCGACCGGGACGACATTAGCGCCGTAGTCCTGAACCTGCTGCGCTTCTTCAAGGATGAGTTGTGCGGTCAGTGCACCCCTTGCCGCGTTGGTTGCGAAAAGGCCGTGGCGTTACTGGAGCGCGACGAATGGGACGGCAAGCTTCTGAACGAGCTCGCACAGACCATGCGCGACGCATCCATCTGCGGCCTTGGACAGGCGGCGCCCAACGCATTCATCACGGCGCTCGAGCATTTTACGGATGCACCCGCGCGCACCGATGTGGCGGGGCAGCCGGATCGATACTAGATCAGTTTAGGCGTCAGCCAGCGTCGTAAGGAATGTCTCATGACTGACAAGCTTCACTTCACCCTCGACGGCAAGGTGGTGGCGGCGCGACCCGGCGAAACGATTTGGCAAGTCGCAAAACGCGAAGGCATCGAGATCCCGCATCTGTGCTGGCTACCGGAGCCAGGCTATCGCGCCGACGGCAACTGCCGCGCCTGCATGGTCGAGATCGAGGGTGAGCGCGTACTGGCTGCCTCCTGCATCCGCAAGGCTGCGCCGGATATGGTGGTGAAGACAGCAACCGAGCGTGCAGTGAAAGCGCGCCGCATGGTCATGGAACTTCTGCTCGCTGATCAGCCCTCGCATGAGGACTCGCCGGACCGAGTATCTCCGTTCTGGCATTGGGCGGAAGCGCAGCGGGTCGAAACATCGCGGTTTCCGGCGCACGGCATCCCGCGCCCCGATCTGTCGCACCCTGCGATGGCGGTAAATCTCTCAGCCTGCATCGACTGCGGTTTGTGCGTTCGCGCTTGTCGAGAAGTTCAGGTCAACGACGTGATCGGCATGGCGTTTCGCAATATTGGCGCTAAACCCGTGTTTGACTTTGACGATCCGATGGGGGCCTCAACATGCGTTGCCTGCGGTGAATGCGTACAGGCGTGCCCTACGGGCGCTCTCATGCCGAAATCCATCATCGATGCAGTCACGCAGCGGGGCACCCGCGAAGTTGATCGTGAGGTGCACTCAGTCTGTCCCTACTGCGGCGTAGGCTGCCAGATCAGCTACGAGATCAAGGACGAGCGCATCGCGTTCGTGCAGGGCCACGACGGTCCTGCCAACGAGAACCGTCTATGCGTGAAAGGCCGCTTCGGCTTTGACTACGTGACCAATCCACAGCGACTGATGAAACCGCTGATCAGAAAGCCCGGCCTTCCCAAGCGCCTTGACGTCGATCCTTCAAACGCGCTCACGCACTTTCGGGAGGCGAGTTGGGACGAGGCGCTGGACGTCGCCGCCAGGGGCCTTAGCAAGGTTGCCAAAAAGCATGGCAACAAGGCTATCGCCGGATTCGGTTCCGCCAAGTGCACGAATGAAGAGGCTTACCTATTCCAGAAGCTGATCCGCACGCGCTTTCGCAACAACAACGTCGATCACTGCACCCGCCTGTGTCACGCCTCTTCTGTCGCAGCCCTCATCGAGGGCATCGGCTCCGGTGCCGTCACTGCGACCTTTAACGAAGTCGAGCACGCCGATGTCATTATGATCATTGGCGCCAACCCGACCGAGAACCATCCAGTCGCAGCCACCTTTTTCAAGCAGGCGGCA
The DNA here is from genome assembly GCA_963812795.1 of uncultured Alphaproteobacteria bacterium. Taxonomy (GTDB): domain Bacteria; phylum Pseudomonadota; class Alphaproteobacteria; order Rhizobiales; family Hyphomicrobiaceae; genus Hyphomicrobium_A. The sequence continues at coordinate 931,748 of CAWEWG010000007.1, read as the reverse complement.
AAGCGCGGGGCAAACCTCATCGTCATTGATCCGCGCGGCGTAGCAATGCGCGAATACGCGACCCACATGCTGCAGTTCAAGCCCGCTAGCGATGTCGCGCTTCTTAACGCGATCATGCATGTGATCGTCGAGGAAGAGCTTTACGACGTGCAGTACCTGCAGGCCTACACGGAAGACTTTGAAAGCTTGAAGAAGCATGTCGAAAGCTACAGCCCAGAATCGGTTGCCGACATCTGCGGCATTGACGCCGGCACTATTCGTTCTGTCGCACAAGCCTTCGGTCGCGCCGAACGCGCGATGATTTTCTGGGGTATGGGTATCTCGCAGCACGTGCATGGCACAAACAATGCGCGGTGCCTGATCGCGCTAGCCCTGATGTGCGGTCAGATCGGCAGACCTGGCACCGGCCTGCATCCGCTACGCGGTCAAAACAACGTGCAGGGCGCGTCGGACGCTGGCCTGATCCCCATGTTCTATCCGGACTACGAGGATGTCGCGAGCACGAGCATCCGCAAGAAATACGAGAAGCTGTGGGATGTACCGCTCTCAAAAAAGCCCGGCCTTACCGTCGTCGAAATAATCAACGCAGCCAACGCGGGCGAGATCAGGGGCATGTATATCATGGGTGAAAACCCCGCGATGTCAGATCCCGATCTCGATCATGCGCGGGCAGGTATCGCCAAGCTTGAGCACCTTGTCGTGCAAGACATATTCTTGACCGAGACAGCGATGATGGCGGATGTCGTGCTGCCCTCTTCGGCGTGGCCGGAGAAGTCCGGCACCGTCACCAACACCAACCGGCAGGTGCAGATGGGGCGCAAGGCCTTAGATCTACCGGGCGACACGCGGCAGGACCTGTGGATCACCGTAGAGCTAGCGAAGCGCCTAGGTCTTTCCTGGACCTATCAGCATCCGTCCGAAGTGTTTGCTGAGATGAAGCTTGCCATGCCTTCACTCGACAACATCACGTGGGAGCGCCTGGAGCGAGAATCTTCCATCATGTACCCATGCCCTGCGCCCGATCATCCGGGCGAGGCGATAGTCTTCGGGGACGGCTTCCCGACGAAAACGGGCCGGGCACGGATTGTGCCCGCGGATGTCCTGCCGCCCGCAGAAGTCCCTGACGACGAGTATCCTCTGGTTTTGATTACCGGGCGGCAGCTCGAGCACTGGCATACGGGGGCCATGACACGGCGGGCGTTAGTGTTGGACGAGCTCGAGCCGGGTCCGACCGCGAGCCTGCACCCGGCGACGCTCGGGCGCTACGGCGTATCGGCAGGTCAGCCCGTGCGAGTTACCACGCGGCGGGGAACGATCGAGCTCACCGCCCGCGCCGATCGCGCAATCCAGGAGGGAGTAATCTTTATCCCCTTCGCCTACGTGGAGGCCGCCGCGAATGTGCTCACCAATCCGCAGCTCGATCCAATCGGCAAAATTCCGGAGTACAAATACTGCGCAGTGAAGATCGAGGCGGCACATGACCATGAACAGGTCCGTAAGCAATCAGGTCTCAATGTGACGGCCACGGGTCTCTAGGCACCGCTGACACTATGGAAATTTCTGAGCCTGTTGTCGGCGTCGTCCTCTCGGGCGGCAGATCAAGTCGCATGGGCGGTGGCGATAAATGTCTGCTGCAGTTAGGTGGCCAGCAAGTGCTCACTCGCATCGTTGATCGGTTGAAGCCTCAGGTGACCGAGGTCATCATCAATGCGAATGAAGACCCGTTGCGCTTTGCGGATTTTGGTCTGCCGGTAATGGCCGATAGCATTGTTGGTCAGGCCGGACCCCTTGCCGGTGTGCACGCAGGGCTTGAATGGGTAAAGGCGAATGCGACTGGCGTGCGCTACATAGCGACCGTTCCGAGCGATACGCCGTTTTTTCCTGCCGATTTGGTGCAGAGCTTTCTTTCCGAAGCGGGCGATTATCCCGCTTTTCTCGTGGCGTCATCGAGCGAGGGCGTGCATCCGGTAGTCGGGCTTTGGCCGGTCGCAATGGTGCCGCAGATTGAGGACGGCTCTTCGCCTCGGGATGCGAAAGGTCGGGGCCTTCACCAAGGAGCACGGCGCTACCGAAGTTTTTTTCGCGCCTGCGCTCATCGGCGCGAGGCTTGTCGATCCCTTCTTTAATATCAATCGGCCGGAGGACCTCGCCTACGCGGCGGCTCTGCTGCGAGAGGCTCCATGAACCCTCCCGTTTTTGGAATCACCGGTTGGAAAAACTCGGGCAAGACCACGCTCGCGGCGGGCCTCATCAGCGAGCTGACGCGGCGCGGCTATGTGGTAACGGCGCTCAAACACGCGCATGAGAGTTTTGACATCGACCAGCCAGGGCGGGATTCATTCAGGCTACGGGAAGCCGGCGCCCGGCGCGTGGTTCTATCTTCACCAAAACGATGGGCGGTCATGCAAGAACTCCAGGACGAACCGGAAGCGCCGTTCGAGGAGCTGCTGGCTAAGGTAGGGCCATGCGATGTAGTCGTGGTCGAAGGTTTCAAAAACGAGATGTTCCCAAAACTCGAAATCAGGCGCGAGGGCGCGGTATCGCGGGAGCCTCTGATCTCGAAAATTCCGCAGGTCGTGGCCGTCGCGTCGGATCGTCCCGCCCTTGAGTTGGTGGACTTGCCTGTCTTCCATATCGATGATGTCGTCGGTATAGCCGGCTTCGTCAGTCGCTTATCTGAAACTGGCACCTTCTGCATGAACATGAAGCTCGCTGATGATTGCTTCTTCCACGACAAGGACAGGATTCCGCATAGCGAAGCCCTGGCCATTCTCAGGTCGCGCGTGAAGCCTGTCATCGCCCCAGAGGATGTGCCAGTTGAGTCCGCTGCCGGCCGCTATCTTGCGGAGGCCGTCATTGCTCCGCGCAATATTCCTGCGCATGCGAATGCCGCTGTCGATGGGTATGCCTTCGCCCACGCGGCATACAATAGTGACGAGGGACAAACGCTTCCGGTAGCGGGGATTGCTTCTGCGGGCCATCCGATTGCGGCCGCTGCGCCCCTCGAGGCCGCGATCCGGATTTTCACCGGCGCCGTTGTACCCGACGGATTCGATACAGTTGTCATGCAAGAGGATGTGCGCATCGAGACGCGCGGCAGCGATCGATGGGTGTGGATACCTCCGGGACTAAGGCAAGGGGCTAATCGTCGTCTTGCGGGCGAGGATAGCGCAGCCGGGTCAACGCTCGTTGCGGAGGGTGTGAGGTTGCGCCCTCAAGACGTGGCGAGCGCGGCAGCCTGCGGCTTCGCCACACTGCGCTGCCATCAGCTGCTCAAGGTCGGTGTCGTCTCAACAGGTGACGAGATATTGCGCGCAGGGATGCCGTTCTCCGAAGGCAAAGTCTATGACGCGAACGCTCCCTTGCTGGCCGGCCTTATACAGGCAGCCGGAGCGGAGCCGGTCGATCTCGGCGTCCTGCCCGATGATGCAAAACTCGTGCGTGACGCGCTCTCGGATGCTTCGCAGCGCTACAATGTGCTGGTGATTTCGGGCGGAGCAAGCCTTGGCGCTGAAGACCACGTGGTCCACGCGATCGACGCCCTTGGCAAGCGCCATCTGTGGCAGATCGCGATCAAGCCGGGTCGGCCGATGTCCTTCGGGCAAATTGGCGACTGTGCCATCCTTGGGCTTCCCGGCAATCCGGTCGCCGTTTTCGTGTGCTTTCTGCTCTATGTGCGTCCGGTGCTTGCCGCTCTCGCGGGCGGCAATTGGCCGGAGCCGGTCCGCTATCCACTTCCAGCTGCATTCTCGCAAAAGAAGAAGGCCGGTCGGCGCGAGTTCTGGCGCGCGCAGCTTGTAAGCAACGATGGTCACCTGTCGGTCGCGAAGTTCGCGCGCGACGGTTCCGGTCTGATTTCGTCTCTGCGTGAAGCCGACGGCCTGATCGAAGTCGGCGAAAGCGTGACGGAGGTCAATGAAGGCCACATCGTCGATTTCATTCCCTTTGCGGAGTTCGGATTGCAACGAGCCTGAGCTGCAAAAATGTCCGCTCATGACAACTAACCGCCGCGAAGCCTTCCAGCCAGAAGAACTAGCTCTTTTGGGTTCTGCATTTGAGGAAATCTGGCCGGCCGTCGGTGCGAATTGGGCTACATCGATCCAAAACGCAAAGCAGCGGCGCGTACGCGCCTAGCCAACATTATCGTACTGTTGGCAAAGTCAGGCGAATTCGATCCCAATGAGATCAAGGACATCTCTGTCCAGATTTTCCACTCAATCGAGGCACCGAACGGCCAACGAGAGGCTTATCGCAATGACCCCAGCCCAACTCCGCGCGCGTTCAACCGAGAAACTCTATCGCCAGACGGGTGAACTTGATCGCATAGACACCGCCGTCATCTCCGCGAGAAATACCGACAGTTCGTACCCTTCGGCGACAGTTGTTTTTGACATGCTTATTATGGCATCGATCTAGACGCCTACAGTGACGAGGCGATGCCTGTCGATGTCCGAAACGGTCTCCTCCACCTGCATTGCTCCGTTACCGGCTTGCTCATATCCCTAAGGCTGTATGGCGACCTCAGGTATGCTTCGAAGCCGATAACGCCTTCCGCGGGGGCGCACCGTCATTGCGATGCTTTGCGGCTGCATTGACGGGCCGCCGGGCTCCGCAGCCGAGCGTCTACGTTTCGTTGACCTCATTCGTATTTTGAGACGTCAATGTTGTACGTGATCGTACAGTACGCGTCCGATCTTAAGTAGTTTGGCTGACCAGCGTGCTTGGCTGTTGTCATGCCCTTTTCCGCAAACACGACTGACGCCGCAACGCGCGCACTGATGACTGCTGCGCTCCATTCGGCATGGACGGCCTTCTGTCTGGCTCGCGCGCCATCAGAGGATGACAGAACTGCAATGGTTGCGGCGATAACAGACGCCGTTGCCGCTGGAGAGCGGGACTTTATGCGGCTTCAGCAGAAGGCGTTGGACGCATCAGGCGTGCTTCCCCCGATGAAGGCAAAGGACCGGCGAAAGCTGATTCGCCTCGTACGATGATCAAGGCGATCACGGCGGCGAGTAATGACACCACCCTCATTTACTCTGGACGCCCCACGCGTACGGCCCTGCCGCCATTCGAGGAAGGCCACCAACGCGCGTGCGAGCCAAGATGGTCTAGCGCCTGGAGAGATCCCTCATGATGTCGCCCCTGCGCGGCATTATTCGTCCAATAGGACGGTGGCAGGGCAAGGCCTTTGTTTTCTACTTATCTGATCCAGCCACACACGTCGGGCCGTCGACACAGCCATGAGCGGTAACGCAAACATCGCGACCTTGCCGCTTGGCAGCGTAAAGCCGTTCATCCGCAGTTTTAACCACAGCCTCTACGTCGAGAAGCGAATCTTGAGCTTGCGCTATTCCGATGCTGATGGTCGCAGAAATTGGATTTTCTTCAACATAGAGCGGATAGTGCGCGACGGCCCTGCGCAGGCGCTCCGCAAAAGAGGCAGCATCCGCTATAGATGTATTCGGCATCAGGATACAAAATTCATCGCCGCCGGTGCGGGCCACCAAATCCGTGGCGCGCTTGTTGTGTTCAAGGATGCACGCGACGTGCAAGATTGCGCGATCACCAACATCGTGCCCGAAGTCGTCATTTATCCGTTTGAAACGGTCGATATCGACAACAGCAATGCAGAAGGGAGCGTGATAGCGCCGGAAGCGCTCCCACTCCGCACGTGCACTTGCGAGGAAATCGCGCCGGTTGGGCAACCCCGTGAGCGGATCGGTGTTCGCCAACTTCCGAAAGTGGTCGGCGTGCTGAATGAGGTCCGTGATATCAGTGTGTGTCAGCATGCTTCCTGGCGTGATCGGCTGATTGGATTTGGGTTGCATGCGGCTGCACCTCGACGATCGCCCGGCATGCAAAGGGCCCCAAAGGGGAGGATGGGGCCTCTTGGGTTTTTCTGGCCGGCAAAGGGTCTCTCCTCCTCGCCTGCGAGCCGGAGGCTGAGCTGCGTCGGTTAACAAGTTCTTAGCCGGGTCGGCGCCCAAACGCCTTTGGCTTGGGGACTTGCGCGGTCCAGATGTCGTCGCGAGAACTCGGCGGCGATGAGTTCGCTATTGTCCAATCTGGTGTCACGACCAAAACGCAAGCGGCGAAGTTAGCCAAGCGTGTGCTGCGCACCATCGGTAAGCCGCATCACGTGCTCGGACGTGAAGTGTGCGTCGGCGCCAGCATTGGTATCGTCCTGGCCCCGAGCCAAGGACGTGATGCTGATGAGTTATTGAAGAATGCCGACCTGGCTCTGTATCGCGCGAAAGCCTCGGGTCGGGGCAACTATGTCATCTTCAATTCCGAGCTGGACCAGAAGATGGCGCAGCCGCGGAGCTTAGAGGCTGACCTACGCTCGGCGATTGCCGAGCGGCAGCTGGAACTCTACTACCAGCCGATTGTCGAGCTGCAGAGAAACGAGGTCGCGGGGTTTGAAGCCCTAATGCGCTGGCATCATCCGGAGCTTGGAATGGTTCCGCCCAGCACCTTCATTCCCCTCGCCGAGCAGACTGGCCTGATCGTGGAGATGGGGGCATGGGCGCTCAAGCAGGCCTGTGAGGAAGCCGCCACGTGGCCGGAGCACATCAAGGTCACCGTCAATCTCTCCTCCGTACAGTTTGAACACGGCGATCTCTTCAAAGATGTCAACGACGCGCTGAGCTTTTCGGGGCTCAGCGCCGATCGTTTGGAACTTGAGATCACGGAGAGCGTGCTCCTACGCGATGACGCAAAGGCGCATAAGCTGCTGCACAGACTGAGGTCGCTTGGCGTCAAATTCGCGCTCGATGATTTCGGTACGGCTTACGCCTCGCTGAGCTACTTGCGCAGTTTTCCGTTCGATAAGATCAAGAATCCCAGCGGGCGAGGTCAAAGCGGTGATAGCAGGCTGCCGGGCTATGCCACGGGTCGACGCCAAGCATGTGCGATCGGGAGGTATGCGCGAAAAACCTCAGCTCACGCCTAACTTGGGGAACCCGAAGTAAGAACCCTAGACAGTCACTAAGTCACGCGCGAACAACGTGGCTAGCTTGGTCGACGTCAGCTTTGGGCCAGCTGCAGACGTGTGATTCCGAATGTCGGATGAATTCGCTTTGAGCGACCCGCTCAACCCCTAGCTCGCGCCTGTTGGATAGAACTGAATCTGTGGAGGTGGGTCGAGACTCAGCCATGACTTGTTTAAGCACCACTCTTCCAAATCCCTTGGCGGTGGGAGGGATTACCGGACGACCGTCCTGCTCCTGCCATGTGGAACGTGAACCGCCTTCCCACGTCAGAGACAGACCAAGTGATACACACCTGCCCATCCTGCAGCGCGCCGTACTTGGCAGCATTGGTGGCGACGAGCATGCTGCGCGATACTTTTTCGATCGCAGGTGCGCGGCGCCCAGTGGCCAGCCACGCCTATCAGCACCCATTTTGGGCTGCTGACCACCTCTAGAGCGCTACCACCACCGGGAATTGCGCAGACCGCGTAAATGAGGATCGGCGTAATGGCGAGCGGCATCAAGGGGGTGATAAAGAGCCGAAGGAGCGGGCTTATAGGAGTTCATTTTCCACAGCGCGCCGAGTGCGAACCCAACCAGGCCGCCGGCCAATAGCCCCAGAATAAATGGCTGCTCTTCTACTGTTTCCTTGACCGCGTCATACGCGTCCACTGACGCCTGCTGGACGGCTCCGGCTGCGTCGGAAACCTTATCTCGAATGGCCTCCGCGGTGCCCGCCTGCGTGCCGTAGGGGTAGGTTTCCTGTGCCACGGTGCGACTCCTTCTAAACCTCAAGCCTTCCAAAGTGCCCCAAGCACAAACCCCATAGCGACCGCGAAACCCAACGTCGTCATTGGCTGCTGCTTCAACGACGTCTTGATCGCGGTGTAAAATGTATCGGCTACGGCCTGCACGCCTTGCGTAGTCTCGGCGGCTTGGTTGCGAACTGAGCGTGCGGCTTGGCCGACTTTGTCGTCGAGCGACACCCTTTCGGTCGTGGCTGTCATGGCGGACCTCTCCCGGTTGTTGCGCAGAATGCAACGTGGGTCGGGCCCGCTTCGTTCCTAACCGAAAGAGTCCACTCGCGTGCGCCGAAGCGGTTAAACGTCGATCAATTCAACACGGCGGACGCATTGAGCTGTTGCGGCACGCCGGCGCTGCGCCCCAGAAGCGCCGTGGTCACGGTGCGCAACGGATAGCCCCCAGGTAACGAGGGTCATCCCGATCATGAGTATGGTATCCGCATCGAACACGCCGCGTCCGTTCAGCAGACCTATGATCTCGGCGCTAACGACTTCCTGCTCTTTGGCATCGACGCCCAGTTCATTGGACCTTCGCGTAGCTTGAGAGGACCCATTCATCATCTTCCGTCTCCCCATCGCCCCTGACGAGGAGTAGCCGAATCTCAGTGTCCGCACTGTCTCCGCTTCACAACAGCTGAGACAGACTTACACGTAAGGAGGCAAACCGATGAGCAACCTACACCCGAACAATCGGCTGCGGCGCCCCAGCTCGCCTGAACTATAAAGCTCGACGCGATAGGAAGCCGAGGGTTGAGGTCTGCTTTGGGCCAGAAGCGGACATCGGGCGTGTCGCTACGAATGTCAGCTTTGGGGAACTACTGGAGCAGTACGGGGCCGGGAGCTAGCTACCAGCGGTCTAACCTTGGGCCTGACGATTACCAAATACGATCGGCCTATGGTCGTGACCACTCCCGCCCGTAAGTTCCGCATACCTCTCGATCGGCTCTGGACGGCCGACGAGGTAACCCTGCATTTCGCGACAGCCCTCATGAACAAGAAATGCTCTCTCCCCTTCTGTTTCGACACCTTCCGCGATGATAGGAATGCCAAGCGCGGCGCCAAGACCGATCACTGAGCGCACGATGGCAGCCGATTGCGCGCAGGAATCCACGTTCGTTATAAACGTTCGATCAATCTTGATCTTGTCGAAGGGGAACGACTGAAGCGAAGACAACGAGGCATAGCCGGTTCCGAAGTCATCCATCGCGATCTTCACGCCAACAAGCTTCAATCGGCCCAGTATTTTCAGAACGCGCAACGGGTCGCTGATAACCACGCCCTCTGTAATCTCCAATTCCAAACGCTCGGGCGGCAAGCCTGTCTCGAATAGGACTTGGTGCACCAGGTTTGCCAAATCGCCGTATCGGAATTGCACCGGCGAAAGATTTACGGCGACCTGCAAGGGCGCGGCCCACGATGCGGCTTCGCGGCACGCTTGACGAAGGGTCCATTCGCCGATCGCGTCTATCGTGCCGTTGCGCTCGGCAAGCGGAATGAAGGTGGCGGGTGACACAATGCCAAGTTTGGGATGATCCCAGCGAACGAGAGCCTCGAAACCGAAGACCACTCCGTCCATAGTCGCTTGTGGTTGGTAATGGATAAGGAGCTCACTGTTGGTGACGGCCGAGCGCAAATCATGCTGAAGGGAGTGCCGTTCCCTCAGTTGCGTGTCCATGTCGCGGTCAAAGAATCGTACTGCGTGGCGCCCATCGACCTTGGCACGATACAACGCGGCATCGGCGTTGCCGAGAAGCGTTGTGATATCGGTCCCATCGCGAGGATAGATGGCGCCCCCCACGCTGAGGCCTACTTGGACGCGTTGCCCGCGAATCTCAAATTCCTCCGCGACAGCTTTAAGCAACCGATCGGCGAGCGCGGCCGCAGCCGGCGAGCGAGGGCGGATCGGTAGAACAACAGTAAATTCGTCGCCGCCAACGCGTGCCGTAAACGCGCCCTGCGCCGCAGTTTCAAGCCGTCGCGATATGGCGCAAAGTAGTTCGTCACCGAACGCATGACCAAAGGCATCGTTTGCTTCTTTGAAGTTATCGAGATCAAGGCACAGAACCGCGACCTCTCCTGAACTGCCAGTCGATGCGAGGTCTTGCTCAAGGCGCTCACGCAACAAAAGGCGATTGGGCAGTCCTGTGAGCGGATCATGAACGGCGAGATGGGCGACCCGCTCTTCGAGGAGGAGCCGATCTGTGATGTCCTCGTGTACATCCACCCATCCGCCGTTATCCATCGGACCGACGGTAACGCGAACGCTCCGACCGTCGCTCAGCCGCTGAATATACGTAAAGGGCTCGCGTTTCGCCAATTTCGCCAGGTGTTCGCTGACCAGCCTATCTTGCGTCTCATGATCGCCAGGCGTAGCCCTTCCGCTGCGATCATCGTATCCGATCAAGACCGTCAGGGGCGTGCCTGGCGCCACGAGATCGGGCGGGAGCCCGTAGAGTTCTGCATATCGGTCATTGCAGACGATGAGCTTAAGCTCGGAGTTGAACATCGACAGGCCCGCGGGCATATTTGATAGAGCTGCCTGTAGACGTTGAACCTGATCAGCTATTTCTTTTTCTGACTGCACGACCTCGCGAGCGAGCCCCACTGCGCGCTCATGCTCCATCAGTAGCTCGCGTGTCCGCTCGGCAACGCGCTCCTCAAGCCCAGCGGCCAACACAAGGAGTTTCTGGTTGGCCTGATACAGTTCGCGCGATTTTGCCTCGATCAAGGACTCGGCTTCTAGCCGCGCCTTCCTTTCTCGTCCGACGCGTCGCTGGAGACGCGCGAGGCGCTCATCTACGCAGATCTCCGAAACACGATCGTTCATTGCAGATGCCGAATGACAAAGCGCACAAAACTGCCGCCACCATCCTCATGTCGTCGTTGATCGACGCTGACGGGCTCGCGGAAGTAATCTGAAGCCCCGAGGATGAGACCCTCCGCCAAAGGCGCGAGCGGCCGACAGCTCCGATAGTCGATCTCAAGGCGTGAGCTGTCGCGAATATGTGTTTTAAACGAAGGAAATTGCGCATCAGGGTAGAGCTTATGAACCTCAACGTGGATGTAGCCCTCGACGCTCTCGACGAAATCAAAAAGACAAACTCGGTTTTCAAAGAAACCAGGAAACAACTCGACAAATCGGTGAAAAAGGTGCCGTCCGTATCGACCCAATATTTCGGGCGCCGGAGCTCGCGTGCGTTGCGCCAACGCCGCAATCAGCGCCTGCATCTCGGCATGATCATAGGTGCCCACCGATGTGTAGGCGCCGCCGTTGGGCAGCCGGCAATCGTCGATGATATCATCGACCATGTCGTCGCCATGTGCCGCGGCGACGAAATCCAGAAACTCTGTAAATATCAAACCCTTCATGGCATGGATCAATCAACCCTTTGGAAAGCTTAAACCGGGTTTCTTGCCGTTGGATAAAATACCGCTTGCCAATGCCGAACACTTGGATGTTTGCAACGACACGCTAACCCGCGGCGAAAACAGCCGGGAGGGCTCCTTTGGGTCAGGAGCGGAGGTGGTCGTCGGCGCTCGAAGAGTCTGGTGAAAGGGCCAATTGCTGACGTCGGGGCCTGCGCGTTGGCTATGTCAGCTCAGGGCTTGTAAGCGGACTTATCCGTGGCGCTTGCGACTCTCCGCTTGGAGCCGGAAGCATTTCCGACGGCTTTACCAGCCAAAGCGAAGGCCGGCCTCGCCGCCAAAGCCTGCAAGATCCTCGCCGAAGGCGACGTCGAGTTTGGCGAACAATGAACTCTGGGCGCCGGGGTTGAAGACGTTGACGCCGCCAGAGACCTCACCCCAGACACCCTCGAGATCATCGACGAGTAAAAAATCGGTACCGCTAGAGGTGAGCATCGCTCGGTTGGGGCACGGGAACCTCAACAGCAGCATTTCGGGCGGCTAGAGTGCAGGCCCAACCATGGCCTTTACTTCCGCCAGCAGACCCAAGCTGCTACGACGTGCAGACTATAAGCAGCCGCCCGGATGAAGGAGCGGCTGCCACGAACGCCAAAATGTCCAAGGAACGGCGCTCTGAACCTTACTTGCTGCTACCCGACGAAGCTGGCGGGGTCGCGGACGGGGTGGTCGTCTTGCTTCCGCCGCTGTCACCCGTCGAAGCGCCTTCCGACGAGCTCTCGCTCCCGGCGGTACCGGCCGCCCCCGGCTGATGCTCGACCTTGACGTCCTTTCCGGGGCTGCGGTCAGAGGTCTTGCCGCCAGCGGTGTCCTGCTGGTTCTGCGGCGTCTGCGTTGCCTTGTCAGGCGAGCGGTCGGAAGTCTCACCAGCCTCACCAGTTCCCGGCTGACCCGGCTGTACGCCGGTCGGAGCAGGAGCCTGTGCAAAGGCTGCGGTGGTGCCAGCAAGCGCTGCAGCGATGGTCATGAATTTGAGGGACATGTTTTTCTTCTCCTTGTTTCTTCCCAAGGAGAGAACTTCCCGCGAGGGCACGCAGTTCCAGCTCGGGGCCGCGGCCACGGCATGCCCGAACTCGTCCTCGATTTCGAACCGAAAGCGGCTGCGAAGCCGCCCATCGTCGATAGCTCATCGCGCGGGAAACGCGCATACCAGTGATTGTCGTCTAGCGCGTCACCGTCTGTGCAGCTGAGGCCTGTTGAGGGGTTTTCTCAGGTGGTGTCGACATCACCGACAGTCCGTAGGCGCCCGCTACGATTATTACGGCTGCGGCGATCTCCATCCACGAGAAACGGAAAGGCGGGCGAAGCATCTATCCTCCTTGAACATCCGGGTCGTCGCTAGTTGCGGCGATTGCCTGGGCCATCGCTTCGATCCGTTCCCGCGACAGCTCCGCTATCCTCTCACTGCGAACCGGGCGCTCGATTTGAGCTTTGGTCGTGGCCTCGAAAAGCCTGACCAGCTGCGCGAACTATGCGCCGAGGAACAGCTTGCTGCTCAGTCGTTGCCGTCCAGATCGCTGACAGCGTCGGCAACCGCGCGGTCTGCTTTGTTGCCCTGCTTCGCTAGCTCCTCAGCGTCGGGGGCCGTGTCTTTTCTAGGCGTCGTACCGGCCTTCTCCGGCTGTTGAGCCTGACGCTGACCGGCTTCGGGACGTATTCCGTGCTCTGCCATAAAGCTCTCCTCTGACTGGATCGGCCTGTGTGACGCGAAGAGTGGAGACCTTTGCGATGGCGCCTTTAGTACGCGTCAAGAAGCACCGCCCGGCGTCGTGGTGACAGCCTCATCCCTCGCCAACGCTGTCGCGAGGTCATCTGGATGCACTTCCACCACCTGCCTTGAGATAAGCGCGCCATTCGTGCCGGGCAGCTCGATTGTTGTCATGGTCCGCCGATGAGCGACGAAGGACAGTCCCTCGATTTGTTCGCTCGTATCCGAAATTTCGTAGGTGCCCGGCGGATAAGTCCCTTCAACACCAACCAGTGAAAATGGATGTGCGAACGTCACGGACCTATGTTTCGTCGTTTCCATCATGCGAACAGCTACAGCAGCTACTGGATCGGCGCCTGTGTCGGTCGCGGCTCGCTGGTCGGGCTTGGCATTGGGGCCACCACCGCGGTCTCAGGTGTCGGCTGCGCCGTGACAGTCTGCAGGGCAGGCCGCGGATTAAGACCCACGATACCGAAACTGTGAGGAAACACGACCGCCATAAGGACAACGGCGGCGATGCAGGCTGCAATCAAAGGAAGCCAACTAGTCCTGCTTTGGGCCGGCCGAAGCTGATCATCCAGTGGAAGGGGTGGGTTGTTGTAGACGGCCATTAGAACCTCCTAGGGTTACCAAGCGAACTGTCGATGTACGCAAAAGGTTCCGCAGTTATGCCCATTTTGTTCTGCAAGGCATTCGCGCCCTCCTCACATGCGCGCGCCCCGGAGAGTGAGGGAGGTTAGAAGGGTTAATTGTGCGGTGAGATGGGTCGGCGCGCCCGCAAGTTGCTACTGCGGGCCCCCTCTTCCTTACTGTTACCCCGATAGGCGACGCACTCCACGCCCCACGCGGCGTCGCCGGGTAGTGTCTCTGTGTGGGATGTTCGCCGACCATGGCAGGCAGTCTGCACCGACGCGGACGTGTCAGGCGACTGCCCGCGCGGTCGGAGTCGCCTCGTGCTTGATGGACAAAGTGGTGCCATGGCGATCACTGGCGAAGTCGACGCTGGCATCGAGGTCTTTCGCCAGCGCCTGGACGATGCTCGTGCCCAAGCCCGATGTGGCGTCAGCCGCGCCTTCAAGGGGTTTGCCAACGCCGTTGTCAGCAATCGACAGAGTTCCAGCCAGACTCGTTGGTGTCATACGCGACAACAATGCGACCGTCTGTCTTGGTCTCCGGGAACGCGTGTTTCAGGGAGTTGATCACGCTTTCGATGACGATGAGGCCGATGCTGACCGCCTCGCTTGAGACGACTGTACCGCCACTGACCTCGGCCGTAAGTGACACCGGGCGGCTCTCCCCAATCATCGACTGCGCCAGTGCAGCACACAGTTTCGTTAGGTAGGGACCGACCTCGATCGGCTCGCCACGACCCGACGCTTGAAGATGTCGCTGCACGGCGGCGACTGACAACACCCGTTTGTGGGCGTCCTGCAGGTGGCCACGCGTCTCGTCCGACTGAACGCTTTTCGCTTTCAACAGGAGAATACTGGCGATGATCTGCAGGCTGTTGGCGATGCGGTGCTGCATTTCTTCTAACAGCAGCTCCTTCTGACGCAGCAGATGCTCCAGCTCCCGCTCGTGCGCGCGCCGCTCGCTGATATCTTCGATCGCCAACAGCAGCGCGGTCTGCGCTTTGCTCACGGTGAAAACCGTGCGCGCGTTAAGCAGCATGGTGCGGTGGCCGATGGTCGGGGAACTCGTGCTCGACCTCGTAACCATCGAGCACCGAGCGCTCCGGCAGAATCTTTTCCAGGAGCGTCCGTAAGGTTGGGATGTCCCATTGCCCATCGCCCAATGTGTAGAGCAGCCGGCCTTGCGTATCGCTGGGATCAACTTGGAACGTCTCGTAAAACGATCGGCTGGCGGCAACGACCCGCAGGTCCTTGTCCAACACGAGCAGCGGCTCGCGTACGGTGTCAACGATCGCCTGGGCCAGCGCCCGCCCATCTTCAATTGTCGCGAATGGCTGGATGTCGCTCATGAACACACCTTACAGCAGATGGCGGCTGACGGTGCGCTATTAGACAATTGGCCGCGAACGCCCGCCAGCACGGCCGGCGAACGGTGGGCGGCGGAGAACAACGGGCTTGGACGGCGTGGCCCCATCCTCGCTGTCCAGGCTTTCCGACACCGACGCAGGCGCTTCCGAACACCGGCGGCGCCCGTAGGTCGGGGCGCCGTTTGCGTTCAAGTCCAACGCGATCCGCTCTTAAGACGGTCGCAAAGACACAACTGTGCGTTCGAGTTCGATCATGCGCTGCCGAAGAAGCATTAAGTCAGTCGTGCGAGCGACAATGTCAGCTTCCATTGCGGCGCGGTCGAATACTTCCACGTCGCTGGTCACGATCATGCTTACGTAGTCCATGGATCGCATTTTCCACGACACGGTATTCATCGCCGATCCGCCGTGCTCATCCAGCGGAGGACTTAATTTGGTCGGGGCTGGCGTCACCCCGGATCAGCCCCTCCATCGCCTTGACAAGCGCACCATCGGCGGCAGGTTTGGAAATGTGCAACGCGTCTTTGCACGGACCTTCGATAGTGGTGTGCCCGCTGTAGATCATGAATGGGATGCCGCGCTCCTTGAGACGAGCGCAAAGCAGCGAACTGTTCTCACCCCCAAGCGCATGATCGAGGATGGCGCCGGATAGTCCGTCGTGCTCCACGAGGATCAGAGCGTGCTTGAGCGTGTTCGTGGTCGTCAGCGCCGCTCCGGTAGCTTCGAACGCTTGCGTGATGTCCATGACGATTAGGGGCTCATCCTCGACGACGAGGATTGAGCGCCCCTCTAGAGACGGGCGTTGCATGCGATTCCAGATGGCGCGGCTAGCGCGAAGCTGCCAGAGGCAGTGCGACCTTCGGCGGTCGCTTATGTCCCGAGCTGTCGATCAATCCTCACACGCGCAACAAGACGCGATGACTCGACTAGGGAGGCAAAGCCCGCAGAGCTGGGGCGGGCTCGGTGCTGCGTGAGCATGTAGTTAAACCCACTGTACGACAGATTCGTTGCGCGGCATGGTCGCTTAGTTACCGAGAGCCTTATTTCGAATAACTCCCACCGACCACGCTTCGCCTCGCGCCACGACGCCGTCTTGACCTTTATCCAGCCCACGTTCTTGCCTGAGACGTACTGTTGGGTGGCCTTCTTTGACACGATGCCCTCAAGCCCCTGCTTCGGTAGCGACCGCCAGCAGCTTCTCCGCGTTCGCAAATTCATCTGAGTACCGCAACACATGATCGTCGGCTTTGATGAGCAGCTGTCGCAGCATTGCCTTGCGGTCGATAAGAGCGCGCTTTCGTTCCCTGTAGCCGTTCAATTCCAGCAGGTCGAAGCACCACGCACACAAATGGCCGGCGCGGCCTTCCATCAATGCGTTGAAGTCGGGCTTGCCGTCACCGTCGCATACGACGATCTCGGCATCGATTGATCGCCGATCGTGCCGGCAGGCTCAGCAGGCTGTCGCGGATTGTGGGAAGCGTCGGGTATAGTCGTGGCCATTGCGGGTGAAGATCACTGACCTCATCGCCGCACTTGTGCAGTTGAGCGCGCCAGCCGTCGAATTTGACCTCGTGAAGCCAACCGCCATCGCTGGGCGGAGTGGACTTCAAAACAGGTGCGGAGGGTGTAATAAACCGAGCGTTCTTTGGCACGTAGCACATGTGGTATCGCCGGCCGAAACCTTCAATAGAAGGCTTTGCGTGGTCGATACTAGGAACCTTCCATCGACAACTAGCTTCAGTGCAGGCTGTGCCCGCCCGCAGGGGCGGAATCGGGCCCGGCACCGGGGGTCGTCGTGCTGGCGTCGCGGAGCAGCACTGAGCGCCTACACGCAAAAAAAGGTCCATACTGCACCGGCGTGGCCCGCTCCCTGCGCGAGGGTGTTCAGCCTCACTGGTCAACGGAGGTTCAAATGACGGATAGCGTTTACAAGGTCGTTACGCTGATCGGGTCCAGCACAGAATCCTGGGAAAGTGCGGCCAAGGCAGCCGTAGAGGCAGCATCGCATTCCTTGCGTGAGCTCCGCATAGCGGAAGTCGTTAAGCAGGACTTGGTGATCACGGATGGCAAGGTGGAAGCCTACCGGACAAAGGTCCGAGTATCCTTCAAATATGAGGGCAACGAGTGACACACACAGCCGGCGACGCCATCAGCCAAGGCTGGTCACACTTGCTTCGAGGCGAAGTCTGCTTTGGGTCAGAAGCGGACATTGATGCGCGAGAGCTGCGAGGTCCGCTACGGGCCAGGAGCGGGCATCGACCGTGTAGCTGTGAATGTCAGCTTTGCTCATGAGCAAACAGCATCCCGCCTTGCGGCCGATCCTCAAGATTGAATTTTCGCAGATGCTAGCCACCACGCAAAACGGCCGGCTTCGTCGCGCGCACTCATTGCCAACCTTTGCGATCGCAGCAGTTTCAAGCTCTTACCCACCCGCTTGACCATATCGTTGCGCAAGCGACGGTCGCGCGCATCCTTGCCTTCTAGCGTAATAATCGCCTCGGCAAGGTCGCGGCTTGACACCGGACCATCGGCCTTCCGCAGTTCGTCCAACAAAAATCTTCGTAGCTCGTCGCGGGCGAAAAACACGATGCGGTTGCCGCGCGGCTGAACCGCTTTGAGGTCGCCCTGGTAACCGAGCGCAATCAGCGTACGGTCCAGCGCCTCAACGTCGTTGCCGACGTGAGCTAGTTCCTCACGCAGCCGCTGTGCGTCGCACATTAGCTCCGACCGCTTCCGGAGGAGTCCGCTGATGGTGTTGGCGTAGGGTTCTCCCATAGGTAAAAGATAGACAAATCAGACGGCTTACGGGCATCTGGATGTTCCTGCGTTTGATACGCAATGCCGGGGAAATGGTTCGACGTGCCGCCGAGCGGCACCGGCAGCCGCAGCCGCTCCAGCGTCGGCAGGATGCAATCGAACAGCGCGGTGTATTCGACGGTGAACTGGCGCGTGAACCAGGTGGCGTTCGAGTTGTAGATGTTGAGTTGCGCCTGCAGGCAGCCGAGGCGCTCGCCGCCCGCGCTCAGCCTCGCCAGCGCGCGGCGGAGCTGGTCGGGCTCGGGCGCGTCTTCGGCATCGTAGACGACGACATACTCGCCGCGTGCAAACTGCAAGGCGTACTGGATGGCACGCGGCTTCGTGCGCGGGTCGCCCTCGGGAACGACGAGCACCTGCATGTGCGCATCGAGCCGGGCGCAGGCGAGCGCGGCACGCGTCTCGCCGTCAACGGCCTCGACGACGAGCATGATCTCTAGACGGTCGGCCGGGTAGTCGAGGGCGCGTAGCGAGCCCAGCAGGTCGCCGACCACGCCGGCTTCGCGAAACAGCGGCACCAGCACCGTGTAGACCGGCAACGGTCCCGGTGTTGCAGCGGCAGGCGCCGTCGGCTTCGGCAATGGATGGGCGAGCTGCCACAGCGCCACGGTGCGCAGGACGACGACGCAGAGGAAGGGCATGGCCATGATGGCCAGCAAGCCGATCAGCGTCGCCTCCGGCGCTAGCGCCGTGCCGACGCCGAGGAGTACCAGCGACAGCGCGAGCACGCGCCGCTGCCACGCCCATAAGCCGCTTGCCGCGGAGAGCTCTGGTCTGTGCAGTCGGAGAGCGCCGACAGCCTCGGCCAGCCGCCCTGCACCGGCGACTTGCATGGCGGCTACGCTACCGCCATCCGCGCAGCCGCAATTGCTACGCCGTTGGGCTGTGAATACGCTGTGCACGCTGGCCCTCCCCCCGGTGGGCCGACGATGATCTTGCCATAGTGTTGGGTTTCACCATAGTGGGCGCAATTCAGCCCGCCCGCTTCGCGGATTCCATCGACTATGCCCCCACATCGACCCGGCCCACTCACCGTCCCGACCGCCCTGCGCCGGCTGGCAGCGGGCCTTTTCGCCCTGCTGGCGGTGCTGGCCTTCGCCCCCATCGCCTCCATGGCCCAGGACGCAGCGCCGGAGGAAGCGCCGACGGCGGCGGAAGCCGATGCCAACGAGCCGACCAAGCGCGTCGTCGTCCGCTTCCTCACCGAGGGCGATTTTCCGCCGTTCAACTTCTACGACGAAGACGGCAGCCTCGTCGGCTTCAACGTGGATCTCGCCCGCGCCATCTGCATGGAGCTGAACACCGCCTGCGATATCAAGGTGCGTCCCTGGGGCGAGCTGCTGCTGGCGCTACGCCGCGGCGAAGCCGACGCCGTCATCGCCGCGCACGCGGTGACGCCGCAATCGCTGGCCGAGGTGGACTTCACCGACCGCTACTTCCAGACGCCGGGGCGCTTTGCCGCGCGGCGCGGCGGCGAGCCGGTAGAGATCACGCCCGAGGCTTTGGAGAGCAAGCGCATCGGCGTCGCCAAGAACACGGCGCACGAGGCGTTCCTGCGCGCCTTTTTCCGCTCCAGCGCCATCCAGGCGTACGAGAACTCAGATCTCGCCCGCGACGCGCTCATCCAGGGGCAGGTCGACTACATCTTCGATGACGAAATCGGTCTCGTCTTCTGGCTGCACGGCACGGCCTCGAAACGCTGCTGCGAGCTGAAAGGCGGCCCCTACCTCGAGCCGAAGTTCTTCGGCGACGGCATCGCCATCGCCGTCCCCAAGACGAACTCGCAGATCAAGACGCTGATCAATGGCGCGCTGGCCAAGCTGCGCTCCAATGGGCGGCTCGATGAGCTGGTCGAGCGCTATTTCCCCGTAAAAGTTTACTGACGCGCATTTTTGCGGCGATACAACTCCGCAGCCGGGGTTTGGCGTCACCGGCCTGCCACCATTAACCCTGTTGCGGCCTTCGCCGGGCGTACTGTCACAATACTGCAAACTGAATCCGGTCATTGGGGCCCAATCGAACCCAAGGAGCATTGCAGCTCAAAGGGATGGGCATGAACCAGTACCGCACTCTCTTCATCTCCGACGTCCACCTCGGGACACGCGCGGCGCAGGCCGACCTGCTCCTCGACTTCCTGAAGGAGGCCGAGGCCGACACCATCTACCTCGTCGGCGACATCGTCGACTTCTGGCGCATCCGCCGCGGCGCCATCTGGCCGCAATCGCACAACGACGTGTTGCAGAAGCTGCTGCGCAAAGTGCGCAAGGGCACGCGCGTCGTGTTCATTCCCGGCAACCACGACGAAGGCCTGCGCCAGTACTGCGGCCAGCACTTCGGCGGCATCGAGATCGAGCACCAGACGGTGCACACGACGGCCGACGGCAAGCGCTACCTCGTCATCCACGGCGACGAGTTCGACGTCGTCGTGCGCTACGCCAAGTGGCTCGCCTTCCTCGGCGACCGCGGCTACGAGCTGGCGCTGTGGATGAACCATCCGCTGAACTTCATCCGCCGCCGCTTCGGCCTCGGCTTCTGGTCGCTGTCGGCGCACCTGAAGCTGCGCGTGAAGACGGCCGTCAACTTCATCGGCGAGTTCGAGAAGTCGCTGTCCGACGAAGCCCGGCGCCATCACGTCGACGGTGTCATCTGCGGACACATCCACCACGCCGCCTCGCGCGACATCGATGGCATCCACTACCTCAATACCGGCGACTGGGTGGAAAGCTGCACGGCAATTGGCGAGCGAGCCGATGGCACCTTCGAGATGATCCGCTGGCACGAAGTCGTCGCCGAACGCAAGGCGCGGACCGCTGCCCGGCTCGCCGAAGCGCTCCAGGTCGCGTGATGCGCATCCTGGTTGCGACCGACGCTTGGCACCCACAGGTGAACGGCGTCGTGCGGACGTATGAACGGCTCGCCGTCGAGCTGGGGGCGCTCGGCGTCGAGATGACGGTGCTGGCACCGCAAGAATTCCACACGGTCCCGTGCCCGACCTATCCGGAAATCAGGCTGGCGCTGCCTAGCTTCGGGCACATTGCGCGCCGCTTCCACGCGATCAAGCCCGACGCCGTGCATATAGCCACTGAAGGTCCGCTCGGCTGGATGGCGCGGCGCTATTGCCGCGCTCACGGCATTCGCTTCACGACCAGCTTCCACACGCGCTTTCCCGAGTACCTGCACCAGCGCTTTGCCATACCGACGGGCTGGACGGCGGCCGTGCTGCGCCGCTTTCACAATGCCGGGGCCGGACTGATGGTGGCGACGCCGTCGCTCGGCCGCGAGTTGGAGGCCTACGGCTTTCAACGCGTGCTGCCGTGGACGCGCGGCGTCGACACCAACTTGTTCCGCCCCCGCCCCGTGCGGCTGTTCGGCGAGGCGCCGGTGTTTCTCTACGTCGGCCGCATCGCGGCGGAGAAAAGCATCGCCGATTTTCTCGACCTCGACCTTCCGGGCCGCAAGGTCGTCGTCGGAGGCGGCCCGCAGCTCGACGAGCTGAGGGCCAAATATCCGGACGTCCTGTTCACCGGCAAGCGGACCGGCGAGGCGCTGGCCGAGTGCTACGCCTCGGCCGACGTGTTCGTCTTTCCGAGCCGCACCGACACGTTCGGCATGGTGCTGCTGGAAGCCATGGCGTCGGGCTTGCCCGTCGCGGCGCTGCCCGTCTGCGGGCCGCAGGACGTGGTGCGCAACGGCGTTACCGGCGTGCTTTCGCACGACCTGCGCGCGGCGGCCCTCGCCGCACTGTCGCTCGATCGCACGAATGTACGTGCCAAGGCGGCGGAATATAGCTGGGAGAACGCCGCGCGGCTGTTCCTCGCCAACATCACCGGTGCCTGCCTCAACGGCCCAGCGCGGGCGCATCCCGCGCATCCCGGCCGAAAGCTGGCCGTGACGAAGCCGTCCCCGCCGCCGCGGGCGCGCGTCTGACGTTTCAAGATTTTCCGGCTGTGCGCTCGTTGCCGGCCTTGGTGTAGGCCGGCGGCACGTAGAAGTTCAGCGTCTTCAGGTTGCCGCGACCGGTATTGCGGATCTCGTGCTTCTCGCCGCGCTCGATGAGCACCAGCGCACCTGGACCGAGCGGCAGGGTCTTGCCGCCGATATGCGCCTCCCCGCGCCCGGAGACGACGAACAGCCACTGATCGGCGCCACGGTGGCGGTTGTCCGGGCCGCCTTCCTTGCCGCCCGGCGCGATCGTCATTTGCGCCGCCTGGGCGCGCTTGTCATCGATGGCGACCCGAAAACCCTTCGGGAAATTCAATTGCTTGCGCTTCATGCCGACGTGTCCTGCTGCATAGACACACGTGAAACGTCGGCCCGCGCGCCAGCGTTCCGCCTACTCCTCGGCGGCGGTCTTGTCGGCGGCGAACTCGGCTTCCAGAGCCTTTTCGAGCGCCACCAGATCTTCGGGAAGCGGCATGCCGTAGGCCCGCAGCTCGTTCAGCTTCTCCATCAGCTGGAGGTAAAGCTCATGACGATCCTGCGGCTCGTTCTGCATGCGCGTCATCAGGATGCCGAGCTCCGCTTTGATGTCGTCGAATGCCATATGCCGTTCCTCGCTGCTGATGCCCTGCCGGTCGTCCTGCAGGGTATATGGGCCGTGGTTACCGGTTACTCCACCGGAAAGTCGAAAAAGGTGCCGGGATAGGGCTCGCCCCGCAGGGTGTAGTGCCACCACTCGCTGCGGTTGTTGATGAAGCCGCAGTCACGCATGAACGTTCGCAACAGGTTTCTGTTCGCCCGCTGCGCATCGCTCACCTTCGAAGACGCCGTGTGTGACCGGGTCGAGAAGCAGTCGAAACCCGTGCCCATGTCGGCGCTGCCATCGTCGGTGCGCGTACCGGCCTTCGAATCGCAGGCGCGGATTTCGCCGCCGGCAGGGTCGAACGCCGATTGCTGGCGCGATATCGGCACGATGGTGAGGTCGACGGTGCTGCCGCGGCTGTGGCCCGATCGCGAGGCTATGTAGTTCTCGTAGAACAGCGAGCGCTTGTCGACGTCGGGATAGAATTCCGATTTCATCTTCTGGTCGCGCAGGTCGCGGCCCCAGGCGACGAAGGCATTCACCGCCCGTTGCGGGCGATAGCAATCGTACACCTTGATCAGGAAGCCCCGCTGACGAAGGCCGTCGGCCGCGCATTGCAGCGCCTTGGCGGCGGGAAGCGTGAGGAAGCAGCGTGGCGCCTTGTACCCGGGGATGGGTCGGCCAATGAAGTTGCGGGCCGTCGCATAGCGCATCTCGACGACAAGATCGGGAATGAGGGTCTTCGCCTCGACGAAGCCGCGCGGGGGATCTTTGGCGTGCACGGGTGCCGGCGCGAGGGCGGCGAGCAACACGGCAGCGGCAGCCAATGCGCTTCGCATCTGATGTGGCCTAGTGTCCCGATTCCGAAGTTCGCCACGCCTCGCGGGCAGGACAGGAAGCGAACTTCGGAATCATAAGGGCCACTAGAGTCATTGGGTTGCTAGTGTGATTCAGATCGGGAAATTCGCTCGATACCCAGCCGCTCATGTATGCGAATTTCTCGATCATCACACTAGCCGGCCTTCTGATAGGTGCCGACCATCTGCGCCTCGGCAAGCACGTGCCCTTGCATCGCCGCCAGAACGTCCGCCTTGGTCGCCGCCGACAGGCCTTCGAGCCGGGCATCGAGCGCGAACAGCTTGAAAAAATAGCGGTGCCGTCCGATCGGCGGACACGGGCCGCCATAGTCCGGCCGCTTCCAATCGTTGAGGCCGCTCTTGGTGCCGCTCGGCAGCGCCGCCATGCCCTCGGCGATCTCGCTCGTGTCGGGCGGCAGATCGAACAGCACCCAATGCACGTAGGTCATCTTCGGCGCCTTCGGATCGGGTGCGTCGGGATCATCGACGATCAGCACCAGGCTCTTGGTGCCGGCGGGCACGCCGGCGAACGCCAGCGGCGGCGAAAGGTCTTCGCCCTCGCAGGTGTACTTCTTGGGGATTTCGCCGCCATCGGAGAATGCCGGTGAAGTGATCTGCAGCGCCATGCGAGGCCCCTAGAACAGCTTGAGGCCGGGCGGCAGCGGCAGACCGCCGGCCACCTCCTGCATCTTCGCCTGCAACTTGACGTCGAGCTTACCCTTGGCATCGGCCATGGCGGCGACGATCAGATCCTCGAGGATCTCGGTCTCCTCGGGCTTGGCGAGGCTGGGATCGATGTGCACCTTTTTCACGTCGCCCTTGCCCGTGAGCGTGACCTTGACGAGGCCGCCGCCGGACTGGCCGTCGATCTCGATGCCGGCAAGCTCGTCCTGCATCTGCTGCACGCGGGCCTGCATCTGGCCCACCTGCTTCATCATGCCCATCAGATCCTTCATGCGCGGAAATCTCCGTTCGTCTGCATCAGCCGGTACCGGTTTCATCGCGCGGCGGCGCGCTCAGCTCGCGAATGTCGGCGATTTTTGCGTCAGGGAATTGATCGAGCACGGCCTTGACTGCGGGGTGGGCCTTCAAGGCTTCCAGCTCGGCCGCCTCGCGCTCGCGCCGGATTTCGCCGCGCGGGCGCTCGCCGGCGGCCTTCGACAGCACCACCACCCACTTGCGCTGCGTCCAGGCATTGAGCTTCTCGCGCAGCTCGTTGGCGAGCTGTGCCGGCGCGCCCGGCAAGAGGAAGAGGTCGATGGAACCTGCCGCATAGTCGAACTTCACCAGGCTGACGCGATCTTCCAACTGCAGCTTGAGCATCATGTCGCGGCGTTCGCTGGCCAGCGCGATGACCGCATCGAACGAGCGCGGATCGGCGAGGGCGCCAACCGGCGCGTCGTCTTGCGTGATGAGATCGCCGAATGAGGCGTCGTAGTCGGGATCGAAGGCGGGATCATCGTCGTCGATCGGCGGTTGGGTTGATGGTGCCGGCGCAGAAACGGCGGGTTGAGGCGGAGCAGTAGCCTGCGGCGGCGCGGGCGGCGCCCGGTTCAGGGGCGCATCGCGCGTCGGGCCGCTTTCGGGGCCCGCCGGCTTGCCGCTGCGGGCGAGCGAGCCTTCGCCGCCGAGCAAACGGATGACCTCGTCGGGCGCCGGCAGGTCCGCCGTATAGGCGAGGCGGATGAGCACCATGTCAGCCGCGGCGCGCGGGTTCGACGCCTTCGCTGCCTCCTCGCCGCCCTTGAGCAGCATTTGCCAGGCGCGCGACAGCAGCGGCGTCGACAGCCTGCCGGCGATACTCGCGGCGCGGCGGCTCTCCTCGGCGCTCAAGCCTTCGCTTCCAGCCTCGCCGCCGACGGCCTTGACGCGCGCCGCCGCGTGCACGGCCTCGGCGAGGTCGGCGAGAAGCTGCACTGGCTCGGCGCCATCGCGGTGCAATTCGTCCATTGAGGCCAGCGCCGCCCTGGCGTCGCCGCGGAACACGTGCTCGATGAGATCGAAGATGCGCCCGCGGTCGGCGAGGCCGAGCATGGCGCGGACCGTCTCGGCGCTGACGTTGCCCTCCCCCATGGCGATCGCCTGGTCGAGCAGCGACAGGCCGTCGCGCACCGAACCCTCGGCGGAACGGGCGATGAGGGCCAGCGCATCGGCCTGCGCGGTGGCGCCTTCGGCGGCAACGATCTTGGTGAAATGCGCCGACAGCTCAGGCACGTCGACGCGGCGCAGGTCAAAGCGCTGCGTGCGCGACAGCACCGTCACCGGCACCTTGCGGATCTCCGTCGTCGCGAAGATGAATTTCACGTTCTCGGGCGGCTCCTCGAGCGTCTTCAGGAGCGCGTTGAAGGCGCCCTTCGACAGCATGTGGACTTCGTCGATGATGAAGACGCTTGCGTGCGCGCGATCGATCGGCGCGTGTTGCGCAGTGCTCTCGATAAGCTCGCGCATGTTGTCGACGCCGGTATTGGACGCGGCGTCGATCTCGATGACATCGAGATGGCGGCTCTCCATGATCTCGGCGCAGTGGCGGCCGAGCGTCGGCATGTCGATGGTCGGCGTCTTGACGGTGTCGGTCTCGTAGTTCAGCGCGCGGGCAATGATGCGTGCGGTCGTCGTCTTGCCGACCCCGCGCACACCGGTGAGCATGTAGGCCTGGGCGATGCGTCCCGACGCGAAGGCGTTGCGCAGCGTCTTGACCATCGCCTCCTGGCCGATGAGGTCATCGAAGCTCTGCGGCCGGTACTTGCGGGCGAGCACGACATACGGCTTCGCCGCGCCGGAGGAGGTCTCGCTGTCGGATTTCTTTTTCGCCATGTCCCTGCCTTAGGCCCGCAGGGCCTCGGGCCGCAAGCGCGGCCTGGCGCTAAGCGCCGCCCCGCGGAGTGCGCCGGATCGCATTGCGATCCGATTGGCGCGCGTGAGCGAAATAAAGAGGAGGCTGACGAACGACCCGCGTCCTGATCGTTAGGGCTGCTTCCTTCCGGACCTGACCCGGTTGGCGAGGGATGCGTCCATCGCCAACCTCCCGGGCCGATTATGGGGGCTGGGGCCGCGGCTTACAACCCTCCCGTGGCCAAGAGCGAACACCTTCCGAGGCATGTCATTTTTCCGCTCTAGGTTCGTTCCACAAAGGGCGCCGCGCGCGATTATGGCGCGCAAGACCACTTTGACCGGCGCGCGGGCGGCCCTTAGGCTCGTAGCGCATTCTTTCGGGGGGACGATTGCACATGAGTCTCACGGCAGCGCGCTTGATGGTCATCTGCGCGGCGTTTTGCTTGGGCGCCACCGCGGCACATGCCGCGTGCCCCGAAGGCGACGATCTCGACATCCAGTTGCGCGACAAGGAAGTGCAGCGCCAGCTCATCCTGTCGGGTTTTCTCGCCGCCGAGATCGGCCGCGCCAACGAACGCCTGCTGCGCACCGCCGTCCTCGACTTCCGCGCCGCCAACGCGCTTCCCGGCACTGATCAGGCTGTGCTGACCGAATCCGAGTGCGATACGCTCAAGCACAACAACAACGCCGTCTACGCCTTCATCGGCTTCAAGCAGGTCGACAATCCCGTCAATCAGTTGCGGATGACCTTCCCGGCCGGGCTGCTGCCGCCGGAGGCCAAGCCGTCAGACCAGAGCTGGCAGGAATACGAAAACCCGAAGGTGAGCCGTGTCGGTATCGACGTGTTCCGCGTCTCGGGGCGCGAATCCTCCACCAACTCGTTCTCGCGCGGCTACCAGTCGTACAACGCGCTGCAACTCACCTACATCCACAATTCCGGATCGGAGCTGATCGCCGAGGGCGCCGGCAGCCGCTGGGGATCGCGCTACTACTTCCACAACATGACGTTCGAGTACCAGGGTGGGCAACGCGGCATCTACATTCGCTTCGACATGAAGCCGCCGGAGGGCTTCGTGCCGCCACCCGAGATTCTCCCCGCGACACGCCTCGAAAAGATTCAAAAGCAGATCGCCAAGCTCTATTCGGCCGGCGCCGCCGGTGCCGCGCTGCCGACCGAGGCGGAAGTCGCCTGGTCGCTGATCGCGCGCGCCGTGTTCAACATCGTCGCCTCCGACTTCTACGATCAGAACGGCTGGCGCGAGCTCACGACCAAGAATTGCGTGTTCGGTTCCGGCAGGCGTGCGCGCCGCGGCGGCGTACGCATCGTCTTCGCGACGACGCGGGCCATCGCCAACAAAGACGGCGACATGACCACCATGTTCGGCAACTCGGCGAGCGACAAGATCACCTTCGGCTGCGTGCTGGTTAACCCGCGTCTGCGCGCGCGTGAGAGCAGCTACCGCGGGGCCTGGCAGGGCGGCGCTCGTGCCGCCAACGCGCGCATCAAGCTGATCAGCGATCCGATCGACCGCAGCACCGAGAACTATGTGCGCATCGTCGATTCATCGGCGGCTGAAGACGCCACCCACGCGCTGCTCGTGATCCATGGCTACAACAACTCGTTCGTCGAGGCGACGCAGGCGGTGGCGCGCATCGCCGGCGGCGCCGACTACAAGGGCCGCGTCTACATGTTCTCATGGCCCAGCGTCAGCAAATCGCTGCGCTACCTGCAAGACGTCGACAACGCCGAGGAGGCCGAGGGTTCGCTGCAGGCGTTTCTCGCTGCCATCCTGCGCGACAACAACATTCGCACGCTCGACATCGTCGCCCATTCGATGGGCTCGCAGCAGCTCATGCGCGTGATGGGCTCGATCCGCGGCATCCTCGACGGACGCCGGCACGAGGAAGGCTCGTTGCGCCTGGGGCAGGTGGTGTTTGCGGCACCCGACGTCTCGGCAGCAGTGTTCAACACCAAGATCCTGACGTGGGCGAAGCTCGCGCAGCGCGTGACGATCTACACGTCGGGCGGCGACTGGGTGCTGTGGCTGTCGTCGTTCCTGCGCGGCCTCAACGATCGCGCCGGCGGCCACACGCCGTGGGGCGAGCCGCTGCATGTCAACGCCAGCAACGTCTATGTGGTCGACAAGACGCCGCCCGAATACGACTACTGGAAGTTCTTCAGCTACACGCACGCCGACTACGTCGACGACAAGGTGATCCTCAACGACATCCAGACGGTGATCACCGGCAAGCCGGCCGGCGATCCGAGCAAGCGCGACCCGGAAGGCAAGGTGTTCAAGGCGCTCCCCTACAAGGGCATCCCGGGCAAGACCTACTGGGCGACGCTGCCCGAAGGGCCGATGGCCGACGCCAAGGAAGCGGTGAAGGAAGGCCTCAAGCCGCGCGCACCGGCGCCTGCTACGACGCCGGCGCCCGCCGCCCCGCCGATCGCCCAACAGCCGGCGCCACCGCCGACCTCGACCGGCACGACGCAACCCGCCGCGCCGCAACCGGTCGCCCCATAGGCTCGGCGCGTAACGTTCTCGCGTAAGGTTCTAAGGGCCCCTCTCGGGTCACACGTGGCTGAACCAGCTAGATGCAGCGGCCGCCGTCGACCTCGAGGGCGACGCCGGTGATGAAGGCCGATGCCGGATCGGCGAGGAAGATCGCCGCATTGGCGATGTCGTGCGGCCGCGACAGCCGGCCGAGGGGGATGCCGGCAAGAAACTTGGCGCGGTTCTCCGGCGTGTCGGGTGAGCCCATGAACTGCGTCAGCATACCGGTCTCGCCCATCACCGGATTGATGGCGTTGACGCGGATGTTCTTCGGCGCCAGCTCCACCGCCATCGACTTCGTCAGCGTGATCACCGCGCCCTTCGAACCGTTGTACCAGGTGAGGCCGGGGCGCGGGCGGATGCCGGCGGTGGAGGCGATGTTGATAATGATGCCGCCACCGCGCTTTTCCATCTTCGGCACGGCGGCGATCGTCGTCAGGTAGATCGACTTGACGTTGACGGCATAGATGCGGTCGAACTCCGCCTCGCCCACTTCGAGCAGCGGCTGATTGCGGTGGGTGACGCCGGCATTATTGACGACGATGTCGATGCCGCTGAAGGCTTCGGTCGCCGTGCGCACAATGGTATCGACGTCCACCTTTTGCGACACGTCGCCCTGCACCGGGATCATCTTGTCGCCATAGCCCGCGGCCACCTCGCGCACGCCCTGGCCATTGATGTCGGCTGCGACGACGCTGGCGCCTTCGAGCGCGAAGCGCTCGGCGATGGCGCGGCCGAAGCCCGACGCTGCGCCGGTGACGATCGCAACCTTGCCTGCAAGCTTCATACGGACCTCACCTCAGCGGCGACGGACGGGGATCAGACCTTCGGCGGCAAGGCGCGCGGCTTCGGCGCGATAGGGGCTCGCGCGATAGGTGCCGAGCACCTTCTTCTCGGAGGAGAAGAACGACAGCTCTTCCAGGGCCAGGCGCACCATGCGGTCGGACGGGTGACCCTCGATGTCGGCGTAGAACATGGTGGCGTTGAACGTGCCCTCGAGCTGATAGCTCTCGAGCTTCGTCATGTTGACGCCGTTGGTGGCGAAACCGCCGAGCGCCTTGTAAAGCGCCGCCGGCACGTTGCGCACGCGGAAGATGAAGGTGGTGACGACTGGCGCATCCTCGGGCTCGGCGTCGTCGGCCTCAGCCGAGAGCACGACGAAGCGCGTGGTGTTGTGGACCTCGTCCTCGACGTCGCCGGCGATGATCTCGAGGCCGTAGATCTCGGCGGCGAGCGAGGAGGCAATGGCCGCCAGCGCCGGGTCCTTGGCCTCGCTCACCATGCGTGCCGAGCCGGCGGTGTCGGCTTCCGGCACCGGCTTCAGGCCCAGCTCGATCAACTTGCGGCGGCACTGGCCGAGCGCCTGCGTGTGGCTCAGCACGCGCTTGATTGTCTTCAACGTGGCGCCGGGCGCCGCCATAAGCTGATGGCGAACGCGCAGGAAGTGCTCGCCGACGATGTAGAGATCGGCATCGGGCAGCAGGTGATGAATGTCGGCGACGCGGCCGGCGACCGAGTTCTCGATGGGGATCATGGCGAGGCGCGCCTCGCCCGACTTGACCGCCTGCAGGGCGTCCTCGAACGTCGGACAGGCGACGGCTTCGAAGCTCGGGAAGGCTTCACGGCAGGCTAGATGTGAGTTGGCGCCCGGCTCGCCCTGATAGACGATGCGGTCGGCCACGGGCTTGCTGGATGAGGTCATCGGGGCACTGTGGGTGGTTGGACGCGTTGACGTCGAATTGTTGGAGGCCGTTCTATGCCCTTACCGACACCGGGCCGCAAGCCGTGCTCGCTGGCTTTAGGGTTGGAGAGAACGTACGGGGCGTCCCCCAAAGAGAGTGTTATCTTTTTTGGCGAACGCTAAAGATTGCTTCTGGTTTGTGAACGGGGTGCCGATGTCGAGAAAAGTGGAGCGAGCGCGCACGCCTTTGCTCGCCCTGACCGTGGTGGCAGCCTTGATGGCAAGCACCAGCGCTTGGAGCGGACAAAACGAGGATTGGTGCTTCGCCGACCAGGAGAAGACGCTGGATGAAGCGCTCGCCGGCTGCACGGCGCTGATCGACGGCGGCAAGTTGAGCCAAGACAAGCTCGCCACGGCCTACGTGAACCGGTGCCTGGCTCACACGGAGCGCAACGAAAGCGATCTGGCAATCGCCGACTGCACGCAATCCCTCGCCCTCGATCCGGGCGATGCCTACGCTTACGCGCAACGCGGCGACGCCTATTGTCAGAAGGGCGACATCGATCATTGCGTTGCTGATTACGATCAGGCCATGCGCATCGCGCCTGATGACGCGGCGTTCCCCTCCTTGCGGGGTGTCGCGCGCGCCGCCGCTGGCGACGCCGATGGCGCCATCGCCGATTTTACGAAGGCGATCGAGCTCAATCCCGAGGTGGCCTCAAATTACACGCGCCGCGGCGGCGCCTACGAAGCCAAGGGGGACCGAGGGAGCGCGGACACCGACTATCGCAAGGCCCTGCAGCTCGACCCCGAAGACGAGACGGCGAAGCAGCGCCTCGAAGCCTTCAGCAAATAAGGACGCTAGCGCGCTGCCCAGAAGGCGGCGGGCTCGTTCGAGGTCGGCGGGCGTGTCGACACCGAGCGGAACAGTGTCGACGACGGTCACGTCGATGCGAATGCCGGCTTCCAGCGCCCGCAACTGCTCCAGCTTTTCGCGCAATTCCAGCGGTGAAGGTGGCAGCGACACGAAGCGCTGCAGGGCCGCGCGGCGGTAGGCATAGATGCCGATGTGGTGGTAGAGCGGGCCGTCGCCCCAGGGTGCCGTGGCGCGCGTGAAGTAGAGGGCACGTAGACGTCCCGGGGCCAGCGGCGAGCCGACGACCTTGACGACGTTGGGGTTCGTGCGCTCCCCCGCCTCGGTGATCTCGGCGGCGAGCGTCGCGATATCGGCCCCCGTATCGAGCAGCGGCGCGGCGCAGGCGGCGACAAGATGCGGCTCGAGCGTCGGCAGATCGCCCTGCAGGTTGACGACGATATCGGCGCGCGCCTCGGGATCGACCAGCGTGACCGCTTCGAAGATGCGGTCGGAGCCGGACGCATGATCGGCGCGCGTCATCACCGCCTCACCGCCCGCGTCCTCGATGGCGGACACGACCTCGGCGGCGTCCGTCGCCACCACCACGCGTCCCGCATTCGCAGCCACGGCCCGGCGCCACACCTGGACGATCATCGGCGCCCCGGCGAGGTCGACCATGGGCTTACCGGGCAAGCGTGTCGCCTGCATGCGCGCGGGGATGACGACGAGCGTATTTCGCACTTCACGTCCCGATCTGCGTTAAGCCGAGGCAATTGGTCCCGGTGGCGTGCACATAGAACGCCGCCCGGCTCGGTTGCAAGCCGATGCGGAGTTCCTATAGTCGCCCGATCGTTCGGCGGCTGGCCGAACCTAAAGGTTGCGGAGCTTTCGATGCGACTGGATTCCTTCGAGCTAGCGAAGATCGCCGGTGGGTTTCTGTGCGCGCTGCTGGTTATCGTCGGGTTCCGCGTGGCGCTCGAAATCAGCGAGCACGGCAAGGCACACGAAAAGCCCGGCTACGTGCTGCCGACGCCGGAGGCGGCTCCGGCGGCCGGCGGGGCAGCTCCGGCAGGTGCCCCGGCAGCAGCCTTCGATGCGACCGCCGTGGCGCAGGCCGCCGCAGCCGCCAATGCCGAAGCCGGCGCTGCCATATTCAAGAAGTGCACGGCCTGCCACTCCGCCGAGGCCGGGGGCCCCAACAAGGTCGGCCCTAACCTCGCCGGTGTCGTCGGCCGGCCGAAAGCCAGCCACGCCGGGTTTGGTTACTCCGATGCCATGAAGGCCAAGGGCGGCAACTGGACGCTGGACGATCTGGCGTCGTTCATCCACAGCCCTAAGACGTTCGTACCGGGCACGAAAATGCTGTTCCCCGGCATCGCCGACGCAGGCGAACTGGGCGACCTGCTCGCCTACCTCAACACCCTGAAATAGGGGCTGGCGGTGCACCTTCGCCGCCAAAATGACAGCAAGTTAACTCGCGCCGCGGCCCGGATTTTGCGACGCTTTCAGCGTTGCATGTCTTGTAGGTCTCACACGGCGCGCGCAAAGCCCTGCGGTCTCTCCGACCGCGCCAGGGCTGCCCGCCCCTCCGGTCCGTGACAGATAAGGAAATACGCCTGGTGCTTCCGCGTCTCGACGTCCCCGCCGTATTTTTAGCCGCCCTCCTTTGCTTCTCCGCCGTCGCATTGCCGGTTGCCGCGCAGGAGCCGCCCTCGCCACCCGCCACCGATCCGCAGGCGCAGCCGCCGACGGCGCCGCCGACGCCGAGCGCTCCGCCGGTCGAGGCTGCGCCGGCTCAACCCGCGCCCACCGCCGACGCCGCGACCAGCGCCGATAAGCGCCACCATGCTCTGTCGCTCATCGGCGAGCCGAAATATCCCGCGGGCTTCACGCACTTCGGTTGGGTCAATCCCGACGCCCCGAAGGGCGGCACGCTGCGCGGCTTCGCCGAGGGCTCCTTCGACAGCCTCAACCCGTTCACGGTCAAAGGCGACCCGGCGGGCGGCATCGGCCTCGTCTACGATTTGCTGATGGCATCCAGCCCCGATGAGCCGTCGTCGGAATACGGCCTCGTCGCCGAGTGGGTCTCCTACCCGCCCGACTTTTCCTCGGTGACGTTCGGCATCAATCCCAAAGCGCGCTTCCACGACGGCTCGCCGATCACGCCTGAGGACATCATCTTCTCGTTCGACGCGCAGAAGAAGGCGCATCCGCGCATGGCCTTCTATTACAAGAATGTCGTCAAGGCGGAGAAGACCGGCGACAACGAGGTGACGTTCACCTTCGACGTCAAAGGCAACCGCGAGCTGCCGCAGATCGTCGGCCAGCTCAGCGTGCTGTCGAAGAAGTTCTGGGAAGGCACCGGTGCGGACGGCCAGCCGCGCGACATCATGAAGTCGACGCTGGAGATCCCGGTCGGCTCGGGCGCCTATCGCGTCAAGAGCTTCGACGCCGGCCGCTCGATCACCTACGAGCGCGTAAAGGACTACTGGGCGAAGGATGAGCCCGTCGCCAAGGGCCAGTATAACTTCGATGAGTTCAAGCTGACGTACTTCCTCGATCGCACGCCGGCCTTCGAGGAGTTCAAATCCGGCAAGCTCGACTATTGGGTCGAGAGCACCGCCAGCCAGTGGGCGACGGGCTACAATTTCCCCGCCATACAGAAAGGCCTCGTCAAGAAGGAGGCGATCCCGGTGAAGCGCGTGGCGCCGATGCAGGCGTTCGTCTTCAACCAGCGCCGCAAGCAGTTCCAGGATCCGCGCGTGCGCCGCGCCTTCGCCTTGGCCTTCAACTTCGAGGAAGCCAACAAGAAGCTGTTCTATGACCTCTATGTCCGCGTCGGCAGCTACTTCGACAATTCGGAGCTGGCCAACAAGGGCCTGCCGCAAGGCCGCGAGTTGGAGCTGCTCAACGAAGTGAAGGACGAGGTGCCGCCGGAGGTGTTCACCACCGAATGGAAGAACCCCGTCAACAAAACGTCGGAAGACTTCCGCAACAACATGCGCGAAGCGTCCAAGCTGCTCGCCGAGGCCGGCTGGACGATCCAGGAAGTTGCCATCGAAGAGGACGGCAGTTGCGGCACCTTCTGCTCGATCATGCGCAGCGTCGGATTGTCGTCGCCCCCGAAGGCCAACGTGCTGCGCAACGACAAGGGCGAACGGCTCGATGCCGAGTTCCTGCTCGAGTTGCCCGAATTCCAGAGGATCGTGCTGCCCTACGTGCAGGATCTGCAGAAGCTCGGCATCAATGCCAGCATCCGCATGGTCGACAGCGCGCAGTACAAGCGCCGCGAGGACGCGCACGACTACGACATCATCACCGACAACTTCGCCCAATCGGAATCGCCCGGGAACGAGCAGCGCGATTTCTGGGGCTCGGCTGCCGCCGATCGCAACGGCTCGCGCAACACCGCCGGCATCAAGAACCCGGCGGTCGACAAGCTGATCGACAAGGTCGTATTCGCCAAGGATCGCGAGGAGCTGCTGGCGGCAACGCACGCGCTCGATCGCGTGCTGCTGTGGAACTTCTACGTCGTCCCGCAGTGGCACTACCCCTATGAGCGCGTCGCCTACTGGGATGTGTTCGGCCGCCCGGCGACACTGCCGTCGCAGACTTCGGCGCTGTCGCAGGTCTGGTGGTTCGATGCGGACAAGCAGAAGGCGCTCGCCGGCGCACGCGGACAGTGAGGGTCGCCCGTCTCGCTTCGCTCGCCATCGCCGCAGCCCTGCTCGCGATCCCCGCCAACGCCGAGCCGCGCCACGGACTTTCAGCGTTCGGCGAGCTGAAGTACCCCGCTGACTTCAAGCATTTCGACTACGCAAACCCCGACGCGCCAAAGGGCGGAAAGTTCTCCTCAACGGGCACCGGCGGCGTTAAGACGTTCGACAGCTTCAACAACTTCATCCTCAAGGGCGACGCGGCACAGGGCCTCGAATATCTGTTCGACAGCCTGATGGCGCGCGCGATGGACGAGCCGGACGCGGTCTATGGTCTCGTCGCCGAAAGCGGCGATGTGGCCCCCGACAAGCGGTCCGTCGTGTTCAAGATGCGGCCGGAGGCGAAGTTCGCCGACGGCACGCCGATCACGGCCGATGACGTCGTCTTCACCTTCAATACGTTGAAGGAGAAGGGCCACCCCAACTTTACGCTTTCACTGCGCGACGTGACGAAGGCCGAAGCGATCGACCCGCATACCGTGCGCTACGAGTTCAAGGGCGATCTCATTCGCGATCTGCCGCTGGTCGTCGCCGAGCTGCCCATCCTGTCGAAGGCGTTCTACACAAAGCATCCGTTCGATCAGTCGTCGCTGGAGAAGCCGCTCGGCTCCGGACCCTACGAGATCGGCAGCTTCAAGCCCGGCACCTACGTGGCTTACAAGCGCCGCCCCGACTATTGGGCCAAAGATCTCCCCGTCAATCGCGGCCGCTTCAACTTCGACGAGGTGCGCTACGAGTACTACCGCGACCGCACGCTGGAGCTGGAGGGCCTCAAGTCGGCCGCCTTCAACTTCCGCGAGGAGTTCACCTCCATCGACTGGGCAACCGGCTACGATATCCCGGCGGTGCGGGAAAAACGCCTCGTTCGCCTGATCATGCCCGATGAGCGTCCGGCCGGCGCGCAGGGCTTCTTCATCAACACCCGCCGCGAGCCGTTCAAAGACAAGCGCGTGCGCGAGGCGCTCGGCCTCGCCTTCGATTTCGAGTGGTCGAACAAGAACCTGTTCTTCGAGCTCTACAAGCGCACGCAGAGTTTCTTTGAGAACTCGGATATGAAGGCCAAGGGGCTGCCGAGCCCGGAGGAGTTGGCGCTGCTGGAGCCGTTCAAGGACAAGCTCGCGCCGGAAGTGTTCGGCGAGCCGGTGACGCCGCCGGTGACGGATGCCAGCGGGCGCGATCGCCAGTTCCTGAAGCGTGCCCGCGACCTGCTCACCGAGGCCGGCTACGGCGATGGCGGCAAGCCGCTGACCGTCGAGATCCTGTCGTTCGAGGAAGGCTTCGACCGCATCATCATCCCCTACGTCAACAATCTGAAGCGCATCGGCGTCAACGCTTCGCTGCGCCGCGTCGACCCGGCGCAGTACGAGCGGCGCATGAAGTCGTTCGACTTCGACATGTCGATCCAGCGGTACGCGCTCCGCCTCACGCCGGGCATCGAGCTGAAGAGCTATTGGGGATCGGATGCCGCCGGCATGGACGGCAGCTTCAACCTCGCCGGTATCAAGGATCCCGTGGTCGACGCGCTCATCGCCAAGGTGGTAGAAGCCAAATCACGCGCCGAGCTGGTGACGACGGCCCGCGCACTCGACCGCGTGCTGCGTGCCGGTCATTACTGGGTGCCGCAGTGGTCCAAAGCCGAGCACAATGTCGCCTTCTGGGATGAGTTCTCGCGCCCGAAAGTAAAGCCGAGGTTCGATGAGGGCGTGATCGATA
Organism: uncultured Alphaproteobacteria bacterium; assembly: GCA_963812795.1. Taxonomy (GTDB): domain Bacteria; phylum Pseudomonadota; class Alphaproteobacteria; order Rhizobiales; family Hyphomicrobiaceae; genus Hyphomicrobium_A. The sequence goes on along the minus strand of CAWEWG010000007.1, from coordinate 895,295 downwards.
CGTGGTGGTATGACGCCGACAAAGCTGCGAAGCTGAAAAAGAACTGAGCCCAATCCCCGATGGCTGCCTATCTCCTCAAGCGCATGTTGCTGATCATACCGACGCTGCTCGGTATCATGCTCATCAGCTTCATCATCATTCAGTTCGCCCCCGGCGGACCCGTCGAGCGCATCATCGCGCAGCTCACCGGTCGCGACTTCGACCATCGCTTCGCGCATCGGCGGCGGCGGCAACGATACGCTCTCGAGCGGGAGTCAATCGCAGCTCGGGCAAGGCGCCGCTGACGTCGTCACGTCGAAATATCGCGGCGCGCAGGGGCTCGATCCGGAGTTCATCAAGAGCCTCGAAAAGCAGTTCGGCTTCGACAAGCCGGCCTACGAGCGCTTCTTCATCATGATGAAGAGCTACCTCACCTTCGATTTCGGCAAGAGCTATTTCCGCGATGTGTCGGTGCTGCAGCTCATCAAGGAGAAGCTGCCCGTCTCCATATCGCTCGGGCTGTGGATGATGCTGATCTCCTATCTCATCTCCATCCCCCTCGGCATCCGCAAGGCGGTGCAGGACGGCGAGCCGTTCGACAGGTGGACGAGCAGCGTGCTGGTGATCGCCTATGCGGTGCCCGGCTTCCTGTTCGCCGTGCTGCTACTGATCCTGTTTGCCGGCAGCTCTTTCTTCCAGTGGTTTCCATCGCGCGGGCTTACGTCCGACAACTGGGAGCAGCTCTCGCTCATCGGCAAGGTCGTCGACTACTTCTGGCACCTGACGCTGCCGCTGATTGCCATGTCGCTGACGGCGTTCACGACCATGACCTTTCTCACCAAGAACTCCTTCATCGACGAGATCCGCAAGCAATACGTGACGACGGCGCGCGCCAAGGGCCTCAACGAGAACCAGGTTCTCTATGGCCACGTGTTCCGCAACGCCATGCTGCTGATCATCGCCGGCTTCCCGGGGGCGTTCATCTCGGCATTCTTCGCCGGCGCCATGTTGATCGAGACGATCTTCTCGCTCGACGGCCTCGGCCTACTCTCCTTCGAATCCATCGAGAAGCGCGACTATCCCGTGGTCTTCGCCACGCTATGGATCTTCTCGCTCATGGGCCTGTTGCTCAACATCATCTCCGACTTCGCCTACACCATGGTCGATCCGCGCATCGACTTCGAGAGCCGGGAGGTCTGAGCCGTTGGCTGATCTGCGCGCCCTCGAAACGCCGCTGCCGCAGTCGCAGCCGCCACCGCGCGAGGAGCATCGCGACCGCGTACCCGGTTGGCTGGCGCGCAGGATGCCCAGCTCAGACAAGCTGAGCCCCATCAACCAGCGGCGCGTGGCGAACTTCAAGGCCAACCGGCGCGGCTACTGGAGCCTGCGCATCTTCCTCACGCTGTTCGTCGTGACACTGTTCGCCGAGTTCCTCGCCAACGATCGCCCGCTGCTGATGAGCTACAAGGGCGAGATCCTGTCGCCCGTCCTCACCGACTATCCGGAATCGAAGTTCGGCGGCTTCCTCGCCGTCACCGACTACAAGGATCCGGTGATCCTCGATGAGATCAAGGCGAACGGCTGGGCCATCTGGCCGCTGATCCGCTACTCGTACGACACCATCAACAAGGACTACCCTGGGCGCAAAGGCGCCGACAAAATCTGCCTCGGGTATCCGGCACCGCCGCCGTGGGCCTCGAGCGCGCCGCTGTGCGAAGCGCCTCCCGATCAGCTCGCCCGCTTCAAGGCGTTCGGCAACACCAACTGGCTCGGCCTCGACAATCAGGGGCGCGATGTCGTCGCCCGCGTCATCTACGGCTTCCGCATCTCGGTGCTGTTCGGGCTGCTGCTCGCCATGTTCTCGGCGGCCGTCGGCGTCACGGCCGGCGCGCTGCAGGGCTACTTCGGCGGCCGCACCGATCTCATCTTCCAGCGCTTCCTCGAGATGTGGTCCTCGATACCGTCTCTGTTCGTGCTGATCATCATCTCGTCGGTGCTGGTTCCAGGCTTTTGGACGCTGCTCGGCACGCTGCTCCTTTTCGAATGGGTGAACCTCGTCGGCGTCGTGCGTGCCGAATTCCTGCGCGCGCGCAACTTCGAATACGTCAACGCCGCCCGCGCGCTCGGCCTGTCGCACCGCAAGATCATGTGGAAGCACATGCTGCCCAACGCCATGGTGGCGACGCTCACCTTCCTGCCGTTTCAGCTTTCGGGCAGCATCGCGGCGCTGACGGCGCTCGACTTCCTCGGTCTCGGCCTGCCGCCCGGATCGCCGTCGCTCGGCGAACTGCTGCTGCAGGGCAAGCGTCATCTCGAGGCACCGTGGCTCGGCCTCACCGGCTTCTTCACCGTGGCGATCATGCTGTCGCTGTTGATCTTCATCGGCGAGGCGGTGCGTGACGCGCTCGACCCGCGCAAGACGTTTCGGTAGGAGCAGCGATGGCGAGCGTTAATCGTGCGCTTCTCGACGTCAGGGATCTTTCCGTCGCCTTCGGGCGCCACGGTGAGATGATCGCCGCCGATCGCGTGTCGTTCCGCATCGGCAAGGGCGAAACCGTGGCGCTGGTCGGCGAATCCGGCTCCGGCAAGACCGTGTCGGCGCTGTCGATCCTGCGCCTTCTCCCCTACCCCTCCGCCTCGCATCCTTCCGGCGAGGTTTGGTTCGAGGGCAAGGATCTCCTGAAGCTGAAGCCGCAACAGCTTCAGGCGGTGCGCGGCGACCGCATCTCGATGATCTTCCAGGAGCCGATGACGTCGCTCAACCCGCTGCATACCATCGAGCGGCAGGTGGGCGAGGTGCTGCGCGTGCACCGGCGCATGGACGAGAAGGCCGTGCGCGTGCGCGTGCTGGAGCTGCTGCACAAGGTCGGCATTCGCGATCCGGAAAAGCGGATCGATGCCTTCCCGCACCAGTTGTCGGGCGGGCAGCGCCAGCGCGTCATGATCGCCATGGCGCTCGCCAACGAGCCCGACCTCCTCATCGCCGACGAGCCGACGACGGCGCTCGACGTGACGATCCAGGCGCAGATCCTCGAGCTGTTGAAGCAGTTGCAGCGCGAGATGGGCATGGCCATGCTGCTCATCACCCACGACCTCGGCATCGTCCGCAAGATGGCCGAGCGCGTCTACATCATGCAGGGCGGCAAGATCGTCGAGGAAGGCGCTACCGAGGACATCTTCACCAAGCCCCAGCACGGCTATACCAAGCAGCTTCTCGCCGCCGAGCCCAAGGGCAATCCCCCGGCCGCCAATGAGACGGCGCCGGTCGTCGTCGAGACGGACGACCTCAAGGTGTGGTTCCCCATCAAGGCGGGATTGCTTCGGCGCACCGTCGATTACGTCAAGGCGGTCGACGGGTTGTCGCTCAAGCTGCGCCAGGGGCAGACGCTCGGCGTCGTCGGTGAGTCCGGCTCCGGCAAGACGACTCTCGGCCTCGCCATCTTGCGCCTCATCTCCTCGCAGGGCCCGATCGTCTACATGGGCAAGCGCCTTGACGGCCTTTCCAGCCGCGAGATGCGCCCGCTGCGCAAGGACATGCAAATCGTCTTTCAGGACCCGTACGGCTCGCTGTCGCCGCGCATGTCGGTCAACCAGATCATCGGCGAGGGTCTCACCATTCAAGCGCCGGAACTCGACTATGCCGAGCGGCGCGAGCGCGTCAGCGCGGCGCTGAAGGAGGTCGGCCTCGATCCGGCGGCGCAGGACCGGTACCCGCACGAATTCTCCGGCGGCCAGCGCCAGCGCATCGCCATCGCCCGCGCCATGGTGCTGCAGCCGAAGTTCATCATGCTCGACGAGCCGACCAGCGCTCTCGATATGTCGGTGCAGGCGCAGATCGTCGACCTGTTGCGCGAGCTGCAGCGGAAGCGCGACCTCGCCTACCTGTTCATCAGCCACGACCTCAAGGTCATCCGGGCGCTGTGCAACTACGTGATCGTCATGCGCAACGGCAAGGTGGTCGAGGAAGGGCCCGCGGTCGAAGTGTTCTCCAATCCGAAGGAGGACTACACGAAGGCACTGCTCGCCGCCGCGTTCAACATCAGCGTGCTGCACAAGAACGTGCTCGCCGGCTGACGTAGCTTGCAAAGGAGACCGACATGCCCGAGGAACAAAAGCCGCGGCTGAAACTCTATTACGCGTCTCCGTCGCGTGCCTCAGTGACCATGTGGATGCTCGAGGAGGTTGGCGAGCCTTACGAGGTGGAACTGCTAAACCTCAAGAACGGCGACCAGCGCAAGCCCGAGTATCTCGCCCTCAACCCCATGGGCAAGGTGCCGACACTCGTCGACGGCGACACGGTCGTCAGCGAGGTCTCCGCTACCTGCTGCTATCTCGCCGACGCCTACCCGAAGGCCGGTCTGGCGCCGGCGGTAACCGACAAATTGCGCGGGCCCTACCTCAAGTGGCTTTTCTTTGTGCCGAGCTGCGTCGAGCCGGCGGTCCTCGACAAGGCGATGAACCGGCCGCCGGCGCCGCGGTCGACGGCCGGCTGGGCCGACTATGATACCGTCGTGTCCGTCCTGCGCGACGCTGCCGGCAAGGTTTCGCCCTATTGGCTCGGAGAACGCTTCACCGCCGCCGATGTCGTGGTCGGCGCCAGCCTGCGCTGGTTGATGCAGTTCAAGCTCATCCCCGATCTGCCGGAGTTCACCGCCTACACGAAGCGCCTCGCCGAACGCCCAGCGTTGCAGCGGCAGCTTGCCCGCGACGAGGCATATGCACGACAAGCGGGCGGCTGAAACATATTCCGCTTGAACGGCCACGTGTTTGCGGCATCGTAGTTGCCTGCAACAATTTCGGCGTCCGACACCGATGCTGCCCGATGACGTCTTTCGCTCTCGCCTGCAGTCGACGATCACAGCGTTGCGCTATTGGGCGCCCTCGGTCGCCGACGCTGCACGCCTCGAAGAAGCGGAAACCAGCGACTACTGGAAGATCATCGTCACGCCGACGGTGGCCACGGCCTGCCCGTTCGAGCTGATCTTGCATGCCGACCAGCGCTACGACCTCGCCATCGCCGACGAGACCTACGAAGGCCGGCCGATCGAATTGTTCGATTGGTTCGTGCCTTTCGCCGGCGCCGTCTCCGAAGGTAACGTCGTGCAGCGGCGCTGGCTCAGCCGGTTGACCGGGCTGGAGCGCTCGGTCGAGACGCTGGTCACCCTTCCGGGTGGTGGCATCTGGCGCGAGGGCCGTGGCGAAACGCCGTTGATGCCGACGCTCGACGACGACGGCACCGAGCTGCGCGAGCGCCGCTTCCTCCCCTACCGCCGTTAGCGTCCGTGCCTCTGTCATCCCGGAAGCCGGAGCAGGAACCTCACGGCTATCCGGGACAGCGCGGGGCTAAATCGTGTCCTTGCCGGACAGGCCGGGAAGGCGCTTTACGGCGGCGATCTCGGCGCCGAGCTTGGCGATGCGCTCGATCGCTTCGGGAAGCGTCTCGGCCGCCACCTGCATATGATGGGCGTTGGCATGCACGAGGGTGATGCTGTCGGCCATGATGCCAACGTGCCCCTTCCAGTAGATGAGGTCGCCGCGCTGCACACCTTCGAGCACGTCGGGGATCGCCACCTCTTCGCCAAGCTCGGCCTGCTGCATGTCGGTATCCCGCGGGGCTGCAATGCCGGCGGCCTCGAGCGTAAGCTGTACGAGGCCCGAGCAGTCGATGCCGAGGCGGGTGCGCCCGCCCCATAGGTAGGGCGTGCCGATGAAGCGTTCTGCAAGCTCGACAAAGTCGGGGGCGCGGCGCGAGCGCTCGGCGATATGGCGGGTGACGACGAAGCCGCCGCCCTTCAGCATCATGAACCGCTCATCGCCGCTGGCAATGCACAGCTCGGCATTCATGCTGAGGTGCATCAGCGGCGGCGATTTGATGTCGGGCACGGGATAAACGAACGTACCGAGGGCACGCACGCGGTGCGTCGTCTTGTCGATCTCGGGCGAAAGTGCCTCGGACGGCACGTAGCCCACATACCGGTCGCGATTGAGCTGCACCCAGGCCCAGCTGTCGCGCTCGTCGTAGACGGTGACCGTCTCGCCGAACAGGGCTTCGGTCTCGAAGCCGACGGTCGGCGCCGGACGGATGCGCAGCGGCACCGAGGCGCGCATGACTTGCGCCGGGTAGCCCTGCACGTAACGCGGCGCGCTCACCTTGCCGTAGAGGCTTTCGGCGGCCAGATCGGGTCGGAAGACGCTGCGGCGCGGATCCAGGCGCGCTGCGGGCGACGGCGCCGCTTCCGACCTCGCTACCTCATCCGTATCGCTCATCGGCAAAGCTCCTTGGCCAGAACCGTGAACACCGCACGCGCCGTTTGCGGTTCACCACCACGCGGCCCGAGCGGGCTCGCTTGCGGCCGCCAGCCGAACAGGTCGAAGTGGGCGAAGCGCTTGGCCTGCTTGGCGAACCGCTTCAGAAACAGCGCGGCGGTGATCGACCCGGCGAACGGCGCCTCCCACACGTTGTTCATGTCGGCGACGGGGCTTTCAAGCTTGGCATCGTAGCCGGGCCACAGCGGCAGGCGCCACACCGGATCGCCGATGCCGGCCGACGTGGCGACCATCTCGGCGGCAAACGCGTCGTCGTTGGTGAACATCGCCGGCAGATCGGGGCCCAGCGCGACGCGCGCGGCGCCGGTCAACGTTGCGAAGATGTACATGCTCTGCGGCGCCTGCTCGTCGGCAAGCGTAATAGCGTCGGCAAGGACGAGACGGCCTTCGGCATCGGTGTTGCCGATTTCGACTGTCGTCCCAGCCCGCGAGGTCAGAACGTCGCCGGGGCGGAAGGCATCGCCCGAGATGCTGTTCTCGGCGGTCGGTATGAGGATGCGCAGGCGGACGTCGAGCTTCTGCGCCATGATCATATGGCCGAGGGTCAGGGCCGCGGCGGCGCCGCCCATATCCTTCTTCATCAGCAGCATGGCGCTCGACGGCTTGATGTCGAGGCCGCCGGTGTCGAAGGTGATGCCCTTGCCGACGAGGGTGACGGTGCGCGCGCCTTCGCGACCCCAGCTGATGTCGACCAAACGTGGCGCGCGCGGGCTGGCACGCCCAACCGCATGGATCATCGGGAAATTCTTAGCGAGCAGATCGTCGCCTACCGTGACCTCGACATGCGCGCCGAAACGCATCGCCAGATCCCGCGCGGTAGCCTCGATCTCTGCCGGTCCGAGGTCGGAGGCCGGCGTATTGATAAGGTCGCGGCCGAGACGCACCGCATCGATGGTGCTGAGCGCCAGCTCGCGGTCGGAGCCGTCGGGAAGTCGCAAGCTCACCGCGCGCGGCGTGTTGCTGTTCTTGTAACGGGTGTAGCGATAGCTCCCGAGCCCCCAGGCGATAGCGGCGAGCGTCGGATCGCGCGCTTCGCTCGCTAGCCGATAGCTGCCGGTGGGCAACGATTGGGCGAGGTGTCCGATCAGCAGTTCCGATGGTCCCGAGGGCTCGCCGGCGGACCCATCGCCGATGCCGAAGAGCACCCCGGCAACGCGGCCGTCGGCTCCGGGCAGCAGCGTCTGCTGCTTCGCCGTGCCCTTGAAGCCGACGCCCTCTATCCAAGTGCGCTGCGCGGCGGACAGCGGCAGTACCTCGAGCGAGGCGTCTTTCTCCACGGCCCAGATGGGGATCTCATGACCTGCCGCTCCATCGGCGGCGAAAATGCCGTCGGCGGGCAGGTTGTCGCGCTTCATCGGATCATCGCTCATTCGGGGTGCTCGCTGCTGGCAAGCCGACACCTAATGGGGCATGAGTGACATAGGTTGTTTGGCCGACTCGCGCGGCGACAAGACAGGATCACGGAGGGCAAGGCAAGAGCATGGCCGCAAATCGCTATCGCCTGGTCATCGGCAACAAAAATTGGTCGAGCTGGAGCCTGCGGCCGTGGCTGGCGATGCGCCGTTTCGGGGTGCCGTTCGAGGAGATTAACGTCCGGCTGCGACAGGCAGATTCCAAGGCTGAGATCATCAAATACAGCCCGTCGGGTCTGGTGCCGCTGCTGCTCGACGGCGGCTTGGCCATATGGGACAGCCTTGCCATCATCGAGTACCTGGCCGAGCAGCATCCCGACAAGCACATGTGGCCGGCCGACCGGCCGGCGCGCGCCCTGGCTCGCTCCGTCTCGGCCGAGATTCACTCCGGGTTCGCTCCCCTGCGCCAGGCGTGCTCGATGGAGATCCTCGCTGACAGCCCACTCGAACCCGTACCTGAAGCGGTCGAGACCGACATCCGTCGCATTGTCGCGCTTTGGCGGGAGTGTCGCTCGAGGTTCGGCACCGGTGGGCCGTTCCTGTTCGGCGAATTCTCCGCCGCCGATGCGATGTATGCCCCGGCCGCCTCGCGTTTTCGCACCTACATTCCCGACCTTGGCCGCTACGGCGACGACGGGTCGGCCACCGGCTACGTGACGACGATCTTCGCCATGCCGGAGGTGGCCGCATGGATCGAAGGCGCCCGGGAGCAAGTGGCAGCGCAGGCATACGCCGCCACGGATTTAAACGTCGGTTACCAGGGTTAATCGTTTATTGAGAAGTGTCTCCCAACCTGACGATCAAGGGACACAGATTCGGGGCCGCCAGTCTGTGATCCCAATCGATCAGGGGGATCTCAATGGCGTTCGCTTCTCACCGGCACCCGGCTACTCGTGCGCTTCGCCAGGCGCCGACCCTCGCCAACAGATCGACGATGTTCTTGGCGTTGCGCAGATTGGCGAGGTCCGGAGCGGCGGTGATGATCACCTCGTCGGCTTGCAGCAGAATGCTCTTCACCCACGACGTCCATGTGTGCGGCAAGTCTACCGCGACGTAGGGTACGTTCTGGCGAGCGACGTCGATGACCTGATCGCAGCCGGCCACCGTGAGGTCGTATTCACGATCGAGGACGACCGGGGCCGCGAAGATCGAAAGATGCGCCGAGCATTTGGTCAGCAGGCGGTCGAGCAGCACCTCGTCGAGACGATCCGGGCTCGACAAGGCGTCGGCGATGCCCTGCATGGGATCTTGGTTGAAATCGAGGCCCGTGGTGCCGAAGGCGAGATCGAGGTCGGCGATCACGACGTCGGACTTGACGATTTCCGAGAGGCACCAGGCGGCGTTGTGGCAGACGGTCGAGGAGCCGACGCCGCCTTTGGCGCCGATGAAGGCGTAGACGTGCCCGACGGGCTCGGTTTCGGGATTGTTGTAGAGGTTGGAGATCGCCTCCATCAACTGCATCGGCTCGACCGGCTCGACGAGATATTCGCTGACGCCGCGCTTCAGCAGCTCGCGGTAGAGCAGCACGTCGTTGGCATGGCCGATGACCAGCACCTTGGTGCCGGGATCGCAGTTCTCCGCCAGCCGATCCAGCTCCGCCAGGATGTGGTCGCGCGGCAGGCTGCTTTCCAGAATGATGAGGTTCGGCGTCGGGTTCTGCTGGTAGTGGCCGACGGCTGCCTCGACACCGCCCATGTGCACGCTGATATGCGCCTTGGCCAAGCGGCGATCCTCGGAGGTGATCTGGATGATCTCCGCCGTAGCGCCGTTTTCGCAGAAGGCCTGGATGGATATGCGCGGGATTGGGCGCGCGCGCAGATTTGGATGGTGCTCGACGTGCTCGGGCCCGTCAGCAAGCATTGCCGGCTCGAGTGCCGTCCGAAGCGGAATATGCGTTCTTGGCCATACCTAGCACGATCCTCAGGTTAAACTTCGATCCTTACGGATTGATCTTTTCGGACCCCACAGCCGAGCCCAACTCGCGCTCTGCCGCAGCACCCGTCGCCGCACCCTTGACGTACTTGCCCCACATTTGGTCGCGGCGATCGCTCGCACGGGCGGTCTCGGTACGCGGTCCAAGCAGGTCAGCGGGGTTGGCAATCTGGACGGCGAGGTTGCGCTGTGGCGCAGCCGAGGTTCGGATAGGGCAGGTTCATCGGGTCGTAGGCGAGGTTCGTCGACCAGTCGCCGCACTGCGGCGGCTCGGCGACGTAGCGCATATAGGAGACGCGGATGGGCGGATCACCGGTGCCCCCTGCGCTATAGGCCTCGACGGAGATCGACGCTTGTCCGAACCCCTGATCGTTCAGCATCGAGCGAATCTCGCCGACGGCGTACATCGCCGATACCTCGTTGGCGCCGCCGCTCGGCACGGCGACGATGAGGCGGCTGTTGCCGGCGTCGGTGGCGCGGAAGTGGGCGACAAAATCAAGGAGCTGCGCGCGCTGTGACGAGGACAGTCCGTTTGAGCCGCGCCCCATGCGGATGAGATGCGTCGTCGGTTCCTGCGAAACGAGGATCGGGTGGCGTTGCGCGCTGTCGATCAGGGTCCATCCGGCGACACGCGTCGGATCTTCCGTCGTCTTGCAGCCGGTCATCGCCAGGGTCGCGAACGAAGCGGCGAGGAGCTTTGCTCCGAGCGAGCGGGCCGAGCCAGTGCGGACGGCTCGCGTCGCATTTGAGGCAGTCATGATACGTCTCCAGCCCATCCGCTATTCCACGATGAATCCGTAGTCGCCCTTGAGGTCGCCCACCGGCAGCCGGCCGTCCGCCGCCGTAGATGCGGTTGATGTGGCCGAGAAAGTTCGCCTTGCGATCGGTCGGGTCGCCGAGGCCGTCGAGGGGGCGGGCAAGCTCCTGGCGGGCCACGGGGCGCACCATGTAGGGCGTGACGATCACCACGAGCTCGGTTTCTTTCTTCTGGTAGTCGCTTGCTGCGGAACAGCGTGCCGAGGATCGGAAGTCCTTCATGCCCGGGAAGCCGTCGATGTTCTGTCGCGTGTCCTCCGACAGCAGGCCGGCCAGCGCCAGCGAGCCGCCCGACGGCAACTCGACGGTCGAGTTTGGCTTGCCGCGTCTTCGAGGGCGGGGATCTGAATGCCGTTGAGCATGACGGCGCCTTGGTTCGAGAGCTCGCTCACCTCGCGTCTCGATCTTCAAGCTGATGCGGCCCTCGGACAGGACGACCGGCGTGAAGGCGAGACCGATGCCGAACTTCTTGAACAGCACGGTCACCTGACCAAGGCTGTCGACGACGGGATCGGGAACTCGCCACCGGCGAGGAACCTGGCCGGCTCGCCAGAGACAGCGGTCAGGTTGGGCTCGGCCAGGGTGCTTGACCAGGCCATCGCGCTCGAGGGCGCGCAGAACGCCGGTGATGTGCTTGATTGCCTGATTGCCACGCGGTGGCGACGCCGGAGTTTACGAAGGGAATGGCAGCCGCGCCGCTCGGAAATCCGATGCCAGCGGCCCCAGCACTGAAGACATTGAGACCGGCGGCCGTGACTCCGGGAACGGGCAGGATGCCGAGGCCGGCCGCCGCCGACAGAGGGAAGCGCGTTGTCGCTGAGAATAGCCGTGGTGAAGTTGCCCGAGTTGACGAGCGCGCCGAGGTTGATGCCGAACTGCTTCAGCGTATCGCGCTGCACCTCCGCCACGCTGACGCGCAGCATGACCTGCTCCTCGCCCTCGACCGAGAGCAGGTTGATGATGGGCTTGGCGCCGTAGACGTCCTCGTGCCGCCGCCGGAGCCGCCGCCGCTTGCTGCTCATCTTCTTGGAAGCTCGACTCGTCGAGTGCCGATGCCGCCTGGTAGTGGTCTGTTCACTGTTCGACGTGTGACGCTCGGTCGCCGCCGTCACTGCTCGTCGGCAGCCCTTGTTGACGGCCGCAAACTGCGCCGCGATCTGGGCCGCCCTGTCGGAGTTGACCGGCGTGCGCACCGATGCCGGTGAGCACGAGTGCCCTGCCGGCGATCTCGCTATGGATGTTGGAGCCGGGAATGAGGCGGCGTCAGCAACTCATTGAGCGCCGGCGAGATCGGCGCCGATCGGCGACTTCCAGCGTCAAGAGCTGCTGCCCGTATTCGTCGAAGAAGAAGGCATTCGTCTGCCCCGCCTTCTTGGCGATGAGGAACACCCGGTCGGAGGACTGCACGACGGCGTCGAGCACGTCAGGATCGGAGACCAGCACGTCCTTCAACGGCATCGGGAAACTGCACGACGATCGAGCGACCGACGCCCAGATCGATCCGCTTCGACAGCGGAAATGCTGCATTGGCCGGAATGCGCAGCACGGAATCACGGCCTACCTGACTAGCCACCGGTTTGCCGCTCATCTCGGCCGCGTGCAGGTCGCCGACGCAAGTCGCGACAAAGAACACAGCAGCCATACCGGCGCGAGCCCACTTTAGGGTCGTTCGCATGATCGATTTACCTTTTCGACAGCCGAAACTGAATCAACTTCAACTCAGTTCACGCCGTACGCGCGCGAGGGCACGCCGTATCGCAATACGCGCACAACACTGCCGCGCTCATCGTTCATGACCGCAGTCGGACCCTTCCCGTTCGGGTCGCCATCGGCGACGCTGCGAAGCGAAAGACTGATCTCGCCCGACGAGTTCGATCGCGCGAGAAGTTCTGCTTGCGACGGGGTCAATTCGAGAGTCGCCGTATCGGCACTACCCTCGGCTGCCTTCTTGCCTTCCTTCGTGTCGATCTCCTGGCCGACAGCAAGAACGCGCACGTTCCTGAAGAGGGTGTCGGAGACGAAGACGTCGCCGCCTTTCCGCCCGCGCTGGCGGCGCGTGAGGATGACGTCTACCCTGTCGTTGGGAAGGATGAGGCGGCCGGCCGCCGTCTCTTCCTTGATCTTCGTCGAGATGGCGCGCATGCCGCTCGGCAGGATCGCCGCCAGCACGCCGCCCTGACCGGGCTTGATGAGCTTCTGCCGCGTTACCGGCTCGCCCTCGATTAGCGGAGAGCGAGCGATTGCGTCGGTGACGAGCTTCATGCCCTCGCTATCGCCTTGCGTGATGAACGAGGGCGTGATGGCATCGGCGGGCCACGTCTGCCAACGAAAGTCCAAATCCTTCGTCGTCTCCCCAAGTCCGATCGACCGGCGAGCCACCAGCACCTCGGTGGCGTTGACGGGGACCGCAATTTGCGTGGGCGCCGTGGGGCCGCTGACAATCGAACGCATCAGAATGAAGGCAAGGAGACCCGCTCCGCCCGCAATCGAGATGCCGATCAATTGTGCTCGCTTCACCTTCGACGGGTCCTTCAGCCGGTAGGTCGTTTGTTCGCTACCCGACACTGCAGGACAAACGTCAACGCGAGGTTAACTGCCGTCGCAGTTTGAAGCTGCGAGCGGCTTCAGGAGCCCATTGCGAGCAACGTCGGCCAGCTTGTCTGCGGGTAGATGGAGAGCGCGCCTGCCGCGATGGCGACACCATAGGGAATGGATCCGCCGGCCTGGTGCAGGCGCGCCGCCCAAGCCGGCAGCATCAACGCCCCCGCAGGGAAGTTGCGGAAGATGAGGATCACCCCGGCCAGGACGCCGCCGAAGACAGCCACCAGGGCGATGAAGGGCAGCCATTGTTCGGGTCCGACCCAGAGGGAGGCGGCCGCCAGCAACTTCGCGTCTCCGCCGCCGAGCGCGCGAAAACTGAAGAGGATCATGCCGACGATGAGCATTGCCGCGCCGACGCCGAGGTGCATCAACATCTCTTGCGCAGGCATGGCAGCGATTGGAGCGACAATCAGGAAGGCCACGGCCACGGCAATCGACACGCTGTTGGCGATGCGCATCGTGAAGACGTCCATCATCGCCGCGTAGGCCATGGCGAAGGGGAAGACAAACAAGAGGAGATGCGCAGTCACGCCGAAACACTCCGGACGAACGAGGGGTTGTAGCGTCCTCAGTGTCCTGCAGAACGGGTTAAGCAAGGCTCAAGCCGGCGGCGGATCGCGGCGCGCGGCCCCGAGGTGCGTTGCCGGCACATGTTGGGACAACAAGGCCGCCCGCAGCGATTGCTCCGGGCGGCCCCATAGGACGTGCGAAGGTTTACTGTGCGTTGAGTTTGTCGCTCACCGTGCCGAACGTACCGTTCAGCGCTTCCTTTAGCGGGTCCAGGCCGGCGATAATGCCGACGCCGACGATAGCAGCGATAAGGCCGTACTCGATGGCCGTGGCGCCGGATTCATCCTGAGCGAAACGAGCGAGGAAAGTCTTCATGACAGCACTCCCATTTTTTTGGTCGCATATGCGAGCCCAACAGCTCTGGCTGCGGGACTGGGGCCATATGAGCGCGCTCGTATTAAACGTTGGTAAAACGAACTAATTTGCTCGTAAATGTCTCCTAACAATTGGTTGTTCTATTCGATAACAATCGATCAATTTGCAGAACCTCGCAGCTCGTCAAGATCAGTCACACGGGGGGCGAGGTCATTTCGAAGTCACTGAGCGGACGTTATGGCGCTCGTCGGATATCTTGTGGCGCCTATACTTTCTAGTCCTCGAAATAATACTAGTGGTCAACAAGCATAACTTCCCCAATATCATTGACACGTCCGGTCGGGATCCAGCACGTCCGCTCGGATTCGCTCCCGAAGGATTGCAAAAGGTCTCTTGGCGGAAATCTTCGGCCTTTCATTTCCGGTTTTTTCACCAATTCCTGAAGTAATGGCCATTGATCATCGAGGAAGTAGCCGCGCATGTTTTTAGTCAGTCCCTCGAGCCGTTGGGCGATCGTCGCGTTCTTAGCAACCGTCGGCACCGCAGCGACCGTCTCCCAAGTCGAAGCTGCAGACCTTCTCGTCAGGTACGACCAGTCGCAGCTCATCCGTCTTCCGCGTCCGGTCTCCGAAATTATCATTGGCAATCCTTCGATCGCCGACGTCAACGTGCAAGGCGGCAACCTGCTCGTGGTCACCGGCAAGACTTTTGGGGTCACCAACATCATCGCGTTGGACGCCGACAAGAATGTCATCCAGGACCAGCGCGTGATTGTCGAGCAGGACGACCGGCGCACCGTGGTGGTCTATCGCGGGTCGCTACGACACTCGTACACCTGCGCTCCAACATGCTCACCGGCGCCGGTCGTTGGCGACGCCAAACAGTTCTTCGAAGAGACGATCAAGGCGGCGCAGGCCAAGGCAGGCGCGTCGGTGCCGGGGAGCGATGCGCAGCAGCAGTCCGAGTGAGGATGTCGACGTTGCAAGGATTAACGTCTCGGTTACCGAGACCGCTCAATTGCGATCGAAGTAATACATAATTCATGGACCTATAGATACCGTCGCGGTGGTTTCCACCTGAGACGTTGTAGATGCGATTGTCCCCCCTGCAATTTCGGCTTCGGCTCCTCCACCGGCGACACTCAGCCTCCCGGTTGATGCGCAACGAGGACGGCGCCGCCGCTATCGAGTTCGCCTTCGTCGCCGTGCCGTTCCTACTCTTCGTCCTCGGCCTGCTCGGCATGGGTCTCTACTTCCTCGCCAGCACGTCGCTCGAGTACGGCGTCGAGGCGGCGGCGCGCAAGTTGCGCACCGGCGAGGCGGAGAAGGGCAACATGACGGTCGGCAAGTTCAGAGAGCTCGTCTGCGAGGCGGCCGGGTCGTACATCGACTGCGGCAAGGTCAGCACCATCGTCCAGCACGCGGCGACCTGGTCCGGAATCACGCCGCAGAAGTGCACCGACGCCGACGGCAACATGACCGGCTCGACCGGCTCGACCGGCGAACTCATCAACAAGTACGCGGGAAGCTCCAGCGAAGTCGTCCTCGTCACCGTTTGCTACAAGTGGGAGCTGGCCCATGAGTTCCAGTTCCTGCAACTCGGCAGCGGCGACGGATCGGGTCCTGCGATCATCCAGGCGGCCACCGCGTTCAAGAGCGAGCCATACAAGTGATGCGTCGGCGTGAGGAAACCATGCTTGCTACGATCCGCGCCACGGCAGGGCGCATGTCCGCGTTTGGCGTCCGCTTCGCGCGCCATCGCGGCGGTGCCGCGGCCGTGGAATTCGGACTGCTTGCGCCGCTTCTGCTGCTCATGCTTCTGGCGACGATCGAGATAGGGCGCGCCGTCAACGCCGATCGGCATTTCATAGCAGCGGTCGGGACGGCGGGCGATCTCGTTGCGCGCGAAGAGTACCTCGGCCAATCGGAAGCGACTGCCCAGTCGAACCTCGAGGGCATGATGGACTCGGTGGATCACCTGATGCGCCCCTACGATGCCACGGAGCTGAAGCTTGCGGTCGTTTCTGTGCGCGCCTCGACGACGGACGCCACCGATACACGCGTGTCCTGGTCGTACTCTCACAACGGCATGGAGAAGCCGGCGGACTGCTCGCCCTATTCGCTTCCGAACGACATCGTCGCCAAGGGCAACAGCGTCATCGTGGTAGATGCGACTTACCTGTTCAAGCCGTTGTTCGGAGATTTCGTGCCTGGATTTTCAGGCGCAATGACATGGACCAACAAGTCCTATCACAGCCCGCGCAATAAGTGCGTCGACTACGTCAAAGGCGACAACTGCACGAAAAGCTGCTGACGCGCCTCCCTTGGCCGGGGGCCGGTGTGGCGCCGCGGCCTCTTACCAGACCGAAGCGGCCGGCTTCAGCCGCGGATTTAGTCCAACCCATAACTTAATTCAGTTTGCCCGCGCGCGCGCTCGGCATATGGTAGGAATAGTCCGTCTTCAAACGACTAGCGTACGGATAACAAAAATGGGCCGACGCTCGATCCACACCCCCGATGAGCTGCGCGAACTCATCATCGAGGCCACCACCTCGATCGTAGAGCAGGATGGCCTCGAAGGTCTTTCGGCGCGGGAGATCGCCAAACGTGTCGGCTATTCGCCCGGCACACTCTATAACGTCTTCGAGAACTTGGACGATCTTCTCCTCATTATCGAGGCACGGCTGCTCGACGAGCTTGCCGGCCGCTTGGCCGATACCGACGCCTCGGGGCCGCCCGCGGAGAGGTTGCGCCGCCTCGTCGGCACCTATTTCGTTTTCACGCAGGAGCGCCCGAAGCTGTGGAACCTGCTGAATGAGCATCGCATGCCGGCCGGGCGCGAGGTTCCCGAGTGGTATCAGGCCAAGGTCGAGAACCTGATGATGCCGCTCGAGCAGGCGCTGGTGCCGCTGCTCCCCGGCACCGATCCAAGCTGCCAGAAGCGGCACGCACGTACGCTCTGGGCCAGCGTCCACGGGATGACGGCGCTATCTACGGCGGACAAACTCTCGCACGTCACCGCCCACGCCGGCCGGACGTTGATCGACGATCTCATCTCCACCTACCTCGCCGGCCTGCAAAAGCGCTGCCCGGCGCCGGCGACACCCCAATAAGAGCGTCGCCGCGGGCCCGGTAAGAAGGTCTACGGCGCTGCCGGCTTGGCTGCCTCTGCGGCTGCCGGTGGTGTCGGCAGCGAACCTGTGGTCTGCGGAATTGCGGCACCCGCGGATGGGGGCACGGTGGCCACCTGACGGTCGATTACCACACCGAACCAGCGATCCTGGGGCAGCAGCCGCTGATGCAGCGACGTCCACATCTGCCGCGAGGTGATGCCTTCGTAGAACACGCTGATCGACGGTGTGAGCAGCAGCAGCGCCACCGCCGCCACAGCCATGGCCGCCGACCCCACCGGGTTGCGCATGTCGATGGGCTTGAAGGCGGTGCCGAACGACTTCTTGATATGGTTGCCGAGGACGTCGACGGAGTACATCTCGTCGAGAATGAGATGCGTCAGGAAGCCGATGAGCAGGAAGCCGCCGGCGAGCCAGGCGACGCCATCCGGCCGATTGAATACGTAGTAGAAAATGAGCACCGTGGCGAAGGCGCAGGCGATGCCAGCGATCCACGAATGCCAGACACCCCGGTGAGTTGCCAGCCGATGAAACATCGTGTGCAGTCCATAGCGCACGAACAGCAGCGTCCCCAGCCACAGCGTCCACATTTCAACGATCGACAGATGCGGCGCAAAATGGAACAGCAGCGCAAACGAGAAGAACACCGCGAGGCCGGCGAAGAGCGCGCGGCTGGGGCGCGAATCTTTCAGGTCGATGTCCGGCAGAACCGAACCGAGCGATCCAGCCATGGTGACCGCCACGAGGTTTTCAGGGGCGATCACGTCGGCCGCCAGCGTCAGCGTCGCGAGCGAGCCGGCGACGATCGTGCCCACGACGATATGGGTCGGGAAGTTTGCCATTGATTGTGCCCTCCGCCTCGGCTGGCCAACGCACGCGGCGCGGGTGCAGCCCAATCCCCACTCCCCATCAGATTCGCAGGCACCGCGGGAGTGAGCCGGCCGTCAGGCGTGTGGAAAACACGGCTGCGTCACGACGTCGTGCGATATAGGAGGCACTTGCTGCACGGACGCTGAGCCGCTTAGTGAGCCCGATGAAGACCCTCGTGCATCCGCCCGGCAGCAAACATCTGGTGATCGCAACCGCGAGCATCGGCATTGCCCTGGCGGTGATGGGCATCAAGTACATCGCATTCTTGATGACGGGGAGCGTGGCGCTGTTCTCCGACGCGCTGGAAAGCATCGTCAACGTGCTGACTGCGGTAGCGGCGCTCATCGCCATTCGCATCGCCTCGCAGCCCCCCGACCGCGGCCACCCTTTCGGGCACCACAAGGCCGAGTACTTCTCGGCCGTTCTCGAGGGCGCGCTGATCATCGTCGCCGCCCTGCTCATCTTCCGTGAGGCTTATCTGGCTTTCCTCGAGCCGCGGGCGCTCACCGATCCGGCAGCAGGCTTGCTGGTGAACGGCCTGGCGACGGCGATCAATGCCGCCTGGGCGTTCGTGCTCATCAGTCGGGGTAGAGCGTGGGCCTCTCCGGCGTTGGAAGGCGACGGGCACCACCTCGTGAGCGACGTGATTACGTCCGTCGGCGTACTCGCAGGTCTTGTGCTGGCGACGATAACGGGATGGGCTATCCTCGATCCGCTCATTGCCGGTGCGGTTGCCGTAAACATCCTGCGCATCGGCTACAAGCTGGCCGTCGAATCCATGAGCGCGCTGATGGACCAGGCCGCCTCGCCACAGATCGAAGCCCGCATCAAGGAAGTCATCCGCAGCAACGGCGAAGGCGCGCTGCAGGCGCACGATATTCGCACCCGTACCGCCGGGCCGCAGACATTCATCGAGTTCCATCTCGTGGTGCCCGGCGATATGACCGTCGAGGCCGCCCACGAAATCTGCGACCGCCTGGAGGATGCCATCGAGATGGAGTTGGCGAACACCGACGTCGTCATCCACGTCGAGCCCGATCACAAGGCGAAGGGCAAAGGCGCCGTCGTGCTTTAAGCAACGCCGGCGATTGCCCTGGCCTCGCCGCACTCTGCCGTTCTTTATCCCCGCATGAAAACCCGGATGCACCGCTTAGCCTTTGCCCTACCGCTCGCCGCGCTGTGCCTGGCGGCTGCCTCCGTCGCGCCCGCGTTGGCCGCGGCGGATGACGAGATCACCATCACCGTCGTCGGCGATACCGGCTACAGCCGCAACAATCAGCCGGTCGAGCCGGGCGGCATCCGGCGCGGGGAGTTCCAGACGTGGGCCGAAACCACCTCGGCCATCGACGCGGAGGTGAACGGCGACCTCAACTTCATGAACGTCGAAACCGTAGTGACGGACCGCAACGATCTGACGCCGGACCTGAAGGAGCAGAGCGCGCCCTTCAACTTCCGCACCCACCCCAACGGCATCCGCCATCTCGTCTCGCGCGGCTTCAATCTGTTGTCCCTGGCCAACAACCACTCGATGGACTACGGCCTGGAAGGGCTGAGGGAGACGCTAAAGCACGTCGGGGCGCTACAAAGCGAACGTCTCGCCGTCGCCGCCGGCCTCGGCATGAACAGCGAGCAGGCGAGCCGACCGCAACGCGTCAGCGTCAAGGGCGCGGAGATCGCCTTTGCGGCAACGGGCATCGTCACCAACAACCTTGAGCGCCACCGCGCCGGCCCGAACAAACCGGGCCAGAGCGCCTACCGTTTCGACGACGATTATGCGGAGGTCCGCCGCCGGCTCGTCGCCGCATCGGCCGATTACCGCATCCTGTCGGTCCACTACGGCGAGGAAGGCCGTGTACGCGCCGACGCCAAGCAGTTTGCCGACTTCCGCGGCCTCGCCGCACAGAAGGACGGCATCGACCTCATCATCGGCCATCACGCGCATGTCGTCCGCGGCGTTGAGATCGCCGGCCAATCGCTCATCTTCTACGGACTGGGCAACTTCCTGCATCAGGGCACGGCCGACATCACCAACAAGGGCGTTTGTCGCGACTACGGACTTATGGCCCGGGTCCACCTGAAGAAGGCTGCGGACGGAAAGCTAAAGCTGCGTGCCGTCGAGGCCATCCCCGTCGCTGATACGCACTTTCGCCCGCGACCACTCACCGGCAAAGCCGGTGCCGCGCGCATCTTCGCCCTGAACTACCTCGATTCTGATCTCGGCGGCGCGCGCGGGATCGCCTTCACCCCGCAGTCCAACGGCACCGGGCTTTACTGTCTCGCCGGCGCCGCCAATGACGGTGGTAAAATCGGCGCGCTGTGCCAGGACTACAGGCCGGCGCCGCCGATCCCCGACGACCTCATGAGTTCGATCGCCAGCTCCTGCGCCCGTTAGCTGCGCATTGCGCCGGCGTGCATTGCAAGCCAGTGGCTTTGCTGGCTAATAGCGGCATGCAACAGAATGATTTTCACGAGGTGAGGCTATACGTCGAGCCGCCGCTGGCGGTCGGAGCGACGATCGCCTGCACGCGTGAGCAGGCCAACTATCTTCTCAACGTGCTTCGGCTGGGCGCCGGCGCGCAGATTCTCATCTTCAACGGCAGCGATGGCGAATGGCGGGCGGCCATCGCGGAGATCGGCAAGAAGCGATGCACGCTCGAATGCCTGACGCCGACGCGCGCACAGCAGGACGGCCCTGACCTGCACTATCTTTTCGCGCCATTGAAGCATGCGCGTCTCGACTACATGGTGCAGAAGGCGACCGAGATGGGTGTCGCGCACCTGCAGCCGGTGCTGACGCATCACACCGTCGCGGCGCGCGTGAACCTCGAGCGCATGCGCGCCAATGCCATCGAGGCGGCCGAGCAATGCGGCGTCTTGCGCGTGCCAACGGTGGGAGAGCCGCTGAAGCTCGAAGCTGCGCTCGCGGCGTGGAACCCGGAACGCAAGTTGATCTTCTGCGACGAGGGAGCGGACGTTGCGAGCCCGCTGGCGGCGCTATCCGGCATCGACGACATGCCGTTGGCTGTGCTCATCGGCCCCGAAGGCGGCTTCGATGCGGCGGAGCGTAATTTGCTGCGTGAACATCCGTCGACGCTTCCGATCTCACTCGGACCGCGCATCATGCGCGCCGACACCGCTGCGGTGGCGGCACTGGCGCTGGTCAACGCCGCCCTTGGCGATTGGCGCTGACGCAAAAAAACGAGGCCGCCTTCGCAGGTAGCCTCGCAACGTCTCAATCGATGATCGACGCGCAGCTTACTTGCCGCACTTTTCGTCGAGCTTGTCCATGGCGGCATCGTAGGTCTTGCCGTCAGCCGATTCCGGATCGAGATCGGCGCCCGCCTCGAAGGCCGACTGGAACTCGGGGCCCAGGTCCTTCATGAAGCCGTCCATCTTCTTGTCGAGCTCTTCCGCCTTGCTGTCGTCCTCGGCGTCGGCCGACGACATCACCTTGCTCATCTCGCAGTAGACCTTCAGCTTGGCTGCGTCGTTGCCGACGGTATCGAAGGTCTTTACCGCCGAATCGACCGCGGCATTCGCCGCCAAAACCGGGCCGGCAAAAAGGCCGCACAGGGCAAAGGCGGCCAGTAGCTTATTCATTGCGTTCTCCCATAGAGTTGCGAGCAGAGGTGAAGGCCGGGCGGCGATTGGTGTAACTCTGTTCTACCCGCTTGTGCATTACCCAACTACCAACGGCCTTGAGCGGCCAATCCCGTCGAGACGACGCAGCATCCAGCACACAAATCGACACGTGCAATAGTGTTTTTTTATGGTAGCTGCATGTGCCGCGCTGCGACGCGACACCGGGTTGCACCCCCCACGTGGGGCGCCTTAAAGCTGGCGTTTCGAAACGCTCAATGGCTGGCGGTTACACTCTCCGCGCCGCCGCCGCCGCTCAATCGCCAACCCCCGGATATGCAAGCAACTTCACCGCATCCGAACGCCGAGGTCCGCTGAATGTCGACACGTGAAGATGGCGGGCCGGGCAAAGCGGTTGCAACGCGCGACGAGCTGGTTGCCTGGATCGCCGCGGGCGAAAAGCCAATTGAAAAATGGCTGATCGGCACCGAGCACGAGAAGTTCGTCTTTCACACCGATACCCTGACGCCGGTACCCTACGAGGGCGAGCGCAGCATCTCCGCGCTGTTGAAGGCGCTGATCGCCCGCTTCGGATGGGCGCCGATCGTCGAGGGCGACAAGATCATTGCGCTGAAGCGGCCGGATTGCGAGCTGTGCGGCAACATCAGCCTCGAGCCGGGCGGCCAGTTCGAACTGTCCGGACGTCCCGTCGCCGACCTTCACGAGACCGCTCGCGAGACGCGCCAGCACCTGCGCGAGGTGGTGAGCGTCGGCGAGCCGCTCGGCATCGGCTTCCTCGGCCTTGGCTTCTCACCCAAGTGGACCTTGGCCGAGACGCCGCACATGCCCAAGGAGCGCTATTCCATCATGACGCGCTACATGCCGACGGTCGGCTCGCGGGGCCTCGACATGATGTATCGCACGGCAACGATCCAGGTGAACCTCGACTTCGCCGACGAGGCGGACATGGTCAAGAAGCTGCGCGTCTCGCTGGCGCTGCAGCCGATCGCGACGGCGCTGTTCGCCTCCTCGCCGTTCACGGAAGGGCGCCTCAACGGCTTCAAGTCGATGCGCAGCGAGGTGTGGCGCGATACCGACCGCCGCCGCACGGGCATGCTGCCCTTCGCCTTCGAGAACGGCATGGGCTACGAGCGCTACGTCGACTACGCCCTCGCCGTACCGATGTATTTCGTCTACCGGCGCGGCCGCTACATCGACGCCTCCGGCGCCTCATTCCAGGATTTCCTCGACGGCAAGCTGCCGCAACTGCCGGGCGAGCGGCCGACCCTCGACGACTGGTCGGACCACCTGACGACCTTGTTCCCCGAGGTGCGGCTGAAGCGCTTCTTAGAAACGCGCGGCGCCGACAGCGGACCCTGGCAACGCATCTGCGCCCTGCCGGCGTTTTGGGTGGGGTTGCTCTACGACGCGCAGGCGCTCGACGCCGCCTGGCAGCTCGTCAAGGACTGGACCGCCGAGGAGCGCGACGCGTTGCGCAATGCCGTGCCCAAGAGCGCATTGGCCACGCCGTTTCGCAACACCACCGTGCAGCACATCGCCCGCGAAGCGTTGCGCATCTCGCGCCGCGGCCTGCGCGCCCGCCGGCGCCTCAACGCCGCCAGCCAGGACGAGGCCGTTTACCTCGACATTCTCGATGAGGTCGCCATTTCGGGTTGTACGCTCGCCGATCGGCTGATCGAGCGCTACGAGGGGCCCTGGTCGCGCGACGTCGACCATGTCTTTGAAGAATATGCGTTCTAAAAGGGTCTAGCGCGCTGGTTCAGCTTGTGTTCATCCTAGGGACGTTAACTCGGACCCAGGGTAAAGGGCATTTCTCAGGGTATCCGTTTCAACGGACCGAAGCGTTTGCCGCAAGCGGCGGGAGAACGAATTGGTTGTGCGCGCGAATCTTTTGGCTTTAGCGGCCGGCGCAGTTGCCGCCGCCATTCTCGCTGCGGTCACGTATTTCGGACCTGCTGAGGCGGAGGGCGGTTGCGGAGGAAGCTGCGCCCACGCCTACAATCAGTGCCGCATCCAGACCAAGGGCTCGGCGGCTTGCGAGAAGCAGTACTCGAGCTGCCTGCAGAGCTGCCGCAACCGATAGCCACCCCGTCAGCCGTTCCCGAGAAGGAACACGGCCAACCGTCGCGGGCCATGTGCGCCCATGACGATCTTGCCGCCGATGTCGCCGGTGCGCGAGGCGCCGGTGACGAGGTTGAGCGTGCGCGGCACGGAGCCGCCAGTCTCGGCGCTCACCAGCTCGAACGCCTGCTCGTAGTGCGCAACGATTTGCGAGGCTCGCAGCACGACAATGTGCGTGTCGGGCAGAAAGCCGAGCGTCACCGGATTGTCGGGGCCTGAAGCGAGGGCCAGGGTGCCTGTCTCAGCGACACCGGCAACAGCGCGTGACAGGCCTGTCGTGTCGCCGTCCTGCGCGCGACCTCTGTCGACCACCAAGGATGGCGCGCGATCCCACGGCAACGCAGCCCATAGTGGATCCCCCCGCAGCGCAATCGCGCCGGCAAAGCCAGCCGGAGCAGATATGCAGCGATGGCGGCGGGAATGTCCTCTGCCGCATCGACCTCGATCACCTCGACGCCGAGAGAGCACTGCCGGTCCTTGAAGCGCTGCACGAGATCGCCACCCGTGCCGGCGGGACGCGGATGCGGGACGGCTTCGACCAAGCGCGCTTCGGCTGCCTTCCGCCGCGCGCTTCCGGCGGAATGCACGTCGAGCCCCCGGCGGATGCTGCCGAGTAGTCGCTCGCGGCTCATGGTGCCGCCCCCCGCGACCGCCGCTTGTAGAGCCCTTGAAAGGTCTGGCCCTGCGGCGCCGGCATGTCGCGGTGGCGCGTCCACCGGTCACCGAACGGCAGCGCGCGTAAGTATCCTCGCGTTCGTCCGCCGAGGCCCAACGAGCGCGCCGCCAAGCTCGCGACAGGACGATAAGCGCGTGGATGTTGGGCGAGCCACGCCCATGCCCGCAGCAGCGTGCGGCTCAGGCGCGATGCCGGCTCGTCGATCGCCATTTCGCGCCAGTGGCGCATCAGCGACACCAGCGGGATCTCGACGGGGCATACCTCCTCGCAGCGCCCGCAGAACGTCGACGCCTGCGCCAGGTGGCCCGCCTCCGGCAAACCGGCGAGCGCCGGCGACAGCACCGCGCCGATCGGCCCCGGGTACACTGACCCGTAGGCGTGACCGCCGATGGCGCAATACACCGGGCAGTGGTTCATGCAGGCGCCGCAGCGAATGCAGCGAAGTACCGGGCGTAGCTTCGACGCCAGCAGCTCGGAGCGCCCGTTGTCGAGAAGGACCACATGGCACGCCTCGGGGCCATCGACATCCATCGGACGTCGCGGACCGGTGGCCAACGTCGTGTAGGCCGTGAACTCCTGACCCGTCGCCGAGCGGGCGAGCAGCCGCAGCAGCGGCCAGGCGTCGTTGAGGGTTGGGACCACCTTGTCGATCGACGCCAGCACGATGTGCACCTTCGGCAGCGACATCGTCAGGTCGGCGTTGCCCTCGTTGGTGACGACGATGGCCGAGCCGGTCTCGGCGATCAGGAAGTTGGCGCCGGTGATGCCCACCTCGGCGGCGAGGAACTTGTCGCGCAGCACACCGCGGGCTTCTCCGACTAGCGCCTCGGGCGCCGACAGATCGCGCCCAACATCGAGGTGGCCGTGGCGCCGCCGGAAATCATCGGCGACCTCGCCGGCGCGCAGGTGGATCGCGGGGGCAATGATGTGGCTTGGCGTCTCGCCACGGATCTGGATGATGTACTCGCCAAGATCGGTCTCGACCACCTCCAGCGCGGCCTCCTCCAGGCGCGCCCGCAGCCCGACCTCCTCGGAGACCATCGACTTGCTCTTGGTGACGATCCGCGCGCCGGCCTCGCGGCAGATGCCAAGAATGATGTCGCAGGCGTCGGCGGCGTTTTCTGCCCAGTGTACTTGTGCACCGGCGCGAACCGCGTTGCGCTCGAACATCTCAAGGTAGGCATCGAGGTGCGCCAGCGTGTGATCGCGAATGTCGCGACCCGTGCGGCGCAGCGCCTCGAACTCCGGCATCGCCGCTTTGACCCACGCGCGACCGGCGACGAAGCCGGCGGGAACATCGGCGAGCGCGGCCTGCAGCGAGTCATTCGCCAGCGCCGCGGCGACCCCCGCTTCGAAGTCAGCGCCCCGCTTCATGACGCGCCCCCGATGCCGGACGCGCAAGCGGCGGCGCATCCATCTCGCCGGCGAGCACCTCGGCCACGTGACGGCACGCGATCGTCGATCCTTGCCGCGACAGTTTCCCGGCGACATTCAGGAGGCAGCCGAGCTCCCCCGACAACATCAGCTCCGCGCCGGTTGCCTCGCTGCTCTTGGCCTTGGCCGAGACCATGGCATTGGAGATGTCGGGAAACTTCACCGAGAACAGCCCGCCGAAACCGCAGCAGGTCTCGGTGCCCGGCATCTCGATCAGCTCCAATCCCGGCATGGCGGCGAGCAGGCGGCGCGGCTGCTGCTTGATCTTCAGCTCGCGCAGGCCAGAGCAACCGTCATGGTAGGTCACGCGGCCCTGGAAGCTGCCCGGCACCCTCGACATGCCGCGGACGTCGACCAGGAATGAAACGAGCTCATGGACGCGTTCGGCGAATGCGCGTGCACGCCGCTCGGCTTCGT
This sequence comes from uncultured Alphaproteobacteria bacterium, assembly GCA_963812795.1. GTDB lineage: Bacteria > Pseudomonadota > Alphaproteobacteria > Rhizobiales > Hyphomicrobiaceae > Hyphomicrobium_A. The sequence goes on along the minus strand of CAWEWG010000007.1, from coordinate 869,095 downwards.
CGTCGCCGGCCATGAGGCGCGGATAGTGCAGCTTCAGCATCGCCGCGCACGACCCGGACGGCGCCACGACGTAGTCGTAGCCGTCGAACGCCGCGATCGTCTTCAATGCGATGGCGCGGGCGCCTGGCGTCTCCCCGCTGTTATAGGCTGGCTGGCCGCAGCACGTCTGCGCCTTCGGCACGTCCACCACGCAGCCCGAGGCCTCCAACAGCCGAATGGCGGCAAAGCCGACGGAGGGGCGCATGACGTCGACGAGGCAAGTGACGAAGAGCCCGACGCGCGGCCGCCTTGCATAGCCTTCACTCATAGGTGTCCCGCCTGGGCTGTAGGCAGCGCTGCTACTTGTGCAGCTTCAGGAAGGCGACGAGGTCTTTGAGGTCCGCCGGGTTCTTGATGCCGGGAAAGGCCATGACGTTATTGGGGATGGCCACGTCGGGCGCTTCGAGGAACTTCGTCAGCTCTGGCTCCGTCCACGTCAAGCCGCGGCCGGCGGCCTCCTTCATCGCATCGGAGTAGTTGAAACCCGGGATGCTCGCCGCCTTCTTGCCGACGATGCCGGTGAGCACAGGGCCGGCCTTGTTCTTGGCTGCTGGGCCGATCGCGTGGCAGGCGCGGCAGCGCTTGAAAACGGCCTCACCCTTCGAGGCGTCCTGCGCCAAAGCCGGCACTCCAACGGCGGGAAGCATGGCCGCGACCGCGAGTATTGCCCTGCGCATGACGCTCTCCCTCCGTGCATTTCGTGCCACCTGAGCAAATGCCGCGACGACGATCAAGGGAAGACGACCGCCCGAGGGGCTGCGATCGTCGCATTTTCTACGCAGCGTGGCGGAGCGCTCAGCGCGTCGCCGCCACGGGGCTCGCCTTGCCGACGCGGCGGGAAATCTGCCTCGCGGCGGGGCGGACTTGGCCGACTTTGTCGAGGTCCAAGTCCTTGTCCCAGTAGGGCTCGCTCCCGTAGAGGTCGGCCAGGAACTCGATCAGAACGTTGACCTTGGCAGGCATGAACTCGCGACTGGGGTAGACCGCATACACGGCAGCACTCGAGGCGGCGCGATATTCCGGCAGAACGACGCGCAATGCGCCGCTGCGCAGCGCATGCCCGATGTCCCAGGTCGACAGCAGACCGATGCCGACACCCGCCAGCACCAGCTCGCGGATAAACTCGCCGGAATCGGACCGCACGTTGCCGTGCGGATGGAATTGCGACTCGCCGGCCGGACCTTCGAGCCGCCACACCTCAGCCGTGTCGGCGGCAAGGCAGTTGTGGGCTTCTAGGTCGACGAGATCCACTGGTGTGCCGAGCCGCTCGAGGTACGCCGGTGCAGCACAGACGACGCGAGTGTCGGAGGCGATCCGGCGGGCGACGAGCGAAGAATCTTCTAACTCGCCGATGCGAATGGCGAGGTCGAAGCCTTCGCGGATGATGTCGACGAATGCGTCGCCGATATGCACGTCGAGCTCTATCTCGGGATAACGGGCGAGGAAATTGTCGAGGTAGGGGGCGATGTGCAGCCGGCTGAATGCCGTCGGCATCGTCACTTTCAACAACCCGCGCGGTTTGGTGTTACGCCGACTGACAAAGTCTTCCGCCTCCTCGCACAGGCTGAGGATGTCGACGACGCGCTTGAAATATCCCGCGCCCGTCTCGGTCAGCGTCAAATGCCGGGTCGTGCGCTGAAACAAGCGCGTCCCGAGGCGCTCCTCGAGCTGGCTGATGCGCTTGGATACGACGGCCGGGGATAGGCCCATCTCGCGGCCGGCGGCCGACATGTTGCCGGTGCGGGCGACGCGTGCGAATATGTCGAGATCACTGATCGCGGTCACTTGTCCCCCGAAGGCGAAGAGACCCCGACTGCCCTTGCAGCCGGCGGGCGGCCAACGAATTTAAAGTATGACGGATGTCGACATTAGGGTATCGGCCAGCGATAGAAAACCTGTACGGTCGTACTATCGTTTCAGTTTGCCGGCAACGGCCGTAACGCCATATTCCAAATCTAGGTCGTCTGCCGCTGAACTGCGGACCCGGAGAAATACATGACGCTGTCGAGGATGCCGGAGCCCGACCGGACCGTGCTCGACCGGAGCGCCGCCATCATCAAGGATCTGGAGGCGCTGATTGGTATCGAGGGCGTGATCTCGGAAGAAGAAGGACGGCGGGCGTTCGAAACGGACGCGCTGACCGCCTACCGGCAGATCCCTCTCGCCGTCGTACTGCCGCGCTCGACCGAGGACGTGTCGAAGCTTCTCAAGTACTGCCATCAGGCCCAACTGAAGGTCGTGCCGCGCGGCGCCGGAACGTCGTTGTGCGGGGGCGCGCTGCCTTCGGCCGATTCCATCGTCATCGGCACCTCGCGCATGAACCGCGTTATCGAAACGGACTTCGTCAATCGCACCATCACGGTCGAAGCCGGCATCACCAATCTCGCCATCACCGACGCCGTCTCGGCCGAGGGATTCTTCTACGCGCCCGACCCTTCGAGCCAGCTCGCATGCACGGTGGGCGGCAACCTCGCCATGAACTCCGGCGGCGCGCACTGCTTGAAATACGGCGTGACGACAAACAACGTGCTCGGCGTGAAGATCGTGCTCATGGATGGCGAGATCGTCGAGATCGGCGGCCCGTATCTCGATTCCGAAGGCTATGACTTCCTTTCCCTCATCGTCGGGTCGGAAGGCCAGTTCGGCATCGTCACGGAAGCCACGCTCAAGATCCTGCCGCGGGCCGAGATGGCGCGGCCGGTCATGCTCGGCTTCAATTCGTGCGAGGCCGCGGGTCAGTGCGTTGCCGCCATCATTGGCTCGGGCATCATCCCCGTCGCCATCGAGTACATGGACAAGCCGGCCATCGCCGTGTGCGAGGCGTTCGCCAAGGCCGGCTATCCGCTTGACGTCGAAGCCTTGCTGATCGTCGAGGTGGAAGGTTTCGAGGACGAGATCGCCCGCCTATTGCGCGACATCGTCGAGATCGCCCGCGCGTATGATCCGACGGTGATTGAGGCGAGCACCTCGGCGGACCAAAGCGCGCGCATCTGGAAGGGTCGCAAGGCGGCATTCGGCGCCATGGGCCGGATTTCCGACTACTACTGCATGGACGGCGTCATCCCGTTGTCGCGCCTGCCCGAGGTTCTGGCCAAGATAGCGCAGATCTGCGCCGCCCATCGCCTCAAGGTGGCAAACGTGTTCCATGCTGGCGACGGCAATCTGCACCCGCTGATCCTCTACAATGCCAACGACGCCGACGAAGCGCGGCGCGCCGAGCTTGCCGGCGCCGAGATCCTGAAGCTGTGCGTCGCCGTCGGCGGCTGCCTCACCGGCGAGCACGGCGTCGGCATCGAGAAGCGCGACCTCATGGAGGTGCAGTTCTCGCCCTCCGATCTGGCCGTTCAGATGCGGATAAAAAGCGTGTTCGACCCGCAATGGCTGCTGAACCGGGGTAAGGTCTTCCCGCTGAGCGCGCTCGAATTGGCCGAGCGCTCGGACCAGGCGGCCTAAGGAGACGGAATTGAGCGATTTGCAGCGCCCCGGCGCCGACTGGGAGCTTCAGTTCGTCATCGCCGGTTGTGCCGAGAAGCGGCTGCCGATCGAGATCGTCGGCTCCGGCTCCAAGCGCGCCATCGGCCGCCCGGTTGACGGCACGGTGACGGTCACCACGGCCTCCTTGCGCGGTATCTCGCTGTACGAGCCGAACGAGCTTGTCATGTCGGCGCGCGCCGGCACGCCGCTATCGCAGATCGAGGCCGAGCTGGCGGCGCGCGGGCAAATGCTTCCCTTCGAGCCGATCGATCTTGCGCCGGCTACCGGCGGCCCGCAGGGCACGCAGACCATCGGCGCGGTTTTTGCCACCAACATGTCGGGCGCCCGGCGCGTACAGTACGGCGCGGCCCGCGACCATTTGCTCGGCGTCAAAGGCGTCAACGGACGTGCCGAGCTGTTTCAGGCCGGCGGCCGGGTGATGAAGAACGTCACCGGCTACGACATCTCGCGCGGCCTTGCCGGCAGCTGGGGCACCCTGGCGGTGATGACCGAGGTGACCTTCAAGGTCATCCCGTGGCCGGAGACGGCCGCCACCGTCATCTTCCTCGGATTGCCCGACAACCTGGCGATCGAGCTGCTGTCGACGGCGATGGTGCAGCCGGTCGAGGTTTCCGGCGCCGTCCACCTGCAGGCGCCCGTTGCCGCACGGCTCAACCACCCGGGCCTCAGGTCGATGAACAAGTCGGTGACGGCGCTGCGATTGGAGAATTTCTCCGCCGCCGTCGCCGGCCGCAAGCAGCGCCTCAAGGAGGCGCTCAAGGTCTACGGCAAGGCGCTGGAACTCGACCATCGCGAGACGCTCGACTTCTGGAGCGAGTTGCGACGGCTGTCGGTCATGCCGAACCGGCAGACGCTCTTGTGGCGCATTTCCACCAAGCCGACGACGGCGCCCAGGCTGGTCGCCGCCATAAAGCGGTACATGCCGGCCGAAGCCTATTATGATTGGGCCGGCGGCCTCATCTGGCTCGAGGTTCCGGCCACGGCCGACGCCGGCACGGCCGAAATTCGCCGCGTTACCGCCATCCACGGCGGGCACGCCATGCTGATCCGCGCCGAGCCGAACGTGCGCGCCTCCGTTGAAGTCTTCCAGCCGCTCAGCCCGCCAGTCGAGCGGCTAACCCGCGGCCTCAAAGCCGCCTTCGATCCGGCGGGGATTCTCAATCCCGGCCGGATGTACGCCAATTTGTGAGGGCATTAGCCTAAGCGCATGCAGACCAACTTCACGCCCGAGCAGTTGCAGAACCCGCGCGTCGCCGAAGCCGACGCCATCCTGCGCACCTGCGTGCACTGCGGCCTGTGCACGGCGACGTGCCCGACCTACGTGCTGCTGGGTGACGAGCGCGACAGCCCGCGCGGCCGCATCTACCTCATCAAGGACATGCTCGAGGAGAACGCGCCGGCGAGCTTCGAGGTGCAGACCCACCTCGATCGCTGCCTGTCTTGCCTTTCCTGCATGTCGACGTGCCCGAGCGGCGTCGACTACATGCACCTGATCGATCTGGCACGCAGCTACGTCGAGCAGACGGCGCCACGTCCGTTCAAGGAGCGCTTCGTACGCGGGCTACTGGCGCACGTGCTGCCCTACCCCGAGCGCTTCCGCATGGCCTTGAAGCTGGCTCCGCTCGGGCGTCCCTGGTTGCATCTGCTGCGTCGCTTCCGCATGACGGAGCTCGCCGCCATGATCGAGCTGGCGCCCGCCGTGCTGCCGCCGTCGCCGAAATTCGAGGGCCCCGGCACCGCCGTGACCGAGGAAGACCGGCGCGCGCGCGTCATCATGCTGGCGGGATGCGCGCAGCAGGTGCTGCGCCCCGGCATCAACGATTCCACCATTCGCCTGCTGGCGCGGCGCGGCGTCGACGTCGTCGTCGCCGCCGGCGCCGGCTGCTGTGGCGCCCTCACCTATCATCTCGGCGACGAGGTGGCGGCGGTTAAGTTCGCCAAGCGCAACGTCGACGCCTGGTCGAAGGAGCTGGCCAAGGGGCCGGTCGACGCCATCATCGCCAACGCCTCCGGTTGCGGCACGATGGTGAAGGACTACGGGCATCTGTTGAAGCGCGAACCCGAGTACGCGGCGCGTGCCGCGCGCATCTCCGAGCTGGCGCACGACATCTCCGAATTCGTCGGCAAGTACGAGCTTGGGGCGCCGAAGCGGTGGTCGTCGCTGCGCGTCGCCTATCACCCCGCGTGCTCGCTGCAGCACGGCCAGGGCATCAAGGACGTGCCGCGCGAGCTGCTCGTGAAAGCCGGGTACAGCGTCGTCGACATCCCCGAATCGCACATCTGCTGCGGCTCGGCCGGAACCTACAACATCCTGCAGCCGGAGATCTCCGGCGCCTTGCGTGACCGCAAGTCGAAGAACATCAAGCGCATGAAGCCGGACGTCGTCGCCACCGGCAACATCGGCTGCATCACGCAGCTTGCCGGCAGTGTCGACGTGCCGGTGGTGCATACGGTCGAATTGCTCGACTGGGCCTATGGCGGCCCCGTCCCCCCGGGCCTGGAGCCGCTGGCGCGCTTCGTCTCGAACGTGCCGGAGCCCAAGCGCCGCACCGAGGACTTCATTCACGCGTAGAGCCCATGGCGCGCGAGTAGGTCTCAGGGCTAGCGATGACCATCGATCGGCGCACGTTGTTGAAGACGGCGGGGTCGCTTGCGTTGCTCGGCCCTGCGGCGGTCGCAGCCGCTCCGGCCGAGAAGGCCAAGTGGGCGTTCCTCTACTGGATCCCCTACGACAACGACCTTTCACGCTTCGCGCAGCCGGTGCTCGACCAGCTGCAGCGCGGCGCCGCCAATTCCAGCACCGTCGTCGCCGCGCAGGTCGACACGCCTGAGCTCGCCAACATGCAGCGCATCGTGTTCACGCGCGCCGGCGCCCGCACGGCCATGGCACCGGGCCACGACAGCGCCAGCGGCGAGGAGCTGGCGCAGTTCCTCGAATGGGGCGCGCAGGCCGTGCCGGCCGAGAACTACGTCATCGCCATCCTCGGCCACGGGGGCAGTCTCGGGGAGCTGAGCCAAGATCAAAGGACGCAGGGCTGGATGCGCGTCGAAGCGCTGGCGGCTGCCCTCGACCGCTTCAAGTCGGCCATCGGCGCCAAGCCGGCGGTGCTCTACCTGCAGAACTGCAATAAGGGCACCATCGAAACCTACTACGCGCTGCGCGGCTGCGCACACGTCACGCTGGCCTCGCAGGCGCTGCTGGGCGCGCCGAACTTCTACTACGAGCGGGTGCTGGCCTCGCTGAGCGACGACAATGCCGCGACCAGCATGGAAGTTGCCAAACGCATCGCCGAGTTCGAGCGCGCCGACACGCTGGCGACCCTGGTCGGCACCGACAACATCCAGCTCGACGAGCTGCCGCAGCGTTTAAAGCCGCTGCTGGAAGCCGTGCGCGCGTCAGGCATCCGCGAATTGCAGCCTGGCGACCTCATCACCTACGCCTACCCCGACGCCAACGGCGAAAAGCACGTCGACCTCATCGGTCTGCTCGCCGCGCTGTCCAGTCGTTCGATGCCGTGCGCCCGCACTACATGGCGTTCTCGACCTGGTTGTGGGGTGTCATGGGCGCGCGCCGCACCGACGGAGCCCTCAAGGTTCCCACGCTGCAAGGCATCGGGCTTTACGGCATCGGCATCATTATGCCGCGCAGTGCCGAGGAGTACGACCGCTATCGCAGCCTGCCGTTCTATGCTCAGACGCGTTTCTGGGATTATGTCCCCTATCGCATCGCCGCAGCCTGAGATCGCCTGAAGTGTCATCCTCCACGCTCGACAACAAACCTGAGCCGGCTTCGGCTGACTGGCGCCACGTGCGCGGGCCGTTCGATATCATCGGCGACGTGCACGGCTGCGCCGACGAGCTGATCGCGCTGCTCGGCGAGCTCGGCTATGCGGTGCGCCTCGAAGGATCGGGCGATGACCGGCGCGCGATCACCACGGCGCCGAAAGGTCGCCGCGCATTCTTCGTCGGCGACCTCGTCGACCGCGGGCCGAACTCGCCCGACGTCCTGCGCATCGTCATGGACATGGCCGCGCGCGGCCAGGCGTTTTCGGTCATCGGCAATCACGACGACAAGTTCATGCGCCACCTCAAGGGCCGCGCCGTCAAGCTGACGCACGGGCTCGACCGCACGGTCGAACAATATGCCGGTGAGGGCGATACGCTGCGGGCGCGCACGCTCGCCTTCCTCGACACCTTGCCGAGCCACGCCTGGGTCGACGACGGCCACCTCGCCGTCGCCCACGCCGGCGTGCGCGAAGGCATGCTCGGCAAGAACCATCCAAGGGTGCGCGACTTCGGCTTGTACGGCGACAGCTCCGGCCGCCCCGCCGCCGACGGCCTGCCCGAACGCTTCAACTTCGGCGCCGACTATCGCGGCACGGCGGCGGTGGTCTACGGCCACACGCCGGTCGCCGAGCCCGAGTGGCTGAACAATACGATGTGCATCGACACCGGCTGCGTCTTCGGCGGCAGCCTGACGGCGCTACGGTGGCCGGAGCGCGAGCTGGTCTCGGTGCCGGCGCGCGAAGCGTACGCCGTCCTGCGCCGCCCTTATGGCCTGCCGCCCGCGCGCCCGGCTGGCCTGGCGAAGTGCTGATCTCACTGTCATCCTCGGGCTTGTCCCGAGGATCCAACTTTCCTCCGCTCCTTCGATCGAAGGCTATCGCTGAACACGGGGTCCTCGGCATACAGCCGAGGATGACAACGTGGTGCGTGTTGCGTCCACGAACATCATGTTGCGTTTATCGTCCATACGCGATAACCCGCCCGCACCATGAGCAAGCCCACCAAAGACACGCGGCCCACCCCGCGCCTGCCGCGCGGCCTCCGCGACATCGAGGCGGCGGAGCTGCGCCAGCAGCAGGACATGCTGGCCAAGATCCGCGCCGTCTACGAGCTGTACGGGTTCGAGCCGCTGGAGACGCCGGCGTTCGAATACACCGACGCGCTCGGCAAGTTCCTGCCCGACCAGGACCGGCCGAACGCCGGCGTATTCTCGTTCCAGGACTCCAACGAGGCGCGTGGGGAAAAGAACGTCGAGGAGTGGATGAGCCTGCGCTACGACCTGACGGCGCCGCTCGCCCGCTACGTGGCGCAGAACTACCAGGACATGCCCAAGCCCTTCCGCCGCTACGCGATGGGTCCCGTGTGGCGCAACGAGAAGCCGGGGCCGGGGCGCTACCGCCAGTTCATGCAGTTCGACGCCGACACGGTGGGCGCCGAGAGCGTCGCGGCGGACGCCGAGATGTGCATGCTCGCCGCCGACACGCTGGAAGCGCTCGGCATCAAGCGCGGCGACTACGTGATCAAGGTCAACACACGCAAAATTCTCGATGGCGTCCTTGATGGTGTCGGCCTTGGTGGCGATGAGAACGCTGGCAAGCGCCTAACTGTGCTACGCGCCATCGACAAATTTGATCGCCTAGGAGCAGATGGCGTCCGCGCGCTACTTGGCGAAGGACGGAAAGATGAAAGCGGCGACTTCACCAACGGTGCAGTGGCTAGAAGGGCGAGGCAATCAGAGCCGCGTGATTGCGCGACTCGCAGCCTAGTCCACAGCCCGGCGACAAGCACGCAGTATTCTGGTGAACCTCAAGATCCAATCGCAATCGAGCAGGGCCTCGACGAACTCTGCATCAATTGCGCGCGCTCGTGCAAAGCGCGGGCTATGACGACGGCACGATCCGACTCGACCCGTCCGTCGTCCGCGGGCTCGAGTACTACACCGGCCCGGTGTTCGAGGCGGAGCTGACCTTCGAGGTGAAGGACGAGAAGGGGCGCCCGGTGCGCTTCGGCTCGGTCGGCGGCGGCGGACGCTACGACGATCTCGTCGCCCGCTTCACCGGCCAGAAGGTTCCCGCCACCGGCTTCTCCATCGGCGTCTCGCGGTTGCAAGCCGCGCTGAACGCACTGAACAAGGACAAGCCCGCAACGTCTGACGGCCCCGTCATCGTCACGGTGATGGAGAAGGAGCGCATCGCCGACTACCAGAAGATGGTGCAGACGCTGCGCGCAGCCGGCATCCGCGCCGAGCTGTACCTCGGCAACCCGAAGAAGTTCGGCAAGCAGCTCGAGTACGCAGACAAGCGCAATTCGCCCTGCGTCGTCATCCAGGGCTCGGACGAGCGCGTCAAGGGCGAAGTGACGCTGAAGGACCTCGTCGAAGGCGCCAAGGCCGCCGCCGCCATCTCCGACAACAAGGAATGGAAGGAAGCGCGCCCGGCGCAGGTCTCCGTCAAGGAGACCGATCTCGTCGCCGAGGTGCGCAAGATCCTCGCCCGCCACGCCGGCTGACCTTGCGTCTGTCATCCCGGAAGCCGCGAAAGCAGTAAGCGGCCATCCGGAACCCAGCATGGCGTGTGGCGAACTCACTTACGTCATCCCGGCCTGCGCCGGGATGACGGATAGGATGGTCCATGACATCCCGGCTCGAGTCACGCACCGTCGAACTAATCCCCGCCCCCACACCTCCCCCATACTCCGCGCATCCCGCCCCGCTGAGGGGGCGACTCGAGACGTTCCTGTTCGAGGGCGGGCTGCAGGTCGGGTACTGGCGCCTCAGCGTAAGCCGCTACTACCTGAGGCTCGTCGCGGGCCTGGCCCGCGTGGTGCGGAATGTCGACACCGCAGCAGCGACGCCCCTCGCCCCTACCCCTTCCGTCACCGGGGTGAAAAGTTCGAGTACCAATTCCATTCCCACGTTCGGCCCGCATCAGCGGAAAACGCACGGCTATAAATCGGGGCTTTTGGGTTACGCTTATCCCAGTGGAATTTCACGATAACGTCTTTGTCGTCGACAACCTCACGGCCGAAGAATTCCCCTACGTCGCCATCGAACGAGCCTACCTTTCCACCGTCGAGTTTCACTGCGTTGCTGTCGGCCCAATAGATCGTCCACAGACGCGTCTGCGGCTCGAACAGTCGCACCGTGAGGCCTTCGAATGGCTTTCCGTCAAACTCCGTATGAAAAATGTCGAAATTGCCTAGGCCCAGCAATATCAGGCGGAACTCCTGGGTCGCGTCGAATTCGTCCCACTCGTCGCTGCCGGCCAGCTGTTCTTTCAACGTACGATTTCTGATGTTCCAGTTACCCACTAAATAATCGAAATCATTTTTGGACGAAGTCTCGCTGGCCGCTATCGCAAGCTTCCCGTCAGGTGAAAGAGAGAACGCACTCATGTATTTTCCTTTGGACGGACGTGGCGCCAGCATTCCATCGCCGCGGATATGACGAGTGTTGGGCATTCAAATCTTATGACTATGGCGCGCGTCGCATTCCCGGTCGCGGCGACAGTTGGATAGGAACCCCGCGGCGTGTGTTGGCGCACTCCCACCGTCATCTCTATCCTGCAAACGCGCAAGCGGAAGCGCGTTCAGGCCGAAGCCCTTCGAGAAACCCGAAAGGAGCGGCCTTTTTGGTTCGGGCGACATTTCTGCTACTGGCCCAAAGCTGACATTCGTAGCGACACTGGATGTCCGCTTCTGGCCCATAGCTGACGCGTGGCAGCCGGCGCTCGCGCATGCCCCAGTCGAACTAATCCCCGCCCGCAAAACCGCGCGTATGCTCCGCGCATCCCGCCCCGCTGAAGGGGTCGAACTCGAGACGTTCCTGTTCGAGGGCGGGCTGCAGGTCGGGTACTGGCGCCTCAACGTAAGCCGCTACTACCTGAGGCTCGCCACGCCCGCCGGGTGAGAATCCTGGATGGGGGAAACCCCTTAAACGCCGTGGGTATGCCCATAATCCTGCTGCGGGGCGGCAAGTGTCCGCTCAACACTAAAACAGCTTCGCGGCGCTTCCCGCCCCGCAGCCCCTTCTGAGTTGCGCCAACCGACTCGCACTCCGGCGAGCCGGCCGGTTGGCGCGTGAAAGACTAGTTGCGCCCACCGGCTCCCCCGCGGGGAGCCGGCCGGTGGGCGCGTGAGTGAGCGAGCAAAGCTGCGATGCAGCGGGCGTAGGAACAGTGGATTTGATCAGCGGCGGATCGACCGCTAGGGTCGTCTGGAAATCGGCACCGGGGACGACAGCCGCGATGGCCAGCTTTTCGAGCGACCAGCGCTCCAATCGCGTTGCAGATGCCCCGCCCGGCAACTGGGCGGATCGCTACGCGCCCGAATCCGTGCGCCCGTATCTGCGTCTGGCGCGTCTCGACCGCCCCATCGGCTTCTGGCTGCTGCTGCTGCCCTGCTGGTGGTCGGTCGGCCTAGCCGAGGTCGCTCTGCACCAGCCCTATCCCAGCCCCTGGCTGCTGACCCTGTTCGCCGTCGGCGCGCTGCTGATGCGCGCGTCGGGCTGCGCCTACAACGACTACATCGACCGCGACTATGATGCCCGCTCGGCGCGCACCGCCAGCCGCCCCATCCCCTCCGGACAGGTGACGCCGGCCGAAGCCCTCGCCTTCGCCGCCATCTGCGCCCTGGGCGGACTCCTGGTGCTCGCTCAGTTCAACGCCTTCACCATCAAGCTGGGCGCCGCCTCGCTCGTGCTGGTCGCCATCTACCCGTTTCTGAAGCGCTTCACGCATTGGCCGCAGATCGTGCTCGGGCTCGCCTTCAACTGGGGGGCGCTGGTCGGCTGGGCGGCGGTGATGGGCAACGTCGGCATCTCTGCGCTGCTGCTCTATGCCGGCTCGGTGCTGTGGACCGTCGGTTACGACACCATCTACGCCCACCAGGACCGCGAGGACGACCTGCTGCTCGGCCTGCGCTCAACCGCCATCCGCTTCGGTGACAACACCATGACTTGGGTTGGCAGCTTCTATGCCGGCGCCATCGTCCTATGGCTTGCGGCCGGCTACATCGCCGGCACGCACCTGATCTTCTTCATGGCCATCGTGCTCGCCTCGCTGCAGATGGCCTGGCAGGTGACGACGCTCGACACGGCGGACGCGCGCAACTGCCTGCGCCGCTTCCGCTCCAACCGCGATGTGGGCCTGGTGATCTTCCTGGGATTGGTCGCCGACATGGTCCTGTCGCGCATGGCGGGCCTGAGCTGAGCCGTGGGACAGCCGTTAAGCAATTTCGGCTTGGACCCGTGCCGCGGATCCAAGCCGAAATGTGCGTGCCTCGCCGTTGTCCTCAGAGCAGCCGTCTGGTGCGACCATACAGGCACAATGACACATCCGGCTTCCTGCAGGCTTAAGAGATAGCGTAAATTCGCCGTAACCGCGCGGCCCGTTCCGGACGCGCCGCAGCCAATCGTAGCTTCAAGGGATCACGGCATGAGCGACAAGACGACACCGCCGAAACAGCTATTGCATCTCGTGTTCGGCGGCGAGCTGACCTCGCTCGACGGCATCGAATTCCGCGACCTGAAGGGTCTCGACATCGTCGGCATCTATCCGAATTACGCGGAGGCGTGCGCCGCCTGGAAGGCCGCCGCGCAGCGCACCGTCGACAACGCCATGATGCGCTACTTCGTCGTCCACATGCACCGCCTGCTCGAACCGGACGACCAGAGCGCCAAGGCGCCGTCATGAACCTGGCGCCGCCCGCGCCGACCAAGCCCCAGCCGACCGCGCTGGCTCTCGACGAGCATCGGCGCGGACTGCTCAAGCGCTTCCTGCGCGATTGGGTCTATCCGCGCTGGCGCGAGCTGATCCTCGCCATGATACTGACGGCGCTCCTCGCCGCCGTGACCGGCGCCTACCCGATGATCATCAAGGCGTCGTTCGACATGCTGATGAAGGATCAGCAGGGGATGCTGATTTATGTCCTGGCCGCCATCGTCGGCGCCACCATGCTGCGCAGCATCCTGCTTTACGCGCAGACGGTGGAGTCCAATCGCATCGTCATGCGCATGACGACGGACATGCAGCGGGTTGGTTTTGCGCATCTCATCGCCTCGGATTTCGCCCGCCTGTCACGGGAAACGCCCGGGCGCCTCGTCTCCAAGCTGACCAACGACATCGGGTTCGTGCAAGTCGCCGCGCAGGCCGCCCTCAACACCGCCGTGCGCGACACGCTGACCATCGTCGCGCTCGTCGCCTCGATGATCTACCTCGACTGGGTCATGTCGGTGATCGTGCTGTGCGTCTACCCCATTGCCGCGCTACCGGTGGCTGCGCTCAGCACGAAGCTGCGCAAGGTCGCCAAGCAGACGCAGCACGAGCTCGGCGGCATGACATCGCTGCTGACCGAAAAGCTGTCCGGCGCACGGCTGATCAAATCCTTCCGCCTCGAAGGCTATGCCGCCGACCGGCTGAACGAGAGCTTCGAGCACGTCTACAAGCTGCGCATGAAGGCGGTGAAGAACCGCGCGCGCATCGACCCGCTGCTGGAGGCGCTCGGCGGCATTGCCGTCGCCGGGGTCATCGCGCTGGCCTACTGGCGCATTGCCAGCGGCATCTCGACGGTCGGCGACTTCATGGGCTTCATTACCGCGCTGCTGATGGCGTCGCAGCCGATCCGCGCGCTCGGGTCGCTCTCCGGCCGCATCAACGAGGGCCTCGCCGCCGCCGAGAGCTTCTATGAGCTGGTCGATGAGAAGCCGCTGATCGTCGATCGGCCCGGCGCCAAGTCCCTCGCCCTGACCAAAGCTGCGATCCGTTTCGACAACGTCGGCTTTGCCTACGACGGCACGGGCGTGCAGGCGATCTCCGGCTTTTCGCTCGAAGTTCCCGGGGGCCAGACAGTGGCACTGGTCGGCCGTTCCGGCGCCGGCAAGTCGACCGTGCTCAATCTGGTGCCGCGTCTGTTCGACGTCGACAAGGGCCGCATCACTATTGATGGCCAGGACATCCGCGACGTGACGCTGGCCTCGCTGCGCGATGCCATCTCCATCGTCTCGCAGGACGTGACGTTGTTCGACGACACCATCGGCGCCAACATCGCGCTCGGCCGGCTGGGAGCGCCGCAGGCGGCCATCGAGGCGGCAGCCGAAGCGGCGGCCGCCCATGACTTCATCATGGCGCAGCCGCAGGGCTACGCGACCGAGATCGGCGACCGCGGCCTGCGCCTGTCGGGCGGCCAACGCCAGCGCTTGGCGCTGGCCCGCGCCATCCTCAAGGATGCGCCCATTCTGCTGCTCGACGAGGCGACGAGCGCGCTGGATACCGAATCGGAGCGGCTGGTGCAGGAAGCCTTGGCGCGGTTCACTCAGAACCGCACGAACTCTGGTCATCGCCCATCGGCTGTCGACGGTACAGAACGCCGATCTCATCTGCGTCATGGATGACGGCACACTTGTGGAAGTCGGCACCCACCAGCAGCTGCTGGCGGCCGAGGGGCATTACGCGCGTCTGGTGCGCTCGCAGGCGTTGAGCGGCGCGCCGATCCCGCAACTGATCGTCTAGAGGCGCGCCTACTCGCGGCGCAATACGCTGTCGACGAGACGGTTGGCCCAGCCCTTCGAGCGGAAGGTACGCTTCAGCTCGTCGGGATCGTAGACGGTGTCGACCCACTCGAAGAATGGTATAGGCCGCACGGCGTTGTCGGCGATATAGCGCTCGAAGAAGTAGTCGAGGATGCCGGTGTGCGCCTGGCGGATATGGCCATACTTCAGCGACAGCTCTTTTTTCGCTTCCTGCATGGGCGCGCCCTCGTGCAGGAAACGGAAGAGGACGCTCATCAAGCCGGCGCGATCGGCGCCCGACTTGCAGTGCATCATCATCGGGTATTCGATCTCGTCGAAAAGCCGCTTGGCACCCAGCAGCTCCTCGCGCGTCGGGGCTGCACGCGAGCGGACCTGAAAGTTGACCAGTTTCATGCCGAGGTTCTCGCAAGCGCGACGCTCGAGGTAGTAGGCGCCGCATTCGCGCGCGCCGCGCAGATTGACGATGGTGCGCACGCCCGCCTTGGCGTAGCGCCGCAACTGATGCGGGGCAGGCTGCGCCGCGCGCCAAGCCTTGTCCGACAGCCGGTGGCTATTGCCGTAGATGATGCGGAAGATGCCGTGATCGACAAACAGCATGTCGAGATACGACGCAGGCGGTCCGGCCATGCGTCGGAGCCACGCCGGAGAGGACCCCACGGCATGCTGGCGGAAGCGGCGTCCAACGCGCCGCCAGGAGCGTTTCGCCCGCTTCAGCAATCCCGCCATTAAAGTCCGCTGATTTCGAGATGTTACGGGCGAGGCGACGCTACGGGTCACCGGCATATTTGACGGTGTGTGCCCGAACGTCCCAGTTTGCCATCGCTAAATATTCGCTATAGGAACCAGCTGCAAGTGGTTCGCGCAAAACCGCTTGCTCGTGAGGCGATCTGGCGCCGAGGCACCCTTGAGGATGGCACGTTCGCCTGGCACGACACGCAAATTGAACAGACTTGCCGGCAGCGCGCTCGCTGGCATGATCTCCCTGGTTCGGCGCACCTCGCGCGTCGTTTACGAGCCCGCGGACGCCTTGCAGCGGCTCGCCGTCGACCATCCCCTCATCGTCGCTACCTGGCACGGCCAGTTCATGATGACCTCGGGCTTTCGTCCCTCGCCCGAGACCAAAGTCGCAGCGATGGTCGCGCGTCACGGTGACGCCGAGCTGATCGGGGCCGCCATGGCCAAGTTCGGCGTCGAGCTCATTCGCGGCGCCGGCGCTGGTGGCCGCAAGAAAGACCGGGGCGGCGCCTACGCATTGCGCCAAGCCGTGCGCTATCTCAAGGACGGCTATTCCCTCGTCATGACCGCCGACGTGCCGCCCGGTCCTGCGCGCCGCGCCGGCATCGGCATCGTCATGATCGCGCGCATGTCGGGCCGGCCCATCGTACCCTGCGCCGCGGCCACCTCGCGGTTTCGTGCCCTCAATACCTGGAGCCGGATGACCATCAACCTGCCGGGGTCGAAGCTCGCATACGTTGCCGGCGATCCCATTTGGGTGTCTGCCGACGCCGGCGAGGCCGAGCTGGAGTTCGCGCGGCTGCAGGTGGAGCGAGCGCTCAACGCGGCCACCGCCCGCGCCTACGAGCTCGTCGGCGCCGACGTGAGGCGCGTCACGCCGCCGAACCTGTTGGATGCGAACGCCCCGCCCGCCGATCCGGATTTCCGCCTCAAGGCCTACCGTGCCAGCATGAGCCTGCTGCGCCCCATCGCGCCGCTCATCCTCAAGATCCGCGAGCGCAGTGGCAAAGAGGATCCGCGTCGCCGCGGCGAGCGGCTTGGCCACGCGACGATGGCGCGTCCCAACGGCGTGCTGTGCTGGGTGCATGCCGCCAGTGTCGGCGAGACCAACGCCGTGCTGCCGGTCATCGAAGCGCTCGGCAAGGCGCGCCCCGATCTCCAATTCCTGCTCACGACCGGAACCGTCACCTCTGCCGGCCTGGCCGAGCGACGTTTGGGGCCGCGCGCATTGCACCAGTACGTGCCGCTCGACGCACCGGAATACGCGGCGCGCTTCCTCGAGCATTGGCGGCCGGACCTGGCAGTGTTTACCGAATCCGAGGTTTGGCCGTCGCTCATCCTCGAAACCGCGGCGCGCAACATTCCCATCGCGCTCGTCAACGCGCGTCTGTCGCACAAAAGCCGTCGCCGCTGGCAACGCAACAAGTCGACGGCGGTGCCGCTGTTCGGCCGCTTCAGCATCATCCTGGCGCAGAACGACCGGCTGGCTCTCGGCTTCTCGTCGCTCGGCGCCCGCAACGTTCTGTCGGTCGGCAATCTGAAGATCGACGCGCCGCCGCCGCCGGTCGACCTCAACGAGCTGGAGCGGCTCAAAGCCGCGCTCGGCAACCGGCCGGTGTTTGCCGCCGCCAGCACGCACGAGGGCGAGGAGGAGACGATCGCCGCGGCGCATCGTGCGCTCTCGCGCCGGTTCGAGAACCTGTGCACCATCATCGCCCCGCGCCACCCGGAGCGCGGCACGGCGTTGTCGGAGATGCTCAAGGATCTCGGCTTCACCGTTGCGCAGCGCTCGCTGGGTGCCGTCCCTGGTCCGCGCACCGACATCTATATTGCCGATACCATCGGCGAGCTCGGCACTCTCTATGCCTTGTCGCCCGTCGCCTTTGTCGGTGGCTCGCTGATCGACCGCGGTGGGCAGAATCCGATCGAGGCGGTGCGCCACGGCGTTGCGGTGCTGACGGGTCCACACTGGCAGAATTTCCGCGATGCCTACCGCACGCTGTTGCGCCACGACGGTGCCATCGAGGTGAAATCGGCAGCCGACATCGCCGCGGCAGTAGCGAAGCTGCTCGACGGCCCAGCCGAGCTGCAGCGTATGCGCTCCGGTGCGACGCAAGCGCTCACCACCCTCTCCGGCGCGCTTGACAAGACGGTCGAGGCGCTGCTGCGCTACATTCCTGACGAGAGCTTGAAGCGTGCCTCTTGACGAGCCGACTTGGTGGTACGGAGGCGCGGACGACATCCGCCAGCGCGCGCTCGTCCCGCTCGGCCGGCTTTACAGCTGGATCGCCGAGCGCAGGTACCGTCGCCGCCTCCCTTACCGTTCGCGGCTGCCGGTCATTTGCGTCGGCAATTTCACCGCCGGCGGCACCGGCAAGACGCCGCTGTCGATCTTCATCGCCCGTCAGCTCCTGGCCCGCGGCCAGCGCCCGGTATTCTTGACGCGCGGCTACGGCGGTCGCACGGCCGGCCCGGCGTGGGTCGACGCGCAGCCGGGCGCCGCACAACGCTATGGCGACGAACCCTTGCTGCTCGCCGCCGTCGCCCCGACCGTCGTCGCCCGCGACCGGCGGGCCGGCATGATTGCCATCGAGACGCACGGTCGCGACCCGAGCGTCGTCATCATGGACGACGGGCTGCAGAACCCGGCGGTGGCCAAGGATCTGTCGATCGCTCTCGTCGACGGCAAGCGCGGCATCGGCAACGGCGAGGTGATCCCGGCCGGACCGTTGCGCGCCTCGCTCGATTTCCAGATCGGCCTCGTCGATGCCATCGTCGTGCGCGATCCGCCGAGCACCGCCGATGAGGGGAGCGTGCATGCGGTGCTGCGGGACGGCTTTCCGGGGCCTGTTCTCGCCGCCAAGATTGCGCCCGCCGGCGATACCTCGTGGATTCCAACGCAACCGCTAATCGCCTTCGCCGGTATCGCCAATCCGCAGCGCTTTTATAAACTGCTCGAGCGTCACGGGGGTAAACTCGTCGAATGCGTGTCGTTCGTCGATCACCACGCCTTCACACGGGCAGACGCCGAGCGCCTCGTCACGCTGGCGCAAAGCACCGGCGCCCGGCTCGTCACCACGGAGAAGGATTTCGCCCGTATGGCCGGCGATGCGTCGCTGGCGGGCCTGGCCGCGCAAACGCGCGTGCTGCCCATCGACTTGACGTTCGACGACCGCGATCTCAGCCGCCTCGGCTCGCTGATCGAACTCGGCGCTGAAGGGAACGTCGCGGCGGAACCGTCCGCCACCCCAGCGCTAGTATTCCTCGTGTTCGCGGGCGAGCTTGTCGCGCATTTGCAGATAGCGCTGCATCGACACCTCCGGCGTCGCGTACGCCTCCTGCAGCTCGACACTCCAGTAACGCAGGTCGGGCAGCATGATCGGCTCGCCGGTCACCGCACAGCGAACGAAGTCGCCCGGCGACAGCACCTGAAACTCCCCGTTAAGGAACTTCACTTTTGCTTCGCCCCGCAGGCCGAAGAATCTGTCGATCCGGTTCATGTGTTTCTCTAACCGATGTCAGCCGACCACAATGCCAATCGCACGAGGCGCGTCAAGCACTCGCGCGGCATTCGTCGTTAAAACAGAGAACCCTGGCTGCTGCCGCCGCGCCCGCGCGTGCGCCGCACGCCGGGCGGCACCGGTGGAGATGACACGGGATCTTTGGCGGCCGGCCCCTTGGCCCCCGCACCGCCAACCTTGCGCGCCTCCGCCTCGACGCGACCGTCGCCGAACTCCAGATCAAGGCGATCACCGGGCTCTACGCCGGCGGCGGAGCGCACGGCGCGGCCATCCGCATCGCGCACCACCACGAAGCCGCGCTGCAGAACGCTCTGGTAGCTGAGCGTCGCCAACAGCTTGTCGTAACCCTCGAGCTGTCGGCGCTTGGCCACGAGACCATTGCCCAACGCCTGCCTCGCTCGCGCCTGCAGCGCGCTGGAGCGTTCGCGGCAGACTGAGATGCGCTGCATGATCGGCGCCGGACGCAGGCGGGCCGAGATGCGCGCATAGCGCGTGTGATGCGCGCGTGCGTTGGCGAGCAAGGCGCGTCCGAGCCGCTTTTCGCAGGCATCGAACCGCTGCCGCGGCAGGGCCAGAACGTCTTCAAGGCGCGGCAGGCCCCGCGTCGCCGCCTTCAAGTGCGCCCGCGCCTGCTGCAGCATGCGCCGCGCGGCCGTCGTCAGGCGGACGCCGCACTTGCTCGTGCTCTCCGCAAGATCGGCGAATTTCGGCACCGCCCACTCGGCGGCCTTGGTCGGCGTCGGCGCCCGCGCGTCGGCGACGAGATCGATCAGCGTCCAGTCAGTCTCATGACCGACCGCGGAAATGATGGGGATGCGGCTCGCCGCCACGGCGCGCACGACGATCTCCTCATTGAAACCCCACAGGTCTTCCAGGCTGCCACCGCCACGCGCCACGATGAGCACATCGGGACGGGCGATGCGCCCACCCGGCTGAATGGCGTTGAAGCCGGCGATGGCGGCCGCCACCTCGGCCGCGCACGTATCGCCCTGCACCCGTACCGGCCAGACGATGACGCGCGTTGGGAAGCGCTCGGCAAAGCCGTGCAGCATGTCGCGGATGACGGCGCCGGTCGGCGAGGTGATGATGCCGACGAGTTGCGGCACGAACGGCCGCGGCTTCTTGCGCTCCTCGGCGAACAGCCCCTCGGCGGTGAGCTTGCGCTTGCGTTCTTCGAGGAGCGCCATCAAGGCACCGAGGCCGGCCGGCTCCAGGCTCTCGATGACGATCTGATACTTCGATGAG
This sequence comes from uncultured Alphaproteobacteria bacterium, assembly GCA_963812795.1. Lineage (GTDB taxonomy): Bacteria > Pseudomonadota > Alphaproteobacteria > Rhizobiales > Hyphomicrobiaceae > Hyphomicrobium_A. The sequence continues at coordinate 848,749 of CAWEWG010000007.1, read as the reverse complement.
CCGGGATAGCTCGTCACGCGGCCCTGGACGACGACCTCCATGCCTTCCTCGGGCTTCACCTTCAGGCGCCCGTAGGTCATCTTCCAAACGACTGCCTCGATCTTCGCCTTGTCGTCTTTCAGCGCGAAGTAGCAGTGACCGGAGGCGTGCGCGCCGCGAAAGCCGGAAATCTCGCCGCGCAGGCGCACGTAGCCGAAGCCTTCCTCGAGCGCGCGTTTGATGGCGCCGGAAAGCTCGGAGACGGTATACTCGGCGACATTGCCGCCGGACTGCGCCTGGGGTGCCGTTTGATTCACGCGTCGATGCCCGTTTGTGGCCTTACGATTCGATGATACATGGAACCGCGCCGCGGCGAGGTCCGGCGTAGCGAAAGTCCCCTAACGCTTTCGAGAGATAAGCAGCGATGAACGTACTCCTCATCGGCTCTGGCGGCCGCGAGCATGCGCTCGCCTGGAAGCTGAGCGCCAGCCCGCTGTTGACCAAGCTGTATTGTGCGCCCGGGAACGGCGGAATTGCGGAGGTCGCCGAGTGCGTCCCGCTCGCCGTCGCCGACCATACTGCCGTCATCCGCTTCTGCGCGGACAACTCTATCGATCTCGTCGTCGTGGGGCCGGAAGCGCCACTGGTCGCCGGTCTCGTAGATGATCTCACGACGGCGGGAATCAAGTGCTTCGGGCCAGGGCAGGCGGCGGCGCAGCTCGAAGGTTCGAAGGGATTCACCAAGGATCTGTGCGCCGAGTTCGGTATTCCGACCGCGGCCTATGGCCGCTTCACCGATGCCGCCGGCGCCAAGGCGTACCTCGCGCGGGAAAAGCTGCCGATCGTCGTCAAGGCGGACGGGCTCGCCGCCGGCAAGGGCGTCACCATCGCGACGACGCGCGGAGAGGCCGAGGCGGCCATCGACGCCTGCTTTGCCGGCGCCTTTGGCAAGGCCGGCAACGAGGTCGTCGTTGAGGAGTTCCTCGAAGGCGAAGAGGCGAGCTTCTTCGCGCTCGTCGACGGCAAGCATGCGCTGGCGCTTGTTCCCGCCCAGGATCACAAGCGCGTCGGCGACGGCGACACCGGACCGAACACGGGCGGCATGGGCGCCTACTCGCCGGCCGCGGTGATGACCCCGGCCATGATCGAGCGCACCATGTGCGAGATCATCGAGCCGACGGTGGCTGCCATGCAGACACGCGGGATGCCGTTCAAGGGCGTGCTCTTCGCCGGGCTTATGATCACCGCCGATGGCCCAAAGCTGATCGAGTACAACGTGCGCTTCGGCGACCCGGAGACACAGGTGCTGATGATGCGCTTGAAGTCCGACCTGCTGCCGGCGCTGCTGGCCGCCGCCGACGGCGTGCTCGATCGCTTCGACATGCGCTGGCACGACGACGCCGCGCTCACCGTCGTGCTGGCCGCCAACGGCTACCCGGGGACGCCCGAAGTCGGCACCGAGATCAAGGGCCTCGAGGCGGCTGCGAGCGTCGACGGCGTGCAGGTCTTCCATGCCGGCACGCGCAGGGAGGGCGACCGGCTGCTCGCCCAGGGCGGCCGCGTGCTCAACGTCACCGCCCTCGGCAGAACGGTGGCGGAGGCGCAGGCGCGGGCCTATGCCGCCGCCGCCCGCATCGATTGGCCCGGTGGCTTTTATCGCCGCGATATCGGCTGGCGCGCCATCGAGCGGGAGAAGGCGAGCGCCTAGCCGCGGCCATGCTTCCGCGCCACTATCAAACAGCGATAATCTTTTCGCTCTAAGCTGCGCCGACATTATCGGATCCGCCCAGTCCCCATGCCCAGGAAACCCGTTCCCGTCAGTCCGGCGCCGGTGCCGGTACCATCGCCGCCGCCCGACTCGCCGAGCATCGCCCTGGCGCTCGGCGGCGGCGGTGCGCGCGGGCTGGCGCACATTCCTGTGCTGGAAGCCTTCGACGAGCTCGGCTTGCGCCCCAAGATCATCGCCGGCACGTCCATCGGCGCCATCTTCGCCGCCGCCTACGCCTCGGGGCTGAGCGGCAAGCAGATCCGCGCGCATACCATCGAGGTGCTGAAGAAGCGTCTCGATCTCGTCCGCGATCTTTACGCCGCGCGCGTGCGCGCACCGGGCGGCCTTTTCAATGCGCTGACGCTGCGCCCGGCGTTTCTCGCCCCCGAGCGGCTGCTCGACATCATTCTGCCGCCGCAGATCGCGCGCGACTTCGGCCACCTCACGATACCGCTGAAGATCGTCGCCTCGGACTTCTACGCGCAGGAGGCGGTTGTTTTCTCCGCCGGCCCGTTGCGCCCGGCCATCGCCGCCAGCATGGCGTTGCCCGTCATCTTCCAGCCGGTGCAGATCGATGGCCGCGTGCTGATCGACGGCGGCCTCGTCAACCCGCTGCCCTTCGACCTCGTCGCCAGCGAAGCCGATCTCACCGTCGCCGTCGATGCCAGCGGCGCGCCAGTGCGGCGACCGGGCAGCGAGATGCCCAAAGCCTGGGAGACGCTGTTTGCCTCGAACTTCATCTTCGAGCGCAGCATCATCCGCGAGAAGCTGCGCCACCGACACCCCGATCTCTACATCGACGCCGGCACCAGCCGCTTCCAGATCCTCGACTTTCTGAAGGTGGAGGAGATTCTCGCCGCGGCCGAGCCGGCCAAGGAACGCGTCAAGGCGCAATTGGCGCGCATGCTGGAGGCCGAAACGCTGCGGCCCGTCGAGGCGCCCGAGCCTGTCGGCGAGCTTGCCGCAGTCCACCGCCGCACGCGCCGCCCGCTGCTTAGGCGCGAGCGTACCGTCAAAACCTAGCCTGCCCTCGAAAAGGTGCGCCGCACCGCCGCGGTACGGCTGGGCCTGCAGTCGCCATGGAACATGCATCTGCTGCCGGCGTTTTGGCGGCGGGGACGCAGCCATAGCCAAGGAGTCGAAAATGGATCTCAGCGTACATATCCAGGAGCACATGGAGGTCGTCGGATCGGACGGCAAACACGTCGGCACCGTCGATCATCTGGAAGGCGACCAGCTGAAGCTGACCAAGTCCGACCCGGCATCCGGCGGCGAGCACCACTACCTCGGCCTCGATCAGATCGACCACGTGGAGCAAGGCAAGGTGTGCCTCAACATTCCCGCCAACCAGGCCATGAAGACCTGGCACTGATGGCGCACCCTGCGCGCCACTCACGGCTCCGTTTGTAGTCAAAGCTGTCCCGCCCGGGGTCGGGGCAGCGTTTCTCACTGGGTGCTGGTCGGATAGCTGCGGGTTCGACGCCTAGCGCCTGCCCTGGAAGAAGGTGCGCAGCACCGCCGCCGCCCGTTCCTCGTCGATACCCGCATAGATCTCGGGCGCGTGGTGGCAGGTCGGATGATTGAACACGCGCGCCCCATGCTCGACGCCGCCGCCTTTCGGATCGGCCGCCCCGTAGTACAGCCGCCGGATGCGCGCGAACGAGATGGCGGCGGCGCACATCGGGCACGGCTCGAGCGTCACGTAGAGATCGCAGCCCGTCAGGCGCTCGTCGCCAAGTCGCGCGCAGGCGGCGCGGATGACGAGCAGTTCGGCGTGCGCCGTCGGATCGTTCAATTCGCGCGTGCGATTGCCGGCAGCGGCCAGAAACGCCCCATCCGGCCCAACGATCACGGCGCCGATCGGCACCTCGCCGCGCGCGGCGGCCGCATCCGCTTCGGAGAGCGCGCGCAGCATGTGGCTCTGATCGCCGGGCGGTGTCATAAGGGGCTCGCTGAATTCGCAACCTGAAGATCCATGCCCACGCACAAACATCCAAAGCGGCCGTCAAGCAAGCGGCCAGATGCGCCGCAACGGCCGGGGTCCGCCCCCGGCAAGCCCAACCATAAGGCTTCGCGCAAGCCCGTGCATAAACCGGGCGGCAATCCCGGCCGCAGACCGGCGCCAGAAGCGCCCAAGGCGGCGGGGCCGGACGAGCCGCTGCGCATCGCTAAGGCGATGGCGCGCGCCGGGTTGTGCTCACGCCGCGAGGCGGAGCGCTGGATCGAGCAGGGCCGCGTCAACGTCAACGGCAAGCTGCTGACGACGCCCGCCTTCGAGGTGTCGGGGAAGGACAAGGTGCTGGTCGACGGCAAGCCGCTGCCGACTGCCGAGCCACCGCAGCTCTGGCGCTACTACAAGCCGCGCGGCCTCGTCACCACGCATGCCGACCCGCAGGGCCGGCCGACGGTGTTCGACAACCTGCCCGAGGGGCTGCCGCGCGTCATCTCGGTCGGACGGCTCGACTTCAACAGCGAGGGCCTATTGCTGCTCACCAACCACGGCGCCCTTGCCCGCCACATGGAGCTGCCGGCCACCGGATGGCTGCGCCGCTACAAGGTGCGGGCGCACGGACGCGTGCAGCAGGCCGATCTCGACAAGCTGAAGGACGGCATCGAGATCGAGGGGGTGCGCTACGGCCCGATCGAGGCGAGCGTCGACAGCGTGCAGGGCGCCAACACCTGGATCACCATGGGCCTGCGCGAGGGCAAGAACCGCGAGGTGCGCCGCATCCTCGCCCACCTCGGCGTCGACGTGAACCGGCTGATCCGCCTGTCGTACGGGCCGTTCCAGTTGCTCGACCTGAAACCCGGCGAGGCCGAGCCGGTGCGGCGTCACGTGCTGGCCGACCAGATGGGCGCCCGTCTTGCCGCCGAGCTCGACCTCAACGCGGTGGCGGACGACATGCGCGCGGAGCGCAAGGCGCGCAACTCCAAGCGCGGCGGCGCAGCATGAGGATCGTCGCCGGCACGTTGCGCGGGCGCCCAATCGCCGGCCCGCAGCACGATGGCCTGCGCCCGACGGCGGACCGCGTGCGCGAAAGCCTGTTCAACATCCTTGCCCACGGCGTCGACGATTTCTCGCTTGCCGGCGCACGCGTCATCGATCTGTTCGCCGGTACCGGCGCGCTCGGCCTCGAAGCCATCTCGCGCGGCGCCGTCTTCTGCCTGTTCGTCGACAGCGAGCCCGAAGCCCGTGCCCTGATCCGCGCCAATGTAGAGGCGTTCGGGCTGACGGGGGTAACACGCATCTTCCGCCGCGATGCGTCCGACCTCGGCCCCGCCGGCACCGTGGCGCCGTTCCAGCTCGCCTTCCTCGACCCGCCCTATGACCTCGGGCTGGGCGAGCGGGCGCTGACGGCGTTGGTCGAAGGCAAGTGGCTCACCCCGGGCGCGATCGCCGTGCTGGAGGAGCGGGCAAGCGCGCAGATCGCCTGGCCGCCCGCTTTCACCGAGCTCGACCGGCGCACCTACGGCGACACGCAGATCCTGATCGCGCGGTACGCTGGCGCCTAGTGTGATGATCGAGAAATTCGCATACATGAGCGGCTGGGTATCGAGCGAATTTCTCGATCTGAATCACACTAGCAACCCTATGATTCTAGTGTCCCTTATGATTCCGAAGTTCGCTCCGTGTCCTAGCCGCGAGGGGTGGCGAACTTCGGAATCGGGACACTAGGCCGGCTCCTGCGGCATCAATATCCACAGCAGGATGTAGATGAGCAGTCCCGGGAAGCCGGCCGAGAGCACCGACAGCACCACGTAGCCGAGGCGCACCAGAGTTGGATCCCAGCCGAGCCATTTGGCGATGCCGCCACACACGCCGGCGATGAGCCTGCCCTGGCGCACGCGCATCAGGGGTTGGCTGAGCGGATCGTCCATCATGGGGGCCTCCTGCGTGACGGGCTGAGCGAAGCTGGCAGGAAACGCTCACTCTGGCCATAAGGTTTCAGCGAGCTCAAAAATGCCAAGGCGGACCGGAGGGAACCGGCCCGCCTCGCACAGTGAAGTGCAGTGGCTTACTTCGCGGCGGCCTTGGTGTCCGCCATGGTGCCTTTGCACGGGCGGGCGACGATCTCGCAGCGGTACATCACCTGACCCAGAGTTTCGCCTATCGACACGCGTCCGCAACGGGAGACGAAGTCCTTCGAATTGCTCATGTCGAGGAACGACTCGCCGTAGTCGTAGCGCACGCGCTCCATCCAATCCTTCTTGGCGGCATCCATGGCGCCTTCGGTGCCGATCCATTGCGTGCCGAGGCCGCGCACCTTGTCGGCGCAGGTGAACTGGTGACGCTCGACGGCGATGTCCTTTTCGCCCTCGCGCTTCACGTAGGCCATGACCTTGGTGCCGCTCGGCTCCGAACTTTTGTTGTAGCGCCGGGCATACTTCACGCGGGCGCGTGAGCGCTTGTTGCGCGTCGCCGACGTGCCGTCGCCGATGCTCCAGTCCCAGTCGGTCGCGACGGCAGGTCCGGAGTAGGCAGGTACGGCGATGGCCGCCGCGAGTGCGAGTGGAATGTATTTGATCATCTTTAGCCTCCCGAGTGCGTTGTGACGGCGCCTTCAACGCAACAGGGGCGCTTGCGGCCGTGGCCGCGGAGTATGCGGGGTGACACGCAGAATCGTTGCAGTGACCTTAGCCGAAACGCTGCGCTGCAAGTGGGCTCGGGGTCACGCCATCCACAGGTGCGTTGTAGGGGCCTGAGCGGCCCCGCGAATTTGTCGGCGCACATGGCTTCGCGGTCTCGCGGGCGGGCGCCCCGAGGGATGTCAAAGAGCGAGGGGCTGCGGGGCGGGAAGCGCCGCGAAGCTGTTTTGTTTTTGAGCGGACACTTGCCGCCCCGCGCAGGATTATGGGCATACCCGCGGCGTTTAAGGGGTTTCCCCCATCCGGGACTCTCACCCGGCGGGCGCGGCGAGCCTCAGGTAGTAGCGGCTTACGTGGAGCCGCCAGTACCCGACCTGCAGCCCGCCCTCGAACAGGAACGTCTCGAGTTCGACCCCTTCAGCGGGGCGGGATGGCGGACGATACCCTGGCTGTGCACGGCGGGGATTAGTTGGTGTTGGTGCGCTGCCCGCTTACTGGCAGGTCTGCTCCAGGCGCCAGCTCACGATGCGGCAGCGCTCTTTTCCGCGCCTGTCGACGCTGCAGTCGCGGTTGGGATAGCGCTTGTAGGAGCAGTAGTAGTTGGGGGCGACGTAGCCCTCGTAGCCGCGCACCGGACCGCGCGTCTCGTAGTTCTGCCAGTAGTACGGCTTGACGCGCGCTTGCGCCGCGCCGGCGGCGAGCAGCGGGACGGCCAGGGCGACGGCGGCCAGTAGCTTTGCGCAAGGGGTAGCTGCGAGCATCTTCGCTCTCCTTCGATCGGGAGATGTTGTGGGGAAGATGTAGGGTGCCGTCATCGCTGGCGGTAGGTGGCGCCGACAGCATGCTTGTCGCCCATCACCCCGTCATGGCCGCGTCCGGGCGAAGCACGGCTCCGCCGTGACGGCGGCCATCCACGCAAGTCTCGGGGAGCGGTTCTGAGGCCGTGGGCAACGAGCCAGCCGCGCACTTGCCCCGCCCTCACTTGAAGCGTTTGCTGAAGCTGGCGTGGATGGCCGCCTGCGCGGCCATGACGAAAGGAAGTTCGGCTCGGCGTTCGCGGCCATGACGGAAATACCGCCCATCGCCCGTGGCGCCACAACACTCGCTTCGCCCGACAGGAGGAGCGCCCTGCTCGCGCCGACGGCATTCCTGATGCGCAGCATCGCCGCTTTAGCGGCAGGCGCGCTTGCAGCGCGCCGGAATGCCGTCGGCGCGAGCAGGGGTGAGCGGCGACCGCATGCCATACGGATAGCGTCTTAATCGTGGCATTGACCATCTCCGCGGGCAATGCGATTCAACCGGCAAAACGGTAGCTTCTAGCATTGCGCGATCTGTACCTATTGAGCGAACTATATCCACTAGCCGCGTGTCGACGGTCGTACTCAGGCTCAATACAAAGCCGAATGGCAACGCTTCGAAATTACATCGTTCTATTCCAACGATATACCGGTTACGCCACTTCGACAATTGCGTCGACATGTTGGATGTGGATGGCGAAACTCTCCGAGATCTTTATTCAGCACGAACCTTACAAGTTGCTCATGTCGCTGCTGGAGCTCCGGCTCACATGCCGAAAAACATCGCCACTATCTGCTTTATCACGCGAAGGGGCTTGATGTTATACGGGTATGCTAACGACATATGTCCATTCGAAACCGAAACTAAGCGCATTGCCTGACGCGCAAAATCAACGTAGGGAGCCCCGTACCATGCTCCAGTAAGATTATTGCACCTCTCACACAAGAATATTTTCCAATACCACCTTGCTTGTGTCGGCCTTTTGTGTGGCCACCCGGCGCCCACTGGTCGCTCAACAGACTTTCGATATCTGCCTCGAAACGTCTTTGATCATTGAAGGCTGCGTGAGGTGGGATGTGTTCAAAGGATAGCTTCCCGATAATGCCACAAATGCAGCATGTTCCGTTGCTCGGCAAGTCCCGCGCCTTCACTTCACCTCCCGCCCCAAGCGCCACATCTCCTCCTGCACGCGGATGTCGGCGAGGACGCGGTCCAAGAGGAGGCACGTGCGCTTGAACAAATCGGAGCCGCGGCGGTAGTCGGCGGGGGCGAAGAAATCGCAGCGGCCGGCCTTGAACAGGTCGACGCATTTCTTGCGCGGGCGGCCGGGCGTGTGCACGGCAACGGCGTGGCCGCCGTTCTTGCGCATCACCGCCATCGACGGCACGTCGGTGTCGCCGTCGCCGAAGTAGATCATGTTGGCGAACGGGATCGGCCGCGCCGCCTCGTCCATGTGCTCGTTGATCCCCTGACCTAAGTCCTCGATGCCCTTGTTGATGCGGAACAGGTATTGCGTCTTGCCGGTGTCGGTGATGACGCGCTTGGGGAACGGCACCTCGTAGGCGTCGAACCAGTATTCCGAGGCGAAGACGTTGTGGAAGCGCTTGTAGATGCGCGTGCCTTCGATGATCTCGGTGAGGCCCGCCGAGACGATGTAGTGGCGCAGGCTGACGCCCTGGCTTTGGGCGTGCTCTTTCACGTAGGCGCCGATCTCGTCGAACCACTCCTCGACGCCGGCGAACAGCTCGACGTTCTTGCCCTGCGCCACGAGGTCGGCGCGATCGATGCGCACGCCCTTAGCCTTTGCCTTCTTGTAGAGCAGGTGCATGTAGGTGATCAGCCCGTCGGCCTTCTCACGGCGGGCGATCTCGTTCGATTCCTTCCAGAAGGCGTCCGGGTCCTCGCCGATTTGCGGCAGGAAGGCGTAGTCCTGCATCGGCCGCGGCGACAGCGTGCCGTCGAAGTCATAGACGAGGGCGATGGTCTTCTTGTCGAACGTGGCTTTGGTCGCCGCCTTGGCGCCGCGCGGCTTCTCGTGCGCCGCCTCGTCCGCTTCCTCGCCGTCCGCAACGCGCTCGATCATGGCCCTGCTCCGCGCATAAGCTTGTATGCGCGACCATGCCGCGATTTGGGGGGCGGATTGAAGGCTGTGGAAACGCTCTAACTGTCATCCCGGAAGCCGCGAGCCGCTGCGAGCGGCTATCCGGGACCCAGGATAGGTGTGGCGAAGCCCCGAAATATTGAGCTTCGCCCAATTCCCGCTGGGTCCCGGGTCGTCGCTCGTTCCACTCGCTCGCCCGGGATGACAGACAAAACTAGTGCTTGCAGCCGCAGCCTTCGCCGTGGGCGTGGTCGTGGCCCTCGTGGCTGTGGTCGTGCGCGTGCTTGCCGCCGCAGCAGCCGCCCTCGTGATCGTGGGCGTGATCATGCGAATGACCGTGCGCGTGCGCATGGTCGGGCCCGTGGTCGTGGTCGTGCGTCGTGGTCGTGCGAGTGGCCATGACCGCCGCAGCAACTGCCGTCGTGCACGTGCTCGTGCTGCTGGGGATCGACCAGCGCGGCGTGCAGCTTCTTCTCGATGGCGACGGAGGCTTCGCGCGGCGCCTTGGCGTCCTCGATGCACAGCGCCATGATCTCGGCGCCGAGGCGCACGTCGTCGACGGCGCCGAGGTAGTGGCGGCGCAGGCGGCCCTGGCGGTCGAACACCAGCAGCGTCGGCGTGCCCTGCATGCCGTAGGCTTCCATCGTCTCGGGGAGGCCCGCGCCGTTCACCTTGTCGACGGCGATGGGGATCTCGATGTGCTCGGACTTGAGGAACGGCTCGAGCTGCGAGGGCGACATGTCGGCGTGGTTCTCGAACACCATGTGCAGGCCGACGACCGCGACCTCGTCGGTCGAGAAGGCGCGGGCGATGCGGCCGGCCTGCGGCAGCGAGTGGCGCAAGGAACCCGGGCACAGCATCTGGAAGGCGACGAGGACGACGACCTTGCCCTTCAGCTTCTTCAGCGACAGCGGCTCGGGAGCGTTGAACCACTGCGCGGTGACGAGCTCGGGCGGCGTCTCGGGATTGAATTGGGTGTCGGCCATGGGGCGACCTTTCTCGGCATAGGAGTGCGGGATGCTTGCTAGCGGCATAGCGCTTTGCACCCGCCGGCTCAAGTTGGGCGGGAAGCAACTAACGGCAACGGGACTTGGGGTCGGCGTCGTCGGGCTGCAACGGCAGCGGGATCGAGCAGGCGAATTCCTCGGCCATCTTGCAGCCGGGGTCGAGCACATCGCGGCCGGTGGCATAGATAGAGAAGTCGAGCGGGCAGCCGCGCATCACATTGAAGGCTTCGACGCAGCCGAGGCGCGGCGGGGCCTTGGCGCCGCGCGCGGCCAATGCCCTGGCGAGATCGGGCTGCCAACGGTCCTCGACGACGGCGATGCCGTCCTCGCCGCCCGCCATCCAGCCGGCGAGCGTATCGACTTTGGCGTTGGCGTCGCGGCCGAGGACGAAGGTGGTCGACGGCTCGCGGAAGCCGACGACGCCGACCGGCCCGATGACGCAGCGGCGCAGCGGCGCCACCGCCTCGGCGATGCGCGGCGCCGGCCAGCCGATCTCTGCCGACGGCATCAGCACGGCGAAGGTGTAGACGATGAACAGGGCAAAACCGGCAACGCTCGTCGTGAGCCAGGCGGCGGCGCGCCACTCGCCCGCAGCACGCGCCGCGAACGTGAACAGCACGGCAACGAGCGTCGCGCCGACGACGATGAGGAACGTCGAGGGCGCACGCGCAATGTTCACGATGGCGGCGAACATCGCGATGGTTCCACCCATGACCAGCCATGCAGGCAGCCGCAGCATGCGCGGGGGGATGGCGAGCTTGCCACTTTGCCAAGCCGCCTCCGGCAACCCGCGATCGAGCACCAGCGCCACGGCGGCGGCGGCGGCGGGGAACATCGCCTGCACGGTGTAGAGCGCCGGCTTGGAGGCGATCAGCTCCAGATACAGCCAGTAGCCGACGATCCAGGCGAACAGGAAGCGCTGCAGGGCGTCGCCGCGCTCGCGCCACAGGTTCTGCAGCGCCGGCCACAGCAGCACGGCTCCGGGCAGGAAGCCGAGCAGGAAGGCGAGCGTGAAGGTGAGCGGCGCCGCCTTCCATTTCATGTCCTGGGCGCCGCCGAGGGCGCGGATGAACTCGCCCCAGGTGAGCCCGCTGAACGGTACGCCGCCGTCGAAATGCGCGCGGATGAGCAGCCACGGCGCGGCGATCGCCAGCATCAGGGGGATGCCGACGAGCGGGCGCAGGCGCCACAGCCAGTCGAGGCGGCGGTCCATGACGTAGAGCGCGATGAGCGTCGCCAGCGACAGGATCGGCACCGCCAGCGCATTGAGCAGCATGCCGCCGCCCTGCGCCGCCCAGAACGCCAGCGCCAGCCACAGCTGCTTGTCGCGGTCGCTGTCGGGCGCGCAGTAAAGTCGCAGCAGCGTCAGTTGGGCGACGACGATGGCGAGCAGCAGCGGGCCTTCGGGGATCGCCAGCGTCGCCTGCAGCGCCACGATGGGCGACACGGCGAACAGCCCCGCGGCGATGACCGCGCGCCGGTCGCCGAGCAGCGGCCGCGTCAGCCACCACGTGGCCAATACGGCGAGGATGCCGGCGAGCAGCGAGGGCAGCCGGTAGGTGGCGATGTCGTCCCGGCTCCACTTGCCGAGCACCTTGGTCGTTGCCGCCTGCAGCCAGTAGATGCCGATGGGCCGGAATGCGAAGCGCTCGCCCTCGTAGCTGGAATCGATCGCCGTGCCGCGCTCGACCATGCCGCGCGCCGACTGCGCATAGACGACCTCGGTGCGGTCGACCGGCGGCAGCAGGAACACCCCCGGAAGGTACGTGAACACGGCCAGCGCCAGCAGCGCCGCGGCGGCAAGGCGCGGGCGGGCGGCGAGTGTGTCGAGGAGCTGCGCGCTTGCGCGCTCCAGCCGTTCCAGCGTCAATGGGAGGAAGCTCATGCGCGGGCGCCCGTAAGCCCTTGGGGATACTCGTCCACGGGGAGCCCGCGGGCTTGACACTGATAGCGCAGTCGGGCGATTGCGCAAGCTAGTGTGATGATCAAGAAATTCGCCATCACGCGCGGCTGGGTACCGAGCGAATTTCTCGATCTGAATCACACTAGCAAGTTTAGGCTTCTAGTGTCCCTTATGATTCCGAAGTTCGCTCCCGGTCCTAGCCGCAAGTCCTGGCGAACTTCGGAATCGGGACACTAGTGTGGACGAGACGGAGGGCGGCGAAATGTCGGCTGGCGGCACGGATGCGAAGCTGAGGGCGCGGCTGATCGACATCATCAAGGCGCGCTCGTTCCAATCGGGCAAGGAAGTGAAGCTCGCCTCGGGAAAGACCTCCACCTATTACTTCAACATGAAGCCGACGATGCTCGATGCCGAAGGCGCGCACGTCATCGCCACGCTCATCCTCGCCGCCATCGCCGATCTCGACGCCGATTTCATCGGCGGCCTGGAAATGGGTGCCGTGCCGCTGGCCGCGGCCGTCGCCGCGGTGAGCCACGGCGGCAAAAAACCGATCAACGCGTTTTTCGTGCGCAAACAGGCGAAGGACCACGGCACCCGCAGCCTCATCGAGGGCTTGCGGGACGGCGAAACCTTGCAGGGCAAGCGCGTCGTTGTCGTCGAGGACGTGACGACGACCGGCGGCTCGGCCATCAAGGCGGCGGAGGCGCTGCGGGCCGAGGGCGCCGAGGTGGTCGGCGTCGTCACCGTGCTCGACCGCGAGGAGGGCGCCGGCGAAGCCTTCGCCGCCGCCGGCCTGACGCTGACCGCCATCCTCACGCTCGCGGACTTCAAGGCCTGAGTGCGGAGCGGCGTAGGCCTGCCTCTTGCGCACTGCAAGGTCGCTAGTGACGCTTGCTCAGCAATGTCCGCTAAGGGCCGGGAGCTGTCGAGGCGGACTGTAGCCTTTTCGAAATCGACCCGAAGTGGCGCACGCTGAGCCGTCGCCGTGAATGTCGGTGGGACTGGAAAGCTCCCAATGACGATCGTATCGTACGGCAGCATACTTGAGGAGTGGCCCGGTCCCATCTCGATGTCCAAGTCGGGTCAGAAGCGGACGTTGAGCGTGGCGCGGCGAATGTCAGCTCAGGGCCAAGGAGCAGAAGTCAGCGCGCCGCGCCTGTGAACTCACATGAGTTCGGCAGTAAGCCGGCAGTCTTAGCGCTTGGTACGGACCTTAACTGCGGTCTTGGAGACCTCGCCGGAGGCAACAAGGGCTTTGACACAGCCCTGCGAGAGTTTGCCGCCCACGGCGCGCATGCAGCGCTCGCCCTGCGCGCTGTTTTCGTCATAGGCGCTGCAGTAGGCCATGTAGTCGTCGGTGCATGCATTGATGACGGCTTCGCTGTAGGCGAACGCCTGGGTGGCGAGAAGAGCAAGGCCAACCAGGCCACCTGCGGCGGCCAGCGCCGCCTGTTTTGACGTGATCATTGGTTACTCCAGATTCTCATTACGCCTAAGAGGAGCCCAAGCTTATCGAAGGAATGAGCGCGCGCTGTTCCGCACGGAACGGCGCGCATGGGGCAAGGCAGCCGCCGACGGCCAAAACTCCAAACTTCAGCGGTAAGCCGGTGAGCAGACAACCGAGCGCCGCTCGCGGGACATCCGCTTCGGGCCAGAAACGGGCATTTGGATACTCGCCATGGCGCGCCGCCCGCGGTCGAACCATCCCAATTGCAGAGGGGGCCGCGCCTCGGCCAGAATTAAGTGTCCCGAAGGGCACGTGGGAAGCCCCACTTCGGTCGGCCATCCTGATGGCGCGATTTGCCCCTTGATTGAGGCGAGCCCGGACTGGCATCAACCGTCAGGGGGCGTGGCAACGGTATGGCAGATCGATTTTCCATGAAAAAATCAACAGTTCGGCGTTTGGGCCTTCCGGTCATCGTGACGATTGCGGCGGCTGCCGCACTAACCGTGCTGACGGCCGAAGTCAGCGCGAGGGGGGCGGCTCGTCCCGCAGAGGAGACGGCGCCGCGAGAAGCCGGCGAGCCGATCATGGCGATCGTGTCGATCAAGTCGCAGAACGTCACGTTTTACGACGCCGACGGTTGGATTCTGAAAGCGCCCGTGTCGACCGGCGTCAAAGGACGCGAAACGCCGGCCGGCGTGTTTGCCGTTCTTCAGAAGAACATTGACCACCGCTCCAATCTCTATGACGACGCCCACATGCCCCACATGCAGCGCCTTACGTGGAACGGCATAGCCATGCATGGCGGTCCGCTGCCGGGCTATGCCGCCTCGCACGGCTGTGTGCGGATGCCGTTTGGTTTTGCGTCGGAGCTGTTCGACAAGACGCGCATCGGGATGCGGGTGATCATCTCCCCGGACGACGCACCTCCCGTCGATTTTTCTCACGCGGCGTTGCTGGTGCCGAACGCGGAGGCCGTCGCTGCTGCGCCGGCACGTGCCGAGACGCTCGCGCGCGAAGCTGCCGAGGCCGCCAAAGCGGTCGACGAGACGAAGAAATTCGCCAAGACGGCGGCGCGCGATGCGGATTCCGCCAAAGCAACGCTGCGCAAGGCAGAACGGCAGAAATCCTCCGCCGGCGCCGACCTCGCTTCCGCCGAAAAGTCGCTCGACAAGGCCAGGTCGGGCGAGGCCAAGGCGCAGGAACAAAGGCTCAAGGCCGCTGGCAAGGCCACAGATGCGGGTGCGAAACTCGACATTGGCAAGGCCGATACGGACGCGACGGTCGAGGCTGCTGCCAAGCCGGCCGATGCCGCCAAAGCGGAACGGCAGAAATCCTCTGCCGACGCCGATCTCGCTGCCGCCGAAAAGGCACTCGCCTCCGCACAGTCGAACGTGGCCAAGGCCGAGGAACGGCGGCTCAAGGCCGCTGCCAAGGCCACCGAGGCCGCTGCCAAGCTCGACACGATCAAAGCCGAGGCGACGCTGAAGATCGATGCCGCGGCCAAGGCAGCGGATGCCGCCAAGGCGGCCGTAACCCGCAAGGCGGAAACGGCCAAGGCGGCCGACGAAGCAAAGCTCGCGCTCGTGCCGGTCTCTGTCTACATCAGCCGCGCGACGCAGAAGCTCTATGTGCGGCGGAACACGCAAAAGCCGTGGCCGGACGGCGGCGAGGTCTTCGATGCGACCATCGAGGTTCCGGTCACGATCCGCGACCCCGAGAGGCCCATTGGCACGCATGTATTCACGGCGATGGCGCCGGGCGACGCGGGCCTTCGCTGGAGCGCGACCACGATCGACCACGGGGACGAGGCCAAGAACGCGCTCGACCGGATCACCATCCCGAAGGACGCCCTCGATCGTATCGCGCAGACCGCGCTGCCGCGATCGTCGATCATCGTCTCGGACGAGCCGCTGAGCCGCGAGACCAACTACCGTACCGAGTTCGTTGCTGTGTTGAGCAATCAGCCGCAGGGCGGCTTCATAACGCGCAAGCCTACGCCTCCGGTCTCTCCTTGGGGCGCGTTCCCTGCAAGCGGCAACACATGGCAGCCCGGCTTCTTCAATTTCTGGGACCAGCCCAGCCCTAACCGGCAACCGAACAAGAAGCAGCGGCGCGGTCCCCAGGGGAAACCCTTCTTCTGGTAGCGGGTGACGGCCGACCAATCGTCGAGTGTGCCGATCGATGGATCCTGGTGACGAGGCCCGGGATGCATTTTGCAGCTATGCGCCCGTGGATGCCCGACATGCGCCACGACCCGACGCGCGAGCCAAAAACTCATCGCATCCGGTCCACGATCCGCAGCGCGATCCACGACCCCAGCAGCGCGACGAGCATCATGCCGACCAACGACACATAAAGTAGGGGATGTCGCGTCTCCGCGAGCGCCCCTTCCACATTCAGGAGCCCCTGTATCGTTCCCAAAACCATGCTGCCGAGGCTGGCGCCCACCAAGCCGCCGAGGAGCGCGACGACGATGCTCACGATCCAGCCGAGCACACCCCGCTTGTTCGACCATGCCTCGTGGATCCCGACGGCCACTGCGGCGATGAAAAAAACCAGCGCGATGGTCATCGGGCCACCGACACTCGACCGCGGAATCGCGCCAGATATTTCAAGAAGCAGGATGGCGATCACGGCAATCAGCGCGATGTACTTCATGGGGCGCGTCCCTACTCGAGGTGTCCACATCCGCTTACAGATCGGCGTCGGATGCATGATGGAAGCACATCCGATATTCAGCAATGGGTAGCGCAGAGGATAGAAGTCCGCTCTAGGGTCATGTGGCCGACGATGTCGGCCTCGCGCTCACCCAGTGCCTTGGCATCGCCAATGTCGATGAGCAGTTGCACGCGCGGCAGATTGACGATGCGACCGAAGCCGCCGTCGGCCTGACGCTGACACCGCTGCTCACGCTCGAAGATTTCAAGTAGTTGAGCGCGATCAGCGACCTATCCCCTACACTGTTCTCGCGAAACCTCAGGGATACAGTCATGATCGATCTAGCGCGGCGTGCGCTCACACAGCTTGGAGTTCTCTCCGGCCACCCACTGGCCTTCTTAGTCATCTTCGGCTTTGTCGCAGCGTGGCTGGTATTTGAACCGGAGACCTTCGACTGGCACGGCATTGCCACCATCGCCGTGTGGATCATGACGCTCTTCATTCAGCGCGCCGAGCACCGCGACACCCAATCGATCCAAGCCAAGCTGGACGAGCTGCTGCACGCTCATAAGCTTGCGAGCAATGCCATGACGCGCATCGACGAGGAGGAGCCGGAAGATATCGAGCGACACCGTAAGAATGCGCGGAAGGACGACTGATCGACGGCCGCACTCACTTCGGTCTCTGCCCTCCCGCGATGCTCGTGGAAAATCGAAGCCATTGGTACGGCTCTCGTTTGAGCCATTTGCCGTTGTTGCTCATACAGCTGGCGGGTAAGACGAACAAACTTATCCCCGCTGTGAGCGGAACTAAGCAGTGCGGTGAGCTGTTGAAATGGGATAGTTCAGCGCGTTTCATTTCGCGGAGGGACCAATGGACCTAGTGCACATCATAGTCGTCTTGATCGTCGTTGGCGTGGCCCTCTGGCTGGTCAACAATTACGTTCCGATGGACGGCAAGATCAAGAACATCCTCAACATCGTCGTTGTCATCTTCGTTGTGATCTGGCTGTTGCAAGGGCTGGGGCTACTTGGCTCGTTGCGCATCAACTAGCTCACCAATCCAACAACACCTAGATCTATTGAATGGCATGTTTGCCGACAGCAGTCCGTCGTGTGCTGTTCTCGGGCCATCGGGCGGCTGCGGATAGGCGTGCCGCTACGCCGCTTTGGCGCGGGCCTCGCCGACCAGGCGGACGAGCTCCTTGCGCGCTTCCTCGCCGTTGGTGATGCGGGTGGCGAACGGCAGCCGCAAGGCGCGCGCGCCGAGGACGAGATCGCAACCTTCAGGATCGATGCCGCTCATGCGCCAGGCACCCGGCGAGGCGCCTAGAAGGCGCGTGGCGTACAGCTCGATGGCGTCGGCGTGATCCTCGTTCATGTGACCGACGATGTCGGCCTCGCGCTCGCTCAGCGCCTCGGCGCCGCTAACGTCGATGAGCAACTGCGCGCGCGGCAGATCGACGATGCGGCCGAAGCCGCCGATGAAGTGCGCGCTGGCGATATCGAATGCATAAAACGAGAAATCCGGAAAATCGGCATAGCCCGCGGCGGCAGGATGCCGCGCGAGGAAACGCGCGCGCGCGGTTGTGCTCGTGGTCGGCCTCGCCTCGCCGATCAGCGTGATGCGCGCACCGGCCATCGGATCGGCATCTGAGCCCGTCGCGTCGATCAGCAGGCTGCAGCGCGCGTCGGCGGCGAGGTTCTTGGTGTGCAGCGCCAGTTTAGAAATCAGGAAAACAGGAGACCCATCCGGCTCGGTTGCCACCAGCAGCAGCGAGGCGTAGGGATGCCCGGAGGGCGCCAGCAGGCTCGCCAGCGCACCCTTCAGGGCCGCCCGCACGATCTCCCGCGCCTCGGCCGCGGTTTCCTTAACATGCGAAAAACTTGACTGTTTCGCAGGCTCTTCAACAGTCATGCCGCCTCGCGCGCTTCCTGTGTCCAACCTATTCAGATAACGTTCAGACAGAAAACACGAAATTGGCTCCGCCACAATTGATACACCTTGGAGCCATAAAGCGCGGCAGTGGCTCCTCTGCCGCAGGGTCGGGACATGATGAAAGAAAAAAGCACGATCGCTCTCGTCGACGACGAGCGCAACATTCTCACCTCGTTGCGCATGGCGCTCGAGGCCGAGGGCTACAAAGTACGAACCTACAATGACGGCGTGTCGGCCCTCGAGGCCCTCGCGGAAGATCCGGCCGATCTCGGCATCTTCGACATCAAGATGCCGCGCATGGACGGAATGGAGCTTCTGCGCCGCGTGCGCCAGCGCTCCGACATGCCGGTGATCTTCCTCACCTCGAAGGACGAAGAGATCGACGAGCTGTTCGGTCTCAAGATGGGCGCCGACGACTATGTCGCCAAGCCTTTCTCGCAACGCCTCGTCGTCGAGCGTGTTAAAGCCGTCCTACGCCGCTTCCAGCCGAAGGACCCCGCCGCCACTCCCGAGATCGAGGCGGCACGCGTCTTGGAGCGCGGCAAGTTGAAGCTCGATCCGGAACGCCACAACTGCCATTGGGACAACAAGCCGGTGACCCTGACGGTCACCGAGTTTCTCATCCTGCAGGCACTCGCCTCGCGCCCCGGCGTCGTCAAGACTCGCGACGCACTCATGGACGCCGCCTACGACGATCAGGTTTACGTTGACGACCGCACCATCGACAGCCACATCAAGCGCCTGCGCAAGAAGTTCAAGCAGGTCGACGACAACTTCGATGTGATCGAGACGCTGTACGGCGTAGGATACCGCTTCAAGGAAGCTTGAGGCGCGGAGGCACGATGGCGCTCGACGCCGAGCGATCCGAACAACGCCCGCTATCGAACGGGTTCGCGGGGCTGAAAGGCTTCGCGAACGACATCCGGGCTGCGGCCGTCGCCGGCACGCGGCGCTTGGCGCAGACCTCATCGGCGCGCGCCGGCAACACCACCCAATCGCTGAAAGCGGCGGCTACGTCGGCCGCCGACGCGGGCCAATCGGCTGCGCGCATGGCGTCGGGCGCCGTCCGCCGCACCGCCAGCGCCATCGCCCTTGGCGCGCAAACGGCGGCGGCGCACGTCGAGCAGGGCGCCGCGCCGCCCAAGGCGCTGGCGCCCCTGCAGGCCTGGTTCGCCCGTCAGCCTATCGTGCGCTTTTTCTCCGCCAGCCTCTTGCGCCGCATCCTCATCTCCAACCTGATGGGGTTCTTCATCCTCGTCGGCGGCATTCTCTATCTCGGCTGGTTCCATACCTGGCTGATCGACGCCAAGCTCGATGCCCTCAAGACGCAGGGCAAGATCATCGCCGATGCGATCGCCGCCAATGCCAAGGTGATTCGCGAAAGTATCGTCATCGACCCCAACGCCATTCCCGATGCCTCGGGCAACACCCAGAGCCGCTTCACCGACGACGGGCTGACCTCGCTCGAGCTGTCGATCCATCCGGAGGAAGTGACGCCGATCCTGCGCAAGCTGATCCAGCCGACGAATACGCGCGCGCGTATTTATGCACGCGACGGAACGCTGATCGTCGATACGGCGCAGACGCTCGCTCGCTGGACGGCGATGCGCAACGAGCCGACGACGGCGAGCGATTCGGAGACGCCGGAAACGCAGAACATCTGGACGCGCCTGACGCGCTATCTCTTCAAGGAGCCGCTGCCCGTCTACCAGGAGATCGGCGTCGGCAACGGCATGGCCTACAAGGAAGTGCGTGCCGCGCTGGAAGGCGAGGAAAAGAGCATGCTGCTGCTCAACCGCAAGGGCGAGCAGATCGTGTCCATCGCCCTGCCCATTCGCCGCTTCAGCGACGTACAGGGCGTGCTGCTCCTGTCGACGCGCCCCGGCCAGATCGACAAGATCCTCAGGGAAGAGCGCATCGTCATTCTCGTGCTCGCCGGTATCGCGCTGCTGGCCTCGGTGGTCACCTCGCTGCTGCTGGCGCGCACCGTTGCCGGCCCGATCCGCCGCCTTTCGGCCGCCGCCGAGCGCGTCAGCCACAACATCGATGCCCGTACGCAGCTGCCGGAATATTCGGGCCGCACCGACGAGGTGGCGCAGATGGCGAACGCCTTCCACGCCATGACCAGCGCGCTGTGCCGCCGCATCGAGGCGAGCGAAAAGTTCGCCGCCGACGTGGCGCACGAGTTGAAGAACCCGCTGACCGCCGCGCGCTCCACCGCTGAATTGCTCGGCTATGCCAAGACCGAGGAAGAGCGCACGCATCTGGTGGCGCAGATCCAGGCCGAGCTGAAGCGGCTCAACCGGCTGATCACCGACGTCTCCAACGCCTCCCGCCTCGACGCGGAGCTGGCCCGCAAGGAGATGCGCAACATCGACGTGACGGCGATGCTGCGTAATGTCGTCGGCATCTTCCGCGACATCATCGGCGACGACAGCCGCGCGCTGATGCTGGCGCTCGGCAGCGAGCCCTTCCCCGGCGCCTTCTGCGTCAAGGGCGACGAGGGCCGCCTCGGCCAGGTGCTCACCAACCTCATCGACAACGCCATCTCGTTTTCGCCGGAAAGCGGCACGGTGACGGTGCATGCGCGCGCCGCAGCGCCGTTCGTCGAGATCATCGTCGAGGACGAGGGCCCGGGCATCCCCGATGACCGCCTGGAGATCATCTTCGACCGCTTCTATTCCGACCGCCCGGCGACCGACGCGAGCCGCGGCAAGAACTCCGGCCTCGGCCTCAGCATCTCGCGCGAGATCATCCTGGCGCATGCCGGCCATATCGTTGCCGAGAACCGCTACGACGACGGCGCCGGGGCCGACGCCAAGCCGTGCGGGGCCCGCTTCACCGTGCGCCTGCCGGTCGACGGCCTGGCGCAGCGCGGAGGCCCCCCCAGTGGGCGACGGGCCTGATACCCACCACGGTACGGCCATCGCCGTCAGCGGCCGCGCCGCGCTGATCGTCGGGCCCTCGGGCGCTGGAAAGTCGGATCTTGCCCTGCGCTGCCTGGCGGTTGCCCCGACGGCCCTTATTCCTGCGGCGGCACAACTGGTGGGCGACGACCGGTTGATCATCTCGCTGGCCGGGCGGCCGGCTGCGCGTTGCGGCGCCGGAAACCATCTGCGGCATGCTCGAAGTCCGCGGAATGGGCATCTTAAAGGTGCCCTTACGTGGCGAGTGCCGAGCTTGCTTTGGTGGTAGACCTCGTTGCTCCGGGGGCCGTAGAACGGTTCCCCGATCCCCTCCCTACCCGCAGCTATCTGGGCGTCAACGTGCCGCTGCTGCGGCTCTGCCCCGTTCGAGGCCGCAGCCCCCGTCAAGCTGCTCTTGGCGCTCTCACTGGCCACCCAATCGCCGGGTAAAGCCCCTGAAACATGACACGATTATCCTCTTGCACCCCGGCCGAACACTTGTAAATTCTGCCGCGCCGCCAAAGGACGTCCCCGACGAGGCGAACCCGGCGAAGCCGCAGTCAGCGATCCACACGGTCAAGCCCGCGCTTCGCAGTGAACCGGGCAAGAGACGAGGTCGGCTTTACTTCATGATCGGACTTGTCATCGTCACGCATTGCGGGCTGGCGCTCGAGTTCCGCGCGGCGCTCGAGCACGTGGTGGGGCCGCAGACGCAGCTCGAGACGGTCTCCATCGGGCCGGAAGACGATGCCACCGTGCGCCGCGGACAGATCGTCGACGCCATCCATCGCACCGATACCGGCGACGGCGTGATCGTCCTCACCGACATGTTCGGCGGCACGCCCTCCAACCTCGCCATATCCGTCATGGACGAGGCCAACGTGGAAGTGATCGCCGGCATCAACCTGCCGATCCTCGTCAAGCTGGCCAGCGTGCGCGGCGAGATGCCGATCGCCGACGCGGTAACCTGCGCCCGCGAGGCGGGCCGCAAGTACATCAAGGTTGCCAGCCAGGAGCTGTCGGGCGAGGGTTCGGCGTAAGGTTATGCCAGAGATCAGGGACAGTACGCGTCCGGAGGCGGTCGTCACCATTCGCAACCGCAAGGGCCTGCATGCGCGTGCTTCGGCGAAGTTCGTCAAGTGCGCGGAAAGCTACGACGCCATCATCACCGTGACGCGCGATGGTCACGCGGTCGGCGGCACGTCGATCATGGGATTGATGATGCTGGCGGCCGGCCCCGGCTCGACGCTGCATATGACGGCGCAGGGCCCGCAGGGCCCCGAGGCGCTGCAGGCGCTCATCGCCCTCGTCGAAGACGGCTTCGGCGAGGATTGCATCGAAGATGCATGAACGTAGGTGCATCGAAGATGCATGAAGTGGTGCATCGAAGGGATGCATGAACGCGCGGCTGTCGCGTAAACAAAAGAGGGAGCGCGGCAACGCGCTCCCTCTTGGTTTGTGTGGTCCGCCTTACTTCGACAAATACAGCGACGACAGCTTCAGGGCGATGTCCTGGTAAGCCTGCACAAGCTCCTCCTCGTTTTTAGCGTCGTAGTACTTGTCCGGCGTCGTGGCACAGTCGATCAACATGTTCCTCGCGGTCGAATTGATACCGGCGCCGAAACCCACCGTGTAAACGGTGATTTTGTCACCCGCTTTCATGGCTTCGCAAAGCTTGCGGGCCTGCTCGGTCGACGCGGCGTTTACCGCGGGCCGCGCCGCTGCCGACCTTCACGCCGTCTTTGTCGTACTCGATGTTGTACTCGCCGTCCGTCATGAGGATCGCATACTTCTTCAGACCCGCCGTGCCGTGGCAGCCGCGCGATTGGCGGCCGGCCATAGTGTGTTCCAGTTCGGCGACAGCGTGTACCAGGCCCAAGCCGTGCCGAGATGACCCGCAGTGAGGCCCGCGGCGGTCAAATTCTTGATCTTGTTAAGGAGGGCAGTCTTGTCGTTGGTGAGCGGCATCAGCTGCCCTGACGAAGGGAGCGTACAGTTCGTCGAGGTACCATAATGCGCCATCACGTAGCGATTGGCCGCCGGTGCCCACCGTCCGTGTACTTGTCGTTGCCCTTCCTCTCGACCACACACGGCGTAAGGTAATAAGTGGCCTTGTTGTTGCCGGAGCCGACTTCTTTTGAGGCCGGGAGCCCAGAGCCACGCGCCGCGTTGAGCGAGGCCGAAGGAAGCCGGATGTCCTCAGAAAAGGGGACGACGGAAACCCTCACATTATCTTTCCGGGCACTCGAGCTAGAAGAGGATGCAGATGAGCGCGTTGCTATCTTGGTCACTGCTGCAGTTTCGGTTCGGGCCGATCATAGCGTCCTTGAGTGAGCGGAGCGGCGATCCGTCCATCGAACCGGTCACATCGAGCATCAGCGCGATCTCGATGTGGTATCTCGCTGCCCTTGCCGCCGATGACGATCTCCGACTTTGAGAAATCGGTCTGCGACGTGCCGATCAACGGCAGCTTGTCGACCGCAGCAAATTGCAGGAAGGGCGTCTTGATGTAGGCCGAGCCGTTGGCCGTCATGCCCATGCCGTTCTGGGCGACGGTAAATTTGACCGTGTCATTGATGACCGGAAAGCGCGAAGTGACGTTCTCGTCATAGTACTTCTTCGCCGCCGCAATGGCGGCCGATTCGTCGCCGCTGCTGGTTTGCAGCGCGCGGCCGCCGGCGAGCACCGCGGCATCGATGGCGGCCATGGTTTGATCACGGGCATGCAGCCAGCGACCGACGTCGACAGCGGCGCCGATGGCCAGCATCAGCACCACGCCCATCAGCGCAAAGATGACGGCAACGTTGCCGGAACTGTCGTCGCGGAACTTCAGCGCGAGCCGCGCCGCGGCGCGCACAGCGCGCTTGTAGACCGTCATCATTTTTCGCCTCTCCTGCGAACAACTTTTTTGTTGCCGGCAATATGGGTCGGCTGTTTCTTTAAAGTTATTAAAAGCGCTAAAATTTATTATCCTTGCCTAAGAAATTGCTACCAATAGTACTGATTTGATCTGGATCACCACTTGGGTCTACTGGTGAACAACTGATTAGGGGCCGGATATATTGGCCAAGCTGCCCGCCGCCGCGGAACATATAAGGACTTGTTTATATCTTGTTGCGTCGTTCGCGCTGGCTCGCTAGAAGGGCGGCAAGAAGCTCGCCCCGGCCCCTCGCCGTGGCGGCTTCGGCCGCGTCAGCCCCAGGGAGCAGCGCTTATGGGTAAGCCCACCGACTACATCGTGAAGGACATCTCGCTGGCCGCCTTCGGCCGCAAGGAGATCGACCTCGCCGAGACGGAGATGCCCGGCCTCATGGCCATCCGCGCCGAGTACGGCCCCAAGCAGCCCTTGAAGGGCGCCCGCATCGCCGGCTCGCTGCATATGACCATCCAAACGGCCGTGCTGATCGAGACCCTGAAGGCGCTCGGCGCCGACGTTCGCTGGGTCTCCTGCAACATTTTCTCGACGCAGGACCACGCCGCCGCCGCCATCGCCGCTGCCGGCATCCCTGTGTTCGCCTACAAGGGCGAGACGCTGGTCGAGTACTGGGACTACACCGCGCGCCTGTTCGATTGGCACGGCGGCGGCTTCCCCAACCTGATCCTCGACGACGGCGGCGACGCCACCATGCTGATCCATAACGGTCTGCGCGCCGAGCAGGGCGACGCCGCCTTCCTGGAGAAGGCAGAGTCGGAGGAAGAGACGATCTTCTTCGCTCTCATCAAGCGTCTTCTGAAGGAGAAGCCGAAGGGCTGGTTCGCCGAGGCCGCCAAGTCGATCCGCGGCGTCTCCGAGGAGACGACCACAGGCGTACATCGCCTCTACAAGCTCGCCGAGCAGGGTAAGCTGCTGTTCCCGGCCATCAACGTCAATGACAGCGTCACCAAGTCGAAGTTCGACAACCTCTACGGCTGCCGTGAATCGCTAGTCGACGCCATCCGCCGCGGCACCGACGTGATGCTGGCCGGCAAGGTCGCGTTCGTCGCCGGCTTCGGCGACGTGGGCAAGGGCTCGGCCGCCTCGCTGCGCCAAGCCGGCGCGCGCGTCATTGTTTCCGAGATCGATCCGATCTGCGCGTTGCAGGCGTCGATGGAGGGCTACGAGGTGGCGACGATCGAGGACGCCTTCAGCCGCGCCGACATCTACGTCACGGCGACAGGCAACAAGGACATCATCACCGTCGAGCACATGCGGCAGATGAAGGATCGCGCCATCGTCTGCAACATCGGCCACTTCGACAACGAGATCCAGGTCGCGGGCCTCAAGAACCTCAAGTGGAACAACATCAAGCCGCAGGTGGATGAGATCGAGTTCCCGTCCGGCAACCGAATCATCCTGCTGTCGGAAGGCCGCCTCGTGAACCTCGGAAACGCCATGGGGCATCCGTCGTTCGTGATGTCGTCATCGTTCTCGAACCAGACGCTGGCGCAGATCGACCTGTGGGCCAACCCCGGCAAGTACGAGAAGAAGGTCTACACGCTGCCGAAGGTGCTCGACGAGAAGGTCGCGGCGCTGCACCTCGATAAGCTCGGCGTGAAGCTCACCAAGCTGCGTCCCGAGCAGGCCGACTACATCGGCGTGCCGGTCGAAGGCCCCTACAAGGCGGACCACTACCGCTACTGAGCATTCTTGGTGCCGATGAAGGGTGTGGGTCGCGCCAGAAATCCGGAGCGGTCCCCCCTCACCCGGCAGCGCGAGACATAACCTCTCCCGGCGGGAGAGGTCGGAAGCGAATGAAATGAGCTTCCGGGTGAGGGGTTATACGGCCTGCCCGCGGCTTGCCGCACCTCCCGCGTGCGTCTTGCGGGCAGCACCATACCGGCAAACGCCACGCTGTAGCCCGCCAGGCGCCCGCGCTTCTGGCCACGCCCTCCCCCGGTCCGCATAATTCGAATGATTCGCCTCTTTGCGGGGGCGATGCTGTAGGGCCTTTGTCTGACGCTTCCCGCGTCTGTGGCCTCGGGTTCCCCTCAATTGCACGGATCCCGATGGCATCAGCACCCCATGGTCGAGCGGTTGGAAAATCACGTGAGCTGATGGCGCTCGCTGCGGCGAGCCTTGCCTGCGTGCTGGTCGTCGGCGCCGGGATCGCCGCGCGCGGGATAGTGCCACTGCCGCTGCTGGGCTCGCAGCCCTTCGCCATCGCAGCGTTCATCGTCGGCATCGTGCTCCTCGCCTGCGCCTTGTTCTGGCTGACCGTCGCGCGCGCCAAGCGTGAGGAGCGCCGCGCCGTCGCCGAGGTGAGCGGCCTCAAGCGCAGCCTCGCCGCCGCCGACTCGATCATCCGCTCCGAGCCGCAGGTGCTGCTGTTCTGGGAGCAGAACCAGCCCATCCGCATCGTCGCCCATACGCTGCGCGACATTCCCGGGCTTCCCGAGCACCCGGAGAGGTTCTTGCGCTTCGGGCAGTGGCTGGAGCCGAACTCCGCCGCCATTCTCAAGCCCGCGCTCGATGCCCTGTTCACCTCCGGCCAGGCGTTCAACGTCATCGTGCATACGATGGCGGGAGGCCATCTCGAAGCGGAAGGACGCACGGCCGGCGGCCGCGCCGTGCTGCGGTTCCGCGATGTCGCCGGGCACCGCGAAGAGGTGGCCCGCATCCTCGCGCAGCACCAGCGGCTCGCACGGGAAGTGCGCGCCAGCCGCGCCCTGCTCGATGCGCTTCCCATACCCGTGTGGCTGCGCGGCAAGGATGGACGCCTTACCTGGGTCAACAGCGCCTACGTGCGCGCCGTCGAAGCGCGCAGCCGCGGCGAGGTGCAGGAGCGTCAGATCGAGCTGCTGGAGCAGCGTCAGCGCCGCGCCGCCGCCCGCGTCCTGGCGCGCGGGGAAAGCTATCGCGCCCGCATCCCGCTCATCGTCGGCGGCGAGCGCAAGCATCATGATGTGACGGTGATGCCTTTCGAGGACGCGACCGCGGCGGCGGCCATCGACGCCGTGGCCCTCGAAAAGGCGCAGGGAGAGCCCGATCGCCAGGCCGTTCCCTATGATCGCACCCTCGACCGCGTGGCGACGGCCGTCGCCATCTTCAATGCGCAGCAGCAGCTCGTGTTCTTCAACGAGGCCTATCGCAAGCTTTGGCAACTCGACGAGGATTGGCTGAAGACGCGCCCGACCGAAGGCGCCGTGCTCGACCGGCTGCGCGAGCTCGGCCGCGTACCGCAGGTCGTCAACTACGCCGAATGGAAAAGCGAAATCCTCGACATTTACGGCGAGGGCACTGCCGAGGACGACACCTGGCTGTTGCCGGACGGGCGCACGCTGCAGGTGCTGGCCGAAAAGCGCTCGGACGGCGGCGTCACCTACCTATTCATCGACGAGACGGAGCGGCTTGCCCTCGAGCGCGACTACAATGCGCTCATCGGCGTGCAGCGCGAGACGCTCGACAGCCTCAAGGAAGGCGTCGCGGTGTTCGGCACCGACGGCCGCCTCAAGCTGTTCAACTCGGCGCTGGCGGAAATCTGGCAGTTGTCGCGCCGGGCGCTCGCCGAGGAGCCGCATATCGACGAATTTATTCTGCAGGCGCGCGAGCACTTCGACGAGCCGCACACGTGGGCGCGCCTCGGCCGGGTCGCCACATCCTTCTCCGAGCAGCGCGAGGAGTTCGGCGGCCAGATGATCCGCCCGGACGGCAGCATCGTCGACTACGCGGCGATGCCATTGCCCGACGGTGCGACGCTCATCACCTTCGCCGACGTCACCGATTCCAAACACTACGAACGCGCGCTTGAGGAGCGCAACGACGCGCTCGTCGCCGGCGACCGCATGAAGAACGCCTTCATCAGCCACGTCTCCTACGAGCTGCGCACGCCGCTGACCAACATCATCGGTTTCAGCGAGCTGCTGGGTAACCCGCACATCGGCCCGCTCAACGAGAAGCAGCACGAGTACCTCGGCGACATCTCGGCATCCTCGAAGACGCTGCTCGCCATCATCGACGACATCCTCACGCTGGCGACGATGGACGCCGGCACCATGGAGCTGAAGCTGGGGCGCGTCGACGTGCAGGCGGTGATCGATGCGGCGATCCTCGGCGTGCGCGAGGCGGCCCAGCGCGCGCGCCTGTCGCTGCATATCGCCGTCGCCGAGGACGCCACGCAGCTCATCGCCGACGAGGCGCGCGTGCGGCAAATCCTCTTCAATCTGCTGTCCAACGCCGTCGGCTTCTCCAAGCCCGGCGACACCATCGGCATCACCGCCCGGCGCGAAGGCGGCATGATGGAATTTACCGTCGAGGACCAGGGCGTCGGCATTCCCAAGGACCAGCAGTGGAAGGTGTTCGATCGCTTCGAGAGCAGCAGCCACGGGTCCAGCCACCGGGGCGCCGGCCTTGGGCTATCGATCGTCAAAAGCCTCGTGGAGCTGCACGGGGGCACGGTAGGCCTCGACTCCGAGCCGGGCCACGGGACACGCGTCACTGTGCGCCTTCCCGTGCACGGGCGGCCGGAGGAAGCTCCCGGCGGCCTGCTGCCCCAAGAAGGCCCTGAGGGCCCGCTATCGGCCGGTGGCAGCGCCGCCTAAAAGTGAAATGTACATGTCCTCAGCCACCACTTCCCACGTCATCGATAGTCTCAGCGAGCCCGCGCTGCTGCGCTTGGGTGCCCAGCTTGCATTTGTGGCACGGCGCGGCGATCTGCTGGCTTTGAGCGGCGACCTCGGCGCCGGCAAGACGACGCTGGCACGTGCCGTCATCCAATCGCTCACCGGCGACAAGGGCGAGGAGATCCCGAGCCCGACGTTCACGCTGGTGCAGAGCTATGCGACGCCGCGCATGCCGGTGGCGCATCTCGACCTCTACCGGTTGCGCGCGCCCGCCGAGCTGGATGAGCTTGGCCTCGACCTGGCGCTCCGCGACGGCATTGCCATCGTCGAATGGCCCGAGCAGGCCGGCGATCAGTTGCCGGCGGATCGGCTCACTGTGCGCCTCGACGATAGCAACGGCGGCGCTGCGCGACGCGTGACGCTCACCGGTCATGGCGACTGGGCCGCGCGCCTGCCGCGCTTTGCCGCCATGCGCGCACTCATCGACCAGGCCGACGACGGCGAGCTGCAGTACCTGCAGGGCGACGCCTCGGTGCGCCGCTATGGGCGCATCGCACGCAGCGCGCGGCCGAGCGCCATCCTCATGGACTGGCCGCGCCAGCCGGATGGCCCCGTCATCCGCAATGGACTTCCCTATAGCCGCCTCGCGCACTTGGCCGAGGACGTGCGCCCGTTCGTCGCCGTAGCAGGTGCCCTGCACGCCGCCGGACTGACGGTCCCGCGCATCCACGCCCAGGATCTCGACAACGGCTTCCTGCTGCTCGACGATCTCGGCGATCGCGTGTTCGCCACCGAGGTGCGGACCGGCGCTGCCGATCAGGCGACGCTGTGGCGCGCGGCGACCGACGCGCTTATCGCCCTGCAGGATGCGCCGGCCCCGCAATCGCTGCCCGTCGACGGCAACGGCGATTGCACGACGTCTCCGCCTACGACAGCGGCGCGATGGCCATCGAAACGGAGCTGCTCGTCGACTGGTACTGGCCGGCGCTTGCGCGGCTCCGCCGTGGCGCAAGCGGACCGCGCCGAGTTCGTTGCCCTGTGGGCCGACATCTTCGCGCAACTCGGCAAAATGCCGCCCGCCTGGGTGTTGCGCGACTACCACTCGCCCAATCTTCTATGGCTGCCGGAGCGGGAAGGCATTGCGCGCGTCGGGGTGATCGACTTTCAGGATGCCATGCGCGGCCCGGCCGCCTACGACCTCGTCTCACTCCTGCAGGATGCGCGCGTCGATGTGGCACCCGAGCTTGAAGCGCAATTGTTCGACCACTACTGTGCCGGCGTCGGCGCGCGCGGGGGGTTCGATCGTGACGCTTTCGCCTTCGCCTATGCCGCGCTCGGCGCCCAGCGCAACACCAAGATTGTCGGCATCTTCGCGCGGCTCGCCAAGCGCGACGGCAAGCCCGGCTACCTGCGTCACATTCCCCGGCTATGGCGCTACCTCGAGCGGGATCTCGCGCATCCGCGACTGGCGGCCCTCAGGCGCTGGTATGACCGCAACCTTCCTGCCGATGCGCGCGGCGAACTTGCCGCCTGAGCGAGGCCCGCACCGATGATCGTATCGTCTAAGTGGCGCCCGCAGGCGGCGATGGTGCTCGGCGGCGGCATGGGCAAGCGCATGCTTCCGCTCACGAAGGACATCCCCAAGCCGCTGGTGCGCCTCAAGGGCCGCACGCTCATCGACCACGTGCTCGACCGCATCGCCGACGCCGGCATCGCTCGCGCCGTTGTCAACGTGCACTACTGCGCCGACAAGCTGGAAGCCCACGTCAAGCAGCGCAAGAAGCCCGAAATCCTGATTTCCGATGAACGCCAACAGCTTCTGGAGACCGGCGGCGGCGTCACCAAGGCGCTGCCGCTGCTCGGGCAAGAGCCGTTCTTGATTCACAACTCCGACTCGGTGTGGATCGAGGGTGTCGGCTCCAATCTCGAGCGGTTGTTTTCCGTCTGGGATCCCGACACCATGGACAGCCTGATGCTGCTCGCATCCGCGGCAACGAGCCTCGGCTACGAGGGATCGGGCGATTTCGCCATGGAGAAGGACGGGCGGCTCGTGCGGCGCGGTGAGCGCCAGATGGTGCCGTTCGTGTTCACCGGCGTCTCCATCGCGCATCCGCGGATGTTCGCCGGCGCGCCGCAAGGACCGTTCTCGATCAACAAGCTGTGGGACACGGCGATCGACAACGGACGAATGTTCGGCATCCGCCTCGACGGCCTGTGGATGCATGTCGGAACGCCGGAAGCCTTGATCGAGGCGGAAAGGTGGATCGAGAGTGAGGACGTTGCTTGATAGCGCTACGGACTGGCTCCGGCGGCGGCCGTGCTGCTAGTGGCGCACGCGTCTTCACCGTACCGGCGGGACAGCCGTTTCTCGCAGGCCGTTGCCGCGGCGATCCTGAGCGGCGACTTGCCGGCGACGGGCGGCCGTGCGCCGAGCCCGCTGCAGCTTCCCGACATCACGCTGCTGCTGCCGACGCGACGTGCGACCCGCGCCATGCAGGATGCCTTCCTCACCGCTTCGGGCGGGCGCGCGATGACGCTGCCGCAAATCCGGCCGATCTCGGCCGGCGATGAGGATCTGACGCTGCTGTCCGGCCTCGCCAGCCCCGGCACGCTCGGCACCGACGCGCTCGACCTTCCGCCGGCGGTGAGCGAGATCGAGCGCCGCCTTGTCTTGACGATGCTGGTGCAGCGCTGGTCGCAGACCATCCGCCGCGATACCGGCGATGCCGCGCACCTCGGCGAGCACGCCGCGGCGGCGGGCGCCAACACGCCGGCGCAGGCGGCGCATCTCGCCGCCGAGCTCGCGCGCCTGATGGACATGGTCGAGACCGAGAACGTGCCGCTCGACGGCCTCGCCGCGCTGGTGCCGGACGAATACTCCGAGCACTGGAAGCGCACGCTCGAGTTCCTCGAGATCATCACCGCCTTCTGGCCGGCGTATCTCGCCGAGAAGAAGCTGCTGTCGCCGGCCGCGCGGCGCAACCAGGCCATCCTCGCCGAGGCCAAGCGCCTCAGCGACGCGCCGCCGTCCGGTCCCGTGATCGTCGCCGGCGTCACCGGCTCGGTGCCGGCGACGGTGGAGCTCATGGCGCGCCGTGGCGCGGCTGCCGCAGGGCGCCATCGTGCTGCCGGGCCTCGATCTGCATCTCGACGCGGAGAGCTGGGCGGCGATCGCCGAGCATCCCGAGCATCCGCAATTCGGCTTCGCCAAGCTGCTCGCCGCCCTCGGCGTCGAGCGCGCCGACGTGCAGCAACTGCGCGGTGCCGACCTCAGCGCGGCCGGCGAGACGCGCGATGGGCTCATCGCCGAAGCCATGCGCCCGTCGGGCATGACCGGCCGCTGGCAGCAGTACATCGCCACCGCCGATGCGAACGACGTGCGCAAGGCGCTCGCCGGCGTCAGCCTCATCGAGGCGCCGTCGGCGCAGGACGAGGCCGAGACCATCGCGCTCATCCTGCGCGAGGCGGCGGAAACGCCCGGCCGCACCGCCGCGCTCGTCTCACCAGACCGGCTGCTCGCCCGCCGCGTCGCTGTGCGCCTGGAAACCTGGGGCATCCGCGTCGACGACTCGGCCGGCCGCCCGTTCGCCAAGACGCCGCCCGGCACGTTCCTCGACCTCGTCGTCTCCGCTGCCGCCGAGGACTTCGCGCCGGCCGCCGTGATGGCACTGTTGAAGCACCCGCTGACGCGGCTCGGGCTCGATGCCTTCGCCGTGCGCCGTGCCGGGCGGGCGCTGGAGATCGCCGCCTTTCGCGACGTGTATCTGGGGCGCGGCATCGACGGCATCGCCGAAGCGCTGGCACGCGCCGAGGAGGCGGTCACCGGCGGGCGGCGCCGCCATCGCGCCGTCGGCCGCCTGTGGCCCGACGATTGGCGTGCCGCCGAGGATCTGGTCGCGCGCCTGCAAGCCGCGTTTGCGCCGCTGCTCACCGTGTTCGCGACGAGGGGCGAGCAGCCGTTGCAGGCCATCGCGCAGGCGCACGTCGCCGTCGCCGAGGCGCTGTGCCGCGCTGCCCGAGGCGGAGCAGACCGAGGCCGGCCTGCCGCTGTGGCAGGGCGAAGCCGGCACCGCCGCGACGACATTCTTCTCCGGCCTCATCGATCCGCAATTGCCGCCGCTGCAGATCGCCGCCGGCGACTACGCCGACCTCTACCGCGGCCTCATCGTCGGCGAGAACGTGCGCCCGCGCGTCGCCGTGCATCCGCGCCTTTCCATCTGGGGCCCGTTCGAGGCGCGCCTGCAGCAGACCGACGTCATCATCCTCGGCTCGCTCAACGACGGCACGTGGCCCGAGGCCGCCGATCCCGGCCCATGGCTCAACCGGCCGATGCGCAAGGAGCTGGGCCTGCCCTCGCCGGAGCAGGAGATCGGCTACGCCGCGCACGACTTCACCTCGCTGCTCGGCGCCGAACGCGTCTACATCACCCGCGCCGAGAAGATCGACGGCGTGCCGACCGTGCCCTCGCGCTGGCTGATGCGCCTGCAGGCGCTGCTCGCCGGCATGGGGTTGACCGATGCGTTGCAGCCCGATCAGCCGTGGCTCGGCTGGGCCCGCATGCGCGATGACGCGCAACGGCTGCCGCGCATCCGCGCGCCCGAGCCGCGGCCGGCGCTGGAGCTGCGGCCGCGCAAGATGAGCGTCACCCGCATCGAAGCCTGGCTGAAGAACCCGTACGAGATCTTCGCCCGCGACATCCTCAAGCTCGAGAAGTTGCCGATGCTCGGCGCCGATCCCGACGCGGCGCTGCGCGGCAGCGTCATCCACGACATCATGAGCCGCTTCGCGCAGCGCTTCGCCGACCGGCTGCCGGCCGACGCGCACGCCGAGCTGATGGGCATCGCGCGCGCGGTCCTCGCCGACTACGACAGCCACGCGCGCGTCGCCGCCTTCTGGCTGCCGCGCTTTCAACGCTTCGCGCAATGGTTCGCCGAGACCGAGCCGGCGCGCCGCGACGGCGTCGAGCGCGTCTTCGCCGAGATCGGCGGCAACCTCGTCATTCCGGCGCCGGGCGGGCCGTTCAATCTCACCGCCCGCGCCGACCGCATCGATCATAACGGCGGCGGCCTCGTCATCACCGACTACAAGACCGGCAGCGCGCCCAAGGCCAAGCACGTTGCCGACGGCCTGAAGCCGCAGTTGCCGCTGGAGGCCGCCATCGCCTTCGGCGAAGCCGGGTTCACCGGCGTGCCGCGGGCACCCGTCACCGAGCTGCGCTACATCAGCGCCACCGGCAGCGAGCCGCCCGGCGACCAGCTTTCCGTGGCCAAGGGCGACATCGCCGCGCTGGCCAGTGCGGCACTCGCCAGCCTGGCGCAGCTCATCGCCCGCTTCGATGATCCGGCGACGCCCTACATGGCGCTGCGGCGCGCGCGCTTCGACTATCGCTACGACGACTACGAGCATCTCGCCCGCGTCGCCGAATGGTCGGTGCCCGGCGAGGACGAGGTGGTCATCGCATGAGCGGGCATAGCGCCGAGACCGACATCGCCCGCACGCGCCGCGCCCAGCTCGACGCCGCCGACCCGCGCGCCTCGGTCTGGGTCAGCGCCAACGCCGGCACCGGCAAGACGCACGTGCTGACGCAGCGCGTGCTGCGCCTGCTGCTCGCCGGCACCAAGCCCGAGCGCATCCTCTGCCTCACCTACACCAAGGCGGCCGCCGCCGAGATGTCGAAGCGCGTGTTCGACACCCTGGCGCAGTGGGTGACGACTGCCCAATGAGCGGCTGGCGCTTCCAGATCGGCGAATTGTGCGACCGCCCGGCGCTCGCCAATGAAGTCGATCTGGCGCGCACGCTGTTCGCCGTCGCCATCGAGACGCCCGGCGGGCTCAAGGTGCAGACGATCCATTCGTTCTGCGAGCGCCTGCTGCAGCGCTTCCCGCTGGAGGCCAACGTGGCGCCCGGCTTCACCGTGCTCGACGACGAGACCGCGCGGGCGCTGCTGCGCGAGGCCATCGACGCAACCCTGCTCGAAGCGACGGACGGATCCTCGCCGGCGCAGCGCCAGGCACTGGAAGCGGTGATCCCCTATGCGGCCGAGGACCGCTTCGACGACGTTCTGCGCACCGCGCTCGGCCGGCGGCGCTGGCTCGACAGCGCCACGCGCATCGACTTCGGCGAGCATGAGGACGAGCTTGCCGGTCTCGAAGCCGCCTATCGCCGCGCCTTCAAGATTCGCGACGACGTCGACGGTCGAGGATATCGACAGCGACATGGCCGACGTCATCGGCGACGCGGAGCTGGCGCGCGTGCGCGACGCACTGAGCGGCGGCTCGGCCAACGATCTGAAGATGGCGCGAAAAAGTGGTCGCCGCCCTCGTCGCGCCCTCGAGCGCTGCGCGTGCCGCCGCGCTGGAAGGCTTTTTCTGCACCGGACGGCAAGGCGCGCAAGAGCCTGATGACCAAGGGCATCGCCGCCGCCCATGCCGATCTCGACGCGGCGCTGTCCACGGCGCAAATGCGCTTCGTCCGCTTCGTCGAGGAGCGTCGCGGCTTGCGCGCCATCAACGCGACGATCGCCCTGCATCGACTGGCCGGAGCGGTGCTGCAGCGCTACACGCTCGCCAAGGCACGCCGCGCCGCGCTCGACTACGAGGATCTGATTTCCAAGAGCGTCTTCCTGCTCGGCGGGCAGGAGCTCGCCTCGTGGGTGATGTTCAAGCTCGACCGCGGCATCGACCACATCCTCGTCGACGAGGCGCAGGACACGAGCCCCGAGCAGTGGCAGATCGTCAAGGCGCTGGCGTCGGAGTTCTTCGGCGATGCCGGCGCGCGCAGCGAAATGCGCACGCTGTTCGTCGTCGGCGACGAGAAGCAGTCGATCTACAGCTTCCAGGGCGCCGACCTCGAACAGTTCGACGCCATGGGCAAGCGCGTTCGCCGCAGATGGCGAAGGACGCCGGGCTCACCTGGCGGCGCATCCCGCTCGATCTGTCGTTCCGCACCGTATCGCCGGTGCTCGCCGCCGTAGACAGCGTCTTCGCCGACCATGCCCGCACGCCGGGCCTGTCGAGCGAAGCCGCCATCGTGCGCCATGCGCGTGCATCGCCTGGGCCATGGCGGTGCTCGTCGAGGTGTGGCCGACCGAGGTCGCCGACGACACCGATGACGTCGACCCGTGGACGCCGCTCGATGAAGCGGCCGCGCGCGCGCCGGCCGAGCGGCTGGCCGAGCGCATCGCCGACACCATCCGCGGCTGGCTCGACAGCGGCGAGATGCTGGCGTCGGAGGGGCGCCGCATCACCGCCGGCGACATCCTCATCCTGGTGCGCAAGCGCCGCCCGTTCGCCGGGCCGATGGTGGCCGCCCTGAAGGCGCGCGGCATCGACGTCGCCGGCGCCGACCGCCTGCGCCTCAGCGACCAGATCGCCGTCGCGGACCTCGTCTCGCTCGGCGAGTTCCTCACCCTGCCGGAGGACGACCTGTCGCTCGCCGAGGTGCTGAAAAGCCCGCTCATCGGTTTCGACGACGACGACCTGCTGGCGCTCGCCGCCGGCCGCAAGGGCACGCTGTGGAAGTCGCTCATCGACCATGCCGGCGACAACCCGCGCTTCCGCGGCGCCGCCGAGACGCTGAAGCGCTGGCGCTCGCGCGCCGACTTCGTGCCGCCGTTCGAGTTCTTCGCCTCGATCCTCGACCGCGAAGGTGGCCGCGCCAAGCTGCTCGCCCGCCTCGGCCCGGAGGCCGCCGATCCGATCGACGAGTTCCTCAATCTGGCGCTGAGCTACGACGACGACGCGCCGCCTTCGCTCACCGGCTTCCTCGCCTACCTGCGCGAGGCCGACCGCGAGGTGAAGCGCGACATGGAGCACGGCCGCAACGAGGTGCGCGTGATGACCGTGCACGGCGCCAAGGGCCTCGAAGCGCCCATCGTGTTCCTGCCCGACACCTGCTCGACGGCCACGGGCGGCCCGGTGGCGACGCTGTTCGACCTCGAGGATCTGGGGCTGCCCGAGGGCGCCGACGGCAAGCCGTTCGTGTGGAGCGTCAAGGGCACCAGCGGGCATCGGGCCATCACCGCCGCCAAGCAGGAGCGCGTGGGCGCAGGAGACGGAGGAGCGCAACCGGCTGCTGTACGTCGCCATGACGCGCGCCCGCGACCGGCTCTACATCGCCGGCTTCGAAGGCAAGAACGGGCAATCCGCCGGGTGCTGGTACGAGCTGATCAGCGGCGCCCTCGGCAACACGCTGAGCGAGGCCGCCGGTCACGACGGCAGCAAAGTTCTCCGCCGCCTCGAGCCGCAAACGGCGCCGCCAAAAGCCGCGCGAGGGCGCGCAACGGCAGGGCGCCGCCGTCGCCTCGCTGCCGCGGTGGGCGACGAGCCCGGCGCCGCGCGAGCCGGCGCTGTCCGTTCCGCTCGCCCCGTCGCGTCTCGAAGCCTACGCGCCCGACGAGAGCGGCGAGCCGCTCCCCAGCCGCGCCATCACGGCAGCGACCGCCCAACGAGGAGCCGCCGGCGCTGCCGCCGGCGGCGCAGTCGACCGACCATCGCTTCCTGCGCGGCACGCTGACCCACGCGCTGCTGCAGCACCTGCCGACGCTGCCGGCGAGCGGCTGGCCGAAGGCCGCGACGGGCTACCTCGAGGCGCGCGGCAGCGCCCTGCCGCCGGCGGCGCGAAAGCGTGTCGCCGCCGAGACGCTGGCCATCTTGCAGAGCCCGGAGTTCGCGCCCCTGTTCGGCCCGCAGAGCCGGGCCGAGGTGCCGATCGTGGCGCTTATCCCCAACCCGAAGCGCAAGGGACCGCCACTGAAGCTCATTGGCCAGCTCGATCGGCTGGTCGACCTCGGCGATCGAAGTGCTCATCGTCGACTACAAGACCAACCGGCCCCCGCCGACCAAGGTCGAGCAGGTTGCAGCGGCTTATCTTTTCCAGCTCGCGGCGTATCGCCTGGCGCTGCGCGAAATTTATGCAGGCCGGACGATTAAGACGGCGCTGCTATGGACGGACGGCCCGCGAATCATGCCCATTCCCGACGCGGTGCTCGACGAATACACCGCCCGCCTCTGGGATCTCGACGTAAGTCACCTTGACGCTAGCGGGGGGCATTCCTAACTTCCGGCTCGAAGAGGTGCCGGCCCGCAGCCGCAGTTGCCGGCATCCAAAGGAGAAAAAACACATGGCGAATGCAGTGTCCGACAACACCTTCGAGCAGGAGGTTTTGAAGTCCACGGAACCGGTTCTCGTGGACTTTTTTGCGGAATGGTGCGGGCCGTGCAAGGCCATGGCTCCGGCGCTCGAGCAGGTCGCCAAGGAGATGGAAGGCAAGCTCAAGGTCGTGAAGCTCGACGTCGACCAGAACCCAGCCGTCACCGGCAAGTACGGCATCCGCGCCATGCCGACGCTGATCCTGTTCAAGAACGGCCAGGTCACCGCGCAGCACACCGGCGCGCTGGTGCAGAAGAAGAAGCTCGAGGACTGGATTAACTCCTCGGTCGCCTGACGCCGGTCGGGCTCTTAGCCATTCGGAAGGCCCCGCCAACGCGGGGCCTTTTTATTTCGGGGCGTCCCCGAGGACTGATAGGGTGCCCCGGCATATTGCATGTGATTGCGGGATGAGAACGATGCACACGCTCAAGTCGGGCTGCGGCTGGTCTCGGCACCATTGTTTTCATGA
Source organism: uncultured Alphaproteobacteria bacterium (assembly GCA_963812795.1). Classification (GTDB taxonomy): domain Bacteria; phylum Pseudomonadota; class Alphaproteobacteria; order Rhizobiales; family Hyphomicrobiaceae; genus Hyphomicrobium_A. The sequence continues at coordinate 810,499 of CAWEWG010000007.1, read as the reverse complement.
TGCTCGGCATCGGTGCGGCCTGGGCGCCGGGCAGCATCAAGCTCGACGAGGTGATGGAGTCATCTCAAGGAAAACGAGAAGCTCATCGCCGAGATCAACGCCGAGCTGAAGTCACAGAATCTAGAGGCGCCCAAGGTCATCTGCGTCGGGTCGCGCTTCGGCGGAAAATGGACCGACCTGGGCGGCGCACCGTGCCGTGCCATACGAGTGCGAGATCGGCAAACGTAAGCTCAACATCGACTGGCACCGTCCTGATTTACGACAAAGACGGCAAAGAGCTCGACGATGAAGACGATAAATCCCCGGAGCTCGCCGTCGACTACAAGGAGAAGGACATCACGTGGAAGTGGGACTGACGCGCTAGTATCTTCGGCGCAGTCGGCGGCCTCACCCCGTCACGGAGCCGCAGGAACAAATCTGGCACCGGGACCAATCGTTTCATTTGAACTACTCCGCTTCGCGCGTCAGCGGCACGAAGCGCACCGGCACGATCGTCTCGTTGAGCGTCGAGCCGTCGGCCGCCTTGCGCACGACCATCAGCTCCTGCGACAGCGTGCCGACCGGAATGACCATGCGTCCGCCCGGCTTGAGCTGCGCGATCAGCGCCGGCGGGATGTGGTCGGGCGCCGCGGTGACGATGATGGCGTCGAACGGCGCCGCCTCCGGCCAGCCCAGATAGCCGTCGCCGATGCGCGTCTTCACGTTCGCGTACCCGAGCCGCGCCAGCGTCGCCGCCGCCTTGCGTCCGAGGCTGTCGACGATCTCGATGCTGTGGACCTCGCCGGCGATCTCCGCCAGCACCGCCGCCTGGTAGCCGCAGCCGGTTCCGATCTCGAGCACCTTGGCACCGGGCTGCAGCTCGAGCAGATCGGTCATCAGCGCCACGATGTAGGGCTGCGAGATGGTCTGCCCCTCGCCGATCGGCAGCGGCCGGTTGCGGTAGGCGGCGCGCTTCTGCTCGCCCGGCACGAACTCGTGGCGCGGAACCTTGCGCATGGCCGCCAGCACGCGCTCGTCGAGCACCGGGCCGTCCCGTGTCTCGCCGGCGATACGCGCCAGCCATCACGATCTCCTCCACCATCTTGTGGCGCTCGGCGGCGCGAAACTCGTCGGCGACGCTCATGCCGGCCGGCCCCAGAAGCAGGAGCACGAGCGCTGCCCACGGCCATGGCCCCGGCCGCGCGAACTGGCGGTGCTCGCGCGCATCGACATCCGCGCATCGCTCGAAGATTTGGTTGCCGATTCATCATAATTCCACCACGCCGGCACGCCTTTCTGGCAGCTGGATCATAAGCCGAGGGAGATAGTCATGGTGTTTCCAGCGTAAGCACGATCCCAAATCGCTCACCGTCGTTGCTGCCGACGTCACAACGCTGCCTTCCGTCACCAGTTCGGCCCCACGCGCCGGCGAGTCCGTCATCGGCAAGGATATGTCCATCGAGGGGCAATCCATCACCGTCCGCTGCAAAGGTTCGTTGCGCGTAAATGGCGCCATCGCGGCCGATCTGCACTGCGCCGAGCTGATCGTCGGCGAGCAGGCCGTCGTCAACGGCTCCATCGCCGCCGACAGCGTTCGCGTATTCGGCCAGGTGAACGGTGCCATTCTCGGCGCCAACGTCGTGCTGCACCCGAGCGCCCAGGTCGAGGGCGACATCCACAGCCAGTCGCTGACCATCGAGCAGGGCGCCAGTTTCGACGGCCGCTCGCGCAAGGTGAGCAACCCGGCGGAAGTGGCGCCGCAGCTCGAGATGCAGCAGGAGCACCAGGAGCAGCAGGTCCAGGCCTGGGGTTGAGGGATAGAACAACCCAGCAACGCGAAGTCGCGTCTAGGCGGCCTCGCGGTTGGCGCTGATCAGATCCCAGGCGATGTTGATCTGCCGGATGCGGTCCTCGCGCAGCACGCGGTCCTCCGCATCGCGGGCGTGATCGGGATGCCAGCTCATGCGCAGGGCATCGACGATTTTCTTCAGGACGCCGGCGCTGACCTCGGCATTGACGCCCAGCACCTCGTAGGCCTCGCTCGCCGTGCGCGGCAGCGTCGCCGCTCCCTTCTTGGAGCCGGCAAGGCTCGCCACGGCGCTGTCGACGATGCGACGGATACGCTCCAACTCGCGCACCAGTGCGCGGTACTGCAGCGCGGCCTTTTCGGCGTCGACATCACCCTGAGCCGTCGATCTTCTCGATGTTGGCGAGGCGGACCCGCACGTTGCCGAGCTCGCTCTGCAGCACCTCGCGCAGAGGTCCGGCGCCCTTGAGGCCGCGCGCCGCCGTCTCGGTCTGCTGCAACAGCGCCGCCACCGCGACGGACGCGTTGGCGAGGCTCAGCCCGCCTTTCGCCAGCGCCCGGCTGGTCGCCTGCGACGAACGCCGCGCAAGCGCCGGCGGCACAAAACGCATCGCCAGCAAGAGCGCGACGACCCCGGCCGATGCAACGACGAGCAACCACGACCACGGGCGCGCGTTGACGGGCAGCGCCATGCCGGCGGCAGCCGCGAATTCGGGACCGGAGTGGACGACAGTGATCCAGTCGTCGCCAGCTGGCATCCGGCTCGAGTGCCGTCTCGAATGTCTCGGGCTGGCCGCGCGGCTCGAGCACGGCCGCGGGATCGGCCTTGGCGACGGCCATCTCGGCGTCCGTCATGGACACCAGCAGCGGCTGCGGCTGCAGCGCTAAGGCGTCGGCGTCGTCAAGGTTCACTGCAGCCTCATTGGCGGCCGCACCGACCATCAGCCGCGCTCCAAGCTCGCCGACTGGGGCAAAACCGCCCGGCAGCACCAGATGCTCGAACGCGGCCTTGCGCCGCCATGGCAGGCAATCGCCGCCGAGCACCACGCGCCGCTCGAGGCCCGAGCCGCCCGTCGTCGGCCGGTCGAGGCAGGCGGCGGCGGCTTCCGGCCGATTGCGCACCGGCATCACGAGGTTGAGCCGCCCGCCCTCGAGCCAGGCGCGATTGGCATCGGCGGAGTGGATGGCGGCGGCAATGTCGACCCAGGCAACGGGGGTGCCACCGCAGGATACGGCGAACTTGTGCACCATGACGGTGCGGCAAGCTGGCCGATGTCGACTTGGCGCAGGTGGTGATCGTCTGCTCGTCGCGGCCGCCGACGATGCGGTAGCTCTTCTCGACGCTCGGGTTGAGGCGAACCTCGCCCCCTTCGACGCCGCAATCGAACGGCATCACCAAACGCTCGCGGGCCTCAGCCCCAACCAGTGGCAGAAATCCCAGACCGACGACGCAAAAAAAGCGGGAAACAAGACGCACCGCTATGCCCTCTCACGTTGGTACGCACAGGTTTGTTCTTATGGTGAACAAGGGCACGACTGTGGCGCGCGCGCGGGTTATCAACGCAAAGAATCAACAGGTTGCAGCGCCATTTCAGCGACTTGGCAGACGCCGGCCGAGCGCGGCGCCACAGGGCGTCGCAAATGTGCCTGCAGCGACCGGCAAGTCTCGACAATCCAAGCACTTCCACCCTAGAAAAGCCTCGGCGTGCGGCTGCAATCGGGGCCGTGCGCGGGGGTGGTACTTGACCCCCTGAGTAGCGCGCCAGAGGGGAGCCCGAACATGTCTTCGACCGACGTGCAGGCAGCGCCGACCGCCGCACCGACAGGTATCTTCGCCAGGATGACGGGAAGCGCCGCCGCCGCGGCACCAACGGAAGAGAAGGTCTCCGCCTTCGACGCCGTGATGCCCGAGAGCGCACGCGGCAAGGAGCGCTTCATCCCGGTCACCCGCTTTGCGCTGCTCGACCGCCTGACGGCGCCGACGGCCTGGCCGGCGGGACAGGGCAAAGAGGCGCGCCGCTTCTTCCGCTACCTCGATCACTGGCGCCGCCAGCAGTACAACGCGCAACTGAACGAGCTCGAGGAGACCTACGAGCCGTTCAGCCCCGACAGCGACCTGCTGATGACGCGCACCTTCACGCCGGACGAGCGCGCCGTCATGCAGGCGCGCGTGATCGAGGGCATGACGCGCATCCTCAACCAGGCGAACTACGTCCGCATCGACCACAATGACGTCGAGCAGATCCTGACGCGAGAATCCGCCTACGGCCTCGACCTGCAGGTCGACCTCGACGTCTTCGAGGAGGTGCTGCTGTACTATCGCGGCGCCTCGAGCAAGCGCGACAACCGCCGCCGCTGGCAGAAATTCTATCTGCGCGAGCAGTTCGACATCCCGCTCTTCCAGCGGCTGTTCCTGCTGTTCAAGCTGAAGCCGTTCGACAATGCGCGTGCGCGAGCTCATGCAGACGAAGAAGCTCAGCCGCCGCGAGGCCGAGAAGATCGTCAAGCGCGAGCGCGACGGCATGCCGCCGGAGGTCAAGGCAAACTGCATCTACATGAAGCTGTTCAAGAACATCCCGAGAAGCGATCTCGAGATGGTCTTTCCCGAACACGCGCGTGCGCTTCCGCTTCTTCGACAAGCTGCGGCTGGGCGCGACGGCGGGCGGCGGCCTCGGCCTCGGCGCTGTTCGGCGCCGCCGGCAAGATCGCGCTGCTGGCGACGAACCCGATCGCGGCGCTCGGGGCCATGGTCGGCCTCGGCGGCATCGCCTTCCGCCAGAGCGTGAACTTCATGAACCAGAAGCAGCGCTACATGGTGGTGATGGCGCAGAACCTCTACTTCCACGCCATGGCCGACAACCGCGGCGTCATGCTGAAACTCGCCGCCCGCGCCGCCGAGGAGGACATCAAGGAAGAGATGCTGCTCTACAGCGTGCTGACGAAGGAGAGCGCGCGGCGCCAGGACATCCCCGACATCGACGCGGCCATCGAGCAGTATCTCGCGGCGAGCTTCGGCGTCAGCGTCGACTTCGACATCTCCGACGCGCTGGAGCGACTGATCGCCGACGGCCTCGTCGTCGAGCATCCCGACGGGCGCCTCGAGGCCATGCAGCCGAAGGACGCCGCGCAGCACATCGACAAGAAGTGGGACGCCTTCCTCGACGAGCTGCCCGAGCCGGTCAGCGCCGAGGGCATGGAGTTCGAAGGCAATGCCATCGGCCGCCGGCATGACGCGACGGCGGCGCCGCCCAGGGCGCAGCGGCAGCATAGACGATGGCCAGCACCAAGCTTTCCGTGCGCACGACCGATCTCGGCGTGGCGCAGGCGATTTCCGACGCGCTCGACGGCGGCCGAACCGCCGCTCGATGCCGTGACGCTGTTCGAGGACGGCGCCGGCGCCTGGCGCATCGAAGCCTACGCGCAGAGCCGCGCCGACGCCGAAGCCGCCGCCGATGGCGCTGCGGGCCGAGAAGGGCCGGCCGATCGCCAACGTCGGCGCTGGAAGACCTGCCCGACCTCAACTGGGTGGCGATCTCGCAGGCCGCGCTGCCGCCGGTCATCGCCGGCCGCTTCGTCGTGCACGGCAGCCACGACCGCGGGCGCATCCCCTACGGCCCGCGCGCCATCGTCGTCGATGCCGGCGAAGCCTTCGGCACGGCGCACCACGCGACCACGCTCGGCTGCCTGCTCGCCATCGACAAGCTGGCGCGCGCAGGGCGATTTCGCCGCGTGCTCGACCTCGGCTGCGGATCGGGCGTGCTCGCCATCGCGGCGGCGCGCTGCATGCGCGGCGCGCAGGTCATCGCCACCGATTCCGATCCCATCGCGGTCGAGGTGGCGCGCGCCAACGCCGACGCCAACGGCGCCCGCCGCATCGCCACCGCCTGCGCGCTCGGCCTCGACCATCCGTGGCTGCGGCATGCCGCGCCCTTCGACCTCATCATCGCCAACATCCTCGCCGGCCCCCTGCGCACGCTGGCCGGCAGCGTTTCCACGCTCGCTGCGCCGAGGCGGCAGTCGTCATCCTGTCCGGCATCCTCAACCCGGAGGCCGCTGCGGTGATCGCCGCCTACGCCGCCCACGGCTTCGTCCTCATCCAGCACCGCCGCATCGGCGAATGGTCGACGCTGACGCTGCGCAAGCGGCGCTGAGGAGACGCCAGTTGTACGTGCGCGGCAATGCGAATTGCCCGCGCCGGCGCAACGCGCTTAAACAGGCTGCCATGTTCCAGACCTTCGAAAGCCAGTCCGAGCGCGGCGCCGCCACCGAGCGCATCAAGGAGCTGCGGCGCCTCATGGCCGCCGCCAAGCTCGACGCCTACCTCGTGCCGCGCGCCGACGAGCATCAGGGCGAATACGTGCCGGCATGCGCGGCGCGTCTCCAATGGCTGACGGGCTTTTCCGGCTCGGCCGGCCTCGCCATCGTCACCAAGAAGATCGGCGACGCTGTTCGTCGACGGCCGCTATACGGTGCAGGCGCGCGCCGAAGTCGAGCCGGGGCTGATCGACGTCTCCAGCGTGGCGCGCGGCGCCATCGGCGAGTGGCTCGCCGAGCACCTGTCGCGCGGCCAGGCCGTCGGTTTCGATCCGCGCCTGCACACCATCGCCGAGATCGAGCGCCTGGAAGCGGCGCTGAAGCCGCACGGCATCAAGCTCGTTCCCACGGCCCGCAACCTCGTCGACCGCGTGTGGGGCCGGGCGCGCCCGCCGGCGCCGGCCGACCCGGTCACCCTGCATCCGCAGAAGTTCGCCGGCCGCTCGGCGCAGGACAAGATCGCCGACATCCAGAAGCGCCTGAAGGCCGACAAGCAGGATGCCGTCGTCCTCACGCTGAGCGACAGCGTCGCCTGGGTGTTCAACATCCGCGGCTCCGACATCCCGCACACGCCGGTGGCGCTCGCCTTCGCGATCGTTCCGGCGAGCGGCAAGCCGGAGCTGTTCATCGCCGCCGACAAGCTGGCGCCGGCAGTGCGCGCGCAGCTCGAGACGTTCGCCAAGATCAGCGAGCCGGCCGCCCTCGCCGACCGGCTGAAGGCGCTGCGCACGGCCGGCAAGCGCGTGCGCCTCGATCCCCACACCGCCGGCTATTGGTTCGCGCGCGCGCTCGGCGGCGCCAAGGCGCATCGCGCGCGGGCCCGATCCCTCGCTGGCGCTGAAGGCGATCAAGAACGCCGCCGAGATCAAGGGCGCGCGCGCCGCGCATCTGCGCGACGGCGCTCGCCGTCACCCGCTTCCTTGCCTGGCTCGACGGCGCCGCCGCCACCGGCGCGCTCGACGAGATCGAGGCGGTGCGGCGCCTGGAGGGCTTCCGCCGCGCCACCAACCAGCTGCGCGAGATTTCAGCTTCGACACCATCTCCGGCAGCGGGCCCAACGGCGCCATCGTCCACTACCGCGTCAGCGAGGCGACCAACCGCAAGCTGCGACCGGGCGAGCTGTTCCTCATCGACAGCGGCGCGCAATATCTCGACGGCACCACCGACATCACGCGCACCGTCGCCATCGGCAAGCCGACGGACGAGATGCGCGAGCGCTTCACGCTGGTGCTCAAGGGGCACATCGCCATCGCCACCGCGCGCTTTCCCAAGGGCACGCGCGGCATCGACCTCGACCCGTTCGCGCGCCGCGCGCTGTGGCAGCACGGTCTCGACTACGACCACGGCACCGGCCATGGCATCGGCAGCTATCTGTCGGTGCACGAGGGGCCGCAGTCGATCTCGCGCGCCGGCATGGCGGTGCTGGAGCCGGGCATGATTCTCTCCAACGAGCCGGGCTATTACAAGGAGGGCGCCTACGGCATCCGCATCGAGAACCTGGTGCTGGTCACCGAGCTGCACGAAGCTGCCGGGCGCCGACCGCGAGACGATGGGCTTTGAGACGCTGACGCTGGCGCCGATCGACCGGCGGCTCATCGTCAAGGACATGCTGACCGCCGACGAGATCGCCTGGCTCGACGACTACCACGCGCGCGTGGCGGCAGCGCTCGCTCCCGAGCTCGACGAGGACGCGCGCGCCTGGCTCCGGCACGCCACCGCGGCGCTTTAGCGCGGTACCATGTCATCCCGGGCACGTCAGCTCGGACCCGGATCCGAGATCGCGCGCTCATGGCATTCGGTGGCTTCGCGACTTAGCTGGATCCCGGATAGCGGCTCACGCCGCTTCCGGGAAGACAGGACGGAGCGTCACTCGCCGGCGACGGTGCGCACGGGGCGGGACGGCGAGGCGCTGGCGGATGATCTCCGGCGTCAGGCCGAAATCTTCCAGCGCATAGTTGTGCTTGCCGCGCTTGTCGCTCGGATTCTCGGCCAGCCACTGCGTCATGCGCGCCTTCAGGGCGGCATCGGTCGCATAGCCGAGGCGCTCGTAGATCGACATCGCCATCGCGGCCGGATCGCGCACGAGCTCGTCGTATTCGACGTGCACGATCTGATCGCGCGGAACGACCTGCATCGCCGCTCGTCCCGCCGCGGCGCAGCGATCCGCCAGATCGAGCGCGAACTCGCCGACGTTGTGCAGATCGACCGTGTCCGAGGTCATGCACCACGTCACGGCGGTCGAGGCTGCACAGCGACGGCACGGTCTTCAGCGGATCGCGCTGCGTGTAGACGATGCGCGCGTCGGGATAGGTCTCCAGCAGGTGCTTCATGCCCGACAGGTGGTTCGGGCACTTCAGCACCCAATGCTGGTTCGGGTTGAGCCACTGCAGCGCCTGCAGTTGGCGCTTGTGCATGCGGTAGGCGTCGGCATGCGCCCGGTCGTCCCACCAGCGCCAGTAGCTCGGCACATTGGCGAAGTCGAAGCCGGGCGGCACGAGGAAGTGGTTGCGGAAGAGGTGGTAGCACTCCTCCGGATCGTCGATCGCGATGGGATGGATCTTGTTGAACTCGCGCCCGACCCAGTTCGAGCAGCGCCAGCCGGTTCTTGGCCTCGCGGTAGCGGCCGTCCTTGCCGCCCTGGTGATTGCCGACCTCGCGCGGATAGGGCGTGTAGCCCTCCCAGAACGGCAGGTAGCGGGCGCCGGCATGCAGCGACAGCAGGCGCTGCAGCAGCGTCGTGCCGGTGCGGGCGAGGCCGAGCACGAACAGCGGCCGGCGGATCTGCTCGTCGAGGATCTCGGGATGGCGGGCGATGAGATCCTCGAGCGCCAGGGCGTTGTCCATGCTCTTGAGGAACTGGCCGCGGATGACGAGCGCGCCGAACAGCGACAGGTCGGCGTCCTTGCTGTTGAAGCCTTCCGCCCGCGGCGGCAGCGCGCGCCGCAGCTCCGGCGTCCAGTTGGTGCGCTTGTACTTGCGCTCGGTCGCCCGCATCTGGCGCTCGACGTCGATGCGCGGCCACAGGCCCAGCGACCTGACCAGAGGGCCCAGCGTGTTGAGGAGGCGCATCGGCAGCGGAGGCCCGAGGCGAACCCCGGAGGATAGGCGGCGTCTCCTCAGCATTGAGCCTCCCGTTTATTGGCGCGATGTCCCGAGCTAGGTAGGGGCTCGGACGCGGTAAATCCAGGCGGCACCTAGCCGCGATCCGCCGCCCCGGTCAATTGCAACCATTGCTGCTCGTCGAGCACGGTGACGCCGAGTTCCCGCGCTTTGGCGAGCTTGGAGCCGGCATCGGCGCCGGCGACGACATAATCGGTCTTCTTCGACACCGAGCCGGCGACCTTGGCGCCCAGGCGCTCGGCCTGGGCCTTGGCTTCGCCGCGCGTGAGCACAACGAGCGTACCGGTGAACACCACCGTCTTGCCGGCGACGGCGGAGGTCGTGTCGACCGCTTCGAGTGGCTGCGGAGACACTTCCTTCAGGAGATCGTCGACGACGCGGACATTGTGCGGCTCGCCGAAAAAGTCGGCGATCGCCTCGGCCACCACCTCGCCGATGCCCTCGATGTTGTCGAGCTCCTTGAAGGCCTCGCTGTCCTTGCCCTTGCGACGGCCTCGATCATCGCCGCGCGGAAATGCTCGATCGAGCCGTAGAAGCGCGCCAGCAGCTTGGCCGTCGTCTCGCCGACGTGGCGGATGCCGAGCGCGTAGATGAAGCGGTCGAGCGCGATGTTGCGGCGCGCGGCGATGGCGTTGAACAGCTTGGTCGCCGACTGCGGCCCCCAGCCCTCGCGCTCCTCCAGCTTTTTCGCCGAGCGCGCATCGCGCACCTCCAGCGTGAAGATGTCCTCCGGCGACTGGATGAGGCCGTCGTCGTAGAACGCCTGGATGTTCTTCTCGCCCAGGCCCTTCGATGTCGAAGGCGTTGCGCGAGACGAAGTGCTTCAGGCGCTCGACGCGCTGCGCCGGACAGATGAGGCCGCCGGTGCAGCGGCGCACGACGTCGACCTTGCCGGTCTTCTCGTCGACCTCGCGCACGGCATGGCTGCCGCAGGCCGGGCAGAGCTCGGGAAATACGTAGGGCTTGGCGCCCTTCGGCCGCTTGTCGGCGACGATGCCGACGATCTGCGGGATGACGTCGCCGGCGCGCTGCACGACCACCGTGTCGCCGACGCGCACGTCCTTGCGCTTGATCTCGTCCTCGTTGTGCAGCGTCGCGTTGGTGACGACGACGCCGCCGACGGTCACCGGCTCCAGCCTGGCGACCGGCGTCAGCGCGCCCGTGCGGCCGACCTGGATGTCGATGCCGTTGAGGATGGTCATCGCCTGCTGGGCCGGGAACTTGTGGGCGATGGCCCAGCGCGGCGAGCGCGAGACGAAGCCCAGCCGCTCCTGCAGGTCGAGGCGGTTCACCTTGTAGACGACGCCGTCGATGTCGTAGGCGAGCTTGGCGCGCTCCTCCGCCAGCTCCTCGTAGTAGGCGAGCAGCTCGGCTGCGCCGGTGCAGATGCGCGCCTGCGGATTGACCGGCAAGCCCCCACTTGGCGAACGCCTCGTAGACGCCGAACTGCGTGTCGGCCGGCAGCTTCGAGGCCTCGCCCCAGGCGTAGGCGAAGAAGCGCAAGCGGCCGCGAGGCGGTGATCGAGGGGTCGAGCTGGCGCAGCGAGCCGGCGGCGGCGTTGCGCGGATTGGCGAACACCTTGCCGCCGGCGGCTTCCTGCTCCTTGTTCATGCGGAAGAAGTCGTCGTGCGCCATGTAGATCTCGCCGCGCACGTCGATCGCCTCGGGGACATTGCGGCCCTTCAACTTGTGCGGGATCTCCTTGATGGTCATCACGTTCGCGGTGACGTTCTCGCCCTCCATGCCGTCGCCGCGCGTCGCCGCCTCGGTGAGCGCGCCGTGCTCGTAGCGCAGCGAGATCGACAGCCCGTCGATCTTCGGCTCGGCGGTGAACGCCAGCGGCGCCTCGGCATCGAGCTTCAGGAAGCGATGCACGCGTTCGACGAAGTCGCGTCACGTCCTCGGCGTCGAAGGCGTTGCCGAGCGACAGCATCGGCACCCGATGGCGTACCTTGCCGAAGCCGTCGACCGGAGCCGCGCCGACACGGCGTGGACGGGCTGTCGGGACGCACGAGCTTCGGAAAACGCGCCTCGATCGCCTCGTTGCGCCGGCGCAGGGCGTCGTATTCGGCATCGGAGACCTCCGGCGCGTCCTGCCGGTAGTAGAGGTCGTCGTGATGACGGATGAGCGCGGCCAGGCGGCGCAGCTCGGCCTCGGCCTCGGCTCGCTTCAGCTCCTCGACGGGAGCGGCGCTTGTGTCCTTGTCGCTCATCAGGCTCCGCGCGCCCCGGCGTCGCATCTTCCGCGGTCAGAATTAGCCGAAGCGAACCGGGGCGCAAAGCAGACCGCCACAGCGCACACAGCTTTGGACAGCGGGACAGACTACGCCGCGAGCCTCAGGTGCTGGGGCCGCCGAGCGTCGACGGCGGCGGCGGGCCTGGAGGAGCCTTCGGCAGCTCCTTGGTCGTCGCTGGCGTCCAATCGGGCGCCGGCGCCGGCTTGGCCTTGGCGGTGGGCGGCGGCGCCGGCGGGGCCTTGGCCGGGCCCTGCAGCACGTCCGTCATCCACGAGCCCTGGCTGACCTGAGGCATCAGACCCTGCTTGTTCAGCAGCGCGTAGGATTCCTTGTACCAGGACGAGTTGGGGAAGTTGTGCCCCAGCACGGCGGCGGCGTTCTGCGCCTCCGGCGCAATGCCGAGCGACAGATAGGCGACGGTCAGGCGGTACAGCGCCTCTTCCACGTGCGCCGTCGTCTGGTAGTCGGTGACCACCGTCTTGAAGCGATTGATGGCCGCGACGTGGTTGTTCTTGTCCATGTAGTAGCGGCCGACGTTCATCTCCTGCGCCGCCAGCGTGTCCTCGCACAGGCGGATCTGGTTGTCGGCCTTCTGCGCGTAGGTGCTGTCCGGGTAGCGCGACTTGAGGATCTTGTATTGCGCCAGCGCCTTGCGCGTCGCGTCCTGATCGCGGTCGGGCAGCTTCATCTGCTCGAAGTAGGACTGCAGCGATGATGTGGTGGGCGAGCGGGGCTTCCTTGGTGCCGGGATGCATGGTCGTGTAGCGCTCGGCCGAGGCAATGGCCTCCGGCAGCTTGCCGGCCTTGAAGTAGGCATAGGCGCGCCATGACGATGGCGCGGCGCGCCTCCGGCGAGTACGGATGCTCGCGGTCGACGTCCTCGAATTTCTTGGCGGCGTCCTCGAACTTGCCCTTGCTCTGCAGAGCATCGGCGTCGGCGAACATCTTGCTCGGCGGATCGGGGTTGAGCGCCCGGGCGGCATCGCCGGCGCCGGCGCAACCGCCGAGGGCAACGACAACGGCAAGCAGCGCAAAGCCCGTCAGGGCTTGCAGCGCGCTCGAGCCACTATTGACGTTCCCCACGTGCGGCATCCGCCTGCTTTCATTGGACGATCAGGCCCCCGCGAGCCCCAAGCGTCCCCTCACCCCTAGCACATCGCTCGCGCCCGACAAGCCGCGGCTTTGCGCTCGTGCACCGCCTCTTCGGCTAGGCGATGATTATGGTTGTTATAGGACTGGCGGGAGCGGCTTTTCGGTCACGCGGCGCTGTTCGAAGGGGCCAGAAACTGCAGCGCGGCCACGAGGGCCGCGCGCATGAAAGATTCGTCGAGTGGCCGCCGGGTTACTCTCCGGCGGCGATGGCAAAGCCCATGTCGACCGGCTTGGCCTCGCGGACCCGCGGAGCCTGGGCGATGGTCCAGGCGTCCTTGTCGGCGAGCAGCGCCTGCACCACCAGCGAGTTGAGACGGTGGCCGCCCTTGACGGAGCGGTAGGCAGCGAGCAGCGGCTTGCCGGCGAGAGCGAGGTCGCCCACGGCGTCGAGGATCTTGTGGCGCACGAACTCCTGCGGGTAGCGCAGGCCCTCGCGGTTCATGATCTTGTTCTCGCCGATGGCGATGGTGTTGGAGAGGTTGGCACCGAGCGCGAGACCCGCTTTCCAGAGTCTCTCGACGTCGCTCATGAAGCCGAAGGTGCGAGCCCGGGAGATCTCGTTGCGGAAAACGCCGGGGCTCATTTCGAAGGAGAGGCGCTGCTTGCCGATCAGCGGCGTCGGGAAGTCGATCTCGACGTCGAGGTGGAAACCGGAGTGGGGAAGCAACTCGCCCCAGCTCTCGCCTTCCTGCACCTTGATCGGTTTCAGAACCTTGATGTAGCGGCGCGGCGCGGAAAGCTCGCGGATCCCGGTATCGTCGATCAGCTCGACGAAGGGAGCCGAGCTCCCGTCCATGATCGGCACTTCTTTGCTGTCGATTTCGACAATGCAGTTGTCGACGCCGAGGCCGCGTAGGGCGGCGAGAAGATGCTCGACCGTAGAGACCGTGATGCCGGCGTCGTTGCCGATCACGGTACACAGCGTCAAGTTCTTGACGTTCTCGACGCTGGCTGGAATTTCTGCGACCACGCGGCCGCGCTTGGTGACAAGAAAACGGAGCCCAGTGTCGGCTGCTGCAGGATGCAGAATAACCGAAACTGGCGCTCCGCTGTGGACCCCCGTCCCTGTCACCTCGATCTCACGCGCGATCGTAGTTTGTCGCGCGCCGATAAATCGATTCGACATATGCGCCCGTCCCTCGATGCCCTGTCGGGTATCGCCAGTGTGCCCCGGCGACCACCCACCCCCAACAATGTTCGCGTCCCAAATTGCGATGTGCGTTAACTTGTACGGGCGTCGTTTCGAGCTGCGCCCTTTATAGTGCAGGGACTTAGCGAAGACTGTCGTTAACAATCAGACGATACGCTGAGCCTAGCGGCGGCGCCAAATCACGGTTTCTTACCTTGTGTTACCGCGGGGGTACACGCCACTTTTTGCGTGTTTCCGGTGCTTTCTTGCGGTTTTAGAAGGCTACTTGCGCTGACGATTGAAGAACTCAGGCAAGGGCGCCTGCTCATCACCATCATTGCGTGCCTGCGAATCACGCTCGGCAGCCCACCAATCATCCGACGATGAGTTCGACATGCGACGCGGGTCGGGCGCGGCATTGCTGGTGGGCGGATCGTCCATCTCGTCGCGGCGCGCACGCCCCATGATGCGCTGCAAGATACCGCGACGCGGCGGCTCCTCGCTGCCCGGGGACGACGGTCCGCCCTGGGCGGGATAGCCGGCCTTGGCGCGATATTCGCGCTGCGCCACGGGCGGGAAGTCTTCCACGTCCGGAATGCGACGGCCGCCGCGGCGCAGGTCAGCCGGCGGCGCAGGGATGAACTGCTCCGGCGTCGTCGCGTTCTCCACCGGCGCGCTGCCGCGCGGCACCTGCTGCGGTGCCCAGTTCATTTGCGAGAAACCTTCCTCGATGACGACGTTGCCGGGCGCGCGCCACGTCTCGCGCGACTGCGGGGCGTGCTGCTCGCGTCCAGGCTCTTCGCCGTTGACGCCGATCGCTTCGCTCAGGCGACGTTGCATGTCCTCGTCGGGGCGCGCGTGCGCCTGCTGATGCGGGAAGCCGCGTGCCGCTTCGTGCCGTTGCGGCTGCGGCGGAGGCGGCGGGGCTGCGTGCTGTCGCGTACGCAGGCGCGGATCGACGGGTGGCGGCATCGGCGCCGGCAGGGGCTCGCCCTGGCGTGTCATGCCCGAGGCGACGATCGACACGCGCACGCGATCGCCAAGCGTCTCGTCGAACGTAGCGCCGACGATGATGTTGGCTTCCGGGTCGACCTCCTGGCGGACGCGGCTCGCCGCCTCGTCGACCTCGTAGAGAGTGAGATCGCGACCGCCGGTGATCGACAGCAAGAGGCCCTTGGCGCCCTTGAGCGACACATCGTCGAGCAGCGGGTTGGCGATGGCCTCCTCGGCAGCGATGGAGGCGCGGCCGTCGCCGGAAGCTTCGCCGGTGCCCATCACGGCCGAGCCCATGCCGCTCATCACCGTGCGCACGTCGGCGAAATCGAGGTTGATCAGGCCTTCCTTGATGATCAGGTCGACGATGCAGGCGACACCGGAATAGAGCACCTGGTCGGCCAGCACGAAGGCCTCGGCGAAGGTGGTCTTCTCGTTCGCCACGCGGAACAGGTTTTGGTTGGGGATAACGATCAGCGTGTCGACGTGCTTGCGGATCTCGGCGATGCCGGTCTCCGCTATGCGCATGCGGCGCGCACCCTCGAAATGGAAGGGTTTCGTCACGATGCCGACGACGAGGATGCCCATCTCCTTGGCGATGCGGGCGATGACGGCGGCAGCGCCGGTGCCGGTGCCGCCGCCCATGCCGGCGGCGATGAACACCATGTGCGAGCCGGCGATCTGCGCGCGGATTTCCTCGATGGCCTCCTCGGCGGCAGCCTCGCCGATCTCCGGCTTGGAGCCGGCGCCTAAGCCTTCGGTGAGATTGACGCCGAGCTGCAGGCGATGCTCGGCAGTCGACAGCGCCAGGGCCTGTGCGTCGGTGTTGGCGACCACGAACTCGACGCCGACGAGGCCGGCGGAGATCATGTTGTTGATGGCGTTGCAGCCGGCGCCACCGACGCCGATGACGTTGATGCGTGGCTTCAGATCGGAAAGCTTTGGAAGCTGCAGCTTGATGCTCATCGCCTTGGCGCGCTCCCATGCATGTCGATCGCGCCCTGCGGGCGTCGACCCCCGTGACCGTGGACCGTCGTTTACGCGAAGCCGGTCTTCAGCCACTCACCGACGCGCTCGAAGTATCCCCCACCGAGCGCCTCGCGGTCCCGCAAACCCGAGACCTCTCCGCTTCCCGACGCGGCGACGGCAAGCAGCCCCGCGACGGTCGAAAACGCCGGGCTGCCGACACTTGACGGCAGTCCTACGGACGGCACCGGGGTTGCCACGCGAGCCGGACGCCCCAGCGTATTGGCGGCGAACTCGCCGAGCCCCACGAGGGCACTGGCACCGCCGGTCAGAACCACACGCTCACCGGCAAAGGAACTCACGCCTGCCTTGTCCAAGCGCTCGCGCACCATGCCGAGTATGCCGGCCACACGCGGACGGATGATCCCGGCAAGATGCGCCTTCGTTGCCTGCCCGCGAGCCCCATCCTCCTCGCCCGCAAGCGCGTACGAAAAGGTCTCGAACTCATCGGACTGAGCCAACACCATTGTTCCGTATAGCGTCTTGATTCGCTCAGCCTCGGCAAGTGGTGTCTGCAAGGATTGGGCGATATCCAGCGTGATGTGGTGCCCGCCGACCGGAACGGTGGCGGCGTGGATGAAATGGCCGTCGGCGAAGGCGGCGACTGTCGCCGTGCCGCCGCCGATATCGATGCAGGTGACGCCGAGGCGGCGCTCCTCCTCGCTCGTCGCCGCCAGCGCGCTGGCGTATGGCGTGGCGATCAGGGCGCGCACGTTGAGATAGCAGCGCTCGACGACCAGCATCAGGTTGCGCACCGGCGCCTCGTCGGCGGCGACGGTATGCAAATCGGCCGACAGGCGCGAGGCGGCCATGCCGCGCGGGTCGTGACTGCCGGCGGCGCCGTCGACGCGGAAGCCGATGCGGTTGAGATGTATCAGCGTCCGGCCCTCGCGCTCGGCGAAGGCGTGCCCTCCGGCCATCAGGCGATCGATGTCGTCGGAGCGGACAACGCCGCCGCTGATGTCGACGGAGGCGGAGAAGTTGGACGATTGCAGGCGTCCGCACGACACCGAGACGAACACCTCCTCCAGCGTCAGGCGAGCGGCTCGCTCCGCCTGCGCGATAGCGGCGCGCACGGTCGCCTCCGCCTCGGCGAGGTCGATGATCACCCCGGCCTTTATACCGCGCGAGCGCAGATGCCCGACGCCGAGCACCCGCACGCGCCGGCTTTCGCCCGGCCGCTCCGGCGGATCGAGTGCGGCGATGATGCAGGCGACCTTGCTCGTCCCGATATCGAGCAGGCCGACGATCTGGGAGTTTCTGCCGTCTGTCTTGTCGCGGCTGAGCATGACGTTCCTCGACTAACTCTGGGTGGCGGTGGCGGCTGCGGGGGACGGCGCAGCGCGTACGGTGATGCGCCCCCGGGTGCGCAAATCGACGATGGTGTTGGGCGTATCGATGAGCTTGCCGAGCTCATCGGGCGAGGACAGCGCCGCCAGGGCGACCGCCTCGCGATCGGCGCCGAGATGCACGACGACGCCGGACTTGAGATGCAGCGTCCAGCGGCGCTCGCCGACGCGCTCGGCCATCTCGAAGCGCTCGGCGATGCGCGGAAAGCGCACGATGAGATCGAGCAGCGCCTGCGCCTGAGCCGGCGCGCCGACACCCGACAGGCGCGGCAGCTTGACGTTCGTGCCCTTCTTCAGGGCGGAGAGCACGCGGCCCGAGTCGTCGACGAGATACTCGCGGCCGTTGTCGATCCACAGTGCCGAAGGCTGGCGCTCGGTGATGCGCACGTCGAGCGCGCCGGGAAAGATGCGGCTGATGGCGGCCGTCGACACCCAGGGCAACTTTTCGATGCGCTCGCGCGCCTGCGCGGCATCGAAGGTGACGAGCGATCCGGTGGTGGGGATGTCGATGGCCTCGAACACGTCGGCGTCGGACGTGAAGCGCTGGCCGCTGAGGGCCACCTGCTCGACGCGCATGCCCATCCAGGACAGCACCGTATCCGTCTCGGGCAGGAACGTCGCGACGGCGCGCGTCTGCCTGCCGCCGTCGGTGAGGATCGAGAACACGAGCGCACCCGACAGCCCCATGAACAGGGTGAGGGCGAGGCGGCGGCCGACGCTGGCTTGGCGTGAAGCGGGGCGGCGGCGGGGAAAGAAGGCGCTGGCGTCGGTCGCTTGGCCGAGAGGAGGCGGAGGAGCGGCAGTCGTGTCCGGATCGAGCGATAGTGCCAGCGGCACCCGCTTCGGGATCTCGGTCACGCCCCCTACCTGTTGCAACTCGCGTCCTCGACCAACCACCGCACGAGCTCGCCGAACGACCAGCCCGCATGTTGTGCCAGCTCGGGTACCAGTGACGTCTCGGTCATCCCCGGCTGCGTATTGACCTCAAGGCAGATCAGCTCGTCTGCCCCATCGGTCGTGTCGTCGTAACGAAAATCCGCCCTGGCAGCGCCGCGGCATCCCAATGCGCGACACGCTGCAACTGTGTATTTCCGGACCAATTGGTAAACATCCGGTGAAATATCGGCCGGCAGCACGTGTTGCGACCCGCCCGGCGCGTATTTCGCCTCGTAATCGTAGAACTCGAGGCCCTTCAGCGGCTTGATCTCGATGACGTCGGTGACGAAGTCGCCGATCACGGCGCAGGTCAGCTCGCGCCCGGGGATGTAGCGCTCGACCATCAGAAGTCGTCGGGACCGCCGCCTTCGCCGATCCTGGCCGGCGGTCCGTTGGCGCCGAAGTCGACGATGACGACGCCGACGCTGGAGCCTTCCGCCACCGGCTTCACGACGTACGGGGGCGGCAGCACGTGGCGGCTCATCGCCTCGCGGCGCGTCACCACCTCGGCGTCGGCGATGGGCACGCCGGCCGGTCCCATGACGTCCTTGGCGCGCTCCTTGTGCATGGCCAGCGCGGAGGCGAGGACGCCGGAGTGTGTGTAGGGGATGCCGAGGCATTCGAGCAGGCCCTGGACGCAGCCGTCCTCGCCGAACCTGCCGTGCAGCGCGTTGAAGCACACGTCGGGCGCAACTTCTTTCAGCCGGGCGGCGAGGTTGCGATCGACGTCGATCAGGGTGACGCGATAGCCCTCGCCCTCGAGCGCCTTGGCACAGGCCGCGCCCGAGCGCAGGCTCACCTCGCGCTCGGCCGACCAGCCGCCCATCAGCACGGCGACGTGGCCATGCGTGCGCTCCGGCGCCTTGCCGATCATATGACCTCCGCCTGCGCCAGCGCTTCGCCGGTCGGACAGCCGGGCAGCGGCAAGCCCATGCGGATGATCTCCCATTGCAACGAGACGGCCGACCTCGCCTTGACGCGCGCGCGTACGGTCTCTCCGAGCCGCTCGATGTCCTCGGCCGTGGCGCCGGCATCGTTGATGAGGAAGTTGCAGTGCATCTCGGAAACCTTGGCGCCGCCGACGCGCAGGCCGCGGCAGCCGGCTTCGTCGATGAGCTTCCAGGCGCTCTGGCCGGGCGGGTTCTTGAACGTCGAGCCGCCGGTGCGCTCGCGGATGGGCTGGTTCTTCTCGCGATAGTCGGCGACCTCTTCCATCTCCTTGAGGATCGCCGCCGGATCGCCGGCCGTGCCCTGGTAGAGGGCCTGCGTGAGGATCCAGTCGGCCGGCACCTCGCTGTGGCGGTAGGTGAAGCCCATGTCGGCGAGCGACAGCGTGTGGACCTTGCCGGTGCGGTCGACGGCGCGCGCTTCGATCAGCACGTCCTTCGTCTCGCGGCCGTGCGCGCCGGCGTTCATGCGCAGGGCGCCGCCGATGGAGCCGGGAATGCCGCGATAGAAGGCGAGGCCGGCAACGCCGGCGTCGGCGGCGGCGCGCGCCACCTTCACGTCGGGGACTGCCGTGCCGGCGCGAATGCGATTGCCCGGCTCGGGGGTGATGGTCGCAAACCCCTTGCCTAAGCGGATGACGACTCCCGGCACGCCGCCCTCGCGCACCAGCAGGTTGGAGCCGAGGCCGATGACGGTGACGGGAAGGTCGGCAGGGATGCCGGCGAGGAAGTAGGCGAGGTCGGCCTCATCGGCCGGCGAGAACAAGGCCTGCGCCGGTCCGCCGACGCGGAACCAGGTTATGTCGGCGAGCTTGGTTCCGGCGGAAAGGCGGCCGCGCAAATCCGGCAGCTTGGCCTGCAGGTCGGCGCTGATATCGGGAAACGACAACGTGCGCCTCCGGGCCTACGAGATGGTGCGAACTAAACCGCGTTGGCGCGACGCGGCTCTTCGGCGGCGAGCCAATCGGGGAGCGCGTGCGCCCATTCGGTCGACGTGCCGGCGCCGAGGCAGACGACCACGTCGTTGGGACGGATCATCCGCCGCAAAACGGCGGGCAGCTCGCGCACGCTGTCGATAGCGATCGCCGACGGGTGCCCGGTCTTGCGGATGCCTTCGGCCATGTAGTGCTGGTCGATGCCGCGCAGCGGCTGCTCGCCGGCCGAGTAGAGCGGCGCCACGACGACATTGTCCGCCTCGCTGAAGCAGGCGCAGAAGTCGCCGAACAGGTCGTGCACGCGCGAGTAGCGGTGCGGCTCGAACACGGCGATGACACGGCCGCGAGCGCCGGCACGCGCTGCCGCCAGCACCGCCGAAATCTCCGCCGGATGGTGGGCGTAGTCGTCGTAGATCGAGGCGCCGTTCCAGTTGCCGGTCAGCTCGAAGCGGCGCTTGACGCCCGTGAACGTCGACAGGGCCGAGCGGATGGCGGCGTCGGCAATGCCGGCTTCGCTGGCGACCGCGATGGCGGCAAGAGCGTTGAGTGCGTTGTGCTGGCCGGGGATGGGGATCTGCCAGCCGCGAAGCTGCCGCTCGCCGCCGCGCACGCGCGCGCCCAGCTCGGCGTCGATGACGATGCCGCCGCGCTCTTGCGTCAGACCGCGCAGGACGAGGTCGGCGCCGCGCGTGGTGCCGTAGGTGAGCAGGCGGCGGCCGTCACGGCGCAGCTCGAGCCGCTCGACCATGTCGCGCGCCACCGGATGATCGATGCAGGTGACGGCGAGGCCATAGAAGGGAATGTTGCGGAAGAAGGTCTCGAACTCGCGATGCATGTTCTCGACCGTCTTGAAGTAGTCGAGGTGCTCGGGGTCGATGTTGGTGACGATGCCGATCTGCGTCGGCAGGCGCACGAAGGTGCCGTCGCTCTCGTCGGCCTCGACGATCATCCACTCGCCCTTGCCGAGGCGCGCGTTGGTGCCCCAGTCCTGGATGATGCCGCCGGAGATCACGGTCGGATCGACCCCGGCCGCGGCGAAGATGTGAGCGATGAGCGAAGTCGTCGTCGTCTTGCCGTGGGTGCCGGTGACCGACACGGTCGAATAAAGCCGCATCAGCTCGGCGAGCATCTCGGCGCGGCGGATGACGGGAAGACCCTTGGCGCGCGCCGCCTCGAGCTCGGGATTGCCCGCCTTGACGGCGGTGGAGATGACGACGGAGCGGGCGCCGACGAGATTGACGGCGTCGTGACCGATGAACACGCGCACGCCCTTGGCGCGCAGGCGGCGCACGTTGGCGCTGTCCTTCTGGTCGCTGCCCTGAACCGAATAGCCCTTCGCCAGCAGGATCTCGGCGATGGCGCTCATGCCGATGCCGCCGATGCCGATGATGTGGAAGGTCCCGATCTCGCGGGGCATCTGCATGATATGTCTTCCCTCGTACCTTCGTCGCCGACCAATGCCGCCAGCTTCGTGGCCCGCTTATGGCGGCGGCTGCCCTTAGCCGCCCACGCGCCCAGAACGCATCAGCTCCTCGGTCAGGTCCGCCAGGCGCCCCACCGCGTCCGGCCGACCCAGCTTCTTGGCGGCATCCGCTGCTGCGGCAAGTTGCCGGCCATCACCCAATAACGTTCCGATATCGCGTGCAAGGCGCTGAGGTGACAAATCCTTCTGTTCGATACACCAAGCCGCACCTGATTCGGCAAGCCGGGAGGCGTTCTGCAATTGATCATTGTCGAGCGCGTGCGGCAGCGGAACCAGAATGGCCGGGCGCCCGATCACCGTTAATTCGGCGACCGTCGAGGCGCCGGAGCGAGCCGACCACGAGATGAGATTTCGCCATGCGTTCAGGTAGATCGGCGAAGAAGTGCGACACCTCGGCGGTGATGCCGGCGGCGCGATAGGCCGCGGCCACAGCCTCGGCGTCTTCGGCCCGCGCCTGCTGCACGACTTCCAGGCGATGACGGATCTCCATGGGCAGCAGCACCAGAGCCGGCGGCACCGCCTCCGAGAAGTAGCGCGCGCCTTGGCTGCCGCCGAACACCAGCAGCGACAGGGGGCCTTGCGGCGCAGGCGGCGAGAACTGGCGCCTGGCTGCCTCGATCACCGAGCTGCGCACCGGGTTGCCTGTGAGGCGCGCCTTGTCCGCCAGCTCGGGCGCCAGATATTTCGTCGCCGCGAACGAGGTGGCGATGCCGGTGACGCCCTTCGCCAGCATCTTGTTGGCGCGGCCGAGCACGGCATTCTGCTCGTGCAGCAACGTCGGGATGCCGCGCAGCCCGGCGGCCTTGAGCGGCGGGAAGGTGGGATAGCCGCCGAAGCCGATCACCACTTTCGGTTTGATCTCGCCGAGCAGCTTGAACGAGGCGATGAGCCCGCGCGACAGCAGCATCGCCGTGCGCGCCATGGCGACGGGAGACTTCGAGCCGAGCGTCGCCGAGGGCAGGCGATGGATGGAGCGCGCGGGAAAGCCGGTGCCGTAGCGGTCGCCGCGCATGTCGGTGGCGAGGTCGACGGCGATGCCGCGCCGCGCCAGCTCCTCGGCGAGAGCCTGGGCGGGAAACAAATGCCCGCCGGTGCCGCCGGCCGCCAGCAATACCGATGCCGTTTGCTTCGTCACTTCTGCACCGGTCCTGAAGGCTGCATGCCAACGACGTCCGTCAGCAATGGCGGTTTTCTGAGGCGCGCGACGTGCGGGCGGTGACGCGTCAGCGCCAGCAGCATACCCAGCGTGATGGATACCGCCAGCATCGACGATCCGCCCGATGAAACGAACGGCAGCGTGATGCCTTTGGCTGGGAGCAGCCCGACGTTGACGCCCATGTTGATCAGCGCCTGCAGGCCGAACAGCAGCGCCAGCCCCTGTATCGACAGCCGCGTCGCCGCATCCTTCTCCTGCGCCGCGGCGATGAGCGCGCGCATGACGACGAAGGCGAACAGGCCGAGCAGCACCATGCAGGCGATGATGCCGTACTCCTCGGCGACGACGGCGAAGATGAAGTCCGTGTGGGCATCGGGCAGCGCCGTCTTGATGGTGCCCTCGCCCGGACCGCGCCCCAGGAAGCCGCCCTCGGAGAACGACTTCATGGCGCGATCGACTTGCGAGTTGTCGCCCGGCGTCGGGGCGAAGAACTTGTCGACGCGAAAGCGCACGTGGGCGAACGAGGAGTAGGCGAAGGCGGCGCCCATGGCGCCGCACACGGCGATGATGCCGGCGCCGAGCAGCGCCTGGCCTGAGAGAAAATACAGCGTCGCCCATACGGCGCTGACGAGCAGCGTCTGGCCGACGTCGGGCTCGGAGATGAGCAGCCCGGTGAAGCAGGCGGCGACGGCGATGGCGAGCGGCAGCGCCGGCATGTCGCGGCGCCTCTCGCTCTCGGCGAACAGCCAGGCGGAGACGACGACGAAACCCGGCTTGGCGAATTCGGACGGCTGGATCGTGTGACCGGCGATCGATAGCCAGCGACGCGCGCCGTTGATCTCGGGCCCGAAGAAGTGGACGCGCGATCATGCCGAGCGAGGGCGACGATGAAGCAGCGCGAGCGCGAGGCGGCGCACGCCGCGCGGCGAGAACAGCGACACCGTCAGCATGATCAGCACGCCGACGGCGGAGAAGAACAGGTGGCGCTCGACGAAGTAGTAGGTCGGCAGGCCCTTGCGGATGGCGACGGCCGGGCTCGCCGCCAGCGACAGGATCAGTCCGGCGCCGACGAGGGCGAGGATGGCGCCGACCAGCACGTGATCGACGGTGAACCACCAGTCGGCGACACGGCTGCGGTCGGCGCGCGACAGCCTCATGCAGCGCCCCGCTTCATGTCGATGCCGGGCAACGCGGCGACGAGCGCGCGGAAAGCCTCGCCGCGCACCTCGAAGTTGCGGAACTGGTCGAACGAGGCGCAGGCGGGCGACAACAGCACCACGGGCTCGCGCGCGCCGGCAGCGGCGGCATCGCGGGCGGCGGCGGCGGTCGCAGCCTCCAGCGTGCCGCAGCGCTCGAACACGACCTTGCCGTCGAGCGTGGCGGCGAACTCGTCCGTCGCCTCGCCGATCAGGTAGGCCTTGGCGACGCGGCCGAAGTGCTCGGTGAGGCTGACGATGCCGCCCGACTTCGGCTTGCCGCCGAGGATCCAGTAGATGTCGCCGGGGAACGAGACGAGCGCCTTCTCGGTGGAATTCGGCGTTGGTGGCCTTGCTGTCGTTGACGAACAGCGTGCGGCCCTGGCGGCCGAGCTCCTCCATGCGGTGGGCGAGACCGGGGAACGTCTTCGAGACAGCGGGCGATGTCGGAAGCGGCGAGCGGCTCGGGCAGCGACAGCAGCGCGGCGCTGGCGGCGCAGCGCGTTCTCGGCGTTGTGCGACCCGCGCAACGAGCCGATGCCGGCGATGTCGGCGATCTCGGTCGTACGGCCCGCCGCGCGCAGCACGACCTTGGTGCCCTCGACGCCGACATCGCAGTCGGCGCCCGCACGTGCCGAGATGCGCAGCACCGCGTCGGCGCCCTTGGTGGCGCGCAGGCTTTCGGCGATCGCCCGGCAATAGGCGTCGTCGATGCCGACAATCGCCTTGCGCGCGCCCTGCGGCAGCCGCGCCTTCACCGCCGCATAGTTTTCGATGGTGCCGTGGCGATCGAGATGATCGGGCGTCACGTTGAGCAGCACGCCGACGGAAGGATCGAGGCTGGGCGCCAGATCGATCTGATACGACGAGCACTCGATGACGTAGTGCCGGCCCGGCGCGAACTCCTCCAGCGACAGCATGGCGGTGCCGATGTTGCCGCCGACCTGCATGTCGCGACCGGCCTCGCTT
The DNA here is from genome assembly GCA_963812795.1 of uncultured Alphaproteobacteria bacterium. Classification (GTDB taxonomy): domain Bacteria; phylum Pseudomonadota; class Alphaproteobacteria; order Rhizobiales; family Hyphomicrobiaceae; genus Hyphomicrobium_A. The sequence goes on along the minus strand of CAWEWG010000007.1, from coordinate 785,770 downwards.
GAGGATGTGCGCCGTCAGCGCCGTCGTCGTCGACTTGCCGTTGGTGCCGGTGATGGCGATGAGCGGCACGTGGAACTTCTGCGCCCGCCGCTCGCGCACGAACAGCTCGAGGTCGCCGATCACCTCGACGCCGGCGAGCTTGGCTGCCCGCACGGTCCAATGCGGCGCGGGATGCGTCAGCGGCACGCCCGGCGCCAGCACCAGCGAATCGTAGATGGCCCAGTTCGTTTGCTTGAGGTCGGCGGTCTTCAGCCCCGCCTCGGCCGCGGCCTCGATGCCCGCCGCGCTGTCGTCGCTGGCGACGACTTCGGCGCCGCCGGCAACCAGCGCCTTGGCGGTGGCGATGCCGGACGCGCCCAGGCCGAACACCGCGACCCGCTTCCCGGCAAACGTTGTGATGCGAATCATGGCTGGAATCTAACGCAACTGGAAAAGATCGAGTGTGGCCCGCTTAGCGCAGCTTGAGCGTGGCGAGGCCGACCAGCGCCAGGATCACCGAAATGATCCAGAAGCGCACGACGACGGTCGATTCCTGCCAGCCCTGCTGCTCGTAGTGGTGGTGGAGCGGCGCCATGCGGAAGACACGCTTGCCGGTCAATCTGGTAGGACGCGACCTGAATGATGACCGACAGCGTCTCGAGGACGAACAGGCCGCCGACGATGGCGAGCACGATCTCGTGCTTGGTGGCCACGGCGATGGCACCGAGCGCGCCGCCGAGCGCCAGCGAACCGGTATCGCCCATGAAGATCATGGCCGGCGGCGCGTTGAACCACAGGAAGCCGAGGCCGGCGCCGATCGAGCGCGCCGCAGATGACCGCCAGTTCGCCGGTGCCGGCGACGTAGTGGATCTGCAGGTAGCTGGCGAACTTGGCGTTGCCGATGAGGTAGGCGATGAGGCCGAAGGTGGCGGCGGCGATCATCACCGGCACGATGGCCAGGCCGTCGAGGCCGTCGGTGAGGTTCACGGCGTTGCCGGCACCGGCGATGACGAGAACGCCGACCAAGACGAAGAATAGCCCCAGGTCCAGCACCACGTTCTTGAAGAACGGCAGCGTCAGCACCTGGCTGATCTCCGGCGGCCCCAGATACATGACGAAGCCGGTGGCGATGGCAGCGATGAGCAGCTCGAGCCCCAGGCGCATGCGGCTGGAGAAGCCCGACGAGGTGCGGCGCGTCACCTTCAGGTAGTCGTCATAGAAGCCGATGGCGCCGTAGCCGACCGTCACGCCGAGGACGATCCAGATGTAGGGGTTCTCGAGGTTTGCCCAGAGCAGCGTCGAGACGATGACGCCGGCGATGATCATGAGCCCGCCCATGGTCGGCGTGCCGACTTTGGAGAGGTGCGACTTGGGGCCGTCGTCGCGGATCGGCTGCCCCTTGCCCTGTTTCACGCGCAGCAGATCGATAATGCCGGGCCCGAACAGCATGACGAACAGCAGCGCGGTGAAGATGGCGCCGCCGGTACGGAAGGTGATGTATTTGAAAACGTTCAGGATCCCGATCTGATCGCTGAGGTTCACCAGCTCATACAGCATCCAACTCTCCGAACGGCGTCTGCCGTGTGTTCGCGACCTACGCCCATGTCAACCTTGGGCTTGCGCATGTTGTTGTGCGCCCTTGGCAATCAGCAAGTCGACCAGCGGCGCCATGCGCGAGCCCAGCGAGCCTTTGACCATCACCACGTCGCCCGCGCGCACCGATTGCCCCAACGCCTCGGCAATCCCCGCCGACTGCGGCGCCCACGCCCCTTGGCGCTCCGCGGGAAGTGCCTCGAACAGCCGCTGCATATCGCGGCCACAGGCAAAGACCAGATCGACCTCGGCTGCGTCAACCGGATCGTTGAGCGCCGCGTGCAGCGCGCCCGAGTTCTCCCCCAGCTCCAGCATGTCGCCGAGCACCGCGATACGGCGGCTATAGCGCGTCCGCGGTACCGCCGCCATGGCGGCGAGCGCCGAGCGCATGGAGGCGGGATTGGCGTTGTAGCTTTCGTCGATGAGCAGGATGCGAGCCGCCCGGCACCGCGATCTCGCGCCGCTCGCCGCGGCCCTTGGCAGCGCGCATGGCGGCGAGCGCCGGAACAGCCTTCTCGACGTCGGCGCCGAGGGCGTCGAGGGCGGCGATGACGGCAAGCGAGTTCTGCGCAAGGTGCGCCCCCGGTGCGCCGACGCGGTAGGCAATGCGCCGGCCACCGATGTGAACGGCGATGTCCGACCCGTCGGCATCGAGCGACCACACTTCAGGGTGGACGTCGGCGTTTTCATGACGGCCGAAGGAGACGATGCGGGCGCCATGCTCGCGGGCGCGCCGCTGCAAGCAGGTCGTAGTGGGCGTTGTCGCGGTTGAGGACGGCAACGCCGCCCGGCTCGAGGCCGGAGAAGATCTCGGCCTTCGCCTCGGCGATCTTTTCGGTCGTGCCGAAGAATTCCAGGTGCACCGGCTCCACCGTCGTGACGATGGCGACGTGCGGGCGCACCAGCGCCGTCAGCGGCGTGATCTCGCCGGCGTGGTTCATGCCGATCTCGAACACGCCGAATGCGCACCTCCGCCGGCATCCGCGCCAACGTCAGCGGCACGCCCCAGTGGTTGTTGAAGGACTTCTCGGCGGCGTGCGTCGGACCGAGGCGCGACAGGCAATTGCGCAGCGCCTCTTTGGTACCGGTCTTGCCGACGCTGCCGGTGACGGCGACGATGCGTGCTTCGGTGCGGCGGCGTGCAGCGGCGGCTATGCTGCGCAGGCCCTCCAAGGTTTCGCGCACGCGCAACAGCGCGCCATCGCCGTCGACGCGCTTGTATTCCGCAGCGACGAGCGCCGCCGCGGCGCCCTTGCGGAAGGCTTCGAGGACGAAGTCGTGGCCGTCGCGCACGTCGCGCAGGGCGACAAACACCTCGCCCGGCTGCAGCGAGCGCGTGTCGATGGAGAACCCGGTGAGCGGCACCTGCGGCGCGCCATCGGCCGTGCCGACGGCCGCCGGCACCAGCTTGTCCCAAGTCCACAGAGCTCCGCTCATGCCTTAGCCGCGCTCCAATGCCTTGCGCACTTCGTCGTGGTCAGAAAACGGCAGCACCTTGTCGCCGACGAGCTGCCCGGTCTCGTGACCCTTGCCGGCGACGACGACGACATCGCCGGCGGCGAGCATGCCAACACCGGCGGCGATCGCCTCGGCGCGGTCGCCGATCTCCTGCGCGCCCGGCGCAGCGATGAGAATTTCGGCACGGATCGCCTCCGGCCGCTCGGTGCGCGGATTGTCGTCGGTGACGATGACGACGTCCGACTTCTCGACCGCGATGGCGCCCATGATCGGCCGCTTGCCTTTGTCGCGGTCGCCGCCGCAGCCCATGACGCAGATGAGCCTGCCGGTGGCGAAGGGGCGCAACGCATCGAGCACGGCGGCGAGCGCTTCTGGCTTGTGCGCGTAGTCGACGACGGCAAGGCCGCCGCGCGCTTCACCGATGATCTCCAGCCGCCCTTTGACGCCCTTTAGTCCCTGCAGCGCCGGCAGCACGCGGCCGGCGACATCGCCGGTGGCAATGGCGAGGCCGGCGGCGACAAGCGCGTTCGAAGCCTGGTATTCGCCGAGCAGCGGCAGACGGATGTCGAACACGCGTCCTTCGTGCGCGACCGACATGCGCTGTGCGAAGCCTTCGCGCACCAGCCGTTCCAGCTTCAAGCCTTCGCCGGCACGCCCGACAGTGAAGACGCGGCGGTCGCCGCCTTGCGCCGCCTCCGCCGCGCGGGCGCCTTCCGGGCTGTCGGCGTTGATGACGGCGGTGCCGTCAGCGGGGAGCAATTCCGAGAACAGGCGCAGCTTGGCGGCGAAGTACTCTTCGATCGTCGGGTGATAGTCGAGGTGATCGCGGCCGAGGTTGGTGAAGGCGGCCGCCTTGATCAGCACGCCGTCGAGCCGATGCTGATCAAGGCCGTGCGACGAGGCCTCGAAGGCGAGATGCGTGACGCCCTCGGCGGCAAGCTCGGCCAGCGTCTTGTGCAACGAGACGGGATCGGGCGTCGTCAGCGAACCGTAGACGGCGCTGTCGCCCTTGACGAGGCCGATGGTGCCGAGCGAAGCGCTCTTGTGTCCGAGCGAAGCGTAGATCTGCCGCGTGAAGTCGGCGACCGACGTCTTGCCGCTGGTGCCGGTGACCGCCACCACCGTCTGCGGCTGCTGCAGCCCATAGAACCTTGCGGCCATGAGGGCGAGCACGCGCCGCGGTTCGGCGGCACGCAGCACCGGCACGTCGCCAATACCGACGACCTCGGTGTCCTCGCGGGTGAGGATGGCGACGGCGCCCTTGGTGACAGCGTCGCTGATGAAACGTGCCCCATCCGCCTTGGAGCCGGAGATCGCGGCGAAAACGAAACCGGGCCGGACGTTGCGGCTGTCCGACGTTATGCCGGCGACCTCCACGTTTCCGGATCCGGCCGGAGCGGCGGCGTCGGCCCCGATGAGCGAGGAGAGGAGCATGGTTCTCCTAGTGTCCTGATCGCGAAATTCGTCGCCTCGTGCCGCAGATGCCGACGTCACCGTGCTTCATATTTTGCGGGGCTCAAGGCGTCAAACGCCATACCGGTGGCGCCGGTCGTCGCCGCTTGCGTCGGCAGCATACCGAGCAGCGGTCCGATGCGCGATATCACGCGCCCCGCCGTCGGCGCCGCGTTACGCGACGCTAGCACTTCGCCACCCGTTTCCTGCGTGCCGGACGGCTCGAACAACAGCACGAACACGAGGTAGCGCGGGTTGTCCATCGGGAATGCCGCAAGGAACGAGGAGATCACGGCTTTCTCGCGATAGCCGCCGACGCCGGGCATCTCCGCGGTGCCGGTCTTGCCGCCGACCTCGTAGCCGCGCACTTCCGCGCGCTTGCCGGTGCCGGCTTGCTCGGCGACGTTGCGCCGCATCAGCGCACGCATTTTGCCGCTGGTCGCCGTGCTGACGAGCGGAATCTCGGCGATCCCGGCATCGGCCTGTTTCTTGACGAACGTCGGCGTTACTTTGCGGCCGCCGTTGACGACGGCAGCAGCGGCGGCAGCGAACTGCAGCGGCGCCATGGCTATGCCGTGGCCGTAGGAAGCGGTGATGGTTTCGATCTCGCCCCAGCGTTGCGGAACCTGCGGCGATGGCATGGCGCCCGCCTCCGTCTTCATGACGTCGAGCAGCTGCATGTGGCGCAGGAATTCCTGGAAGCGTTGCGGACCGGCGAGCAACGCCAGCTTGGCGGCACCGACGTTCGAGGAGTGCAAGAAAATCTCCGCCACCGACAGCGGCCGGCGCAAGGGATGCAGATCCTTGATGGTGAAGCGCCCGGACTTGATTTCATGGCGCGCGTCGATGACCGTCTCCGGCGTCACCAGCGCCTGATCGATGGCCATCGCCACGGTCAGCGTCTTGAACACCGAGCCGAGCTCGAACGTGCTGCCGGCAATCTTGTCGAGGCGTTCCTGGTCCATGTTCGGCCTGGCCGGGTCGACGGCGGGCAGCGAGGCGGAAGCCATGACCTCGCCCGTCGTCACGTCGAGCACGACGCCGGCCGCGCCCTGCGCCTTGTAGCGGCTTACAGCATCGGCGAGCTCGGCTTCGACGGCGTGCTGCACGCCGATGTCGATCGACAGGCGCACGGGCGGGCGCTCGGCGAGCGTGGCGCCCTGCACGGACTCGACGCCGACCACCTCGTCGACATAGCGCTCGATGCCGGCAACGCCTTTGTTGTCGATGTTGACGTAGCCGAGCACGTGTCCGGCCAGCTTGCCGCCCGGATAGGCACGCCGCAGCTCGCGACGAAAATCGAAGCCCGGAATACCGAGATTGTGCACCGCCTGTGCGGCACGCGGAGCCAGGCCGCGCCGCACCCAGATGAAGCGGCGGTTACGGTCGGACAGCTCCTTGCGCAAGGCGTTGGTGTCGAGATCGGGGAACACGACGGCCAGCTTTTCGACGGCCTCGTCGCGGTCGATGACGCGCCCCGGGTCGGCGAACAGCGAGTAGGCTTCGACGTCGGTAGCCAAGAGGCGGCCGTTGCGATCGACGATGTCGGGACGCGCGAAGCTCTGCGCAACCGTCTCGTTGAGCGAGATTGAGCTTCCGCTGACGCCCATCAACGCTAGGCGGACGAGCTGAGCGCCGACGGCCATGAAGAAGAGAGCCATGGCGACGGTGGCGATGAGCGTACGCAAGGGTCCGTTGGCGGCCTGCGGCATCCGCGTGACACCGCCTTCCTCGCCTTCGTCCGTATCCATGCGCGACTCCGCCACCGCTCAGTTCCCCGCTTTCTTGCCGCTGCCGCTAACGTTGCCTGAGAGGACGCGTGCCAATGCGTCCTCCGGCGTTGCGGCGAGCTGCTGCTCGGTTGCCGGGCCGAGACCGAGGGCGCGCGCCAACGGCTCGATGCGCTCCGGGCGCCCGAGGTGCGCGCGCTCGGCCTTGAGGACGGAGATGTCGCTGCGCGCCTTGTCGATGGCGCGCTCCTGCTCGGCGACGCGCGCTTCGAACAGCCGGGTGTCGTAGTTGCTGCTGTAGAGGACGAAGGCGCTGGCGATCGTGAGGATCAGCGCCCCAAGAATGATCAGCCGCATCGCGCCCTCCAGCCGTCTGCCTCTAGTCCTCCACCGAGGGCACCCCGAGCTCGGCCTCGTCGAGTGGCCAGCTCGATGCCCCAGTGCGTACCGCCGCCCGCAAACGTGCCGATCTGGCGCGCGGGTTTACCTCGAGTTCTGCTTTCGAAGGTGTTAACGGACGCGAGTTAACAATCTCAAAACTCGGTGCTGCAAATTTTACGGATTGCTCCGGCAAGTGCCGGGAGCCGCGCGATTCTTTGCCCGCCCGCTCCTGCAAGAAGCGCTTGACGATGCGGTCCTCGAGCGAATGGAAGGTGACGACCACCAGCCGTCCGCCGGGCTTCAAGGTGCGCTCGGCGGCGGCCAGCGCCCGGGCGAGCTCACCCAGCTCGTCGTTCACGTAGATGCGCAACGCCTGAAACGTCTGCGTCGCCGGATGCTGGGGATCGCCGCGGCGGCCGCCGACGGCGCGCGTGACCAGCTCGGCCAGCGCCCGCGTGGTGGTGATGGGGCCATCTTCGAGTCGCGCCTTGGCAATGAGCCGCGCGATGACGCGCGAGCGGCGCTCCTCACCGAGCATGTAAAGTATGCGCGCCAAATCCTCCTCGTCGGTCTCGTTGACGATGTCGGCGGCGGACCGCCCCGACGACGACATGCGCATGTCGAGCGGGCCGTCGGCCTGGAACGAGAATCCGCGCTCGGGCTGGTCGAGCTGCATCGACGACACGCCGATGTCGAGCACGATGCCGTCGACCGGCGTCACATCCTGCTCGCCGGCCACCAGATCGAGCTCGGAAAAGCGCGATTGGAGAAGCGTGAGCCGGTCGCCGAACTCCTCGCGCAGCGCTGACGCGCCGAGGATGGCGCTCGGATCGCGATCGAGCGCCAGCACATTGCAGGCGGCCGCCTCGAGGATGGCGCGGGTATAGCCGCCGGCGCCGAACGTTGCGTCGATGTAGGTGCCGCCGTCTACCGGTCGGAGGCTGGCGATAACCTCCGAAAGCAGCACGGGGATGTGGCGCGCACGACCGGGCTCAGTGGCTCCTGGCCGGCGGCGCGCCGTCATCCCCGTGCTCCTTCGCTGCCGTCATCCTCGTCTGAGGACGAACGGTTCCCCGCGCCGAAGAGCTTGCGTGTCTGGTGGACTTTCTCCCGAGCACGCTCGCGCCGTTCGGCGAAGCGCTCAGGTTGCCACATCTGAAATTTGTCACCCAGGCCGACAAAAGTGACCTGGGACGTAAGGCCGGCGTGCGCGCGAAGCGCTTCAGGAAGGCTGATGCGCCCGTCGCCGTCGATCGCGATGACCTGGACATCGCCGTAGAGCGCGACAGACAGCTCGTCCCGCTCATCCGAATAGTCCGGCAGGCCCGCGAGAAGCCCGTCGATCTTTTTTGCAAGTCTCTCGCCGCCAGCATCGAGAGCCGGAGCTTCGAGCGCGGGGTAGCAGTAGATGCCGCCAGCGCCTCCAGAGGCGTAGCCGTCGCGTTCGAGTACGGCGCGGAAAGGGGCGGGGATTGAGACCCGGCCTTTGGCGTCGATCTTGTTTGTGAATGTCGAGACAAAGCGGTCCATCCCCTCGTTCCGGCCTCGCGCACCACTCGAATTCAACCCACTGCGAAGGACGTCCCTTCGCTCAGTTGCCGTTGCACCGGCGGGGGAGCCGTGGCGGTCGCTCGGGCCTCGAGCCCTCGATCGAAACCGGCGCCCAGCCACGGGACCCTGCCCGGTGCGGTCGGGCCACTATGGGATCGCATGGGATGGGATGGACGTCAATGGTTTATTAACGTTTTTCGGTGGGCCCGAACGCCATCAGACCCTTGTGCACAAGCGATTTTCGGCACGCCGCAGCCCGCCGGCCTTGGGGCCTCAGAACCCTGTGCTAGTTTCGCCACGCGAGCCTGGTTTTCCCCGACACGATCGAAAGTTTGAGGAGAAGCGAATGCCTGACGTGCGCTCCATGTGCGCCATCGGCCTCAGCGGCCAATTGGGCCTCAACGGCCACCTGCCGTGGGAGGGCAACAAGGGTCGCGAGTACAAGGAGGACGTCGAGAACTTTTTCCGGATGACGCGCGGGCACGTGCTGCTGGCAGGGCCGACCACGGCGCGCGCCGTTCCCGAGTACGAGCGCCAGCACATGACGGTCGTCGAGTTGCGCTCACACATGGATGCGGAGGAGACGCTGGCGAAGTTCGCCGGACGCGTCGTGTTCATCGGCGGCGGCCCGCCGGTGTGGGACGTCTATGCCAAGTACATCCGCCACTGGGACATCACGCGCCTCCCGTACGACGGCGAGGCGGATCGATGGTTCAATCCGGCCTGGCTCGTCGCTAACGGGAAGTCGCGATGATCGCTCAGTAGCAGCAGCGACCGCGGCGGCCGACGTAGTACGGACGCACGTAGCGCTGGCGCGGATAGATCTGGGGACGCGGGTAGTAGGTCGCCGCAGGGCCGACGACGTAGCCGCAACAAGCGCCATAAACGGGGCGCGGGTAGTAGGCGTACGCGGGCGGGACGACGTAGACGACCGGAGGTCCGTAGTAGACCTGCGGGTAGAGCGGGGCATAGTCGCGATACCAGCGGTAGCCGCCGCCAGCAGAAGCGGTATCGGCGGTGGCGCCGAGAGCTGCCACACCGGCGCCAGCCAGAACCAAAGCCGTCAGTAATTTACGCATGAAGACCTCCATCAGCCGTCATGCGAAGGTAAGCGGGATTGCTTACCGCGCAATTGAAATTTCATTGTGAAATCAAGCGATAAAGCGCCATCAATTAAAGTGCGATTGGCGCCTGACCTGAAACGCTACGATAACGGACGATGGCGCGCCGCGGAAGGCAGGCAATCGCTAACGCCCGTAATGAAATTGCCCATTTGATAACAAGCTCAGGAGCCTAGGCGAGGCCCATTCTCGGGTGGTTTCCGGCTGGGTATTGGGATATTTTGGGTGGCAACCATTGCGAGGAAAAGTCATGGATCAAAGAACAATCCTCATTGCCGTAGCCGTGCTCGCTGTCCTGGGCATCATTTGGTATGCCATGCAGACACCGCCCGCGGCGCCGCCCGCGCCTCCGGCGGCCGCACCCACAACGCCAACGACGCCCCCGGCGCCGTAGCCAAACCCGCGCTGCATTGCAGATCGGCGTAGGCTCGTCTCGTTAGCAAGGAAATGCCAGCTGGCCTGTAAGCCGGGTTCTGTCTGAAGGCTTGCGCCTCCGCGACGGCCATTCGTCTGGGGCGCCCATTGCTGGGCGCCTCAAGCAACCAACCCGGGTGGCGGGTCTGATGACGGACCTGGCGCCACGCTTTCGCGCACGCCCGGCCACCCCTATTTGGTCTTGCTCCCGGTGGGGTTTGCCTTGCCACGACCGTCGCCGGCCGCGCGGTGCGCTCTTACCGCACCCTTTCACCCTTACCTGCGGCGAACCGCAGGCGGTTTGCTTTCTGTGGCACTTTCCCTGGGGTCGCCCCCGGCGGCCGTTAGCCGCCACCGTGTCTCCATGGAGCCCGGACTTTCCTCCACCGGAATTGCTCGATGGGCCACAGACGCCCGCAATCCGGCAGCGGCCGTCCGGCCAGCTAGCTCGCTGAATAAGGGCCCGGCGGCATTCAACGTCAAGCGGTACATGTCCTAAAGTCGGCGGTACATGAACCCTTTGCACCCGACATTCGTGTTCGACGGCGACTGCGGGATCTGCCGCACGTGGGTGGATTACTGGCAGCGGCTCACCGGCGACAAGGTTGCCTATCGGCCCTACCAGGAGGCGGCGGCGGACTTCGCGGGCCTCCCTGTCGGCGAATTCAAACAAGCCGTGCAGTTCATCGAGCCGGACGGTCAGGTCTATTCCGGCGCCGGTGCCACATTCCGTTTGCTGAGCTACGTACCGTCCCAGCGTGCATGGTGGTGGCTGTATTGCCACGTGCCGGGTTTCGAGCCGCTAAGCGAGGCGGCCTACCACTTCATCTCCGGCCATCGCGGGCTGCTCGCTGGCGCAACGCATCTGCTGTGGGGCAGCACGCTGGAGCCGGCGCGCTACGATCTCGTGTCGGCGCTGTTCCTGCGCGGCCTCGGCCTCATCTATCTCGCCGCCTTCGTCTCGCTGACGCTACAGGTGCGCGGACTGGTCGGCGCGCAAGGCATCCTGCCGCTCGAGGAGTATCTCGCCGCCGCGCGCACCGGCTGGGGCACCGATGCCTACTGGCGGCTGCCGACGGTCTTCTGGCTGAATGCGTCTGACGCGGCGCTGATGGCCGGCGCCATCGCCGGCATCGGACTGAGCGTGCTGCTCACCGTCGGCATCGCCCAGCGCCTCGCACTCGTCGGCCTGTGCGTCCTCTATCTGTCGTTCGTCTACGCCGGGCAGATGTTCTTCACGTACCAGTGGGACATGCTGCTGGTCGAAGCGGGATTCCTCGCCATCTTTCTCACCGGCGGCTCCCGCATCGTCGTCTGGCTGTACCGCCTGCTGCTGTTCCGCTTCCTGTTCCTTGCCGGCCTCGTCAAGCTCGCCTCCGGCGACGCGACCTGGCAGCAGCTCACCGCCCTCGACTATCACTTCTGGACGCAGCCGCTGCCTTCGCCGCTCGCCTTCTACGCGGCGCAGCTGCCGCACTGGATGCTCTCAGCGGCGACCGCGGCGGCGCTCAGTCATCGAGCTCGTCGCCGTGGCGCTGATCTTCCTGCCGCGCCGCCCGCGCATGCTCGCCGCCGCGCTCGTCATCGTGTTCCAGATCGGGATCATGCTGACCGGCAGCTATAACTGGTTCAATCTGCTGACCGTGCTGCTGTGCCTGTTCCTCTTCGACGATCAAGCGCTTCGCCGCGTGCTGCCCAACGGCCTCGCCGTGCGTCTCACGCGCAGCGCACCCCGACCCGGCCGCCTTGCCGCGGGCTTGGCAACAGCCCTCGCGCTCATCGTCGTGCCGATCGGCGTGAACCTCGTCTACGCGCCGCTCAGCGGTCGCAACTTGCCGGTTGCCGGCGAGTTGACCGAGGCGCTGGCGCCGCTGCTCATCGTCAACCCGTACGGCCTCTTCGCGACGACGACGACCACGCGCCCGGTCATCGTGCATCGAAGGCTCGGACGACAATCGTACCTGGCGCGAATACGCGTTGCCGTATCTGCCGGGGCCGGTCGGAAGGGCACCGACCTGGAGCATTCCCTATCAGCCGCGCCTCGACTGGCAGCTCTGGTTCGCCGCCTATGGGACTGCGGGACAACAGCAATGGATCGAACGGCTGCTGCGGCGGCTGCTCGAAGGCACCCCGGTCGTCCTTGCCCTCTTCGCGGAGAAGCCGTTCGGCGAGGCGACCGCCGAAGCACGTGCGCGCGCTGCTCTACGACTATCGTCTTCGCGGATGCGAGATCGACGGATTGGTGGGTTCGCCGCCTCGCCGGCACTTACTATCCCGCCGTCTCGCTGAATGATTTGCGGCCGCCGCGGTCGCCCGGGCCGTGAGGGGAAACCATCAGCACACGTGTGCGACGCAATTGCTTGAAACGCGTTCCCTTTCAATGATAGCTGTCAGTCCGAAAGCTTAGCCGACAAAAAACAAGCTTCGAGGAAACGCCGCATATGAGTATCTTTTCTGTCTTCAAGTCCAAGGACAACGGTCACTCCGCCGCGACGTACACCCCCACCACCAGCCCGCCCACCAGCAATCCAAAAGTCCTGAAATTCGTCGAGGAGGCCAAGGCTCTCTTCAAGCCGGAGAGACGTTGTCTGGTGCGATGGCTCCAAGGCCGAGTACCAGGCCATGCTAAAGGCGCTGGTCGATGGCGGCACGGCGCTCTGGCTGAACCCCGAGAAGCGGCCGAACTCGATCCTCGTGCGCTCCGACCCGCTCGACGTCGCACGCGTCGAGGACCAGACCTACATCTGCTCGCAGAGCAAGGACGACGCCGGCCCGACCAACAACTGGTTCGATCCGGCCGAGATGAAGGTGACGCTGTCGAAGCTGTATGACGGCGCCATGGCCGGCCGCACCATGTACGTGCTGCCCTACTCGATGGGGCCGATCGGCTCGCCCATCGCCGGCATCGGCGTGATGATCACCGACAGCGCCTACGCCATCGCCAACATGCACATCATGACCCGCGTGGGGTCGGCGGTCTGGAAGGCGCTCGGCAATTCGGAAGACTTCGTGCGCGGCATGCACACGGTCGGCTATCCGCTGTCGACGCCGGCGACCGCCGACGTGCCGTGGCCGTGCAACAAGACCAAGTACATCTCGCACTTCCCGGAGACGCGCGAGATCTGGTCCTATGGCTCGGGTTACGGCGGCAACGCCCTGCTCGGCAAGAAGTGCCACGCCCTGCGCATCGCCAGCGTGAAGGCGCGCGACGAGGGCTGGATGGCCGAGCACATGCTCATCCTCAAGCTCACCAATCCGGAAGGGCGGGTGAAGTTCATGGCGGCGGCGTTCCCGTCCGCCTGCGGCAAGACCAACCTCGCCATGCTGGCCCCCACGATCAAGGGCTGGAAGGCGGAGACCATCGGCGATGACATCTGCTGGATGAAGTTCGGCGCCGACGGGCGGCTCTATGCGATCAATCCGGAGACGGGTTTCTTCGGCGTGGCGCCGGGCACGTCCAACGAGTTGAACCTCAACGCCATGAAGACGCTCACCGCCAACTGCATCTACTCCAACGTCGCGCTGACCGACGACGGCGACGTGTGGTGGGAGCAGATGGGCACCACGCCCGAGCACACCATCGACTGGATGCGCCGCAACTGGACGCCCAAGTCGGGCCGGCCGGCCGCGCATCCCAACGCCCGCTTCACCGCGCCCGCCGGCCAATGCCCGGTGATCGCCAAGGAGTGGGAAGACCCCAAGGGTGTGCCGATCGACGCCATCCTCTTCGGCGGCCGCCGCGCGACGACGGTGCCGCTCGTCACGGAGGCGCTCAACTGGGTGCACGGCACCTTCCTCGGCTCGGTCATGGCGTCGGAAAAGACGGCCGCCGCTTCGGGCGTCAAAGGCGACATCCGCCGCGACCCGATGGCCATGCTGCCCTTCTGCGGCTACCACATGGGCGACTACTTCGCCCATTGGCTGAAGATGGGCGAGAAGGGCGGCGCCAAGATGCCGAAGATCTTCTACGTGAACTGGTTCCGCAAGAACGCGGCTGGCAAGTTCATGTGGCCCGGCTACGCCGAGAACAGCCGCGTGCTCAAGTGGATCTTCGATCGCTGCGACGGCAAGGCGGCGGCGGTCGACACGCCGATCGGCAAGGTTCCGGCCGAGGGCGCCATCGACGTCTCCGGCGTCAAGGTCGAGCCCAGCGACATGAAGGAGCTGACCAGCTTCGACAAAGAAGGCTGGAAGGCCGAGCTGCCGCTGATCCGCGAGCATTTCGCGACGTTCGGCGACCGCCTGCCGAAGGCGCTGCACGATGAGCTCAGCGCGCTGGAGAAGCGCCTCGGCTGATCGCACATCTGTTGATGGGCACTACGGAGGCCGCGCCGGTTCGCCAGCGCGGCCTTTTTCGCCAAGGGCACAGTTGTCGCCCGCTTCGTGCGCGCCTTCGGTAGGGTTGCCGCTGTTCCCTAGGGAACACTGCGGCGGCGTGTCCGAATAGAGAGTGGTCGCAATCCTCGGTAATCGTGGAGTGCACCAAATGTCTCAAAAAGCTGTTGCCTTGGCCTCGCTATGGGCTCTCGCTATCCCTCTCTCGCCGGCTGTCGCTGAAACCGGGCGCAGCATCGAGCTGGTGCTCGATGCCTCCGGCAGCATGAACGCCCAGCTTCCCGAAGGGACGACGCGCATCGCCGCGGCCAAGGCTGCCGTCGGCAACTTAGTCGGCGGGCTCGCCGCCGACACGCGACTGGCGTTCCGTGCGTATGGTCATCAATCGCCGCCGAAGAACAAGGACTGCAACGATAGCGCGCTCGTCGTCGGATTTGATGCGGTCGCCGGCAACAAGGCGGCGGTTCTGAAGGAGAAGGACGCCATCACCGCGCGGGGCTATACGCCCATCAATCACTCGCTTCAGCTCGCCGCCAAGGATCTCGCCAGCGAGGAAACGGCCGAGCGCGTCGTTCTGCTCGTCAGCGACGGCAAGGAAACCTGCGCGGGCGATCCATGCGCCACCGCCAAGGCGCTCGCCGAGGCCGATGCCAAGCTCGTCGTCCACACCGTCGGCTTTGGCGTCGATGCCGTCACGCGCCAGCAGCTCCAGTGCATCGCCAGCGTGGCGCGCGGCAGCTACTTCGATGCTTCAAGCACGGGCGAGCTCACAACCGCGCTCAGCAAGGCGGCGCAGGCCAAGGCGGCAGACCCGCCCCCGACAAAAAAGCAGATCGTCGTCACCACGCAAAAGTTCGGCAAGCTGAAGATGGAGGTCGAGGGCCATTTCTCGCACGATGTGATCGACGCCGCGGGTCAGAAGGTCGACGATCTCTCGTCGGTCCAGCGCGTGCTCGAACTGTCTCCGGGCATCTACAGCGTGAAGTTCGGGAATGGCAGCTGGACGGGCATAGAGGTCAAGGCCGGCGAGACGACCGAAATCAAGCCCGGTTATCTCGAGGTCAACCCGAGCGGCGGCGAATTCGCCTATGTGCTCGAGCCGGAGACGGGCGAGGTCGTCGAGGAAATACTCTACGCCAAGCCGCGTGCCACGTTGATCCCGGGCCGGTTCGACGTGAAGTTCGGCAACCTGCTGTGGCCGGGCGGCGTCGAGTTGAAAGGCGGCGAGACGACGACGATCAAGCCGGGCGTGCTCAAGGTCAAATCCGATCTCGGTGTCTTCAGGTTCTTATTGCGCACCCCCGACGGCCAGGAGGCGGCCGACGGCGACGTGCCAGGCTCCACCCAGATCGCGCTGCCACCGGGCAAGTACATGCTGGAGATCGATCCCGACAAGTGGATCAAGCAGCTCGGCGACGCGCAGCGCAAGATGGAGATCGAGCTCAGCGAGGGTCAGGAGTTCGAGCTCAGCGTCGAGTGATGGGGCTGGGCACCGCGGGGCCGCGCGACCCAATTCGCGCGACCTTTTCGTTGCCTCTGAGCTATGCATAGGCCTCTCGGGCGGCGATGAAAGGCGTTGACGTTGTGCAGAGGCAGGGTTCGGGCTCCATTGTCATCACGGGGGCGAGTGCGGGGCTGGGGCGCGCGCTCGCGCTTCTCTACGCCGGCAACGGCCGCACGCTCGCCCTTATGGGGCGCAACGCGGCACGGCTGCAGGAGGTCGCCGACGAGTGCCGGGCGCGTGGCGCGATCGTCGAGGTGCACGCCTGCGACCTGTGCGAGGCAGGCTCGGGGCACGACTTCATTCGCGCCTTCGCCGCCGCCAGTCCCATCGATCTGCTCATCGTCAATGCGGGCGTCTTCTCCGGCCATCACCCGGCGCGCGAGATGGAGGACGCCGGCGAGGTCACGGCCATTCTGCGCACCAACCTCGAAGCCGCCATCCTCACCATCGCGGCGGCGATGCCGGCGATGCGCGCGCGCGGCAGCGGCCGCATTGCCATCATCGGCTCGCTCGCGGCGCTGCAGCCGTCGGCGGACGCGCCGACCTACTCAGCCAGCAAGGCGGGCCTGATGGCCTACGGCGAGGCGCTGCGCGAATGGCTGCAGCCGGAGGGTGTCAGCGTAAGCCTCGTCTACCCCGGCCACATCGGGACGGCGCAAGTGGCCGGCCATGTCGGCGCGCTGCCGCTGATCGTCTCGGCGGACGTGGCAGCCGGGCGCATCAAGCGCGGGCTCGATCGCGGGCACGATTTCATCGCCTTTCCGCGCCGCTTGCTGTGGCTGATCCGCGCCGGGCGGCTGGTGCCCTGGCGCCTGCGCGCCGTCCTCGGCCGCAGCCTGCGCTTCGAGGTGCTGCGCCCTAAATGACAGTTAGCGTGTAACCGAATGGAACCTTCGAGCGTTACAGCTCGCGAGGACTTGAGGAGGCCATGATGGAACACGATCCAGAGCAGGCCAAGATCCCGCGCAGGGACACGCGAACGACATTCGAGGAATTCACGTCGGGAGCGAGCTGGCGGGAGCTGCCGATGAAGATCAAGCTCATGGTGCTGCACCTGTGGCGGGCGGAGCGCGATGTCACCCCACCTTCGGGCGCGGACAGGGCGCACTCGGATACGGACTGACAGGGCACCGGCCCAACAAAAAGCCGCGCGAAAGATCGCGCGGCCTCGTTGCATCGGGATTGGAGCTCAGCCCGCCTTGCGGGCCTTGCGGGCGGCATAGCGCGCGTCGCGCTCGGCCTTGCGTTGCACCTCGAGCACGAGCATCTCGTCGGCTTCACGGATCTGCCGGGCCTCACGTTCCGCACGCGCGGCGATCTCGTCCGCCGCCTTCTGCGCCGCTTGACGCTCCTGCTCGACGCGGCGCGCCTCGGCACGCTCGGCGGCGCGCAATTCGCGCTCGGCGGCGGCGGCAGCGCGCGCAGCTCGTAGCTCGGCGACGGCGGGATCCTCGGCCTTGGCACGGAAGCGGTCCAAAGCAGCCTTCTTGGCCGCCGAGGAGTTCCCCAGGCGGTCGCTGAAAGTTGGGTCTCTAAAGGCCTTCATTTGACTCCTATCAGTCGGTTTCGTTTCACGAAGAACGGCGCACGCGGCGGCAGGACCGCTCGTCGCCGAAGTACGATGTTGGTGAGGCACTGATCGTGCGCCCGGCGGTGCCTAGGCGTAGCGGCCACATTGTCCGGCCAAATCGATGGGGTGGAATAGGGCTTATTGCCGATTGCCGCAAGCCCGTGACGCTGCAAGTCCGCATTGGTCGCAGGTTGCTGCACGGCTAAACCCATCAGCTCAGCTCGGCCAGCAGGCACTTGAGGACACCGTAGTCGAAGCGCGCTTCGAGGGCGGCGTGCACGGGGCCGATCTTGCCGGATTCCAGCGTGCCGAGCCGGTCGAACGCCTCGTGGATTTCGTCGATGTCGGCTTCCTCGAGCCCCAGCACGTCGCGCGCTTCGAGGACGCCGCGCTCGATGGCCTCGGCGAAATGCCCATAGATGACGTCGACGTCGAGGCGCCGCGTTGCCGCGATCTTGCCGGCGTCGAGGCCCTGACGGTGCAGCGCCAGCGTCTGGTTGACGGCCGGCGACATGCCGTTGTCGGGCACCGCTTGGCGTCCGTGGGCGGCGATCGTCGCCAGCAGCGCCGCGCCGTAGCGTGCGATCTTGCTGTTACCGAGCCCGGTGATGCCGTGCAGCGCCTCCGTGTCGACGGGGCGCACCGACGCGAGCTCGGCCAGCGTCACGTCGGTGCAGATGATGTAGGGCGGCAGCTTGGCCTCGGCGGCGAGGCGCAGGCGGAGCGCGCGCAGGGCTTCGAACAGCGCCCGGTCGGCCTCGGCGACGGCGATGGCGCTCTTGCTCTGCCGCTTGGATTTGGCGCGCGTCTCCTTGGTCGCCACGCGGACGAGAAACCGCTGCTCGCCGCGCAGGACGGGGCGCGCGGCGTCGGTGAGCAGCAGCGTGCCGTAGCCGTCATCGTCGCCGGTGAGGTGGCCGGCGGCAGCGAGCTGGCGGAAGACACCTTTCCAGGTGAGCTCGTCGGTATCCTTGCCGATACCGAACACGGGCAGCTTGTCGTGGCCCGCGCGCGTAACGCGCTCGTTCGCCCGCCCCATGAGCACGTCGACGAGGTAGGTGGCGCCAAAACGCTGGCCGGTGCGATAAACCGCCGACAGCGCCTTCTGCGCCAGCACCGTGCCGTCCATCGTCTCCGGCGGGGCGAGGCAGTTATCGCAATTGCCGCACGGCTGCGTCTGCCGCTCGCCGAAGTAGGCGAGCAGCGATTGGCGCCGGCAGCTCGGCAATTCGCACAGGCCGATCAGCGCGCCGAGCTTCTGCCGCTGCACCTGCTTGTAGGCTTCCGAGCCGTCGCTCTGCCCGATCCACTGGCGCAACTGGATGAGATCCTGCAGGCCATAGGCGAGCCAGGCGTTGGCGGCCATGCCGTCGCGGCCGGCGCGCCCGGTCTCCTGGTAGTAGGCCTCGATCGACTTCGGCAGATTGAGATGGGCGACGAAGCGCACGTCGGGCTTGTCGATGCCCATGCCGAAGGCGATGGTGGCGACGACGATGATGCCGCTGTCCTTGCGGAAGCGCTCCAGCACGGTGCGGCGGACGTTGGCGTCGAGACCCGCATGATAGGCGAGCGCCGTGCGTCCCTTGCCGGTCAACCATGCGGCCGTCTCCTCGACCGACTTGCGCGACAGGCAGTAGACGATGCCGGCGTCCTCGGCGTGCTCGGCCTCGATGAACTGCCACAGCCGCTCGCGCGCGCCCATGCCGCCCATGGTCGAGATGGTGTAGCGGATGTTCGGCCGGTCGAAGCTGGCGACGAAGCGCTGCGCCTGCTCGAGCTTCAGCTCGCTGACGATCTCCTCGCGCGTGCGCTCGTCGGCCGTTGCCGTGAGCGCGATACGCGGCACGTTCGGAAAGCGCTCGGCGAGCACCTTGAACTGGCGATATTCGGGGCGGAAGTCGTGCCCCCACTGCGAGACGCAGTGCGCCTCGTCGATGGCGAACAGCGACAGCTCGGTGCGGGTCAGCAGCGACAGCGTGCGATCCTGCAGCAAGCCGCTCGGGCGAGACGTAGAGGATGTCGAGACCACCGGCGGCGACGCGGTTCTCCAGCGCCGTCTGCTCGCGATAGTCGAGCGTCGAGTTGAGAAAGGCGGCCTTGACGCCTGCTTGCGTCAACGCCTCGACCTGATCCTGCATGAGCGCGATCAGCGGCGAGACGACGATGCCGGTGCCGGGGCGCACGAGCGCGGGGATCTGGTAGCACAGCGACTTGCCGCCACCGGTCGGCATCAGCGCCAGCGCGTCGCCACCGGAGATCACCGTCGCGATGATATCCGCCTGGTGCGAGCGGAAGTCGCGGAAGCCGAATACGTCGGCCAGAACCTGCCGCGCACGATCGAGGGAGCCGGCGGAATCCATGACCTTGCGCGCTGCGGTGCGAGACATTTCCCTCGGACACTATGCTGCCCAACCCCGCGTCTGGGTAGCGCGATTCGTGGGTAAGTCTTCCAATCCCTTGCAGGTTTTCAAGCGCGTAGTAGGCACTCGACGTTTGCACGCGGCGTCCAGTCAGCCTGCGTTCATCGGCACTCGTGCTTTATGCGGAGACTACGGATACGGGCGCAAATCCATATGGAATTTTTATGCGCCCGCGCCGATCTCATTGCCTGAAGGAGTTAGGCGATGACGCAAATAGGAAAGAGGAAGTCGGGCGTGGGGCAGAACGTCCACAGCTGCGAAGCGCTCCACCCGTTTGCCGTGGCGCGGGTGCACGAGCTGCATGCGCTCGCCGAGCGGTGTGCCGGCCCGCGGGTCAAGGTGGCCGCTCCGCTTGGTTACTTTGCCTGGTGGCGCAAGCTGTTGGGCGAGACGCCGTAGATGAACCTCGCCCCATGAGCCCCAAGACCGCGGCGGCCCGTCGCGACGAAGTCCCGACTTCGAAGCTCTATATCATCGTCGGCGAAAGCACCGCACATCAGTGGGTGGTGAAGGACAACCGCGCCACGCTCGGCGCGGTGTTCCGCGACGCCGACGTGGCGCTGCGGTTCGCCCACCGGCAGGCGCGTGCGCTCGGCTGCGGCGTGGTTGTCGTCCGCGCCGGGGCGGTCAACCTCGACTGCCTGGATTAGCTCAGAACGGGCCGCGGGCGGCGATCTGCGCGATGGTCGCGTTCAAATCCTTGATGCGCATGGCGTAGGCGGCGGTGAGGCAGCCGACGCGGTCGCCGCAATTCTCGCGCGTCTGCAGCCAATCGCGCTGCGCGCCCTGCATGTCGCCGCGCTGCCCCATGGCGACGAGCGACGTGGCAATACCGTAGAGCGTCGCCATGCGCGCCTCGGCCTGGCCCAGTGCATAGTTCTTGCAGACAGTCAGCTCGGCGGCCGATTTTGCCTTGGCGCAATCCATCGGTGCATAATCGCCGGCGCTGGCAAAGTTTGGCGCCAGCAGAGCAGCCGCCGTCAATGCGGCGAACAGACAACGCATATCCCGTCCTCCCAATTCCACACTTGATTTGTAGCACTTGCCGCCAAACGGCGCTTCCCTCGCGGGACCGAGGGAAGTATGACGCCAGCCCGACTTAAAGAAACGTCACGCACCGGGGTCAGCATGGACAAGATCAACCAGCGTATCGCAACGGAGCTGGGCGTTGCCCCCGCGCAGGTGGTGGCGGCGGTGGAATTGCTGGGCGAGGGGTCGACGGTCCCCTTCATCGCCCGCTACCGCAAGGAGAAGACCGGCGGCCTCGACGATACGCAGTTGCGCAAGCTGGAGGAGCGGCTTTCCTACCTGCGCGAGCTGGAGGATCGCCGCGCATCCGTGCTCAAGGCGATCGACGAGCAGGGCAAGCTGACGCCCGATCTTGCGCGCGCCATCAATGGCGCGGCGACCAAGGTGGAGCTGGAAGACCTCTACGCGCCCTACAAGGTGAAGCGGCGCACCAAGGCGCAGATCGCCCGCGAGGCCGGCCTCGAGCCGCTGAGCGACGCCCTACTCAAGAACCCCGCGCTCGACCCCGAGGCGGAGGCCGCCAAATTCATCGACGCCGGCAAGGGCGTCGCCGATGCCAAGGCGGCGCTCGACGGCGCGCGCCATATCCTCGTTGAGCGCATCGCCGAGACGCCGACGCTGGTCGGCGGCTTGCGCGAATGGCTGTGGAGCGACGGCGAGCTGAAGTCGGCGGTGAAGAAGGGCAAGGGCGAGGAGGGCGCCAAGTTCTCCGACTACTTCGACTTCGGCCAGCGCATCAAGGATATGCCGTCACACCGTGCACTCGCCATGCTGCGCGGCATGAACGAGGGTATTCTCAGCCTGGATCTCGACGTGGCGCACGAGAGCCGGCAAACCGCATCCGGCCGAGGGGCGCATCAAGAGCGCTTTCGGCATCGCCGATCGCGGCCGCCCCGCCGACGCCTGGCTGGGCGAGACGGTGCGGCTCGCCTGGCGCGACAAGCTGTCGGGTACGTTGGAAACGGGTCTTTTGTCGCGCCTCAAGGAGCGCGCCGACGCCGAGGCCATCGGCGTGTTCTCGCGCAACCTGAAAGATCTGCTGCTGGCGGCACCGGCAGGGCATCGCGTCACCATGGGCCTCGACCCCGGCATCCGCACCGGCGTCAAGGTCGCTGTCGTCGATCAGACCGGCAAGGTCGTCGCCACGACGACGATCTATCCGCACGAGCCGCGGCGCGACTGGCAGGGCTCGCTGGCGGCGCTGGCCGCGCTGTGCATCAAGCACAAGGTCGACATCGTCAGCGTCGGCAACGGCACCGGCGGGCGCGAGACCGACAAGCTCGTCGCCGAGCTGATGACCAAGATGCCCGAATTGAAGCTGACCAAGGCGATGGTGTCGGAAGCCGGCGCCTCGGTCTATTCGGCGTCCGAGCTGGCCGCCAAGGAATTCCCCGATCTCGACGTCAGCCTGCGCGGCGCGGTGTCGATCGCGCGCCGCCTGCAGGATCCGCTGGCCGAGCTCGTCAAGATCGAGCCGAAGGCGATCGGCGTCGGCCAGTACCAGCACGACGTCGACCAGTCGGGTCTCGCCCGCTCGCTCGATGCGGTGGTCGAGGATTGCGTCAACTCGGTCGGCGTCGACGTCAACATGGCGTCGGCCCCGCTGCTGGCGCGCGTCTCCGGTCTCAACCAGACGCTCGCCTCCAACATCGTCGCCTTCCGCGACGAGAACGGCGCCTTCAAAGCGCGCACCAACTTGAAGAAGGTGCCGCGCCTCGGCGCCAAGGCCTTCGAGCAGGCGGCGGGCTTCCTGCGCATCATGGACGGCAAGAACCCGCTCGATGCTTCCGCCGTGCACCCCGAGGCCTACGAGGTGGTGGAGAAGATCTCCGCGGCGACCAAGCGGCCCCTGAAGTCGATCATCGGCGACCGCGCGTTCTTGAAGTCGCTGCGCCCCGCCGACTATGCCGACGCCGCGTTCGGCATCCCGACCGTCACCGACATCCTCGCCGAGCTGGAAAAGCCGGGCCGCGATCCGCGCCCGGAATTCAAGACCGCCACCTTCCAGGAGGGCGTCGACAAGATCGGCGACTTGAAGCCCGGCATGCAGCTCGAGGGCGTGGTGACGAACGTCGCGGCGTTCGGCGCCTTCGTCGACGTCGGCGTGCATCAGGATGGCCTCGTGCACATCTCCGAGCTGTCCGACCAGTTCGTCAAAGACCCGCGCGAGGTGGTGAAGGCGGGCGACGTCGTGAAGGTGCGCGTCAAGGAGGTCGATGTCGGCAGGAAGCGTATCGCGCTGACGATGAAGTCGGGCGCCATCGATCGGTCGGGCGACGCAGGATCGCGTTCCGCGTCACCGGCCTCACCGCAGCGCATGAGCGCGCCGCCACCACGCCAGGCTTCGCAGGCGCCGGAGGAAAGCGCGCTCGCCGCCGCCCTTCGCCGCGCCCAGGAACGCAAGTAGCGCGGCCAGCCGATCAAAGCTCCGTGCCGGCGGCAATTCAAAATCCCCTAGGCCAGCCCGCAAGTTGCTGCCGCATCCTCGGCCGGCGACGGAAGTGGCGCCTCGCATCCGTCATCACCCTGCCAATGTTGTGCCTCTCATGGCCGCGAGGGATCACCTGATCAAGGAGCGCGTTACCGAATGAAAATTCATAGACTGGTCGCCGTGGCCGTTGCCGCGCTGGCGTTGGGCGCGACGGCCGCGCAGGCTGCGCCGGGCTTCTCGACGGCGGACGTCAATATCCGCACTGGCCCCGATGTCGAATTTCCGAGCGTCGGCGTCATTCCCGAGGGCGAGCCGCTGTCCATCGAAGGCTGCCTGCGCGATGAATCCTGGTGCGACGTTCGCTGGGATGGCGGGCGCGGCTGGGTGTACAGCGAATATCTTGCGTTCGACGATCGTGGCCGCTGGGTGCCGCTGCCGGACGTAGGCCCCGCCTACTTCCGCATTCCCTTCATTACGTTCGCCGCACGCGACTACTGGGACCGCTATTACGTTGGCCGTCCTTGGTACCGCGATCGCGACCGCTGGTATTCCTACCGCGTGCGTCCGCGCGTCGGCTGGATTGGACCACCGCGCGGGCCGCGTCGCGCCGGCTGGTGGCGCGAGGGGTACCGCGCACCCGCGGGTATGGGGCCGCCGCCGATGAACTGGCGACGCCCCGATCGTCACGAGCGTTTCGATCGTCGAGACGACCGTCGCGATGATCGCCGGGATGACCGGCGTGACGATCGGCGTGACAGGCGCGACGATCGCCGGGATGACCGGCGCGATCGCCACTGAGGTAAAGTTCAAGACCAATGCGAGCGCCCGGTGGCCAGGCCGCCGGGCGCTTTGCGTTAAGGGATCCTTTCAGAACGAAGTTCCTGCGTTCGGCCCATTGAATTGGCCCGGCGCACGGCGCATCTCTTTCAGCAACGGCGCCATGCTGCATGCAAGCCGATTTGGCGCTCGGCCTCTCGTTGGCGCCGTGGGCGCTCGGACGCAGTTCCGGAGGTATGGCCATGATGAAGCCGAAAATAGTCACCTACGCAGGCGCAGACATCCCCCAACCAGGCGTAGATTTGCGTTGGCCCGCGTCCGCCATATGGCGACCGGGCGAGCCCGCAGTTCGCCGCATCGGGCTGTCGGACCTCAAGGAGGCGATTGTCGAGGGCTACGACGATTTCAACGCGATGCCCACGTTCGCCGTATTCCTCGGCATCATCTATGCCGTTCTCGGGCTCATTCTGTTTCGGCTCTCATTCGGGTACGACGTCCTGCCGCTCGTCTATCCGATCTTGACCGGGTTCCTTCTGCTCGGACCATTTGCGGCCATCGCTCTCTATGAACTGAGCCGGCGCCGCGAGCAGGGGCTCGATTTCTCGCTAGAGCGCCTGTGGGACGTCTTTCGATCCCCGTCCATCGGCGCCATCACCCGGCTGGGCTTGGTGCTGCTGGCGATTTTCGTCGCCTGGCTGATCGCCGCGCAGACAATGTACGCGCAGATCATGGGCGGCGCGGAGCCGGCTTCGCTCGGAGAGTTCGCCCGTCAGGTCATGACGACCCCCGCCGGCAACGAATTGATCATCGTCGGCAACACCGTCGGATTTGTTTTCGCCCTGCTGGTGCTGGTGATCAGCGTCGTATCCTTTCCGATGTTGGTCGACCGCAACGTCAGCGCCGGCACGGCCGTTCGCACCTCCGTGCGGGCCGTCGCCGCCAGTCCTTTGACGATGGCAATGTGGGGCCTGTTCGTGGCGGGGGCGCTCGTTATCGGCTCGCTGCCGCTCTTCTTCGGCCTCGCAATCGTGTTTCCCGTGCTGGGTCACGCGACCTGGCACCTCTATCGCCGGACGGTGAGCGCCGACGAGGTTATTTGATCGCCGCGAGACAACCCAGGGCATCGGCTATCGGCCGCGGTTAACCACAGTTTCGAAACTTGCCGATCGTTCATGAAACGAACGCCGCTCGCCCCAAGTAGAGGCTGTAAGCCGCTGATCGAATTACCCCCCGTCCGATCAGTGGGCTAGAGGGCGTCTGCTACAGGGCTTGGGACGTCCTCGCTTAATTTTCTCGATCTCTTCCAGCTGCTCTACGGGCAGGCCGGCTGGGATTGTCGACGGCGCTCAGCTCGTGGCGTGGGCCGGCAAGGCGGCGACGAGGCGGCGCATAGTATCCAGCGTGCCGGCATCGAGGCGGCCGTCGGCGCGCTCCGGCCGGAAGTGCATCTGGAAGGTGCGCACTAGCACAGCGAACCAATCTTCGCGCCCCGGATTGTCGATGCCGTAACCGTAGGCGCGCAGGAGCTCCATGGTCTCGGCCCGCGCTTGCGCATCGCCGTCGAGGAGGTATTTCGCCTCGGGGTCGAGCGGCGCCGGCGTCAACCAGTGGCCGACGCCTTGCTGGGCCAGGAAACCCCAGTCGAACTTCTCGCCCGGATCAATCTTGCGGCCAGGCGCGACGTCGGAATGCGCCAGCACGCGCTCGGGCGGAACGCCGCGCCGCTGCGCGATGTCGCGGCACAGCGCGGCGATGGCCTGCATCTGCGCGGGCGGAAAATCCGGATAGCCGTGCTCGTGGCCGGGGTTCTGGATCTCGATGCCGATCGAGGCCGAATTGATATCCGTCTCGCCGG
The DNA here is from genome assembly GCA_963812795.1 of uncultured Alphaproteobacteria bacterium. Taxonomy (GTDB): domain Bacteria; phylum Pseudomonadota; class Alphaproteobacteria; order Rhizobiales; family Hyphomicrobiaceae; genus Hyphomicrobium_A. Next base: position 760,170 of record CAWEWG010000007.1, on the reverse strand, counting down.
CCCAGTGCGAGGCACCCGCGTGCCAGGCGCGCTGCGTCTCGGCGACGAGCTGCGTGATGTGGCCCCCCTCATCGACTACATAGTGGCAGGAAACCTTGCTGCATGGATCCGAAAGCCACTTTACCGCCTGATCGGCCGCCGACATGCCGGTGTAGTGCAGCACGATCATGTCGGCGCGGCAGCCCTTGCGGCGATCGCCGGCGTTGCACGAGGGATGTAGCGCGTGGACGAGCGGGGAGTCCGGCTTGAAGATCATCGCGCGCCCCCGCGAGTGGCGATCGGCGACGATCTCATCGTAGGCGGCATTGATCGCCGCCAGGCGCCGGTTGGCAGCGCAGCGCAACTCCGGAGGAACGCCGGTCGCGGCAAGTCGGTCGGGGTGATGCTCGCGCACCAGCGCGCGATGGCGCAGCTTCAGCTCGGCATCGGAAATGTCCGGGTGCACGCCGAGGATCGTGTAGGGGCTGCACGGGTCGTTGATGAAGCCGGCCCGCACTGAGAGGAACTCGCCGCGGCTGAGGCCGAATTTTTCGGCGACGACGGAGAGGAACGTATCCTCGTCGGGATGCAGCACGCCATCGGCGGCGGCGACGTGGAACAGGCATTCGAGCAGCGCGCGCAGCATCTCCGGCTCGTCGGCGAGCAGGCGCGCAATCTTGCTGGCATAGATCTCGTAGCCGGCGATGTCCTGGGCGGCGAGGTCGAACAGGCGCCCGAAGTTCGCCTTCTCGTCGGCGGGAATGTTGAACACCCGGGCGAAGGCGCGCTCCTCGACGGGCAGCGCCACGCCGTCGGCCTTGGCCATCTTGGCAGCCAGCGTCGTCACCGCGATGGTGAAAGCGACCGTGCGATATCCCGGCGTGCGCTCTGCCGCGCGATCCCGCGTCAGCCGCGCCCACAAACCGGACAGCGCATCGCGCACCGAGCCGCCGCCTGCCTCGATGCCGATCGCCCGTGCTATTGCATTCCATGCCATGGCCATTCCCTTATCGACATTCGCGGGCGACATGAAGGGGCCGGACCCGAGGTTGCGGAATAGTTCGGTAAAGTTGCCGCAAATGCCGGAAATTCGGCGCGCCCTGCGGCGCCATGGCGCTCGGTTGACGCCGGTGGAGCCGCCCGATAGCTGACAGAACGGCGGAAATCTTCGAGCGGATGCGGATGCCCGGGCAGTCGACCGACGACAAGTGGCACTTCTGGATCGACCGCGGCGGCACTTTCACCGATGTCGTTGCACGCACACCCGACGGCCGCATCCTCGCCCGCAAGCTTCTGTCGGACAACCCCGGCGCCTACGACGACGCGGCGCTGGAGGCCATCCGTCTGTTTCTCGACGTGCCCTCGGGGGCGGGGATTCCATCGGAACGCATCGCCGCCGTGAAGATGGGGACCACCGTCGCCACCAACGCGCTGCTCGAGCGCAAGGGCGATCCGACGCTGCTCGTCATCACCCGCGGGTTCAGGGACCAGCTCGAGATCGGCACGCAGGCGCGTCCCGACATTTTCGCCAAGCGCATCATCAAGCCGGAGATGTTGTACAGCCGCGTCGTCGAGGCGGACGAGCGTGTGCGCGCCGACGGGGCGGTGGAGCGCCCGCTCGATCTCGGCGCACTCGAAGCCGAGCTGCGCAGCGCCCGCGCTGCCGGCATCGACGCGGTGGCCATCGTCTTCATGCACGCCTACGCGCATCCCGAGCACGAGCGGCAAACCGCCGAGCTGGCGCGCGCGCTCGGCTTTGCGCAGGTGTCGGCGAGCCATGAGGTGTCGCCGCTGATCAAGCTGGTGCCACGCGGCGATACGACCGTTGCCGACGCGTACCTTTCTCCCGTCCTGCGCCGCTACGTGGATCGCGTGTCGGGCGCGCTCACTTCAGCGGCCGGCGATCCGAACCTGCTGTTCATGGCGTCGTCGGGCGGGCTGAAAGCGGCGCAGACATTCCGCGGTCGCGACGCGATCCTGTCCGGTCCGGCGGGCGGTGTGGTTGGCATGGCGGAAACAGGCAGGCGCGCCGGCTTCGACAAGCTCATCGGCTTCGACATGGGCGGCACATCGACCGATGTCGCGCACTTCGCCGGCGAGTACGAGCGTTCGTTCGAAACGCAGATTGCCGGCGTGCGCATCGCCGTGCCGATGCTGCGCGTGCATACCGTGGCGGCAGGGGGCGGCTCGATCATCGTCTTCGACGGGACGCGCTTCCGCGTGGGCCCGGACAGCGCCGGAGCAAACCCGGGCCCCACAGCCTATCGCCGCGGCGGCCCGCTCACCGTCACCGATGCCAATGTCATGCTCGGCAAGCTCGATGCGCGGTTCTTCCCGCAAATTTTCGGCGCCGGGCACGATCAGCCGCTCGATGCCGACGCGGTGCGCTCTGCCTTCGCCGATCTCGCGGGCGAAGTGGGCGACGGCCGCGCGCCGGAAGAGATCGCCGACGGCTGCGTTCGCATTGCCGTCGAGAACATGGCCAACGCCATCAAGAAGGTCTCGGTCGAGCGCGGCTACGACGTGACGGAGTATGCGCTCAACTGCTTCGGCTCCGCCGGCGGGCAGCACGCCTGCCTGATCGCCGATGCGCTCGGCATCGAGACCGTGCTGGTGCATCCGCTGTCCGGTCTGCTTTCCGCCTACGGCATGGGCCTGGCGCCGCAGCGCGCCAGCCGCGAGCGTTCCATCGAGGCGCCGCTCGACGGTGCCACCATGCGCGATCTGGAAAATCTCGCCTACGAGCTGGGCAATGCGGCGACCGAGGAGCTGCTCGATCAGGGCGTCGAGCATGACGCCATCGCCATCGAGAGCTTCGTGCATCTGCGCTACGGCGGCACCGACACGGCGCTTCCCGTTCCGCTGTCGGAGCCCGGCTTCATGCGCCGCGATTTCGAGGCGCTGCACCGCCAGCGCTTCGGGTTCATCTCGCCGGAGAAGGACATCGTCGCTGCTGCCATCGAGGTCGCCGCCACGAGCGAGTCTACCAGCACTTCTCCCTCCCCCTTGACGGGGGAGGGTCGGGGTGGGGGTGGTGCATCACTGTCAACGTCGTGGACACCCCCCTCCCCAACCCTCCCCCGCAAGGGGGGAGGAAGTGGGGGCGTTACCAAGTTCTATTCGCGAGGGAGCTGGCATGACGCCCCCGTCGTGCTGCGCGAGGCGCTGGTGCCGGGCACCGAGCTCGCCGGCCCGGCGCTGGTGATCGAGCCGCACCAGACCATCGTCGTCGAGCCCGGCTGGAAGCTAGCGCTCACCGCGCGCAACGACATCGTCATGACGCGCGCCGTCCCGCGCGCCCGCGAGCGCCTGACGTCGGCCGCCGACCCGGTGCTGCTGGAAGTGTTCAACAACCTGTTTATGGCCATCGCCGAGCAAATGGGCGAGGCCCTGCGCAATACCGCCCAGTCGGTGAACATCAAGGAACGCCTCGACTTCTCCTGCGCGGTGTTTGACGCCACGGGCGCGCTCGTCGCCAACGCGCCGCATCTGCCCGTGCACCTCGGCTCCATGGACCGCTCGGTCGAGACCATCATTCGCGAGCGCGGCGCCGAGTTGCGGCGCGGTGACGCCTACATGCTCAACGCGCCCTACAACGGCGGCACGCATCTGCCCGACATCACCGTCGTCACGCCGGTGTTCGACGATGCCGGCGCGCGCGTGCTGTTCTACGTGGCGAGCCGTGGGCACCACGAGGACATCGGCGGCCTGACGCCCGGGTCGATGACGCCGCGGGCGACGACCATCAGCGAGGAGGGCGTCTATATCGACAACGTCAAACTCGTCGATGGCGGACGCTTCCTCGAAGACGAGACGCACACGCTGTTGATCTCGGCGAAATATCCCGCGCGCCGCCCCGACAAGAACATCGCCGACCTCAAGGCGCAGGTCGCCGCCAACGCCAAGGGCGAAGCCGAGCTGAAGCGCATGACGGCGCACTTCGGCCTCGACGTGGTGCAGGCGTACATGCGCCATGTGCAGGACAATGCCGAGGAGGCCGTGCGCCGCCTGCTGTCGCGCCTCGATGACGGACATTTCAGGGTCGAGACGGACCAGGGCACGGCGGTCGAGGTGCGCATCAGCATCGATCGCGACAAGCGGACGGCGAAGGTCGACTTCACCGGCACCAGCGCGCAGCAGGAAAACAACTTCAACGCGCCGGAACCCGTCACGCGCGCCGCCGTGCTCTACACCTTCCGCGTCATGGTCGACGAGCCGATCCCCATGAACGCCGGCTGCCTGAAGCCGATCGAGATCGTCATCCCGGAAGGATCGATGCTCCGCCCGGCGTATCCGGCGGCCGTCGTCGCCGGCAACGTCGAGACCAGCCAGATCGTCACCAATGCGCTGTTTGCAGCGCTTGGCGCCCTCGGCTCGGCACAGGGCACGATGAACAACCTCACCTTCGGCAACGATCGGCTGCAGTACTACGAGACGCTGTGCTCGGGCGCGCCGGCCGGCTCGGGCTTCGACGGCGCGGCGGGCGTGCACGTGCACATGACCAACACGCGACTGACCGATCCGGAAATCTTGGAGCTGCGTTACCCGGTGCTGGTAGAGGAGTTCTCCATCCGCCGCGGCTCGGGCGGCAAAGGCAAATGGCGCAGCGGCGACGGCACGCACCGCGTCATCCGCTTTCTGGAGCGCATGAACTGCGCCATCCTGTCGGGCTATCGGCGGGTGCGCCCGTTCGGCGTTGACGGCGGTGAAGCTGGCGAAGCAGGCAACAACGGCGTGCGGCGGATCGACGGCCGCATAGAACGTCTCGAGGGCTGCGACGAGACCGTGATCGAAGCCGGCGAGGCCGTGGTCATCGTCACCCCTACCGGCGGCGGCTTCGGCCCGGCCTCCTGAGGCAACTTCGTAACAATCAGCGTGGCAATTTTGGGCGACACCCCCGACTTTCAGGCAATTGGAACATGCCGCCTCTTGCCACGCCGCGGGGTGAGCCCTTCATATGTACTGGGCCACTGCAGAGCGGATAGCCAAATGACAACGACCGAAGCGGCGCGCGCGAACCTGATACGCGGCATGATCCTGGCGGCGGCGCTGACCTTGAGCGCCGGCTCTTTCGCCGAGGAAACCGAACCCGTCTCGCGCACCGGCGCGGACTTCACCGTGCGCGATATCACCGCCGCACTGTTCAAGGCCAAGCCCGGCGACACGCTGGACTATTCCAACCACGACCTCACCTATCTCGATCTGTCGGGGCTCAACTTCAAAGGCGCCAAGCTGGCGAAGTCGAACTTCTACGGCGCCGACTTTTCCGGCGCCAACCTGCGCGGCACCGATATGTCGGGGACGCGCCTCGATCGCGCCACGCTCATCCGCGCCGACTTCTCCGGCGCCAACCTGTCGGGGGCCAGCATCCTGCGGCCGACCATTTACACCGATCTCACCGAGAACATCGCCGATGCGCCGCGCTTTGCCGGGGCGAACCTCACCGCCATCCGCGTCATGGCCAACATGTCGGGAGCCGATTTCCACGGCGCCGACCTGACGAACGCCAACTTCACGCCGCGTGAGGTGAGGGCGGGCCAAGGGACTCTCTCGACGCTCGCGAAGAACCTCTTGAAGTCGTGCGACTTCAACAAGGCCATCATGCGCGGGGCAAACTTCGAACATGCGGTGATGACGTTCTCGCGCTTTGCCGGCGCCGATCTGACGGGTGCGAACCTTGCGGACACGGATCTGTCGCGGGCCGATTTCACCGGCGCCAACTTGACGGACGCCAACCTCACCGGCGCCGATCTCGATGGCGCCACGCTGCTCGGGGTCAAGGGGCTCGACACCGTCAAGGGCCTGGCGACCGCGCTCAACTTCGACAAGACGATCCGCTGAACGCAAAAAAGCCAGGGCGGAATTTGCCCTGGCTTTTGTTCATCTCTTTGGCTGCCGCAGTTAGGCGCCGGCACCTTGCGGACCTTCAATTGAAGTTGGTGAGCGGCGATCGGCGATGAAGCGATCAAACTCCTGCCGGTCCTTCTTCAAGCGCAGGTCTTCAAGAAATTCGCTGAAGCGGCCTCGCTCCTCGTCGAGTTCACGCAGCCTCTCGGCACGATAGCCGTCGAATACGCTATTGCCGCTCGATGCGTAACTGGTGCGTGGGCTGGGCGTGTCGCCGCGCGCACCGAGGCGCTCCCAGCGACGCATCTGACCGCGCCACAGCAGCGCACCGGCCACCAGCAGCGTCACCGGCCAGAACAGCCAGAGAAGCGCCCAAGTCATCCAGAGCAGGGAGAAGAAGACGAGACCGAGGATCAGCAACGGCATGGCGGAACAGCTCCACTAACCGGGGACCAAGGGAGCCGGGGCGAATGTCGCCCCGGCAAGTGATCATTCAGAATTCGCGGGCGAGCATCAGGCAGTCGCGCCCTCTGCTCCACTGCTAGGACGCGCGCGGCGGTCGGCCATGAACTGGTCGAACTCCTCCTTGTCCTTCGCCTTGCGCAGCCGCTCCAGGAACTCGCGGAACTCGCGCTGCTCTTCCTCGAGCCGGCGCAGCGTGTCCTCGCGGTAGTCGTCGAAGGCGGCATTGCCGCTCGAGGCGAAGCCGCCGCGGAAGTCACGACCCCAGCGCTGCATCTTGTTGTCCCAGCGGTCGGTCATGCGCTGCTGCCAGCGGCTCATGTCACCCGATCTTCCACATCCCATGCGTCCACTCCAAAGCATGTAGGCGAGAATTGCGAGGCCTACGGGCCAGAACAGGATGAAGGCGAGGACCATCACGGCGATCCACGCGGGCTTGCCGTAATCGTCGAGCGTCGTCACAACCCCAGTCATCGCAGTTTTCACTCCATGTGAATGTTCATCACATTTACATAGTTGGCATCGGGTGGTCCGGCCGTCAAGTGGAGCGGGCGAGAAAATCGGACGCCGCCCGGCGCGGGATGGCGGACGCCCCGATCCGCGGCCAAAGTTCCTACACATGGGGGACCGAGGGTCGCTCCAGTAGGCCCCGCTGCCCACCATGTCATCCTCGGGCTTGTCCCGAGGACCCAGCGAGCAGCGGGCTCCAACATCAGCGTGCGATTGGCACGAGCATTGGCCCGCACTTTCACTCGTCGGCACAAGCTGAGGCGTGGGTCCTCGGGACAAGCCCGAGGATGACAACTGAGACGTCTCGCGCGTAGATCACTTGTCCGGGGGGACGCCGAGGCCTTCGAGGTAGATGAGCACGGCGGCTTCGAGCAGATCCTCCGGCGTCATCGGGATCGGCCGGCGCGCGGCATCGCCGCGACCGAACAGCGAGGCGATGCCGTGGCTGAGCGACCAGATGTGCAGCGCCATCATCAGCGACGGCGGGCGCTTCTCCTTCGGTAGCGTCGCCGCCACCGCCTCGCACGCGTCACGTAGCACCCCGAAGGCGCGGTCGCCGGCCTCGCGCACCTCCGGGTAGTCGCCGATGGGAACGCCGCTCTCGAACATCGCCGAGAACAGCGCCGGCTCCTTGGCGGCGAACTCCAGGTAGGCGCGTCCCACACGCTCGAAGGCGGCACGCGGTGTCGGCTTGCCGCCGTTCCAGGCGCGCGACAAGGCTTCGGTGAAGGCTTCGAAACCGCGCCGCGCCACATCGGCCATCAGCGCGTCGCGATCGCGGAAATGGCGATACGGCGCCGCCGGGCTGACACCGGCCGCACGCGCGGCGTCGGCGAAGGTGAAGCCGGCCGGCCCCTTCTTGGAGATGAGATCGAGCGCCGCGGTGATCAGCGCCTCGCGCAGGTTGCCGTGATGGTAGCCGCGCCGCGCGCCGGGGCCGTCCTTGTGCCATGCCATGGCGCGCTTGTAGCGCAAATCGCCCGCGGACAGAACTGGGCCGCGGCCAGCGGCTACGCGATTACGGGGCGGAAAGGACGTGCACGCTGAACAGGCGCTCGGCATCGGTCCACACGACCTGCGGCGACCAGCCGGCGCGCCGTGCCAGCGCCTGGAAGCCGTCGACGTCGTACTTGTGCGAGTGCTCGGTGTGGATGCGCTCGCCCGGGACAAAGCGGAAGCGGTGGCCGAGCACGCTGACACTCTGCTCCGCCCGGCTGACGAGATGCATGTCGATCCGGCCGTGGCGCACGTCGTAGCTCGCCGCGTGAGAGAAGCCGTCGACATCGAAGTCGGCCCCCAGCTCGCGGTTGGCGCGGTGCAAGAGATTGAGGTTGAAAGCCGCGGTGATGCCGGCCGCGTCATCGTAGGCGGCGAGCAAGCGGCGCACGTCCTTCTTCAAGTCGGCGCCGATGATCAGCCTGCCGCCGTCGCCGAGGATGGCGCGCATATTGGCGAGCAGCTCCACCGCCTCGTCCTCGGTGAGGTTGCCGATGGTCGAGCCCGGAAAGAAGCCGAGCCGCGGGCGCGCGGCGATGTCGGGCGCCAGGCTCAACGGGCGTGCGAAGTCGCCCTGCACGGGCAGCACGCTCAAACCGGGAAAGCGCGTTTCGATGCGCGTCTGCGCATCGCCCAGCGCCGCACCGCTGATGTCGATCGGCACATACGCGTAGAGATCGCGCATGTGAGCGAGCAGCAGCTCGGTCTTGGTGCTCGAGCCGGAGCCGAACTCGATGAGCACTGCATCCGGCGCTGCGAGCGCGGCCATGTCGCTGGCATACGTGCGCAAGATCGCCGTCTCGGTGCGCGTCGGATAGTACTCGGGTAGCTCGGTAATGCGCTCGAACAGCTCGCTGCCTGCCGCATCGTAGAAGAAGCGGCACGGGATCGACTTGTTGCGTGCCGACAGTCCTGCGATCAGCGCCTCGGCGAAGTCCCCGCGCGTCTCGACCGCTATGCTCCTGCACGTCTCCGACGTGACCTGATGGCGGCCCACTTCGATGTTCATGCCGCGTCCTCGGCAAGGCGCAGGCCGGTGAATTGCCAGCGCTGGTGCGGGAAGAAGAAGTTGCGGTAGCTGGCACGGATATGCCCGGGCGGCGTCGCGCACGAGCCGCCGCGCAGCACGTTCTGGCTGACCATGAACTTGCCGTTGTACTCGCCGACGGCGCCGGCCGGCGGCCGGTATCCCGGATATGGAAGATAGGCGCTGGAGGTCCACTCCCACACGTCGCCGAACATCTGCGCCAGCCGCCCATCCTCCGTCGAAGCAGGGCGCGGGCGCAGCGCGTCGGTGCTGAGGTCGTTACCGACGAGGGAGCAGCCGAAACTCGCCGTCTCCCATTCGAACTCCGTGGGCAGCCGCTTGCCGGCCCAGTGCGCGAAGGCGTTGGCCTCGTAGTAGCTGATGTGCGTGACGGGGGCGCGCGGATCGACCGGCAGCAGGCCCTCGAGCGTCATCTGGTGCCAGGCGCCGTCGCGCTTCTCCCAATACCCGGGGGCTTGCCAGTCGTGCGCTTGTACCGCCGCCCAGCCGTCGGCGAGCCAAACGAGCGGCTCGCGATAGCCGCCGGCTTCCATGAAGGCGAGCCATTCGCCGTTGGTCACGCAGCGATCGGCCAGACGGAAGGGATAGAGCAGCACCTCGTGCCGCGGACCCTCGTTGTCGTACGAGAAGCCGGCGCCGTCGTAGCCGATGGCGCGAATGCCGCCTTCGAAACGGATGTACTCGGCGGCGGCGACCGCCTCAACCGGCTCGAGCTTGGGAACGGGATCGCGATAGGCCGGCCGCAGAGGCTGGGCAGCGAACAGGCTGAGAATGTCGGTAAGCAGCAACTCCTGATGCTGCTGCTCGTGATTGATGCCGAGCTCGATCAAGACCGCCAGCGGGTCCGGCCCCTCATCGACGAAGCCGCGCGTGAAGAGCTGCGTCAGCGCCTCATCGACGTAGGCGCGATACGCGCGCACCTGCTGCGCCGACGGGCGCGTCAGCAGCCCGCGCCGCCCGCGCGGCTGTCGCTCGCCTTTGCTCTCGTAGTAGGAGTTGAAGCAGTACTCGAAGTCGGCCGAGAACTCGCGGTAGTCCGGCAAGTGCGGCTTGAGGATGAAACTCTCGTAGAACCAGGTCGTGTGCGCGAGGTGCCATTTCGTCGGACTGGCGTCGTCCATCGGCTGCACGGTCTGGTCTTCGTCGCTCAGCGGCGCTGCAAGCGCGAGCGAGAGCTGGCGGCTCGATCGCAGGCGCTCGTGCAGATCGGGGACGCGAATTCGGGCTTCGGGGCGGGCGGGGGCATGGACCGGAAGCGTTGAGAGCACTTGAACCTCTGGCTGTGAGGGGTGCGAACTTGATGTCTAAGTGGCTGCAGCGCCTTGGGACGGCAACCGGCATAACCGCTGGGCTGATAACGATCTGTTGCGACCAAGGGTTCGCCGCACTGCGCAAATAGTCATCCGCCCCGGCCCCGACTAGCCCGTGCGACAGCCGCTCCCGGCCCCTTGGATCGATTTATTGCAACTGCGGATACCCATCCTTCAGCCTCACGCCGCTAGTCTTGCCGGCGGGGGCGCGGGCTCCCGCGCTCAAGGGAGGGTCAGATCATGTCACGCCGTGAGCTCAACGTCGGGGCGTTCGTGCATTTCACCGAATTCGCCAGCGGGTACGCGCCGCCCGAGGCCTCCTACCGCATCGAGCAGCTTTTGACCCTGCAGGACGGCGCCACCCTCTATAAGATACGCAACGATGCGGAGCCGTTCGATCGCGTCGTCGCCGAGCGTGACCTCAGCCGGTCCTGACCACATCCGAAGGGGAAGCTGCAATGCGCCTGTTGTCGGTTGCCATCGCCATGCTGGCTTGGGTCTCTCTCGCGCACGCCGAAGCGCCCTCCATCGAGTTCGCCGGCCAGCACTACACACTCAACTTCGAGGATCAGGCGCAGCAGGAGAATGGCGCGCCCGGCGATGGCCTCGCCGAGTTCACGCTTCCCGGTGAGACGGTCAACGACTGGTCGAAGCTGTTCGCCTTTCATGCCTACCCGGAAATGGGCGATGACCCGGTGGCCGCGGTGAAGATGGTCGGCAAGGTCGTCAAGGAGACGAACAAGGACGCCAACTTCGCCATCGTCGAGAATGAGGAGACGGGCGAGGCGATCATCGATTTCCTCACCTGGGCGCCCGAGAGCGACGTGATGGAGTTCAACGTCTTCAAGTACGCGCGCGCCGCCGACGGCAAGGGTCTGATCGCCATGCAGTACGCCCAGCACATCAAGCTCGGCGAGATCGACGTGGAGGGCATGCGCGCGCTGCGGGCCCGCTCGGTGCAGGAAATGGCCGACACGGCCATTTCCCAGGCGCAGGCGTATTTCGCCCACAAGCAGGGGAAATCCGCGTCGCGTGCCGGGGAAGACGAGGAGGCCGACCTTGCACGCACTGGTGGCGACAACTGAAAAGCGTTAGGTTGGCCCACAAGCTAAGGGGAGAACGGCCATGCGCCTAGTTCTGCTGCTGCTTGCCGTCCTGGCCGCGTCGGCGATCCCGCTACCGGCCAATGCGCGCATTCAACCCGACGTCGTCTGCTGGGAAACCGACATGGAGTTTCCCGTCGCCTGCGATTCTGAGGACGACGATTGACGCCAGCGCGGCGTCACTTGCACACGGTGCGCAAGCCGTCGGAGCCGCGCCGCGCAAGATCGACGTGCAAGTGGTCGTGGTGATTTGAGTCGTAGTCCGGGCTGAGCACCGTCGTGAAATTCTCGCAGGCTCCGGCCTGCACGGCGCGCAGGAACGCGCGGTCGCGGTAATCGCCGCGCCACCCTTTCTTCACCGAGATGCTGCGCCCATCGGCGAGCACGAACCCGGACACATCGAGCGCATTGGCGTGGCCATGCTCTGAGAGATTGGCACCGAAGGCGTGGTTTATCGGCCGGCAGGCATAAGAGCCGGCGATCTTCAGCTCGGCGAGTGGAACGCCATAGATGCGCTGCGCTGCCGGCTCGATGGAGGTTGATACCCAGCGATTGACTTGCGGGATCATCGGGCAACGCAGCAGGGCGGCGGGCCGCAGGGCTACGCGACCGCCGTCGGCGGCGGCCAGCTCGAAGGGCTGCTCGGCGCCGCACACGCTGGGTCCGCCCAGCGATAATTTGGTCTTGATGAAGGGGCTTTCCCGAACGACGCCGGAGGCGAGACAGGCCCGCTCCTCGGTCTCGCGCCAAGGCTCATCCCTGGCCACGAAGGATTGCCCACTGCCGCCACAGGCGGACAGCAGGGTGCTAAAGATGCCAAGAACTACGCAGAAACGGACGGATGGCATGGCTGGACGGTAACCGCGGTAACCCTAACGGATTGTAAATCTGCCATCTTCCCAGGCAGATAGAGCCAGCCCAATCCGGCGCATTTGCGATTCGATTGCGGCGCGCTTCAGAGAAGTCGTGGCGGAACAACGGCGCGCAGCCGGTTATCCACAGTTGCGTGGTCACTTTGCCTTTCGCGTCTACAGACCTGTCACGGTTAACTTGTTAAGTGTTGGCTGTCCGGAGCTAATCCGGGCCCTCAGGCAGCGGCCAGTTCGTAATGCGTATGCGCTGCATCTCCTGAGTGTGTGAGCGTCTTGGCCCCGGCATTGGTCGACCGCCGATCTCTTGGCAACCCCGCGTTTGTCTTTTGAGATTCTGGCGGCGGCTGCCGGGGCCTCGTATTTCCGCGGGCGATTGGCTCTATTGCTGCGCCGCGAAAAAGTTCAGCACCGCCGCCTTGAACCCCTTGTCGCCCACCGCCTTGTTGTGATCGCGCCCGGGCAGTTCCACGCTTTGCGCCCCGGGGATAAGCGCGGCGAGGTCGGCTGGTGAACCGCCGATCACATCCTTTTCGCCGACGACGACCAGCACCGGGCAGCGCAGCGCCGCAAGCGCCTCCGGCGTGATGGGCGCCCGCGCCGAGCGGATGCAGGCAGCCAGCGCCTTCAGATCGCTTTTCGTCTGCTCGGCGAAAGCGCGAAAGGTGCGCGCCGTCGCGTTGGTCACGTCGTCGATGCTCGCCGCCTCGAGGGCGCGCGCGATTGGCCCCGTGCCGGCAACGCCGCGCACCATGTTGAGGCCGAGCCCGCCAAAGACGAGGCTGCGAACACGAGTAGGATGACCGATGGCGAGGAATGCCGAGATGCGCGCCCCCATCGAGTACCCGATGACGTGCGCGCGATCGATCTTCAGGTGATCGAGCAGCCGGCGCGCATCCTCGGCCATGATCGGCGCGCCGTAGTCCTCGAGGCCGTAGAGTTTCTCGCTGCGACCGTGGCCGCGATTGTCGTAGGCGACGACGCGGTAGCCGGCTTGCGTCAGCGTCTGCACCCAACCAGTGTCCACCCAGTTGGTATTTACGTTCGAGGCAAAGCCGTGGATGAGCAGCACCACATCGCCGCTGCCCTCGTCGAGAAAGGCGATCTCGACCCCGTCTGAGTTGAAACTCTGCACGACTTGATGGCCCTCTCAGCGCCTTCGGCGCAACACGCCCACCCCTATCATTTGCCCCCCCACGCGGCTATGGTCGGCGGGCGCAATCATCAAATACTGCAGGGCAATTCAATGGCCTCCAGCCCCGTTCCGCACCTTGCCAACGACATCGGCGCCGAAAAGATCTTCATCGGCGTGCGCGAGCTGAACTGCATGGGCGCGCGTCCGCCCTTCGATCACCCGCACGTCTATCTCGACATGGGCGACGACGGCCAAATCCTCTGCCCGTATTGCTCGACCCTCTACATCTACGATCCGCGCCTCGCCGACGACGAAAGCGATCCGATCGGCTGCCTCGTCAGCCTGGTCGAGGACGCCGCCTAGGCTTAACGCTTTTCGCAACTCGGGCGCGTCGCGGTCGCAGCGCCGTAGTAATCGATGACCGTGCTACAGCTCGATCCGCAGGCCAACGAGAACGCCGAGACGGCACTGGCGCGTGCACGCCTAAGCCAGCCGGGACCGGTGCTCATCGCCGGCGGCGGCATCGGCGGCCTCGCGACGGCCCTGGCGCTGGCGCGCCACGGCATCGGCTCGCACGTGCTCGAACGGCGCCCCGCATTTCACGAGGACGGCGCCGGCATCCAACTCGGTCCCAACGGCACCCGTATCCTGCGCAAGCTCGGCGTCGCCGACGCGCTGCGCCCGCACGTCGGCATACCCGAGGCGCTGAGCGTGCGCGACGGGCGCACCGGCACGGAGCTGGCGCGCTTGCCACTCGGCCGCTGGATCGCCATGCGACACGGGGCGCCGTACTGGGTGGCGCACCGCAAGGATCTGCACAACGCACTGCTGCAATCGGTACGCGCCGAGCCGCTGGTCGCCTTGTCGATGGGGTTCGATGCGGCCGAGATCGCCAACGACGACCGCCACGTCGCCGTCGCCGCCACGAACGGCCAGACATGGGCCGGCAAGGCGCTCATCGCCGCCGACGGCATCTGGTCGCCGATCCGCAAGCTGCTGTTCGATGCGGCGGCGCCGAAGTTTTGCGGCAAGAGCGCCGCGCGCAGCGTCATCCCGCTCGACGAGTTGCCGGAGGATTTCCACCGGCCCGAGACGACCATCTGGCTGTTCGGCAATGCCCACGTCGTCCACTACCCGGTCAGCGGTGGCGAGGAGCTGGCCGTCGTCGTGGTCCTGGATGATCGACACGAGATCGGCGACTGGAGCGCGCCGGTGCCGCCCTCGTGGGTGCAGCAAAAGATGCCGGAGTGTGCCGAGCCGCTGCAGGCGCTGATCCTGCAGGCGCGCGCATGGAAACAATGGGCGCTGCACACGCTGCCGGTGCCGCGGCAGTGGACGCGGGGGCCGATTGCGCTGCTCGGCGATGCGGCGCATCCGGTGCTGCCGTTTCTGGCGCAGGGCGGCGTGATGGCGTTGGAGGACGCGGTCGTGATCGCCGAAGCGTTGCGCCGTAATCCCGATGACGTCGGAGCCGCGTTCAGACTGTACCAGCGCAAGCGCCGGCCGCGCGTCCTGCGCGTCGCCCGCGCCTCGCGCCGCAACGGACGCATCTATCACCTGTCGGGCCCGCAAGCGGCGGCACGCAACCTCGTTATGCGCCGCTGGCCGGCCCAGCGCCTGATGGCGCGCTACGACTGGCTCTACGGCTGGCACTGCGAATAGGACGCGACTGGCGCTCAGCCGGCGAGCCGCGCGAGAGCGATGTGCATGAAGTTGTCGTAGAGGCGGCGCGAGTTGCCGAGCAGCTCGGAGAAACCGTCGCTGACGCGCGCACGCAGCTTGGCGGAGTAGCCCGGCGGATGCAGACGCTGCAGGGTTTCCGCGCTCGACGAGGACCAATCGACGATCGACTGGTCCGTTGCCTCCACGTGATACTGCAGACCGAAGGCGGACGAGCCGACGGCAAACGCGGCGATCGGGCAATCCTTGGTGGAGGCGAGGACGACACCGCCTTGCGGCAGCGATTTCACCTCGGCGCCATGCCATTGCACGCCGCGCTTGGTTTCTGCGAAGCCTGCAAAAAGCCGATGCCGGCGACCGGCGCCGCTCAACTCAACGTCGAGCAGATCGATCTCGCCGACCGCCGCCGGGCCGACCTCGCCGCCCAGCGCATCGGCCAGCAACTGGTGTCCGAGACAGACGCCGAGGAATGGTTTGTCGCGCTCGGCCACCCAGGCGCGGATCGCCGCCTTCTCATCCCGCAACCAGGCGAAGCGATCCTCCTGCCAGACGTCCATGGGCCCGCCCATGACGATGAGGATGTCGTAGCGGTCGAGATCGGGGATGGCCTCGCCGCGGTCGAGCTGGACGATCGTTGGCACGATGCCGTCGGCCACGAGATGACCGGCGATCGTGCCCGGATGGCAATTGGCGGCGTGCTGAAAGATGACGACCCGTGGAAGCATCAAGCCCCATCGACCTCAACAGTCTATTTCCTTGCAGGAAATAGATATTCATCGGTCTGGGCTTTGGCAAGCACCCGTTCAGTATGCGGACGGTCAGGTGAGCTCGCGCGAGTAGCTGATCACGGACAGAAAACGGATTGGGAGCTTCACCAGCTCTTCCGGACCGTGCGGGGCGTCGGCGTCGAAGAACAGGCTGTCGCCCGGCTTCATCGGATAGAGCTTGTCGGCGTGGCGGTAGACGACCTCGCCCTCGAGCACGAAGATCAGCTCATGCCCGCCGTGCTGGAACAGCGGAAACACCTCGGACTCTTCCGTCAGGGTGATGACATACGGCTCGACGACGACCGAGCCGGACAGCCCGCCCGTGTGGCCGAGCAATTGATATTGGTGCCCGGCGCGCGTGCCGCGGCGCTCGATCAGCAGCCCCTGGCCGGCGGATACGAACACCGCGTCGCGCCGCTCCTCGAAACGGCGAAACAGCGAGGTCACCGGCACGCCAAGCGCCTTCGACAGACGCTGCAGCGTCGTCAGCGAGGCCGACGTGACGCCGTTCTCGATTTTCGACAGCATGCCGAGCGACAGATCGGCGGCGCGCGCGAGGTCCGACGCCGTGATGCCGAGCTTATTGCGAAAGCCGCGCACCTCGCGTCCGATGGCGACTTCCAGCATGTTGTCGCGGGCGCCCTGCAGCGCGTGCGGATCCTGCTCGCCGGCGGCGAGCGGTATTTTCTTGGCGGTGACGTGGCGGGAAACGCGTCCCGGCGCCGGCTTTGCGCTCGTGCCCGCGTCGCGTACGGGCTCGGTCAGCGCGTCGAGCGGACTTTCGACGACGCGCGCTTTTGCCGGGCCCTTTTCACGCGTGCTGGTCTTCTTCATTCGCCTTCGACTTCTGCAATGCTTTCCAGCCGACGATGCGTCCGCCGAACTCGCCGGCCGCATCGAGGAGACAATCGCAGAAGTATAGGGCGGCAGCACTATCCACAAGCAAGTGGAAAACGGGGTCGGCGCCGATATCGGCGCGGACAAGGATCGCCGACATCTTCGCAATCGACGTTTGTGCAATGGCGAGATCGGCAAACTTGTCCCGCCGCAGGTCGATAGCGCAGAGCTTGGCGAACATCTCGGGCAGCGGCTCGCCGGATACGGCCAGCCAGGCATGGCTGTCGCGGCGGGGCAGCGGATAGGTGCGCTCCTCGTCCTCGATGCGCCACCCGCTTTCGAGTTGTGCCAGCCTCTCACCGTCGCCGGCAAGATTGGAGAGGAGGATCACCTCGCCCGGCGCCAGGACGAGGCACAAGCCGCCGTCCGGCTGGCGGAAGGCGCGATTGGGCGTTGCCTCGAGCGTGATGCCGCGCGCCTGCATGGCGGCGATGGTGCCGCGGCCTTTGAAGCCCAGACGCGGCAGCGGCGACAGGTCGGCGATACCGATACGTCCCTGTTCAGCGGCGCGGCCGACCCTTTCGGCAATGGCGACGTCGCCCAAGCCCACCCACGCGGCACCCTCCTTGTCGAGGCGACGGCGCAGCGGGGAACGGCGCGCATAAGCGACGGCGTCGACCATGTTCAAGCTCCTCGTCACAGCTCTTGGCGCTTGTTTTCTGGATCGTAGAATGGCGTCGCCACGGTCTCGGCGGCAACCATGCGGCCGCCATCGACGCGGATTTCGAAGCGCTTGCCGGGCTCGGCGAGATCGGGCGGCAGATAGGCGAGGCCGACCACCTTGCCCAGAGTCGGCGAGCGCACGACGGACGTGACGCGCCCGGCGATGTCGCCGTTACGGATGATGAGATGGCATTCCTTCGGCGACGGCGCCGCCGCGTCGATGAGCGCAAAGCCGGCGAGCTTGCGCGCGACCCCCTTGGCCATCTGCATGTCGACGGCGCGCTTGCCGACATAGAACGGCTTCTTCTTGCCCAGCGCCCATTCCATGTTGGCTTCCGCCGGATGCGTCAGGCCATCGGTGTCCTGACCGACGATGATATGACCCTTCTCCAGCCGCAGAATGCGCTGCGCCTCGACGCCGAAAGGCGCGATGCGGAACGGCTTCCCGGCCTCCATCAGACGGTCCCACAGCGCCTCGCCGAGCCCCGATGGGCAATGGATCTCGTAGCCCAGCTCGCCGACGAAACCGACGCGCAAAATGCGCACCGGAATGCCGGCGAGCTGGCCGACCCGCGCTGCCATGTAGGGAAATGCCGTCGCCGAGAAATCGATGTCGCTGTCGAGCTTTTCGATCACCGCCCGCGCCTGCGGGCCGGCAAGGTTGATGCCGGCGTAGGCGGCGGTGACGTTGGCGACGTCGACATCCATCTTCCACTGCGAGTTGAACCAGGTCATTTGCCGGTAGACCTGATCGACGGCGCCGGTCGTCGCCGTGACGTAGTAGTGGCGCTCGTGCAGGCGCGCGGCGACGCCGTCGTCAATGACGACGCCCGTCTGATCGGTCATCAGCGCATAACGTGCGCGGCCGATCTGCTGCTTTTCGTACGCCCAGGTATACATGCGCTCGATGAACGCGGCGGCGTCCGGCCCGCGCACGTCGAGGCCGCCCAGCGTCGACACGTCGATCATGCCGACGCCTTCGCGCACCGCGCGTACCTCGCGCTCGATCGAACGCGTGGCATCGTTCTTCTGCCCGTAGTAGGCGGGGCGCATCCACAGCCCGGCGATCATCATCTGCGCACCCGCCTCGACATGGCGATGATGCATGGCCGTGTGGCGCACCGGCTCGAAACCGCGGCCGGCGAGGGCGGCGAACTTCTCCGGCACCAGCGGCGGGCGATAGGTCGTCGTGCCGATGGATTCGATCGACTTGCCGGTCTCGCGCGCGACGATGCGAATGGTGTTGAGGTTGGCGTGGCGGCCCTGGCTCGGGCCGAGCCCGGCGGTCGAATAGCGCTTCACCAATTGGATGTCGTCGTACCCGTCCTTGACCGTGTTGACGATGTCCTTCGACTGCAAGTCCTCGTCGAAGTCGATGAAGTCGTGATCCTTGGCACCGAAGATCGGATAGGGGTGATTGATCAGCGTGGCCGATGGGTCCGTCGCAGCCGAGGCGCGCGTTTCCGAGGGAGCGCCGCGCGCGCTTGCCGCCGCCGCCGCGCCGGCGTGACGGCTATCGCCGATCACGGCCGCCTGCGACCACACGCCGGCCGCGGCACCGACAAGCGATAGGCCGGCGGGAGCATCGGTGGCGCGGTGCATATTGATCGCCGGGTCGAAGATGACCTTGGCGCCGGCATGGCTGGCGAGATTGAGCGAGGGCGAGAAGCCGACGCTCATCAAGACGAGGTCGCAGTCGATCCACTCGCGGTCGGGCGCCGTCTTGCCCTCACCAGTGATGCGGGATACGGCGACCGACGACACGTGCCGGCGCCCCTTGGAATCGACCAGCGTTGAGCCGGGAATGATGCGCACGCCGCGCGCCCGTACGGCTTCCGATGAAGGGCTGTCGGCGGTCGGGTTGAGGTCGACAACGGCCGCCACGGCGATGCCCGCATCGAGCAGATCGAGCGCCGCCTCATAGCCGAAGCGGTTCGACGTGGCGATGACGGCGCGCGTACCGGGTTTCACCCCGTAAAGTCTCATCAGCCGCTGCGCCGCATCGGAGAACATGATGCCGGGGCGGTCGTTGTTGCGGAACACCAGCGGTTGATCGAAGGCGCCGGTGGCGATCACCGTCTGCTTGCTGCGGATCTTGAAGAAGCGGCTGCCGCGCACCGCGGACGCCCAGTTGTCGGAAAACATTCCGGTGACGGTCGTGCCGGTCATGATGCGCAGGTTGGGCAGGGCGCTGGCGCGCCGCACGAGGTCCGCGCGCCGCGCGACCACGCTGGCACGGTCTCCACCATCACGGCTGTAGAGCAGCGAGCCGCCGATTTGTTCGCCGTCGTCGACGAGAAGCGTGTCGGCGCCCCCTTCGGCTGCGGCGATCGCCGCCTCGAGGCCCGCGGGGCCGCCGCCGGTCACCAGTACGTCGGCGAACAGATAGGCCTTGTCGTAGTACTTGTGCGGGGCGCCGGGCTTCAGCGTGCCGAGGCCAGCCATGATGCGGATGGGACGCTCGAACAGGTGCTGCCAGACGCCGCGCGGCCAGTAGAACGCCTTGTAATAGAAGCCGACCGGTAGGAAGCGGCCGAACAGGCCCATAACCGCATAGAGGTCGTGATCGAGCGAGCCGAGGCGGTTGATTGACGTAACCGCCATGCCGTCGGCGAGCGCATGCTGATCGGCCCGCACGTTGGGCTGCGCCCCCACCTGCACCATGGTGTTGGCGTCTTGCCCGGCCATGGTCAGCACGCCGCGCGGCCGGTGATACTTGAACGAGCGCGACAGCAGCGTCCGCCCCTCGGCGTATAGCGCCGAGGCAATCACGTCGCCTTCATAACCGCTGTGCATGCGGCCATCGAAGCTGAATGACAACGGCCGCTTGCGATCGATCAGCAGTCCGTAGTCGGCGCCCTCGAGACGGCCCGCATCCCCGCCTGCGCTCATACTGCGCTCCCGCTCACGTCGTTTGGCTGGCGCGCAAAGTAAGCGTCGACCGTCATCGTCTCGAGGATGTTGTCGGTCACGGTGTTGCGGCGCGCGATGAACCAGGTGTTGGTCGGCGCATGCAGCCACCATTCGTAGATCTCGCCGGCGAGGTTCTCATCGAGGAACAGATACTCGGTCCATTGGTCGTCGCTCGATGCGGCGTCCGGCATCGCCTTCATCTCGCCGCCCCAGACGAACTCCGTTATGTTGCGCGGCCCGTTGATCGGGCACGTCAGAATTTTCATTGTGGCTGGGTGTCCCGATTAGTGGCCGACCGAAGCTGCGCCCTTTTCGCCGACGAGATCGAAGGTACGGAAGCGATCGAGCGCGAATGGCTTCAACAGATCCGGCTGCTTGTCGGTGGCGATGCACTCGGCCATGCGTACCCCGCAAACGGGCGTCGCCTTGAACCCCCACGTGCCCCACCCGGCGTCGATGTAGTAGTTCTGCACCGGCGTCAGCCCCATCACCGGCGAGAAGTCCGGCGTCATATCGGCCATGCCGGCCCACTGGCGCAGCACCTTCAGCTCGCCCATGAACGGGAACAGCTCGAGCATGTGCGCCATCAGGCTTTCCTTGAAATCGAGCGTCGAGCGCGACGAGTAGAGGCCGTAGGGGTCGGTGGCGCCGCCCATCACCATTTCGCCGCGCGCCGATTGCGAGATGTAGACGTGGAGTGAGCCCGACACGATGATCTGGTCGAGGATCGGCTTCACCGGCTCGGAGACGCACGCCTGCAGCGGAATGGTGCGGATGGGCAGCAGGAACCCGGCCATGCGCGCCACTTCGCTGGATGCGCCCGCGACGGCCTGTACGATCTTGTCGGCACGGATGACGCCGCGGCTCGTCTCGACGCCGACGGCGCGGCCGTTCTCGATCAGGATCCTGTTGACGCCGGTCTGCGTGTGCACTTCGACACCGCGCTTGATCGCCTCCTTGGCGTAGCCCCAGGCGACGGCGTCGTGGCGCGCGATGGCGCCCGGCGGATGATAGAGAGCGCCGAGGATCGGATAGCGCACGTCGTCGGAAATGTTGATGGTCGGGCACAGCCGCTTGACCTCGTCCGCCCCGATGACCTCCGAGCTGACGCCGAGATGCTTGTTGACCTCGGCGCGCCAGCGCGCCGTGCGCATCGCGGCGTCCGTGTGGGCGAGCGTGAAGTGCCCGCGCTCGGAGTACATCATGTTGATGTCGAGATCGTTCGACAGCCCGCGCCACAGCTCGACGGATTCTTTGTAGAACAGCACGCCTTCCGGCGTCAGGTAGTTGGCGCGGATGATCGTGGTGTTGCGCGCGGTGTTGCCGCCCGCCAGCCAGCCCTTGTCGAGCACGCAGACGTTCTTGATGCCGTGCTGGGTGGCGAGATAGTAGGCGATGGCCAGACCGTGCCCGCCGGCGCCGATGACGATCACGTCGTAGGAGGACTTGAGCTCCGGGCTCCAGCGGAAGTGCGGATCGTCCGGATGTTCCTTGGCCAGCGCGTACTTCAGGAGGGCGAAGGGCATTGATCTATCGGCCTCCGACGGCCACGGGGAATGCGCGGGAAGCGCCACATGTCAATTCCCAGAGTGCAAGAAAATTTCCGATCATTCAAGTGCCCGAAGTATCACCATGCTGCGGAATTAATAGGCTTGACTCTCCAAGGCCGCGGAAAATCAGGGCCTCAGCGGCTTGACAACTTGCGTCAACCCGTCGCAGAATTTTCCGCATATAAAAATAGGTTGCCTCTAAGGCAACTTCGCTCGGGTGGAATGAAAGCTAGCCAAGGGGAGCTCAATGCAAAAGAGCACTAACGATTTGCGCGTGCAATCCATGTACGCGGGAGATCGGCGATGGGCAGTATTTGCCGTCGCCGCTCTCTGGGCGACATACGGATTTGTCTTCTGGAAGGTGCTGCCCCTCGTCGGCACACCCGAGGTCATGTATGCCCTCGCCATATCCGGCGGCATCGTACTCCTCTTCAACACCGCCTCGATCCTGGCGATGATCCAGCACTACTCCGGTGACAAGGATCACATCTACGGCCTCGACATCCACTACCTCGACGCCGCGCGCGTCACGGCTTGAGGGAGGGACACATGGCCAAAGCACCTTATCAACCGCCGGAGCAGTCGAAGTTCGGTCAGCTGATCGACTCGCTGTTCCTCCTCGTCCTCGTGGTCGCCAGCTTGTTCGCGCCCGTCTACTTCGGGCTCGCCGGCGGCGGCAAGACGGCAATCGAGTTCGCCGACAAGACGTGGGCGGGCATGGGACAGAACGCGACCATGCAGGCGCAGTGGGAGAAGCTCGGCTTCACGCCAGAGACCGCCCACGACATGATCGCCTCGCGCTTCGACTACTCCTTCAGCCTACCGGCACTCATCCTCACGGCCCTCGTGGTGATCGTCTACTTCGTGTTCGTCTTCCGCCTCTCGGCGAAGGAATACAAGGACGTCATCTCCGAGCGCTTCGACCGGTAACGGAGAGCTTCAATGGAAAATCTCAACAACTTCCAGCTGCTCGAATACGCAGCCTGGGGCATCTCCGCCGTCCTCGGTCTGTGGATGCTTTTCGACATGATCCGCACCAACGCCAAGTACTCGGAACAGACGCTGCTCTCGTCGAGAGAAGGCGAGATCGACGACGTGCTCGTCATCGATCCTCCGCACCAAGGGGGCCACCGGTGACTCAGACAACAGCAATCCACGGGGAGAAGGTCTCCCTCTTGCGCGTGCTCGGCCCCGGCCATGTCTGGGCTCTCGGCGTCGGCATCGTGCTCGTCGGCGAGTACATGGGCTGGAACTTCGCCGTCGGCAAAGGCGGCGCCCTCGCCGCCCTCATCGCCTGCTGGACGGCGGGCCTGCTCTACACCTGCGTCGCCATGATCGACTCGGAGGTGACCTCGACGGTCGCCGCCGCCGGCGGTCAGTACGCGCAGGCCAAGCACATCGTCGGCCCGCTCATGGCCTTCAATGTCGGCCTGTTCCTCGTCCTCGCCTACACCATGCTCGAAGCCGGCAACGCCATTACCGCCGGCTACCTCGTGCAGGCGGTAGGCGGCATGGCGGGCTTCGAAGGCGTGCACGACAAGCCGTTCATCGTGCTCACCATCATTGCGCTGGCATGGCTCAACTATCGCGGCGTGTTCGCGACGCTCACCTTCAGCCTCATCATCACGGCCATCGCCTGCTTCGCCATCGTCGTGCTGTTCGCGGCCGTTCGCCCGTGGACCGACGACGTCCTGAAGCCGGCGGAGCTGCTCACCGGGTTGCCCTACGGCTGGCTCGGCGTCATCGCGGCGCTGCACTTCGGCCTGTGGTTCTACCTCGGCATCGAGGGTACGACGCAGGCGGCCGAAGAGGTTCGCTCGCCGGCGCGCGCGCTGCCGCTCGGCACGATGACCGGCATGATCACGCTGCTCGTGGCGGCGACGATGACCTGGTACATCTGCGTCGGCCTGATGCCGTGGGAGTATCTGGGTCAGGCGATCACGCCGCTGTTCGATGCGGCGCGGCTCACCGGCTCGCTGTGGCTGATGGTGTTCCTGTTCGTCGGCACCATCTTCTCGACGCTGGCCTCGGCCAACGGCTGCATCAACGACGCCTCGCGCGCCTGGTTCTCCATGGGACGCGATCGCTACCTGCCGGTGTGGTTCGGCGCCGTGCATCCGAAGTACCGCACGCCGTTCCGGTCGATCGTGTTCCTGGTTCCGGTCGCGCTCATCTTCGCGCTCGGCGCGCCGCTCGATCAGGTGATCACCTTCTCGATCCTGTCGGGCCTTCTCGGCTACACCTTCATGTCCTTCAACATGTGGATGTTCCGCAAGAAGTGGCCGCTGGGCACGATCCGGCGCGGCTACGTGCATCCGTTCCACCCGCTGCCGGCGATCGTGCTGTTCCTGCTCTGCGCGGTCACCTACTTCGCGGTGTTCCTCGGCTACGGCACGCAGCTCGTGGCGATGATGGTGTTCTACATCGTCGTCTCGGCGTGGTTCGCCTTCCACCGCTACAAGTTCGTGAAACGCGGCGACCAGTTCACCATGGCCTGGCCGCGGCCGGTCGGCTACTGACGCCACAACAGCGTTGTGCCGCGGGCTCCTCAACGCCCGCGGCACCTCCCCGGCGATCCCCGGCTGGCTCTGCGGGGATCGCCACCACTACCGTGAAACCTCGAAGTAGCGCGTGAGCGATCGACCGATGTCCATCTCGCTTCTCCTCGCTGTCGGCTCCATCGCCGCCGTCACCTATGTCGGCATGCGCGACCATCGCGCCGCCAAGGCGGCGCGCCGCGGCGTACTCGACCGCTGCGTCAGCGCGCTGGATAGCGCCGTGCTCGCCCATGGCGCCGACGATTTCCCGCGTCTCACCGGCCGCCATCAAGGCCGCGCGGTCCGCGTCGATCTTCTATGCGATACGCTGACCATCCGCCGGCTGCCGCAGCTATGGATGTCGGCGACGCTGCTCGATCAGAACCCCGATCTGCCCGGCTTCGCCATCCTCGTGCGCCCGGCCGGCACCGAGTTCTATTCGCTCACCTCGCGCTTCGAGCACCGCCTCGAGACGCCCATGGGCTTCCCCGCCGAGGTGCTGATCCGCGGCGATGCCGGCGCCGAACGCCTGCTCGATGAGTCTGCGCGTCACCTTGAGCGACGTCCTCGCCGACCCGCGCATCAAAGAGGTCGCGGTCACGCGGCGCGGGCTGCGCATCATCCGCCAGGCCGGCGAAGGCAAGCGCGGCGATCATCTGCTGCTGCGCCAGTCGGTGTTCGAGAACGCCTGCCGTGCCGCAACGCGATCTCGCCGCGCGTGCTCGATCACCTGCAGGCCATCCGCGCCATCACCGGCGCCTACGCGCCAAGGCGCGCGCGGCATGAGCGGCAAGCGGCCCCTCAACCCCTACATCGTTCTCGCCCTCGCCATCATCGCCCCGGGCGCCGGGCACGTCGCCATCGGCGCGCCGCAACGCGGTTTCGGCTTTGCCTTCTTCTCGCTGCTGCTGGCGCTGCTGTGCTGGCACACGACCACGCCGGACACCTCCTTCATCGGGCGCTCGGCCGGCGGCCTGTTCGTTTGGGCTCTGTCGATCCCGGACGCCTACCGGATCGCGCGCATCCGATACGAGGAGTGGCGCTATCGGCCAGAAAGTTGCCTCCAGGGAAAATAGTATTCACACCAGTTGAACTCGGTGCGAGGCGCCTGCTAAGTTTTGCAGGCGCCATAAGCATGTGGGGACCGTAGGAAATGTGCGGCATTGTCGGCTTGTTCTTCAAGGACGCCAAGCTCGAGCCCAGGCTCGGTGAGCTCACGTCAACCATGCTCTCGACCATGTGCGAGCGCGGGCCGGATTCGGCGGGTTTCGCCGTCTACGGACCCGCCCACAAGGGCAAGGCCAAGATCACGCTGCAGTCGCCCGACCCCGACCGTGGCTTCGCCGGCCTGACGGCGGCGATCTCCAAGGCCATCGGCAGCGACGTCAGCCTCGAGCGCAAGTCGACGCATGGCGTCCTCACCGTGCCGGCCGACAAGTCTTCGGCGGCGCGCGAAGCGCTGCGCACCGGTCATCCGGAGCTGCGCATCATGAGCAGCGGCGAAGTCATCGAGATCTACAAGGAGGTCGGCTACCCGACGAAGGTCGCCGGCCGCTTCGACCTCAGCAAGATGCAGGGCTCGCATTCGATCGGCCACACCCGCATGGCGACCGAGAGCGCCGTCACCACCATGGGCGCGCATCCCTTCTCCACCGGACCCGACCAGTGCCTCGTGCACAACGGCTCGCTGTCGAACCACCACAACCTGCGCCGCGACCTGATGCACGACGGCATGACCTTCGAGACCGAGAACGATACCGAGGTCGCCGCCGCCTACATCACCTGGCGCATGAACCAGGGCATGAACCTCGGCGAAGCCCTGCAGAAGAGCCTCGACGATCTCGACGGCTTCTTCACCTTCGTCGTCGGCACCAAGAACGGCTTTGCCGTGGTGCGCGACCCGATCGCCTGCAAGCCCGCCGTCATGGCCGAGACCGACCAGTACGTCGCCTTCGGATCCGAATATCGCGCTCTCGCCGGCCTGCCCGGCGTCGACAATGCGCGCATTTGGGAGCCGGAGCCCGCAACCGTCTACTTCTGGGAGCGGTGAGCGAATGCGGACCATCGACCTCGCCACGACCTCGCTCCGCGAGCTCAACCAGCTGCTGCACACGCAGACGACCGGCACCAACGAAACGCAGTGGGAAGTGCTCAACCCTAAGGGCCAGCACGCCGTCGCCGTCGGCGTCGACGCGCCGCTCAACATCGAGGTGAAGGGGCCGGTCGGCTATTACTGCGCCGGCATGAACAAGCAGGCGACGATCGTCGTGCACGGCTCCGCCGGGCCCGGCGCCGCCGAGAACATGATGTCCGGCAAGGTCGTCGTCAAAGGCGATGTCAGCCAGTACGCCGGCGCCACCGGCCGCGGCGGCATTCTCGTGGTCGAGGGCAACGCCTCCTCGCGCTGCGGCATCTCGATGAAGGGCATCGACATCGTCGTCAAAGGCAACATCGGCCACATGTCCGCCTTCATGGCGCAGACCGGCAACCTCGTCGTGCTCGGCGACGCCGGCGACGCGCTCGGCGATTCGATCTACGAGGCCAAGCTGTTCGTGCGCGGCTCGGTGAAGAGCCTCGGCGCCGACTGCATCGAGAAGGAAATGCGCCCCGAGCACATCGAGGCCGTCGAGGGCCTGTTGAAAAAGGCGGGGCTCAACGGCGTCAAGCCGAAGGAATTCCGCCGCTACGGCTCGGCGCGCAAGCTCTACAACTTCAACATCGACAACGCGGACGCCTACTGATGACGTATCACAACCCGCCGACGACGCCGCGCAAGTCCGCCGTTTTCGATGACTACACGCTTTCCGAGATCCGCCGCGCCGCGACGACCGGCATCTACGACATCCGCGGCGGCGGCGCCAAGCGCAAGGTCCCGCACTTCGACGACCTGCTGTTCCTCGGCGCCTCCATGTCGCGCTACCCGCTCGAAGGCTACCGCGAGCGCTGCTCCACCGCCGTCACGCTCGGCACGCGCTATGCGAAGAAGCCGATCGAGCTGAAGATCCCCATCACCGTCGCCGGCATGAGCTTCGGCTCGCTGTCGGCCAACGCCAAGGAAGCGCTCGGCCGCGGCGCCACGCTGGCCGGCACCTCGACGACCACCGGCGACGGCGGCATGACGCCGGAGGAGCGCGGGCAGTCGCAGACGCTGGTCTATCAGTACCTGCCCTCGCGCTACGGCATGAACCCGGACGACCTGCGCAAGGCGGACGCCATCGAGGTCGTCGTCGGCCAGGGCGCCAAGCCCGGCGGCGGCGGCATGCTGCTCGGCCAGAAGATCTCCGACCGCGTCGCCGAGATGCGCACGCTGCCGAAGGGCATCGACCAGCGCTCGGCCTGCCGCCATCCCGACTGGACCGGCCCCGACGATCTCGAAATCAAGATCATCGAGCTGCGCGAGATCACCGACTGGGAGAAGCCGATCTACATCAAGGTCGGCGGCGCTCGCCCCTACTATGACGTCGCCCTCGCCGTGAAGGCCGGCGCCGACGTCGTCGTCGTCGACGGCATGCAGGGCGGCACGGCGGCGACGCAGGAAGTGTTCATCGAGCACGTCGGCCAGCCGACGCTCGCCTGCATCCGTCCGGCCGTGCAGGCGCTGCAGGATCTCGGCATGCACCGCAAGGTGCAGCTCATCGTCTCCGGCGGCATCCGCAACGGCGCCGACGTCGCCAAGGCCCTGGCGCTCGGCGCCGACGCCGTGTCGATCGGCTCGGCGGCGCTCGTCGCTCTCGGCGACAACGACCCGGCGCTCGAGAGCGAATACCAGAAGCTCGGACACCACGGCCGGCGCCTATGACGACTGGCACGAGGGACGCGATCCGGCCGGCATCACGACGCAGGACCCGCAGTTGGCGAGCCGCCTCGATCCGGTGCTCGCCGGGCGCCGCCTCGCCAACTACCTCAAGGTGATGACGCTGGAGGCGCAGACGATCGCGCGCGCCTGCGGGCACAATCACGTCCACAATCTCGAGCCGGAGGATCTGTGCGCGCTCACCATCGAGGCGGCCGCCATGGCGCGCGTTCCTCTCGCCGGTACGAGCTGGATCCCCGGGTGGGAGACGCAGCGCTCCTCCAGGGACAGCAACAAGTAACCGAGTAACACAGCCAAGGGCCGGGAACCGTCGATGACTCAAGATCTGGCAAGCGTCGCGAAAGAGCGCGGCATCCGCTACTTCATGATTTCCTACACCGACCTGTTCGGCGGCCAGCGCGCCAAGCTGGTCCCGGCCGCGGCGATCGCCGACATGCAGAAGGACGGCGCCGGGTTCGCGGGCTTCGCCACCTAGCTCGACATGACGCCGGCGCATCCCGACCTGTTCGGCATGCCCGACCCTGCGGCGCTCATCCAGCTGCCGTGGAAGAAGGAGGTCGCCTGGGTCGCCGCCGATTGCGTCATGGAGGACAAGCACGTCGCGCAGGCGCCGCGCGTCGTCCTCAAGAACGTCATGGCACGCGCCAAGGACCAGGGCCTCTACGTCAAGACCGGCGTCGAGTGCGAGTACTTCCTCACCTGCCCGGACGGCTCGGCGATCTCCGACCCCAAGGATAACGCGGCCAAGCCCTGCTACGACCAGCAGGCGCTGATGCGCCGCTACGACGTCATCAGCGAGATCTGCGACTACATGCTGGAGCTGGGCTGGGGCCCGTACCAGAACGACCACGAGGACGCCAACGGCCAGTTCGAGATGAACTGGAACTTCGACGACGCGCTCGTCACCGCCGACCGCCACTCGTTCTTCAAGTTCATGGCCAAGTCGATCGCCGAGAAGCACGGCCTGCGCGCGACCTTCATGCCCAAGCCCTTCCCCGGCCTCACCGGCAACGGCTGCCACGTGCACATCTCGGTGTGGGACAAGGCCGGCACGACCAACATGTTCCTCGACGCCACCGACGAGATGGGCCTGTCGCAGCAGGGCTACAACTTCCTCGGCGGCATCATGCGCCACGCCGAGGCGCTCGCCGCCATCACCAACCCGACGGTGAACTCCTACAAGCGCATCAACGCGCCGCGCACGCTGTCGGGCGCCACCTGGTCGCCGAACACGGTGACCTGGACCGGCAACAACCGCACGCACATGGTGCGCGTGCCGGGCAAGGGCCGCTTCGAGCTGCGCCTGCCGGACGGCGCCGCCAACCCCTACCTGCTGCAGGCCGCCATCATCGCCGCGGGTCTCGGCGGCATCGCCCACAAGGCGCACCCGGGGCGCCGCTACGACATCGACATGTACCAGCTCGGGCATACGGTGACGGACGCGCCGAAGCTGCCGCTCAACCTGCTCGATGCGCTGCGCAACTTCGACAAGGACACGGAGCTCAAGGAGGCGCTCGGGACCGAGTTCTCCAGCGCCTACCTGAAGCTCAAGCAGGCCGAGTGGAACTCCTACGCCTCCCACTTCACGCAGTGGGAGCTCGACAACACCCTCGACGTCTGAGCCGGAAAGCGCGCAAAAAAATTGCGGAAGGACGTCGGATGCCCGTGAGCAGACGACTTCCTTCCGCGAAGTGCGCGGCGGGAAGACGTTAGCGGGCCGCCTCGCGGCGCGCCTAGGGCAAATTTCCCGATCGGTTCAGCAAATTTTCCGCTGCGCGCTGTCGCCGCAGGGGCGCGGCAAGCGCCGCCTTGTCCTCGCGGCTACTTCATCTCCATGGAGACGCGGATCAGGTCGGCGGTGCGCTCCACGCCCAGCTTGCTCTTGATGATGCTGCAGGTGTTGGCGACCGTCTTGTAGGCGACGCCGATCGTCTGGGCGATCTCGGTGAGGCTGTTGCCCTCGCCGAGCAGGCGCAGGATCTCGATCTCGCGCATGGTGAGCTGCTGCAGCGGATCCTCGGCCGAGAGCTGCGTGAAAGCCAGCTCGCCGGCGATCTCGCGCTCGACGTAGCGGCCGCCCTCGGCGACCTTCTTGACCGCCGTGACGAGCTCGTCGGCGCCGGCGCTCTTGCTCACGTAGCCGCGTGCGCCGAGGCGCAGCGCGCGAGCGGCATAGATCGGCTCGGCGTGCATGCTGAACACGACGACACGCACCTTCTCATCCTCGCTCAGCAGCCGCCGCAAGCAGCTCCAGGCCGCCGATGCCGGTCAGGTTCAGGTCGAGCAGCACCAGCTCGGGGCGGATGTCGCGGAACATGGCCAGCGCCTCTTCGCCGGTCGAAGCCTCGTGCAGCTCCGCCCCGCTCATGCCCGACAGCAGGCGGCGAACGCCCTCGCGAACGACGATGTGATCGTCGACCAGCAGTATCTTCATTGCAGCGTTGCCTCGTGCGTTTTGTAACTGCGTTTGGATGGATGGGTGCCCCGCGCCGGAAGGCGCGCCGAGACGATCACACCGGCGCCATCGGTCCGGTTGGCGACCTCGAGGCTGCCGCCGAGCGTTCCGACACGCTCCTGCATGCCGACGATGCCGAGCCCCCCGGAACGCCCGCCGGGCTTGAGCCCGCAGCCGTCGTCGATCGACCCGAACATCGATCGATGCATCGGCGTTTTCCTTCACCTCGATGCTGATGAGGCTCGGATTGCCGTGCCGAACGGCGTTGCTCAGGCTCTCCTGAACGATGCGGTAGATGGTGCCGTCGATCAGCTCGCCGAAGCTTTCCTCCGGCACGTCGACCTTGAAGTTGAGGTTGGCCCGGTGCACGCGCCAGAACGCGACGAGGTTGTCGATGGCGTGCGCCAGCCCGACGTCGAGCAGCATGGCCGAGCGCAGGCGGCCGAGGATGTCGCGCACATGCCGCTGCATGCGGCCGATGGCTTCGCGGATGATGCCGACGCGGTGCGTGATGGCTCCGTACTCGCCCGCCTTGACGAGCTGCTCGATGGCCACCGCATCGACGTCCGCGGCAAACAGCAAAGGCCCGATCTCGTCGTGCAGATCGCGGGCTAGGTCGGCCCGCTCCTCGTCCTGCACGGTCGTGAGCTGCTCCTGCAGGCGCTTGTTCTGCGCTTCCGAGCGCGCCAGACGCTCCACCATCTGGTTGAAGCCCTGATAGAGGCTGACGAGCTCCAGCGGGCCCTTTTCCTGTACGCGCTCGCGGTAGTCGCCATCGCCGACCCGGGCGAACGCGGTCAGTCAAGTTTTGCAGCGGACGAATGGTGCTGGCGAGGGTCCAGTAGATGAAGGCGAGCACCAGCGCGCAGAAGATCGTCAGCACGCGTCAGCGTCAGCCAGACATCGCCCCAGACCTCGGCCACCTCGTTGCGCGGATCGCTCTGCAGCACCACCGTGCCGTACTTGTCGAATACCTCCGGCAGGTCCATTTCCACTTTCTTCGGTGGTGCGGCGAGCAGATTGACGAACCAGCCCGGAGCCTGATCGTCGGATCGGGCGACCTTCGAGGCCAGCAGAACCTTGCCGTCGGGGCCGACGAGCGAGGCGCGCAAGTGGCGGTCGCCCTCGAAGTCGGCCACCAGCAGAGCCAGCCGGCGCGCCGGATCGGTCGATTCCTCCCAGTCGTCGACGGCGTTGCGCGCGATGCGGCTGCCGACGGCCATCGCCGCCTGCATCTCGGTCTCGATCTTTGCCACGGCATGCCAATAGGTGAAGGTGCCGCCGGCAACGAGGCTCAGCAGCAGAGTGGCAAGGATCGAAACAAGTAGCCGGTTTCGCAGCGACAAATCGGAAATCCTCAGCGGTCGAACTGGAACATTATAACAGTGGCTGGCCGCCGCCTAGAGCGGGAAAGCCATTCCTTGCGGTTAACCGGTTGCCAGACGGCGTTGTGAGAAATGCCGCCGCGGTTTAGGCGGGGCACCGTCAACGTGTTAGCGGAGCCCGCCGGTGAGGAATAGCACGAGTTGCACCGTCGCCGTGATCGGCGGCGGGCCTGCCGGACTGATGGCGGCCGAGGTTCTGGCTGCCGGCGGTGCCACGGTTACCGTCTACGACCGCATGCCCTCGCTCGGGAGAAAGTTCCTGCTTGCCGGGCGCGGCGGGCTCAATCTCACCCATAGCGAGGAGCTGGCGCGCTTCCTTCAGCGCTATGGCCCAGCCGAGGACAAGCTGCGGCCAGCAATCGAGGCGCTGCCGCCGGACGCGGTGCGCGTCTGGGGCGAAGCCCTCGGCCAAGCGACCTACGTCGGCTCCAGCGGGCGCGTGTTTCCCGTCGCCATGAAGGCTTCCCCGCTGCTGCGCGCCTGGCTCGGCCGGCTGGCGGACATGGGCGTCGAGTTCCGCACCCGCCGGCGTTGGCTCGGTTGGGACGATGAAGGGCGACTGGTCTTCGAGGCGCCCGGCAAGGAGGAAATCGTGGCCGCCGACGCGACCGTGCTGGCGCTCGGCGGCGCGAGCTGGCCGCGCCTTGGCTCGACCGGCGATTGGGCGGAGCTTCTCGCTGAGAAGGGTGTCGCCGTGTCGCCGCTGGTGCCGTCCAACTGCGGCTTTCTCGTCGATTGGTCGGACGCGTTCCGCCGCCGCTTCGAGGGCCAGCCGCTCAAGCGCGTCGCGGTGTCGATCGGCGGCGCCGGCGTTCGCGGCGAGGCGCTGGTCACGGCACGGGGCATCGAGGGCGGGGCGGTGTACGCGCTCTCGGCACGGCTGCGGGAGGCGATCGCCAGCGCGGGAACGGCGGAGATGAGCATCGACCTGCGCCCCGACGTATCGCTGGCTGATCTGGCGGCGCGCCTCGCGCGGCCGCGCGGCAAGCAATCTCTGTCGACGTTCCTGCGCAAGGCGGCGAACCTAGCGCCTGTCGAGATCGGGCTCCTGCACGAGGCGGCGCACGCGGGCCTCTCCGAGCTTGAACCCTATGGCGCTCGCCGCCCTCGTCAAATCGGTGCCGCTGCGGCTCACCGGCGTTGCCCCCATTGAAACCGCCATCTCGACGGCCGGCGGCGTCGCGTGGGATGCCGTCGATGCGCATCTCATGCTGCGTCGCCTGCCCGGCGTCTTCGTCGCCGGCGAGATGCTCGATTGGGAAGCGCCGACAGGTGGCTATCTGCTGCAGGCCTGCCTGGCGACCGGCGCCTTGGCTGCCCGCGGCGCACTCGGATGGCTCGACGGCAATCGATCGCCAACTCTCCGGAGCTAGCTGCTCCCCGAGGGGCCCAGGATCTGCTTGGCGGTGGTGAGTTCCTCGCCGCCCAGACTGATGAGGTTGCTCGAGTTGTCGGGCGTGACCGGGATGTCGCCCGCGTGCGTGACGGACATGATCAGCCTGCCGTCACGTGCCCCGAGACCGAAGTGCATCTCGGAGCCGACCTGCGAGGTGCCGGCGAACGCCTCCTGCCCCAGATTTGGCGTCGCCGCAGGGTTGAACCCGGGCGCGGCCTTGCTTCCCTGCACGGCCGTTTGGAAGGCAGCAGCGGCGTCGCCGGCGCTGGCGTACTGATCGACGGACAGTGTCACTTTTTTCTTTCCGTCGGCGCTGGCGAAGACCACCGATCTCGACGCGATCGGCATGCCGACGCTCGTTTCGTTCGGCCCCGTGCTCGCCTCCTTGGTGACGTCGGGGAAGTACTTTGTCACCACACTCACAGGCACGACCGTGTTGCGCTGCAGGAGCTGAGCGGACGGAGCGGCGGTATCGCCGCACGCAGCCAATGAAAGTAGCGCAATCGCAGCGGCCGAGAGTACCGCCGCCCGCGGGCCTCGTTGTCGGTTCACTTTCGCCTCCCCGTAGTGCGACGACGAACATACATCAACCGCGCTCGATCTCCTCGCGCAGCATCTCCAGCTCCAGCCACGTCTCCTCGGCCGCCGTCAACTCGGCATGCACGGCGGCGAGACGCGCCGACTTGTCGGCAAACGCCTTGGGATCGCGTGCGTAGAGGCCGGCATCGGCAAGCGCGGCGTTGAGCATCTTCGCCTCGTCCTGCAACGCCGTCATCTGCTTGGGCAGCGTCTCGAGGGCGTGCTTGTCCTTGAAGCTCAGGCGCCGCTTGGCGGCCGGAGACGCGGCCGGCTCGGTTGCCGCCTTCGCACCGTTCGCCGTCTTGCCCTTGGCTGCGCGCTTGCCGGCGGAACTCGGCGCCGCGCTGCGCCAGCATTTCGCTATAGCCGCCGACGTACTCGCCCCATTTTCCGTCGCCCTCCGGCACGATGACCGCGTGCACGACGCGGTCGAGGAAGTCGCGGTCGTGGCTGATGAGGATCACCGTGCCGGCGTAGTCGCTCAGCATCTCCTCCAGCACGTCGAGCGTTTCGAGGTCGAGATCGTTGGTCGGCTCGTCGAGCACGAGCAAGTTCGACGGCTTGGCGAGAGCGCGCGCCAGCATCAGCCGACCGCGCTCGCCACCCGACAGAACGCGCAGCGGCGTCCGCGCCTGCTCCGGCGCGAACAGAAAGTCCTTCATATAGCCGACGACGTGCTTGTGCTTGCCGCCGACGGAAACCTGGTCGCCGCGGCCGCCGGTCAGCGCCTCGGCCAACGTCCAGTTGGGGTTGAGGCTGTCGCGGTCCTGCTCCAGCGACGCCATCTCGAGGTTGGCCCCGAGGCGCACCTCGCCGCTGTCGGGCGGCTGCACGCCGGTGAGCAGGCTGACGAGCGTGGTCTTGCCGCTGCCGTTGGGGCCGACGATGCCGATGCGGTCGCCGCGCATGATGCGGGTGGAGAAGCTGTCGACGATGGCGCGCGCGCCGAACGACTTGGAGATGCCCTTGGCCTCGATGACGAGCGTGCCGGACTTCTCCGCCTGCGCCGCCTCGATCACCGCCTTGCCGGTCGCGCCGCCGATGATCGCGCCGCGTCTGGCGCAATGCGCGCAGCTCCGCCATGCGCCGCACGTTGCGCTTGCGCCGCCCGGTGACGCCGTAGCGGACCCAATGCTCCTCGCGCACGATCTTGCGGTCGAGCTTGTGCTGCTGCACTTCCTCCTCGGCCAGCTGCTCGTCGCGCCAGGCCTCGAACTGCTTGAAGCCCACCTCGACGCGTCGCGCCTGTCCGCGGTCGAGCCACACCGTCGTGCGCGACAGCGTCTCGAGGAAGCGGCGGTCGTGGCTGATGATCACCAGCGCCCCGCGCTGCGCCGCCAGCGTCTGCTCCAGCCATTCGATGGTCGGCAGGTCGAGGTGGTTGGTCGGCTCGTCGAGCAGCAGGATGTCCGGCTGCGGCGCCAGCACGCGCGCCAGCGCCGCGCGGCGCGCCTCGCCGCCCGACAGCCGGCTCGGGTCCTCGTCGCCTTGCAGGCCGAGTTGCTGCAGCAGATAGCGCGCCTGATGGGCGTCGTCGCTGGCGCCGAGTCCGGCCTCCACATATGCCAGCGTCGTCGCGTAGCCGGAGAAATCCGGCTCCTGCGGCAGGTAGCGCACGCTGGCCCCAGGCTGCACGAACCGCTCGCCGCGATCGGGCTCGATCATGCCGGCGGCGATCTTCAGCAGCGTCGACTTGCCCGAGCCGTTCCTGCCGACGAGGCACACGCGCTCGCCGGCCGACACCGCCAGCTCGACGCCGTCGAGCAGCGGATGCCCGCCGAAGGTGAGCGCAATATCGCTGAGTTGGATGAGCGGAGGCGGCATGGCGGATCCGGCCGAGCACGAGGCTCAGCGCGCCTCGCCGATGATGTAGCGGGCGATAGAGCTGGACTTGATGCCCTTCTCACTGCGCGCCCAGCCGCGCACCGACACGCCGGCCGCGTGTACCGTCTCGGGATCGCCCGAGACCAGCGGATGCCACCACGCCAGCCCGCGCCCTTCGGCGAGGCGGCGATAGGCGCACGTCTCGGGGAGCCAGAACAGGTTGGGGATTTCCTCAGGCGTGATCGAGGTGCAGTCGCGCACGCGCTTCTTGCGATTGGGGTAGTCGCGGCAGCGGCAGGTGTGCGTATCGAGCATGCGGCAGCCGAGCCGCGTCAGATAGACGTCGGTAGTGTCCTCGTCCTCGACCTTGATGAGGCAGCATTGGCCGCAGCCGTCGCACAGCGACTCCCACTCGTCGCGGGACATCGCGGTGAGGGACTTGGTCTCCCAGAAGGGGAGCTCGTCGGTGGGGGTCTGCAACAGGAGGTCGACGCTGGTCATTGCGCCGCTTGTAGCACATCCGACGCGTTCGTCACTTCCCGGCAAGCGCCTCTACGCGGCTCAAATCGACGCTCTCGACCGCGTTCTTGAGATCGTCCATGTCCGCGCCATTGCTGCCGTCCGCCTTTACCATCATGCGATCGGCCGCCACCATGCCGTACATGCCGGTGTTCTGATTGGCATCGTACTCCTCGGTGACCATGCGGCCATCGATGGTCGACATCTTGCGCGAGACGCCGTCTTTCTCCTCGCTGGTGCTGGCGCCGAACGCGCTTCCCAGGCCGGCAATGGCTCCGGCGGCACCCATGTCGCTGATCTTGAGCGTGATGGTCTTGTCGCCGCTGGCATAGACGCCCGTCGCGGTGGCCATGTTCATGCCTTCCATGCCGCTCTCCGAACTCGACGTCTCGGTGCGCTTGAAGCCGCCGGGCAGGTCGAATGGCAGCAGGTCTTTGATCTGCGCGGGCGTGATCGGCTTAAGGTTCTCGGCACCCTTGGCGAGACGCTCCAGGCGTTTGGTCAGCGCTTCGAGGCCGCCGAAGCCGCCGCCCGCCGAGGGTGCCTCCTCTTGGGCTGCCGGGGTCTCGGCGGAACGCTGCTCGGTCTCGGGCTCGGTACTCGGCGCAGTGTCCTCGCTCGCCGGTGTTTCGTTGGTGGTCGCGTTGAGGCGGCGCTCGATCTCGGCCGCATGCCGTCGCGCGTCGGTATACCCGTCGCCGCTGGGGCTGCGACCGCCCACCGGCGCCACCGCCTGCAACACTCCGAACACGATGAGCGACAGCACGATGCCGACGCCGACGAAGGCCGCGCTGAACGCCAGCGCCTTGTTATCGGGTATGGCGAGCAGCACGGGGGCGCCCGTCCGGATGAGATAGAGCGAATAAAGGCCGAGCAGGGTCAGGAAGCCGAGCCATGGAATGAGCAGGAAGACGTTCGCCAGCCAGCCCGCGGTTGCCGCATAGGCTGCCAGCTTCAAGGCGTTGAGCCTGTCGTTCTGCCCCCCGAACAGCGGCGCCAGGTAGCCGAGGATCAGCGACATGACGAAGACGCCGCCGAGCTGCAGGCCGAACTGCCAGACGGCCGACATCACCGCTTGGCCATACGTCGGCTTGTAGGTGACGCCGAGCAGGCTGAAGCCCATGAGGTTGTCGATGAAGGTGCACAGCACCGCAAAGCCGGCCACCGGAATGATGTAGCTGGTGTAAAGCGAGGCGATCGTCTCCGGCTCGGCGGCGATGCGCGGCCATTCCTCGCGCGGCTGCAGCAAAATGTTCTTGATGCGCTCAAACAGCGGGGCGCGTGCGGTGCTGCCCGGATCGATCATCGTCATGTTGAAATCCCCTGGGGCTTATCGCCGGCGCCTCGCACCAGCTTGGTGTTGCGCAACAACAGGAAGCAGACGAGCGCTGCGGAAAGCGACGCGATGGAAATCATGGCGGCGTGCGCCAGCACGGGTGGCAGCGTTTCGGGCGACCCGCGAGTGGCGATCACGCCCGACACCACCAGCAGCGCCGGATAGATCAGCGCCGCTGCGAGGCACGCCCAGACGGTGATGCGCCCACCCCAGGCGAAGTAGGCGGCGAGGGCGAGGCCGGCGAGCACGGCCGGAATGCCACCAACGAGATACGACAGCGGCACCGCCAGCAGGACCGACTTGACGAGATTGGCGCCGAACTGCGGTGCCGGGTCGGCGAGGCCGGTAGCCAACCACGGGACGATTTGCAGGAGCGCCATGACGGTGATGCCGCCGATCGGCGGCCCCAGCACGACCGCCGCCAAAACCACCTTGGCCGCATCGTTGATCGATCGCCGTGCCAATTGCCGTGTCCCCGCCCGTCAAGTGCCCTGAGTCCCCGCGCCCAGAATATCGCTTCGCTGCGCCCCGTCCATTGACTCGATGTCTGGGCAGGGGCCGTCACCGCGGAACATGGCGCCTGCTCGTGCATTCTGCCGGAGGAAAGCTTGCAGTTGAGGCTAAGCGGGGCCATCTGCTCGCATCGATGCGGCATCGTTGCCGCCGGATGGAGACTGCCATGCGTTTGATCGCCGCCTTCGTCGGCCTGCTGCTGCTGCTCGGCCCTGCCGCCGCCGAGGATCCCGACCTGATCTTCAAGAAGACGACGGTGTGGAAGTTGCTTTCGCCCGACCACAAGCTCGGGACCTACGCCATCGACGACCCGGAGGTGGAGGGCGTCACCTGCTACTTCACGGTGCCGGAAAAGGGCGGCTGGACCGGCTGGCTTGGCCTTGCCGAAGAGCTGTCCAACGCCTCGCTCGCTTGCCGGCAGGTCGGGCCGATCAAGTTCAAGCGCAAGCTGGCGCAGGGCGATGAGGCGTTCAGCCAGCGGCGCTCGCTCATCTTCAAGAAGATGCAGATCGTGCGCGGCTGCGACGCCAAGCGCAACGTGCTGGTCTACATGACCTATACGGACAAGATCATCGAGGGCAGCCCGGAGAACTCGACCTCGGCGGTGCCCATCAGCCCCTGGGGCGACACCACAGCACCGGCGAAGTGCGCCGAATGGATCTCCAACTGAAGCCTCTTAACCTCGTCCCCGCTGGGGAGAGGTCGGAAGCGAATGCCAATGAGCTTCCGGGCGAGGGGCGAGAGCACATTGCCGAAGTAGAACCCCCTCACCCTAACCCTCTCCCCCACGGGGAGAGGGGATTAGGCTTGCCCGCCTCCCCTCACTTGATCGGGATGGTGGCCGACTATTTGCCCACTCGAGGCCGCTTAGCGCTGATTCCGGAACAAGTGGAGCGCTGAGGTGTTGTCCACGCCATAGGTGTGGAGGGTACCCCGCGTGGATCAACTGGCGGCTCAGTCGCGTCGTCGCCTGCATCGTCAACAGCCGCGCGCGCTCCAACAACGCCGAACGGCTTTCCGACCGCGTCGCCGACTTGTTTCGTGAGCACGGCACCAGGGCCGAAACCGTCGTCGTCGGCCACGGCAGCGAACTCGTCCCCATCGCCCGGCGCTACGCGGAGAGCGGCTGCCGCACCATCGTCGCCGCCGGCGGCGACGGCACGGTGAGCTCCGTCGCCTCGGCCCTGGTCGGCACGCAGGCCGCGCTCGGCATCCTGCCGCTCGGCACGCTCAATCACTTCGCCAAGGACGTCGGCATCCCGCTCGACCTCGATGCGGCCGTCGAGACGATCATCAACGGCAGGGAGCGGCTGGTCGACGTCGGCGAGCTCAACGGCCGCATCTTCATCAACAACTCGAGTATCGGCCTCTATCCGGCCATCGTGCAGGAGCGTTCCGAGCACCAGCGCCGCGGCGTGAGCAAATGGGTCGCCTTCGCCCGCGCGTTGTACACCGTCATGCGCCGGGTGCCGCACTTCCACGCCAGCATGCACGCCGATGGAAAATACGACGGCACCGACAGGACCCCGTTCATCTTTGTCGGCAACAATCCCTACGAGACGACCGGGCTCGACATCGGCGAGCGGCGCCGGCTCGACACGGGCAAGCTGTGGGTGTGCCGCGCGCCGGGTGCCGGGCGCGCCGCACTCGTCGAAGATGGCGATCCGCGCCCTGTTCGGCCGCACGACGCCCGGAGAATTGAAGCTTCTCGAAGCCGAGGAGCTTTGGGTGCAGACGCGGCGCAACCGGCGCGTCAAGGTCGCCAACGACGGCGAGGTGTTCACGATGGCATCGCCGCTGCACTACCGCATCCGGCCGAAGGCCTTGCGCGTCATCGTGCCGGCGGGGACGATTGAGGACGCCTGATCCTTGCGCACCATTGCCCACATCTCGGATTTGCACTTCGGACGCATCGACCCACTCATCCCGCCGGCGCTGCGCGAAGCGCTGCTCGAGGCAAGGCCCGACGTCGTCGTCGTCTCCGGCGATCTGACGCAGCGCGCCCGCCGCGCCGAGTTCGCGGCGGCGCGTCGGTTCCTCGACGGCCTGCCGTTCCCGCAGGTCGTCGTACCGGGAAACCACGACGTGCCGCTGCATGACGTCATGCGCAGGTGGCTGGCACCATTGGAGAAATACCGCAGCTACATCAGCGCCGACATCGAGCCATTCTACGGCGACGAGGAAATCGCCATTCAAGGCTTGAGCACCGCGCGGTCGCTCACCTGGAAGAACGGCCGCATCAACCGGATGCAGGTCGAGCGCGCGTGCAGTAAGCTGACCAGCGCGAGCCCGGACGTCACGCGCATCGTCGTCACGCATCATCCGTTTCAATCGCCGGTCGAGGATCGTGGCGGCAGCCCGGTTGGACGAGCCGAGATGGCGATAACCGCTTTCACCAAGTGCCGCGTCGACATGATCCTCTCGGGACACTTTCACATGGGACATGCCGGAAACTGGACGCGCCACTACCCGGCGCTCGGTCACGCCGCAATTCTCGTGCAGGCCGGCACGGCGACCTCGACGCGGCAGCGGGAGGAGGCCAACTCGTGGAACCTGATCCGCATCGAGCGCCCCCAGGTGCATATCGAACGGCAGACGTGGGATGTAGCGCGCGCCGGCTTTGCCACATCGCTGCGCGACACGTTCCTACTGGGCGAAGGCGGCTGGATGCCGGCGCCGCCCCCCGCGCTCTCGACAATGCAGGCGAGCTGACGCATGTCGGGCGAGCAAGAACGGACCGAGTGGCGTTATTCCTGCCTCATCGTTTCATCGCTTCTGTTCGCCGCCATGGCCGTGTTCATGGTGCTCGGCGTCACCGATAACCTCGATGCCGCGACGCGTGCCGGCATCAACCGGTGGGCCTCGCCGAACCTGACGGCACTCGCCGAGGGCGCGAGCTTCATCGGCTCCGTCGCCGTGCTGTTCAGCCTCACCGCCCTTGTTGCCGCCGGGCTATGGCTCGGCGGGCGGCCGCGCGCCGCGCTCATGCTGCTGCTGGTGATGGGCATCGCTATCATCGTCAACAACGCCATCAAACTGACGTTCGCCCGGGCACGCCCGGAAGCGTTTTTCGGCACGCTGCCGGACAGCTACAGCTTCGCCAGCGGGCACGCGCTTTTCTCCGCGTGCTTTTTCAGCGTCGTCGCCGGCCTCATCGAAGCGAGGCTGACGAGCGGCTGGCAACGCGCGATTGTGTGGGTGCTCGCCTGTAGCATCATGGCCGGCGTCGGCCTGTCGCGCATCTATCTCGGCGTGCACTATCTCACCGACGTCATCGCCGGGTTCGCCCTGGCGGCATTGATCGTTTGTCTCGTGCGCAGCGTCGTCGCCGAGCAACGGTAGCAGCGGCGCAAGCCGCCGCCGTCGAGGCTAGCGCCCGCGGCCGCGCTTGGCTTCCGGCGAGGCCTCTGCATCGGGGAGCGCGGTAACGTTGCCAGGGCTGCCCTGCATCGCCTCGAGGTCGAGCGAGGTCAACCGCTGGCGGCGGCTGAGAATCTTTCCAGTCGAAGCGGACACCTTCTCCAGCGACTTGCCCGACAATGCGAAGTGCCGCTCGAGGTCGCCGACACGCTCGACGAGTTGCGCCACATCGCCGAGCAGCAGCGTCACCTCACGCTGGATGATGTCGGCGTGATCACGCATCTTGGCGTCCTTGAGCAAGGCCAGCACCGTCTGCACCGCCAGCATCAGCGTGTTCGGCGCCACGATCATCACCCGGGCGCGGTGGGCGCCCTGGACGAGATCGGCGAACTTCTCGAACAGATCGCCGCATATCGATTCCGACGGCACGAACATCAGCGCCGTCTCCTGCGTCTCGCCGGGAATGAGATATTTCTCGGCGATGGCCGCGACGTGGCGCCCGACAGACTCGCGGATCGCGGCGCTGGCAACCTTGATGTCCTCGGGTGACTGCGCCACGCGCAGCGCCTCGAAGCCCTCCAGCGGGAATTTGGAATCGATGACGAGCGCGGCATGCGCACCCGGCAGCCGGATGACGCAATCCGGGCGCTTGCCATTGGAAAGCGTCGGTTGAAAGTCGTAGGCGCCGGCGGGGAGTGCATCGCGCACGATGGTTTCCATGCGCATCTGTCCGAAGGCACCGCGCGCCTGCTTGTTGGCAAGCACGCCGTGCAGCGACCCGACTTCGCTCGACAGCTCCGACAGGCTGCGCCGCGCCTCGTCGATCAACGCCAGGCGCTCGTTCAACGTCGACAGGCTTTCCGATGTGCGCCGTCCGGCTTCGTTGAGGTTGTCGCCGAGGCGCGCCGCATTGTTGTCGAGCGTCTGCGACAGATGCCGCGCCAGAGTATCGATGCGTTCGTTGAGGCCGCGCACCTGGTCCGAGCTCTGCTGCGCGGCAAGCTCGGCCATCGCCGATAGCCGGCCCTTCAGCTCGGCAAACTCCATCTGCGCCGAGCGGCTGCGCGTGCGCACAAGCAGCATTGCCAAGACGCCAAACACGAGCAGCCCGAGCGCCGCTACGCCGAGCCCCAAGGCGTGGTCGGCGATGAAACCTTCAAGCTGGTGAAAATCGATGGTTTGCAAGCGTTCGAGCATTGCCGACCGATATCCGATTCGGCCGCACGAAATTCAGGCAGCCGCCCGACACCGCGACGCGCGGAACTACGCCGCCCGCCGATTAGTTCTCATTGTAGATAAATGGAGGACTGGGTCATGGCCGATTGGCTCGACAAGCTTCATCCCTCGCTGCGCCCCCTTTGGGACCTGGAGAATGAGCTGCGCAAGGCGGCGCAGAACGCCATTTTCCGCAAGAACGACGCGGCTAAGCAGCACCTCGCGGAGGCGCGCCGCCACTACGATACGGCGCTCAAGGCGCTGATGGGCGAAGTACCCGCGAAGGGTACAACCACGCCCCCAGCTGTGACGCCGCCGCCGCCCGATTCGCCGCACCCGCCGGCGTAGAAATTCTTGTGAGCGCGTGGAACGCTCGTGCGGAACCGACGTTGATCCCGCATGAAGCCGACCCCCCGCGGCTTCGTTACCGGTTGCCTCAGGTGCCCTCCCGCGGCAACCCGAGCCCCGGCCCGAAAAGGGTCCGGGGCTCTTCTGATTCCAGCCTCTATTGGTTCCAGCCTAAGGCCGCCCGCAGGTGGCGCGGACTACTTCCGCTTCGCCTTGGTCCTCACCTTGCTCTTCGGCTTCACCTTGACCTTCGGCTTGGCCTTCACCTTGACGTTCGTCGCCTTCTTCTTCGCCGGCGCGCGGTCGCCCTTGTCGCCCTGCCCCGCCTTGACGATCGTCTTCGACTTGCTGCGGCGATCCGCCGAGAGCGAGCGACCGACGTCGACCACCTCGTTGAACTCGCCCTTCTTGTTGCGACGGACGTAGCGCTTGTCGCCCTTGTGCGGCTCGATGAGCTCGCGCTTCCTAGCGGCCATTATCTTACCTCGTTGAGAAATACATTCGGTTGGTGCGGACGCCGGGAGAAAGCTCTCACCTCGCGAATCCCCTGAAACTATAGGCTTTCTGACGTTGGGTCCGCCGGACTGTGCAGCGGGTGTGTGCAGCAGGTCAAGCTGCAACGGAAGAGCGGAGACGGCGCGGAAGGCGTAGGTCCACTGATGATCTGACGGGTTTCGGCTGCTGGCCCCTTAGCGGACGTTGCGGCGAGCTGGCGCTCGGGTCCGCTATTGACCCAAAGCAGGCATTCGGAGCGACGTGGTCGATGTCCGCTTCTGACCCTTGGCAGACATCGCCGAGAGCGGGCGCTTTCGTCGACTTCTGAACCGAAGCAGACATCGGACGCAGGTCGAACGTCCGTTGACGGCAAAAAAGCATTGCGGGTGCCGTTAGCTCACGTGCAGGTGCATCGTGCTCGCAAGCCCCACGACCGCAGCGAAAATCATAAGGGCTGCAAAGGCGCAAGTTAGGGCCGCGTCTGCGCGCGAACTTGCGAGTGACCAATTGTGTCTTGGCATGATTTCCCCCGTAGCTACCGGTACGCGGAACTCAGCCTCCATCGGCAGCATGCGCCTGGGGCATATAGGCCACCAACGATAAAAGGTTCGTCGGGTTTGTTCTTTTGGCTGACCGGGGCGTTCGCGCCACAGCGCCCGGACTGGTCAGGTGATCCGCGTCAGCGGTGATACAAGCCCGCGGT
This sequence comes from uncultured Alphaproteobacteria bacterium, assembly GCA_963812795.1. GTDB lineage: Bacteria > Pseudomonadota > Alphaproteobacteria > Rhizobiales > Hyphomicrobiaceae > Hyphomicrobium_A. Next base: position 715,962 of record CAWEWG010000007.1, on the reverse strand, counting down.
TACCGAGCGCCTTACTCTTCGCCAAGCCGTTCATGGACGTTTCAGAACAACGCCCAGGAAGTCCTCCGAAGCAGAGCGCCCTCGACCCAAAGCACCCTCCTCGTCGTCAGCGCCTTCACGCTCGCCGTGGCGGCGGCTCTGCTCTTGGCCGCCTGGTTCCACCAGCGCCAGGTCGATGCCCTGGTTGTTTGGGCTGGCGCATTCGGCCTCGGCGCCGTGGCCACCGCCCTCATCTTATCGCGCGGCCACATTCCGGCTTTCTGGTCTATTACTTTTGCCAACACGGCCTTGGCATGTGGTTACGGGCTTTTGTGGAGCGGGGCGCGTCTCTTCGATGGCCGTCGTGCCATGCCTATCGTTGCCCTTTTCGGCGCCGGCCTCTGGCTAGTAACGTACCCACTGCCCGAAGTTCATGCGGACGCGACGTACCGCGCCGTCCTCATGGCGATGATCGGCACCTTTTACACAATGGCTGCGGCTTTCGAGCTTTGGCGGGATCGCAACGATAACCTCCGCTACCGGTGGCCCGTCATCTGTCTGTTGATCTTGCATGCGGCCGCCGTGCTCCTGCGCATCCCACTCGCAGGGGCTGACCTCACATCCATAGAGATCACCGAACTCGCCTCGTTCGTGATGTTCGAAACCGTGCTCCTCAGCATGTGTTGCGCCTACTTGCTGCCAGGGATGGTTAGTGAGCGTGTAGCGTCGAAACACATGACTGACGCACGTATCGATCCGTTGACCGGCGTCAACAACCGCCGTTCCTTTATCGAGCAAGGCGAGCGGATCGTCCTACGCTGCGTCCAAGACAAGCGGCCGGTTGCGCTGCTCCTCTGCGATCTCGATCATTTCAAAGCCGTCAATGACGAACATGGGCACGCAGCCGGCGATCAAGTCTTGATAGCGTTCTGCCGCGTGGCCGAAGAGCAATTGCGGCCGCTAGACCTCTTGGCACGCTTGGGCGGTGAGGAATTCGTCTGCCTTCTGCCTGACTTGTCGCCGAAGGATGCGTTGTCGGTAGCTGAACGCCTGCGCATGGCATTCGCTGACATGCCGCAGCGGGTCGAGGGACAGACCTTTTGTTGCACCGTTAGCATAGGGCTTGCTGTCTCAGATGCCACCTGCTGCGATCTCTACGCGCTGTTGACGAACGCTGACCACGCCCTCTATCGGGCCAAGAAGGGGGGCCGCAATTGCGCCCTCGTGCAAATCGAGGGCGTTCATCAACAGTTGGCACTGCCAGGCGTGGCTTGAGAATGGCTTCGGTGCACTCCGCAAAACGTTATTGACCCAAAGCAGACGTTCGCGCGGTCGATGTCCGCTCCTGACCCTAAGCGGACCTCTAACCCGGCGGCGTCGGCGCCTGTTAGGGATTGAGCGGACGCAGCTGCGAGCAGCGGTTCGACGCTTCCCGCCATGAACGAGTGGCCACGCGCGTACCCTCACCATTCGTAACGAACGGCTCCGGTTCCCGCATAAGTCTGCGCGCTATTGGCGAATTCACCATCGAACTTGGCAGCCAGCGTCAACTCGGAGGTCAGGCGCAGTTCGGGTCCAACGGAGACGATAGCTGAATCCCTGGCGGGCATACCGCCGTTGACGATGAAGCTGGCGCCCGGCAGTGCTTGGAACGTTGCCAGCAGTGACGGGTCGCTCACCCAGTCATGCGCCCAGGCAATGCGGCCACGCAGCTGCAAAGGCATCCCGCCCACCATAGCGTGTTGGTCGATGCGGGCACCGAATTCGCTGCGCGCGTCCGTTGAGCTTTGGCCTGCGAAGTTGAGCCCAAAACCCCCATTATTTACATCCGCCTCGCTATAGGACGGCGTCGTAAAACGCTGCACTTGTCCCGCCGCATATGCTGTCACCGCCAACGCCGGGGTGGCGGCGAAACGGTATCCAGCCTCGACGCGACCGCCCGAACTCTCGGCATCATAGCTCGCGGTCAATTGATTTCCGCCAAATGAGAAACGATCTGTCGACATCCAGTGATGGGTAAAGCCAATCGCGCCCGCAACATACGCGGAGCCAGCATGGGCCTTGCCATAAAGCCCCGCTTGAAGAGCGTCGCTCTCGCCGCCACCCAGCCCTTGCGACAATCCCCAGCCCATGCCGCCACCGCCGAGCGAGAGGCCCACCAAAGAGGTTGGCGTCAGGCGATAGTCGATGCCGCTGGCGAAACCTCCAGTTCGCACTGTGACGTCATGGCTGCCAACGACCGCATTGCCGTCTGTTGTGTTGAAGCCGCCGTAGGCCGCGCCCCATGTCGCCCAGTGCCGATCACACGGCCGATCAAGTGCTCGTCGCCGGCGCGAGTCATCCAATGAGCTGTCTTCATCGCCGCAATTCCCGCGGACAACGGTCGGGTCCACCATCAGCCCGAGGAATGCCGTCGTCATCTGGAACGCGCCCAACCGGCCGTCCGTCGCTGCCTCCCCGGATAGTTGCGAGAGCGCATAGGCCAGTTCTCCCCCGGTCAGTTCAAAAACCGCGACAAAGTTGGCGGGCAGCGCACCCCCGCCGTTGAAGTAGTCGTTGAGCGCCGTGGCAACGTTTTGCTGATTTTCGCTTAGGCCCCCAGTCGCGAGATCGCCCAGCGTAGCGGTGAGGTACAGCAGCACGTTGCTCGGTGTCGTGTAGTCGAGACTGGCTATGAAGCCAGGCGGCAGGTTAGTCGTTGTGAGATTGCTGAAAACCCCGCTGCGACTGCCGGCCTCGAGGATTGTGTAGTTCCGGCTTACGTAGCCACCGGGCGAGAAAGTCGCGGAGACGGTCCCGTCAAGCGTCGCCGCGCCTGACGCGACGATATTCGAAGCGGTGGCAGGTGTGAGTTGAATTCCGTAGACGCCGCCTGAGTTGAAAGTGACGTCTGTAACGCCCGTCAAAGTACCGGCGACATTGAAGACGCCACCCGAATTATTGACAAGCGCGCCGTTCCAGACGCCTGCTGCATTTACGGTTCCGCTGTTCGCCAGATTGCCCGTCACGGTGTTCGTGGTCGTTAAGGTGCCGCCAGCGTCGTTGTTGATATCTCCGACCCAGGTGCCTGAGTTTGTCACTTGCGAAACGTTGCCCAGCAAATTGCCCGTCCAGACACCGCTCGCAGCATTGTTGATGCTGCCGCCCGCCTGATTGGTGACCGCGCCGTTGTAAACGGCATTGTTAACGACGGTGCCACTGTTCGTCAGCGCGCCGCTCATTGTGCCGTCGTTGACCATGGAGCCGGTAGATGTGTTCAAACTACCAAGTGCAGCAGTCAGTTGTCCGCCGCTCGAGATCGTAACGTCGCCGCTGTTGGTGAGCAGACCGGCAAGCGAGTAATCTCCTGCCGCACCGATCGCTAGCGTGGCACCATCGGCATTCGTGAATGTCGAGTCGCTGCTCACCGTGCCGCCGACGTTGAATGTTCCGGCGTTATTCGCAATCGCGCCGTTGATCTGGCCGCCATTGGCGTTCACGGTGGCGCTATTCGTCAGTCCGTTGCTGACCAACCCCGTCGTGGTCAAGGTTCCTCCGGAGACCGTTGCTCCGCCGTTGAGCGCTCCCGCGTTGGTCGTGGTCCCGGCGGTATTCGTGAGCAGCCCCGAGACCGTCCCCCCGACATTGTTGTTGAACGTGGAGGAATTGGCGACCGACCCGAATACAGAGCCAGAGTTAGAGAATGTCGCGGAGTTCGTGACGTTCGACGTGATCGAACCGGTCAAGGTTAGGATGCCGCCGTTGATCGTGGTGGCGCCGGTGTAGGTGTTGATCCCGGTGAGCGTCTCCGTTCCTGCTGTGAGGGTCAGCCCTCCCCCGACACCGCTGATGATACCGTTGAAAGTCCCGGAAGCATTCGTCAGCGTCAGCGTCTGCGCGCCGAGCAGGACATCGGATCCGGCGACACCTGAAAGTGTCGTGATGCTGGCGCCAGCGAGAGGTACCGGAAATGTCGAAGTTGCCTGCCGCGTTGGTGATATTCACGCCGCTTGAAGCGGCGATGCTGCCGGTACCGGCCAAGGCCAGTGTGCCGCCGTTGATGGTAGTGGCACCGGTGTAGGTGTTGATCCCGGTTAGCGTCTCCGTTCCTGCCGTAAGGGTCAGCCCTCCCCCGGCCCCACTGATGACACCGTTGAAAGTGCCGGATGCATTCGACAGTGTCAGTGTCTGCGGCGCCGAGTATGACATCACTACCCGCCGACGCCGGACAGCGTCGTTATCGTGGCGCCGGCAGCAGTCCCGGAAATGTCGAAGTTGCCCGCCGCGTTGGCGACATTCACACCGCTCGAAGCGGCGAAGCTGCCAATGCCGGTCAGCGCCAGCGTGCCGCCGTTAATCGTGGTCGCACCGGTGTAGGTGTTGGTGCCAGTCAGCGTGAAAGTTCCTGCACCCTGTTTCGTCAGGGCCGTCTGACTGGCGCCGTCGTTGATCACGCCGCTGAAGAGCGTATTGGTGGCGTCCCCGGTTGTCAGCGCGGCGCTGGCACCGCTGTTGGTCACCGTCCCACTCCCGCTCAGCGAGCCGATTTGCTGGCTGAAGCCCCCAAGATCAAGAGCCCCGGGCGTGTTGACGGTAATCGCGCTGGTCGCGCCGAACACGTTGGTGGCGGCGCCGGCTCGCAGCGTCCCGGTCGATATCACCCAAGGAGTCGGCGATTGTCCTGGCGTCCCGGTAAGCGTCCAGATGCTGGTCCCGGTCTTTTCGAACTGGGTGAAGTTCTGATACTGCGTGCCGATCAGCGATGTGTCGAACGCGCTATTTGTCAGTCCGCCGAGTGCGAAAGTGTCTGTGCCGCCGCTGACAGCAATGACATTTCCGTTGATCGTTGAACCGCTTTGCAGCGTCAGACTGTTGACGCCTCCGGTGAAAGTGATGGCGTTTGCACGCGTGACGTTATCACTGCCTAAACCCCCTGAGATCGTGCCGCTATTGATGATTGCGACGCCGCTGCCGACAATCCCAACGCCACCTAAACCGCCAGCGCCGACACTTCCTGGGGTGGTGCCGGCTCCCGCCGCGCCACCGATCGCGCCGTTGCCTCCTTGAACACTACCGGTCGTATTGGTCAGCGAGGCTCCCGGCGCTGCGAAAAAGATGCCGACCCCGCCATCGCCGCCGTTGCCGCCATCTCCACCGATGCCCGTGGCGGCTGCACCGCCGGCGCCGCCAACGCCACCGAGCCCGCCCGTAATCGCCGCAGCATTGATGTTGGCCGTTGCGCCCGTGACGGCAGCCCCATAACCGCCAGAACCACCGCCGCCGCCGCCGCCGCCATTGCCCGTGCCAGAGCTTGCGCCACCAGCGCCTCCAACTCCGCCAGTGGCGCCGATCAAGGCTCCACCCGGCAGGCTGGCGGCGTTGCTCCCGTTGGCGCCGCCTCCTCCTCCGCCTCCTCCGCCGCCGCCGAGGTTGACTGTTCCTGCGGCGCCTGCGGCACCTGCGGCTGCGATACCACCGCCGGCCCCACCTGCGGCGCCGCCACCGTTGCCGCCTGCGGCGCCGGCGCCCTGAGCATTTCCACCGCCGCCTCCGCCCCCGCCGTTGGCGCCGGTTCCGGAGCCACCGTTGGTCGGCGCCGTTCCGCTCGGAGGCGTTCCTACTCCGCCGGACCCGCCCGGCGTTCCACCACCTCCGTCTCCTCCCGTACCGCCGTCAGCGAACGCTGGATATCCGGAGCACGACAGCGCAACCAATAGCGCCAGGCACACCGCTCGATAGTGTTGTGCGCCACCGCTAACGGTCGAATCCGTCGAGCGCGCGAATTGCGAATTTTGGGAGTTGAGGGCGGTCAAGGTTGGTGGCTCCAAGCTTCGTGGGGGGCACCCGCGACAAGCGGGTGGTGAAGCAACTGGGCACCGTCCGTACGCATCCGCACTGTTCGGCGATCCGCTTAACGATTAGTTGCGATTTACAAAAATACGCCGCGACTGAGCATCGAATCGGCACCGTTAGTCTCCGCACTAATCCAGATCAGTTCGGCTGCTTTTTTCTATGACGTCGGCGCTAACACTCTGGCAGCGATCGGCGGCCAAGGCTGCGAGGGTGACCCCGTTCACGTCTATGCGCAGTTCAAGCCAGGAGGTCCGCTCGTGGCCCAAAGCGAACGTTGCGCGGTAGGTTGCCACGAGGTCCGCTTCTGGCCCAGAGCGGACGTCGTGGCACTCACGCATCAAGGTCCAATACTGGCGCGGAGCCTGGCCCCCGACATGTCTGTCAATTGAAAATGTGCTCCCCCTTTCAGGGGACACGCGAGACGAAAGCGCTCGCGCTAATCTCTTCGTGCATTGCTGGCGGGCGGATCCCGTTGGCCGCTGGTTTCATGCACGGGCGTAGCTCGGCGCGCGAAGGGCCACACCTGCTGCAAGAGGGAAGAACCGGCATCGATTGAACACCAAGAGGGCGTGTCGAAAGAGGCTCGCGAGGTTGAGCGTTGGCCATAAAAAGGCAGCCGAAACTATGCCCACACAATCGTTAGCCCGGATTCTTGTTATCGACGATCAGCCGAGCGTTCGTCTTGGCGTGCGCGAGATCCTCGAAGACGCGGGCTATGAGGTGACAGAAGCAGCGAGCGCCGATGAGGCCATGCCCTTGCTCACCGACGGCAAGACCGCCGAAGCCATTGTCACCGACATCAATATGCCTGGTACTCTCGACGGGCTGGAGCTTGCGCGCATGGTAGACGGCCTGATGCCGGAGATCGCCATCGTCATCATGTCGGGGAAACAGCTGCCACGTCGCGAAGACCTGCCGCTCAAGGCAACCTTCGTGGCCAAGCCCTTCTCGGCGTCGATGCTACTGCAAGGGGTGGCGAAGGCACTTGTGGAAGTTTAGGCAAGCGTCGACGAGTGAAGCGCCGCACCCTTGATTTTGAGAAGCTTTACTGAGCTTCTGGCCCAAAGCGGACGTTGGCGAGAGCAGGCGCTTACGTCTGCTTATGACCCAAAGCAGCCTTCGCGGGCTCGCGCGCAATGTCTGCTCCTGGCGTCCCTCGCTTGCGCCACGAGTCGCACACGGGTAAGCGCCACGCTGGTGTCACTGTTGCGCACTACCCGTGATTGCGTTGGGCGCATGCAAGCGGGAAGGCTTAATGCGACACTCATTCATGCTCATCGTGTCCCTCTGCGTCGCGGTTGGGACCGCTCAGGCGCAGCAAGACATGCTTGCTCAGGAGCAGAGCGCCGCCGATCTGGCTGGCGCTTATCAGGCTTGGCAACAGCCCCGCGATACGGAGGAGAAGATAAGCCTTGGCGAACGCGTGCTCGCGCTCGAGCCAAAGGTCGAGGCATGGTCTTTTCCCATCCCGCGTCAACGCCTGAAGGCGGAAGTTTCCGCTGGCCTCGGCGCCCTTTACGTCGCCCGCGCGCGCGGGGTGCCCGCCGACAATCTGGAAAAGGCCATCGAATTTCTGCAAGCCGCCGTGACGACGTGGACACGCGGCGGTGAACCCACGGACTGGGCAGCGGCACACAATGCGCTTGGCATCGCCTACTGGCAGCGCATTCGCGGAGAAAGGGCCGACAACCAGGAGACCGCGATCGCTCATTTCGAGGCCGCGCAGACTGTCTTCTCACGCGAGGCTGTGCCGGAACAGTGGGCGCAACTGCAAAACAACCTCGCCGTCGTCTACTGGAGCCGCATTAGGGGCGATCGCGCGCAGAATGTGGAAGAGGCGATCGCGCGTTTCGAGGCGGCGTTGATGATTGCGACGCGGGAGAAGGATCCCGACCGCTGGGCAGCGGCGCAGAACAACCTTGCCAATGCCTATGGAAAGCGCCTGCGCGGGAACCAAGCGGACAATCGGGAGATGGCGATTGCGCACCTCGAAGCGGCGCTGACGATATTCACGCGTGATACCCATCCCGAGCAGTGGGCACAGGCGCAGAACAATCTCGCCATCGCCTATCTCGGCCGCATGCGCGGCAATGATGCCGACAATCAGGAGAAGGCCATCGCGTCGTTCGAGGCTGCGCTCGGCGTATTCACGCGCGACGCGACGCCCCAGCAATGGGCCCAGGCCCGGCACAATCTAGGTAAAACTTATGCCGACCGCATCCAGGGAGAGCGGAGCGGCAACCGCCAGAAGGCGATCGCGAGCTTCGAGGCGGCGCTCACCGTATTCACCCGCGATGCCGCCCCGCTCGACCATCTGCGAACTTCACGGTTGCTAGGCCGGGTGCTGCTCGAGTTGGAAGAGTGGACGCGGGTTGCGCCCATACACGCCAGCGCGCGCGAGGCGTTCCTGCTGCTGTTCGGGCAAGGTGTTTCGGAAGCGGAGGCGGGCGCGCTTATCGCCGACGCAGGCCCGCTGTTTGCCGATGCCGCCTTCGCCGCCTTGCAGCGCCGCGAGACCGAAAAGGCGTTTGAGCTTGCTAACGAGGGCCGTGCGCGGCTGCTCGCCGTTGCCCTGAAGCTCCAGACTATCGATCTCCCCGTCGATCAACGTCGCCGGCTCGATGAGCTGCGCCGGGCAATTCGGGTCGGACAAGAGGCCATCGACGCTGTGCAAGGTACGGACCGTGCCACCGCCATCGACAGACTGATCGCCCTTCGCCGCGAGTTGTTCACGATCGTCGACCGGGGCAGCAAAGGCGCGGCCTCGATGAGCGCGACGGCAGAGGCGCGCCGCATCGCGGCTGCCGGCGGAACCGTTGTCATGCCAGTGGTAACCGACTTCGGCGCCAAGCTATTGGTCGTGACCGCGGCTAAGGTCGGCGACGATATCATTGTGGTCGACCTGCCGACGCTCAATACGATGGGCCTCGCCCAGCTACTCGTCGGACCCGCGGATGCGCCTGACACCGGCTGGGTCGGTGCCTATTTCGTCAACTATATGGATGGTCCCGAGGCGAACCGGCGCTGGCCGGAGTGGATTGCCGCCATAGACCGCATTGGGGCCGACCTCTGGCGCTTGTTCGGCGGTACGCTCGACGCGGCTCTCAAAGAGCACGGCGTCAAGCGCGGCGCACGTCTCGTGTGGTTGCCGTCGGGCTGGCTCGGCGTCCTGCCGCTCGGCCTTGCTCAAGACCCGACAAGCAAGCGTCGGTTCGCCGACGACTACGAGATCGTCTACGCGCCAAGCCTCGAAGCGCTTACCGCGGGGCAAACACTCATTGCCAACTCGAAACCCGCGTCGCTCGCGGCCGTCGTCAATCCGACCGGCGATCTACCCGGGACCGAAAAAGAGGGCGCGCTCGTCGCCTCACACTTCGCCAGTGCCGATCGCACGGTGCTCGAAGGCGAAGCGGCGACGCCGGACGCCGTCATCGCCGCCCTCAAAGGCAAATCCCACTGGCATTTCGCCTCGCACGGCACTTTCTCGTGGGCTGACGCGCGTCAGTCGGCGCTGCTGATGCACGACGCAGCCCCGCTCACCGTCGGTCGCCTGCTTGAAACCGAGGGCCTCGGCCGGCCGCGGCTCGTCGTGCTCTCGGCCTGCGAGACCGGCCTTTCTGACATCACCAAAAGCCCCGACGAATTCATTGGGTTGCCTGGCGCCTTCACCGCACTCGGCGCGGCCGGCGTGCTCGGCACGCTGTGGCCGGTCTCGGATGCCGCCACGGCCCTGTTGATGGCAAAGTTTTACGATCTGCACCTAGAGGCAGGTCGTGCGCCGCCAGCTGCGTTGAGCGGGGCGCAGACGTGGCTGCGCAATGCCACTGCCAGCGATCTCAACGGCTATGCCGAGGTCGCTGCGGGACGCGGACGCCTGCAAGTCGGTCAGGTCGCATCGATCGCAGACGAACTCAATCTAAAATCTTTGGGGCGATTACGCCGCAATACGCCGCTTGTCCCGATGACGGAAGGCAATGAAACAGGCACGGTCCAAACCCCCTCACCGCCTCGTCCTGCGCATCCATATGCGCATCCTTATTACTGGGCAGGGTTCATTTACACAGGGCAGTAGACTTCCCCGCAGGCGCCGCCCACGCCGACCGCGAATTTGTCTGCTAGACCATGTGGTGCGGCGCAGAGCACGTCGTTAGGAGACCGCAAGTGGCACGTCCTCCCCTTCCGCCTTTCAATGAGACAACAGCCATCGAGAAGGTGCGTCTGGCCGAAGACGGCTGGAACACGCGCGACCCGGCCAAGGTGGCCCTCGCCTACACGCCTGATAGCCAATGGCGCAATCGCGCGGAATTCTTCAACGGCCGTGAAGCCATCCAAGCTTTCCTCACGCGCAAATGGAATCGCGAGCTCGATTACCGCCTGATCAAAGAGTTGTGGACCTTCGCCGGCAACCGCATCGCCGTCCGCTTCGCGTACGAATACCATGACGATAGCAACCACTGGTTCCGCGCCTACGGCAACGAGAACTGGGAGTTCGTCGAGGACGGCCTCATGCGGCGGCGCATCGCCAGCATCAACGAGCACCCGATCACTGAGGCGGATCGAAAGTACCACTGGCCGTTGGGGCGTCGCCCCGACGACTACCCCAGCCTCAGCCAGCTTGGATTCTGAGCCGTGTCGCCGAACGGCGCTCAGGCGATAAAATTGGCTGGCCCCATGAGCCTCGCCAAACGCAGTCCGCTACTGATCCAAAGCTGACGTCCAGTATCCCCCTCTGGTCTCGGCGTTCTGAGGCTGCCTGCCCACCTTCACACCGTCAGCCATTGAGCCCACACGACTGGCCGGCGCTCGTGACCCATCCAGGTCCGGCGTTTCGGCCTCATTCAGCCATGGTTATCATCTGGATCATCATCCTGTTGGACGAAGGTTGGCGGTTCATCGTAGCCCTCGCGACTGCTGTAAAAGATCATACCCATCAACCCAAACCCGACCAGGCACGAGAAGAACACGCCAAGGAACATCGCGATCCACTGGTGCACCCCCATAGTGCCCTCGATCGAATTCCAGGCTGTGATCATGAACCAAACCGACGCGCCCAGAAAACCAAAGAGCACCACCAATACCAACACTGTTCTTAGCAGATGCCACGGCATGTGCTGCTCCCGCGCGTGGTAGCGAGTGGTCCGACAGAGACCACAGAGCGCCCGCCAGTGACGGACACAACGCCCGCCATTCGTATTGGGCTCGTTGTGACGCTAATTTTTCCCATCCCCGACCAGTACAGTTGGCGGAGCGCCTTTCGCTTTCACATAGAAGACGAGCAGTTTCGCTGGTTCGGTCTCACTGGCATTGCGACTGACGCTGTGCACATCCGTCGGCGATTCGTAAAAGACTCCGCCAGTGTGAACTGTCTTGGGGTTCTCACCCTTCACTTGAGTAACGACGCTTCCTTCCAGCACATAAACAAAGAGATCCGCGTTATGCCGATGTGGTTGTGAGACCTCGCCTGGCGCGAACTCGACGAGTTCCACCATGCCCTCCTTGCCGGGAAAATCGGGAAGCTCCTTGGTCATCAACGTTGTCGCTTTTCCCGTACCTGCGTGAGCGCTGCCGAGCGCGATTACGCCGCTGAGCACTAACGATATTGCCAACATGATTTTGGTCATTGCCTTGCTCCTTTTGGGTCGAGAGCGCCGAGGTTGGTCCGCATCCGTCGCGTCGGTCACGAGCGCGGCCAGTTTTGCATCGAGGGCCCGGGCTGCTTCAAGCAGCGGAACATTGGTCTCCGATGACCATCAGCGAGGATGGACGCACGTACGTGACTGTTGTCCCCTGCTGATGTGAATCTTCCGTAACGAGCAATTCAACCGGGGCGAACAGCCCAGCCGTTATGTCGTGACGGATCATTGTAATAGCGTAGAGCGGGTTACCCAGAATCCAGCGGACCACGCGCTGGCCGATGCCGAACTTCGGCAGCCATCGACCATGATCAATCTCGGCAAAAAGCATGAACCCGCTCGTACCTACGTAACGTTCCTGCACGCGAGAGGAAAACTCGCGCTCGCTTATGGGTTCCTCCGCCAAAGCATTGATTTCGGCGAGTGTCGCTCTGCCCATCAACTGGCGCAGGGCCTTAAGAACGTCGTCGAACGCGCGATCGGTATGAACGACGATGCGTTCACCAGCAAACGGCTTGCTGTCAACTTTGGCGGGCATGGGCCTTCCTCACGATTACAGGCATATGCCACCATAAGGGTACGGACCGGATGCACGCAAGAGGAGCTCAGGCGTGAATATGGTGGCATATGCCTTGTAAATTAGTCGAAGGGGAGCTACGTAGCCGGCGGAGGATACGCATGACCAGCCCCTGCAATAACGCCATGCTGAAGCGCGCCAGCCGGATGTTGGGACAGATCTATGATGACGAGCTCGCCGCAAGCGGGCTGAAGACGACCCAGCATACGCTTCTTGCGCAGATCGACAGGATGGATCGGCCGGCGCTGCGTGAGTTGGCGACGGAGATCGTCATGGACCTTTCGGCCCTTGGACATACCCTGAAGCCCCTGATCCGCGACGGGTTCCTCGTTCTGGAGCCGGATGAAAAGGACCGCCGCGTGAAGCGCGTCGCGCTGACCAAGCTGGGGAAGGCCAAGCTCAGCCAAACGCGGAAATTGTGGGCGAAAGCCCAGCAGCGATTTGAGTACGTTTTCGGGGAAAAGCGGGCCGCGCAGCTTCGTGCAGTGCTCGCCGATGTCTCTTCAGAGACTTTTAGGCGGGCCTTCAAAGGCTCGTAGCCGTCAGCGCGGCTGCATGTCGCGCAAGGACGCTGCCCTCCCAGCAAACATCGGCATCGCCGCGGCTAAACGCCTGCGCGATCCGGCTGCGGAGCAATGCAGGTCCATTCTCCACACTTGCAACGCGTCGCTCCGCAGGCATATGATGGCATATGCCAGTAAATGGATGGGCTGGTCGAACAACGCGCTTGAGACCACGTCCACCCGTCCTAGGAGAAGCGAACATGGTCGTGAAAGCTGCAGCAGTGCAAATCAGTCCCGTCCTCTATAGCCGCGAAGGCACCGTGGCCAAGGTGGTGCAGAAGATCCGCGAGCTCGGCGAACGCGGAGTACAATACGCCACCTTTCCCGAGACGGTGATTCCCTACTACCCATACTTTGCATTCGTGCAGCCGGCCTATGCGATGGGCGCCCAGCACCTTCAGCTGATTGAGCAGGCCGTCGTGGTCCCTTCGCTAGCCACGCACGCCATCGGCGAAGCGTGCAAGCAGAGCGGCATGGTGGTTTCCATCGGCGTTAATGAGCGCGACGGCGGCTCGCTCTACAATACGCAACTGCTCTTCGATGCCGACGGCTCTCTTGTTCAGCACCGCAGGAAAATCTCTCCGACATTCCACGAGCGGATGATCTGGGGCCAGGGCGATGGCTCCGGACTACGCGCGGTCGATACCGCGGTGGGTCGCGTCGGCCAGCTCGCCTGCTGGGAGCATTACAATCCGCTAGCCCGGTTTGCGCTGATGGCCGACGGCGAGCAGATCCACGCCGCCATGTATCCCGGCTCATTCGCCGGCGACATTTCGCCGAGCAGACCGAGATCAATATTCGACAGCACGCGCTCGAATCCGGCTGCTTCGTCGTCAACGCCACCGCGTGGCTCGATCCCGACCAGCAAGCACGGATCATACGCGACACGGGATGTCCCATTGGTCCGATATCGGGTGGCTGCTTTACCGCGATTGTTGCGCCGGATGGCCGATTGCTGGGCGAACCACTGCGCAGTGGCGAGGGTGAAGTCATCGCCGACCTCGACTTCGCGCTGATCGACGAGCGCAAGCGCCTCATGGACTCGCGCGGCCATTACAGCCGCCCGGAGCTGCTTAGCCTCCTGATCGACCGGACCCCGGCAGCTCATCTCCACGAACGCGCGACTGCACCCCCAAACGGTGCCGTCGGTGAGTCGGCAGGTCGCGAACCGAGCCTCGCAGTCCCGCCGGCACGCGCGCCCCCGTTGCAGAGCTGGCGAAAAGAGGTGTGGAGAGCGCTTGAAGATCAGACCGGAAATTTACTCCCCCCAAACCCATAGGAGACGACCATGAAGGTTTTCAGTGCCGTCGTGCTTACTCTCCTCTTTGCGAGCGGAGCCGCCGCGGTCGAGTCGAACCACATCGACGACTGCCGTAAGTATACGCGGCATGGAATCTGGGATTGTCGCTAACAGACTAAGGGTATGGAGGTCGCGATACTCCGTCCTCCACACCGCACCACAGGAGACTGCTCGCGGATCTTCATGCGTCCGCGGGCCCAATCGGACAAACGGAGGAACTGCCATGCGGATCGCTGTCATCGGAGCAACAGGCGTATTGGGACGCGCTGTGATCCCGCGCCTGATCGCGAAGCAGCATCACGTCTTGGCGATATCGCCGCATCCCGACAAGGCGCGCGCGCTGTACGGCAGTACGGTCGAGGCGGCGGTAGGCGATCTCGTTGATCCAGAGTCTGAAGCCCACTTTGCAAGACTTCTAAAAGGCTGTGAGGCGGTGCTCAATATCGCCACCGCGATTCCGAAGCACAGCGATCTCGGCAACACAACGGCATGGGCGAAAAGTGACCAAATTCGCAAAGCCGGCACGCCGCGGCTAATCAAAGCTGCATTGGCGGCGGGCGTTCACACCTTCGTCCAGCAGAGCATCACGATGGGTTATCCCGACAGCGGGGACCATTGGATCAGCGAAGAAACGGAGGTCGTCAGCCCTGACATCATTGAGATGGAAGCGGCGCTACGGGCCGTTCCTTCGGGCAGCTTACGGTGGACTATCCTGCGCGGGGCGAGCTTCGTCGGCCCCGGCACCTTCCAAGACGATACGATCCGCGTATTGAAAGCAGGCGAATTATCTGTCGGCTGTGACGGGCAGGCCTATCAATCCTACGTCCACGTGGACGATATGGCAGAGGCCGTCGTGTTGGCGGCTGAAAAGAGCCCAGCCGGTGAAGTCCTCAATATCTGCGCTGAACCGCTCCGCGAGGGCGACTACCTGGAACAGTTGGCGCGGGTCGTGGGCACCGCAGATGCGGTCAACAATCCCAAAGCGCCTTGTCCGCCGTCCCAACGCTGCAGCAATCGAGCCGCCATGAACATCTTAGGCTGGCAGCCCACACACAGCATCCTGCCCCAGGGACTACACTAGACTCAGGAGAGGGCCATGCCGACGTCCGAGAACATCGTCGTGACCGGCGCTTCGGGCCAGTTAGGCCGGCTCGTCATAACCGAGCTCTCGCAGAAGGCGCCGTCGGCACACTTAATCGGCATTGTTCGCAACCCAGCGGGCGCGCGCGACCTGGCGGATTACGATGTCGAATTGCGCGCTGCCGACTACGACGACCCAGCTTCGATTACGCGAGCGCTGACAGGCACCGATAAGCTGCTGCTGATCTCGTCCAGCGAGATTGGCCCGCGTCGCGTTGGACAGCACCGCAATGTCATCGACGCGGCCAGGACGGTTGGCGTGCAGCTCCTCGCGTATACCAGCATATTGCATGCAGACAAGAACCCGATGGCGTTGGCGGTAGGGCACCGCGAGACCGAAGCGCTGATCCGCGCCTCGGGTGTTCCGTTCGTGATGCTTCGCAACGGGTGGTACTCGGAAAACTACACTGCCAACGCGGCAGCCGCCGCCGCACGCGGCGTCATCCTCGGAGCAGCGAGAGATGGACGCATCTCATCTGCCGCGCGCGCAGACTTTGCAGCGGCCGTGGCAGAAGTCCTGACGAGCTCATGCCAGCCAAGTGGGTAAGATCTTTGAGCTGGCTGGCGATACGTCCTATACGCTCGCTGAATTGGCGGGCGAGATCGGCAGGCAGTCCGGCAGGCCGGTGGTGTACAACAACCTCACCGAAACCGCCTACAAGACCGCCCTGCAGTCCATCGGGCTGGCTGAGGCCTTCGCCGAAATCTACGCAGAGAGCGACGCCAAAGCGGCGCATGGCTCTCTCTTCGACGAGAGCCGACAACTAAGCCACCTCATCGGTCGCCCGACGACAACCATGGCTCAATCTGTTGCGGCTGCGCTGGCAGCCACGAGTATTTCCCAATGACTACGCGATCTATCGAAACGGTCGCCGTATTTTGCGGGTTCGAACTTCGGCGCAACGGACGAGTTTGCCGACGGAGCGCGAACACTCGGTCGGGTCCTTGGCCACGCGAGAATAGACGTCGTCTATGGCGGCACGACCAAGGGCCTGATGGGCATTCTAGCCGACGCCGCCTTAGATGCTGGAGGCATCGTCCATGGCATCGTTACCGACAGCCTCCATCAGCACGGGCAATCGCACATCGGCCTTAGTCGACACGAGATCGTGCCGACACTGCGCAGCCGCAAAGAGCGCATGGTCGCGCTGGCTGATGCCTTCATCGCCCTGCCCGGTGGAATTGGCACTATCGAAGAGCTCATGGTGGTATGGAGCATGAACCAACTTTCGGAAATCGACAAACCCGTGGGTCTATTGAACTCCGCGGGTTTCTTCGCGTCGTTCCTCGACTTCATTGACCACATGGTCGACATGAAATTTTTGCCGGCAGCGCACCGGAATTCGATATCCGTTGACGCAGACGCGAGTGCTTTGATCGACAAGCTTCGTACTTACACCCGTACCGACGTGCCCAAATGGCTTTAGAGCATGATCGGGAACTTCTGCGAAGACGGTCGCGAGGAAGTTGACACGTCGGCGACCGGACTGTCCGCTTGTAGCTTAAAGCGGATATTTGCAGCATTGCAGTGTCGGCTTTGACCCAAAGCTGACCTTCGCGGCGACATTGTTCGCGTCGCGTTGCAACCAGGCGTGACTTCAAGAGTGGTGACGCGATCCCGCTGTCTCAGTTCTGGAAGATGATCGTGGCTAGGCGCTGCGCCATGTTATTGCCTTGGAGTGCTTTGATATTTGTTTCGAACGAAGCGGACGCCGTCGCGGGATCAATCGCGCGGGAGCGGGGCAGAGCTCTCATCGGGCGAGCCGACTTCGGTAGGCCTGTGGCTGCAACATGCCCACAGGCTCTAGGTGGGTGGGACGCTTACTGTCCTGCATGCCAATCACCAGCGATCCTTCGGGTCGCCTTGCAACCGGCCGCTTCGGTCGGGGGATGCAGCGTATGAACGCATACGGAAGCAAGAGCCTTTTTGGTATGCTGATGGCCACGAGCCTCGTCGCGGGCAGCACACTTGAGATCAACCGGCAACGCGCGCCCTCAACAGCGGGCGCCCCGGCTTTCACGTTGCCGGTTTTCCTCGACGTCGCTCGCCTACCCGACATGCAGGAGATGTTGCGCTCCCGCGTCACCGAAGCGGGCGATGCCGCCGCGCAGCCCGCCGGCGAAGCCACGACGATGCCGGAAGCAGTCCTCGATGCCGCTCAACGGGTAATGACGCGGTCTGAGCAAGCCAGCCGCGAGGCGGCCGCGGTGCGCAAGCGTGCCGAGGAACTGAGCCGTCGGTTCGGCGCAGGAGGCGCAGAGGCTGCCGCCGACGTGGCCCCGGCTGATGTAATCGTTCCAACGGCGACGGCATCGATCAACACTGACGCCAATCCTAGTAATGTCGCACAGCCGGTCGAACACTTGCTGGCGCCGGCCGATGAGCGTGCCGCTCGTGATTCGATTGCCGCTTGGAAGGACAGTACTCACGTCATCGAGGACAAGCCGGCGAAGCCGGCCAAGCCCGCCAACACCAAGCCCGCGAAGGCCGCCACGCGCAGCATCGCTTCCCCTCCACCACGTCAGCCGGTGCAGGCAGCAGCGCAAAATGGCGCCCCCGCCAAAAAGCTCCTCGCGGTCGATTTCGCAGTACCTCCGCCCGACTCCGATCCGATGCTGCCGCGCGAAATGCGCGCTTTCGGCTGGAACGCTCAGCCATAGCGTGGGCGGCGGAGTGGACGATTTACCAGCATGCGAACTCCCGTAAGGACAGTAAGATGAAATGGTTGATCGTGGCACTCACTCTGGCTCTAGGAGGCTGTATGGGATGGAACCCGTATGGCGGCTACAATGATCCTGCTGAAGACCTGTTGCAGGAAGAGGAAACCCAAAAGCAAGACAAACGGGATGACTACGGTCAATGACCGTCGCGAGAATTTGCGCACGGAATCGCCATGCTCAACGTCTGCTCCTGGCCCTTAGCGGACATTCGGAGCGACGTGGTCGATGTCCGCTCTAACCCAAAGCGGACATTCGCAGCGACACGCTCAATGTCCGCTGCTGACCCAAAGCGGACGTTCGCGAAGGGAGGTATGCGGAGCGGCGGTGCAGTCGCAATTTGCCCTGGCAGGGGTCGTGTCAATATGGCGGCGACTTGCGGGAGCGTTGTGTCTTGGCGGCTTCGGTCCACCACGCCAGATCGTCGGCAAAGCGGGGGAATACCTGCTGCAGCGTAGCCCCAAGCGCACCGATCGGCTTGCCGTCAGCATCAAGTGTGTCGCCGATCGGACCCACGGCGAGTGTGCTGGAAACGACGACCATACCCATCTCGGACAACGTGCCGTGCCACATGACGCTCGCCCTGGCGCCTGAGAGCTTCCCGGCTGAGTAGCTGGCGATGGCGGCCGGACGCCAGAACCACTCCTCGAGATAATGGTCGGTGAGGTTCTTAAGGCCTGGCTGCATTCCCCAATTGTATTCACCGGTCACGAACACGAAAGCGTCGGCGGCTGTGATCTTGGCGGCTAAGCTCTGCATCGCGGGCGGCGCGGCGCCCGGCTCAAATTCTTTGTACATCCGGTCAAGGATCGGCAATCCGACAGCCCTGGCATCAATCAACTCCGCGTCGTCGCCACGGCTGCGCAGTTCGGCGACAGCGTAGTTCGCCAACCGAATGCCCATGCGATCGCTGCGATATGATCCGTAGAAGACAAGTATCCGGCTTGGCACAGGCACTAATCCCTCTCACTAGTCGACGGTCCGCCGCGTGGGCGACTCGCCTCCGCGGCTGTAGATGCCGCCTGGCCGGCTGGCCATTCTAGCGCTTATCGTTCCGACCGTGTTTGTGAGTCTTAGCCGTTGCCGCATTCTGGCTATTTCCATATTAATCTTCACAGAACGGAATTTCGGGTGGCTCGGAGTTCGACATACGGTGTCGCGGCGTTGGGCAGAAAGAGCGTATCCGAAGCTCATCCATTACAACCGGCTTCCTAAAGGCGGGCACTTCGCCGCCTGGGAACAGCCGACCCTCTTCTCGAACGAGCTGCGGGCGGGCTTCTGCTCCCTTCGCTAAATCCGCCCGGCAACAGTGATCGGCGCACTCAACGAGAGCGCCGCCTAGCGGCCGAACCAAATCGGCGCGAAGGTGGGCATCACATCCGTCTGCCGCGACGATGGAGACTGGGCCATGAGAGAGAAGATCGATACGCACGCAACGAGGATTGCGCACGTCAGCCGCCGCGAGGGTCTCAAGCTCAGCGCAGCGAGCATCCTGGCGTCGTTGGCCTCGGTTTCCGTCCTGGCCGCGACGCAATCTGCAGCTCAACAGGAGGCGACCGTGGGAAGCGACCAAGTCGACGCCATTCGACCCTTCAGCGTGAATTTTTCGGATTCGGCGCTCAACACGATGCGCCAACGCATCGTCGCGAGTTGCGGACTCGCCGGTCGGCCTGGCCGCTTGGCTGCTTGATCACAATGATGCTGACGGCCAGCCGGCCGCGGCGGTCTTTTCGGCCCTGAGCCGGATATCGAGCACGAGGGGTGAGCTGACGCGCGACGAGATCCTGGACAATATCTCACTGTATTGGCTGACGAACACGGGAGTCTCTGCATCACGGCTCTATTGGGAGTACAGGGGCGGCTTCTTCAATGCCAAGGGCGTCTCCATTCCAGTCGCCATGACCGTCTTCCCGGGTGAGCAGTATCAGGCGCCGCGGAGCTGGGCGGAACAAGCGTACCCAAACCTCATCTACTACAACGCAGTCGATAGAGGCGGGCACTTCGCAGCCTGGGAGGAGCCGCAGCTGTTCGCGACCGAGCTGCGTGCCGCCTTCAGATCGCTCCGGCGCCCGCAGTGACCAGGACTAGGGGAGGTTCGAATGTTGATGACTCGAATTCTGGCAGTTGCATTGCTGGCAGTAGCAAACATTCTGGCCCTGCACGCGGCGCAGGCGCAGGAGGGGATTAAGCGCTCGGATGTCCTACGGCAAGATTTGGGTCTGCCCGGACGTGAGGTGATTCAGGTGCGCGTCGATTTCGCTCCCGCAGCAGCTTTCGGTAAGCACTCACATCCGGGCGCTGAGATCGCCTATGTCCTCGAAGGCACGCTCGAGTATCAGCTCGAAGGCCAGCCAACCTTAACGCTCAAGGCCGGCGAAGCCTTGTTCATCCCTGCCGGAACGATCCATGCGGCGCGGAATGTCGGCAGCGGTAATGCGGCTGAGCTGGCCACGTATATTGTCGAGAAAGGCAAGCCGCTCGTCGAGACAGTGAAATAGCGCGTAGTCCAGGGTCCCCGGCCGGCACGCGACGAAGGGCGTGAAGGTGGTCTAACATGAGAGACGTCATGACCAGGACCTTGCTCCCGAACCGAATTTGGCGATTAGAACCGCACGTTTGGTGACTTCACGTCAGATTTGGGTCAGAAGCCGACCGGCTTTTGGCCCGAGGCTGACACTCCCTCGCACTGCGATGAGCCCGGCGTTTGCGGTCTTGTCTAGTAAATCTGCCGAACGAGCGCCATCTAGTGGGCACGGCAAGGCACGGCCATTTAACGGTCGGCAAGGCGAGTGCGGAGCGGCGGCCCATGGGACCGCCACCAGCACTGCCAACCGCCACACGTCAGTCCAGCCGCGTCCTTGCCGCGCGTCTGTAAGCGCAAAAACCACTTTCTCAAGCTGAAGCGTGGCCGGCGGCGTCAATGACTGTTGCCGACACTGGGCTGGCCGACGTATGGCCCACTGCAGCTATCGCTGGCCGCGGCCACGATATCCGTGCCCGCTTCGCATCCAAGCCCGCGCCTGCTGCAGATGGCTTCTTTTGGTTCCGTTGCCCCAACAGTGTTAGGCTGAAGCGAACTAGGAGTGCCCCGTTGCAATTCGCTGTCGGACTGAAGCTGAAGAGCAAAGCCGAACATGTGATGGTCGACGCCGAAGACGCGCTCATCGCCGCCCTCAAGGTTAAGGCGGAGCGCCCGGAAGCGTTGATCATGTACGTGCGAAGGCAGAATCGACGCGGGGACGCTCGTAACCCCCCGCGCAGGCGGGACTCCTAACCCCGTCATCGCCGGGAATGGCTCACTGTATCGACACAAAAAGTGTCTGCCCACCCTCTTCCAAGTGGAGTGGACTATGACCTACGTCGTCGATGAGAAGTGCATCAAGTGCAAGACCACCGATTGCGTCGCGGTGTGCCCGGTCAATTGCTTTTACGAAGGCGAGAACATGCTCGTCATCCACCCGGAAGAGTGCATCGACTGCGGGGTTTGCGAGCCCGAGTGCCCGGTCGACGCCATCAAGGCGGACAGCGAGCCTGGTCTCGAGAAGTGGCTCGCACTCAACCGCGAGTACGCGTTGAAATGGCCAAACATCACGGGCAAGAAGGACATGCCGGAGGACGCCCGCACCTACTGGGATGAGACGGAAAAATTCGACAAGTACTTCTCATCCAAGCCGGGTGAGGGCGACTGATCCGGTGACGTCTTGGAAGCAGAATGCACTGACTGCTGATGGCCCAGAGCCGCTATTCGCGACTTG
Source organism: uncultured Alphaproteobacteria bacterium (assembly GCA_963812795.1). Classification (GTDB taxonomy): domain Bacteria; phylum Pseudomonadota; class Alphaproteobacteria; order Rhizobiales; family Hyphomicrobiaceae; genus Hyphomicrobium_A. The sequence continues at coordinate 694,465 of CAWEWG010000007.1, read as the reverse complement.
CACCCAATGTCCGTTGACAACTGACGTAAAGCCGAACTGGCTCGTGGACGCTGCGAAGAAGGGTGCCCAAATGAGACGTCCGCCTCCTCAACAGCGTCGGTCGCGTTGAGACTGCAGACAGCCAAAGCAGCGACGCGATCAACGATACTTGGCTGCGCTGATGAATTGGCTAAACGCTTCGCACCATACTACCGCAGTCGTGTACGCGGCGACGTCAACACCGGGCGGCACGTCAAGCAGAAAGCCATTGAACGTCTTTACGTCACCAATGCGCTTGGACTGCCCCTTGACCTTGAGGAAGGCTACCTTCGTATCCACGAACTCAGGAGCAAGATAGAGCTTATAGTCGGGGCCCGGCGAAAGGCGGCCTTCGTGAGCGATCTTGTCCGGCAACAGCCGCACTTCCCCTTCGCCCCAATGCACGAAGTCGCTGCCCTTGAGATTGCGATCAAAGTGACCGCGAAAAAGAGCGGTGGTCGCGGTTGCCCGTAGCATCGTCTTGTCTGGACCCTTCGGTGCGGTGAGGATCGGGAGGGCATAGATTCCGAGAACAAAGCCAAGGCCCAGCATCCCGACGTGCGTGACCAGCAGCATCAGCCAGCGGAGCATGTTGTCGTCCTCTTGAACGGCTTGAAGGGGAACATGCCAATCTTGGCGCGCGGGCCGTAGCTACAGTCAAGGAGGAGGCGATGAGGGTTCAGGTTCACGAAAGGGTGGATGAGACGACAGTCCTTTGCAAAGTCAGTTGGAATCAACCGTCGTCCACTAGCAGCATACAATTTATCGTGCGCGTCCCTGCAACTCTTCACGAGTTCTCGGTTGAGGCTGGCGCGGAGATCATGCCGGCTGCGCTTCGATCGATGGCGTTGCTAAAGGCATGCCTCCCGAGGGAACAACCGCGCCGTGATGTCCGCAACTGGCCCTGACACTCGTTGCGACACGCTCGACGTCCGCTTCTGGCCCAAAGCAGACAGTCGGAGCGCCACATTCAATGTCCGCTACTGACCCTAGCGGACGTTGCGGCAGCTCGCGCGCAGGTCCGCAACTGACCCATAGCGGACATGGAAGCCTGTCGGTGGCGGGAGCGCCCGCGTACACCGAGAGCCTTGCTCTCCGGAGCCGAGCGAGTCCTTGAACAACGTGGCTTTGGCACCCGAGCAGCGACCCGCTAGTCCAACAACTGGGTTGCCAGATAGGCCGCCTGCGTGCGGTTGGTGGCGTTGAGCTTCTTCATGATGTTGCGCACATGCACCTTCACCGTGCTCTCGCGCATCTTGAGCTCGTAGGCGATGATCTTGTTCGGTTTCCCTTGCCGCAGTGCATCGATCACCGCGGTCTGGCGCGTCGTGAACAGGCCATTGCTCTTTTGCACGTCAGCTTGTGCCTCCGGTGCGTGATGAGCGGCGATCAAGCTGCTCGCCGGAACAAAGGTGCCGCCCGCACGAACGAGATCCATGGCCTGCATCGCCGTATGTAGTGAAAAGCTTGTCGGGACGTAGCCACGGACCTTCTTGGCGAGCATGTGGACAATGGCGTTCGGATCTTCGTCGTCGGAAACGATCACGACGGGACTGCAGACCGCCTGAGCCGAGAGCCGTTCCACTTCGGCCAACGCGTCCGTCTTTGCTAACCCGCTCTGGCACAAAACGACGAGGCAGGGATAGGGAGCGCATCCGCCGTCGACCCATTCATCTAAAGTGGCGAAACACTCAGGGGATATGCCGCGCTCGTCCTTGAAAACGCGGGCCCAAAAGTCGGCGGCGAGCAGCGCTGCCGACCTGTTGCGCTCTTCGACGTTGGTCACGTGGACCCGCTTTGCGAGCCGGCGTCGACCCATGGTCCGTGCTGGTGCCCAGCACCCCTGCCAGCTCCGCGGCAGCTGCGGACTGGGGTTCCTTGGTTCGGTGTCCCCGATTATGCGGGAAGCGGGCGGCAGCCTTTCAGCTAACGAAGCTCGAATTGCGCACGCCGTCTTAAGTCCAGGGAAAACCATCAGTCGAGGATCTTCCCCTCATCCCACCGGAACTCCTTGGATGAAAGCACGGCTCGTCAGTATTCCATCGACCATCCCCATCTCTCCAGAAGAGGCGCCGGAGCATGAGGACCTTGGCCTTCTGCGGGAGGCCGTCGAGAACGTCGACCAAGGCATTGTCATCATCGACAGCGCCATGCAGGTTTGCCTCGCCAACGCCAAGGCGCGCGCCCTCTGGCGATTGCGCGACGAGCAGTGCACGGGTCGGCCGCTATTCTCAGAGTTTATCTACAATATTGCCGCTGCCGGCGCGTACGACCTTTCTCCCGATGAACTCGCCGGGTACGTGCTGCGCCGCTTTGAGACCGTGAATAGCGGTGACAGCACGCCGGTGGACATTCGCACGCGCGACGGTCGCATTATCCGCGCGCAGGTGAATCCAGCGACCACTTCCAGGCGGTACTTCTCTTCGTTGGCGAGCGCGCGCTCCCGCTGAATGCGGCACACATCGGCGACTGAGAGGATGGGGATTGGAGGCGCTGCGCCGTCGAGTTCGCGCCGCCTCCGCTTCGAACTCGGCGTGAAGCCCGTCGTACGTTTTTGGCACATTTCGCAGCGCCTGCGCCTTGTCCCGTGTACCGAGAGAGCGGGTGGTATGCGTCCCTTTGAACTTCTCACCTCGCGCTTCCCCCGGCACGCGCACACGAATTTCGTAGCTCAGCGCGCCCTTTCGCTGTGTCGGGGTAGGCAGGCGTTTCGGATAAGACAAGACCATGGCAATGCTCCGCTGTGCAGCAGGTGTGTGCAGCAGGTTTCATGCCAAAAAGCCCATAATGTCGGAGGATCAGGCGCTTGAGCCCGTTTTGGTGCGGACGCCGGGAGTTGAACCCGGACGGCGTTGCCGCCTCAGGATTTTAAGTCCTGTGTGTCTACCAGTTCCACCACGTCCGCGCCGCGCCGTTATGAGCCGCCGGCGAACACTGTGCAATCACTCCGCGCGCTCGGGAAGGCGTCGGGGGGCGCCATGGCGGATGGCGCCGAGCAGCAGCACGTAGAGCAAGAGCCCGTTGAGGGTGTGCCATAAGAAGTGCGTGCCGACGCCGCGCCCGGCGCGCACCGTCCATGTGCACACTTCCAGATCGACGGTGCGGAAGGTCATGGCGGCAAGGAAAAGAAACGCCGCGGCGAACAGGTACCCGGCCGCGCGATGTCCTTGTATCAGCAGCACCCCGCCCACCAACACCAGCGCGGCGAACGCCGGCGTGTAGCCGAGCGTGCCGTTGAAGCAGCGCTTGCCGGCGCCGCGCGTCATCGGCAGCAGCTCGTTCGAGCACTGGATGCCTTGCGCGTACTTGACGGTGAAATAGAAGCCGACGAGCGCCGCGATGACGACGATCCATGGCGCGCCGGCAAAGCGGCGCAGCGCGTAGCCGAGGTAGGCGAGCATGAACAGCGAGATCGGGATGGTGTCGAAGGGGATGGCCCACACGGTTGCATAGGTGTGGAACATGAAGCTGCCGATGCCGATGCAGATGACCAGCACGACGAGCAGCCATTCGAACAGCGCGTGGTCGGAGCGCCGCGAGCGCAGGAGCTGCCAGGCGCCGATCAGCCCGGCGATGACGAAGGCGCCGTTGGATATCGCATTCAGCGGCTCGGCCCAGAAGCTCGGGTCGCCGCCGCGCTCGCAGTAACTGTAGACCTTGCTCCAGTCCATACCGCTGCCGTCCTAACCCCTCACCCGCCGCTCATGCTGCGCATTCGCGTCGACCTCTCCCCATGGGAGAGGTCAAGTACAGCGACACGCTCACCTCTCCCAGGGGGAGAGGTCGGAAGCGAATAGAATGAGCTTCCGGGTGAGGGGTTGGTCGCGTGCAAATTTTCACCAGCGCTAGTCCTTGCGCGCTTCGCGCATCGACTTGTCGAACGCGGCCCAGGTCATGAAATGCGGCTGATGCTTGCCGCGCGGCCGCCAGCGCACGCCGCCCTTACTGATTATCAGCTCGCCGAACTTCGCCTCGCCGTCGGTCACGACGAAAACGATGCCGTTCTCCTCGCGGCTCAGCGGGTGATTGGAAATATTGACTTCGACGGAATGGGCCATGGTGCGTTCCTTCGCCCGTTACTCTTTCTTCTCCGGCGCGACGACGCGGATCGACAGCTCGCGCAGCTGCTTGGGCTGCACCTCGGACGGGGCGCCCATGAGCAGGTCGTTGGCCTGCTGGTTCATCGGGAACAGCGAAATTTCGCGCAGGTTCTTCGCCCCGACCAGCAGCATGACGATGCGGTCGATGCCGGCCGCCATGCCGCCGTGCGGCGGCGCGCCGTACTGGAAGGCGCGATAGAGGCCGCCGAAGCGGGATTCGACGTCGGCCTGCGTCAGCCCCGTGATCTCGAACGCCTTGACCATGGTGTCGGGGCGGTGGTTACGCACCGAGCCCGAGGCGATCTCGAAGCCGTTGCAGACGATGTCGTACTGGTAGGCCTTGATCTTGAGGTAGTCCTCATCGCCCTTGGCAGCTTGAAGCGTCTCGAGGCCGCCCTGCGGCATCGAGAACGGGTTGTGCGAGAAGTCGATCTTCTTGTCCTCCTCGTTCCACTCGTAGAACGGGAAGTCGACGATCCAGGCGAGCGCGAACTTGCTCTGGTCGATGAGCTTCAATTCCTCGCCGATGCGCGCGCGCGCTTCGCCGGCGAACTTGTAGAAGCGCGCCGGGTTGCCGGCGGTGAAGAACACCGCGTCGCCTTCCTTGAGACCGAGCTGCGTGCGGATCGCCTCCGAGCGCTCCGGACCGAGGTTCTTGCCAACCGGGCCGGCCGCCTCGTTCTCGCGGAAGAAGATGTAAGCCAGCCCCGGCTGGCCTTCGCCTTGCGCCCATGAGTTCATGCGGTCGCAGAAGGCACGCGACCCACCGCCCGGTGCGGGGATCGCCCACACGCGCACCTTCGGGTCCTTCTCGATCATGCCGGCGAAGATCTTGAAGCCCGAGCCGCGGAAATGCTCGGTCACATCCTGCATCTCGATCGGGTTGCGCAGGTCCGGCTTGTCGGTGCCGTACTTGGCGATCGCCGCGTCGTAGGGAATGCGCGGCCACACCTGCGTGACGGATCTTCTTGTCTCCGTCCGCATGCACGCCCGAGAACTCCTCGAAGATGCCGGTGATCACCGGCTCCATGGCGGCAAAGATGTCGTCCTGCTCGACGAAGCTCATCTCCACGTCGAGCTGATAGAACTCGCCCGGCAGGCGGTCGGCGCGCGGATCCTCGTCGCGGAAGCACGGCGCGATCTGGAAGTAGCGGTCGAAGCCCGACACCATCAGCAGCTGCTTGTACTGCTGCGGGGCCTGCGGCAGCGCGTAGAACTTGCCGGCATGAATGCGCGAGGGGACGAGAAAGTCGCGCGCGCCCTCGGGCGACGACGCGGTGAGAATCGGCGTCGAGAACTCGAAGAACCCGGCCTCCGTCATGCGCTTCCTGATCGACGCGGTGATCGCCAGGCGCTGCATGATGTTCTTGTGCAGGGTCTCGCGACGAAGATCGAGGAAGCGGTACTGCAGGCGCAGGTCTTCCGGGTAGTCCGGCTCGCCGAACACCGGCACGGGCAGCTCCTTGGCCGCCGACAGCACCTCGATCTCGGTGGCGAACAGCTCCACCTCGCCGGTCGGCAGCTCGGTGTTGACCGTGCCGTCGGGGCGCGCGCGCACGCTACCATCGACGCGGATCACCCATTCGGAGCGCACCGTCTCCGCCGCCTTGAAGGCGGCGCTGTCGGGATCGGCGACGATCTGCGTGATGCCGTAGTGATCGCGCAGGTCGATGAACAACAGGCCGCCGTGGTCGCGTACGCGGTGCACCCAGCCCGACAGGCGCACGCCATGACCGATGTCGGACGCGCGCAAAGCCCCGCAGGTGTGCGAGCGATAGCGGTGCAGCCGGGCGCCACTCTCCGCCGTCTTCGACTTACTTCTAGCCTTCGTCTCAGCCATCGTGCTGCCCGTTCCCGCGCCGCGATTTGTCATGGAGTTGGCGGGAAAAGCGCACGCGCCCGGGGGGTTGTCAAGGATCGGCGCTTTGTCGCTCACCGGGTCCGGCCGCACGATTTTCGATTGCGGGGATTGAACCGCTGATCGGCGTCACCCGGCCCGAAAGGTGCGTAGGGCTCAGCGGTCGAGGTCGCCGCTCATGACTTCATCCCGCCATTCAGCGCCAGCGCCAGCAACGCATGATCGAAGGGCTTGGCAATGAAGCCTAGGGTGCGGGCGGGCGCGGCGCGCGCGCTGGTTTCAGCATCCGAGTACCCGCTGATAATGAGCGAGGGGATGTCAAAACGCTGCCGGATCTCGATGGCCGCGTCGACGCCGTCGCGTTCGCCCGGCAAGCGGATATCCATCAGCACAAGGTCGGGACGCATCTCGTCCGCCAGCGTGACGGCGCGCTCGGCGGTGCCGGCGAAGCCGACAACCTTGTGGCCCGCCTTGATGACCGCCGCCTCGATGTCCATCGCCACGAACATCTCGTCCTCGACAATGAGAATGCGGCGGCCAGGCAAGATGGCGTCGGTGACACGCGGCGCCTGAGGCTCTTGCGCGAAGTTGCCGATTTCTAGCGTCATGGGACCGCGCTCGACGGTTAAGGGTGCAGAACGTTTGTGCACCGCAGCAAGTTCCTCCCCTCGGTAACCATTTCCGAAAAACGCTGTATCGACAGAATCTATCTTGCCATCGACGCCCTCTATGGTAAAATCCTGTTGGGATGTTGGGGATAACCAACACCGACTTTGGGAGGACAACGCTGATGCTTAAAGAAGAGGCACGTCGCCCGGGTATTCGGAAATTGCCGCGCGAACTGACAGGCCGCCAACGGGCGCTCGTCGCCGCCACCGGCAAAGACGCGCGACACGGTTTCTGGGCGGTGGAGTTGCTCGAGCGGCGCGACGCGGTCGCCCGCTGGCGCGGCCAGCCCGGCGCCACCATTCGCGAAGTGATCCAAGCGATCAAAGGCCTGCCGGCCTGAATGCATGACGCGCTCTGAGGGGCGCCTGTGAGACGGGCGCCCCGGTGCAAGAGGGCCGCGCCGGGGCGCGACTCGGACCTCAAGTATCGCGGAAGGGATCGCGGTACACCCCACGAATGCGCGCGTCGTATTCGACGTCGGCGACGGACGCGTCTTTCTGCTCGCCCTCCAGCGCGCACGCCTTTCTGGTCTCGCGGGCGCTTGCCCCGAGGGATGTCAAAGAGCGTGCGTCATGGCGTAGCCATGCTGCGCATGGATGCCGGCCGGCTCCCCTCGAACGGTAGAGCCGCACCGCTGCGCGAAGGGCGTCCGTGCGTCCCATTGCTGGAGGCGCACAGCCTCGATCGCCTGCCCCGGAATCTGAGACGAGCGGGTCTCGCGACGACGCTGCGAACGCAAAGCAACGCCGCCTCAACCGGGCCACCGACGTCCATGGGGAGCAGGCTTCGCCACACCCCCCTGCGTCAGACGCTCAGCTGCTGCGTCCCTCTGTCGGGCAAGACTGCGCGCAGTATGGAGGTGGACGTGCGGGGGGGATAGGTGTCCGCCCTTGAACCTAGGCGGACCTAGCCAACGGATTGTGCCAACCGCCAAGCGACGGCGGGCATTGCGCCGATCTCTCTCGGTTAACGTAGCTAGCGCGGTACCACTTTTCCCAGCGTCGACCGATCAAAAGGCTAACTGGCTCGGTCACGGTCTGATTGCCATTCATTGACGACCGAAGCCGGCTCTTCGTACAGGGCCTCCACCCGGCTTTCCGGCGTCGGCGCAGCATGCTCTTTCCATAAGGTGCGCGCCTATGCCCCGTTACTTCTTCAACGTGCACTTTGACCACCACGTTGCACGCGACCCCACAGGCGTTGAGGTGGCTGACCTGGCTGAAGCTATCAACCAAGCACAGAAGGCGCGCGCCGAGATCATGCATGAGGACGAACTCGGCCAACTCTGGCTTGAAATCGTTGATGAGGGTGGGTTGCTCTTAGCAAGGGTCGGCCGGTAATCTTGCAAAATTTCAGAGCACGGAATGATTAACTCTCAGGCTGATAGGAGCGCGCATCATTAGCGGATGACGCGCTCTCGATGCTGAGCTAGATTGTGAGCTTCGACGCTTAACTTACTGTTTTGTAAGCTGCGAACAAATTCAGCGCACACTAGATTGTTTTTGGACGTTGCAACACGGATTGTCATGTCTGGTGATGACGCTATCAAGCCAGAAGGCGGTGACGTCCACCTTTGTAGTGGTGGAGATACTATTATAGTGGCCGATGAGCTCGCCGACGAAGCGAAGCGCGCCACAAGTGAGTTGGTGGACCTGGTGACCGAGGCGACTTGGAACGAAGCTCTGCATCAACTTGGCGGATTACCAATCAACCCCTTACACCTTTGGACCATGCTCGCCACGCGCATACTGCGCGCGGTCGCCGATGGAGAGCGCGATCCGCAACGCCTCAAGCGTTTCGCTTTAGACGGACTCAACGATCACGATGGGTTCGGCAGAATTTACTGACGTGCAAACCAGCTTAACTGCGGTCAGCAAGAAGCTCGTGACATTGCAACGATGCTAGCCTAGCCGCGTTGATCAGCAGTCTTTCTCTTTCAGAGTCGAGCGACGTGTTCGATTCTAGAACATGGCCCAAAGCGGACTTGGCGACCATGCGCTGCCGTTCCCGCGCCGGCAGTGACGCGGACACGCGGCGTTGGTGACCGCCTGGGTGCGGCAGGCGCGACCCAGATCCGCACTTTCCTGACCTCATCGAGGGCGGCACCGGCTCGGGCCATAAAAACACCTCGCCCATGCGCGCCCCTCCCGCTACTCAAGCGCGATGACGGCGGACAGCGACTTCCAGATCGCGCCCGCGGTTTCCCCTGGGGCGAGGTGCTGCGCCGGGCCGTGCCGTTCCGCGTCGAGGCGTCATGCAAAGGTTCGCGTTTACGACCTGCTAACCGAGTCAGATCAGCGTGTACTGACAATTCGGAGACCCGACATGATTTTCAAAGACACATTCAGCCCGCGAGTAGCTTCCTTGGCCTCTCGGGGACTTTTTGACCCCGGCTCGCTGTCCCTCGATGACGTACGGGCAATCTGCGCCACAGCGCTGGCGCGAGTTCCCGACCATCGCCAAAGCGAGATCGTGAAAGCGCGCCCTCTCGTCGAGCAGATCGACATGGCCTTGGCGGTGGTTCGGCTGGCCGAACTTCCGGAGGACGCAGCCTAACAAAAGGGTGCAAGGCCTGGCGGCATCCGCACTCTCCCCTAGGTCGACACGTTCTGTGCCGGCCGTCCTGCCGATGCGCTTGGCAACGCCATCAAGGTCGCTGCCGAACTCCCTGTTAGCCCAATCCAAAAAAAGGACGCTGACTCCGGGGGGTGGAATCAGCGTCCTGACAAACCACGACCTGTAGGGACGGGAAGTGGATGCCTCGATGATACTCCGACAGCAGATAATTTTGAACTACGACGATGGGGTAACCCTACTTCAGCGTTGGCCCCGCTTACGTCTCACCCAATCCCACGCTGCCCTGACGGCATCGAGGGCGACAGGGGCGAGAAACACCTCGTCCCGCGACCGCCTTCCCGCTAATCAGGCGCGATGACGGCGGACAGCGACTTCGAGATCTTCCTCGTGGCCATTCCGGGCCTTGAAGGCCCGCTGTGCGCCGAGGCGCGCGCCAAAGGCTTCAAGGCCAAGACGGTCCCCGGCGGCGTCACCTTGAAGGGCGGCTGGCCCGACGTCTGGCGCGCCAACCTGGAGATCCGCGGCGCCAGCCGCGTCATCGCTCGCATCGGCGCCTTCCGGGCGCTGCACCTAGCCCAGCTCGACAAGCGCGCGCGCGATTTTCCGTGGGGCGACGTGCTGCGCCGGGACGTGCCCTTCCGCGTCGAGGCGTCATGCAAAGGTTCGCGCATCTATCATTCGGGGGCGGCGGCGCAGCGCATCGAGCGGGCGATCACCGAGGAGCTGGGCGCGACCGCGTCGCCCGAGGCCGAGGTGTGCGTGCGGGCGCGCATCGAGAAGGACGTGTGCAGCATCGGCGTCGATACGTCGGGCGAGCTGCTGCACAAGCGCGGCCACAAGCAGGCCGTCGCCAAGGCGCCCATGCGCGAGACCATGGCGTCGCTGTTCCTGCGCCAGTGCGGGTTTGACGGCAGCGAACCCGTGGTCGATCCCATGTGCGGGTCGGGCACGTTCGTCATCGAGGCGGCGGAGATCGCCGCGGGGCTGCAGCCAGGCCGCGCGCGGCACTTCGCCTTCGAGCAGCTGGCGAGCTTCGATGCGGCGGCCTGGCAAGGGATGCGCGCGGCGCATGCCCCCGTCACGCCGGCGGTGCGCTTTTACGGCAGCGACCGCGACGCGGGGGCGATCCGGATGAGCCGCGCCAACGCCGAGCGCGCGGGCGTCGCCGGCATCACCGAGTTCCAGGAGCGCGCCATCGAGGATCTCGCGGCGCCGGTAGGACCGCCCGGGCTCGTCATCGTGAACCCACCATACGGCGACCGCGTCGGCGAGAAGGGGCGCGTCAAGTCGCTCTATCGCACGCTCGGGCACACGCTGCTGACGAGGTTCGCCGGCTGGCGCGTGGGTCTGATCACGAGTGAGGACTCGCTGGCCAAGGCGACGGGTTTGCCCTTCGCACTGACGGCCGAGCCGGTGTTGCACGGCGGGCTGCGCGTGACCTTGTTCAGAACGGCCCCGCTGCCGTGACGGCAACGCGGTTCAGTGCAGGGCGGGGCGCGCGGTCTCCGACAGCTCTTCGCTCTGCTCCTGCAGTTGCTCGGCCAGCGCCTGCGCCACCTCGAGCTCGATCGCGTACGGCGCCTCGTCGTCGAAGCGCAGCAGCACCATGCGATCGCCGCGCGCGTGGCCGACGGCGCACGTCTTCGGCAGCCGCGTCATCTCGCCGGCACCAGGGTGCTGCGCGGCGGCAACCGATTCCAGCACCGGCACCAGATCGGCGGCGAAGGCGGACGGAATGCTGATCGCGTACCGCTGCCCGTCGGCATCGACGAAGGTCAATTCGAAGCGTCGGCGGTCCTGCGAGACCGTCGTTTCGGTGAGTGTGGTTGCAAGGAACGTTTTCATCGCCGACCCCCCAGCCATGCGCTGAATAGATAGTGGGATCGAGTCGACGGCCATCACAAGGGTTTTGCGAGGGGGATCAAGAATTTCCCTTCCCCTGTGCCCCAAAAGAATAACGCGGCCGAAGCCGCGTTATTTTAGTGCAGGCTGCCGCCCTTAGGAGCGGTTCAGCCAGTCGTCGACGTCCTTCTTAATCTGATCCTTGGCGTACCCGTAGCGGGCCTGAAGCTTGCCTTCGAGCTGCTCGCGGTTGCCGTTGATCTGGGTCAGGTCGTCGTCAGTGAGCTTGCCCCACTGCTCCTTCACCTTGCCCGTCATCTGCTTCCAATTGCCCTCGACGCGATCCCAATTCATGACGTTCCTCCAGGGGTTGCAGAGGACGGTAGAACGCCGGAGTGCGACCCCGCGTTCCCCGAATTTTCACCCGCCTGAGCAGTCCGACACCGTTAGGGCTCACGAATTATTGCGGATTGGCACGTCGGTGCTGCCGGTGCGACCGAGACTATTCGGCAGCCAGTGCGTGGGTTGCCGCGCACACCGTCTACTTCGGCTTGCTCATCTGGGCCGACGAAATGGCGCGCGTCGCCCCGGCGTCGCCCTGAGCGCCGTCGGCAAGTGCGCGGCGCCAGCGCATGCGCCTGCGGCGGCTGCGCAGCCGCCAGCGCGATTCCACCCACGGCCAGGACTTCACCACCCAGCGGCGCACGGGCGGCACGTCGACGGCGATCAACAGGATGCCGAGCGGCAGCATCCAAATGCCGAGCACCGGCAGAAACGAGAAGATGCCACCGATGATGAACAGCACGGCGAGCGGCAGACGCAGCAGCAATGCCGACGGGCTGATCAGCCACGCCATGGCGCGCGCGGCGCGGCCGGGCAGCCGCGCTTGCAGACGTGCGAGGAGCCGGTCGAACTTGCGCTGATGCAGGACGGCGGGATGGTGGAAATGGCGCATGGCGTTCACATAGGGCCGGCTGGCGCCGAAAACGAGGCAGCAAGCAATACGAGGGCCCCCGGCGCGAACGCCGGGAGCCCGCGGCTCAGCGTGGCATGCTGAACCTTACTACTTCGTGGCGTCCTTATCGGGCGTGCGGTCGGAGGTCTCGCCGTCCTTCGTTGTCGCCTGCGACTCCGGCGTCGTCGTCGTCTTGTCCGGGGTACGGTCGGAGGTCTCGGCTCCGGCCGGCTGGCCAGGAGGGGTGCCGGCGCCCGGGCCGGTATCAGTGGTCGTTTTGTTGTCGGGGGCCATTTTCGTGTCGTCGGCGGCAATGGCGGCCGATGCGCCGAGGGTGAGTGCGGCGGCGAAGAGAGCGGCTGTGATAGCTTTGTTCATTGGATTTTCTCCTTAGCTCCTTGGTAAGGACAAAACGCACGCGGAGCCGCCGGGGTTGCATCACGCTGGCGTATAAGTCGCGTGAGCGCCCGGAGCTGCAGGCAGGTCGGAACGATGCCTCCTTCGCGGCCCTCACATCGCCTGTGCGGCCGCGATGAGCAGACCGCCGACGATGGCGGCGTTGGAGGCGAAGACCCCCTTCAACATCTCGCGCGGCTCGCCCTGCGGCAGATCCCAGAAGTTCACCAGCATCACCGAGGCGAGGATGGTAAAAATGACGAGGCCGAGCGCCGCCGCCGGCACGGCGATGCCGAGCATCAGACAGGCGCCGCAGACGGTCTGGAAGATGCTGCCGGCATAGAGCGTCAGGTGCGGGAAGGGTACGCCGCGCGCCTCGATCATTGGCACGATCTTGGGGGCGATAAAGAAGTGGTTGATGCCGCCGTAGACGAAAAGCGCGCCGAGCAGAAGCTGGCCGACGGCGACGAGCGCGTTGGGAAGGGTGGGATCCATGCGTGCTCCGCGGTTGGGTTTCAGGTGGTGAGTGCGACGACGAGCGCACCGACGAGGACCGCCCAGAACGCATAGTCGATAGCGCTCGGGTAGCGATCGACCCAGGCGGGAAGCTCGCGATAGCGCGGCACGATGCGCGATAGCCAGAAGCCGGCATAGAATATGGCGCCAATGCCGAACAGCCCGACGGCGAAGGCGCGCGGAAGGCTCGGCGAACGGCCCGACAGCAGCCACAACATGACACCGATGCTGGCGAAGACGACGACGAGGTACACGCCAAACCGGCGCAGGGACTTCCAGAAGCCGGCCCGGTCGCGGTGGTACTGGTCGATGACGGCTGGCATGCTGCCGGCGAGGATGCTGAGCACGAGGATGAGGCCGAGCCATTCCATCGACGTTCAGGCTCCGATGCGGTGTCAGCGGTAAATGTACGTCACGGTGAAGGTGCGGTCGACGAGCGTCGATTTGTTGGGCGGGAACGGGTAGGCGGTCTGCCGCGCGGCGAACATCACGTTGAAATCGAGATCCGGGTCGCCACCGCTCTTCAACAGCTTCACGTCGGCGCGGCTGCCGTTTTCCGACAGCACGATGCGCACCGTGACGCGGCCATTGGCACGCTCGCGCGGCATCGACTTCTGCAGCGCACGGATGACGTTGCGGGCAAACTCGTCGTTCTCGCCCGAGCGGGTGATGCCGGGCGGTCGCTGCACGGCCGAGGAGGTGCCGGCGTCATCGCCGTCGGTGCCGTCATCGCTGGGCACGGAGAGATCGAGCGCCGAGGTCTGCGTCCGCTTCTGCGGCGGCTTCGGCTTTGGCTTGGCCTGCTGCTGTTGCTTCTGCTCCGCTTGCTTGGGTGGCGGCTGCTTCTCGGCCGGTGTTGCCTCCGGCTTGGGCGCTTCTTTCGGCTGCTCCGGCGTCTTCTGCGGCTTTTCCTGATCGAGCGGCGTTTCCTGCAGCTCCGCCAGGGTATCGGCGAAATCCTCCGGCAGCGCCTGTGCCGGAGATTTTTCGGGCGGCGCCTCCTTCGGCGGTGCTGCCTCGGGCGGCGGCGGAGGCGGAGGTTGCGCCTCGGCGACCTCCGGTGGCGTCGGCGGGCGTGGGCGGCACCTCGGGCTGGGCTGGTTGCGGCGGTTGTTGTTGCTGTTGCGGCTGCTGCGCGGGAGGAGCGGCGGCGGGAGGCGCCGGCGGCGCCATGCTGTCCTTCAAGGTCGCGCCGTCGACGATCTCGACGGCGATGGCATCGGAGGCGCCGTCCTCCTTGCCCAGCGTGCGATTGGACGAGCGGCCGATGCCGATGATGAGCAGCGCGTGCACCAGGAGCGCGAGCGTGAAGCCGAGCCAGAAGACGCGCGGGCGCTCGTTGCGCAGCGCCGCGAGGTGCTCCTCGAGCGTCCACGCTCCGCTTTCCGCCGCCAGCCTGATCTCCTCAGCGTGCATTTCGCCTTGCCCGCCCTGAGTGGGTTCCCTCGCGGCCACAGGGTGTGTTTGGCCGCGCCACGCCCAGTTGTCCATGCGATCAGGGCATTTTCAACAACGTGCAGGTCGCAGCCGGCGTTCAGCGGCAATTGTGTGGCCCCAAAAAGCGAAAAGGGCCCCCGTTGGTGGGGGCCCTTCGTGCAACTCGGCGGCGATCGGCGGTGGCAACCTTCGGGGCCGAGAAGTCTCGATAATGCCGGATCAGGGGCTGAGACCGGCAACGGCCGGGATATAGGTCGGGTCGAGCAGCTCAGCGAGGTCCCACATCACGCGACGGGCCACGGCGTCCATGCCGGGATCGCGGACGACGAACTCGACGCGGCGCTGGCGATCGCCCTTGGAGTAGGGGAGCACGCTGTGTACGCCGCCGCGGCCGATGGCGGCAATGCGGTTCGGGGCGATGCCGGCGGCGATCAGGTAGTCGGTGACCGCCTGGGCACCAGCCTGCGCATTGGCGCGGTTGGTTGACGGCGAGCCTCTGCCGTCAGAGTAGCCGTGCACCTCGATGCGCACGCCGGGGCACACCGAAGCGATGCCGAAGAGGCGGTCGAGCTCGGGCACCATCGATTCGTCGATCGAGACGCCCTTGGTGAAGGGAAGCGGCGCAAACGGCTGGCCGGCGGGACGGCACGGCTCGTTGGCACTGTCGTGCTGCAGCTTGAGATCCTGAGCCGGCGTCGGGCCGGGCTCGATGGGCAGCTCCGGGTTACCAATGGCACCGGTCTCCAGCGGCGAGTTGATCGACCCGTAAGCGGAGAGCGCGGCGTTGCGGGCATTGTTGCGACCGTTGGGCAGCTTTCCAGCAGCCTGCATGCGCTCAAGTGCGCGGGCACCGGCGACGGCGGCGATCGAGTGGTTGATCTCCGCGTTGCGCGCTGCTGCGAACTCGCGAATACGCTCGGCCTCGCAGCGCGGGCTCTGGGGGCTGCGGACGCAGTGCGAGGTCAAGGCGGCATACTCGGCTGCGCTCAGAGTGGCAGCCTGCTCGCGATTGCGCTCCGACGCGCGCGCACGCTTGACCGCGGCGATGGAAGCGTTGATCTCGGCGTTGCGGGCGGCAGCGAACTCGCGATTGCGTTCCTTCTCGCAGCGCGGCGTTACCTGGGGGCCCTTGCAGTGCGTGGTGCTGAGGGCGAGCGTGGCAGCCCGATTGCGGGCAACAGCGGCAAGCGAACGCTCGATCTCGGCGTTGCGCGCAGCGGCGAACTCGCGAATTCGCTCGGCCTCGCAGCGCGGGCTCTCGGGCCTGCGCACGCAGTGCGAGGTCAACGTGGCATAGTCGGCGGCTTCCGGACTGCAGTTGTAAGGTCCGCAGACGGTCGAGGTTTCGATCCGGCTATAGTCGGCCGAAGTGGCACGAGCGCGCTCGACGGCGGCGAGTGAGCGCTCGATCTCGGCGTTGCGGGCGATGTGGAAGTTGCGGTCGCGCTCGACGGCGCAGCGGGGGCTCGTGTCGGTTGCCGACTTGCAGTGCGTCAGGGCAAGCGTCAGCTCGCGATTGCGCTCGGCCTCGCAGCGCGGGGTGATCTCGATGCCCGTGCAGTGCGTGATGTTGATGGCCAGGATCGAGGCGCGGTTGCGGGCGACCGCAGCGATCGAAGCTTCGATCTCGGCGTTGCGGGCGGCGGCGAACTGACGGGCGCGCTCAGCCTTCACGCGCTCGATCGAGGCGGTTGCGAGGGCATTCTGGCGCTTGGCGAACTTCTGCGCGCGCTCGGCAGCGCAGCGCGGCGTGCGCGAACGCGGCGACTTGCAATGCGTGGTGCTCATCGCCAGCTGCCACTTGCGAAGGGCAGCGACGCGTACCACCGAGTTGGTCGCCAGCTCGTTCTGGTAGGCGGCGAAGCGGCGGTTGCGCTCGGCGTTGGCGACGGCGAGCACGCGATTGGCGAGCGCGTTCTGCTCGATCTCAAGCTGGCGGGTGCGTGTTGCGTTGACGGCAGCGATCGAGGCGGCGATCTCGGCGTTACGCGCGTGCTCGAAAGCGCGGGTGCGGGAGACGTTGGCGATCGAGGCATCGATCTCGGCGTTGCGCTGACGCGCGAACTCGGCCTGCTCGATGATGCAGTTCACGCTGTCGGCGGCGGTGACGCACATGTCGTACTGGCCGGCGGCGGCGGGAAGCACGGCGGCTGTCGATAATAACAAGGTCGGGATGAGGCGGCGTATACGCATGATACTGGGTCCTCGGGCTAAGGGGGCGGCGCGCTAATGCACGCTTGAAAGACCCATACAAATTGCCGCTATTTTGCTTAAAATTCAGTGCGCTGTGTAGCTAAGTTCACGCAAAGACTTGCCACAAAACGAGACGCCGACGCGCTTTTTTGCGCGCCGGCGAAAATATGACGGCAACTGATTGAGTGGGCGGACGCCGACCGCCGGTCGGCCGTGCGATTAGAACCCGCAGGGGCCCTTGCTCAGCACGCATTTGAAAGCGCGGATGTCGAGCTTGACCCTCTGCTTGACGTTGTCGAGCTTGTCGCGAAGGCGTCCGGCTTCGGCGGGGGGGCTCACGGGGGCCTTCGATAGAGCACGTGGTAGCGCGGCGGCAGCGCGTTGGCGACGGTCTGCGCCGGCACCTCGAAGATGGTGATGATCCGACTGGCGTCGACGCCGTGAGCGGCGAGCGCGGCGTTGAGCGCATCGAGCCGCGCCTCGGTGACGAACTCTCCGACCCAGCCGCTCGCCGCCGCCGAAACCCGCTTTGGTTCAATCGTCATCTAGGATCACTCCGCGGCTTCGGCGGTGACGGTGAGGCCGGTGCGCTGCGCGACGCCGCGCCCGTAGGACGGATCGGCCTTGTAGAAATGGCCGATCTGCCGCTCGACGATCTCCGCCGGCACGCCGCCGCATCGCCTCGACGATGTTGTCCATCAGCCGCGCCTGCGCGTCCGCCGGCATGAGGCGGAACAGATCGCCGGCCTGCCGGTAGTCGTCGTTGCCGTCGCGATGGTTGTAGCGGTCGGCGGCGCCGGAGAGTTGCAGCGGCGGCTCGGCGAAGCGCTTGTCCTCCTTGGCGCCGCCGAACGAGTTTGGCTCGTAGTAGGCGTCCGTCGATCCCGTCTCCTGCGGGAAGAAGCGCATCGGCCCGTCCTTGTGATAGTGGGCGACGGGGCACACCGGGCGGTTGACGGGCAGCATCTCGTAGTGCGTCCCGAGCCGATAGCGGTGCGCATCTGCATAGGAGAAGACGCGCGCCTGCAGCATCTTGTCGGGCGAAAAGCCGATGCCGGGGACGACGTTGGAAGGCGAGAAGGCCGCCTGCTCGATCTCCTGGAAGTAGTTGTCCGGGTTGCGGTTGAGCTCCATGACGCCGACCTCGATGAGCGGATAGTCGGCGTGCGGCCACACCTTGGTCAGGTCGAACGGGTTGTACCAGTGCTTGCCGACATCAGCCTCCGGCATCACCTGCACGTACAGGGTCCACTTGGGGAAGTCGCCGCCTTCGATCGCACCGAACAAGTCGGCCTGGTAGGACTCGCGCGTGCGCCCGACGATGTCCTCCGCCTCGCGGTTGGTGTGGATCTTGATGCCCTGCTGGGTCTTGAAGTGGAACTTCACCCAGTGGCGATTCCCCGCCGCGTTGATGAACGAGAAGGTGTGCGAGCCGAAGCCGTGCATGAAGCGCGGCGAGTGCGGGATGCCGCGGTCGGAGAACAGGATCGTCACCTGGTGCAGGCTTTCCGGCGACAGCGACCAGAAATCCCACATCGCCGTCGGCGAGCGCAGGTTGGTCTTCGGGTGGCGCTTCTGCGTGTGAATGAAGTCGGGGAACTTGTAGGGGTCGCGCACGAAGAACACGGGCGTGTTGTTGCCGACCAGATCCCAGTTGCCCTGCTCGGTATAGAACTTCAGCGCGAAGCCGCGCACGTCGCGCTCGTGATCGGCAGCGCCCAGCTCGCCGGCGACGGTGGAGAAGCGTGCCAGCATCTCAGTCTTCTTGCCGACGGCCGAAAAAATGTCGGCCGATGTGAAGCGCGTGATGTCGTGGGTGACGGTGAGCGTGCCGTAGGCGCCCCAGCCCTTGGCGTGCACCGTGCGCTCGGGAATGCGCTCGCGGTTCTGATGCGCCAGCTTTTCGATAAGCTGGTAGTCCTGCACCAGCAGCGGGCCGAGTGGGCCGGCGGTCAGGGAGTTCTGGTTGTCGGCAACGGGCGCGCCGGCAGTGGTGGTGAGGGTCTTAGTGTCTGGCGTACGGCTCGACATGGTGGGGCTCCGGAGTGGCTACGCGTGCCAGAAGGGGAGCAGCCCGACAACCATCGCAGTAAAATGATCTTTCCTTCTGCCGGCCATAAGGCGAATTGATTTGAAGGGCTTGCGCGCGCGGCAAAACGGGCGCCTTTACAGTTTGGAGCAGATATTGAGCTGATGTGCCGCGGGGGTCTGCAGCCAAGGAGCCGACCATCATGACGACAGCCAAGGCCTTCGGATGGGTGGTCGAGGTCAAGCCCCCGGGGCCGAGCCCGGCGATCAGGTTCAACGTCGCCGAGCCCGACAAGACGCAGGCGGTCGATGCTGTGCGCCGACGCGTGCGCGAAGCCTCGGGAGCCAACGTCGAGGCGACGTCGGCGCTTTCGAGCCACGCCGTGTACGGCGTGCTGAGGATGAAGCGCGGGGACGTCAGCCGTCTCGATTGAAGCGCGCCGACCAGAAAATACCCGGCTTTTACCGTTCCTTACCCACGTTTGTGGCTGAATGACGCGAGCATCCGCGGGGCCGTCCCGCACAATGGAGCCGCGCCATGACACTTCCCCCGCCGCTGACGCGCAAGCCCAAGAAGGGCGCTCGCCAGGCTTTGGCGAAGTCGGTGCATGAGCCGGCGCGCAAGTCAGCGCCCGCCCCCAAGGCCAAGTTGCAACAGCAGCCGCCTGCCATCGCGCAGCCGAAGCGTCCGCGCCGCGGCGGCAGCGACCCTGGCCCGCGCAATGCGCAGCTCGATGCGCAGAACCCCGACCTGTTCATTCCGCCGAAAACGGATGCCGGCATCCTGCCGAACCTGCGCTTCTCGTTTGCCGACGCGCACATGCGCTTGGAGCGCGGCGGTTGGACGCGCGAGATCACCGTGCGCGAGCTGCCCATCTCGACCAACATGGCCGGGGTCGATATGCGCCTCAACGCCGGCGCCATCCGCGAGATGCATTGGCACAAGGAAGCCGAATGGGCGTACATGCTGTACGGCAACGCGCGCATCACCATCATCGATGCGGAAGGCCGCAGCTTCATGAACGACCTCGGCGTCGGCGACCTGTGGTACTTCCCGCCCGGCCTGCCGCACTCCATCCAGGGCCTCGGCCCGGACGGTTGCGAATTCCTGCTCGTATTCGACGACGGCGCCTTCAGCGAGGACAACACCTTCCTGCTCAGCGACTGGATGGTGCACACGCCGCCGGAAGTCCTGGCCAAGAACTTCGGCGTGCCGGCGTCGAGCTTCGCGCATACGCCCAACCCCGACCGGCTCTACATCTTCGCCGGCAAGGTCCCCCCACCCTTAAAGCGCGATCGCATCAAAGGGGCGACGCCGACGCCGCTCGCCTACACGCACCGCATGCTGGCGCAGAAGCCAATCCGCACCAGGAGCGGCGCGGTACGCATCACCGATTCGAAGAACTTCCCCGTCGCCACGGCGATCTCGGCGGCGCTCGTCGAGGTCCAACCCGGCGGCATGCGCGAACTGCACTGGCACCCCAATGCCGACGAGTGGCAGTACTACATCGAGGGGCAAGCCCGCATGGGCGTGTTCGGTTCCACCGGCAACGCGCGGACCTTCGATTATCGCGCCGGCGACGTCGGCTACGTCCCCTTCGCCATGGGCCACTATGTCGAAAACACGGGCGAGGGGCCGCTGCGCTTTCTCGAGATGTTCAAGAGCGCGCGCTATGCCGACGTGTCGCTCAACCAGTGGCTGGCGCTGACGCCGCCGGAACTGGTCCGCGCCAGCCTCGACATCGACGAGAAGACGGTGCGCGCCCTGCACAAGAAGAAATCGCCGGTGGTGCCGGCCTGAACCAGCCCGGCCGGCCGCGCGGCCGCGTCGGTCGTGTAATTTGGGCGTAACCTCAAGGTCCTGAGCCCCGCGACAAACCCGATTCGATGCGCTATACCGCGCCCACATGCGTATCGTCAGCACCTCCGAAGACCTCACCCAAGCCGTCCGGCGACTGTCGACCAGCGAGTACGTCGCCGTCGATACGGAATTTCTGCGCGAGCAGACATTCTGGCCGCAGCTTTGCCTGATCCAGATCGCCTCCCCCGAGGAAGCGATGATCATCGACCCGATGTCGCCAGGGCTCGACCTCAAGCCGTTCTGGGAGCTGATGGGCGACCAGCGCGTGGTGAAGGTGTTCCACGCCGCCCGCCAGGACATCGAGATCGTCTACGCCCGTGCCGGCATGGTGCCGCAGCCCGTGTTCGACACGCAGGTGGCGGCGATGGTGTGCGGCTTCGGCGAAAGCGTCTCCTACGTCAACCTCGTCAAGAACGTGACGGGCGTCGACATCGATAAGTCCTCGCGCTTCACCGACTGGAGCCGGCGGCCGCTGTCGGACAAGCAGCTCGAGTACGCGCTCGGCGATGTCACGCATCTGCGCGACGTCTACCGACACCTGCGGGCCGACATCGAAAAGACAGACCGCTTCGATTGGCTGAACGAGGAGATGAGCGTCCTCACCGATCCGAAGACGTACGAATCGCATCCCGACGAGGCGTGGCAACGGCTCAAGCTGCGGGTCAAGAATCGCAAGGCGCTGGCCGTGCTGATGGAGCTCGCCGCCTGGCGCGAGCGCCTGGCGCAATCGCAGGACGTGCCGCGCTCGCGCATCCTGCGCGATGAGGCGCTCTACGACATCGCCAACCAGGCGCCGACGTCGACCGATCAGCTCAGCCAACTGCGCACGTTGAGCGAGGGCTTCGCGCGCTCGGCGCGCGCGCGCGACATCGTCGAGGCGGTGAAGCGCGGACTAGAGCGGGACATGAAGACTGTGCCGGCCGTCTCGCGCGGCGCGCAGCTCTCAGCAGAATCGTCGGCGCTGGTCGAGCTCTTGCGCGTGCTGCTGAAGGCCTCTGCCGCGCGCAACCGCGTGGCGCCGAAGCTGATCGCCGGGTCGGAGGATCTGGAGCGCATCGCCGTCGAAGTCGAGCCGGACATTCAAGCGCTCAAGGGCTGGCGGCGGCGACTGTTCGGCGAGGATGCGCTGCGCCTGAAGCGGGGCGAGATCGCCTTGACGCTGGCCGGCGGCGAGGTCGTGCCGATCGCCACCTCGCGCGTCGACCGCGAAGCCGCTCAGTAGTAGTCGGCAGTCGGAGTAGGCCCTCCCGCAAACTTCACCTCTCCCAGCGGGAGAGGTCGGAAGCGAATGCAATGAGCTTCCGGGTGAGGGGTTACGACCTGTCGAGCTCGTGCAGCAACGTCTCGAGAACGCCTTCGAGGTTTTTGTAGGCGTCGGTGTTGGTCACCCGCAGGACGTGAAAGCCCAGCCCTTCCAGACAGCGCGTACGGTTATCGTCGCTTTCCAATTCTTGCGGCGTGGAGTGGGTGCCGCCATCGACTTCGACGATCACTTTTCCGTCTAGCGTGACGAAATCGACGATGTATCGATCGATTGGATACTGACGCCGGAACTTCCACCGCGCCAACTGGCGATTGCGCAGCTCTCGCCAGAGCAACTCTTCCGCCGCGGTTTGATCGGCGCGCAGCGCGCGGGAACGAGACTTGAAACGGTTCATCCCCTCACCCGGCTGTCGCGCTATGCGCGCCCAGCCGACCTCTCCCCATGGGAGAGGTTAAGTTAGCCGCGACCACTTGTGCCCGCTACCGCAACCTACTTGCGGCCGGGGTCATAGCGGTGCTTCTGCTTCCACTCGGAGAAAAAGTAGGCGAGGTTGTCGTCGATCGTCTCCGGCATGACGACGCGCACGCTGACGAGCTGATCGCCGGCCTCGGCACGCCCGGCGCTCTTGACGCCCTTGCCCTTCAAGCGAAACACGCGGCCCGAGCTCGTTCCCTTTGGAATGGTGAGGTGCACGCGGCCCGAGACGGTCGGCACCTCGATCTTGGCGCCGAGCACGGCCTCGTCGATGGTGATGGGTACTTCCAGCAGGATGTCGTCGTCGTCGCGCTTGAAGTGCGGATGCGGGCGCACGCGCACTTCGACCAGCGCATCACCCAACTCGGCCCCGCCGACGCCGCGCTGCCCCTTGCCCTTGAGGCGCAGCACCTGGCCGTCGGTGACACCCGCGGGAACGTTGAGGTCGAGCGTGCCGCCGCCCGGCAGCGTCACGCGCTTGGTCGCGCCGGAGATGGCCTCGAGGAAATCGACCTCGAGCGTGTAGCGCACGTCCGGCCCCTTGGCGACGAAGCTTGGCCGCGCGCTGGCGCGCTGACTGGCGGCACCGAAGATGTCGGAGAAAATGTCACCGAAGCCGAACTCCTCGAACCCACCGCCGCCAGCGCCGGCGCCGGCACCCGCGCGAGCCCCGCGCGCGTACTGGCGGAAGCCGTGCCGCGGGTCGCCGCGACCGTCGATCTCGCCGCGGTCGTAAGCCCGGCGCTTGTCGGGGTCGCCTAAGATCTCGTAGGCGGAGGAGACCTTCTTGAACTTCTCCTCGGTGCCCTTGGCGATGTCGGGATGCAGCTCCTTGGCAAGCTTGCGGAAGGCGCGGCGGATGTCCTCTTCCGAGGCGTTTTTCGACACGCCCAGGGTGGAATAGGGATCGTCAGCCATCGTGAAAACGTCCTCGCCCCAACGCCGGCCCCCGGCCAGCGGATGTCAGTCTAGCAGGAAATATGGCGGCGGCAGGCCGGCGGCAATGGTTGCTCACCGGCCGAAGCGGATTTCCGGCACCTTCTCGACCAGCATGGCCAGCGATTCGAAGCGGCGGCGCAACCGCTCGCCGTCAAGGCCGGCATACGCCTTGGGGATGGTTAGCACCAGCTTGTCGCCGTCGTAGCTGAGGGGCGTCTCGTCGATGACGCCGGCGACGCCGATGGACAGCATGTGGGCAGTACGCACGGCGGCGGCGACGATGCGCGCCCGCTTCTGGGCCCGCTTGGAAACCAGCACCTTCAGCCGTTCCGACAGCTCGGCGGCATGCTCCTGGCTGGCACCGGCGTGGCGGTAGAAGACGGCGAGGGCCATGAACACGCGGCCCTGGTGATCGATGCCGGAAAGTCCGGCGTGGGCAAGCAGGTTGAGGCTCTGCTCGCCGCGGTAGTCGGGGTGCTCGCGCCAGCCAATGTCGGAGATGAGGCAGGCGGCATAGCGCAAGCGGCGTTCCTCGGGCGTCTCCTTGGGGCCCGGCGGCTCGAACAGCACGTCGGTCCATTTGCACAGCTCCCACGCGTGCTCGACCGAGCGCGAGCGGAGGCCGGCGTACTCAGCGCAGAAGCTGAGCAGCGGATCCTTGCGACGCTCGTGCGCTGGCAACAGCGAGTAAATCAGCCCTTCACGGATGCCGAACACCGAGAAGATGACTTCGCTCGGGTTGAGCACCTTCAAGAGGCGCTCGAGGACGAAGGCGCCGTAGGGCAGCACCTCGCGCCGCGCCTTGGCCAGCTCTTCGATGCCGGCGAGGCCCGCGAGCTTCTTCGTTTTGCGCAGGAACTCGCAGAAGGCAATGGCTTCCAGCGTCGGAATGGCATACCCGTGCGTCACGTGCAGCGGATAGTTCGTCTGCTCCATGTGCAGACGGGCAATGGCGCGCCAGCTCCCGCCGACGGCGTAGAATGGACGCCCGGCGCCTTGCGCCAGCCACGGCACCTGCGCCATCGCCTCGTCGATCAGCGGCTGCACCTTCTCGATCTTGTTGCCGGTGGCATCGATCAGCCGCAAGCCGCCGACGGGCAGCGTCGTCGCCTGCTTCAGGCGGTCGGAGGCGATGTCGATCAATTCGAGGCTGCCGCCGCCGAGATCACCGGCCACGCCGTCGGGCGCGACGAAGCCCATCATGATCCCTTGGGCGACGAGCCTTGCTTCTTTCTCGCCGGACAAGACCTCGATGCGCAGTCCGCACGCCTTCTCGGCGCGGGTGATGAACGCGGCGCCGTCCTCCGCCTCGCGCACCGCGGCGGTGGCGAAGGCGCGCACGTTCTTCACTTCGAGGATGCGGGCGATGGAGCGGAAGCGCACCAGCGCGGCGAGCGCGCGATCGACCGCTTCGCCGCCGAGCTTGCCGGTGGAGGCGATGGAGCGGCCGAGACCGCACAGAACCTTCTCGTTGAACAGCGGCGTCGGCGAACGCACGGCGCCCTCGTATACGACGAGGCGCACGGAATTCGAACCGATATCGATGACGCCGATGGGCTCGAGCTCGTGAACCCGGTTCTGCTCGCCGAACAACCGTTCCAAGCTCGTCAAAGGCGGCCTCTGCTCCGTCTTCTTATGTCAGTCTTTGTCAAGCATGCTGAAGCGAGGCGGGAAGTTCTCCTTGAGCGCCTGTCCTCGCCCCGAAAGGCTGGGGTTGGTGAGGAAGTACTGGTGCGCGTTGAAGGCTTCTTCTCCCTTGGCCGGATGGATGCGCTCTGAGGAGCCGTCCGACTTTATGCTCCAGCTCTGCTGGTTATCCTTGAGGTTCGCCACCATGATCTGATCGAGCACCTGCTCGTGCGCGGTCGGGTTCATGATCGGCACCATGGCCTCGACGCGACGGTCGAGGTTACGCGGCATCATGTCGGCCGAGCTGATGTAGACGGCGGCCTTCGGGGAAGGCAACCCCTGGCCACGCCCGAAGCAATAGATGCGCGCGTGCTCGAGGAAACGGCCGATGATGCTCTTGACGCGAATCTTGTCGGAAAGGCCCGGAATTCCTGGGCGTAGACAGCAGACGCCGCGCACGACGAGGTCGATTTCGACGCCCGCCTGGCTCGCCTCATAAAGTGTGGAGATGATCTGGCCGTCGACGAGCGCGTTCATCTTCATCCAGATGGCGGCCGGCCGGCCCGCCTTGGCGTGCTCCATCTCCTCGCGGATGTGGGCGATGATTCGCTGGCGGATACCGTGCGGGCTGGCGGCCATCGCCTCCAGCTCGGCGGGCTCGCCGTAGCCGGTGACGAAGTTCAGGATGCGCGTGACGTCGCGGGCGATGGCCGGATCAGTGGTGAACAGCGACAGGTCGGTGTAAACGCGCGCCGTCTGTGGATGGTAGTTGCCGGTGCCGATGTGGCAGTAGCTGACGAGCTCGGTGCCCTCGCGGCGCACGATGATGCCGAGCTTGGCGTGCGTCTTCAATTCGATGAAGCCGTAGACGACGTGCACGCCGGCGTTTTCCAGATCGCGCGCCCAGCGGATGTTGGCGGCCTCGTCGAAGCGCGCCTTCAGCTCGACCACGGCGGTGACCGACTTGCCGGCCTCCACCGCCTCCTTCAGCGCCTGCACGATGGGGCTGTCGCGCGAGGTGCGGTAGAGCGTCCACTTGATGGCCATGACGGACGGATCGGCGACGGCCTGGCGCAGGTACTGCACGACAACGTCGAAGCTCTCGTACGGGTGGTGGACGACGATGTCCTTCTTGCGCACGGCGGCAAAGCAATCGCCGTTGAACTCGCGGATGCGCTCGGGGAAGCGGGAGACGAACGGCTTGAACAGCAGATCGGGGCGGTCGCTGACGATGAGCTGGGCGGTGTCGGCAAGCGCCAGGAGGCCGTCCTTGATGAAGACGCTGTCTTCGCCGACCTCCAGCTCCTCGACGACGAACTTCTTCAGCCGGGCGGGCATCGCCGCTTCCAATTCGAGGCGGATCACGTGGCCGCGGCGGCGGCGC
Source organism: uncultured Alphaproteobacteria bacterium (assembly GCA_963812795.1). Lineage (GTDB taxonomy): Bacteria > Pseudomonadota > Alphaproteobacteria > Rhizobiales > Hyphomicrobiaceae > Hyphomicrobium_A. The sequence goes on along the minus strand of CAWEWG010000007.1, from coordinate 668,325 downwards.
TTGAGCGCCGTCTCGTACGAGCGCACGAGATCCTCGGCTTCCTCCTGGATCTCGATGTCGCTGTCGCGCAGCACCCGGAAGGCGCCCTGGCTCTTGATCTGAAATCCGGGGAACAGCTCCGAGATGAAGAGGCCGATGATGGTCTCCAGCCGGATGAAGCGCAGCTCCGCGTGCTCGGCGTCGGGGCCGCCAAGGCGAATGAACCGCTCGAGCTGTCCGGGAATGGGAATGAGACCGTTCAGCGCCCTGCTGTCGCTCTCGCGCACCATCTCGACGGCGAGCGTCAGTCCCTTGTTGAGGATGAACGGAAAGGGATGCGCTGGATCGATGGCGATCGGAGTCAGGATCGGGAACATGTGCGTGAGGAACAGCCGCTGCAGCCAGCTTCGCTCGCCGGGCTTCAGGTCGCCCGGCTCGAGGATGTGCATGCCGGCTGCCCCGAGCTCGGTCTTCAGCGTGCGCCAGCAGGCCTGCTTCTCGGCCACGAGGCCGGAGGCAAAACGATTGATGGTGCGTAGTTGCTGCGCCGGCGTCAGGCCGTCTTGCGATTGCGTCTGCACGCCCGCCGCCACCTGACCGTAAATGCCGGCGACGCGCACCATGTAGAATTCGTCGAGGTTGGCAGCCGAGATCGACAGGAAGCGCAGGCGCTCCAACAGCGGGTGGCGCTCGTTCTGCGCCTCTTCCAGCACGCGGCGATTGAACTGCAGCCAGGACAACTCGCGATTGTAGAACCGGGCCGGCCCCTCGGGCGGCGGCTCGATCGCCTCGGTACGTGCCAGGGCCTTCTCGCGCACCTTGTTCCTCGCACTCGCCATTTCAGTATCTATCCCTGACCGCCGTAGTGTTCGAGCCGGCGGCACGCTAGGTCACAAATATGACATGCTGGCCACGGGCGGCGGTGAAAAAAACTTGTTACTCGCGGCTCTCGCCGAGACTGGCGAGCGCCTCCGCGGCAAGGGGCCGCGTCACTTTCCGATGCGTGGCCAGCGCCAGCCGGTCGATAGCCGCGACGATGCGGCTGGCGGCGGCCATCGATCGCTCCATGCGCAAGCTCAGGTAGTCGATCACCGGCGGCTCGACGTTGAGCTGGCGATCGGCGAAGAGCTTGACAAGCACCGCCTTGAGGAGGGCCTCGTCGGGCGGCTGCACCTGCACGATCGGCAGCGCTCGCAGGCGCGAGCGCAGATCGGGCACGCGGAACTCCTGCTCCCCCGGCGGGGTGCGCGAAGTGAGCAGGACGGAAAGTTTGCTCTCGCGGGCACGATTGAGCAAGTGGAAGAGGGCTTTTTCGTCGGCAATGCCGCGATCGAGGTCTTCCACCACCAGGGTCGCTCCGGGCTGCAGCGCCGCGACGCGGGCATCGTCCAGATCTGCTGCCGCGACGAGCCCGGCACCCGAGCGCAGCCGCCACACGTTGGCGAGGTGGCTTTTGCCCGAGCCTTGCGGACCGGCGACGATAGCGGCGGGATGCGGCCAGTCGGGCCAGCGGTCCATCATCTCGACGGCAGCGTCGTTGGAGCTGCTGACGAGGAAATCCTCCGCGCCCAGCGCCTGGCGGTGGGCGAGATCGAATACAAGCTGGCGGGGAGCTGCGGTCATTACCGACGTTGATTGCGGATGATTACGGCGAAACTGTCTTCTGCAGCGAGGGGACTGGACCGGTTGCTGGGGGCAGAACCGGGTTGGCCGGCGGCGCGATCGGCACATCGCCGGAGTAGACGGGACTCGCCAGGTAGATCTTCAGCGCAAATCGCACCAGCACGCCGATGGCCGCAGCGATGGGCACCGCGACGAGCACGCCGACGAAACCGAACAGGTAGCTGAAGACGAACAGCGAGAAGATCAGCCACACCGGATGCAGGCCGATCTTGGAGCCGACGATCTTCGGGCTCAGGAAGCCGGCATCGAGCACCTGCGCGCCCGCGAAGATGGCGATGACGATGAGGATCGGCACGGCATCGGGCCAGAACTGCACGATGGCGATGGTCGTCGCCGTGATAAGGCCGAGCGCCCAGCCGACGAACGGCACGAAGCTCATGAGACCGGTGGCAAGACCGACGAGCAGCCCGTAGCGCAGCCCCGCCGCGCCCAGCGCCAACGCGTAGTAGATGGCGAGCACGAGACATACGGTGCCCTGCCCGCGAATGAAGGCGGAGACGGCGTCGTTCACTTCCGCGGCGAGACGGCGGATGGTCGGCGCATGCGCCCTCGGCAGCCAGGAATCGATCTTCGCCAGCATCGGGTGCCAGTCGATGAGCACGTAGAAGACGACGAGCGGCGTGACGAGGATGAGCGAGAGGAAATCGAACAGAGCGCGCCCCTGGCTCCACAGCGAGCCGGCGACGAAGCCCGCCAATGCGGTCATGTTCTCAGCGACCGTCGCCGAGCCGCGGTCGAGGCTCGCCTCGAAATCCGGATAGTGGGTGCCGAGCTGCTCGCGCGCCCATGTCTCGAGGAGCGCCCGCAGGCGCGTGATCTCGTCGGGGAGGGCGACGGCGAATTGCTGCGCCTGAGTGAGCACCAGCGGCACGAGGAAGATGAGGGCGATGACGATGACGCAGGCGAAGGCGGCGACGATGAACGCTGCAGCGATGCCGCGCGGCACTCCCCAATACGTCAACCGGTCGGCGGCCGGGTTCATGAAGTAGGCGATGACGATGCCGGCGACGAACGGCAGGATGACGCCGCGCAGTAGCGCGATGAGCAGGACGAGCACCAACGCGGCAGAGAGCCAGAACAGCACCTGACGTTCGACGCGCATCGCTTTCAGCCCCAAGTACCGCACGCGCGCAACGACATGCTCGGCCGCGCGCCCCCGGCGATTCACTGCCGGACCTATGTAGCAGCCAACTGTGCAAATAGGCAGCGAGCGATGCGACGGGTGTCGCCGCCGAGCACAAGAAGATGCAGCGAGCAGCAGCTTGTCGGCCAGCCGGTCGAGCTTGGCGCCCAGCTGACTGTCATCTCCGTCGACCGCATCGGCGATGCCGGCGACGATCTAGAGCGAAGGCGAGTTGCGTTTGCCCGTGACGCCAACCTGCGAACGACCACGCGACCCACATGGCCGGTGGCCCCCTGGGACAAGGATCCTGTGCGCCCGTTTCCGCTTGCCCCACGCATAACTCAGTGGTTATAAATCATCCCATAGCCAGCGGGTTATCGATCCCCATGCCGGACGCTCACGATGTGCTCTTCAGAACGCTCGCCGATCCGACTAGGCGGGCTATTTTCGAACGATTGTGCCGCGAAGGAGAGCAGACCGTTGGGGCCCTGACGGCTCGGGCCGGGGTCTCGCAGCCGGCCGTCTCAAAGCATCTCGGGGTCCTGAAGCAGGCCGGGTTGGTGCGCGACCGCCACGAAGGCCGCCAGACGCACTACAGCGCGCAGCTCGGCGCGCTTGGCCCCGCTGATCGACTGGACCAGCCAGATGGCCGGGTTCTGGGAGAGCCGGTTCGACGACCTCGAAGACCTGCTGAAGAGGATGGACCAATGAACGAACCAGCGATCGAAACGCGCTCCGTCGTTGTCGAACGTGAGATCCCTTTTCCGCCGGAAAAGATCTGGCGCGCGCTCACGCAACCGCACCTGATCGAGGAGTGGCTGATGAAGAACGACTTCAAGCCAGCCGTGGGCCACCGCTTCAATCTTCGCGGAGACTGGGGCGGCGTGTTGGACTGCGAGGTCCTCGCCATCGAGCCGAACCGAACGCTGTCCTACACCTGGAATTTTGCGCACGACGATGCGGCCTACGATCTGAAGAGCGTGGTGACCTTTACGCTCACCCCAACGAGCACGGGAACCCACCTGCGCATGGAGCAGTCGGGCTTCCGGCCGGATCAGAAGCAGGCCTACGGCGGCGCCAACGCGGGGTGGCAGCAGTTCATCGCGAAGCTGGAGCAGGTCTTGGCGCGAGCAGACCAATGATTTGGAGCACGTGGGTTCGGCAAATTCACCGCTGGCTGTCCATCGCCTTTACGGTGACGGTCATTGCCAACTTCATCGCCATGGGACTGGGAGAACCTCCCGCATGGGTGGTCTACTCGCCACTGCTCCCGCTCTTCCTGCTGCTGTTTACCGGCCTGTACATGTTCGTGCTCCCGTATGCCGCCAAGTGGCGCGGTGCGCGAGGCGCCGGCGGATAGGAGTGAACGCATGGCCAACAGGACGTCCAAGACGTCGGCAACGGCCGCGAAGAAGGCCAAGCCGCGCAAGCGGGTCGTGGCGAAGCCGCGCAAGTCAGCCGTGAAGGCGGCGAAGCCGCGCAAGGCGGCACCGAAGTCCCTGCCCAAATCATCGGCCGGCACGTCCGCGAAGCCGAAGCTCCTTTCGGGCGGCAACCCGCAGATCGCGAAGGCCTATGGGGACGCCCCCGTACAGGCCTACATCGCCGCCATGCCGGGTTGGAAAAGCGACGTCGGGCGCCGCCTCGACGCGCTCATCGTGCGCACCGTCCCCGGCGTGCGCAAGGCGGTCAAATGGAACTCGCCGCTGTACGGGATCGAGGATCATGTCTGGTTCCTCGGCGTCCATGTCTTCACGAAATACATCAAGGTGGCTTTCTTCCGCGGCGCGGCGCTGCGTCCTGTCCCGCCCGGCGCGTCCAAGCAGAAGGACGTGCGCTACCTCGACATCCATGAGGATGACCAGCTCGACGAAGCTCAGCTCGCCGCTTGGGTGAAGCAAGCCAGCAAATTGCCCGGCGAACGCATGTAAGCGGGAAGTCGCGAGATGCGCGCATGGCGGGTGCGGACGCAGTCAACGGCCCGCGGGCTCAGCCGCGCGCCTCCGGCAATTCACTGCCAGACATATGCAGCAGCCAACTGTGCAAGTAGGCAGCGAGCGATGCGAAAGTCAGCGCCCCGGTCACCCAGACGAGGACGAAGCGCGGCCAGCCGAGACCAAGATGGAAGCCTTCGTCGGCGAGGACGGTCGCGGCGAGGACGATCTGCGCCACCGTGTTGGCCTTGCTGACGATGAGCGGTCGGATGCGCATCGGATGACCCAGCACCCAGGACAGCAGCACGGCGATGACGATGAGGATGTCACGCGAGACGACGGCGACGACGAGCCATACCGGCAGGTTGCCGTCGACACCGAGCGCGAGAAAAATGCAGACGATCAGCAGCTTGTCGGCGAGCGGGTCGAGGTAGGCGCCAAGCTCGGTCTGCCAGCCGAAGGTCTTGGCGAGGTAGCCGTCGACCGCATCGGAGATGCCGGCGACGATGAACAGGACGAAGGCGAGTTGCGTCTGCCCGGTGATGAGCAGCCAGAAGACGACCGGCACCAGGATCACCCGCAGCAGCGTGATGAAGTTGGGGAGATTGAGTGCCCGGTCCACGTCTCGATCATCCCTTGCGCGACGTGCGCCGCGCGCCGTCGCCGCTGTTTCGCCGCTTGTCGCCGCTGCGTTGTCTGCAGGCCTGGCTGAAGTGGCCCAGTATGGAGCCTAGTAGGCCGAGCGAAGTATGAGCCGGTCGGCGCCATTCTCTAGCGCGAGGCCACGGCCGTAAAGGGCGGACGCCAGCTCGTTGGCGCCGCCGGGAAAGCGCAGGGTGAGATCCGCGCCGCGCGCCAATTCCGCCTCGATGCGCACGTCCTCGACGCCCGGAAGACCAAGGAGCTGGCGGCGCATTTCGCTCCATTCGGAGAGGCTCTGAAACTGAGCGCGCATGGAAATCTGCTGCCCGCCCGCCGCGGAAGTGGAGGCGGAATAGGCGGGCGCATACGACGAACCGCCGGCGGCCGGCAGCTTGTGTGCCTTCCAGCGACCTTCGAGCACGCCGAGTCCGACGACGGCGGCCAGCTCCATCGAGTACGCCGTATCGCCGTCATAGACGCGATAGCTGCGCGGCAGGGTGAAGCTGCCCACGGCGTCGATGCCCGAGAGGGTGACGTTGAGGCGTTTGGTTGCCGGGTCCGCATCGGCGATGGCGAGGATGACGTACGGCGAGCCGTACTCGCCGGCGACGATCCGCTCGGCGCCGCCGCGACCCTCCACCGCCATCTTCAGCGTGTCGGCATGCAGCTGCGCCTTCGCCGCTTGCAGACTGAAGGGCGTTAGCGCGTGCTCGAGGTCGAGGCTCTTCCACGACTCGGTCCACGCGCGCGCCGCCGCGCCGGTATCGATGGAGCCGTCGGCGTTGCGCACCACCGGCACGATGATGATGTCGCGCGCCTGCTCCTCGATGAAAGGTATGCCTTCCTGCTGCAGCACCGTGCGCACCGAATCGGCGCGGAAGGAGAAGTCGAGGCTGGCGATGTAGCGGGTGGGCGAGTTGCGCTCCGAGCGCACCGAGACGCCTTCGAGGAAGCCGGAGGACTTGAGCTGCGATAACCGCTTCAGGCGATCGAACGAGGTGACAGGGACGAGGCGCTTCAGCAGCGAGCGAAACGCGGCCTGCTGTCCGTCGGCCATGGCCTTCTGCTTGGCGGCAACGGCATTGGCGGCGTCGGCGTCGACCGGGTAGTTGCCGACGGTGAACACATCATCGTTGGGCGCCGCCGCGACGGGGCCTGCGGTTGCGGCAACGGCGAGCCCCGCCAGGATTGCGCACAGAAAACTAAGTCGAGCCGCCGGCACGCGCCTTCTCCATCCCCGGTTCCAGCCTTGCCTAAGGCCCAGAATCGCCGCGAGTTGCCCTTCGGCCGCCGAAGCTGCTAGGACGCCGCATCTCCCGCAGGTAAAGGGGGCAGAAGTTGGGTTCCAAGGGTCACATGACAGAGCCTGATCGGGAACGCAACCCGGCCATCACCTACCGCGATGCCGGTGTCGATATCGACGCGGGCAACCGGCTGGTCGAGCTGATCAAGCCGCTGGCGCGGTCGACCCGCCGGCCGGGCGCCGACACGGATCTGGGCGGATTTGGCGGCCTGTTCGACTTAAAGGGCGCCGGTTTCCGCGATCCGGTCCTCGTATCGGCCACCGACGGCGTCGGCACCAAGCTGAAGATCGCCATCGATACGGGGCAGCACGCGACCATCGGCGTCGATCTGGTCGCCATGTGCGTCAACGATCTCGTGGTGCAGGGCGCCGAGCCGCTGTTCTTCCTCGATTATTTTGCCTGCGGAAAGCTCGACGTAGAGACCGCGAAGGCGGTCGTTGCCGGGATCGCCGATGGCTGCCGGCAGGCCGGCTGCGCGCTGATTGGCGGCGAAACCGCCGAAATGCCGGGCATGTACCAGCCGGGCGACTATGACCTCGCCGGCTTCGCCGTTGGTGCGGTCGAGCGCGGCGAGATCCTGCCGCGGGGCGACATCGTGGTCGGCGATAAGCTGATCGGGCTTGCCTCCTCGGGCGTGCATTCCAACGGCTACTCGCTGGTCCGCCGCCTGGTGAAGGAGAGCGGCCTCGCCTGGGAAGCGCCGGCTCCGTTCGAGCCGGGCACGAGTCTCGCCGAGGCGCTGCTGGCGCCGACCCGCATTTACGTAAAGCCGGTGCTGGCGGCGATCGAGGCCGTGGGCGGTACCGATGGCGCCGTCAAGGCGCTGGCGCATATCACCGGTGGCGGCCTTTCCGAGAATGTGCCGCGGGTGTTGCCGGAGACGGTGGCGGCACGCATTGACCTCTCCGCTTTCGCCGCACTCCCCGTGTTCGGCTGGCTGGCGCAGACGGGGCGCCTGCCCGATGCCGAGATGCTGAAGACGTTCAACTGCGGCATCGGCATGGTGCTCGTCGTCGCCAAGGCGGAGGCCGACGGCGTCATCCGCACGCTGCAGGAAGCGGGCGAAGCCCCGTTCGTCATCGGCGAGATCGTACCGCCGGGCGGGGCGCGCACCGACGCCAAGGGCAAAGGCGATACCTGGGCCGTGCAGTACGCCGGCGCGCTCCGCTACGCGTGACACTCTCTGGCCCGCCACGGTGCCGCCCCCGCCGATCCATATGCTGCGCGAAGCGGCGTGGCGCTTGGGATGTCCCCGGTGAGACAGCTTCTGAAGGGCTTCATCATCGCCGTTGCCGGGCTGGCGGTGGCGCTGGCTCTGAGCGCTGCCGCGCTTATCGCCTGGCTGACCGTCACCGATCCGTTCGGCGGGCCGCCGCATCCGACAGACGCGGCGATGCTGGCGCAGTTTGCGCGCGTACGCACGTCGCTGGAGAGCATTGTCGGCATGATCGAGCAGGATCCCGGCATCCAGAGACTGGCGCCGGATTTCACGCGGCCTGACCCAGCGCCCATCCCTCCCGGGCGCCTTGCCGACTATCGCGCCCGCCTGCAAACGGCCGGCATCGCCCACGGTCTCTCGCACTACGGCGCGGCCGTCGACTTCCTTGTCTCGACGCGCGGCCTGTCGATCAGCGGTAGCGGCAAGAGCTTCGTCCATGCCGAGCGCGCGCATCCGGATGCCACGGTGATCGACGGCGATCTCGATGCGGCGGTCGACGCGCTGGCCGACAAGGATGTGCTGCTGCAGCGGCGCATCGGCGATGGATGGTGGCTGCAGCTCGACAGGCGCTGAGCCGGCAAGCGCCGTGTGAGCGTTGCTTCCGCGCCACGCGCGGCCCTATTCGGCAGCCGAGGAATCGCAACGGCGCTATGCCGCCATCGCGCAAGATGCCCGTGCCCTCGCAGCCCACGGCGAGGGACGATGCGTGACGGCTCGTGACAGACAGCCTCCGTTTCTTACCGATCGGTAAGAACGCGGCAAGGTCACCGCCAACTTTCAGCCCCAGGGTCTGATCGCGGATGCGTGTGCGTCCGCCGTCAAGGGGGGTTGCATGCGTAACGGCCTCGCTTCGGCAACTCGGCGGACCAACCGCCGCGTCATGCAGAGCGCGAACGGCCAGAATGGCTACGCAATTGAATAGCCGCATCTGAAACAACAGAGCGTTTGAATGCTCCAGCGTATCGGTACGGAGCTGAAGCCGGCTTTAGCGTATTTGCGAGGCGAAACGGCAATAGCCGAACGCAATGCAATTCGCGCTTTTGCCATGCGTTTCGGATTCGAAATTATCGCCGAATTAAAGCAGCCTGCCGAATTCGGCGGCTCCGGCTCAATATAAGACCGATATTCGTGCCGACCTCGCAGCCCTTCTCACCCGCATAAACCTAAATGCTGTACGCGCGGTAATCGTCGGCTCGGCGAGCCTTTTTGCCGACGCGGCGATCGATCGCGTCGTTGGCTACGAGCGCCTGCGCGAGAAGGGTGTCGAGCTGATAGCGGCCGACGCGCCGGAGGCTTTCGCCGCCGAGTCGGCAAGCTACGCGATCGTCGCACAAGCCATTGCTGCCACCTCACAATTTGACGCTGCTGCAGCCGCGGCAGACGCCGCCACGACGTTGCGAGCACGCAAGATCAAGACCGGCAAACCGCACCGCAAAACCTACGCCGAGCTGGCGCCCGAAGCGACGCTGATGGCCAAACGCGTATACCAAGCGGCGCAAAACAACGGCGAGCGCATCACCCTGCGCGAGATCAGCGCCAAGCTCGCTTCTGTTGGGTATTTGCAGCCCAATAGAAAGCCATTCCATCCGGAGGTAATTCGCCGGATGTTGAAAGGCCAATGGCCTCGCAATTTCGCGCGGAAATAGTCCGACGCGACACAGCGACATCGTCACAAATTGTCATACGCTGAATCCGCATTTACGCATTTTTTCGCGAAGGCTAATGGTCGCCTGGCTGGCGCGCTCGAATTGGGCGGCGCTCGGCGGCATGATCGCGTAATCGAGTTTGTTGCGTAGATCGAAGCTGAGTTGAAGCGTACTTCGGTAGGAGTTTGAGTATGCGTGGGGGTATAGTTAGGGCGGGATGGGCATCCATCCTCGCAGTCGGCGGAATTATGCTGGGCGGCGTGTCCGCCCAAGCGGCAGACCTCGGAGGAGACTGCTGCGCGGATCTGGAAGAACGCGTCGCCGATCTCGAGGCGACCACGGCCCGCAAGGGCAACCGCAAGGTCAGCCTGACGATTTCGGGTTGGGTCAATGAAGCCGCGTTCTTCTGGGACGATGGCACGGAGAGCAACGTGTACGTCGGCACGAACAACCTGGAGCAGTCGCGCTTCAAGTTCGCCGGCGAAGCCAAGATCGATAAGGACTGGTCGGCCGGCTATACGATCGAGATCGGCATTTGGGGACACGACTCCAGCCGCTGGAACCAGATTGGGCCGCAGGATCCTGCAGCAGCCGGCTCGCACGACAACTCAATGCAGATCCGCAAGAGCAACTGGTGGATCAAGAGCAAGACCTACGGCAAGCTGACGGTCGGCCTCGAGGGCACCTCGACCTACCATCTGCTCGATGACGCCGATGGCGCCAACACCCGCAACTATTCGGACGCCGAGGCGGCTTCGGTTGCCCAGGGGGCGTTCCAAATCCGCAGCGGTGGCGTCTTGCAGGCTGGCTCCGGCGGAGCGACCCTGCGCTGGAACGACCTGGCGCGCGGCTTCAACAACGGCACGCCCGGTCAGGACGGCCGCCGCAACATCGTCCGCTACGACTCGCCGGAGTTCGGCGGGTTCGTTGCCTCGGCTTCCTGGGGCGAAGACGACCTGTGGGATACCTCGCTGAGCTACAAGGGCGAGATCCACGACTTCAAGCTGGTTGCCAAGATCGGCTACGGCGAGAGCGCCGATCCCGTTGCCACGAACTGCGGCGGCCCGACCGGCAATTTCAAATGCACGTGGTGGGGCGCTGCCGCCACCGCCATGCATCAACCGACCGGTCTTTATCTTTATGGCGGCTACGGCCAACAGACGATCGAACTCGCTGCCGGGCGCCTTCGATGACACGAGCACGAGCTACTTCCTGCAGCCCGGCATCGAGCGCAAGTGGCATGCCCTCGGCAAGACCACCATCTTCGGCGAGTACCGCAAGGACGAAGCCGGCGCCAGCGTCGGCTCCAACGCTTCCGGAAGCGGCGTCGGTACGATCAACACCCGCGGCGCCGACCTGACCTTCTACGCCGGCGGCGTCGTGCAGAACATCGAGGCCGCGTCGATGGATCTTTACGTGATCTACCGCCACGCCGAAGGCGACTACCTCAGCTCGGCAAACACGAGGGTCGACATCGACGACTTCGACATGGTGATCAGCGGCGCGCGCATTCAGTTCTGATCGCTAACGCCTCGCTCGACCAGAAGAGCCGCCCTCTCCCCGGGGGCGGCTCTTTCGTTTACCGGCGCCGATTGAAGCGGGCGCGGTGCGTCTGGGCTATGCTAGAGCTATCCGATTAAACGACCCGAAGGGCCCATTGCCGTAGCAGGAGTTTGAGATGGCGAGCACGCCGCCCCCCGGCGAGGCCAACCTGTGGCCGGCGCTCGCCGTGTTCACCATCGTCTATCTCGTGATGTCGGCCGCCGTCGCGGCGGTGCTGATCTTCTTCGACCTCAACTCCAATACCGGTGTGTCGATCGCCGTCCTGCTCGCCGCCACGGCGGCGGCGGCGCAAAAGTTCGTTGCCGGCCACGCGCGCCCGTTGCAACGCGGCGAGCAGTTGCGATTTGCGTTCCTGGCGACCGCCGCGACGATGCTGCTGACGCTCGTGCAGGTCGCCGCCATCGTGCCCATCTACTTCACGGCCGCCGAGCTGCCGCAGCTTGCCGCCGAAGCGCAGGCATGGGCGGCCGCCAACGTCGGCCTCGTCGTTTTCATCGCCGTCGTGGTGGTCGGCCTGTTCTTTGCTGTCCTCTACTTCGGCTCGGGTTGGTTCTCGCGCATGTTCGCCAAGCGCCTCGACGCCACCGGCAAGATCTGAACGCCGCGCCACCGCGCGCGCGTCATGCTGCGACCATCGTGGCGCCACCGTTATCGGGCATCGATGTCGCCTGTCCGCGCACCGGCCATCGGCATCCAAATGAAATCGATACTGCATCACCCCGCCACGATCCTCGCCGCCCTCGGCGCCGTGTCGGGCACGCTTGGCTCGTATGGCCTCGGCGCCAACCTCGGCGACGCCCCCGAGCTCGGCCTCTACATGGTCTTCGCCGGACTGTGGTTCGGCCTGGTTATCGGCTACGGCCTGTGGCGTTGGGGAGATCATTCGTTGCGCACCGCGGGCGATCGCCGTCGCGGCCACGTGGATCGCCTGGGAAGCCGCGGTCAACGTCGGACTGCAGCTCGACCAGCGCTGGCTGGTCGGCACGGCCGTGCCCGACGGGCCTCAAGAGCTACGTCACCGGGTTCGCGGCGGGCGGCATCGGTGCTCTGCTGACCTGGGCGGGTGCCGCTGCGACGACACCAGCTCTCCGCCAAGCCCTCGATGGCGGGTCTCGTCGTTTCGACCGGCGCGCTGTTCGGACTGCTGCTGCCGGCGACCAACCAATACGACTACCCCGCCATCCTCCTGCTGCCCTGGCAGGCGGCGGTGGCGGCGGCGCTCGGGCTGAGCCTGACGGCCGGCTGGAGCCGGCTCGATCTATGCCGCGTCAGCCGCACCTGAGTAGCCGCCCCGGCGGATGCCATCCGCCGGGCTGCGTGCTAAGGGACCGGCATGAGCGAGAGGAAAAAGCGAGTCGGCGTCCTTATCTCCGGACGCGGCTCCAACATGATGTCGCTGATCGCCGCCGCGAAGCTCCCGGACTATCCGGCGGAGATCGTCGGCGTCGTATCGAATCGTCCCGAGGCGCAGGGCTTGTTCAAGGCTGCTGGCGAGGGCCTAGCAACGCGCGCCGTCGATCATAAGAGCTTTGGATCGCGCGCCGGCTTCGAAGCCGAACTCGACCGGGTGCTGCGCGATATGGACGTGGATATCGTTGCCTGCGCCGGCTTCATGCGGCTCATGTCTCCCGCTTTCGTCGAGAGCTGGGGCGACCGTATGCTGAACATCCATCCGTCCTTGCTTCCGGCGTTCAAAGGGCTCGACACGCATGCACGCGCGCTGGCGGCGGGGGTGAAGCTCACAGGCTGCACCGTCCATATCGTGCGTCCGGAGGTGGATAGTGGACCGATCATCGCCCAGGCGGCGGTGCCGGTGCTGGACGGGGATACGCAAGAGACCCTCGCGGCGCGGGTGCTGGAGGCGGAGCACCTGCTCTATCCCCACGCACTTTCTCTTTTTGCCTCCGGGGCAATAACCATTGCAGACGATCGCACCATGGTCCGGCAAGCTGCGGTTAACCAAGCAAAACCTTTGTATTGGCCCCCCCTCGGCTGAGCATTGCAGCGTTGCCACAGATCAGCGCCCTAGCGCCAAAATGAAGCGGAAACGCGTGGTCGCATGGACACTTGCGGCGACCGGGTGGTACTTATTCTCTAGCCTTGGGGGAAGCCGGCTCGGCCGCGCCAGGTATCGACACGGGCCTTGCCCGAACCCAGTTTACAACCCGTTGGCTTGATTAGGCATAGAAGTGCGTTGGAACGGCCTTCTCGCCGGAGAGACGTCATGACCGTTACTGCAAAACAGCCGACAGCCCCCGAGAGCCATGCTCCCTCGCACGCCCAAGGCCTGGGCGATGAATCGAGCATCTGGTTCAAGCTGACGCCCCTGTTGAAGGGCGGGCTGGACAATCCCCTGCATATCATCATGCAGATGGCGGAGCGCTACGGCCCGGTCATCCCCATTAACCTTGCCAATCAGCGCATCATCTTGTTGAGCGAGCCGGAGCACTTCAAGCATGTGCTGGTCACCAAGGCGGACGCCTACATCAAATATTTCGACGGCCTGAAGCCGATCTTCGGCAAGTCGATGATCACCAACGACGGCGTGCTGTGGCAGAAGATCCGCATGCCGCAGCAGCCGGCGTTCCACCCGGACATGTTCGCCGAGTACATCCCCTACTTCCTCGCCGCCATCCGCACGAAGATGGACATCTGGTCGGACGTGGCGAAGTCGGGCGAGACCATCGAGATGGTCGAGCAGACGTGGACGCTGGCCGCCGACATGATCTGCAAGGCGCTGTTCGACCGCGACATGCCGTTCAATCCGCACTTCGTCTTCAAGTGCGTGAAGACCTACACCGACGTGATGAACCACAAGGAGATCCGCCTCAAGAAGCAGGCGGGCGAGATCTTCGAGATCACCGATGAAGATGCGGCAAAGGCGATGGAGGTATGGGCGAGCGTCCCGCCGGCCGTGCTCGGCGCCGATCCGCGCGAGGAGCGCGAGCGCACGCTATTGAAGATGATCGAAGCCGCCGTGGCCGACCCGAGCATGCCGGAGTTCGACCAGCAGCAGGCGATCGACGAATTGAAGCAGTACCTGTGGGCCGGCACTGAGACGACGGCTCTGACGCTCGCCTGGGCGCTGTACGAGACGGCGCGCCACCCGGAGGCCGCCGAGCGCATCCGCAAGGAAGGCGAGCAGGTCTATGGCGACCGCGAGCCGACCGCCGCCGACTATTCGGCCCTCGCCTATACGCGCGCCGTCATCCAGGAAACGATGCGCATCTACCCGCCGATCTGGGGTCTCATCCGCGTCGCCAACGAGCACGATGAGATCGGCGGCAAGCAGATCAACCCCGGCGACCGCGTGGTGCTGTTCGCCTACGGCGCGCATCACAACCCGCGCTTCTGGGAAGCGCCGGAGGAGTTCCGGCCCGAGCGCTGGATGGCCGGCGCCGCCAAGAAGCAGGTGAAGTACTCCTACCTGCCGTTCGGCGGCGGCAAGCGCGCGTGCATCGGCGGCGCCATGAGCCAGGTGGAAAACGCGCTGGCGCTGTCGCTGCTCTTGCGCCGCTTCCGGCCCGAGTACGTCGGCACCGATCCGGCCGGCATCAACGCCACCGTGACGCTGACGCCGAAGGGCGGCCTCAAGTTCAAGATCCGCGAGCTGAGCTAGGCTGAGCGCACGGCTCCGGATCCGCATCAGAACTGCGGAGACAACCGCTCCATGATGCGGACCTGGAGACGTTTATCGGCGCTACGGCAATTTCAGGCGCTCCAGCACACTCGTAGTCATCCGCTCGCAGCGGTCGCCTTCAAACGGAAAGGTTTTTGGCAGTGATGGCCCGAGGTCTCGTTCCAACTTTGCCCTGAGCAGTGCTCTTGCGCGATGAAGGCGGGTCTTGACGGTTTCCGGCAGAATACCGAGGAGCTCCGCCGTATCTTCGATACTCATCCCCTCGACCGCCCTCGCCACCAACACGAGGCGGAATGCGTTCGGCAAGTCGTCAATGGCCCGCTGCAAAATCTCGTTGATCTCGCGTTGCGCCATGGTGCGCTCCGGGTCAGGCTGAGCCGCTCCAAGAGGAAAATTTATGATCTGGGCTCCGGCCTCGTGCTGGTTCTCGATCAACTCCCAATCGACAGTCTGATGTCGGCGTCTTAGTCGGCCCAATGCCTCATTGAGGACAATCCGGGCAAGCCAGGTGCCTATACTCGCGTCTCCGCGGAACTCCCGCAAATGCGTGAAGGCGCGGCCGTAGGCTTCCTGGACGACGTCCTCCGCCTCGCTATCATCCCTGACTACGCTGCGCGCGATGCGATAGAGGCGGCGGTTGTGTCGCTGCATGATCAGGCGCACCGCCGCTGGATCATTCGCGATGGCGCGCGCGATCAGCCCCGCTTCGTCCGGACAACCGTGCGATTCTGGCCGCGTCCGCGACATCGCCATATCCGCATTGCACCCGAGCCATCATACCAGAGTTAGATGGCAGGAGCCCATAAAGGTTCCCACACTGATCATTCCGGGAACCTTTCCCCCATAGCGGCATCCAATGGTGCAGGCACGCTGTTCATAGCGGCGCGCACCTGCGAACGGAGCGCTCAAAAGCGCCGTCGCGAATTCCATGGAGGCACTGATGTCCAAGAGTACATTGTTCTCCCGTCGACAATCCCTGCAGGGTCTCGCGCTCGTGGGCGCTGGCGCGAGTCTCGGCGCCCCAGTCGTTTCACACCGGGTAGCAGCTGCGGCGGAGAAAAGTGAGAAAAGTCTGTACGAGCGGTTGGGCGGCGTTTTCGCCATCGCCGCGGTGGTGGACCACTTCAGCGACGCCGTCGTGAAGAACCGCATCGTCGGCCAGAAGTCCAAGAACCCACAGCTGCGAGAATGGCACACCGAGAACCTGGGAAGGCTGCCCGGCCTCAAGTTCATGCGAACACTATGGGTCAGCAACGTTTCCGGCGGGCCCTACCAGTTCACGGCGACCAAGCCCGGCAAGACGCCGCTCGGCCTTGAGGAGGCTCACCGGCACCTCCAGATCTCCCCCGCAGAATTCGATGAGGTCGCAGCGGAACTCGGAAGAAGCCTAGACTTCGCCAAGGTCCCGAAGGGCGAGAAAGCCGAAGTTCTTGCCGCCTTCGCCGCCCACAAAGACGAGGTCACCGCCGGTTACGTTGCGGCCGCTAAGCGCGATTGAACATTCGGTTCCCGGTCAAGACGACCCCGCGCAGCCAGAGCTAAAAAGCAATGCGGCGGCCGACTGAAAACCCCCGACGGCCGCTCTCGCATTTGCAAGGCTAGAGGTAGCTCCACCACCACTCGCTGCGGCGGCGCTTGAGCTGCGCAAACCACGCACACAGCGGATAGAGCGCGACGACCACCATCAGCCACACGGCATAGACGCCGGGCAGCGGCAAGCCGTAGCCGGCCGGCTTGGCGGATGGCAGCTCGCCGAGCAGCCACGCCGCATCGCCGAGCACCGCGAGCGCCAGGACGACGGCGAGCGCATGGATCAGGAAGATGTGCGCCACGTAGTAGAGGAGCGGCACGCGGCCGAAGGTGGTGATCCACTGCGCGAGGTCGCCGCGCGCCCGCTCGAAGAGGGCGAGCAGCATCAGCGCCGGCCCGAGCGTCATCATCAGATAGAGCAGCGAGGGCGGGTATTTCTCGACATTCAGCACCGACAGCACGCTCGACAGCACGTTCTCCTGCACGGCCCAGGCGCCCGGGTCGCCGTAAACGTTGCTGAGGCGCAAGACGACGAAGGCCACCGTGATTGCGGCGCCGAGGTTGAGGAGCAGGCGGCGGCGAATTTTGGCGTCGAGCAGGAAGACTGGGCCGAGCGCATAGCCGGCTGCCATGACCCCCGCCCAGGGAATGAGCGGGTACAGCGCATAAAGCTGTGTACCGGGCGCCAAGGTCAAAAGCTTCGGCTCGTGCAGGAAGGTCCAAATCCAGCCATGCGCACCGAAGTCGTTCGCGGTTATGCCATCGAACATGTTGTGGCCGACGATCATGGCGACGCCGATGGCACCGATGGCGGCGCGCGGCAGCCACACGAGACCGGCGAGCACAACCATCGAGGCGCCGATGGCCCAGATCACCTGGGTGACGAAGAAATCGAGACCCGTGTCGAAGGTCCAGCCGAGCCGGACGATGGTGAACTCGAGCACCATGAGCCAGAAGCCGCGCGTCAGCAGGAAGCGACTGATCTCGCCGGTCGATCGCCCGCGGGCGCCGTAAAGGTAAGCCGACACGCCGGCCAGCAGGATGAAAGTGGGCGCGCAGTAGTGGGTGATCCACCGCGTCAGGAACAGCGCCGGATCGGCGACGTCGCGCGGATTCATGCCGCTCGCACCGAAAAAGTCGCGCGTGTGGTCGAGCGCCATGAGCACCATGACGAGGCCGCGCAACAGATCGATGGAATCAAGGCGCGGACGGGCCACCGCATCGACGACGGGTGGCGCAGGCACATTCAGCGGCCAGGGCGCGCGAAGGACTTCGAATTGGAGGCTCATAAAATCCTCGTATGGTCCGCGAGCCAACGGGCAGGCGGCGCGAACCTTGAGGTGCACACGGCGAGCTCAATTCCGCTGTTCCGCGAGGAACAGGACGCGCGTCAGCGGGGGACGAGGTAGCGCAATTTGACTACGCCGTCGGGGAACGCCTCGATGCCATCGAAGATCAGCGTCGGACGCCGCGCGAGATCGTTGAGTAGATTGAGCCCCGCCCCGAGCAGCACCGGGACGAGGAAGATTTCGATCATGTCGACGAGACCGTCTTCCAGCGCCGACTGCATACTGACGGCGCCGCCGACGATCCAGATGTCGTGACGCGTCAGCTCGCGCGCCTGCTGCAGCGCCGCTCTGATACCGCGGGTCGTCTGCACGACGCCTGGCGGGACTTCGCCGAGTGAGCGCGAGGCGAGGACGATCACGGGCTTGCCCGCATAGGGCCAATCCTCGCCGATCGCTCTGATCATCTCATAGGTGCGCCGCCCCATGATGAGCGCACCGACCTCGGCGAGGAACCTGTCGTAGCCGTAGAGGCGCGCATCGTACGGCGCCAGCCATTCGACGCTTCCCTCGCGGTCAGCGATGAAACCGTCGAGGCTGGTGGCAACGTAGAACCTGACGCGCGCCATGCGGATGAGACCCTGGCCGCGCCGGGAGCGGCGCGCCTCAGCCTACAATCTCGTTCGTCTTGAAATTCATTGCAATCTCGCGTGCGGCGGAGGCGGGGCTATCGGAGCCGTGCACGGAATTGCGGGCCTTCGACTGGGCAAAACGCTTGCGGATGGTTCCGCGCTTGGCATCGCCGGGGTCGGTGGCGCCCATGATCTTGCGGTAGGTGGCGATGGCATCCTTGCCTTCCAGCACCTGTACGACGATGGGGCCGGAGGTCATGAACGCGCACAGATCGTCGAAAAAGGGCCGGCCTTTGTGTTCGCCATAAAACTTCTGCGCCTGGGTCGCCGTCCACCTCACGCGCTTTTGCGCGATGATGCGCAGGCCCGCCTTCTCGATGAGCGAATTGATCTCCCCCGTCAGGTTGCGCCCGGTCGCATCCGGTTTGATAATAGAAAGCGTTCGCTCGATGGTCATCCCTCGACCTCTGTTTAGGGTTTTAGATTGTTCTTGGATTGCGGCGCCTTATAGCCAAGGCCCCGACCCGCAGCAAGGCGGCCAAAAGGCCGCCGTGGACTATCCCGCCCCGCGCCAGTGCGGCCAATTGACGAAGCGGGGTGCGCCGAACCACATTGGCGCCATGCAAAAAGGCCATGCTTAGCCCGGGCGCCGCGTTACCCGGTGCTATCGGCTCCCCCAATGACACGAGATTTCCATGACTGGCCAGCAGGCTGACATTCAGTGGTACATCGCGCGCGAGGGCAAACAACACGGCCCGCTGTCCGATGTCGAAATGCGCACATTTGTCGCGCAAGGTCATCTAAAGCCGACCGATCTCATTTGGCGTCCCGGTTTCGCCGATTGGCGTCCGGCCCCTGCCGTATTTCCGTTTCAGCAGCCCGAGCCGGCGCCTGCCGCGCCGCGTCCGACCACGCAGGGACGCCGACCCGAGCCTGCACGCGGCCCTGTTCCCACTCCCGCGACGACGACCGCGGGGGCGCCCGACCACACATTCGAGCCCAATCGTATCCGCGTCGCGCAAGGATCTGATGACAGCGGCAAGTCGGGCGCCCGGCGGGCCTTGGGCATCGTCGCGTTGCTGCTGCTGCTCGGCGGCGGCGGCTGGTATGCCTGGCAAAGCGGCACCGTGGGCATGCTGAGCGATCGCATCTCTTCGGCGAAGGAAGGCGAGCAGGTGCCGACGGTCGCGGCGCCCGCCGACGGCGCGGCAACTCCGCCGGCAGCGGATGCAACGGCCGCTACGGCGCCGGTCAGCCCGGCGCAAGTGGAGGCTGGCGCGCAAGCGCTCGATTCCAAGTTCGAGAAGATGGCGGCGTGGAGCGTCGTCAAGCGCGAGTTCCCCGATTGGTACGGCGATCAGTTGCGCCAGGCAGCACAGCTCTCGGCGCAGAACCAGCCCGAGCACGAGGTCAACAAGCATCTCGCCGAGGCGCTCGTCGCCCTGCGCCGCCAGCACGCCAACGACGCGCTTGCCGCCAGCACCGACCGCTTGAAAACGGTGGCGTCGAGCTTCCTCGACAATCTCAAGGCGCTTTCCAGCCAGAGCGTCGCGGCCTGCTACGGCTTTATCTCGCAGGGCGAGACCTCGCCGGCGGTGCTGGAAGTGCTCCAGTCCCCCGAGCAGGGTGCCACCGTGCAGGCGCAGGTCGCCGCCATCTTCGAGGCCATCGCCGACGGGCGCAAATCGCCGGCGACGCACGACAAGGCGGCCAAGGCCGACTACGACGTGCTCGTGCAGGAGCTGACCAAGCTCGGTTGGAAAGAGAACGACCTGCAGGTGTTCTCCAATCCGACGCTGCTCTCGAAAGAGCCGCCGGCGCGCGTCTGCCAGATGGTGCAGGACTGGTTCTTCGCGCATCTGTCGGTGGCCGACCCCGGCACGCAGGAGCGACTGCTGGTCGAGACCCTGAAACCCGTCGTCTCCGGCTGAGATCAGCCTTCGCCGGCATGGCGAAAGAAGGCCGAATTGCCCAGCCGGCCGTGCGGGCGGTGACAGGCGGGGCGCGAGCGGCTATCTCCTCGTCCCATGCTGCACATCAACGACTTGAGCTACCGCATCGAGGGGCGGCCCATCTTCGAGGGGGCGACCGCGGGCATCCCGACCGGCCACAAGGTCGGCCTCGTCGGCCGCAACGGCGCCGGCAAGACGACGCTGCTGAAGATCATCGCCGGCGACCTGACGCCCGACATGGGCTCGATCACCATGGCGCGCTCGGCACGCATCGGCCACGTGGCGCAGGAGGCGCCGGGCGGCACGGAAAGCATCCTCGACTGGGTGCTCGCCGCCGATACCGAGCGCGCGAGCCTGCTCGATGAGGCCGAGCACGCCACCGACGCGCACCGCATCGCCGCCATCCACGAGCGCCTCGGCGACATCGGCGCGCACGCGGCGCCGGCGCGGGCGGCGCAGATCCTCGCCGGTCTCGGCTTCGACGAAGCGGCGCAGCAGCGTCCTTGCGGCGCGCTGTCCGGCGGCTGGCGCATGCGCGTTGCTCTCGCCGCGGTGCTGTTCCTCGAGCCGGAAATCCTGCTGCTCGACGAGCCGACCAACTATCTCGACCTGGAAGGCGCCATGTGGCTGGAAAGCTACCTGCGCTCCTATCCGCACACCGTCGTCATCGTCAGCCACGACCGCGACCTGCTCAACCGCGCGGTGACGGCCATCCTGCACCTCGATCGCGGCAAGCTGAATTTCTATTCGGGCGGTTATGACGACTTCGAGGAGGCGCGGCTCGAGAAGCAGCGTCTGGAGCTGAAACTGAAGAAGAAGCAGGACGAGGACCGCCGCCGCATCCAGGCGTTCATCGACCGCTTCAAGGCCAAGGCGACGAAGGCGGCGCAGGCGCAGAGCCGCGTCAAGGCGCTGGCCAAGATGCGGCCGATCGCAGCGCAGCTCGACGAGCGCGTGGTGCCGTTCCATCTGCCGCAGCCGTTGAAGATGCTGGCAAGCCCACTGATGCGCTTCGAGGACGTGGCCATCGGCTATGCCGCCGACGCGCCGGTGTTGCAGGGACTGAACCTGCGCATCGACCAGGACGACCGCATCGCCCTGCTCGGCCAGAACGGCAACGGCAAGTCGACGTTTGCCAAGCTGATCGCCGGCAAGCTGACGCCCTTGTCGGGGCAGGTGTTCGGCGCCAAGCGCGTCGATGTCGGCTATTTCGCCCAGCACCAACTTGACGAGCTCAATCCTGCGGCGACGCCGTACGACCACATGCTGAAGCTGATGCCGGAGGCGACCGAGGCGCAGCGGCGCACGCGACTCGGCACTTACGGATTCAGCGCCGACAAGGCTGATACCAAGTGCGCCAAGCTGTCGGGCGGCGAGAAGGCGCGGTTGTTGCTTGCCCTCGCCGCGTTTCACGCGCCGCACCTGCTCATCCTCGACGAGCCCACGAACCATCTCGACGTCGACAGCCGTCAGGCGCTGGTGCAGGCGCTGGCCGAATACGAAGGCGCCGTCATCCTCATCAGCCACGACCGGCACCTGATCGAAGCCTGTGCCGACCGGCTGTGGGTGGTGCGCGGCGGCACCGTGACGTCCTACGACGGCGACATGGACCAATACCGCGCGGAACTGCTTTCCGAGCGCGGCGCCGGGACGCGCGGTCAAAACAAGACCGGCGCCAAGGCCGATGCGGCACGCAACGCGCGATCCGATCAGCGGCGCGCCGCCGCCGACCGGCGGGCCTCGCTGTCGCCGCTGAAGAAAGCGATGCAGGCGGCGGAGAAGAAGGTGGAGACGCTCAACGCCGACATCGCGCGCCTCGACGCCAAGCTGGCCGACCCGCAGCTCTACGCCAAGGATCCGCAAGCGGCGCAGAGCGCCGCCATCGAGCGGGGACAATTGGCGAAGCGTTTGAGCGAAGCAGAGGAGGCTTGGCTCATTGCCTCGGAGGCGTACGAAGCCGCCAACGCCGACGTGTCGGACACCGCTGAGGCGTAAGCTGAGCAATTCGCCCAACTATCTCGCATCAAGTAACATCTGCGCGATTTGCACATGAATATTTGTTTTTGCCCGCCCCAATAGTGGCCGCTCCGTGACGGGTGTATGACCAAACGCGTGGGAGCTGGCCGCCTCGGTCATAAGCGGGGACCGTGCCTGCGCGGTGAGGGCCGCTCAGGGTCGCAGCCAGCTCTCAACATCTTGACAGATTTGTGAACGCGCGCGTCAACCGCTGATCCAGCGGCCGCTGTCGATGCGCCGCGCTGCATCGGGCGCGCGGCGCAGAAGATAGACCCAGGCGTCGAACGTCTCGCCGCCGGCGAGGCGCACCTGGCGCACGAGCCGGTCGTACTCGTTGCGGTCGCCGCCGCCGTGCACGTAGCCCTCATAGGGGTCGAGCCAGGCGAGCGAAGCGTCCGGGTCGGCCAGCAGCACGACCTCGCCGTGCACGATCTCCTCCTCGCCGTCGGAGACGGCGGCGCCCGGATAGCGGCCGAGATCGTAGAGGCGTGCAAAGTGCAGCGAGGCGGGACCGAGACTGTCGGACTCTTGCGCCAGGCGCAGGCGCTGCTGCGTGCCGAGCGCACTGCGCGCGCCGCTCATCAGCGTGCCGTAGACGAACAGATATCGCGTCGTGTCTTGGCTCACGCGGGCCTCTTGAAACCGTCGTCCCACAGGTCGACGTTGGCGCATTCTACGTCATGCCGGCGTCATGGCGCAGCCACCCGTCCGGGACGATGGGGACAACGTTGCATCGGACTTCCCCTGTCATCCTCGGGCTTGTCCCGAGGACCCATGGTTCAGCAAGCTCTGGCGATGAGGCGTGTGCTGCACCGCTGCAACCGGCAATCAAGTCACGGAGTAAGACGAGGGGTGGTTCCTCGGGACAAGCCCGAGGATGACATCTATTGCGCGCGCCGCGTCAGCCGGCGATTTTGGTGAAGTCGGCGACGTTGAGGGTGGCGGCGCGGATCTGCGACAGCAGATGCAGGCGGTTTTGGCGCAGCGCCGCATCGTCGGCGTTGACGTCACCTTGTCGAAGAAAGCGTCGACCGGCGCGCGCAGCTCGGCCAGCGCCCGCATGGAGCCGGCGAAGTTTTCGACGTTGAGCGCGGCGACGGTGTCGGCCTTCACCTTATCGATGGCGGCGGCGAGCGCCTTCTCCTCCTCCGCCTGCAGCAGCGCCGCGTCGACGTCGCCGGCGTGGCTTACCTTGTCCTTCTTCTCCTCGATGGTGAGGATGTTCTGCGCGCGCTTGACGCCGGCCAGCAGGTTGGCGCCGTCGTCGGTCTTCAGGAACTCGGTCAGCGCCTCGACGCGCTTGACGATGAGCGCCAGGTCGTCCTGGCCGGGCAGCGAGAAGATGGCGTCGATCAGATCGTGGCGCGCGCCCTTGTCGCGCAGGTAGACCTTCAGCCGCTCGGCGAAGAACGCGAGGAGATCGGCGCGTGTACTCGTAGATTGCCGCGCTTTCGCTTGTCAAGCTCGGAGCCCTTGTTCCAGGCTCGACTGCCTTGCAACGTCAGCGAACGAACCGTAGCTTCGCCCTGCAGAGCGCGCGAATGACCTTCCAGGCTCAAGCGGCATGCGCAGGTCGTTCTCGATGACGAGGCGGATGACGCCCAACGCGGCGCGGCGGAGCTGGTAGGGATCGCCGGAGCCGGTCGGCTTCTCGCCGATGGCCCAGAAGCCGACCAGCATGTCGAGCTTGTCGGCCAGCGCCACGGCGACCGCGGCGCCGTCGCCCTCGCTCTCCAAAGGAACTGAATCCGTCGGACCCTTCGGCTTGTAGTGCAGCTCGATGGCGCGCGCGATGGCCGGATTCATGTGCTCGGCTTCCGCGTAGTAGCGCCCCATGAGGCCTTGCAGCTCGGGGAACTCACCGACCATGCCCGATACCAGATCGGCCTTGGCCAGCTCGGCGGCGCGTTGCGCCAGCGCCGCTTCGCACAGCTCCTGCGAGGTGGCGATCTGCCGGGCCAGCTCCTTGACGCGTTCGGCGCGCTCGAACTGCGTGCCGAGCTTCTCGTGGAAGGTGATGCCCTTCAGCTCGTCGCGCATGATCTCCAGCTTCTTCTTGAGATCCTGCTCCCAGAAGAACTTGGCGTCGGACAAGCGCGCGGCGATGACCTTCTCGTTGCCGGCGACGATGGTCTTGCCGCCGTCCTTGGCCTTGAGGTTGGTGACCAAGAGGAAGTGGTTCGACAGCTTCTTGCCGTGGCGCAGCGAGAAGCATTTCTGGTGCGTCTTCATCGACGTCGTCAGGCACTCGGCCGGCACGGCGAGAAACGACTTGTCGAACTCGCCCATGAGCACGGTCGGCCATTCGGTGAGGCCGGCATTCTCGGCGGCGAGCGCATCGTCCTCGACCAGCGTCAGGTGCGCGTCCTTGGCGAGTGCATGCGCGCCTTCGTTGATGCTCGCCGCACGCGTGGCGGAATCGAGCACGACCTTGTGCTGCTTCAATTGCTTCTCGTAGTCGGCGAAGCCCGTCACCTTGAACGGCTCGTTGCCGAGGAAGCGGTGACCGCGCGTTTCCTTGCCCGCCTTGATGCCGGCGATCTCGAACGCCACCACCTTGCCGTCGAGCAGCAGCACGATCGAATGCAGCGGGCGGATCCAGCGCAACTCGGCGCCGTTGTCGAGCTTGGCGTTGAAGCGCATCGTCTTCGGCCAGGGGAAATTCACGATCGTCTCGCGCAGCACCTCGTTGACGATCTCGCCGGCGGCGCGGCCCGGCTTGTTGATGCGGGCGACGTAGAAGTCGCCCTTCTTCTCGTCCTTGACGATTTGCGCCTCGTCGATCGACTTGAGGCCGGCACCCTTGAGAAAGCCGGCGAGCGCCTGCTCGGGCGCGCCGACGCGCGGCCCCTTCTTCTCTTCCGACACGGCCGGCGACTTCTTCGGCACGTCCTCGATGACCAGCGCCAGCCGGCGCGGCGTCGCAAAGCTGCGCGCCTCGCCCACCTCGAGACCCTTGGCTTTCAGGCCGTCGACCATCAGCCGGCGCAGGTCGTCGGCGGCGCGCGTCTGCAGGCGTGCGGGGATCTCTTCGGAAAACAGCTCGAGCAGCAGCTCAGACATGGGGCGTCTCAGGAGTCAGAGGGAGGCGAACACATACGTGATCGGGCTAACCCCAGCAATGCCGCTTGCGGCACCTCTCTCTCCCTCCCCCTCGATGGGGGAGGGACGGGGAGGGGGTGGTGCACCGCGTCAGATGTTGTGGACACCCCCCACCCTATCCCTCCCCCGCAAGGGGGGAGGGAACAAGTGGTGCACACCTTTGTGAACTAGCGCGATGCGGCCGTGCAGGCCGAAATCGTAGTCGGCGACGGCGAAGAGCAGGCGCTGCGGCTCGATGGTCATCGGCATCAGCGAGATGATGATGTCGGTCTGGGCGCCCGCCGTCTGCATCAGGTTGAGCATCAGCATGCCGTTGGGCGCGCCGAGAAAATCGTGGAAGAACATGAACGCGCTTTTCTGGTCGACATCCAAGCGGCCGACCGCCCACGGCGCGAGGCGCGGCGACTCTTCCGGGTGCAGCACGTAGATGGCGATCTTCTGCAATTGCGCCGCGTACGGACGCAGCGCGTCCTGCAGGCGCGCGGTCGTCGATGTCGCGCACTTCCAAGCGCGCGTCGATCTTGAACAGCGGGATGGCGCGCGCCGGGCTCTCGCGCCAGATGCGCGACGTCCACGACACCAGCCGCGGCTTGATAGGCAGCAGCTTGTCCTGGGACGGCGCCTCGTTGCCCGTGTGGGGAACGAGCGCCATTGCCTAGCGCCCCTGCTCGATCATTTCTGCCTCGCCCCAAACCATGGCGCCGATCTCGTGCAGAGCGCCGGTGGTGCCGAGATAGCCGAGGCCGACGGCAAGCAGCGCGACGACGAGCCAGAAAATCGGCCGGCGGCGCCAGAAGAATGCGACGTAGGCGATGAAGATGGCGGGGATGGCAATGGCGAGCGCGCCGATAGCCGTCGGTGAGATCATGTCTAGCTCCTTGTGCGTCCAGCTATGCCGGCGTCAGCTCCCAAACACCATGGTGTCCTTCTGGATAGCGTCAGCGCGCGCTATACCCCGCCGCCTTCCGTTTTGAGCCAAGCCGCGCAGCAGGCCTTGGCCAGCTCGCGCACGCGCAGAATGTAGCTTTGCCGCTCGGTGACGGAAATGACGCCGCGTGCATCGAGCAGGTTGAACACGTGCGAAGCCTTGATGCACTGATCGTAGGCCGGCAGCGCCAGCAAATGCCGTCCCTCAGGCGTGGCGCCCTTTTCGAGCAGCGCCTTGCACTCCTTCTCGGCGTCGTTGAAGTGCTGCAGCAGCAGCGCGGTATCGGCGTGCTCGAAGTTGAAGCGCGAGAACTCCTGCTCGGCCTGCAGGAACACTTCGCCGTAGGACAGCTTGCGCGCATCCGACCGGCCGTTGAATGACAGATCGAACACGCGGTCGACGCCCTGGACGTACATGGCGAGGCGTTCGAGGCCATAGGTGATCTCGGCCGACACGACCTCGCAGTCGAAGCCCCCCACCTGCTGGAAGTAGGTGAACTGCGTCACCTCCATGCCGTCGCACCACACCTCCCAGCCGAGGCCCCAGGCGCCCAGCGTCGGGCTCTCCCAGTCGTCCTCGACGAAGCGGATGTCGTGCAGCTCGGCGATTGAGGCCGATGCGGCGCAGGCTCTCGAGATAGAGGTCCTGCATGTCGGCCGGCGCCGGCTTCATGATCACCTGCAGCTGATAGTAGTGCTGCAGGCGGTTGGGGTTCTCGCCGTAGCGGCCGTCCTTCGGCCGCCGCGAAGGTTGCACGTAGCAGGCGTTCCAAGGCTTCGGGCCGAGCGCGCGCAGCGTCGTCGCCGGATGGAAGGTGCCGGCGCCGACCTCCATGTCGTACGGCTGCAGCACGACGCAGCCCTGCTCGGCCCAAAAGCGCTGCAGGGCGAAGATGAGATCCTGAAACGACTTGCCCGGATGCAGGGGCGCCACGTCGGTGGCGGACGCGCGGGCGGATTTGGTGGCGGTGCTGGTCGGCATGGGTGGCGTGCGGCCTTTGCGAATTCGGCCGCACTATACCTGCATCAGCGCCTCTGTCACCCGCGCCGATCTCGTGCCACCTTCGACGCCTACGCTCCCCAAGCGTCGAATTCCGATCAGGCGATGTGGAGCCGACCAACTAAGCGAGGAGGATCTGTTGGCACTGTTCCGCCCCTTCGCCATCGCAGCTATCCTTCTGGCCTGGGGGTCGGAGGTCGCCGCCGGATGCCGGTGCGAAAACATCAGCCCGCAGGAAGGATTTGATCGCG
This sequence comes from uncultured Alphaproteobacteria bacterium, assembly GCA_963812795.1. Lineage (GTDB taxonomy): Bacteria > Pseudomonadota > Alphaproteobacteria > Rhizobiales > Hyphomicrobiaceae > Hyphomicrobium_A. The sequence continues at coordinate 640,896 of CAWEWG010000007.1, read as the reverse complement.
CGCAGTACGTGTTCATCGGAACCGTCGCCGCCGCGGAACGGCACACGTGGGTCGTCGAGCCGGACCGCATTTGGAAAGGCTCTTTGCCGCGCAGCGTGCGTTTAATGGATGTCTACGCTGAGATCGACTGTGAGTTCTACTTCGAACGGGGCAGGCGGTATCTGTTCTACGCCATCCGCGCCAAGAGTGGCCGCGACGTGTTCTATCATCCGCAGGTGTGCAACCTCACGGGGCCCAGTCAATCGAGGCGCATTGCGACAGCAGACGGCAAATCGCTCTGGCTGGAGGAGCTGATCGCCAACGAGCACGGTCCTGGCGAGCCTCCCAGGTGACCCGGAATCGCGGCGGTCGACGGTCGCGTGCGCAACGAGGCAAGAATTGTGAGCTTCCCGGCTCACTCCTTGGCGAGCGCCTCGCAGCTCTCTTTGGTCTTCGTGAAAATGAAGACCTGATTGAGGTTGCCCTCGCAGGCGACCATCACGTTGTTGAGCTCCAGCGATGGCGTCTCGTCCATCAGCTTGCACTCTTCGAAGCGCTTGAGGATCTCGTCGGGGGTCAGCACGACGCCGTCCGCTTCGAGAGGCGGGCCGCACTGGCGGCCATCGTCGGTGTTCTGCAGCATCCACCATTCGGCCGAAATCGCCGGCTGCATCGAGGCCACCACGATCACGGCGGCAATTGCCGTACGCACACCACGCAAATTCATTGATCCGCTCCCTGCAACGGATTGGTCGCGCCCCGATCCAAGCAGCCGGCGCAGCGCGCGGCAATCGAATAATCGAGATACTGAGCAAAAGGGGTATCGCTACGATGCAGCGCTATAGGCCGCGTGAGGGCGGCGCACCGAAAGTGCGGCGGAAGGAGCGCGTGAAATGCGCCTGGTCGGCAAACCCGGCGGCGTGCGCAGCGGCGGTGAGGCTGCTGCCGCCGACGACCTCGCGGATGGCGGCACGCAAGCGGTGCCACGCCCGATAGCGGCGGAACGGCACGCCCGACCTCGCGTGTGAACAGATGCTGGAAGCGCGATGCCGATAGCCCCGCGGCGGCCGCGGCCTCGCTCACCGAGACCGCATCGGTTGCCGCTTGCAATGCCTCGACGGAGCGGGAGATGCGAACGTCGATGATACGTCGTGATCTGCGCTTGGCATGGGCCACGATATCGCCGACCTCGGCGCGCAAATCGTCCCGGCCTGGTCGCAAACGCTGCTCGAAGGCAGAGCGCAGCAACGGGGCATCGGCATGACCGACCAGCGCGCCGTCGACCTCATGCGCGCCGGCGACAAGCGGGGCCAACGCGTCGGCACCGGCAACGCTCGGGCTCCAGATAGAACACGCCCAGCGGATCGCCGCCGACGTCGAACTCGTACGGTGTGCCGGCGCGGATGACGGCGCTGCGACACGAGAGCCACGCGGCCGTCGGCGATGCGCAAGCGAAAGGTGCCGTAGAGGCCGGCAAGAAACACAGCGGTACTGTGCGCATGGCTGTCGTTGTGCTGCAGCGGCCCGGCGAATAGCGCCCAACCGTCATCGACGTGCCAGAGCGATGGACGCCCAAGCGCAGCACGTTCGTTCAAGCGGCTCGGACCCGTCATCCATAGGCTCCCGTCAGGTCGATGTCTGAGGGTCGCAGAGGATGGACGCAGTGGCAACGCAGCAGAACGGCAATATGCAAACCGCGCCGACCGCGGCAGAACCCGGCCTCAGCCGCCGGCGTTTGCTGGGTTCGACCGCCGCCCTGGCGGCGGCACCCTTGCTGTCGGGAATTCCCGCCCTGCTGGTTGCCCCGCCCGCAAACGCCACCGGGGCTCTGCTCGGCGCCAAGCAGCCGACCTGGTGCCGCTTCAAGCTCGGTGCGTTCGAGCTGACCATGACGTCGGATTCGGACGCGTTCATCCCCGGGCCGTTCCCCATCGTCGGCGGCAACGCCTCGCAGGCCGAGGTCGAGCAACTGATGCGCGACAACCTTCTGCCGCCGGACAAGTATCAGCCCGGCTTCACGCCGATGATCGTCAACACCGGCAAGCAACTCATCATCTTCGACACCGGCAACGGCGCCAAGGGCTTCGTGCCGCGGCCAGGCGGCGGCTGGCTGGCGACACAGCTCGCCGACTCCGGCATAACGCCCGAGCAGATCGACGTCGTCGTGCTGTCGCATGGCCACCCCGACCACGTCGGCGGCGTCATGGAGGACGGCAAGCCGCTGTTCCCCAACGCCCGCTACGTCATCGGCGCCACCGAGTACGACTTCTGGGCGCCGGAAGGCAAATTCACCGGCGAAGTCGAAAAGCTCGCTTCGCTGTTCCGCGCCAACGTCGTGCCGCTCGCCGAGAAGATCACCTTCCTCAAGCCGGGCGACGAGGTAGTGCCGGGCATCCGCGCGCGCGAGGCGTACGGCCATACGCCGGGGCACCTCGCCTTCGACATCGAGAGCGACGGCAAGCGCATGCTGTTCTGGGGCGACTGCGCGCATCACCAAGTCGCGTCGCTGGCGCGGCCCGATTGGCATTGCTCGTTCGACGTCGACAAGGAGCAGGGCGCGGCGACGCGGCGGCGCATCTACGAGTTGGCGGCCGCCGAGCGCATGCCGGTCAGCGGCTATCACATGCCGTTCCCGTCGATCGGCTATGTCGAGCGCCTGCGGCGACGGCTATCGCTGGCTGGCGCACACCTACCAGCTCAACCGGATAGAGACCAGCCCGGCGTCTACGTGGCGAGCTTGTCGCGCTCGGCGATGCAGTGCGTCGAGCTTGGCCTGTTGATCGGCTGATGCGGTCGGCGGTGCGACTCTCGTCGGCCGCACCCGAGTAGGCGGCCGCCTGCTCGACCAGCTCGCGCAGGTTGTCGCGCAGGATGGCGATGCGATTGTCGAGTTCGGCAAGCGTGGCGGGATCGGCGGCCATGGATTTCCTCTCGGGGCAGTCCGTACGTGGTGTGGGGGAGAACGAGTAAGCTCAGCCGTTCCGGCGGTCGCCCGGACGGTAGACGCCGGCGTCGGCGTCCCACTCGAGCGTACCGAGATCCTTGGGAGCCACCTTCAAGGGCTGGCTGCGCGACATCCGCTCGTGGGCCATGCGCGCCGCGGCGGCGGTGCGTGCCATCTCCCGCGCCAGCCATTTCATGCCGGCACCGATGCCGGCTCCGATGAGAACCGCGAACATGACGTGGGGCATCGGCGACACTCCCTCTGCAACGGCGCCCTTTCGAGCGCTCAGGTCACAACCCGAAACGCGACCACAGCGCCCGGGCCTCGACAGCGGATATCAGATCCTCTGCCGAAGGCAAGACGCCCGGGCCTTAATTCCTCGTAACCAGCGGACGGCGACCGCCGCAGACGCCCCAGGAGACCGCCTTTTTCCAGCGGGACGACCTTCAGGCGGACCTTGTCGCCGTACAGCTCGCGCATCTTGGAGCGGACGTCGGATATGCCGTCGATAAGCCCGAGCTCGAGCGCCTTGGGGCCAGACCAGAAAGCGCCGGAGAACAATTCGCCATCCTACCCCGTGAGGCGCCCGGCGCGGCGCTCCTTGACGATGCCGATGAACACGTCGTGCACGTCGCGCTGCACGCTCTTGATCCGCTCGATGTCCTCCGGGTTCTCCGGGCGGAACGGGTCGAGCGCGTCCTTGCTCTCGCCGGCGGTATAGACGCGCGCGCTCGATGCCGAGCTTCTGCGATCGCCTTGTCGAAGCCGAAGCCGGCGAAGATGACGCCGATGGAGCCGATGATCGAGGAGGGGTCGGCGTAGATCTCATCGCCGGCGAGCGCGAGGTAGTAGCCGCCCGACGCGGCGACGTCCTCGCAGAACACGTAGACGGTTTTCTTCTTCTCCTCGGCGAGCTGGCGGATGCGGCGGAAAATGAGGCTCGACTGCACCGGCGAGCCGCCGGGCGAATTGATGACGACGGCGACGGCGGGTGTCTTCGACAGCTCGAACGCCTTCTCGATGGCGCTGGCGGCGTGGCCGATCGATAGCCCGGGGCGCAGCGGCGTCGCCATGCCGATGGGGCCGGAGAAGCGCAGCACGGGGACGACGGGACCTTGGCCAAAGAACCACATGCGGGGCCAACCTCGCTGAAGCTTGCTGATCGGGGTGAAGCCGACTTCTAGGCCATCGCGGCCGCCGCGGCTAGGGCAGGCCCAGACCTGGCAAAGGTCGAGTGCGCAGCGCGCTTATCGTAGTCCGGCCATATATCGGGTCGAGGTCATACCCATGCGGACATGAGCAAGGCCGCGCCGCCGCGGAGGATGTCCTGCGCCGCGGGCGTGAAGGTATTGCCGTCCTCGTGCAGCACGAAGCCCGGAAGGATCTGCAGCGGACCGCGGCTGCCCTTGATGCCTTGCACCAGCACCCGATGCGCCGGCGACGCCGGCGCGCGGATGCAAGGGCAGCACTTTCAGCGCGCCGAAACGCGGCTCGAGCACAGCCAGCAGGCGCGCCAGCGCGTCCGCCTTGTGGATGATCGTCGCCTCGCCGCCGGGCGCCGTCATGCGCGCCATGAAGCGCGCCCAGTCTTCCAGCTCGCCATCGGGCATGGCATGCGCGCCGGCTTTCAGCGCATCGGGCGGCAGCGTACCGGCGTCGGCTATCGTGGAATGGCGGATTGGCGATGACGTGACCGAAGCTCTCCTCGACAAGGCCCAGGGCGCGCAGCTCCGCCGCCGGAGCGCCGACCACGCCGGTGACGACGCGGACGCGACCCGCAAGGTCGTTGCGCACGATGTTCTCGGCGGCGAGCGCGGCAAGCTGCGGCTCCTTCTCCAGCAGGACGACCTCGGCGAACGGCGCGCGGCGCGCAAGGCACAGCCCGGCCGTGCCGACGCCGGCGCCGACATCGAGCACACGCAGCGGCCGGCTCTGATCGGCCGTAACCGCCGCGGCGAGCATCACGGCGTCGAGACCGGCGCGATAGCCGTTGCGCAGCTGCAGGATGTTGAGCGCGCCGCCGAGAAAGGCGTCGTCGGTCACGTCGTCGCCAACGTGGGTTGCAGGGGCCGCGCTCATGACTTCACCACCCACTGGCCGAGGTCGGCCTCGACCAGCAGGCGGCGGGCCGCCTCCCAGCTCTCGGCGGGCACGGCCAGCCGCTGGGCGACGGCGCCGAGCGTGCCCTGCACGGCGCTCATGTTGCCGTCGAACACCACGGATTCGATGCCGGCGCCCTCCAGCAGCACCATGAGGTAGCTGAGGAGCACGGGATCATTCGTGGTCACGAGATCGCGCATGAACTGGGTCTCCGGAACGGCGTGGGGCAGCCAAAAATCAAGGGTCCGGGGCTTGCGGCAAAGTTTGCTTGGAATTCGCCCCTGCCACAACGCTATATACCAAGCAAAACAAGCATGAGCTCGGGAAGATGCCCTTGGGACAAGTCATAGCTTTCGACGCCGCCCGCAGCGCCCCGGAAAGCCTGCAGCCGCTGCTCGACATCGTCGCCGGCGACATGGAGGCGATCAACCGCATCATCCTCGACAAGGCGGTCTCCGACGTCGAGCTGATCCCCGAGCTTGCCGCATCACCTCATCGATTCCGGCGGCAAGCGGCTGCGGCCGATGCTGGCGATCGCGGCCTCGAAGCTGTGCGACTATCGCGGCAGCGGCCACATTCGCGTCGCCTCGGCGATCGAGTTCATGCACACCGCGACGCTGCTGCACGACGACGTCGTCGACGAGAGCGGATTGCGGCGCGGCAAGCAGACGGCGCGCATGCTGTGGGGCAACCAGGCGAGCGTGCTGGTCGGCGACTTCCTGCTCGGCCAGGCGTTCCGCATGCTGGTCGACGTCGGCTCGCTGCCGGTTCTCAAGATCCTGTCGAACGCCGCGGCAGTGATCGCCGAGGGCGAGGTGATGCAGCTCGCCGCCGCCAACAACACGACGACGACCGAGGACGAGTACCTCGCCATCATCAACGCCAAGACGGCGGCGCTGTTCTCCGCCGCGCCGAGGTGGGCGCCGCGATCGCCAATCGCCCGGCGGCCGAGCAGACGGCGCTGAAGTCCTACGGCCGCAACCTGGGCTCGCCTTCCAGCTGGTCGACGACGCGCTCGACTATGCGGGCGACAGCGCCAACCTCGGCAAGGCGGTCGGCGACGATTTCCGCGAGGGCAAGATCACCCTGCCGGTGATCCTATCGTTCCGCCGCGGCTCGGAGGAGGAGCGCTCGTTCTGGACGCGCACCATCGCCGAGGGACAGATCGAGGACGGCGACCTCGAACGCGCTGTGGCGCTGATGAAACAGCACAAGGCCATTGAGGCGACGCATGGAGCGGGCGCGCTCCTATGGCGCCATCGCCCACGACGCCCTCGCCATATTCCCCGACCGGCCCGAAAAAGCGGCCATGCTGGACGTGATCGGGTTCTGCGTGCATCGCTCGCACTGAAAAAACTTCTCGGCCTGGCGCTCCGTATTGCCCGGCGCGCGGCCGGCAGCCTAGGGTTCGCGCTTCGCGAGGCTAAATATCGGAGATCGTCCGTGCGTTCGTTTCAGCATCACATCTTTGGACGGCTCGTCGGCAACGCCGCATGGCTCGTCGCCGTCGCCGCCATGCTCGCGGGAGCTGCCGCTGCCGCGCAATCCGGCGCCACGCCGGCGCAGAGCGGGCATTCAGCTCGTCAAGCTCGGCATCACCGACATGAGCAAGGCCGAGCAGACGAACCTGTGGAAGCTGGTCGACGAATACGCCACGGTCGATGCGCTGCAGGAGTTCTGCGGCACCAAGCTCAACCTGCAGCGGCGTGCCTGGCGCGCGGTCGGCGACCTGCGTCGAGCCGACGTCGCTGCAGAAGGTGTTCGGCACGTTCAAGACCAAGAAGGACGGCTACCTGAAGCAGTGGGAGACGCTGCACGGCCAGCCCGAGGCGAAGAAAGCCGTGTGCGACCGCTTCAAGAGCAAGCTTGGCCGAATATTCCAAGATCATGAGCGGGCAGATCAACGAAGCGGCCACCGCCTGCCGCAACTGCTTCTTCTGCTGATCCCCGAACTCGCTTAGTCGCCGAGGGTGGTGGCGGCGATCCACCAGCCGCGGATGCTGCGCGCGCAATCGCCTCCGCCGCAGCAGCGGCATACGCTGCATCGGGAATAGATGCCATAGCTCGTCGGACCGGCGCCGGAGAGGCTGACGTACAGGCAGTCCGGCCGCGGCGGCGAGCGCCGCCTCAGCAGCCGCGCTGTCGGGCATGCACGGCGTTGGCGGGGGCGCGCAGGTCATTGCCGACGCCGCGCATGTAGTCGATCAGCGCCGCCGCGTCGGGGAATGCGGGCAGCGGCTCCGGCGGCGTCGCCGTCGCCGACCTCGCCGACCGCCAGCCGGCCGAACACGGATCTTGGTCTTGCCGAACGGCGCGGCGCTTTGCGGGCAGACGAGGACCGCATCGAGGCGCGGCAGCGCTCTCGACCGGCGCGACATGCTCGCCGACGCCCCACACGTAGGATGCGCGGTCGGCCAGACAAACCGACACGTCGGCGCCCAGCGCAGCGGCCAGAGCCTTCCAGTCGACGCCGCACGGCGGGATTGATGCGACGCACCGCGCGCAGGACACGGCCGCGGCGTCGGACAGAGCCGCCGCCGATGCCGGCGGCGATGGGCAGCCGCTTGTCGATGCTGACGCGGCCGAGCGTCAGGATCCGGATCGGCGGCGGCGAGGGCCTCGAGCGCCGTATCGACGAGATTGTCGCCGGCGATGGCGGACGCGTACGGACCCGTCATGGTGACGGTCGGTGCACCGCCCGGCTCGAACGTCACCCCGTCACCGACGCCGGCGAAGACGATGAGGCTTTCGAGCAGATGATAGCCGTCGGCGCGGCGGCCGAGCACGCGCAGCGTCAGGTTGATCTTGGCGCGTGCGCGCTCTGCGATTGCCGACATCGTCCCCAGCTCAAAAGCAACGGCCCCGAAGAGAAGCTCTTCGAGGCCGCATGGTAGACGATTGAACGCGGCTTTCGCGGGTTACTCGGCCGTCGCCGTCGTCGAGGATGCCGCTGCCACCGTCCGGCGCCGCCGCCGAGGCCGCCGAGCCGAGGTAGATGCCGGGCGCGCCATAGTAGCCGTAGTCCGGCGCCGGGGCGGCGGAAGCCTGTTGCCGCTCTCATCGAGATAGTAGGTGCGGCACAGACGATAGCCGTCGGCCCAGTAGCAGCGGCGGTAATCGACCGGTCGCGTCATCGACTCCATCTCATCCGGCGAGGCGATGGGCAGCGTCGTGGCCGACGCGGGGGCGAGCGCGAAGACGAGCGAGCGGAGGGCGGCGAAGACCGCCGCTCCGGACGGCGAGGAACTTTGCTCTGTAGCATTGCGAACTCCAGACGGCTCCTCGCCGAAGGGAAGCTGTCAATGGAATTCAGATCTCGGGCGCTTGTTCCGTACAAAAGCGGCGCAGCAGGGCGCCGCACCAGGCATCGACGGCGACTTTGCACGCGCCGTTTTGCCAATTATTCCAGAGTCTTCGCTGGCCGCAGCGTTACTCGACGAGCGCCGGATTGAGCTTCGTCTCTTTGCGCTTCTTCTGCTGCACGCGGCGCATGGTCTCGCGCAGCGTGGCGCGGGCCTCGGCGCGCCGGCGGCATGCCGTCTGCCAGCTTCTTCCTGATCTTCTCGACCTCTTCCGGCTCGGGATCGAGCGTCAGCGACTGGTCCCACTGGAACTTGGCCTCGCGCTCGCGCCCGACGCGCCACAGGGCGTCGCCGAGGTGGTCGTTGAGCACCGGATCCTGCGGCTTCAGCTCGACGGCGCGTTCCAGGAAGCGCACGGCCTCGGCATAGTTGCCGAGCTTGTAGTGCGCCCAGCCGAGGCTATCGACGATGTAGCCATCGTCCGGCTTCAGCGCGACGGCCTTCTCGATCAGCGACATGCCCTGCTTGAGGTTGCGGTTCTGATCGACCCAGCTATAGCCGAGATAGTTCAGCGCCAGCGGCTGGTCGGGGTAGAGCTCCAGCGCCTTCTGCAGGTCGGCTTCGGCGCCGGCCAGTTCTTCAGGCGCTCATAGCAGGTGCCGCGCGAATAGAAGATGCTCCAGTGGCGCTTGTCGGGCTTGGGGATGAGCTTCAGGGCGGCGGAGTAGACGTCGACCGCCTCGCCGTAGCGCTTGCGCGCCCGCAGGATGTTGCCCAGCGCGTCCAGCGGCTTGAGGTCGGTCGGGTTCTCCTTCGCCAGCCGGTCGAGGATTACCTTCGCCTCGTCGACCTTTTCGAGCGAGTTGAGATCGAACGCCTTGCGGATGTCGATCGCCGCCTGCAGCGGCGTGCCGGCGGGAATGCGGTTGTAGGCGTTTATCGCCGCCTGGTAGCGCTGGCCGCTTTCATAGGCGCTGGCCAGAGCGGCAAGCGCAAAGGCGTGGTCGGGCTTGGGATAGAGCGCCAACTGCAGATAGAGGACGCCCATGCTGAGGCCGCCCTCGCTCGTCAGCGCTTCGCCGAGGCCGTAGAACACCTCCGCCATGCCTTCGGCGGCGGTCGAGATCAAGAGATCGGTCTTCTTGCCGGGGCCGATCTCCTCGCGTAGCTCGACGCACCAGCACGTGCGGCTCGCCCTGCGAGCGCTCGGTCTGGCCGTCGAGGATTTCCTTGGCCAACTTGTCGTTGCCGTTGCGCGCCGCGTGACGGGCGTAGGCGAGCGCAATGCGCAGCGTTGTCGAAGTCTTGGCGCATGGAGTGCTCGTAGGCGGCCAGCGCCTCCTGCGGGAGGCCAGTGACGTCGGCGATGAGTGCCTTGTGATAGTTGAGATAGAACTGCGCCCACTCGGCCTGCTTGGGCATGTCGAGAAGCTTCAGAGCGCGCTGTGCGTTGCCCGATGCGGCGGCGGCCCAGGCGCGCGCGAGCGCGGCGGTCAGCTCTCCGATCGGCCCGTCGGAAGCTTTGCGGAACTCGTCGTCCGCCTGCATGTAGTTGCCGTTCTTGAAGCTGTCGATGCCGAGCAGCAGGTAGGCCATGCGGTTCTCGGAGCTCTTGGCGACGAGCTCGCGGGCCAGGGGAACGGCTCGCTCCCAATGCGCCTCGGCGGCCTCCGTCTGGAAGGCCTGATCGAGCAGAACGATGTTGTTGGGGTCGAGGGCGAGGGCGCTGCGATAAAAGGTGGCGGCGCTGTCGTTGTCGTTGGCACCCTTGGCGACGTTGGCGGCAAGGTAGCTGCCGAGCAGCGAATGGGCGTCAGTTTCCGTGCTGAAGTCGTTGGCAGCTTGAGTGGGGCTGAGGCCGGCGGTGAACATGCCGATGGCGGTTGCCGTAGAAAGCAACACGTTGCGAAGGCTGGCCCGCATTCAAACTGATCCTTCTTGGAGGCACGTGGGCTGATTCCCCGGAGCGCCATAGCCTAGCAAATAACGCGGCGATTTGGCGACATGCGCCCAGTGGGTAACGTTGAACCGCAAATTCCACGGATGCCGTAAAGAACCCTTCAACGGCCGCTATGCGGCTCACATTCCGGCGTAATTCGGGCCCCCGCCACCCTCGGGACAGACCCACGTGATGTTCTGGCTCGGATCCTTGATATCGCACGTTTTGCAGTGGACGCAGTTCTGCGCGTTTATTTGAAAACGCGGGTTCCCGCCCGTGTCGGCGACGATCTCGTAGACGGCAGCCGGACAGTAACGCTGAGCAGGCTCTGCAAATTCTGGCAGGTTGATGGCGACCGGCACCGCAGGATCGGTAAGCTTAAGATGAACCGGCTGGTTCTCCTCGTGGTTGGTGCCGGAGAACGACACGCTCGTCAGGCGATCGAAGGTGAGGACGCCATCGGGCTTGGGGTAGGCGATGGGCCCGGCGTTCTCGGCCCGCTTCAGGGTCGCATAGTCGGGCTTCCTGTGCTTGAGCGTGAACGGCAGCCCGCCCGGGATGATGGTGTTGATCCACATGTCGAGACCGCCCAGGGCGATGCCGATGTAGGTGCCAAAGCGTGACCACAGCGGCTTGGCGTTGCGCACGGGCTTGAGGTCGCGCGCGATGTCGCCGGCGTAGACCGCCTCCTGATACGCGGTGAGCTCGTCGTGCGCGCGGCCTTGGCTCAGCGCCGCAAACGCCGCCTCGGCCGCGGCGATGCCCGACAGCATGGCGTTGTGGCTGCCCTTGATGCGCGGCACGTTCATGAAACCGGCCGCGCAACCGAGCAGCGCGCCGCCGGGAAAAGCGAGCTTGGGGATCGACTGCCAGCCGCCCTCGGTGATGGCGCGCGCGCCATAGCCGATGCGCTTGCCGCCCTCGAAGGTCGCGCGGATCGCCGGGTGCGTCTTGAAGCGCTGGAATTCCTCGAATGGCGCCACGTAGGGGTTCTCGTAGTTGAGGTGCAGCACGAAGCCCACCGAGACGAGATTGTCGCCGTAGTGGTAGAGGAACGAGCCGCCGCCGGTGCGGTCATCGAGCGGCCAGCCGAACGAGTGCTGCACCAGGCCCGGCTTGTGGTTCTCGGGCTTCACCTGCCACAGCTCTTTGAGGCCGATGCCGTACTTCTGCGGATCGCGGCCCTCGCTGAGCTTGAACTCCTCGACGAGCTGCTTGGTGAGCGAACCGCGCGCGCCCTCGGCGAAGAACGTGTACTTGCCGCGCAGCTCCATGCCGCGCACGAAGCTCTCGGTCGGTTGCCCGTTGCGGCCGACACCCATGTCGCCGGTGGCGATGCCGACGACGGCGTTGTTCTCGTCGTAGAGGACTTCGCTGGCGGCAAAGCCCGGGTACACCTCGACGCCGAGCTCGGCCGCCTGCTCGCCGAGCCAGATGCACAGCGCGCCGAGGCTGACGATGTAGTTGCCGTGATTGCTCATCAGCGGCGGCATGAAGATTGTGGGCAGCCGAATCGCGCCGGACTTGGTGAGGAAATAGAAGCGGTCGTCCTTCACCGCCATCTCCACCGGCGCGCCCTTTTCCTTCCAGTCGGGGATCAGGCGGTTGAGGCCCTTGGGGTCGATGACGGCGCCGGAGACGATGTGGGCACCGACGGCCGAGCCCTTTTCGACGACGACGACCGACAGCTCGCTGCCCGCTTCCGTCGCGAGCTGCTTCAGACGGATCGCCGCCGCCAGACCGGCCGGGCCGGCACCGACGATGACGACGTCGAATTCCATCGCCTCGCGGGGGGGCAACTCGGCTGCGGTGTCGATCTCGGTCTCGGCCATCGTCTTTTCCGAACCTCTTATTTCGCGCGAGCTTCGCTAGTGGTCGTAGGTCTCCCGAGGCGGCAGCGTCAAGCGCCGCAGGGCCGCAAGAGTAGTCAGCGGATGCTGGAAGGCGCCGGCTGCGCTCGCTATTTGAGCCTGCGGTCTCCCACTATATGGTGCCGGCGATGAGCGCCGACGAGACAACGCGCAAGGCCGCCGGACGCATCCTCGCCTGGTACGAGGCGATGGGAGTCGATGCTGCGCTGGAGGAACGCCCCCTCGACTGGCTGGCGCGCGGCGACGCGGCGCCCGGCGCGCTGTTCAACGTCCAGGCCTCGCGGACGGGAAGTAGCGTTGCTGCGCCTACGGCGCCCCGCGCCGAAATGCCGGGCGCGCCTGCGCGGCCGTCCCATGCTCCGTCCGCACCAACCGCCAAGCCGGCCCGCCAGTTCCCGGCGCGGGCACCCACCGCACCCGCGTCCGATACAGGAGCCGATCTCAGCGCGGCGCGCTCGCTCGCCGAGCTTGGCGCGCTGCTCGGCAGTTTTGAGGGCTGCGGGTTGAAATCCACGGCAAAAAACCTGTGCTTCTACCGCGGCGCCGAGCGTGCGCGCTTGATGATCATCGGCGAGGCCCCGGGCCGCGAGGAAGATCTGGAAGGCAAGCCCTTCGTCGGCCGTGCCGGCATGCTGCTCGACAAGATGCTCGCCGCCATGGGCATGGGCGAAGCGGAAGTGCACATCACCAACATCGTCTACTGGCGCCCGCCCGGAAACCGCACGCCGACACCGCAGGAGGCGCTCGCCTGCCGGCCGTTCCTGGAGCGGCAGCTGGCGCTCGTCGCCCCGAATGTTGTGCTGGCCCTCGGCGGGGCGGCGGCAAAACACCTGTTCGATGTCGCCGACGGCATCATGCGCATCCGCGGCAAGTGGCGCGAAGTCGAGATCGGTGGCCACAGGGCGCAGGCGATGGCGACGCTGCATCCGGCTTACCTCTTGCGCACGCCGGCGGCGAAGGGCATGGCATGGCGCGACCTGCTCGCCGTCAAGGCGGCGCTGAAATAGCGAAGACCCCCAGATGGCAAAGATCGACGACAGCTTCGAGTTCAAGCCGCTGCGCATCGCCACGCTGACCGTGTCGGACACGCGCGAGAAAGCCACCGACAAGTCGGGCGACGTGCTCGAAGCGATGATCGGCGAAGCCGGTCACACACTGGCCAAGCGCGAGATCATCATCGACGACAAGACGCTGATCCGCGCCAAGGTGGAGGGCTGGATCGCCGACCCCGGCATCGACGTCGTCATAACGACGGGCGGAACGGGATTCACCGGGCGCGACGTGACACCCGACGCGATAAAGCCGCTGTTCGAAAAAGAGATCGAGGGCTTCTCGGTCATCTTTCACATGCTCTCGTTCCAGAGCGTGGCGACGTCGACCATCCAGTCGCGCGCCTGCGGCGGCACCGCCAACGGAACCTATGTGTTCTGCCTGCCGGGATCGCCGGGAGCCTGCAAGGACGCGTGGAACGGCATCCTCAAGTGGCAGCTCGACAGCCGCCACCGCCCCTGCAATCTGGTCGACATCATGCCACGCCTGAAAGAGACGCGCGGCTAGGACGGCGGCTCAGAAGCTGTTGCGACCGCGCTCGATGGCGACGAGCTCGAGGTTGGCATTTGTGCTCGCGAACACTGCCGCGGCAAGCTGGCCGGCGACGACGAGCACGACGCCGAGGAGCAGCGCCGGCAGACCGATGAGGATGCCGAATGGGGCGCCGAGCGGGCCGATCGCGGCGAGTTCAGGGACCAACCCGGCAAAGCCGCCCGTTGCCGCCCCGATTCCGGCGAGCAGCGTCAGCCAGCCGATGCCGCTCAATACGTGGGCGACAAACTTCGCACCACGGAAGCGCGGCGTGAATGCCTGCGCATCCTGGTCGTGCCCGCGGGCGATGACCTGCGGCAGCTTGCCAGGAGCGGCGGCTGTCTGCGGTTGATCCGGATAGTAGTCGGACTGCGGTGGGTTGTTGGCGACGTTGTAGACGCGCTGACCGCCGGGCGGATTGCCGGCGGGTGCCGCGGGCGGCGTCTGCGAGCTTGGCGCAGACTGTGTGCTCTGAGCGCCGCCGCCGGTTGCATCTCGGCCGCGCGCCACGCGTGCCTCGCCCCAGCGCCACTCGGCAATACGGAACAAACCCTCACGCGCTTCCTGCGCCTCGGGGGTGGTTCCGTGCTGCTCGACGAGGTGACGGTAGAATTGGAGGGCGTAATCCATCTTGCCCTCTGCCTCGGCCCGGCGGGCCGCTTGCAGAACCTGCACGGGCGTGAACTGCACCGATGTCTGCACCATAACGCAACCCCCTCACGCATCTTTACGGGCGATGCAACGCTACCACTGTCAATACCTGATGTCCGCCCTGCGGCGGTCTGATTTCTTCTTATCTCCAAACTTTACTAACAGCACTACCCGACCATTCAGGGCCGCGCGTGGCGTCTATAGGTCGCTCGGCGAGGCGATGCGTTCGACGTGCAGGCCCGGAAAACCGACGAGCACTTCAGCGAGCGCGCCGCCGCCCGCCGGGCTCGGGCGCTTTTGCAGCTCGACCAACCAGTAGCCGTTGGCACCGCGCGCCTTCAGGGCTGCGACGATGTGCGCGGCCTTGAAGGCGGGCACGCCCGAGCCGACGACCACGACCGGGCATTCCAGCGGCATGGCGCTGATGCGCGGCAAGCTGTCCTCTCCGGCAGAAACTCTGCCGGCGGTTTCCTTGTCGATGACGATGGGACGAATGGCGCCGCCGTGGCCCACGGGCTTGTTGCGGCGAACGGGTGCCGCACGCGGCGGCAATGGCAAGGAAGCAAGACGAACGGATGTGACGGCCACAGCTTTTTACCCCCGTAAAAGCGCTGATCCAGTACTAAGCCATCTAAATCTAACGGCAAAATTACGACCGCACGAGAGCGTAGACGCTGTTTAGCGCTCACTGCGGCAAAGTCGAGTGGCGGTCGGGGGTTAGGCGAAGGGTGTAGAGAATGCGCTGCGCCTGGTTGGAAAGGGCGTGCCGCAGGTATCCGTCGCGACGGTAGCGCGTGGCGTTGCTGATGGCGCGCGCGCGCAGCATCTTCACGCGCCGCATGCCGACGCGGCGCACAAGGTCGAGATCCTCCATCATCGGCACGGCGCGGTGACCGCCCGCCTGATCGTAGGTAGCGCGCGAAATGAGCAGGCCCTGATCGCCGTAAGGCAGATGCAGCGTGGCACAGCGCAAGCGCACCAGACCTTCGAGTGCGCGTGGGGCGATGCCGTCGTCATCCAGCGCATAACGGAACGCCGCCGCGGCATGGCGCGAGGCGCCGCGATCGACCCGTTCAATGAAGTGGTCGGCCTCGCGTTCCCAGCCGATGTCGAGCACCGTGTCAGCGTTGAGAAACAGCAGCCACGGATGCCGCGCGGCATTGGCACCGGCGCGCATCTGGGCACCGCGATTGGCCGGGGCGCTGATCACCTCGGCACCCGCCTGATCGGCGATCTCCGGCGTGCGGTCGCTGGAGCCGCCGTCGACCACGATCACCTCGCGCACCAAGCCCTCCAGCGCCGCCGGCACTAGGGCGGTCAGCGTCGCCGGCAGCGTGGCCTCGGCATCGAGGGCAGGGATGACGACCGTGATCATGGTTTTCTCTGGCACGCCGTCGCGCCGGCCAACAACCGCAATTGTCGAGCGGATTGACGGCAAGGCGTTTGTTCTTGCTTCGTTCCATGTGCTTCGCTATGGTCCGCGCGAACCCGCGGAGGAAGATATTGCGGCAGAAACAAAGAGAAATGCCGACGGTCGAGGCAACGCCCGGAGGCGTCGTCGACGGCGAGCGGCGGCGCGGTCGCGGCGCGCAGTCGAACCACACGGGGCGCTTCGAGGCGGAGCGGCGCGAAGCCTTCGACGACGGCTGGGAAGGGCTCGGCGACCTCGACGCCTTCAAGACGACGGTCTTCGACGACCCGGCGCGCACCATCATCACGCGCAACGACAGCCCCGACATCTCCTTCGACCGCTCGATCAATCCGTATCGCGGCTGCGAGCACGGCTGCATCTACTGTTTCGCCAGGCCGACGCACTGCTTCCTCGGGCATTCAGCCGGGCTCGACTTCGAGACCAAGCTGTATGCACGCACCAACGCCGCCGAGCTCTTGGAGAAGGAGCTGTCCAACCCGCGCTATGAGCCCGCGTGCATGGCCATCGGCACCAACACCGACCCTTAT
This sequence comes from uncultured Alphaproteobacteria bacterium, assembly GCA_963812795.1. Lineage (GTDB taxonomy): Bacteria > Pseudomonadota > Alphaproteobacteria > Rhizobiales > Hyphomicrobiaceae > Hyphomicrobium_A. The sequence goes on along the minus strand of CAWEWG010000007.1, from coordinate 624,570 downwards.
CAGCCGATCGAGCGCGAGCGGCGCATCATGCGCTCCATCCTCGAGGTGCTGGAACGTACCTCGCACCCCGTTGGCATCGTCACCAAGTCGACGCTGATCACCCGCGATATCGACATCCTGTCGCGCATGGCGGAGCGCGGCCTGGCGCGTGCCGCCATCTCGATCACCACGCTCGACGGCAAGATCGCCCGGGCCATGGAGCCGCGTGCGCCGACGCCGATGAAGCGCCTCGACGCCGTGCGCCAGCTGGCTGAAGCCGGCATCCCGACGACGGTGATGGTGGCGCCGATCATCCCCGGTCTCACCGACCCGGAGATCGAGCGCATTCTCGATGCCGCCAAGGCGGCGGGGGCGCGCGGCGCCGGCTATGTGTTGCTGCGCCTGCCGCTGGAGATCAAGGTGCTGTTCCGCGAATGGCTCGCCGCCGAGTTCCCCGACCGGGCGGATCGCGTCATCCATCTTTTGCAATCCATGCACGGCGGCCGCGACTACACGTCGGAGTTCGGCGTGCGCCAGCGCGGTACCGGGCCCTACGCCGAGCAGATCGGATTGCGCTTTCGCCTGGCGATCAAACGCCTCGGCTTCAACGAGGAACGGCAGCCGCTGCGCACCGACCTGTTCCAGCGGCCCGTGCTCGCCGGGCAACAAATGCCGCTTTTCTGAGGTTTTTCCTCTGCCCGTTTGGCGACAGCGCTTTGACTTCGCCGCCGACGCGGTCAAACCTTCCCCGTCATGGGGAATGCTGCCGCCGAATCGCGTCCGCGACCGACCTTCGAGCTGGAGGCTGCGGAGCTGCAGTTGCACGGCGGCCCTGTCGCCGGCGTCGATGAGGCCGGGCGCGGCCCGCTCGCCGGCCCGGTGGTGGCGGCGGCCGTCATCCTCGACCCGGACCGCATTCCCGACGGCATCAACGATTCAAAAGTGCTCGACGAGGAGGCGCGCGAAGTCCTCTACGTGCGCATCCGCGCCACGGCGATCGTCGGCGTCGGCATCGCCGACGTGGAGCGCATCGACCGCCTGAACATCTTGCACGCCACCATGTGGGCGATGGCACAGGCGGTGGCGCGGCTTCCGCAAACGCCGAAGCTTGTCGCCATCGACGGCAACCGCGCGCCCGATCTCAAGTGCCCTTCGCGCACTGTCGTCAAGGGCGACGCGCGCTGCCTGTCGATCGCCGCGGCGTCGATCATCGCCAAGGTGACGCGCGACCGGCTGATGGTGCAGCTCGCCGGCAAGCACCCCGGCTACGGCTTCGAGCGCCACAAGGGCTACGGCACCGCCGAGCACCATGACGCCATCAAGCGGCTGGGCGTGACGGTGCATCACCGCCGCTCGTTCCGGGCGGTGCAGCTCGCCCTCGGCCTGATCACCGAGGAAGAGGCCGAAGAGACGGTGTAGAATCCGCTAGCGGCGCCAAGCCATTGGCAGGACTCGATACTGCATCGGCAACCGATAAATCGCTTCCCAACGGACTCCCCGCGCAGCTAGAATCCACGGGCTCGACGGGCCTGTCCGCTCGCCGGAGCGCGTGCTTCCCCTGGTTTGAGAGTTGCGTCCCCAATGGTACTGCGTCGTTCGTCCGTGGCCGCCACGGCCAATCGCATCATCGTCGACGATTGCATCGCGGCTTTGAAGAAGCTGCCCGACCACTCGGTCGATCTCGTCTTCGCCGATCCGCCGTACAATCTGCAACTCGCCAACGACCTCATGCGTCCCAACAACACGCGCGTCGACGGCGTCGACGATGCTTGGGACAAGTTTTCGAGCTTTGCCGAATACGACGCATTCTCGCGCGCCTGGCTGAGCGAAGCGCGCCGCATCCTGAAGCCGGACGGCGCCATCTGGGTCATCGGCTCCTATCACAACATCTTCCGTCTCGGCGTGGCGCTGCAGGATCTCGGCTTCTGGATCCAGAACGACGTCATCTGGCGCAAGGTGAACCCGATGCCGAATTTCCGCGGCAAGCGCTTCACCAATGCGCATGAGACGCTGATCTGGGCGGCGCGCGACCAGCGGGCGCGGGCGACGTTCAACTACGAGAGCCTCAAGGCCACGAACGACGATTTGCAGATGCGCTCCGATTGGCTGTTCCCCATTTGCTCGGGGCCGGAGCGGCTGAAGGACGACGGCGGGCGCAAGGCGCATCCGACGCAGAAGCCGGAAGCGTTATTGCAGCGCGTGCTGCTGGCTTCATCGAAGCCCGGCGACATCGTGCTCGACCCGTTCTTCGGCACCGGCACGACAGGCGCCGTGGCCAAGCAGCTCGGCCGGCGCTTCATCGGCATCGAGCGCGATGCCGACTACGCCAAGGCGGCCGAGGAGCGCATCGCGCGCGTGCAGCCGCTGCCGCTGTCGGCGCTGGAGACGGTGCGCTCCAAGCGCGCCGAGCCGCGCGTGCCGTTCGGCACCATCGTCGAGATGCGGCTGGTCGAGCCGGGCACCACGCTGCTCGACGCGCGCAAGCGCATCCGCGCCGAGGTGAAGGCCGACGGCTCGCTGACGTGGGGCGGAAACCAAGGCTCGATCCACCGCCTCGGCGCCATCGCGCAGGGAAAGAGCGCGTGCAACGGCTGGACGTACTGGCACTTCGAGGCCGACGGAAAATTGAAGCCGATCGACCTGCTGCGCGAGGAGGCGAAGCGCCAGCTGGGGCTCACGGCGATTGCCGCTGAATAATCAGCGCACTGCGTGAGGGATTGCGGCAAATTGCGCCCGTTTGCGCTGCGTCGCCGTCGCAACCCGAGGCGGCAAGCCGCAGTGGACGGCTGCCTTTTCCGGGTCTAAGCCAAAAGCCTATTCATAGGCTTTCTGGCGGAAGCGGCATGCGTCGTACGGAGTCGAGTACCGATCGCTTGCTCGTCATCGGCGCCGGGCCGGTCGGCCTGGCCATGGCCGATGCCCTGAAGCAGCGCGGGCTCGTCTTCGATCTCGTCGATGCCGGTGACGGCGTCGGGGGGCTGTGGCGCAACGGCGTGTACAAGGGTGTGCACATCGTCTCCTCGAAGAAGTCGACGGGCTATTCCGACTACCCGATGCCGGCTCACTACCCCGACTTCCCGAGCAGCACGCAAATGCTGCGCTATCTGGAAAGCTATGCCCACGACCGTGGCCTCACCGACGCACTCGAGGTCCGCCGCCAGGTGGTGCGCGCGGCGGCGTTGGCCGACGAGAGTTGGCAGGTGACGTTCGATAACGGCGAAGTACGCACCTACAAGGGCCTCGTCGTCTGCAACGGACATCACTGGGACAAGCGGATGCCGCAGTACGGTGGCCGCTTCACCGGCACGCTGATCCACTCGAAGGACTACAAGGCTCCCAAGCAACTCGAAGGCAAGCGCGTGCTGGTCATCGGCGGCGGCAATTCCGGTTGCGACATCGCCTGCGAGGCGGCGCGCGTCGGCGCCACATGCGATCTCAGCCTGCGCTCCGGATACTGGTTCCTGCCGAAGACCGCCTTCGGCAAGCCGCTCAGCGATCTGCCCATCTGGGGGCTCCCGGTATTTGTGCAGCGGCTCATCCTGCGCGCGCTGGTGCGCGTCTTCATTGGCGACTATCGCCAATACGGGTTGCAGAAGCCCAATCACAGGCTGTTCGAGCGGCATCCGGCGTTCGGCACGGACTTGCTGAACTATCTGCGCCAGGGTCGCATCAAGCCGCGCCCGGACATCGCCCGCTTAGCCGGCACCAAGGTGCATTTCACCGACGGCAGCGTCGGCGAATACGACCTCATCGTTGCAGCCACGGGCTTCAACAATACGATCCCGTTCCTGCCGAAGGGCCTCGTGCGCATCGAGAACGACGTCGTGCAGGTCTATGGCGGCGCCTTCCCCGATACGGTGAAGAACCTCTACATCATCGGCTGGGCGCAGCCGCGCAACGGCTTCGGCGCCGTCCTGACGCCGATCGCCAAGCTCTATGCCGAGATGATCGCGCTGCAGGACGAGATGGAGCTGCCGATCGGCTACGTTCTCAAGTGGCGCGGACTAAAGGTGCCGTCGACGCATCTCGTCAATCCGGCCTCCACCCGACGGGCGATTTGGATCGCGCGCAAGGCGCTGCCGCTGCTGAAGCGGCGCGCGCGCATCATCGCCGAGACCGAAGGTCGGCGCCCGCCGTTCGACCCGTCCGCCTATGAGCACGACGGGGAGCCGACGGCGGTGGCCGCCAGCGGCTGAAGACCCGCGATGCCGTCGCGTGGCCGTTTAGCGCGTCACGCGCTGGCGGTGCGGCACGTCGCTCGGGAGCAGCTCGCCGGTGCGCTCGCGGTAGGCGAGGCCCGAGCGGTACGGGTAGGCGTAGCCGCGGTAATAGAACAGGTGGGTGTTGTTGGCGTTGGGGTTTACCCAGCGGTACTTAACCTCGCCGGCCGGCGTGCGAAAGAACTCGGCCTGGGCAGGCGACTGGGAAACGGCAAGCAGGGTCACCACCGCGATGGCGGCCGAACCCAGGGCAATAGCGATCCGCATTTTCTTCCTCGTTGATCCTGATGAGGACTGCGGAACACAGCAAACTCCCCCCGCGCCCGCCTCAATTTGGGAAGGTAACAACGGTCGCTTAACTAAGGGTGACCGCAATGCCACGGCGGCCGGCCAATGCGCGCCGGGAGCGCCGTCACATAGCGCTCTGGGCATCCCGGCCAAGCGAGGGTCAGGGCGAAGCCATGACACCGAGCGCGAGCCGGGACCCAGGAGAAAATGGCCGTAGGCCTTCCTTATTCGGTGTCTTCGACGACCCCTACGCTGGGTCCCGGATAGCCTTCGCTTCACTCCGGCTTCCGGGATGACAGTGCAAGCTACAGCCGGCGGAACATGACGAGGGCGTCGACGAAGCCGAGGCGGGGGTGCCGGAAGGCGCCGGGAAGCCGGCCAACGACCTCGAAGCCGAGGCTCTCCCACAGGTGTACGGCACTCTCGTTCGAGAGACCACGAAGTTGAATTGCATGGCCAAGAAGCCGCGTGCCCGTGCCGCCTCCAACGAATGCTCAGCCATCCGGCGAGCGATGCCCCGCCCACGCATCGAAGGATCGGTCGCATAGGCGGCATTGGCGACATGGTCGCCGCCGCCGAGCTGGTTTCCGCGCAGGAAGTAGGTGCCGACGACGCGGCCGTCCGCCTCGGCGACAAAGGCTGCCCGGCCCGGCCCAGTCCAATAACCGATAGCGTCTGCCTCGCCCATGTCGCGCGGCAACGCGAAGGTTTCGCCGGCGCGAATGGTCGGCTCCAGGATGGCCCAGATAGCGGTTTGGTCGGCCGCGCAGGCGGCGCGGATCAGCAACGAGGGGTGCACTGCGCTTTCCTACTGGAACAGGAACTTTTTTGTTATCATTGGCGTCCTAAGGTAGAGGCTGCATCCCCCTAGAGTTGCGGAGCATACAATGGCCGCGCGTGCTTACTGGAAGGGCTTCCTGCGCCTCTCCCTCGTCTCGATCGCCGTCGAGATCTACAACGCCGTCGAGTCGAAGTCGGAAATCTCCTTCCGCCAGATCCACAAACCCTCCGGCCGCCGTATCAACTACACCAAGACGGTGCAGGGCATCGGCGAGGTGAAAAGCTCCGACATCGTCAAGGGCTATGAGGTCGACAGCGACACCTACGTGACGCTGGAGCCCGACGAGATCGAGGCGGTCAAGCTCGAGAGCAAGAAGACCATCGACCTTGTCAAGTTCGTCGACGTCGAAGAGATCGACCCGCGCTACTTCGAGCGCCCGTATTTCATCGCCCCCGCCGACAAGCATTCGGGCGAAGGCTACGTCGTCATCCGCGAAGCCCTGAAGAAGACCGGCAAGGCCGGCCTCGCCCAGCTCACCATCGGCGGGCGCGAGTGGCTCGTTGCCATCACCGCACTCGGCGACGGTCTGCTGATGGAGATGCTGCGCTACGCCGACGAGCTGAAGGAAGCCGACCAGTTCTTCGACGAGGTGCCCACCGGCAAGCCCGACAAGGAGATGGTCGATCTCGCCGTCGAGCTGATCGAGCGCAAGGCGGGCAAGTTCACGCCCGACCAGTTCGAGGATCATTACGCCACGGCGCTGCGCGAGCTGGTGCAGAAAAAGCTGAAGGGCCACAAGATCAAGGCTCCGCACGAGGAGGCGGCACCGGGCGGCGCCAAGGTCATCGATCTCATGTCGGCGTTGAAAAAGTCGATCGGCGAGGGCAGCGGCAAAGCGAAGGCGGCACGTTCGACGACGCGGCGTGCGCCGGCGGCACGCCGCAGCGGGACGAAGAAGCGCGCCTAGCCCGCGCACTGACGCTCAGAGAAAGCGGCGATGCCGAAGAAGCCGCCAAGCAAGAAGCCGGCGCGGCCGGCGCGCCTCACGGGAAGCGCGGTGCTGGAAGACAGCGGGCCGCGCAAGCTCATCGCGTTCGACGCGCAGACGCTGCAGGCGCTCGAGCTGCTCGGCCGCGATTCGATGAAGGATCTGCAGGAGCTGGCCGACGAAGCTTTTCGCGATCTGCTCGACAAGCACGGGCGTCCGACGAGCCTGAAAGAAGCGTTGCGCAAGTCGACGCGTCAGGTGCCGGCCAACGATCAAAACGGTGGCGGTCCGCGGCGGCGCAAGCCGCGTTAGGCATCAGCCCGGCACCTCTACCACCATCGCAGCAGCCGAGATTTGCGGTTAACGCATCGCGACATATCGCGCCGCGCAAACCGGAGCGCCGGGTTGGAAGCGCCATTACACGGTGGCGGAGTTGGTTAACAATCAAAGTATGTCCGCCCATTTCAAGTCTTTGAAGGAACGCGATATTCCCATGCCGGGTTGAGCATGCAAATGAGCCCTTGAAGTCAACAAGGTGGAGAAGACATGCAAACCCTCATCGCCAGAACAATCGTCCTCGCCGGGGCCTCCGTGCTGCCCTTCGCAGCCGCCCAAGCACAGAGCGGAGTCGCCTCGCATTACTCGGACCTGTCGGTGACGGCCAGCGGGCGGTCCTATAGCTCCAAGTCCATGGTCGCAGCCCATCGCACGCTGCCCTTTGGCACCAAGGTCAGCGTCAAAAATCCCCGCAACGGACGTACCGTCGTCGTCACTATCGTCGACCGCGGCCCGTTCATCAAAGGGCGCGTCATCGACCTGTCCAGAGGCGCCGCCAGCGCCCTCGGCTTCTCGGGCTTGCAGAAGGTGCACCTGACGGTGCACGGCAAGGGTTCCGGCAAGAAGATCAAAACTGCGCAAAAGTAGCGCTAGCGGGTTTACGGCGCGCTTGGCCGCGTAGGCGGGTAGCTGGCGAAGGATTTGGCCAGCTCCCGCATCATCGAAACCACTTCGGGATGCTCGTCCGGCTTCCAGTCGGCGAGCATTTTTTTCAGGTCGGCTTCACGCTGGCCAACCAACCGCAAATATGCGGCATGCCCGCCGGCGCTCAACTCGAAGTCGCCGTCGCTCGTAGCGGTCGCCATGGCGGCCTCGACGAGGCGGTCGAGCAGGCTGGAGCAATCTTCGCCGGCAATGCTCAACCGACTCTGCAACTGCGTCTTGCTCACCGGACCTTTCGCTTCGCCTAGACGCGCCAGCAGCCACAGCTCGTCCGGCTCCAGCCCGATTCCCATGCGCGACGCTGCGCTCCGGTAGACGCGCCAGCGGTTCTCGCGGGCGGTGATGCGGGCGACGATGCGTTCCAACTCCTCGAGCGATGTGGCGTCGCGCGGCATCTGGAAGGCATCGCTCACCGGCTCGGGCGCGATGGAGCTGCGCAGCGGCACCTCCTTGATGGCCAGCGCCAGGAAGAACGAGGCCAGCGCCAGAAGCGCGGCGGTGACGAACACGGGACGCAACGCGTCGACGAACACGGAAAGGTAGGTCGAGCGCATCGGCTCGGCCAGCGATGCAATGGCATCGGGATCGCGCAACGCCTCGCTGAGGCCGGGTAGCGCCTCGCGCAGGTGCGCCTCCAGGACGTAGGCGAAGATGCCGCCGAACAAGGCCGCGCCGATGGTGCCACCGATGGAGCGGAACAATGTGGTGCCTGAGGTCGCCACGCCGAGTTGCTCGTAGGCGACCGCGTTCTGCACCGCCATGACGAGGATCTGCATGACCATGCCCAGGCCCGCGCCAAGCAGCAGCATGTAGGCGGAAGCGACTGCGGGCGACGTATCGACGGTGATGCGCGACAGAAGCGCCAGGCCCACCGTCATCAACGCCGTGCCGATCACTGGAAAGACCTTGTAGCGGCCGATGCGGCTGATGATCTGCCCGCTCACGATGGAGCTGACGAAGACGCCGAGCATCATGGGCGTCAAATGCAGGCCGGCGCTGGTCGGATCGAGGCCTTTCACCACCTGGAAGTAGACGGGCAGCAGCGTGACCGAGCCGAACAACGCCATGCCGACGATGAAGCCGATACCTGTCGCCAGCACGAAAGCTCGATTGCGAAATAGCGACAGGGGCAGCAGCGGATCCGGCACCACCGTCTCGGCATAGATGAACCCGCCCAGCGAGAGAGCACCGGCGAGCGTGATGGCCAGCAGGCTGACCGGAGCATCGACCCAAAGCGATGACCCGAGACTGGCGACGAGGATGACGCAGGTAAGCGCGATGGCAAGAAGCGCCGCGCCGACGTAGTCGATGGTCACGCTGGCCGGGCGGCGATGCGGCTTGAACGTCGCGTTAATGACCGCGAGCGCCAGCAAGCCCAGAGGCAGGTTGATATAGAATATCCAGCGCCAACTGAACTGGTCGACGATGAAGCCCCCGAGCAGCGGACCGATTACCGTCGATAGGCCGAACACGCCACCGAAGAAGCCCTGATAGCGGCCGCGCTCGCGCGGGGGCACGATGTCGCCGACAACGGCGATGGCCGTGACGATGAGGCCGCCGCCGCCAAGTCCCTGCACGATGCGGAAGGCGATAAGCTCCGGCAGGTTCTGCGCGATGCCGCACAGTCCCGATCCGATGACAAAGATGATGACGGCGGCCTGCAGCACCAGGCGGCGTCCGTAGATGTCCCCGAGCTTGCCGTAGAGGGGCACGACCACCGTGGTAGCGAGCAGGTAGGCGGTGACGATCCACGACAGATGCGTGAGACCCCCGATCTCGCTGACGATGGTCGGCAGAGCGGTAGCGACGATCGTCTGATCGAGCGAGGCGAGCAGCAGCACCAGCATGAGCGCCGAGAAAATGGCGAGACGCTCGCGCGGGCTGACGAAATTTGGACCCGCGTCGGGGGAAGGGGCGTGCATAGGGGGCCTTATCGCGGCGGGCAGTCGATACAAGCGCTAGCGCACGGTCAACGCTTTCGCCCGCGGCTTCCGTCGAGCCTGCGACAAGGCAGCGCCGCCTGGCAAGCGCGCGACACCGCGGCTTTGTGGCTCCTAGTTCTCTTTCAGGGCGTGGGCGATGACCTTGCGCATGACGCTCGGCACGGCGGCCGCGGCTAGGTCGCGGCGCGCCACCCACTGGCAGCGCTCGGGTTCGGCCCAGAAGGTGAGGCCCGCATCGGCGGGCACCAGCGCGCGATAGACGACGACCTCCAGGCGGAAGTGCGTGAAGACATGCACGACCGTGCCCGGCACCGCCCACCAGTCGGCGCGCACCGGCGCGGAGCGCAGCGCTTCCTTGGCCGGCGGCAAGAGATCGCCCCACGCCGTGCCCGGCACCTCGAGCATGCCGCCGAGCAGGCCCGCCTCGGCGCGCTTGCGCAAGAGCACGTGGCCGTCCTCGCGCAGGGCGACGAAGGCGAAGCCGACGCGCTGCGGGCGCTCGGCGCGTTCAAGGCGTAACGGCAGCGAGGCGGCGATGCCATGTGCCGCGGCGGCGCAGTCCTGCTGCACGGGGCATACGAGGCACGATGGACGCCGCGGTGTGCAGATGCCGGCGCCGAGATCCATCATCGCTTGCGCGAAGTCGCCGGCGCGGCGTGCCGGCGTCAGCGTGGCGGCGAGGCGTTTCAATTCGGATTTGGCCGGGGGCAGCGGCTGGCGCACGGCGAACAGGCGCGCAACGACGCGCTCGATATTGCCGTCGACCGGCGTTGCGGCTTCGCCGAAGGCGATGGCGGCGATGGCAGCCGCGGTGTACGGACCGATGCCGGGCAGCTTCTGCAGCTCGGCGACGGTCGAAGGAAACTTGCCGGCGTAGTCTGCGGCGACGACGCTCGCGCACTTGTGCAAGTTGCGCGCGCGGCTGTAGTAGCCAAGCCCCGCCCAGGCGGCGAGCACGTCGTCGAGCGGCGCGGCGGCCAGCGCCTTCACCGTCGGCCAGCGGACAAGGAACCGGAGATAGAAGGGAATGACGGCTTTCACCGTCGTCTGCTGCAGCATGATCTCGCTGAGCCAGACGCGGTAGGGGTCGGCGCGCTTGCCCGGTGCCACACGCCAGGGAAGGTCGCGACGCTCCTCGTCGTACCAGGCGAGCAGGGCATCGACCGTGTCGGGGCCGGCCGGCCGAAGCGGAAGTTGCTTTCGCGCAACAGCAGTCAAGGGATCGTCTCCCAGCGCCCGCGAATTCGATCCCCCGATGGTAAGCGTCGAGACAGCCCCTGGAAACTCTCGACCGCGGACTATCCCACCATGGCCACCAACGCCGCGACTTTCCGCCGACCTGGCGCCGCTCCGGCCGGCAATCCCCAAGGTCGTCCGCGCGGCTTCCTCTCGGCGCGCGCCGTCGGCACCTATGTGCCGAAGCTGACGCACAAGGCGTTCGAGAAGTACGGCTTTGCCGCCGCCGCCCTGATCACCGATTGGGCGATGATCGTCGGCAAGGACATCGCCGGCTATACGGCGCCCGAACGCCTGAAATGGCCGCGCGGCGTCGGCATTGGCGATGAAATCGAGCATGGCGCCGAAGGGCGCCCGGGTGCGACGCTGATCGTGCGGGTGGATCCCGCACGCGCGCTCGATGTCCAGTACAAGGCCCAACAGATGATCGAGCGCATCAACGGCCACTTCGGCTATCGCGCCGTCGCCGAGCTGCGCATCCTGCAGGCCCCCCTCCCCGAGCGCGTCGCCGTTGCCGCGCCGCGTACCCCGCCGCCGCCCTGTGCCGCGCCGGAGCTTGCCGGCATCAGCGACGAGCGTTTGCGCTCGGCCCTGGCCAACCTCAAGTCGGGTCTCATGGCGCGCGGCCAGCAGCGCTGAAACGCCCCGCGAACCGGGTGAGCATTAAGCTTCATTCACTTGGAACGGCAGCCGTTTTGCCTTATTCCGACGCTCGGTAGCGTGCTACTCGGGCGTCGAAGGCCGAGCGGCCGTTGCATGGACCATTCCGAGATCGCAAGGAGCGCACCCCGTGTCCGCATCGAAGACCTTTTCCGGCCGATTTGAGTTTGCGCGGCGCTTCGCCCTGGCGGTCATCGCCGCCGGCGCCATGGGCGCCGCCGTAGCGCTGTACACGCAGCCCCTTTCCGCCCAGGCGGCCAAGGGACCAACCGAAGTGCCGGTCGCGGAGTTGATGAAGCCGGTTGGCCTGCCGGACCTGGCGCTCGGGCCGGCCGACGCCAAGGTGACGATCGTCGAATATGCCTCGATGACCTGCGGGCACTGCGCGCAGTTCACCAACGACATCTGGCCGGAGCTCAAGAAGAAATACGTCGACACCAACAAGGTGCGCTACATCTTCCGCGAGTTCCCGCTCGACAACCTTGCCGCCGCCGCCTCGATGCTGGCGCGCTGCACCGGCGGCGACAAGGCGTTTCCGCTTATCGAGGTGCTGTTCGAGAAGCAGAAGGAGTGGGCGTTCGGCGAGGGCAACCCGGTGCCGCGCCTGTTCGAAATTGCCAAGCAGGCGGGCTTCACGCAGGAATTGTTCGACAAGTGCCTGACCGACCAGAAGCTGCTCGACGAAATCACCGCCGGCCGCACGCGTGCTTCCGACGTCTTCGGCGTAGCGGCGACACCGACGTTCTACATCAACGGCAAGAAGCTCGACGGCTCGCCGACGTTGGAGAAGTTCGACCAGATGATCGAGCCGCTGCTGGCCAAGAGCTGAGGCATAGTGGGCAGGATAGGCGTTCTCATCGCATTGCTGCTGATCCCCGCCTCGCTCGCCGGGTGCGGGGGCAGCACGCTGATGAACACGACATCCCTGACACCTGACAAGGCGGCGGAAGGCGCTGGCGCCTCCGCCTACCCCACTGCCGAGGACACTGCCTCGGAAGGCCCGGAGCGGTTCAACCCGTTCGCCGACCCGACCGCCACGCCGGCGGGCGGCCGCGAGGTCATCGCCAATCCCACCGTCGCCGACGTGATGTTGACGGGAACATTGCCGGAAATGGCGTTCGGGCGCGCCGACGCCCCGGTCACCATCATCGAGTATGCCTCGCTGACGTGCCCGCACTGCCGCAACTTTCACTTGAAGACCTACCCGCAATTCAAGAAGGCCTACATCGACACGGGCAAGGTGCGCTACATCCTGCGTGAGTTCCCTATCGGCAAGACGTCGGGCGCTGCCAGCATTGCGCTACGCTGCGCGCCGCCCGAGAAGTACCTGACGCTGTTCGGCAAGTTCATGGAGCAGCAGGCGACCTGGGTCAGCCAGGAGGTGCGCCTCGACCCGATCTTCCAGGTTGCAGCGCAGGTGGGGATGACGCGCCAGCAGTTTGACGCCTGTCGCGAGAATCAATCCATGATCGATGGGCTAAAGTGGGTGAAAGACCGCGGACGCAAACTCGGCGTCATCGGCACTCCTAATTTCTTCGTCGCGGGCAAGCTCGTCAAAAAGGAGCTCACGATGGAGGATATCCGCGCCATGGTCGATCCGTTGATCGCGGGCCGCGCCACGGCGTCGGCGGGAGCGCCGAACTGACGTAGGCGGAAGCGGCTCCGCAGGGCGCGCTCCGTTCGCTGCGTGCAGGGACAGAAATGAAGATCTCTCGCCTCAGGCTGTTGGGCTTCAAGTCATTCGTCGAACCGACGGAGCTCGTCATCGAGCCCGGTCTCACCGGCGTCGTCGGGCCGAACGGTTGCGGCAAATCCAATCTCTTGGAAGCGCTTCGCTGGGTGATGGGCGAGACCTCGCACAAGAGCATGCGCGCCGCCGCGATGGACGACGTGATCTTCTCGGGCACCAATTCGCGCCCGGCGCGCAACACCGCGGAAGTGACCATCTTCCTCGACAACAGCGAGCGCCGCGCCCCCGCCGAGTTCAACGACAACGAGCAGATCGAGATCACCCGCCGCATCGAGCGCGAGGCTGGCAGCGCCTACCGCATCAACGGCCGCGAGGCGCGGGCGCGCGACATCAAGATCCTATTCGAGGACGCGGCCACCGGCGCGCGCTCGCCGGCATTGGTGCGGCAGGGGCAGATCGGCGAAATCGTCAACGCCAAGCCCGAGCAGCGCCGCCGCATCCTCGAGGATGCGGCCGGCATCGCCGGCTTGCACAGCCGCCGCCACGAGGCCGAGCTGCGGCTGAAGGCCACCGAGGCCAACCTCGCACGGCTCAGTGATGTGCTCGGCCAGCTCAACAGCCAGGTCGAAAGCCTCAAGCGGCAGGCGCGCGCGGCGCGGCGCTACAAGGAAATCTCCGACGATATCCGCCGCCAGGACGCGCTCTTGATGCACCTCGCGTGGACCGACGCGCAGGCGCACGTCGACGGCGAGGAAAGCAACCTGCGCGATGCACTGTCGAAGCTCGCCACGGCCACGGAGGCGGATTTGCAGGCGCTCGCCGAGGAGGCGCGACTTGCCGAGCGCATGGACCCCTTGCGCGAAGCGGAAGGCAAGCGCGCCGCCATCCTTGGCCGGCTGCGCATCGAGCAGGAGAATTTCGAACGCGAGGCCGCCCGCGCCGCCGAGCGCGAGCGCGAGCTGCGCGCGCGTGGCGAGCAGCTCGGCAGCGATACGGCCCGCGAGGAAGCTCTCATCGCCGAAGCACGGCAGATCCTCATCGATCTCGGATCCGAGATAGAAGCGCTTGCCGCCGCCGAGGCGACCGCGGGCGACGGCGAGCGCGAAGCGCGTGCCCGCCTCGACAGCGCCCAGGAGACATTGCGCGAGGCTGAGAGCCGCCTCGCCGAGCTGACGACGAAGGTGGCCGAGCACCGCGCGCGCAAGCAGAACCTCGAATTGGGTTTGGGCGAACGGCAGAACACCGTCAACAAGCTCACCCGCCAGCTCGCCGAGCTGAATGCGCAGGCGCGCGAGATCGCCGGGCGCGCACCCGACGCGGAAAAGCTGTCGCAGATCACCGAGGCCGGTCAGCAGCTCGCCGACCAGATCACCCGGTTCGAGGTGCAGGCGCTGGCGGCCGAGGAGACCGCCCGTTCGGTCGTCGCCACGGCCGATACGGCGCGCGAGGAAAGCGGCAAGGCGCGGCTTCGCCTGGCTTCGCTGCGCACCGAGCGCGAGACGCTGATCAAGCTGTTGATCGGCGCACAGCACACCGATTTCCCGCCCATCGTCGATCGCCTGCGCGTGAAGCAGGGCTACGAGGCGGCGCTCGGCGCCGCGCTCGGCGACGATCTGGAAGCGCCGGCCGCCGAGGAAGCTGCGGTGCACTGGCGGCACGTCGAGGTGCCACGCCAGGATCCGGCGTTGCCGACAGGTGTCGAGCCGTTGGCGTCACACGTCGAAGCGCCGCCCGAGCTCGACCGCCGCCTGCGCCAGACCGGCATCGTCGCCGGCCGCGAGCAGGGTCACAAGCTGCAGCCGCAGTTGAAGCCGGGCCAGCGTCTCGTCACGCGCGCCGGCGACCTGTGGCGGTGGGACGGATATACGGCGGCGGCCGAAGGCGCGGTGCCTGCCGCGCAACGCCTCGCCGAGCGCAACAGGCTTTCGTCGCTGGAGCTGGAGGAAGCCGAGGCGCGCACCGCCGCGACGGCGATGGCCGACGCCGAGGGTGAGGCCGTCGAAGCTCTCGCTGCCGCGCGCGCCGAGGAGCAGCGGCTGCGCAAGCTCGGCCGCGAGGCGCAGGGCATGCTGGCGAAAACGCGTGAAAGCCTCACCGCCATCGAGCGCGCGGCACGCGAGACGGAGAGCAAGCTCGCCGCCGTCTCCGGGGCACGCGCGCGCGCCGAGGAAGAGCTGATCATCGCCAAGGACATGCTGGCCGAAGCCGAGCAGGCGGTCGCGGCCTTCGCCGCAGCCGAGGATCTGGAGCCGACACTCGCCGTTGCCAAGACCGAGGCTGATGCCCGCCGCATGGACGTGGCGGAAGCGCGCGCGGCGCTGTCAGATGTCGAGCGCGAGCGGCGGACGCGTGCCGACCGCGGTGCCGCCATCGGTATCGAGCGCGACCGCTGGACGACGCGCTCGGCCGGCGCCGAGCAGCAGATCCTCTCGCTCAAGTCGCGCCTCGCCGAAACGCAAAGCGAGCTCGAAGGCCTTGCCGACGTGCCGGCGATGATCGCCGAGAAGCGCGACAAGCTGATGAGCGCGTTGAGCGAGGCCGAGCGCGAGCGTCGGGTCGCTGCCGACGCATTGGCCGAGGCCGACACGGCCTTGAAGGCCGGCGTGCAGGCGCTGCGCGCAGCGCAAGCGGCCGTCGCCGAGGCGCGCGAAGGCCGCGCGCGGACGGAAGCACGACTCGAAGGCGCGCGCACGCGTCGCCAGGACATCTCGCGACAGATCCGCGAAGCGCTCGGCATTGCGCCGGAAGGGTGCCTGGCGCTCGCCGAGATCCACCCCGGCGCATACCTGCCGCCGCTGCCCGACGTCGAGCGCAAGGTCGCCAGCCTCAAGGCCGACCGCGAGCGCCTCGGCGGCGTCAACCTCGGCGCCGACGACGAGTTGCAGGCGCTGAGCATTCAAGCGGCCGGCCTCGACACAGAGAAGGCCGACGTGGAGCACGCCATCGCCAAGCTGCGCGGCGCCATCGGCCAGCTCAATCGTGAGGCGCACAAGCGGCTGCAGGAGGCCTTCGAGGCCGTCAACGCGCACTTCGGCAAGCTGTTCACGACGCTGTTCGGCGGTGGCGAGGCGCGCCTTGAAATGATCGAGGGCGAAGATCCGCTGGAAGGCGGCCTGGAGATCATCGCCAAGCCGCCCGGCAAGAAGCCGGCGACGCTGTCGCTGCTTTCGGGCGGCGAGCAATCGCTGACGGCGATGTCGCTGATCTTCGCCGTGTTCCTCACGAACCCATCGCCCATCTGCGTGCTCGACGAGGTCGACGCGCCGCTCGACGACGCCAACGTCGATCGCTTCTGCCGCTTGCTGGAGAGCATGGCGGCCGACACGGCAACGCGCTTCCTCGTCATCACGCACCACCCGATGACGATGTCGCGCATGAGCCGCCTGTTCGGCGTGACCATGGCCGAGAAGGGCATCTCGCAGCTCGTCTCCGTCGACCTGCAAACGGCGCAGAGCTTCCGCGAAGCCGTTTAGCGCGGACCCGTTGTCACCCCGGCAAACGAGATGCGCAGCGAGCGCTAACCCGGGATGACAAACGTTGCCGCGCGGCGTTGACGCTACCCGCGGTCGCGGCGAGCGGGGCTCGCCGAGGGCACCAGCTGGCGCAGCCGCCGCGCCTTGGCGGGACGGCCGATGGGCGCCATCAACTCTTTGCTCGCCTCGACGATGAGCACGCCGCAGAACCCGGGCGAGGCACCGGCGCCGACGCGTTCCCAGGCCGTCGCCGAGCGGAGCAGAATCTGCCGGCCCAACGGCGGGAAGAACAACGCTCCGCCCCAGTCGAGCGGCGTGAACATGGCACCGACGAGCAGCTCATCGAGCTGGCGGCGGCTGTAGGGGCGCCCGTGCCCGAACGGCGTTTTGTCGAGGCGCGCCCACACGCCGCGGCGATTGGGCACGACGAGGATCATGCGGCCCTCGGGCGCCAGCACGCGCCACATCTCCCGCAGCAGGTGTCGCGTGCTTTCGGCCACCTCGAGGCAATGCACGGCGAGCAGCCGGTCGACAGATTCATCGGCCAGCGGCAGCCGGTCGTCGTCGACCAGCACCGTTTGCGAGGCGCCGTCGCGCGGCCAGCGCACGGCGCCCTGGCTGTCCGGCATCAGCGCGCCGAGGCGTTGCGCCTCGCCGCGGAAAGCGCCGAGGTAGGGCGTCGAATAGCCGAGGCCGATCAGCGTCGAGCGCTGCAGCCCGCGCCAGCGCGCACGGATGCGATGCGTCAATAGTCGCCGCACCGTCTGCCCCAGCGGGGTTGCGTAGAAATCGCGCAGATCGTCGACGTCGAGCTGCATGAACAGGATGTTCCCGTTGCGCCAGCCGCCAATCTGACGCCTTCACGCGACAATTCAAGGCTCCTCGCGCACTGGCGTTGTCATCGGGTAAGCGCACCGCTACCTTCGCGCCTCGCCGTCAATCGCCCTGGACGAGAGCCGATACGAATGCCGAAGCTCGATATCGAGCAGTTTGCCTGCCTTTCCGACAACTACGGAGTGCTGATCCACGACCCCGAGGCGGGGGTCACCGCCTCGATCGACGCGCCCGACGCCAAGGTGATCCTCGCGCGCCTGAAGGCGAAGGAATGGAAGCTGACGCATCTCCTCGTCACGCATCACCATAGCGACCACACGGGCGGCAACCTGCGGCTCAAGGAGGAGACCGGCTGCACGATCGTCGGCCCGAAGGAAGAGGCCGAGCGCATTCCGGGCATCGACGTGGCCGTAGCGGAGGGCGACGTGGTTCCCTTCGGCAACTTCGAGATCAAGGTGCTCGACACGCCCGGCCACACGCTGGGGCACGTCAGCTACTTCATACCGGCGGCGAAGGTCGCTTTCGTCGGCGACACCCTCTTCGCCATGGGTGCCGGGCGCATTTTCGAAGGCAACGCCGAGATGATGTGGAAGTCGCTGCAGAAGATCATGCGGCTACCGATGGACACCGAGATCTACTGCGGCCACGAGTACACCGAAGCCAACGCCAAGTTCGCGCTGACGCTGGAGCCGAACAATCAGGCGTTGGTCAACCGCGCCCAAGACGTCGACCGGTTGCGGCGAGAGAATAAGCCGACGCTGCCGACGCGCCTCGACCGCGAGCTGGAAACCAACCCGTTCCTGCGCCCCAACGTCACCGCCATCAGAGCCAAGCTCGGCATGCTGTACGCGCCCGATTGGCACGTGTTCGCCGCCATCCGCGAGCGCAAGAACAAGAGCTGACATTCATGCCCGACCTCACCGCCGAGGATGTGATCCGCATCCTCGATCTGAAGCCGCATCCCGAGGGCGGGCACTATCGCGAGACGTACCGCGACGACCGCGACGACAATGCGCGCGCCCACTCGACGGCGATCTACTTCCTGCTGGCGAAGGGCGAGGTATCGCGCTGGCATCGCGTCGATGCGGCCGAGGTGTGGCACTGGCACGCGGGCGCGCCTTTGGCGCTGTCGATCGCGCCGCCCCGGGGAGAGGCGATGGAAATCCGTCTCGGCGTCGATCTTGAAGCCGGCGAGCGCCCGCAGGGCGTGGTGCCGCCCGGCTATTGGCAAAGCGCGGCCAGCATCGGCGACTGGACTCTCGTCGGTTGCACGGTGGCCCCGGGGTTCCTGTTTGAAAAATTCGAGCTGGCGGAAGAAGGATTTTCTCCGCCGCGGCGATGAGGTGTTGCGTCTCACGCTTGCCGGTCTGTTGCCGGCAAAGCTCACAATCCGGTTTTCCACGGTTTATCTGCGCTCGAACAGGCAGCTAAGCGCCCGCAGGCCAACAGTTTTCTCCAGACCGCGACCAGCTTGAGGTTGCCGCCCCAGGGCGACTTACCAAAAAGTCTCCGCAATCTAAGTTTTCACGGCCACGCGGGGGGATGTCGGTTATGAAGCGCGAGTTGTCTGGGCCAATTCTGACCACGGTGTTCGTCGACTACGACAACGTCTACTTGTCGCTGAAGCGCAAGAGCGAGGAGGCGGCCAAGCGCTTCTCCAAGGACGCGGGCCTGTGGATCAAGGAGATCGCCACCGGCGCGCTGATGACGGCGACCAACTCGCCGCCACTCGACGCTGAGCGCCGCATCGTCATCAACCGCTGCTACGGCAACCCCGTCCCGCGCCGTAACCAGAGCGACAACTCCACCGACATGAGCTCGTTCCCGTTCGTGCGCCACCACTACCTGCGCGCCGGGTTCGAGGTCATCGACTGCCCGCCGCTGACCGCCCAGATGAAGAACTCCGCCGACATTCGTATGGTCATGGATGTGCGCGACCTGCTCACGCATGACACCTACTTCGACGAATTCGTCATTCTCTCTGCCGACGCCGACTTCACGCCGGTGCTGCACCGGCTGCGCTCGCATGCCCGTCGCACGGTGATCTTCTCCAACGATCATACGGCGGCGCCGTATACGGCGATCTGCGACGCGGAGATCCGCGAAGCCGACCTGCTGTCGCTGCTGATCGACGGGCAGTTGACGAACCAGAGCCCGGCCCGCGAGCCACAAGCGCTGCCCAGCGCTGCCTCCATCGAGGCGCTGCGCAACGAGATACTGACCGAGGTCGCCAATCTGGTGCGCGCTGCCGATGCGCCGGTGCCGCTCGAAGCGCTGGCCGACCGCTGCGTGCGCGTCTTGGGTCACGAGAAGACCGTCGGCGCCGCCTGGGGCGGCACGGGCAGCTTCCGTGATCTGCTGACGCGTGGCCTTCCGGAAGACATCCGCCTCACCGCTCAACCGCCTTACTTCGTCTACGACGCGACCCGCGCGGCGCAGGCGGAGGCCCCGCGCATCGAGACGCGCGTGGAGCAGCGCGTAGCTCCGCGCGCCGACATGGCGCGGCCGGAGATGGCGCGCTCCGAGCCGATACGCAACGACATTCCCGCCCGCGCCCTGGCACCCTTGCTTGGTGCGCAACCAGCTCAGCGTCCCGTCGCTGCGCAAGCCGGGGCCCCCGCCCCGACGCAGCGCGGTCCGCTGGCCCCGGCGCAGCCCGAAACCCTCTCGGGTCAGCCGGGGCAAGTTCGCCAGCAGCCCGCCGGCGTGCAGCGTACGGCCAACGGCGCGGCTGCGATCCAGCAGTCGATTGCGCGCATCCACGAGGCCAGCCAGGCGCCGACGCTGTCGCCGCAGGATTACCGCACGTTGTTCGACGTCATGGCGCAGGAGATTGCCGCCAACGGCCTCGCCGGCTCGCAGACGCTGATCAACATCGTCAAGCGGGCGGAGGCCATCGGCATCGAGATCCGCCGCGATGACGTACGCTTCGTGCTCGACGTCGTCAGCGAAGCCGATCCGTGGTTCGATCAGGGCGCTTCGCCGACGCTGTTTGCCTCGCGCTTCCGCAACTTCGTCGTGGCGCGGTGCCGCGGCCAGGGTCTCAACCTGTCGGCCGACGAGCTCGACCTCATCGAAGCTTGGTTCGCCGCGCCGACGGCGCAGCGGGCCGGCGCCCCCGCACAGGGCGGCTATGCGCCTTCGCGCCAGCCGCAACAGGGAATGGCCGGCTTCGGTCCCGCGCCGGATGCGCCGCAGGGCCCCGGCCCGGCGCCGAGTGATCGCTGGTGGGGCGCCGATGACGGACGTCAGGAGCAGGCGACCGGCACGGGCGATGAGTTCCCGCGCATCATCCGCACGCGCCTGCGCGGATAGCGTCTCGACCGATCGATCGTCGATACAAAAATGGCCGGGCTTTCGCCCGGCCATTTGCATTTTCGGGTGCTGACGTCGATGGCGTCAGGTGGCCATGTAGTGGCCGCCGTTGATGTCGAAGCAGGCGCCGTTGATGAACCCGGCGCTGTCGGCGGCCATGAACACCACGGCGCGTGCGATCTCCTCGGATTTGCCGAGACGGCCCACCGGGATCTGCGGGATGATCTTGGTGTCGAGCACCTCTTTGGGCACGGCGCGCACCATCTCGGTGGCGATGTAGCCCGGCGCGATGGTGTTGACGGTGATGCCCTTGTTGGCGCCTTCGAACGCCAGCGCCTTGGTGAAGCCGTGCATGCCGGCCTTGGCGGCGGAGTAGTTGGTCTGCCCCATCTGCCCCTTGCGGCCGTTGATCGAGGACACGTTGATGATGCGGCCGAAGCTGCGGGCGCGCATCCCATCGATCACGTGGCGTGACATGTTGAAGACGCTGTCGAGATCGACGCTGATGACTTCTTTCCACTGCTCGAGGGTCATGCGGTGAAGCATCGCGTCGCGCGTGATGCCGGCGTTGTTGACCAGAACATCGACGGGGCCGACTTCCTTGGCGACTTGGGCGCAGCCGGCTTCGCAGGCGGCGAAATCGCCGACGTTCCATTTGAACACCGGGATGCCCGTCTCGACCTGGAACTGCTGCGCGGCGGCGTCATTGCCGGCGTAGTTGGCGGCGACGCGATATCCCGCATTCTTGAGTGCGATGGAAATGGCGTGACCGATGCCGCGCGTTCCTCCCGTCACCAGGGCGACACGAGCCATGTAGAACCTCCCTTAAACTGGTCTTTTGTTGATTTGTTAGCGTGTGGCGGGTGCTCCGGCCTCACGCAAGGCCGGAGCAGGCAGATGGTTATTTCAGATCAATCGCGCTCGACGCACATGGCGATGCCCATGCCACCGCCGATGCACAGGGTGGCGAGGCCCTTCTTGGCGTTGCGCCGCTTCATTTCGTGCAGCAGGGTCGTCAGCACGCGGGCGCCGGAGGCCCCGATCGGGTGACCGATGGCGATGGCGCCGCCGTTCACGTTGACCTTATCGGTATCCCAGCCGACGCCCTTGTTGACGGCACAGGCCTGGGCGGCGAACGCCTCATTCGCCTCGACGAGGTCGAGATCCTTCGCCTCCCATCCGGCCTTCTCAAGCGCCTTCTTGGAGGCGGGAACCGGACCGGTGCCCATGATCGAGGGGTCGACGCCCGCCTGCGCCCACGACACGATGCGGGCGAGCGGGGTGATGCCGCGCTTCTTGGCTTCGGCGGCGCTCATCAGCACCACGGCGGCGGCGCCGTCGTTGATGCCGGAAGCGTTGCCGGCGGTGACGGTGCCGGCCTTGTCGAACGCGGGGCGCAGCTTCGTCAGGCTGTCGAGGGTGGCGCCGTCGCGGATGTACTCGTCCTCGGAGACGACGGTGTCACCCTTCTTGCCCTTGATGGTGACGGAGACGATCTCGTCCTTGAACTTGCCGGCCTTCTTGGCGGCCTCTGCCTTGTTCTGCGAAGCGACGGCGAACTTGTCCTGGTCCTCGCGGGTGATCTGCCACTGGCGCGCGACGTTCTCGGCCGTGGTGCCCATGTGGTAGTCGTTAAAGGCATCCCACAGACCGTCTTTGATCATCGTGTCGACGAGGTCGAGCGCGCCCATCTTGGTGCCGTTGCGCAGATGTGCGGCATGCTTCGACTGGCTCATGCTCTCCTGGCCGCCGGCGACGACGATGGTCGCGGCGCCCGACTGGATCTGCTGGGCGCCGAGCGCGATGGCGCGCAGACCCGAGCCGCAGACCTGGTTAATGCCCCAGGCCGGACTATCGACCGGGATGCCGGCGGCGATGGACGCCTGGCGCGCCGGGTTCTGGCCCTGGCCGGCCGTGAGCACCTGGCCGAGGATGACTTCGGAGACATCTCCGGGTTGCACGCCAGCGCGCTCGATGGCCGCCTGGATGGCGATCTTTCCAAGTTCGTGGCCGGACAGGCTCGACAGCGAGCCGTTGAACGAGCCGACTGGCGTCCGCGCTGCGCTGGCAATGACGATGGTGTTGTCGTCGCTCATCGGGGGGCGCCTCCTCAAGCGCGTGCTTTTTTTGAAAGCCGTTCCCTCGCGCACGGCTCAAGCCCGTCGTCGGACCCCGGCCGGCCACGCTGTTAACGGCGTGTTACCAAAGCTAAAGCTTCACGCCAGCTAATGCGCTATCTGGCCGAAACGGTCAACACAAACGGCTGGCACCTTTAGGCGGGGGTGTGTTACGCTGCCGCACTGCAAAAACCCTGCTGTGGCGGCTCCTGCAATGCTCAACAAACCCGACGCGCCTGCCGAGAAACCGGCCGAGAGAAAAGAAGCGGTTGTCATAAAGAAATATGCCAATCGCCGTCTCTATAATACGGAGACGAGCACCTACGTGACGCTGGAAGATCTGGCGACCATGGTGCGCGGCGATCGGGACTTCGTCGTTTACGACGCCAAGACGGGCGACGACCTCACCCACTCGGTCCTGACACAGATCATCGTCGAGCAGGAAAACCGCGTCGGCGGACAGACGCTGCTGCCGGTTCCGTTCCTCCGCCAGCTCATCCGCTTCTACGATGACAGCATCGGTCGCATGGTGCCGGGGTACCTGCAGTTCAGCCTCGAGAACCTCGTCAAGGAGCAGGAGAAGTTTCGCGCGCAGTTTGCGACGGCCTTCTCAAATCCGGCGGCGGCATTCGAGGTCTATCAAGACCACGCCCGCAACAACATGAAGATGTTCGAGCAGGCCCTGTCGATGTGGAGCCCGTTCACGGGACTGCCGGGTGCCAAGCGCGCCGACGGCGGCAAAGGCGAGAAGACCGTCGCCGACGCGAAGCCTTCCGATCCGAACGAGATCAGCGAGCTGAAAGCGCAACTGGCGCACATGCAGCAGAAGATCGACAAGCTGTCCGGGGATCGCGACTAGCTTTACCGATATCCCGAAACAATTCAGGCGGCCGCAACTGAATGCGACCGCCTTTATTTTCGTGCAACGCAGCTAGCTGCCCGATCAGTCCAGACCGCCGCCGATGGCGAGGTCGCGCCGGGCCACGCGGATGCCGATGGTGAAGCCGGCGACGACGTCGATCGCGGTCGCCACCATGATGAGGAAGAACGTCGAGGTGGCCGCCAGCGGGGCCAGCAGGAACTCGACGATGCAGGCGATGAAGACGACCATCGACAGGCCGTGATCGACGAGCGAGGAGGCCGACGTATAAGTCGACTTGATGAGCTCGGCGAACAAAAGGAACAGCGTCAGCAGGATGATGAGGTCGCCGACCTCGAAGCGCCAGACGCCGCCGCTGAGCATCGGCAGCTCGAACAGCGCGCTCTGCAGGACATCCGTGCTGCCCGAGGCGAAAACAACCGCGTTGTAGATCAAGAACGCGATCACGATAGACGGGATCGACCTGAGCGACATTTAGCGTTCCCCCAATATCAGCCGGCCTGATCAGGCCTCGGCACAGCGTTTTTGCCACGAGGGCCTTGCCGCTGCAACGGCGAAAGGGCGGTCTTGCGACCGCCCTTCGACAACCCGGTGTCGCAGAACCGTGCCTTAAACGTCGGCCTTGGGCTCGAGAATCTGCCGGCCGCGATACTTGCCGGTCTTCATGTCGATGTGGTGCGGACGCCGACGCTCGCCGGATTCCTTGTCCTCGACGTAAGCCGGGGCGACGAGCGCGTCGTGCGAGCGGCGCGTGCCCTGCTTCATGCGCGAAACTTTCTTGCGCGGAACTGCCATAGTCCTAACTCCGTGCTTTGACCGGATAATGCTGGCTAAAAGCGCCACGCCCGGGCCTTCTCAAGCCCGCTGTCTATCCGGCTGTTGGAAGCTCATTTCTCTGTAGACGCCCTGCACGGCAATCCGCGCCGGGGTCACATGGGGGGCCTTATACTACATTCCGACGGGAGTTCCAGAGCCTAGGCGTGGCTTAACGGGAGCCATCGACGCAGGCCGACGCCTCGCGGGTGCGGGCGGCCCGGGCCTGGATAACCGACGCCCGGTGGGCAGTTCGCGGCCCCGGGCTGCCGGCATCGCGTACGATCGGGTTGGGCAGGCTGACGGCTAGCTGGGCCGCCTGGCGGGCCGTAAGACCGGCGGCCGAGCGGCCGAAGTGCGCTTGGGACGCAGCCTCGGCGCCGAATACGCCCGGACCCCATTCGACGACGTTCAAGTAGATCTCGAGAATGCGCCACTTCGGCCACGCCAGCTCGATGGCGAAGGTGAGCGGGATCTCGACCATCTTGCGCAGGTAGCTCTTCGTATTCACCAGGAAGAGGTTCTTCGCCACCTGCATGGTGATGGTGCTGGCGCCGCGCGGATACCCATCGGATGCGCGGCGGATAGCGTTCGCCGCCTCGACGAAGTCGACACCCCAGTGGTCGCAGAAGCGGCCGTCCTCGGCGACGATCACCGCGCGCGTGAGATTGGGCGAGATGCGCTCGATCGGCACCCATTGCTTATGGATCGCCGTGCCGGTGAGGAACTGCTGTGCCATCAGCATCGAGAACGGCGGGTTGATGAAGCGGTAGGCGACGATGAGCAGCATGACGGCGATGAGCCATCCGCAGAATACGAGCACGGCAACGCGCACAACGCGGCGGAAGAGGTCGCGTTGGTCGCGCGCTGTGGGCTCGAGTGGCGGAGCGGGCGCGGTTGCCGTTTCGGGCTGCCAAGCCGGCTCGGCGCGCGCGAACGTCGGCTCGCGCCGAAGGGTTGGCGTCGGTGACCAGGCGGCGGCGACATCGTGGTGCAACGTTGCTGGCGGTGGTTCGGGAGGAGGCGCGGGCGCGCGCTGCGGCTCGGGCTCAGGCTCGCGTACTGGCTCGCGCCATTTGGGTTCGGCATAGGCGGAGGCAGGCGCCTCAGCCTCCTGGCGGGGATGACTGCGCAACGGGCTCTGGCGTGTGCGACTCGTAGGAAGCCGGCGCGGTAGGCTCGGGCTGCTCGGGCCACGGTTCAAAATGCGCCGGCTCGACGTGCTGCGGCGCGAATGACGGCGGTGGGACAGCGCGCGGCGCCGGCACTGCAAAGGGCGACGGCTCGAACGCGTGGGCCGGTGCCGGCTGCGGCGGCTCCGGCTCTTCATATGCCGGAGCAGTGACCTCCGGTTCGCTCGCCGGGAAGGGCTCAAACGCGACCGGATCGGCGAAGCTCTCGGGGGCGGGCTCCTCTTCACCGGCGGCAACAGGAGATTCCTCGATCGTAGGTTCGGCGACGTGCTGTTCGCTTTCGCTCTCTGACGTCGCCGGCAGCGGATCCGGCCACGGCTCGAGCGGAGCGGCCTCCGCTTGCGGCGGTTCCGCATCGGACGCGGGCAGCGCGACCCCCTCGACCGGTACCTCATAGTCGACGGCGTGGCCGAGGTCCGCTGGCGTGAATTCGGTCCCTCGCCTTGGCTCGAAGTAGCGGCGCACCGGCTGCGTCGTCTCGCGCTCCAATTCCTCGAAGTGCGTGCGCTCGGTCGCCTCGGGCTCGGCCTCGACAAACGCTTCGGCGTCCGGCTCCGGCAATGGGCTCTCGGCCGCTGGCTTCTGCGGGTCGGAATTTGCGGCCGCATCGGCGCCCGCCGGCCGTGGATGATCGGACCTTTGCATACTGTGCTTGCGTCGCCTGGGTGCTATATCCGCAGCGCTTGTCGCCCGCTCAAAAGGGGCGGGCCGGCCGGGGCTACTAGGTAATCCGAAATGACGTTCGTGCAAAGGCTCGGTGCCGTCGCGGGTCTCACCGAGCAGCGCCTCACTGAATTACTTGGCGAATGCGGGCCAGAAGAGGGCAGCCGCCTCGGCGCCGCCATGCGCTACGCGCTGCTCGGCGGTGGCAAGCGTTTTCGCCCGTTCCTGGTCATCGAGTGCGCGGGGCTGTTCGACGTGCCGGCGGATGCGGCGCGCGATGCCGCCGCGGCGTTCGAATGCGTGCACTGCTATTCGCTCGCGCACGACGACCTGCCGTCGATGGACAATGACGACATGCGGCGTGGCCGGCCGACGCTGCACAAGGCATTCGACGAGTGGACGGCGATCCTCGCCGGCGACGCGTTGCTGACGCTCGCATTCGAGATCATGGCCAGCAAGCGAACCCACGCTGATCCCGGCGTGCGCACCGAGCTGACGCGGCTGCTCGCACAGGCTGCCGGCGGGCGCGGCATGGTGCTGGGGCAGATGTTCGACCTCGAGGCGGAGAAGCACGGCGAGCCGAGCGGCATGTCGGAGGCGCACGTGCGGCGGCTGCAGGCCTTGAAGACGGGCGCGCTGATTGCCGCGGCGTGCGAGGCGGGCGCGGTGCTCGGGCGCGCGAGCGACACGCAGCGCGTGGCTCTGCGGCGGTACGGGGAAAATCTCGGCCTCGCCTTTCAGATCGCCGACGACCTGCTCGACGCGGAAGGCGACGCGCGGGCGATGGGCAAGGCGGCGGGCAAGGACAGCGCCGCCGGCAAGGCAACGCTTGTCGGCATCATCGGCATCGAGTCCGCGCGCGCGCAGCTTGCCGCGACCATCGCCGATGCCGAACGCGAGCTGACGAGCTTCGGCGACAAGGCCGCAGAACTGATCGAGGCGGCGCATTTCGCAGCGAGCCGCGAGCACTGAGCCGCAAGAAAAGCCGAAGGCGCCGCTCGCTTGCGCGAGGACGCCTTCGCTAATCGTCGAACGGACGTGATCAGAAGCGGTAGTTGAGGCCGACCCGAGCCGTGTGGAAATCGGTCTCGGTCGTGTACGTGCCGACGGGCGTGCTGAAACTCTCCTCGCCGAGATCGACGTACAGGTATTCGGACTTCAGCGACCAGTTGGGGGCGAAGGCCCACTCGACACCGCCGCCCAGCGTGTAGCCGGACTTGATGTCATCGTTGCTCATGGCTACCGAGCCGCCGCCCGTGGTCTGCGCCACGCTGGTGTTGACGTCGGCGAATGCCCAGCCGCCCGTGACGTACAGCAGCGCGGGACCGGCAGCGTAGCCGATGCGGCCGCGCAGGGTGGAGAACCACTCGATGTCAGTCGTCGCCTGCGTGAACGCGCCGCCACCGGCGAGCGCTGTGGTATCGCTGATGTCGGCGCCTTGCAGATCGGCTTCGAGACCGAGCACCAGCGCATTGAACTGCGCGTTGTAGCCGATCTGTCCGCCGCCAAACCAACCGTCCGGACTGACGCTACCTGAAGCCGTAGCGGGACCGACGAACGTCGAGGCGTTGT
Organism: uncultured Alphaproteobacteria bacterium; assembly: GCA_963812795.1. GTDB lineage: Bacteria > Pseudomonadota > Alphaproteobacteria > Rhizobiales > Hyphomicrobiaceae > Hyphomicrobium_A. The sequence continues at coordinate 596,926 of CAWEWG010000007.1, read as the reverse complement.
CGCTGCCCCAGCCGTAGCCGGCGTTGACGCCTAGATAGAGACCCTGCCAATTGTACCCGTGATCGCGCACCGGCTCATACACTGGCTCATAACGCGGCGGTGGGTTGTAGGGACCGAGGTCCGCGGCAAGCGCGCAGCTCGACCACGCACCGGCGATGACGCCGGCAAACATCAGTCTTTTCATGGCGAGTATCCCCGTTTGGTCTGGTTCCTGAGCGCCTAACGCGGGGTCTCCTTGCGGAGTTCCCAGGCTGGCGAGCGGGTGTGACCAAAAAGCTAGGCACCGCCAATGGCCTAAGCTTGGCGGTGCGGGGACCAAATAAAGGAGTGAATGGGGCGACCGCCGCTAGTTCGGCAAGCCCGGCGTCTTCTTCTCGCGTGGGTCACCCGACTCCGGCTTCTTCGAATTGTAGATCTGCTCGGAGTGTGCGCGCGCGCCAGCCGTCTGGTTCGCCGTCAGCTTGCACTCATTGTTCTTGTCGAGCAGAGCGAAGGCGCGGTTCGGCTTGTCGATAAACTCGGTGCGCGCGACTTTGCCGTCGCCGTTGGCGTCGTAATAGCTGAACTCGACGGTCTCGAACATGCGATCGGTGGAGATGAGCTTGGCGTATTCCGGACGGTCGAGCACACCGTCGCGGTTCGCATCGACGCTGTCGAACAGCTCGGCGGCATAGGCCTTCCATTCGTCGCACGTGACGACGCCGTCGCGATTGCGATCCCAACCGCCGGCGGCAGAGAGGAACACGCGATCGGTGTCAGGCAGCGATGATCCGGAGCATCCTGCCAACAGCAACAGCGCTGCCCCGGCCGAGAGCCAAGAAATCAATGAGCGCGGGGCGAGCATTGTTGTTGTCGTCATTATCGTTCCCCCAAAGTGCTGCGGCCGCGCCTCAGGCCGTGTGACTTTCGTGCGCAGGGACTGGATCGGGAGTCGCGGCAGACCCACCGAATCGACGCTCGATATAGTCCTCCACGATTTGCTGGAATTCAGCGGCAATGTTCGGGCCGCGCAGAGTTGTCAGCTTCTTTCCGTCCATGAACACCGGCGCTGCGGGGGCTTCACCGGTGCCGGGAAGGGAGATGCCGATATCCGCCTGCTTTGATTCGCCCGGTCCGTTGACGATGCAGCCCATGACCGCGAAGTTCAGCGTCTCGACGCCGGGGTAGCGGCGCCGCCACTCCGGCATCCGCTCGCTGATCATGTCCTGCACATTCTTGGCCAGCTCCTGGAACACGGTGGAGGTGGTGCGTCCGCACCCGGGGCAGGCAGTGACGACGGGCATGAACGAGCGCAGGCCCATCGACTGCAGGATCTGCTGCGCCACCATGACTTCGAGCGCACGGTCGCCGCCGGGTTCGGGCGTCAGCGAAACGCGGATGGTGTCGCCGATGCCGGCCTGCAGCAGGAGGCCGATGCCGGCGGTGGACGCAACGATGCCTTTCGAGCCCATGCCGGCCTCGGTCAGTCCGACGTGCAGCGCGTATTGGCTGCGCGACGCCAGCATGGTGTAGACGCTGACGAGGTCCTGCACCGCCGAGACCTTGGCCGAGAGAATAATGTCGTTGGCGGTGAGTCCCAGCTCCTCGGCGCGCTGCGCGGAGATGAGCGCCGATTGCACGATCGCCTCGTGCATCACGGCGCGCGCATCCTTCGGCGCATTCGAGCGCGCGTTCTCGTCCATCAGCCGCGTCAGCAGCTCCTGGTCGAGCGAGCCCCAGTTGACGCCGATGCGCACCGGCTTCTTCCAGCGCAGCGCCGTATCGACGATGGCGGCGAACTGGCGATCCTTCTTGTCCTTGAAGCCGACGTTGCCGGGATTGATGCGGTACTTGGCCAGCGCTTCGGCAGCGGCCGGGTTGTCGGCGAGCAGCGTGTGGCCGTTGTAATGGAAGTCGCCGACCAGCGGCGCGACGATGCCACGTTGCGCAAGGCGGTCGCGGATGTGCGGTACGGCCTTCGCCGCCTCGTCGCGGTCGACGGTGATGCGGACGAGTTCGGAGCCGGCGCGAGCCAGAGCCGCGACCTGGGTGACAGTCGCGTCGACATCGGCGGTGTCGGTATTGGTCATCGACTGCACGACGACAGGAGCACCGCCGCCAACCTCCACGCCCGCGACGCGCACGAGCTGAGACTGGCGCCTCGAGGCGATGAGATCCGTTGTCGAAGCCGGCATGGCTCCCATTTCCGCCATTGGCACCAATCGTCTACCTAATCCAGCGCCCGCATCTTGGCCAGAGGACGGCGTGCCCCTTTGGGCTACCGCAGCCACGCACCCGGTCGGCCAAATGCGGCCCAGGTCAAGGATAGCCCGGCCAGCACCGACATGACGATGACCACCGACGGGCCGCCGGGGCTATCGACTGTGGCCGACAGCCACAGGCCGGCGACGACGCTTACAGCGGCGATCAGGGCGGTTAACAGCACCATGCGCTCGGGCGTGCGCGCCAGCGGACGGGCGGCGACGGCAGGCACGACCAGGAAAGCCATGACCAGCAGAATGCCGACGATCTTCATGGCGACGGCAATTGTGACGGCGAGCAGCACGATGAAGACGGTGCGCACCATCTCCCGGTCGACGCCTTCGGCGGCCGCCAGCTCCTCGTGCACGGCAAGGCGTAGAAGCGGCTGCCACAGCCAGGCGACGACAGCGAGCACGGCGGCGCCGCCGACGAAAATGATGGCGACGTCGGTGCCGGTGACGGCGAACACGTCGCCGAACAGGAAGCCGGTCAGATCGACAGGCGCGCCTTTGATCATCGAGGTGGCGATGACGCCGGCTGCCAGCGCGGCGTGATGCAGAAGCCCGAGGACGGAATTGAGCGCCACGAGCTTCTGTCGCCCGAACCATAGAAGCAGAGCAGCCACGGCGAGAGCGACGATGAGGACGCCCCACGTGACGTCCATTTGCAAGGCAAGGCCCAGCGCCACGCCGATGAGCCCCGCCTGCGCGACCGTCTCCCCGAAGTAGGCCAGGCGCTGCCAGACGACGAAACAGCCGAGGGGCGCCGCAACCGCAGCGAGCCCGAGGCTGGCGACGAGCGCGCGGACGAAGAACGGCTCGAACACTTATTTGTCTCCGCGTGCCGGATCTTCGACGGCCGCGCCGGGCACCGGATGGGGCACGCCGGCGAGGTCGTGGCTGTGATCGTGATGATGCCGATAGACCGCAAAGGCGCGTGCCGCTTCGGACCCGAACAGCCGTCCATAGGCGGGATGCTGCGCCACCGTCTCCGGCACGCCCGAGCAGCAGACGTGACGGTTGAGACAGACGACGCGGTCGGAGCGCGCCATGACGATGTGCAGATCGTGGGAGACGAGCAGGACACCGAAGCCGGTCTCGTCGCGCAGCCGGGCGATAAGGTTGTAGAGATCCGCCTCGCCCGTGTAGTCGACGCCCTGCACCGGTTCGTCGAGAACCAGGAGGTTCGGTTGGCGTAACAGTGCGCGCGCCAGCAGAACGCGCTGCAGCTCGCCGCCCGACAGCTCGCCGAGCTGCTGACCGCGGACGGATTCGGCGTCGACGTGAGCCAGAACCTCGGCAATGGAGCGGGCGCCGGCGCTGCTTCCCAGCATCAGGAAACGCTCAACCGTCATCGGGATGACTGCGTCGCTGTCAAAGCGCTGCGGAACGTAGCCGATGCGCAGATCCTTGCGGCGATGCACTATTCCGCGATCGGGCTTCTCGAGGCCCAGCAGTACGCGCACCAGCGTCGTCTTGCCGGCGCCGTTGAGGCCGATCAGCGTGACGATCTCGCGTTCGCGGATGTCGAGGTCGACGTCGAGCAGCAGGTCACGGCCGTGGCGCGAAATACAAATGCCGCGCGCCGAGATCAGCGCCGTCGGATCGACCTGCGCGGCCGTCTGCCCATGCCCGTGCTGATGCGAGCAGGCATGACCATGGTTGTGGCCACACGGCTCCGCCGCGGGCGCCACTCCTTCGCTCTGCGGCATCGGGGTCTTATTCCTTCTTCGGCGCGCAGTTGCGGCACAGTCCGGAGACTTCGACGAATTTCACGCGCGGGTGAAAGGAGGCTTCGCGCGCCAACCGGTCGATGGTGTCGAAGATACCCTCCGAATCCACCTCCTGCACGGCGTTGCAATTCTCGCAGGACAGGAAGATCGGACGCCGCCCGGTGCGGTGATCCATGCGACGGCAAGCGAAGAACGCGTTCTTGCTTTCGAGGCGATGGATGACCCCGGCTTCGAGCAGAGCGTCGATGGCGCGGTATACGGAGATGGGAGCAAGTCGCGTCCCTTTCTCGGCCAACTTGGCGAGAATGTCGTAGGCGCCGATCGACGCGTGCGTCGCGGCTATCTCCTCGAAAACGTCCTGCCGCAGCTTGGTAAAGCGCAGGTTCTTTTCGGTAAACGCCTGGTTGGCGCGTTCAACGGCTTTGGCAAGTTTCTTATCGCCCAGAACCGATGCGGACGGCGATTGCTTGGCAGTGGCCTCGGTCATCGCTTCATCCCAGGCGTTTCTATTTCCGTCACTGTATACCAGAGCACCTGCGCGGCATAGCGCGCGGCCGGAAACGGATCATAAACCGAACTTCTCAGCATCCCTTTTCCGCCACCATCATATGGTTGCTAGCCGCCACCGGACAATGGAAGTCGGGAGCCGGCACCCTGGCCGTTAGTGCCACCACGTCGCTCTCTCGCGTGTCAATTTTCGAGAGCCATAATAATACATATGCCTTCTCAATCCGCGTACATCGTCGCGGCCCGGCGAACCGCTATCGGTCGCATCGGTGGCCTGCACCGCAACCGGCGGATCGAGGAGCTATGCTCGCCGCTGGTCGGTGCTGCATTGCAAGATAGCGGTCTCGAGCCGGGGCAAGTCGACGAGCTGATTGTCGGAAATGCCTCACAGGGAGGCAATCCGGCCCGGCTCATCGCCCTGGCGGCCGGACTGCCGGAGACGGCCCCGGCGGCGACCATCGACCGCCAGTGCGGCTCCGGCCTCGATGCCATCCTCGCTGCCGTGCGCGCCATATCACTGGGCGATGCCCAAGCCATCGTTGCTGGCGGCGCCGAAGCCATCTCCATGGCGCCGTGGCGCGTAGCCAAGCCGCGCAACCTGCAGCAGCTTCCGCGCTTCCTCAGCTACGAGCCCGGCTCGGGCGAAGAGCGCGAGGGCCCCGCGCATATCGAATTCGGCCGAGGCGCTGGCCATCAGGTACGGCATCGGCCGCGCCGAGCAGGACGCCTATGCGCTCCGTTCGCACCTCAAGGCCGAGCAGGCGCGCGAGCATAAGCGCTTTGTCGGCGAGATCGCTCCGCTGCGTTCCAACCCGGAAGAAGCCCGCGATCAAAGCTCGGTGGCGCCCGATTTCAAGGACTTGGCGCAACTGGCGCCCTACATGCCGCCGGACGGCACGCTGACGCCGGGCAATACCTCCAGTCTGCACGACGGCGCGGCAGTCACTGTAGTCGTGTCGAAGAATGTATGGACCTCGCTCGGCAAACCGCGCGGGCTGCGCCTGCTCGCCCATGCGGCACGCGGCACCTCGCCCGACAACGAGGCGGCGGCGCCGATCGAGGCGATGCAGAAATTGAAGGGCAGCTTCACGAGCTACAAGCAGGCGGACATCGGCGCCATCGAGATGAGCGAATCCTCGGCAGCGCAGGCCATCGCGCTCATTCGCGCCCTCGAGATCGACGAGGAACTGCTGAACCCGGACGGCGGCGCAATTGCGCGCGGACACCCGTTTGCGGCGGCGAGCTCAGTCCTCGTCACGCGCCTGTTCACGCGCCTGGCGCGTGGCGAAAACACCGGACCCGGGCTCGGCATTGCGACGCTCGGCGTCGCCGGCGGCATGGGCATCGCGGCATTGTTCGAAGCCGTCTAGCCAAAGCTTGCGTGCATTTTGGGCAAGCGGCGCGTGCCGTTGGCGCACGAAGCTTGCATTTGCATTTATCCGTCCCCAATTCTGGCGAGAGCGCGCGCGCTGGATTTGTCCCGGCTCACTCGGAAACCAAAACCAGTCCTAGTGCATGGGATCGCCGCAATCCTGCCCCGAAGTGGCCAGGAGCTGTGGTCATCGTGCATCGTCGCGTGATTTTTGAGCCGCTATGCGGCGTGCGGGATCCGGCGTCGGCCGGCCAAGGCGGGAATTGCAGATGGACGTGAAGCAGGCCCTCGACGGCGTAATGGCAAACCCGGCTGCGTACGCCCGCAGCATTCTACTCACCGTCGTCGTCATCGCCGCGCTGATCGCCCTGTTCAGGGTCGGGCCGCGGCTGTGGCGGGTGATCGAGGAAGTCTTCTTCACCAACTGGCAGCTCGCCATGCTCGGCACGGCGGCGATCGTGCTTTCCCTCGCCGGCGGCTGGACCACCTGGGACGGCATGACGAACTTCACCGGCGAGCCGGTGCTGTCGCTGATGTTCACCTTCGGCATTCACGGCGTCATGCTCATCGTCGCCTGGCTGATCGGCGAGAGCTTCGCCACCGGCATGAGTACAATTCCGCGCAGCGGCATCACCCGCGTCACCGCCCCGCTCATCGTGGTGATCGTCGTCGGCGCGGCGCTGCTGGCCGCTGGATTTGCCGTCTACCAATGGAACTACGGCATCCAGGCCGACTACGTGATCCAGGCGCTGATCGCCGCCGGCCTGCTGGTCGGCGTGCTCGGCCTGCTCACCTTATTCGCCCGCACCGACGTCGTCGCCCCGTACGCGCAGGCGCTGCGCATCATGGCGAAGAATTCCATGCTGTGGGTGATGTTCCTCGCCTGCATGGCGACCTCGGTGTTCTTCTCCTTCGACAGCCGCTTCAACGTCGTCTTCCCGCAGGAGCAGCGCCAGCGCGTCTCCGAGTTGCGCGCCACCAACCAGGTCTCTGCCATCATCGCCGACATCGGCGCCACCATCTCCGACCAGCAGCTGACGCAGACGTCGTCGCTGTTCCAGAGCGAAGGCTGGCACGCCTACGAAGGTCAGCTCGACAAGCTCGGCGCTGCGGCGCAGGGCTCGACCGGCGAGATCGAGAAGTACTTCAACGACCAGATCGAAGCGCGCAACCGCGGCATCAAGGAGCAGCAGGAGCGCATCACCACGGCGCAGAGCGGCCAGGCCGGCATCGCCGGCAAGAAGACCTCGCTCACCGACGAGCTGGCGCGACTGGAAAGCGACCGCGCGACGCTCGCCGCCGACTACTCCGCCACCAAGACCGAGCTCGACACGCGCGCCAAAGCCATCGACGCCAAGCGCGTCGAGGGCATGGCCGAGAGCAAGGGCGTGGAAGGTACGCTGAAGGAGGGTCGCGGTCCCGTCTATCGCCAGATCATGGGCGACCTCGGAAAAATGCAGGCCGCCTTCAAGATCCAGGACGACCGCGTGAAGGACGCCAAGAAGCGTCTGGACACGGCGGAAGCGCGCATCTCGCAGATCAAGCGCGAGCTGGCGACGATCGACGGCGAACTCGCCAAGTACAAGGGCGAGGAAGAGACCGCCGGTCAGCGCATCAAGATGGCGCAGGACAACATCGCCGGTCAGGACGCCGAGCAGCGCGTCGACCCCGGCCGCGTGCTGCCGGCCTTCGAAACGGCGCGCGCCGAGTTCCGCCAGCATCCCGACGCGGAGCGCCTCGCCGAGGTGCAGCAGCGGTGCTCGCAGCTCTATAGCGCCATGTTCTCGGCCGACGTGACGAAGCCGAAGGTCGCCGGCATCGACTGCGACCCCAAGCAGGCGAGCGAGGCGGCCGCCAACCTCTTCACGCTGCAGGCCGGCACCAAGGCCTTCAACGCCAACTGTGTCGGCGGCGACAAGCTCGCCGGTCAGCGCTCGACCGACGCGCTGTTCGGCTTTGCCGTGAAGTGCCTGTCCGATAGCGGCTTGCCCAGCAAGCAGACGGACGAGCTGCGCGGCAAGATCAGCTATGCGGAGATGAACCGGGACGACAAGGCGCACCGCTTCGTCGTTTCGCTCAACGCCTTCCAGGACGGCAACCGGCTCGCCTACCTGGCGCTCGCCATCGCCATCGGCATCGATTCGCTGATCTTCATGACCGGCCTGTTCGGTGCCAACGCCGTGCGCTCCCCGCTCGCCGATGTGCCGTCAGCCAAGGGCCGCAACTCGGCGCAGCTCGAAGCCATCATCGAGAATGCGCTGCTGCCCGACACGCTCGACAACGCGCGCGCGACGTTGAATGCGATGCGACCCATCACCAACGCCTCGGGCTTCATGGCCGAGGTGCGCCCGGAGATGCTCGATCAGCACACCGAGCGGCAGGTGCTAGGCGTGCTCAACGCCGGCTCGACCATCAGCGCCGTCGACTACGACGAGGCGGCCGGCCGCTATCTGGTGCGCGCCGAGCTGTATGAGTTCCTGGCCATCGTCGCCAAGCGCTCGTTCGAGGCGGACAAGGCCAACATCGATCTTGCCGAGCTGGAAAAGATCGTCGGCGTGGCGCTGCTGCCCGACATCAACCAGAACGCCGAGACGGTGCTGCACTACATGCATCCGATCGACGAGGATCGCGGCTTCACCGCCGAGATCAACCTCGCCGAGGTGATCGAGGAGCACCGGCGCACGGTGCGCTCGACGCTGAATGCCGGCGCCACCCTCGGGCGCGTGCAGCGCGCGGGCAAGAATGCCGGCTACTTCTACATCCACCGCGATCTCTACAAGACCCTGGCGCGCATCCGCGCCCGCACGCTGATGGCCGACTACGGGCGTCCACGTCTCGCCGGCGGCCAGGCACAGGGGGAGCGTCGAGGCAGCTTACTTCCCGAACTCCACGCGAGCTATCGAGCACAAGCCGCCGACCGACGAGGCGACGACCACCGAGATTCGCGGCGGGTTCATCACCCAGCTTCTCGCCGCCCTGAACATAAAGTCGGAAGCCTGGGAGCGCGTGTCCGGCAACGCGCACGTCGCCGCCATCGCCGCCAACGAGGCGTTCAATCGCGCCCGCCGCTCCAATGCCTCGCTCGATGCGCTGCTGCGCAAGCGCGAGGACGAGGCGCGGCTGTCGCTCGACGAGGCCTACACGGCGCTGAAAAGCAAACTGCGGCCACAGGCGAGCTGGGATCTGCAGATGCTCGATGACGCCTACCAAGAGCTGGATCAGCACTGGGCGGTGCTGATGCTGCTGCCTCATGGCCCGTACGAGGCGGTGCTGCGCGATCTCACCGACAGCCTCGAAGCCGACGCCGGCGCCGGCCGCCTGTCGAACGAGCAGCAGTCGCTTTACGACATTGCCCGCGGCCTGGCCGAGGCTTTCCATGGCAATGCGCGCGCCGACGAGGCCTCGTGGCGGCGCCTCAGCGCGGGCTTTACCGCTGCGCAGCATGCCGAGCCGCGCATCGCCTTCGACGACGGCCGCACGCTGAACTAACGTCGCCTCGTCACTCGATACATCGCCCCGCGTTGCCGGCAGGCAACGCGGGGCAATCTCTTTTTTCAGCCATGACGCCGACGCCGTTCCGCCACCGCCGGAGCCTGCTTCCGCCGCGGGCGAGCATTAGATTGCTCCCACATTGCAGATGAGGAGCAATTGCCATGTCGATTATCCGCGTCGCCGCGCTCGCGCTTGCACTCGCCGCACCCGTCATATTGCCGACGACACTCACCGCCGCCGAACTGAAGCTGGAAGCCGATCTCGGTCAGACCGTGCTGTCGACCTCCAAGCCCGGCAGCGTCTTTCTGCGTCTCAATCTGAAGAGCCTCGCCACTGCCAAGAGCGAGCGGCGCACGCCGGTGAACGTCGCCATCGTCATCGACCGCTCCGGCTCGATGCAGGGCGACCGCATCGCCGCCGCCAAGGAAGGCGCGCGCGTGGCTCTGAAACGGCTGTCATCCGACGATATCGTCTCGCTCGTGTCCTACAACCACGACTTCGACCGTCCTCACCCCGGCCGCGCCGCTGCGCAATTCACGCGACAAGTTGATCGAGGCCATCGACAATCTCGAGGCGTCGGGCACCACCGCCCTTTACGCAGGCGTCCAGGAAGGTGGCCGGCAGGTCGAGAAGTTCGTCTCCGACAACAACGTCAACCGCGTCATCCTGCTTTCGGACGGCCTCGCCAACGTCGGGCCGTCGACCCCTGGCGAACTCGCCGAGCTTGGACGCAAGCTCGCTTCCAAGGGCATCTCGGTCAGCACCATCGGCCTCGGCCTCGACTACAACGAAGACTTGATGCAGCGCTTGGCCGCTGCCTCCGACGGCAACCATGCTTTTGTCGAGCGCCCCAGCGATCTCGCCGAGATCTTCGACCGCGAGTTCGGCGACGCGCTCTCCGTGTCGGCGCGCGACATCACCATCATCATCGAATGCAAGCTCGGCTTTAAACCGACGCGCATCCTCGGCCGCGACGGCAGCATTTCGGGCGACAAGGTGACGTTGAAGCTCAACCAGATGCAGGCCGACAACGAGCGCTATGTGGTCGTCGAGCTGCAAGCGCCGGAAGGCCGTAGCGACGGCGCCGCGGAAGTCGCCGATGTGACAGTCACCTATGTGGACCTCGACAAGGGCGGCTCGCCGTCGCGTGCCGAGGCCAAGCCCAGCGTGCGCTTTTCGAGCAATGCGAAGGATGTCGAGGACGGCATCAACAAGCCGGTGATGAGCCAGGTGACGCAGCAGATCGCCACCGAAAAGAGCGAGAAGGCGGTGGAGCTGCGCGACAACGGCGACATCGCCGGAGCGCGCAAGGTGCTGGAGGAGAACGCCGAGTACATCAAGCGCTCGCGCGACGTGTTCACCTCGGGTGCAGCTCCGGCGCCGCAGGCATCGGCCAGCGCGCTCAGTGATCTCGAGCGGCAGAGCCGCGAGGCCGCCAGCAAGCTCGACAGCGGCGACTGGGATCGTACGCGCAAGATGATGCGCTCCGATCAGCACAAGGCCAAGGTGCAGCAGACTTATTGACGACGTGGGCACTACGAGGTGGCGTGCGGGCTGCATCCCGGCGCCACCTTTTTTATGTGGCCACGGACTTCGGTCCCCACCCTTTCAGGGCAGGCCGGCATTTTAGCTATTGCGCGAAAGCCCCGGCGCCCCCAACCGTATGGGGACGAGCGAGGGGCGATACCGTGCAGCCTGAGCAGCCTGACCCGAAGCAAGACGGCGGCGGACCGAAGGACACCGGCTACAAGATCGGGCCGGGGCAATGGAAGCTTTTCTTCACCGTTCTCGTCATCGGCTGCGCGGGGCTCGTCTACTGGTTTCTGCGACGGGGCGGCCTGGAGCAATCGGCGGCGCTGTACACCGGCCTGCCGCTGCTGCTGGCGCTCGGCCTATCGCTGACCCCGCCCGACAAGTCCGCTACCGGCGCGACAATGAAGGGCATGGCAATCGCCCTGTTGCTCGCCGCTCCGCTTTTGCAGGAAGGCTACATCTGCATCCTGTTCGCTTCGCCTTTGTTCTTTGGTGTCGGTCTCATCATCGCCGCCATCGTCGACTGGAGCCGGAAGCGTCGCGATACCAAAGGCAAATTGCAGAGCGCCGCCCTCGTAGCGATCATCGCCCTGATGGCGATCGAAGGAACCACACCCGGCACATCCTTCCCGCGCGAGCACGAGGTAGTTGTCAGCAAGCTCGTACCGGCACCCATCGAGGCGGTGAGAACGACACTCGCCCGCGCACCCGTGCTGGGCGACAACAAGCCGCTGTTCCTGAGGATTTTCCCGTATCCCGTCGCGCTGGAAGGCGAGGGCCTAGGAGTGGGCGATCAGCGGCGGGCGACGTTCGTCGCCTATAAGCACATCTTCTGGAACCGCATCGAAGGCTCGGCGGTATTCGCCGTGACGGAAGCGACGGAGCGCAAAATCGCATTTGAGCTCGTCAGCGACACCTCCTACGTCGCGCACTATCTCGGCTGGAAGCGCTCGGAGGTTGAGCTGACGCCGACCGACGCGGCCCATACACTTGTCACGTGGCGCCTGTCGTTTCATCGCAAATACGATCCCTACTGGTACTTCGGAACGCTGCAGAAGTACGCCGTCGGCCTCGTCGCCGAAGAATTGATCGACCATGCCGCAACTCCTGGAACTTAGCGTCGCGCAGCAGCGGGCAGCGATCCTGTTGATCCCGTTCCTGATCGCCGGCGCGGCCATCCTCGTCGCGCGTCCCGGCAAGCGCCTGCTCGCTGGCGTGTTCATTGCCAGCCTGTGGAACTTGACCACGCTCGTGCTGGCGAACCTCGTGGCGCTGCACATGGGCTGGTGGGAGTTCAACGCCAGCGGCGGGCTGCTGCTCGGCCTTCCTTTCGACGTGCTGCTCGGCTGGTCGGTGTGGTGGGGCGCCGCGTTGTTCCTGCTCTTCGGCGGCCGGTACGTGCTGCTGGCACTGCTCACCGCGCTGTGGATCGACGTTGTCGCCATGCCGCGCCTGGCGCCGCTGGTTCAGCTCGGAAACGATTGGCTGTGGGGCGAAGCGCTGGTGCTAGGTGCGTGCTTTCTGCCGGGTTGGCTCCTCGCCAGCTTCACGGCGCGCGACGTTCACGTCGGCTGGCGCGCCGCAGCGCAGGCGCTCATCACCGGCATCCTCGTGTTCGTCATGCTTCCCGCCGTGATCCTCGAGCATTCGGGCCGCAGCGTGTGGGAGGCGATGCAGTGGCCGGCTTGGCAGCTCTCGCTCGTCTTCAACGCGCTGCTGATCCCCATTGTCTTGGGCCTCGCGGGCAGCCAGGAGTTTGCCGAGCGCGGCGACGGCACGCCGATCCCCTTCGACCCGCCCAAACGCTTGGTGGTGACGGGTCCCTACGCTTACGTCGCCAACCCGATGCAAATCTCGGTCGTCGCCAGCCTGCTGGTGCTCGCGATCGCGTATCAGAGCTTTCTCTTGGGTGCGGCCGCTGTCGTCGCCGTGATCTACGCGCTCGGGATCGTGCGCTGGCACCACACGATCGACATCAAGCCGCGTTTCGGCGAAGCCTGGCGCGACTACCGGATCAACGTGCCCAACTGGATGCCGCGCTGGCGGCCGTGGATCGACCAGCCGTCGACCGTCTATTTCGCCGGCTACTGCGTTATTTGCCGGGACACCCGGCACTGGGTGGAGCGGCTCGGGCCGGTTGGGTTGCAAATCCGCGACGCGAGCGAACATCCCAAGACGCTGACGCGCATGACCTACCGCTTTCCGGATGGCAGCGAGGTTCACGGCATTTACGCCATTGCCGCGTGCATGAACCACGTCAACCTGGCGTGCGCATTTCTTGGCTGGTTCATGCGGCTACCGCTGGTGCGGCATGTGCTGCAGGTTCTCATCGACGGCACAGGCCAACGCGCCGTGCCGCCACCGCGGCCAGCCCAGGCAGACGTGCTGCCCCGGCCTAAAGCTTGAAGGGGACGACCTTCGAGCGCTGCTCGCCCAGGCCATCGATCCGCAGCACCAGCTCGTCGCCCGCCTTCAAGTACTCGGGCGGCTTCTTGGCTGAGCCGACGCCCGGTGGCGTTCCCGTCGTCACCACATCGCCCGGCTCCAGCACCATGAACTGGGTGATGTAGGAGAGCAGGAACGGGATCGAGAAGATCATCGTCGACGTCGAGCCAGTCTGCTTGCGCTCGCCGTTGACGTCGAGCGACATGGCGAGGTTCTGCACGTTGGGGATTTCGTCCGGCGTCGCCAGCCACGGGCCGAGCGGTCCGAACGTCTCCGCCGACTTGCCCTTCACCCATTGGCCGGCGCGCTTCACCTGGAAACGGCGCTCGGAAACGTCGTTGCACAGGCAGTAGCCGGCGATGTGCGCCAGGGCGTCCTTCTCGTCGACATAGCGGGCGCGCGCGCCGATGACGAAGGCGATCTCCACCTCCCAGTCCATGCGGTCACTGTCGCGCGGATACATGATGTCGTCGTTGGGACCGACGATGCAGTTGCCGAGCTTGTTGAAAAGGATCGGCTCGGCGGGGATGTCCTGCCCGGTCTCCTTCGCATGATCGGCGTAGTTGAGGCCGACGGCGATGAAGGTGCGCGTGCCGGCGACGGGGGCGCCGAGGCGCACGCCGGCGGGGGCTGCCGGCAGGCTCTCGGGATCGATGCTGCGCAGCTTGCCGAGGATGGCCGGCGACAGGTTCTCGCCGGTGAAGTCGCGCACATGGGCCGACAGATCACGAATGGCGCCGCTGCTGTCGATTAGGCCAGGCTTTTCCGCGCCGCGGTTGCCAAAACGCACAAGCTTCATGGATCGGCGCTCACAATTTCTGATTGAGGGGGCACGGCGGTGGGACCACGATAACGAGACCACTCGCTATCGCACTATTCCGCCGGCGGCAACTCAGCCCCAGGCGTGGGCGGCGGCTCCGCGCAAAGCGCCAGCGCATCCAGCAACCATCTCACGTTCGCGAGCGACGCATGGCGGCCGTGAGGACGTCGTCAGACAAAGACGTAAGCGAGCAACATGAGAACTAGGGCGACGTGGGCCACAAAGATGAGGCCCCATTTGACGAAGCCTCGATAAGTCTCGACGTGATATCCAAAATCGGGATCGGCGACGGGGTCTACGGGAAATGCCATAGGGTTGGCTCCTGGGCTCTGGTTGGCCCCCCGCATCGGGCGAACCGACACGGGCGGCCGCAGGTTCCAGCGCGCGGCAACTCACCGCTCCAACTCGGCCCACGCCAACTCGGCGATCGCAAGGTCGATCTCCGGGTCGCCGTCGTCGCCGGCGAACCAGGCGGCCGAGAGGGCGGACCAGGCAACGATCCATTGCAGCAGGCGCCGGCGCTCTAGCCCGGAGCGGGCGACGACGATGTCGAGCCGGGCGACGAAACGCTCCGGGGTTCGCGCCACGCTGCAGGCGGCGTCGCCGACGTCGGGATTGCAGAAGATGTTGGCGTAATCGAATCCGCGCTCGCCGATAAGGCGCTTGGGATCGATGGCCAACCAGCCGCGGGCGCCGAAATCGAGGACGTTGTCGTGGTGGATGTCACCGTGCAGCACGCCGACATCCTGCGGGTCGGCGAGCAGGGATTGCGCTGTCTGCATTGAGCGGGCGTAGGCGCCACCATGGGTTTTGGCCACGGACCACAAATCCTTGAACCACGCCGACAGCGGGATCAGCTCCGGCAATGGCTTGGCGCGCGGCGCATGCAGGCGACCTATGACATCGCAGAGAATGCGCGTCGCTTCGTCGTCGCGGCCGTTGCGGGCGAGGGCGCCGAGCGAGCCGGAACCCTCGGCGCGTTCGAGCAGGATGGCATCGTCCTGCCTGGCATGCAGGCGCGCCGCGCCGTCTCCGTCCCACCACGACAGGAGGACGCCGCCGTGTTTTTCGTCGGCCTCGGTCGCGACCTTGAGCATAAGGGCTTCACCATCGCGCCGCACGGGCAGAAGATGCGCGGCACGGGTGACGATCGGTGCGCCGTCGGCGGTCAGGCGCCACAGATCCAGGTAGCGATCAAACATTGGGTGAGGAGTAGACTAGACCGGCATTGCGTGGGTGGCGGAGAGGGTGGGATTTGAACCCACGATACCCTTGCGAGTATGCCGCATTTCGAGTGCGGTGCTTTCAGCCACTCAGCCACCTCTCCAAACCCAGTCCCGCGAAGGCTGCGCCGCTCGGCCAAAACCGGCCTTGGGCGGGCGCCCGGACGTTCGGAACGGTGCTCTTAAGAGATACGCACGGACCTGACAAGCCTATACAGGGAACGGGATGAGCAAGCTCACGCAGCTCAAGCTCTAGCCGATGAGTGGGCGGATCAGGCTGAGCACGCCGCGCACGAGGCCGCGCTGAACTCGCACGTCAATGGTTGCAGCGGTCACCAGCTCATCGAACAGTGGTTGCGACGGTTCCGGGCGCGAGCGACGCTCCCAGGCCCCGAATACCACGCTCGCTGCTGGTCGCCCTAGTTCAGACGGTGGCGAGCATCGAAATCGCCCTCGTATCGGCCTGTCGAAGCCATCATGGGCGGAAGCGGCGGCATGGGCTCGGTGAAATAGACCGGTGCGCTGAGAGCGGCGTGTCTCGTGTTCGGTCGCAAATCGCTTGAACGCGACGCGAGGGTCTGAGGTGCGGCCTCAGCGGTGGTGGTGTCCGGCTCGAACCATCCAAGTCGGTCGCCGATCCGCGTCTCTAAGGCAACGATGAGGACGGCCAGCGCAAGACCAACGAGCGCCCCGGCCGGCCCACCAAGCCAGGCGCCAACTATGAGCCCCACGACAATGTTGACGAGCGGAACCAGCATCATCCCGCAAAGGACGATGATTGCGATGGCGTCAAAGATCATGGCATCCCCCGATGCATTTCCCGCCTAGTGCAATCAAAGCGGATGGGGGAGCCTACAGCGGGGCGATGACGTGACCATTAAGAGGCAGGGGTGGTTGCCGCTGACGATTTCAACTAACGCGCAGCCAGACGTAGGGAGCGCTAGCTGTCGCTGCTGACCGGCGTTTGGGCTGCGTCGACCGGCAGCAGGTAGATCTCGCCGCCCTGGATGGTGACCAGGTATTGGTCGGGGTCGCAGAGCACGTGCATGATGTCTGCAAGCATGGGGGGTGGTCTCCGCTGTTGTGATGCCCGGACCATAGCCAGCGTCGACGCACGCGCCTGTCCCCACGGGAACACCTCACGCCCGCGGCAAACCAGGCACGCCGGCGCCGTGCAACCGCGGATCAGGCCAGGGGATAACGGGGATAAAACCGGCTCGCAACTGTTCGCCGGCACTGTATGGACCGCAGAATGCCTCAATCACAGTGGGTGAGACCGTGAGTGGAGGGAACTGCGATGCTGAACGCGCAAACTCTCGAATGGCTGATGGCGTGCGAGCGCCTCAAGGACGAGGTCAGCGCCGTGGAGAAGCAGTGTGAGAGCATCCTCGGCAGCTTTTCGCACTTGGAGCGCGAGCCAACCGCGGCGGAGCGCGATGCGCGGCGCGAGGCATACCTCGAAAATCAGGCGTTGCTGCGCGAGCTGAACGGGGAGATCTCGGCCATCAGCGTGCGGCTGCGCGAGTGGGCCCACTAGCCGTTAGCGAGATACTCAACCTCGCCGGTTGCCAAGTCGTAGTGAGCCGCGAGGATTTGCAACTTCCCGGCGCTCACCAGCTCGGCGAGCGTGGCGCTCGAAGTGAGGCGGCGGGCCGTGCGCAACGCACTTTCCCGCACGCTGTTGTCCAAGAAGTCGCCGGGGCGGCTGCGCGCCGCCAGGGCAGCGGGAATGATCGGGTCGATCATCGGCCCGATGGAGCCGGGGAACGTCGCATTATCGGTGACGACCTTGCAGGCCGCATCGACGGCTCCGCAGTGACTGTGGCCCAGAACAACAATGAGGGGCGAACCGAGGACGGCGGCGCCGTACTCGAGCGTTCCCATGGTGGCCGTATCGGCGAGATTGCCGGCGTTGCGGGCGACGAACAGCTCGCCCAGTCCACGCCCCCCGAACACCAGCTCCGGCGGCACACGGCTGTCGGCACAGCTGAGGATCGTCGCCCAAGGCGTTTGATGACCGGCGACGGCCGCCCGCTGCTTGATGAGATCGAGCTCGCACAATTGCGGCTCCGACATGAAGCGCGCGTTGCCCTTCTTCAGATTCTCGAGCGCGTGCTCGGGCGAGCGAACCGGGGCGTCGACGACGGGGCCGTCGGCGGCCAGCGCTGATCGCCCGGCGAGCACCGCGGCGAGCGAGGCAGCGCCAACGGCCAGCAGGCCGCGGCGATCGAGTGCGCAATTGCACGATTTGGCGGTCATCCGGCTACTCCTCGGTTTCCCTATAGAAATGCCGGTAGTACTAGAAAATAGTAAGCGCGCCGATATCAGGCCATCGGTACCGCGGCGAGACGCCAAATTTCGCCCAGTACGTTACCGAATAGAAAAGCCGTCCAAAGATAAAGGCCGACCCCGGCCCACCAGTGGCGGTCGCGCGAGCGCGCAACGCTCTCCACCTTGCCCATGCACGCCGCTGCGTACTCGGTCGCTACCAGCTTCAGTGTCTCGGTCATGGCACCGTCCCTCACGATGTATTGCAAAGCAGAGTCTCAACCAATTACGGTTAAGGCATTGCAAATACGTGATTTGTCTGACGACAAAAACTGCTTTTCGGATTGTAGATGCTCCCCTGTCGGAAAACATCTGTGCACAAGGGGAGCGATATATGACGGGCTCATGCACAGGGGCCATGTGCATAGCGTGCAAAACGCAAAGCGTGCGTTGGTCGCCCCCGGATCGCCATGTTAGCCACAATCCGTACCGCTGCTTCAATGTAAAGGGGTCGTGAATTGAAAGCGTTTTGTCTCGCTTTTGCATTTGTCCTGGCTGCACTTCCAGCCAGTGCCAATGAATTGCCGCAGACAAGTAATGCGTGGCGTGCAATCGAGCCCGATCTTGCCGATCAGGGCAACTTCAAATGGACCGTACTCGACAATGCTGCGGGCGAAGCCGGAGCTCCGGCCGCAGCGAACGGACAAGGTGTCCGCGGCAACGACGCTCCCGTGCGCGCAGCACTGGCGCAGATCCGTGCCGAAACCAAGCGCGTCTTTGCCGAGGCGCAGCGTGTCTCTGCCAAGGTGCAGCGCATCCGCTACGATTTGCGCGTGAGCTGCCTCGTCGAGGAGGTCAGCTATCAGCCCGACCCGCTCGACAACGTGTCGATGCCCTGGCTTTGGGGCTCGATCGACGACAGCGACCGGGAGGTGACCGGTACCGTCGAGATGTGCGAGGTCGACTATTCGCAGAAGGTGCGCTCGCAGCAGCCGGAGGACCCGGAGGCCCAGGTCAACGGCGAGCCGCAGCCGCAGATGCGCGACTACAAGGTCTCGTTTCCCGTCGACTGAATAGCCGCGGCCCCTTCGGTCTCTCGGGGATTGCGGATTGAGAAGCGCGCCGGGGCCCGCGGGGTGTCCCGGCGCGCCGCGTTTTGCGAGGTGCTCTCAGGGGCGCGGACGGCGGCGGGCCCAGTAGATGGCGAAAATGCCCATCCACAGGAGCAGTGCCAGCACATCGAGCAGCGTCGACAGCTCCTGCACGGCACGCTGCCAGGGCTGATCGGGCGCACCCAGCCAGACGGCGGTGCTGGCGACCACGCCGGCGATGAGGCACAGCCCGGTCAAAACCCATATGAGGCGCACGGTGCGTCTGGTCATGCGCGGATCATAGCCGCATGCCGCGGGGAGCGCGAGCGCACTCAGGCGTCGCCGAAAATGGCCAGCTGATGCACCAGCAAGCCGAGCAGCGGGTGCGTCAACTGCAGCGCGAAGGTGAAAGTCCCGGCGCCCTCGTCGCGGTGCTCGATTTGCATGCGGCCGGGATCGATCGCGTGGGGAATCGGCAGACGCCAGCGGCCGAGCTCCAGGAAGTATCCGGCCGAGCGGAAGATGAGCACGCCCGCCTCGACCGTCACGCGCAACGACATGCCGATCCCGCAGCCCACGTACTCCTCAAGGCCCGTCGCACCGCGGAACCGCTTGGTCGAGTTGATGGCCTGCGGGAAGCGTCCGGGGCGGGTGTAGATGCGCAGCCAGCTCTGTCCGCCAAGCCGGGGATCCTCGGTGACCACGACCAGCGCCGGGCCGATGGCGCCATCGGTCAGCGGCAGCGGAGCGCCGATGGCGCGCGCGAGAAAGGAGAGAACGCGCCCGCCAAGCGACAGCCGGGTCTCGACGACACGGCCCCGATAGATCAGCGTCTCGTCGGGTGCGAGGCACTTGGAGAAGCGCCGGCGCACCGCCTCGGGCAGCTCGGCCCAGGCGCTCTCGCCGACGAGGGTGCGGAAGCGCAGATCGCCGACCGCAGCGGGTCCGCTCGCCGCGGGCAGATATTCGGGCGCCTGCATCTCGGCAGGGCTGCGGAATTCCTGGGCGGACATGGCACGTACCCCCATTTAGGCCGACCGCGTTACCCGCGGCTGCTTCTTGCTCGATTTGCGACCGGCAAAGCGCGCTATGGCGCCGCCCATGCGGATGAGGCCCATCAGAGTTGGCGCCGGCAGCCGCATGATTTCGCCGAAGCTGCGATCGACGGTCTCGGTGAATTCGAGCATGGCGGTGAGCCGCTTGCGCACGCTGGCCGGCACGGCAGCATCGCTCTTGGCTTCGGCGACGCAACTGCGCAGCACGGCCAGCGCCGGATCGATCTCGCGCGACTTGCGGCCCATGGCGATACGCCGGACCATTTCGAACATATCGGCTTCCGCCTCGTAGAAGTCGCGCCGGTCGCCCATGGCGTGAACGCGGCGAATGAGGTTCCACGACAGCAGCTCGCGCAGGCTGGTCGACACATTGGAGCGCGCCATGGCCAGGCGCTCGGCGATGTCCTCGGCGGTGAGCGGTGTTTCGCTGAGGTAGAGCAGGGCATGAATCTGCGCCACCGACCGGTTGACGCCCCAGGAGGTGCCCATTTCGCCCCAATGGAGCACGAACCGCTCAATCGGGCCCTCAAGTGCGCCGGTCTGTACGTTCGTTTCTGTCATGACAGAAATTAGCGACGGAGAGGCGGTGCTGTCAAGCGGCTCTGAGTTGCCGTGATTTTAGGCAGCGTTTCGCCGCTAATCTGCGCGTCGCCGGCGGTGATGGAGATTTCACCGCGCACGCAGCGGTGCTACGATCAGCGCGCGATGCATTGCGAATTTTTCGCGCACGACCAGTGACGTACGTCGTCACTTGGTCGCTCGGAGGAAGGAACCGCGCCGACCCGCGCGCGTTCTGTCTGCGCCAAGAGGAATTCCACACATGCTCATCAACTACGGCTGCGAGATCGGTATTTCGGTCCCCAGAGCCACGCCACTGATCTGCCTCCTCGACGTCCATCCCGAGCGACGCAAGGACATCAGCTCGGAAGCCCCGTTCAAAACGCGCCCGCCGACGCAGGCGATGATGTATCTCGACGGTTTCGGCAATCAGAGCCGCCGGCTGATGGTCCCCTCGGGCAACATCACCTTGCACCTCGACGGCACCATTCTCGACAGCGGCAAGCCCGACGAGGTCGCGCCCGACGCGCGCGAAGTGCCCGTCGAAATGCTGCCGCACTACCTGCTCGGCTTTCTGCTCGGCAGCCGCTACTGCGAAACGGATCGGCTCGGCCAAGTCGCCTGGGACCTGTTCGGCGGGGTCAAACCCGGGTGGACGCGCGTGCAGGCGGTTTGTGACTTCGTGCACAAGCACCTGACCTTCGGCTATCCGCATGCCCGCGCGACGCGCACGGCCCTCGAAGCCTACGAGGAGAAGAAGGGCGTGTGCCGCGACTTCGCGCATCTGATGATCGCGCTCTGCCGCTGCCTCAATATCCCGGCCCGTTATGTCAACGGCTACCTCGGCGACATCGGCGTGCCGAAGGATCCGGCCCCCATGGACTTCAGCGCCTGGGTGGAGGTTTACCTGGAGAACCGCTGGTTCACGTTCGATGCCCGTCACAACACGCGGCGCATCGGGCGCATTGTCGTCGCCCGTGGCCGCGACGCCACCGACGTACCGCTCATCAACACCTTCGGTCCGCACGTCCTGACCACGTTCAAGGTGTGGGCCGACGAGCGGCTGCCGGAGCTGCAGGCGGCCACCGGCTGATCCGGCTATAGGCAATCGGCGGGATTATTCGGAATTCCGCCGATTTGCCGACTTGTTCGCGCCACCGGCTTACCGTTACCTCCAGGCGATTTTCCTCGCTGTGGAGACGAGTGGTGGAAAGCCTGACCGCTGCCATAGGGCGCTTGCTCGGCAGCCCCGCATTCAAATTCTTCCTCATCTGCGGATTGATCCTCGTGCTCGGCATCCCGCTCCTCTTGGTGTGGGGGCTGATCGGCGAGCGCGAGCAGCGCGCCGAGGGCGTCCGCCAGCAGGTGGCGCAGGAGTGGGGCGGCTCGCAATACATCGACGGGCCGCTGCTCATCGTCCCCTATACCGTCAAGCGCATCACCGGCGAGGGCGACAAACGCGTCGAAGAGATCGTTGAGAAGCGCGCGGTGTTCCTGCCGCAGGCGCTCAAAATCAACGGCAAGGCGACGACCAAGATCCTGCACCGCTCGATCTACGATGTCGCCGTCTACACGAGCTTCCTCGATTTCGCGGGCAGCTTCGCCGCGCCCAACATCGGCGATGTCGTTGCCGACGCCCAGTCGGTGCGCTGGCGCGATGCCGTATTGGCAGTGGCGGTCAGCGATGTATCCGGCCTGAAGGAGGCGGCCTCGCTCAGCATCGATGGCAGCGAGACTCTGGCGTTCGAGCCGAGCATCGGGGTGCCGGCTATTCGTGGCGGCGGCATCCACGTGCGGCTCGCCTCGGCGGCAAAGCTTTTCCCGTCGCCCGATGCCCTTCCGGGAGCACCGCCGACCGGTCTCAACGGTTTCGATTTCAAGTTCTCGCTGACGCTCAACGGCTCATCCGAGCTCACCTTCGCGCCGGTCGCACAGCAGACGACTGTCGAGCTCAACTCGGACTGGAGCGATCCAGGGTTCACCGGCGCCTTCCTGCCCAACGACCGCAGCATCGAGGCAAACGCGTTCTCGGCCCGCTGGCAGATCCCGCACCTGGCGCGCAGCGTGCCGCAATCTTGGACGCTGGGTGATCAGGATCTGGAGCGCATGCAGCCCTATGCGTTCGGCGTGCGCTTTATCGTTCCCGTCGATTTCTACCAACTCGTCAGCCGCGCCGCGAAATACGCGATGATGTTCCTCGCCACGGCGTTCATGGCGGTGTTCCTGCTGGAGATCAGCGGGGCACGCCAGGTGCACCCGGTGCAGTACCTGTTCGTCGGGCTGACGATGGTCTTCTTCTACGTGCTGCTCCTGTCGCTCGCCGAGCAGATCGGCTTCCTGTCCGCCTATCTCCTT
The DNA here is from genome assembly GCA_963812795.1 of uncultured Alphaproteobacteria bacterium. GTDB lineage: Bacteria > Pseudomonadota > Alphaproteobacteria > Rhizobiales > Hyphomicrobiaceae > Hyphomicrobium_A. The sequence goes on along the minus strand of CAWEWG010000007.1, from coordinate 574,234 downwards.
GCGGCGATTGCCACCGGCGGATTGCTGTCGCTGTACGTCTGGCGCGTGCAGGAGAGCATGAACAAGGGCCTCGTCATGGCCGGCGTGTTCTTCGTGCTCTATGGCCTGCTGTACCTCATCCTGCAGCTCGAAGACTACGCGCTGCTGGCCGGCGCCATCGCCGGCTTCGTGATGCTGGCGGTCGTCATGTTCGCGACGCTGAACGTCGATTGGTCGGGGCAGAAGCGCACCCCTGCGTAGCTCACGGGCGAGACCAGTGTCTCGCCCGCCTTCTTGTTCCGGCCGGAACAGCGCGCTCCCTACACCTCTCCTAAAACGGTCTCCAGTTCGCACCGGTGAGTGATCGGGCGCGACGGTACCAGGAGAAGTGTCATGAGCCATTCGCCTTATGCGACCCACGCTGCGGAAGAGCAGGCGCCGTTCGCCGGTCATCCCTTCGGTGGCCTTCCGCGCGAGGACCGCCCCGGCGTGCTCGCGACCTTCGACAATCAATCCAACGACAGCCAAGCCCAGGCCGACACCGAGTGGACGGGCGGCTTCGACTTTCACCTCGGTGTCTATTCGAGATTTTGATCAAACCCAGTGCGGCGGGAGCGTCGCCAAGCTTCGGAGCAAGTATCATGAGCATTATGCCACAAACGCTGAACAAGCTGCGTGCCAAGCTGGACCGCGGCCTCGTCGCGGCACCCTTCTCGTCGCTGCCTGAATACAAGTCGATCACGTACCATCAGGGCCTCGGCAAGATGCTGGGCATCGCGAACCCGTTCTTCCGCTCGACCGAGGGCCCGCAAGGCCGCCACACGCTGATCGACGGCAAGCCGGTCCTGAACTTCGCCTGGTGCGACTACCTCGGCCTTAGCCGGCACCCCGACCTGATCGAGGCGTCGAAGGCCGCCATCGACGCTTACGGAACGTCCGTTTCGGCGAGCCGCATGGTGTCGGGCGACACGCCGCTGCACCGCGAGCTGGAGCAGGAAATTGCCAACACGATCGGCGTCGAGGGCGCGCTGGTGTTCGTCAGCGGCCACGCCGCCAACGTTTCCACGATCGGCACCATCATGACCGCCGACGACCTCATCATTCATGACGAGTTCGTGCACAACAGCGCCGTGGTCGGTATGCGCCTGTCAGGCGCCAAGACCATGACCTTCAAGCACAACAAGCTCGACTTGCTGGAGCAGGTGCTGCGCGAGCAGCGTCACAAGTACAAGAACTGCCTGGTCGTCATCGAGGGCCTCTATTCGACCGAAGGCGACATCCCCGACCTCGCCCGCGTCGTCGAGCTGAAGGACCGCTACGGCGCCTGGCTGATGGTCGATGACGCGCATGGTTGCGGCGTCCTCGGCAAGACCGGCGCCGGCCTCGCCGAGCACTCCGGCGTTGCTGGCGACAAGGTCGACATCTGGATGGGCACCCTGAGCAAGGCTTACGCTTCTTGCGGCGGCTACATCGCCGGCAACCGCGAGCTCATCGATGCGCTGCGCTACTCGGCTCCCGGCTTCGTGTTCTCGGTCGGCCTGCCGCCGAGCATGACGGCCGCGGCGCTCGCTGCCCTGCGCGTCGTCAAGCGCGAGCCATACCGGGTCGCCCGCCTGCACAGCAACGGCAAGCTGTTCCTGCGCGAAGCCAAGGCACGCGGTCTCGACACCGGCCGCTCCATCGGCATCGGCATGCTGCCGGTGATGGTCGGCGCCACGACGCGCGCGGCGAAGGCCGTCTCCAAGGTTCTGGAGCGCGGCATCAACACCTCGCTGATCATGTCACCGGGCGTGCCGGTCAACGCGGCGCGGTTGCGCTTCTTCCTCACCTGCGAATTCACGCCGGATGAGATCACGCACGCCCTCGACGTCACCAAGGAGGTTCTCACGCGTTAAGCGGCACGCCGCTCAGGCCGTCAGCTCGAGCGGCAACGTCGCCGGCCCGGTCGTCTCGTAGCCTTGCGCTACGAGGCGACCTTCGCGTGCGTCCGCCACCATGACGAGGCGCGTGTTCCAGTTGAGCACCGGCCGCGTCAGCCACGGAAAGGTTGGATCGAGCGCCGTCGATACGCTGTGCATCTGCCGGGCGCGCCCGGCGCTGTCGCTGCCGCGCGAGTGACCGGTCCAGCCGGGCGTCTGCCAATGGTTGGCGGTGGTGTTGACGCCTTCGTGCAGGCGCGCCTCCGTCTCCGTGCGCTCGATGACCGCCGTCTCGCTTGGCCTGATGCCGGCTAGCGAGAAGATGGCCGGCGAAGCGATCGGCCGCTCGGCGAGCATGCGCTTGGCCTCATCGAAGCTCGTCGCCGTTTCGAATACCTCGCGCAGCAGGTGCGCCGGCGTCACATGCGACATGCGCCACACACGCGCGCGATTAACAGCCCAGTCGAGATAGAAGTGTCCGAGCCGGCGGCGCATCGGTGCCTGATTGAGCGCGGCGGAATAGCGCCCCGGTGCCATCCCCTGCAATACCCCGGTGTAACCCGGCCAAGTGAGCGTGATAAACGTGCCGGCGGGTCCGGCGACACGCGCGGCGATGACATAGCGGCCCAGACCGTAGGTGACCCAGTCGAGCACGCGCACCAGTCGCGCACTGGTTCCCTCCGGCGACGGCGCCACCCGGCAGGTGCAGCCCCACTCATAGTTGACCGACAGAAAGTAGGCCCCCGGGCGACCCAGGCGGTCGGCGATGGCGTCGATCTCATCGAGATGCACGCTGTCCTGCTTGGCCAGCCAGCGGCGCGAGACGACATCGAGGCCCCGCAGCGCCGAGAGCGGCACGCCGTGGGTCGCGCCGTCGATCAGGGCGTCGGCGCGTGCCCGCTCCAACTCGAGCGTCTCGAGCGGAAATTGCGGGCCGACATCATGGATGGGGATCTTGTCGAGGGGGTGCATCGCTACCGTTTCACTCGCGGAACCCGCTCCGCAATGGCGTTTGATCTGGGCCCGGCAACCCTAAAAATCCATAGCGGCAGCCGCCGGCATCCATATTGGCGCGGAAATGCCGGTCCCGATTGACATTTTGCGGGGGTTCGACGATAAACCGGCGCTCTCGCGCCCCTTCAACCGGGGCGCGCAATGCGCTGCCCGAGGCTCGTTCGCCCTTAGAGGCGATCTCATAAAGTCCGCAGGCGACTGCGGCGCCATAGGGCGCGGATAACGTTGAAGGAATAGCTATGTACGCTGTCATCAAGACGGGCGGCAAGCAGTACCGTGTTGCTGCTGACGACGTCATCACCATCGAGAAGATCGCCGGCGACGCCGGCTCCAAGGTCGAATTCGCCGAAGTCCTCATGATCGGCGGCGACACCCCCAAATTCGGCAGCCCGCTCGTTTCCGGCGCCAAGGTCGTCGGCGAGTTCGTCGAGGCCACGCGCGGTCCGAAGGTCATCTCCTTCAAGAAGCGCCGCCGCAAGAATTCGCGCCGCAAGCGCGGGCACCGCCAGGATCTCGTCAAGATCCGCATCACCAGCATCATCGGCGCCTAAGCGGCCGCCCGAACCTTCAAGGATCTGAACGATGGCACAAAAGAAAGCTGGCGGCTCGACGCGCAACGGCCGCGACTCGCACTCCAAGCGCCTCGGCATCAAGCGCTACGGCGGTGAGCACGTCATTCCCGGCAACATCCTCGTGCGCCAACGCGGCACGCAGTGGCACCCGGGCACCGGCGTCGGCATGGGCTCGGATCATACGATCTTCGCCGTTGTCGAGGGCGCCGTTGAATTCAACACCAAGCGCAACGGCCGCGTTTACGTGTCGGTGCGCGACGGCGAGAGCCAGAGCAGCGAATAGAAGCGGCAGATCGCCCAGAGTTCGAGAGGGGGATGTCGCGGCGTCCCCCTTTTTTAATGACCACCGGCCGGCGCCGCGGCCGGCATTTTCAAGTCGGGGCGCGCGGTGCATATGCGCTCGCAACGTTTGACCTATCGTCTGTTGGACGCGCGCGACGCGGGCCGCATTGCCGTTCTTGCCGGCGAGTGGGATGTCGCGCGCATGACCAGCCGCATCCCGCATCCCTATTCGCTGATCGACGCGGATCTGTGGATCGCCTCCATCGACCGCGACGAGTTCGTGCGCGGCGTCGAGCGCGATGGCGAGTTGATCGGGGCCGTGGGCTACATTTCCGGCGAACCGGGGCAGGCGGAGATCGGCTACTGGATCGGCAAGCCGTGGTGGGGTAACGGCTATGCCACCGAGGCGGCAGGCACGTTGATGAAGCACTGCTTTGCCGACGTCGGCTTCAAGCAACTGACCTGCGGACACTTCGCCGACAATCCGGCGTCGGAGCGGGTCATCAAGAAATTAGGCTTTCGCCGCATTGGCACGGGCGCGCAGTGGTGCGAGGCGCGCAAAAGCGAAGTGCCAACGGTAAGATATGTGCGCCGGCGACCACTGCTCGCCGGTTGGCGGAGTCCGACGCGATGAAGTTCCTCGACCAGGCGAAAATCTACATCATGTCGGGCGCGGGCGGTAACGGCTCGCTCAGTTTCCGGCGCGAGAAGTTCATCGAGTACGGCGGCCCCGACGGCGGCGACGGCGGCAGGGGCGGCGACGTGTGGGCGGAATGCGTCGACAACCTCAACACGCTGATCGACTATCGCTATCAGCAGCACTTCAAAGCGCAAAAGGGCGGCAACGGAGCGGGCAAGAACCGCGCCGGCGCCAATGGCGATGACTGCATCATCAAGGTGCCGCCGGGCACGCAGATTTATGCCGAGGACCAGGAAACGCTGCTCGCCGACTTGGCGAAGGTCGGTGACCGCGCCCTGCTCGCCAAGGGCGGCAACGGCGGCTTTGGCAACGCGCATTTCAAATCCTCGACCAACCAGGCGCCGCGGCGCGTCAATCCCGGCCTCCCGGCCGAGGAGTTGACCATCTGGTTGCGGTTGAAGCTGATCGCCGACGCCGGCGTCATCGGACTGCCCAACGCCGGCAAGTCGACGTTCCTTGCCGCGGTCAGCGGGGCCAAGCCGAAGATCGCGGCATATCCGTTCACCACGCTGCATCCGAACCTCGGCGTCGTGCGCGCCGGCGACGTCGACTTCGTGCTCGCCGATATCCCAGGCCTGATCGAAGGCGCCAGCGAAGGGGCCGGCATCGGTACGCGCTTCCTCGGGCATGTCGAGCGCACGAAGGTCCTGCTGCACCTCGTCGACGCCACCGAGGAAGATGTCGCCTCGGCCTACCGCACGGTGCGGCGCGAGCTGAAGCTCTATGGCGCCGACCTCGACAAGAAGAAGGAGATCGTCGCCTTGTCGAAGTGCGACGCGCTCGACAAGGAGACGCTCGAGGAGCGCGCCGAGGCCCTGAAGAAGGCGGCGAAAAAGAAGCCATTGGTCCTGTCGGCCGTATCCGGCGAAGGTATGCGCGAGGCCCTGTTCGCGCTCGGCAAGGAAATCGGCCGCGGCAAGAAGCAGGAAAAAGCCGCGACCGAAGCGCCAAAGGCTTGGCGCCCCTGAGGGCGCTGACGCCCTCGACCCTGCTTTTGTCCCGTTTGGAGCCGCCGGCGGCGCTTTGTTAACTAAGCGCTCACCGCACCCGCATGCCATCTCGGCGAAATTACTGCTTATTCAGCGCCGTATTCCAAAAATCAGTCGTTAATCGAGGTGCCCCCTGTGGACCCTTGAGGTGAGACTGCTTGGCGAGGCGCACAATCGCGTTCGTGACGTTGCCGATCGTGGCTCTCGCAGCCGCGGCGTTCGGCGTCGTCATCGCCTCGCTCGTGATCGGCGCGCGGGAGGCCGACGATATCGCGCTCACCCGGCAACGCGAGACGATCGAGCACGCGCTGAACCAACATGGGCTGGCGCTGGCGCGTGAGCTGCGCGTACAGACCGTATGGACGGAATCTGTACGAGCGCACGCTGGCGCGCGACACCGACGTCGACAAGAGGTTCACAAAACTGCTCGGCGACAACTTCGGCTTTCAGAATTTGCAGTGGGAGCAGCACGGTGCACCGCCGGGCTATTGCCGGCGTGCAAGCTGCGACCGCGGATCAAACCGATGGAAGAGTGACCCATGCCCGACCTGCGCTCGAAACTGCATCAAAGCTGGGGCTGGCTGCTTGCCCTCGGCCTCGTTCTCATCCTCTTCGGCGGCCTCATCCTGACGACACCGCTCGGCGTGGTAACGGCATCCTTGACGACCGAAATCTGGATCGCCGCGGCGCTGGTCGCCGCCGGCGTACTGCAGCTCATGCACGGGATGAAATCCGGTGACTGGAGCCACGCCTCCTGGCAGGTGCTCGGGGGCATCATCTTCATTGTCGGCGGCGTGCTCATATTCGTCTATCCGACGCTCGGTCTCGTCTCGCTGACCATGATCATCGCCATCACCCTGGTTGCCCAAGGCATCACGTCGCTGCTGGTCAGCGGCGGCGTCGCCGACTGGAGCGGGCGGCGTTGGCTGATCCTGTCGGCGGTGATTTCCATCGTCGCCGGATTGCTGATCCTGTTCGACCTGCCGTCGTCAGCCGGCTGGACGCTCGGCACCATCGTCGGTGCGGCCCTGTTGCTGCAGGGCGTCAGCCTGTCGCTCTTGTCACTCGAGGTTCGTCGCGGGACTGCCTGACCGCGTCAGGGCGCTTGCGCCAGCCAAACAGTATGCCACCCGCACTGCGGATCCTCGACCATATGGCGCAGGAGCTCGAAGCCGTGGGCGGCGATCAGCTCTCGATACTCCTCGGCATCGAGGCTGGCGTGGTAGAGCCGCTGTCCGTACATTTTTCGCTCGATGGCTTCGCCGTGCGCCGGCCCCGAGGTGAACAGCAAGAAGGCCGCGCGGCGCGATGTGATCGCGAAAGTATCAACGAAGCCTTTCTGGTGGAACATGGTGCGCCTTCTTGGGTCCGCCGCGCGCAGGTGAAAGAAGCTGTCCCAGGCGATGATGGCACCGAAACGCGCCTGCAAGGCTAGCGCGCGCATGTCGGCAACGATCCACGCCATTTGCGGGAAGCGTTCGGCAGCAAGCGCGATCATCGGGGCGGACGCATCGACGCCGGTGACACGGCAGCCGGCATCGATCAGGTAGCGGGCTATCGGCTCACCGGCGCCGCAGCCGAGGTCGAGGATATGCCGCTTCTTCGGATCGAGCCGCGCCAGGACCTCGTCGAGGTAGCCGCGCTCCATCAATTGCCGGCTCCGGCGCGATCGCGATCGAACGCCGCGGCGTTCTTCTCGTAGAATTCCCCGACCTCCGACAAGCGACCACTCCGTTCAGTGCGGCTTATAGGCGGAGATATCCCAGATACGCGCCACGCCGTCATAGCAAGCAACCACGACGTGTGTCCCATCGCGACTGATGGCGATCGCCTGCGCCTCGCTGGCATCGGTCGGCAATGTTGCGAGCAATTCGCCCGTCTGCGCATCCCACACGCGTGCGGTCTTGTCGTGCGAGGCGGTGACGACGCGCTTGCCGTCGGCGCTGAACTGCGCACTGGCGACCGCGCGGTTGTGCCCGGTCAGCGTCACCAGCAGCGCGCCGGTCTTCGCATCCCATATGCGCGCGGTCTTGTCTTGCGAGGCCGTGAGAACGCGGGCGCCGTCCGGGCTGAAATAGATCTGCGTCACCGCCCGCGTATGGCCGGCCAGCGGCGTGATCAGCTCGCCGGTGTCGGCATTCCAGAGGCGTGCGCTCTTGTCGCTCGCTGCCGTGGCGGCCAGCTTGCCGTCCGGGCTGAACGCGGCGCCGAGCACCATGCCGGTGTGTCCCGATAGCGTGGCGGTGGACTTGCCGTCCGTGCTGCTCCAGATGCGGCCGGTCTTGTCGACGGAAGCGGTGATGACGCGCTTGCCGTCGGCGTCGAAGGCGGCGCGCATCACCGCGCCTTTGTGGCCGACCAGATCGGCAACGGCTGCGCCCGTCTTGGCGTCCCACACGGTCGCCTTCTCATCGCGCGAGGCGGTAACGATGTGATTCCCATCGGAGCTGAACGCGGCGTACTCCAGCATCTCGCCGTGCCCCGACAACGTCTTGATCAGTGCCCCGCTGCCGGCGTCCCATATCTTGGCGCTGCCGTCGCGCGCCGCAGTGACGACGCGGGTACCATCCGGGCTGAACGAGGCACTGCGCACGCCTTCGGTGTGGCCGCCGAGCGTCGCCAAAACGGTGCCCGTCTTGACATCCCAAATCCGCGCCGAGTGATCGCTGGAGGCGGTGACCACCTTCGTGCCGTCGGGACTGAAGTCGGCACCGGCCAAATCGGCCGTGTGACCCTTGAGCACGACGGTCGGCGGCGGTCCCTCGGCCGCAGCGCCGGCCCGCGTGGCCTCGGTCATCGCCACGACAAGGATGGCGCAGAACATTGCTGCACAGTGCGCGTGCCGGCTTGGCTGCATTGGGGCTCCCTCGATCGCGTGCGCGTGCGGCTCCGGTCTGGCCGGAGCAACCGCCTGTTTATGAGCGCCGCGCTATGAGGGTCTGCCGACCCTGGTTTTTTGTCGAAGGCTACCGCTTTTGGCGCCAGTGAGCTATCAGGCGTGCCTTGGACCATGAACGGAATACCGGCGCCGAAGCGCAAGCCATGACAACACAAGCCAAAACCGCAGCGAAAAGCGCCGCGCGCCCCGAGTGGACGAACGCGCGACGCATCGTCGTCAAGATCGGCTCGGCGCTGCTGACCGATCGGGCCACCGGCACCCTCAAGGCCGAATGGCTCGCCTCCCTGCTCGACGATGTCGCGGTGCTGGCCGGGCTCGGCAAGCAGGTGGTGCTCGTGTCGTCGGGCGCCATCGCCCTCGGACGCCACACCTTGAAGCTGCCTAAGGGTCCGCTGGAGCTGGAGCAGAGCCAGGCGGCGGCCGCAGTGGGGCAGATCAGCCTGGCGCATGCCTACCAGGACATGGCGCGCGCGCGCGGCCTCGTCGCGGCGCAGATTCTGCTGACGCTCGGCGACACCGAGGAGCGCCGCCGCTACCTCAACGCGCGGCATACCATCGAGACGCTGCTCGAGCTGAAGGCCGTGCCGGTCGTCAACGAGAACGACACGGTGGCGACAACGGAGATCCGCTACGGCGACAACGACCGCCTCTCGGCGCGTGTCGCTTCGATGGTGTCTGCCGATTGCCTGGTGCTGCTGTCGGACATCGACGGGCTCTACACGGCGCCGCCGAACACCGATGCCAACGCCTCGCGCCTCGATGTCGTCACCGCCATCACGCCGGAGGTCGAGGCGATGGCGGGCGACGCGGGCACCGAGCTGTCGAAGGGCGGCATGCGCACCAAGGTCGAGGCGGCGAAGATCGCCCTCGGCGGCGGCACGCACATGGTCATCGCCAGCGGCAAGGTGCTCAACCCGCTGAGGTCCATCGGCGAAGGCGCGCCGTGCACCTGGTTCCTCGCCCGCTCCGATCCGATGACGGCGCGCAAGCGCTGGATCTCCGGGCAACTGGAGCCGAAGGGCCATGTCTATATCGATGCCGGTGCCGAGACGGCCCTGGCGGCGGGGAAGAGCCTGCTGCCGGCGGGCGTGAAGCGCCTGGAAGGCCGCTTCGACCGCGGCGACGCGGTAATTATCCGCGCGCCCGACGGCCGCGAGCTGGGCCGTGGCCTCATCGCCTATGCCAGCGCCGAGGCGGAGCGTATCATCGGCAAGAAAAGCGCCGAGATCGCCACTATATTGGGCGTGTCGCGCTGCGATGAGCTGATCCATCGCGACGATATGGCCTTGCACCGTAAGTGATAAGCGCATGAACAAGCCCGAACGCATCGACCGAGACGGCGCCGCGACCGAGGAGGCCATGCTGGCCATCGGCCGGCGTGCCCGCACCGCGGCGCATGCGCTGTCACTGGCGTCGCCGGCGGCAAAGACGAAGGCGCTGCGCGCGGCTGCCGAAGCGCTGCGTCAGGCGACACCGGCCATCCTCGCCGCCAATGCCAAGGATCTGGACGCCGCGCGCGCCGCCGGACGCCCGTCGGCGTTCATCGATCGTCTGCTGCTCAACGAGGCGCGCATCGAAGCGACCGCCAACGGCGTCGAGGAGATTGCCGAGCTCGCCGATCCCGTCGGCACGGTGCTGGCGGAATGGACGCGGCCCAACGGCTTGCGCTTTGAGCGCGTGCGCGTGCCGCTCGGCGTCATCGGCATCATCTACGAGAGCCGCCCCAACGTGACCGCCGACGCCGGCGCGCTGGCGGTGAAGGCCGGCAACGCCGCGATCCTGCGCGCCGGGTCGGAAAGCCTCAACTCGGCGCTGGCGATCCATGCGGCGCTGGTCGCCGGACTCAAGAGTGCCGGCCTGCCCGAGGCGGCGATCCAGCTCGTGCCGACGCCGGACCGTGCCGCCGTGGGGCATATGCTTGCCGGCCTCGGCGGTGCCATCGACGTCATCGTGCCGCGCGGCGGCAAGAGCCTGGTCGAGCGCGTGCAGAAGGAGGCGCGCGTGCCGGTGTTCGCGCACCTCGAAGGGCTGTGCCACACCTACGTCGACCGCGACGCCGATCTCGACATGGCGGTCGACATCGTGCTCAACGCCAAAATGCGCCGCACCGGCGTATGCGGGGCGACGGAAACGCTACTCGTCGATGCGGCGGCGGCGGCGAATGTTCTGCCGACGCTGGTGAAGGCGCTGCTCGAAGCAGGCTGCGAGGTGCGCGGCGATGCTGCCACGCAACAGGCCGATGCGCGCGTCAAGCCGGCAACCGAGGCCGACTGGGCAACCGAATATCTCGAAGCCATCATTGCCGTGAAAACGGTCGATGGCGTTGCCGGTGCCATCGAGCACATCGCCCGCTACGGCACGCAGCACACCGACGCCATCGTCACCGCCAACGCTGCAACGGCCGAGCGCTTCATGCGCGAAGTGGATTCGGCCATCGTGCTGCACAATGCTTCGACTCAGTTCGCCGACGGCGGCGAGTTCGGCTTCGGCGGCGAGATAGGCATCGCCACCGGCAAGCTGCATGCCCGCGGACCCGTCGGCGTGGAGCAGCTCACCAGCTTCAAATATGTCGTCCGCGGCGCCGGGCAGATCCGGCCGAAGTGAGGTGTCATGCGAGAGGTAACATCTATGCTGCGCTCTTTGACTTGTATCGCCCTGGCGCTCGCCACGGCCTCGACGTTTGCCGGCTCTGCCGAAAGCGGCAGCCGCAAATATGCGCCCGCGACCTCAGCGCCGCTTAAGGACTGCACCCGCTACAACGGCAACTGGGGTTATTACGGCAATCCGTGGTGCACGAAGGCCGAGCAGGCGCTTTGGGATCGCGCCGAGGCCCGCCGCATCGGACGGTAGCCGCCCTCCGGCATAAGAGCGCCGCGACGCCGTGATGTCGCCCGAATGCCGTGGCGCTCTCGCCGCAACGAGAACAAACGGGAGCGAATGCCATGTTCAAGAAGATACTCGTCGTGCTGGCGGTGCTCATCGCGGCGTTCGCCGGCTACGTCGCCATGCAGCCGGACGAGCTCCTCATCCAGCGGCAGGCGACCATCGCGGCGCCCCCCGCCGCCGTGTTCGAGCAAGTCAACGACCTGAAGAAGTGGGACATGTGGTCCCCGTGGGCGAAGATGGACCCCAACGCCAAGATCGGCTTCGAGGGGCCGGCCGCGGGCAAGGACGCCGCCTTCACCTGGTCGGGCAACGACCAGATCGGCGAAGGTCGCATGACCATCGTGGAAAGCCGTCCCGCCGACTTGGTCGACATCAAGGTCGACTTCACCAAGCCGTTCGAGAACACGAGCAGCTCGAAGTTCGAGTTCAAGCCCGAGGCCAACCAGACGCAGGTGACCTGGAGCATGGGCGGCAAGCAGAACTTCATCGAGAAGGCGATATGCATCGTCTTCAACGGCAAGAAGATGATCGGCGACGAGATGGAAAAGGGTCTTTCCAATCTGAAGACCGTGGCCGAGAAGAGCGCGCCGACGCCTTGAAATATTGACTACGCAGCGCGAATACGATCGCAAGGATCGGAGTGCGGGGTAGGGCGAGCGCCCCTATGTTTGGGGCATGGAAAACGCCAGAGTAAGCTCGATGCCCCGCACCGTCGTCAAATCGCGCAGCAAGACGCCGCCCGCCGATGATCGCCGCTGGGCGGCCGTCGTAGCCCGCGACAAGCACGCCGACGGAACCTTCGTCACCGCCGTGGCGACCACCGGCATTTATTGCCGCCCCTCGTGCGCGGCACGCCGGCCGTTGCGGCAGAACGTGCGCTTTTATGCGACTTGCGCCGAGGCCGAGGCCGCCGGGTTCCGCCCGTGCAAACGCTGCAAGCCGAATGCGCCCGCCGGCGATAGCGAGCATGCGCAGAGGATTGCCGCTTCGTGCCGGCTCATCGAAACGGCCGAGACGGCGCCGACGCTCGACGCGCTCGCCGCACATGCGGGCCTGAGCCCCTATCATTTCCACCGCGTCTTCAAGGCAGCGACCGGAGTGACGCCGAAAGCCTACGCCGTCGCCCACCGCCGCAAGCGCATCGGCGAAGTGTTACAAGGAGACAAGTCCGTGACCGCAGCCATCTACGAAGCCGGCTTCAATTCCAGCGGGCGCTTTTACGCCGACGCGACGCAATCGTTGGGCATGAAACCGGGAGCCTACCGTGCCGGCGGCGTCGACGTGGAAATCCGCCATGCGACGGCGGCATGCTCGCTGGGTCTGATGCTCGTCGCCGCGACCGACAAAGGCGTGTGCGCCATCTTCTTTGGCGATGACGCGGGAGAGCTCGAGCGCGAGCTGCGCGACCGCTTCCCGCGCGCCAAACTGGTCGGAAGCGATCGCACCTTCGCCAAACTCGTTGCTCAAGTCGTCGCCTACGTCGAGGCGCCGCAAAAGGGACTGGCGCTGCCACTCGACGTGCGCGGCACGGCGTTCCAGCAGCAGGTTTGGGCCGCTTTGCGTGAGATTCCAGCGGGCGAGACGGCGACGTATGGCGAGATCGCCCGCCGCATCGGCAAGCCCGCCGCGGTGCGCGCGGTCGGAACGGCCTGTGGGGCGAACCAAATCGCGGTCGCCATCCCTTGCCATCGCGTTGTGGGCAGCGACGGCAAGCTGACGGGCTACCGCTGGGGCGTCCAGCGCAAGCGCGCCCTGCTCGATCGGGAAAAGGCAAAAGGCTGACGCTCAGGCGACGTGGCGCTTCGGAGCTTCGGCCAACAGTTTCAGCACCTCGCTTTGTGGTCGCGCCGGGCTGAATAGGAAGCCCTGCCCCTCCCGGCAGCCCTCGGCGGCGAGACAGGCGAGGTCGGCTTGCGTTTCGATGCCTTCGGCGACGACCTTCATGTCGAGACCCGAGGCGAGGCCGAGGATGGCACGCACGATGGCCAGCGTATGCCGGTTGCTCGGCAGGTCGCGTACGAACGAGCGGTCGATCTTGATCTTGTCGAACGGGAAGGCGCGCAGATAGCTGAGCGAGGAATAGCCGGTTCCGAAGTCGTCCATGGAGATGCGCGCACCCAGCGCGCGCAAGGCGTGCAACTGCTCGATCACCTGATCGGTGCGGTCGAGCAGCACGTTTTCAGTTATCTCGAGATCGAGGCGCTGCGGATCGAGACCGGAAGCTTGCAGCGCCTCCTTCACCGTCTTCAGGACATTGCCGACGCGGAACTGCATGGGCGACAGATTGACCGCGAGCTTGACGTGCGGCGGCCATTGGATCGCGTCGCGGCAGGCCCGCTCCAACACGTAGTTGCCGAGCGGCGTGATGAGGCCGGTTTCCTCGGCGAGGGGTATGAACTCGGAGGGAGGAACGGCGCCGCGCGTCGGGTGCGGCCAGCGCAGCAGGGCTTCGAAGCCGACGACCTCCTGGCTGCTCAGATCGACCAGCGGCTGGTAATGGACCTCGAGCGTTTCGGCCAGGAGTGCCGAGCGCAAGTCGATCTCGAGCTGGCGGCGCGCTTGCGCCTGGGCGTCCATTTCCGGCTCGAAAAAGCGGAACGTCGACTTGCCGGCAGCCTTGGCGCGGTAGAGCGCCATGTCGGCATTGCGCAGCAGGTGATCTGCATCGTTGCCATCGGTCGGCGCCACGGCAATGCCGATCGTCGAGCCGACCGTTACCATGTGGCCCTCGATCACATATGGCTCGCTGATGATCTGGATGAGGCGTTGCGCGAGGATTCCCAGCTCCTGCGGCGACTTCATTTCCGGCACCAGCACAGCGAACTCGTCGCCGCCGAGGCGCGCTGCCGTATCCCGCGTGCGCAAGACGCGTTCGATGCGCGCGGCGACATCCTGCAGCAAGCGATCGCCGATCGGATGGCCGAGCGTGTCATTGACCAGCTTGAAGTTATCGAGGTCTATGCACAGGGCGCCGATGAGGTTGCCGGTGCGACTACGCTGCGCCAGGGCGTCGGCCATGCGCTGGCGGAACAGCACGCGATTGGGCAGGTCGGTAAGAGCGTCGTGGTGCGCCATGTGCGCGATACGCGCCTCGGCCTCCTTGCGCTCGGTGATGTCGATGATGGCAATCAGCACCGCCGGCGCGCCCTCATAGTCGAGCCGACGCGAGAACACGACGACCTCGATGATGCGGCCGTCGCGCGTGCGGTGCTTGGCGGTGCCGACGTCGGACGCGAACGGATCGGTATCGTCGCCAGCCGCCCCGTCGTCGCCGGCGTGCAGATCGCGCAAGGTCACGGAAAGTAGATGCTCGCGACTGAAGCCGTAGTGCGAAAGCGCGGCCGCGTTGGCGGCGAGGAAAGCTTGCGTGTCGCGCCGTAGCACGAACATCGGCACCGGATTGTCCTCGAACAGCAGCCGGAACGAGGCCTCGCGCTGCTTGAGGTCGGTGATGTCCATACGCAGGCCGATAACGCCGCCGTCGCTCGTCTGCCGCTCCTCGATGAGAATGCAGCGGCCGTCGGCGAGAACCTGCTCGTGCTGCTTGCCCGGCTTGTAAAGGAGTTCGAGCCGCTCCCGGATCCACGCTTCCTCGCGCCCCACGGCAGCCGGGTAATCGCCGCGCTCGACGCCAATGCGCAACGTGTCTTCGAGGCGTGCGCCCACTTTGAACAGGTCGGCGCTACGCTTGTAGATGTCGGCATATTTCTGGTTCCACAGGATGTACCGCCCCTCGTTGTCGAGGAAAACGATGCCCTGTGGGAGTATCTCGAGCGCTTCGCGCAAACGCTCGTGGGCGGTGGCCGCGGTCGCCACCGCGGCGTCGGCGAGGGCACGCGCGCTGCGCAACTGCACACGGTTGCTATCGAGGGCATCCCAGGCCGCTGCACATCGAGATACGCCGCTGCGCAGCATGCGGCGTGCCAGCTCGCGCGCACTCTCATTGCGCCTCGCGCTTTTCTTCTCGCCCGCTTTTTCCCACATGGCTCCGCCGCTCGCTTACCGCGAGCAAAGGTGCCTGCGCGTGCCTAACAAACGCTTTCCTGCCGGCAACCGAGCAGAACTGATCCGTGTGCGTTGCGACTAGCGGTTGAGCAGAACCGGCGGCGAGAACCGCATTGGCACGAGCGCGCCTTGCTTAGTCGCCTTTGAGCGCAGCAAATGCCCAAGGCCTGAGCGCCGTTGCTCAATGTTGAGCCAGTTGTCCGCATGGCTAAGAAAATCTTGCTGCGGACGAGCGAACGCGCGGTGCCGGAGCACCGCGCGCTGCGCGTTTGTAGTGAAGGGATTACTGGTTCCAGGCCGGGAGCGTCGGGAGTTGCTCCTCGGTGAGCTCAGTAACGAGGCTGCCGTCGTCCTTCGACTTCACCTGGTCGAGGGTCAGGATGGCACCCTTCTCGCCGAAGCCGAGGAAGCCGCCGTATTCGATGGCGACACCCTTGATCTCGCCGTTGGAGTCTTCGAGGACAGAATCCACCTCGGCGATCTTCTTGCCGCTGGCGTCGTAGATATCCATCTCCTCGACCTTATCGACCGAAGCGTTGAGGGGGGCGACCATCTTGGCGTCGTCCTCAAACTCCTTCAGCCCGCTCGAGGCTACGTCGGTGGACGTGGCGGGCGCGGGAGCCGCAGCTTCCTTGTCCGACGGCGCCGGAGCAGTCGGGGTCGGCTCGGTCGCAGCCGGCGCCTGCGGAGCAGGCGTCGTGCTTGGTGTCATCTGATCGGACTGCACGCTCGGCGCTTTCTCGGCGGCGGGCGGCGAGGCCGGCGGCTCCTGCGCGAAGGCGGCACCCGCCATCACGGCGAACAGGGCAGCAAGACTGATTCTAGTGGTCATGTGACTCCTCCTTGGGGGCTTAGAATAATTTGACCTCAACCATAACTCCCAGCATGCCCTGCGGGTTCTACTGCCCGCCGTCTTTTGGACGCTCCGGCGCTTCGTAAGCGATGTAGCGAGTGATTTTCCATTGGCCGTCCGGGGATTTACGCAAAACGTCCATTCCCGGTTCAACCGATGTGACGACCTGTCCGCTGGGGAGCGTCACATTGAGGGTCCAGGCCAGTCTGGCGACGGCGAGGTCCCCGGAAACGATGATCTCGCGGATGTCGAGAGCGTAGGCATAGCGCTTGCTCTTGTCCGCCAGGGAGCGGTGCAACAGCGTGCACACGTCGTTGTAATCGCGCTCGGGATAGCCGCGGAAATCGTAACGCAGATCCGGCGAAAAAAGGCGGCACACAGCGTCCGCATTGCCGGCGTTGAAGTCCTTGGTCCACTGCGCGAATGTCGCGCGGATCGCGTCCTCGGCGCTGTCCGCAGCCGCATATGTGGCCGGCACCGCGAGAAGCAGCAGCGCGAGGACGGTCGAAGCGATGGCGTTGTCGCTCGGCATGGTTCTAGGCGCGGCCCTCGATTAGACGCTTGTGAACTTTGCCGAGGATGTCGGCGACCGCAGCCTTGAAGTCCTCGGCGAGTTTCTTCTGGTCGCCGTCGCTATCGCTCCAGTTGTACGTCAGCGCATAGGTGACCGGCGTATCGCGCACGATCATCTGCCCGGCCACGGCCAAGCAGTGGAAGCCGTTCCAGTCGATGGAGCCGCCCTTCATGTAGGCGACCGTGTCGGCCGGAACGACGAGGGCGATGGCGTCCGCCATGGCCTGGATGCGCTTGAACTCGGTGAGCGTCTCCGGCTTCTGGAAGTAGCCGCCGGTCGAGCGCGCGCTTGTAGTAGGTCGACGAACTCGGAGGCCGGAACCGCCATCGACTCGACGTCGTTGAGAGCGGGCCGATATTTCGAGGTATCGGGCGTCTTGCTTTCGACGATGGCTTCCATCGCCTTCCACCCGAGGTCTTCGCCCTGCGGCGCGCCGGCGACGTAGGAGAAGAGGCGGCGCGTCGAATCCGGGATGCGCGCCTTCGTCAGTCCGGCATCGCTGATGAACTGGCGCACGCGCGCCGGCGTCACCCGCTTCATGGCGACGTCGGTCGCCGTGTTGTCGCTGTGGGCGATCATCGCCTCCAGCGCACAGCGCGCCTGCGTGGTGCCGGTGAGGTTCTGCAGAACGGGGCTGACCAGCGAGCGCACGCTGTCGTCGACCGCAAGCTGCTCGGACTTCATCCAGGCGCCCGGCTTCCACCTCCTGCAGGTAGGCAGTGAGCACGAAGGTCTTGAAGCAACTGCCGACGAACAGTTCGGCGTCGGGCTCCGATGTCACGCGCCATGGGGTCGTCGCCTGGTCGACGTCGACCTGTGCGCTCTTCTGGCCAGGGAGTTTCAGGAAGCCATCGAGGAGGTGCGGAATTGCGTGCGAGGCGTCGGTCGTTGCCGTTTCGCCCGCGGCAAGCGCCGGTGCGCGCACGATGGCTGCCGACCCCGCCAGCATTGCCGCTGAAGCCAGGAACTGCCGTCTGCGCATCTCGTGCCTCCTGGCCCACGTCGGCCGGTCGCATCAGCAATGACAGAGCAACAATGACCGGTTCGTTACTAGAGTTGCATGTCGAATCTGGACGGTTTGCAAATTCAAGCGGTTACCGGCTTACATTCGTGAGCAAAACCTCCGGGCCAGATGCCGACAGCCGCACGATACAACTTCACCGAGCTGCGCACCCAGATGCCGCTTGCCTTTGCGGGCCAGCGGATCGGGCTGATGGGCGGCACCTACAACCCGCCGCATGCTGGCCATGCCGTGTGCGCGGTGACGGCGCTGCGCCGACTGCAGCTCGACCAGCTCTGGTGGATGGTGACGCCGGGCAACCCGCTGAAGGACCGAGACGGTCTGCCGCCACTCGCCGACCGTATGGCCGCCAGCCGGCGCCTGGCCACCGACCCGCGCATCAAGGTGACCGGTTTCGAGGCGGCGCTCGGCACGCCCTACACCTACGAGACGCTGCGCTATGTGACCCGGCGCTTTCCCGGGGTGCACTTCGTCTGGGTCATGGGGGCAGACAATCTCGCCGGCTTTGACCGCTGGCAGCGTTGGCGGGACATCGCCCGGCTGGTGCCGATGGCGGTCGTCGACCGGCCCGGCTGGCGCCTGCAGGCCCTCGCTTCGCCGGCCGCCCAGAGTCTCGCTCGCTTTCGGGTGCCGGAGGGCCTAGCTAGGCAGCTTCCTAGGATGGCGCCGCCCGCCTGGACGCTGCTGAGCACCCGGCTATCCGAAGACTCATCGACGACTTTGCGTGCCGCGGCGCGCAGGTAACCTTAGGAAATACATTAGATTTTTTACACAGCGGTGTGGCCTTTGCATAACTAAGGCACCCATTAACTGTTGATGGGAGGGGGGCTCAGGCCTTATCTTTGCGTCGGCGAAGCGGCTGATGCCGTTCGCTGACGAGCGTCGCGGGGGGTGAAGCTCCAACGGCGCAGGCCCCAAGGGGTGCATGAGGAAGGGACAAACAGCACACGATGCGAACCGCACTTGAGGGTGCCCGACAGGGCGCGCCTCATGCCGAACTTTTGTCAGAAGGGCAAAAGCCGGCGGACCTGCTGAAGCAGATCGTCCATTGGCTCGACGAGGCCAAGGCCGAGGAGATCGTGACGATCGATCTGGCAGGTAAGTCTTCCATCGGTGACTTCATGGTGGTCGCCACCGGCCGGTCAGACCGGCACGTCGGAGCGATCGCCGAGCAGATCGGACGCAAGCTCAAGGATCTTGGCCTCGGTCGCGTGCGCGTCGAGGGCATGGAAGCTTGCGACTGGGTGCTGCTCGACACCGGCGACATCATCGTGCACGTGTTCCGCGACGAGGTGCGTGACTTCTATAACCTCGAGAAGATGTGGTCGGCGGACAGGCCGGTCGAGGCAACGACCGCCCACTGACGTCCGGCTGATCGGGACGGTGCGCGACGATAGGGATCCGCGCTCCCGGCGGGAGAAGCGGTCATGCGCCTCATCGTTGCCGCCGTCGGCCGGC
Source organism: uncultured Alphaproteobacteria bacterium (assembly GCA_963812795.1). Lineage (GTDB taxonomy): Bacteria > Pseudomonadota > Alphaproteobacteria > Rhizobiales > Hyphomicrobiaceae > Hyphomicrobium_A. The sequence goes on along the minus strand of CAWEWG010000007.1, from coordinate 555,083 downwards.
TGAAGGACGCCGAGCGAGACTTATGCGAGCGCTATCAGAAGCGCTTCGACGCGGCGGGACGTGCGCTCGGCCTCGGCCCCCTTTCCATTTGCGAACTCAGCGAGAGCCGTGCGGCCAGCGCGGTCGCCCGCAAAGCTGAGGAGGCAGCGCGCCTGCTCAAGGCTGCCGCGCCGGCAGGCGCGCGCGTTGTCCTCGACGAAGGCGGGAAAGCATTGGCGAGCGAAGCCTTCGCCAAATGGTTGGCGCAAACGCGCGATGGTGGATGCAAGGGGTTGGCCTTCCTCATAGGCGGACCCGACGGGCACGGCCCGGAGGCGGCCCAGGGCGCTACCCTCAGGCTGTCGCTCGGCGCTGTGACGCTGCCGCATGGCCTGGCGCGCGCCGTTCTCATCGAGCAGCTCTATCGCGCCACCACGATCCTCTCCGGCCACCCCTACCACCGCGGCTGATCGCCTGTATTGCCTGGCGAAGCCTTGGCGCGACCACCTCTTCCAGTGGAAGTCCGCTAGAATGCGCGAAGTGATTCGTTGCTGGTGCGCGGGCGGACTGGGGAACGGACATGCTTTTGACATTCATAATTCTGGTGATCATCGGCGCGGCTGTCGGTTGGGCGATGCTTCACCACGGCAGCACGTGGCTGCGTCGGCAGTTTGCAACGACGAGCGGCGAGATCACCTACGGTCTTGTCGGCGTCGCCGGATCGTTCATGGGCTACTTCATCGGCGGCATCCTCGGGATTGCCATGCCGATACTGCTCTACATCCTGGCCGTCGTCGGTGCCGTTCTCACCATCTACCTGTGGCGCGGGCGGTAAGCAGCTAGGCGCTCTTAGCCTCGCGGCCGAACGGCCACCACGATTTGCCCTTGGTTGCGGCGGCCTTGGCTGCGGCTTCCTCTTCGGCTTTGAAGGTGCCGTCGTCGGCGAGCACCATGAGGATCGGCGTCAGCCCCTCGATGTCCTCGAGCGGGAAGATCTCGATGTCGCGCCTAGCCTTCTCGCTCCAGCCGGCGAACGTCAGCGCCGCCTCGGCCTTCGAGAACAGGCCGTGGTTGCGGATCGGCTGCGCCTTCTCGAACGCCTGATCCTGCTCCGTGACGGCCTCTTTGTCTTTCGGATGCGCCTTGAGCCAGTCCTTGCGGATCTGGCTGAGGTCCGTGTCGCTGGCAGCCTTCTCTTCGGCCTTGAGCTTGTCGAGCTCGCCCTTGCGCAGCGTCCACCAGCGCGGCCTTTGCGGCCAGCGCACCAGATCCATGTCGTCGAGGACGCCGGCAAGCTGATTCATGGCCAGCGCCTTGGCGCATTCGTCCTCGTTCTTCGGATCGCAACTGTAGAGATTGGGAATGACGAGGTACGACGCACCCCTGTGATAGATGAAGTGGCGGCGCACCCATTCGATGCTGGCGCCGGGTGCGCGTTCGATGGCCGTATTCATGGCCGCGCGGATCTGGCGGATAACCGCCGACGACGGGCGTTTGCTCTCCGGCGGCGGCGGATTGAGGATGGCCAGGGCCAGCAGACCCAAATCGATACCGATGGTGGCGAGCAGCGCGATCATATCGCGGCCGGTGATCGGCTCGCCGCTCTTGGTCGCGCCACCGGGCTCAGCGCCGGCGATCCAGCCGATGAGGCTCGAAAGATAGGTGCCGATGTTCTCCCACAGCCGCTTAATGGCGTTGGCGACGCCGGCCGGGCCTTCGTTGAAGGCGGCCTCGCGCAGATTGAGCGTCGCCGGCTGATCCGCCTGCACGGCGGCCTGCGTCAGGCGCTGCGCCAGGGTCGGGTCGTAGCAGGAAAAGCCGCTTTGACCCGGCGACACGGAAACCGCGGCGGCGATGGCGCGCATCTCGGTGGCGGTCGACTTGCCCAGCTCGTTGGAGCGGGCGGCGATGTCGCGGGCGCGCGAGCGGATGTTGGTCGCCATGGCGTTGAAGCTCTGCTGGCGCTCGGCGACGGTGGAACCCTGCAGCTGGGCAACGCTCTGCTGCAGCGACGCGATGTCCGCCTGCACCGGCGCGATCCACGAATTCTGCACGCCATCGCGCAGCGAGGTGATCTGGTCGCGCACGCCGACGCGCGCGCTATAGAGCGGACCGCGACCGGCGCCGGAGGACGTGCCGCACGAGCCGCCGCTCGTCTCTTCGCGCGTCATCTGCGTCTCCGACCAGGTGACGACGCCGTCGAGCCCGACCTTGACCGCGTCGAGCCGCGCCGCCACGGCGCTCGCCGCATCGCCCGCGTCCTGCTGCAGCCCGGAGAGGCCGGTGCGCGTCGCCTCCTCGCCGGCGATGAGGCTCCACCAGAAGCCGTAGCCGAAGCCGATCGACCAGATGGCGAGGAACACATACAGCGGGAAGGTGACGAGGCGTTCGGTCCAGCGGCGCCCGTGGGCGAAGGTCTCGCGCAACATCAGCCACATCAAGAAGGTGAGGGCGAAGACCACGATGATGACGAGAAAATCGTTGGAGAAGGACAGGCCGCCCGGCAGCTCCTGGGAATTGCCGGTGGGCGACGTCGACACGCCGATGATGAAGTCGCGCATGCCGTGCCAGGTGGCGAACCCGGCAATCAGCAGCAGCATGATCGAGGCGATGCCGATCAGCGTATTGCGGCCGAGCAGATAATCGGTCGCGCGGCCCCAAAGTGAGCGCGCATTCTGCGTCGTCGCTGCCATGTCAGTCCCCCGTCACCGTCGTCCACCTTGTATAGGCCGATATAGGAAAAACATGCGTTTGTCCTGCCGTTTGCCGCTTTGCTGCGTTTTGCGACGCGCCGGCCGTATCGCCACCGCCACGCCATAACGCAGCAGGGGCGGAAGCGGTTGTCGGGGTCGCGGGCGAGGAATAGTCTTTTGCGATGCAGCGCGCGGCATGAGGCGCATGACATGGCCGAGAACGCATTCGATTTTGAGGCTTTGGCGAGCGGCGGCTACCCGCTGCAGCGGTTCGAGCCCGATCAGCGCATCTTCACCCAGGACGACGAGGGGGCGACCATGTACGTCGTCCGCTCGGGAAAAGTGGCCATCATGGCGTCGGGCGCGGTGCTGGAAAGCATTGGCCCAAACGGGATTTTCGGCGAGATGGCGTTGCTCGACGGCTCCCCGCGCAGCGCTACCGCGGTCGCCCGCGAGCCGACCGAGGTGGCGGTGATCGACGAGCGCGCGTTTCTCTATCTCGTCGAGCGCAACCCCGGCTTCGCCCTCGACCTGATGCGGCGCCTGGCCAAGCGCCTGCGGCGCATGAACGACAGCCTATGACGCCTTGGTCGTGATGACCCCCGGGCGGGACATCGCGTATTCGACGTAGCCTTTGCCGAGATGGCCGAAGTCGCACACCTCGGGATGCAGGACTTCGGCAAGGATTTCCGCGCTTTCGACGAGGCGTGGCCCGGGACGATTGAAGTAGGCATTCCCGTCGGCGAGGTAGACGTGGTGGTCGCGCACGGCGCGCAGCTGCTGCCAGACGGAGTAGCGGACGAGCGGTCTCACCTCCCGCTGGGTCACCTCGATGTCGTAACCGCAGGGTGCAACGAGGATCACGTCCGGATTGCCGGCGGCGACCTCCTTCCAGGTGATCCAGGGCGAGGGCTCGCCGGTCGTGCCGAAGAGGCTGACGCCGCCGGCGATGTCGATCAGCTCCGGCATCCAGTGCCCGCCCGACATCGGCGGGTCCACCCATTCGATGAAGGCGAGCTTCTTCTTCGGCCGTCCGGCGACCTTGGCGGCGATGGCGGCGAAGCGCTCCTGCATCGAGGCGACGAGTTTCTTGCCGGCCTCCGGACGGCCGATAGCTTCGGCGACGCGGGCGATGTCGGCGTAGATGTCGGCAAGGGTGTGCGGGCGCATCGAGACGATGCGCGGTTTCCCGTGCACGAACTGGCACACCGCACGCTCCACATCGGCGAGCGACACGGCGCAAACTTCGCACTGGTCCTGCGTGAGGATGACGTCGGGCTTGAGCTTTTCCAGCGCTTCGGCGTTGACGTCGTAGACCGCCAGCCCGTGCTCGACGAGCGAGCGAACGGCCTTGTCGACGTCGGCGCTCGAGCCTTCGACGCGAAACTTCGGACGCGTGATCGCCGGCAGCTTGAGCACCGAGGGCGGGTAGTCGCATTCGTGCGAGCGCGCGACCTGCAGATCGCCGGCGCCGAGCGCATTCAATATCTCGGTTGCGCTGGCGATGAGCGAGACGACGCGCGGATGGGGGGAACCGTTCTTTGCCATGACGATGTGATCGCACCGTAGAACCAGCGTTGCAAGCAACGGGAGCCCGCTCAGGCGCGGGCGATACCGGTCGGCGCCAAGTCGGCGAGGTAAGAGTGCAAGGCGGCGACGACCTGGGCACCTTCGCCGACGGAAGCTGCCACGCGCTTGATGGAACCGGAGCGAACGTCGCCGATGGCGAACACACCTGCGATGTTCGTTTCCAGAGTCTTACGGCCTGATCCGTTACCATTCGCGCCGGTGAGGACGAAGCCTTTGTCGTCCAGGTTGAGCCCGGAGTTGCGCAGCCAGTTGGTGTTGGGCTCGGCGCCGATGAACAGGAACAGATGCCCGATCTCGCATCGCTCCTCGGCTCCGTTTTGACGCCAGCGGATGGCTTCCAGGCGGCCGTTGCTGCCCTCAAGGCCGGTCACCTCCGCATTCGTCAGGACTTCGACGTTGGAGAGGCCGCGGATACGGTCGACCAGGTAGCGCGACATGGTCGCTTCCAGGCTGCCGCCGCGCGCCATGAGCCACACCTTCTTGGCGCGGCTGGCGAGATAGACGGTTGCCTGCCCCGCGGAGTTGCCGGCGCCGACGAGCGCCACTTCCTGCCGGGCGCAAAGATTAGCTTCGAGGGGCGACGCCCAGTAGTGCACGCTCGTCATCTCGAACTCGTTCAGGTTCGGCACGTCGAGGCGCCGGTAGCGGGCACCGCAAGCGAGCACGACCGTGCGGGCGCTGACGCGCTCCTCGCTCGCCAGCCGCAATTGGAACGGCGCCTCCGCCATCGGCGTCTCGAAGCTTTGCGCCTCGCAGGGAATGACGATGTCGGCACCGAACTTCATGGCCTGATTGTATGCCCGCCCCATGAGCGCCATGCCGGAGACGCCGGTGGGAAAGCCGAGATAGTTCTCGATGCGCGCTGAGGCACCTGCCTGACCGCCGAACGCGCGGCAATCGAGAACCAGTACGGACAGCCCCTCGGACGCCGCATAAACCGCCGTCGCTAGGCCGGCGGGGCCGGCACCGACCACGACCACGTCGTGAACCTGATCTGGATCGAGCGGCGAGATCAGGCCGACGCAGCGCGCCAGCTCCGTCTCGGAGGGGTTGCGCAGAACCTTTCCGTTGGGACACACGACGATCGGCATTTCGCCGGGCAAGACGCTGAATTTCTCGATGAGAACCTTGCCGCAGGAATCGGTCTCGGGATCGAGCCGTTGATGCGGGTGACCGTTGCGGGAGAGGAAGTTCTCGAGCCGCAGCACATCGCCGTTGTCGGCCCTGCCGACGATGATCGGACCGCCCGCACCGGTTTCCAAGAGGCCCATGCGGCGCAGGATCAACGCGCGCATGATGCGCTCGCCGAGCTCGGCCTCGGCGATGAGCAGCGCGCGCAATTGCGCCGGCGGGATGACGATGACGTTGACCGGCTCGCGCGCGATGGCGTCGACCAGGGCCGGACGGCCGCCAAGCTGCGCCAGCTCACCCATGAAACTGCCGGTCTCGTGGGTCACGATCAATGAGCGCTGGCCGCCGTGCGTCTGGAAGACGTCGACCTCCCCGGAGAGGATGATCATCAGCCCGGGGGCCGGCTCACCCACCCGCGCCAGCGCCTCCCCGGGCGCGAACGAGCGCGTTTCGCCGAAGCGGCGCACGCGCTCGATCTCCTCGGGCAACAGAATCGGAAACATCTGGTAACGGCGCGTCTCGATGATCGACTGGTTCGCCATGCTCGTGCCGCCACTCTGCCAGTTGTGCTGCACAGCATAGACCCTGCCGCGCCGTGGCCGCCATAGGACCGTCGGGAGCGTGCTATCGTCGCAGGCGTATTGGTTGATTCGGCGTTTGCAGCAGGGCCGTGAGCCCGCAAATCGGCGAGCCAGTGCACATGCCCGCGCGCAATTTACTTTGGCTTCTGGTCGTGCTTCTCGCCATCGAGGAGCTGATCGGCATCCAATATCGAACCGCGGCGCTCACGGTGCTGCACCTCGGCATTCTGCTCACCTTTGCCTTTGTGCACGGCAGCCTCCGCTACGGCCTGAAGGGGATCGTGGCGTTCGCCGTCATCTGCCTCGTCGTCAGCAACGCCTTCGAGAACCTCGGCGTCGCCACCGGCTTCCCGTTCGGCCCCTATCACTACACCGACGCACTCGGCCCCAAGCTCGGCTATGTGCCGCTGATGATCGGACCTGCTTACCTCGGCGTCGGCTACCTGTCGTGGGTGCTGGCGACCGTGCTTGCCGGCGACGTCAAGCGGGGAGCCGACGCCGCGCAGACGTTCGTTACGCCGCTGATCGGCGCCTTCATCATGGTGCTGTGGGATCTGTCGATGGATCCGATGGCATCGACCGTCGCTCAGTGGTGGATCTGGGAGCAGGGCGGCGGTTTCTTCGGCGTGCCGCTGCAGAACTTTCTCGGTTGGTACCTGACCGTATTCGCCTTCATGCTGGTTTTCGCGCTGTACCTGCGCGCCCGCGCGCCCGAACCCGCGCTTCCGCAGCCGCGAGACCACTACCTACAGGCCGCGGCCATGTACGCCGTCGTCGGCCTCGACTTCGTGATGACCTACTTGATCAAGGGCGGCAGCGAGAACGTCGTCGACGCCGCCGGCGTCACATGGCGCAGCGGAGATATCTTCGAGACGGCGGCGCTCACCAGCCCTGCTGACGATGATGTTCGTCGTCGCGCTCGCCACCGTGACGATCTTCCGCCAGCCGGACGAGACGCGCTAGTTGGCGCCCTCGAGCAGGCGGCGGGCGATGACCTGCGCCTGAATCTCGGCAGCACCCTCGAAGATGTTGAGGATGCGCGAGTCGCACAACACGCGGCTGATCGGGTACTCGAGCGCAAAGCCGTTGCCGCCGTGGATCTGCAAAGCGTTGTCGGCATTCGCCCAGGCGACGCGGGCGCCCAGCAGCTTGGCCATACCGGCTTCCAGATCGCAGCGCCGCCCCTGATCCTTTTCGCGCGCGGCGAAATAGGTGAGCTGACGCGCCACCATGGTCTCAACTGCCATCATGACGATCTTGTTGTAGACGCGCGGGAAGGCGTAGATCGGCTTGCCGAACTGGTTGCGCTCGAGGGCATACTTGAGGCCGAGGTCCATGGCCGCCTGCGCCACGCCGACGGCCCGCGCCGCCGTTTGGATGCGCGCCGCCTCGAAGGTGTTCATGAGCTGCTTGAAGCCCTGGCCTTCGGTCCCGCCGAGCAATTGGCCGGCCGGCACCTCGAAGGCGTCGAAGGAGATGTCGTACTCCTTCATGCCGCGGTAGCCGAGCACTTCGATCTCGCCACCCTTCATGCCGGGCGCCGGAAACGGATCGGCGTCGGTGCCGCGCGGCTTCTCGGCCAGCAGCATCGAGAGGCCCTTATAGCCCTTCTCATCCGGGTTGGTGCGGACGAGCAGCGTCATCAGGTCGGCGCGCACGGGATGCGTGATCCACGTCTTCTGGCCGGTGACCTTGTAGGTGTCGCCCTCCTTCACCGCGCGCGTCTTCAGCGAGGCGAGGTCGGAGCCGGTGTTGGGCTCGGTGAACACCGCGGTCGGCAGCAGCTCGCCGGAAGCCAGCTTCGGCAGGTACTTCGCCTTTTGCTCGTCGGTGCCGTTGTTGAGGATGAGTTCGCCGGCGATCTCCGAGCGGGTGCCGAGCGAGCCGACGCCGATGTAGCCGCGCGACAGCTCCTCGGAGACGATGCACATGCTCTCCTTGCCGAGTCCCATGCCGCCGTACTCCTCCGGCAGCGTCAGCCCGAAGACGCCGAGCTCGGCAACCTTCTGCACCACCTCGAGCGGGATGTAGACGTTCTGCAGATGCCATTCGTGGGCGTGCGGGATGACCTCCTCCTCGGAGAAGGTATGCATCTGGTCGAGAATGGCGGCATGCGTCTCGTCGAGACCCGGATCGCCGAAGCTGACGGCCTTGGGCTGCGCGGCGATGAAGTCGGCGAGGCGCTTCTTGATGTCCTGCGTGCCGCCGGCGGTGATCACGTCGGCGACCTCGTCCTCGTAGCGGCGCACGTCGGCGCGCGACACGCCGAGCTGCTCGGGACGCACAAGCTCGAGCTGCCCCATGGGAATGCCGCCGGAGATTTGCGCCAGGTATTCGGCGAAGGCGGCGACGAGGAGCAGCTGCTCGAACTCGCCAAAGCGCCCTTCGCCGTTGAGCCGCGCGCCCCAGACGTGCATCTGGCGCAGGCCCTCGACGGCGGTCGCCAGCCAGGCGAGACCGTGCGCCTGATGCTGTGCGTTGTCGATGCCGCCGGCCGCTGCCACTGCCGCGCGCACGCCGACCTTGGCCGCTTGCAGCACTTTGTCGGCGGAGGCGACCGCAGCCTCGGCACGCTGCAGCAGTGCCTCCGGGCCGGCTGCAAGGAGATCCTGCTCGGCGCGCTTCACCGCAGTCGACATCGCTACCCTCCTGGGAAATCGTGCGCGACCGCCGTTGCCGGTGCCGCTTAAGTGTTGCGTTGCAGAATAGCCAGCCCGCCCGTCAAGGCAATCGGGAGCACCGCGGCTTAGTCGCCCGAAAGCGCCTTGAAGAAGCGGCTGCCGACGGCGCCCCGCCCGGTCGCGACCGCGATGCGCTCGGCGAGGGAGGCGGGATTTGCCCGGTGCACCTTGCCGGGCTCCTCTGGAGCGTCGAACGCGTGAGATGCCTCGACGATCTCAACCGTCGCTTCCTCGCCCGCCCCGTTGAACAATTCATAGCCGTTGAGGAGCAGTCTCGGGGCCTCGTCGCGCGATTGCAGAAGCGACCGCAGCGACCGTCCTTCATCGGCATCGCGCGCCAATGCCTCGGCGACGACATCGTAACCTGCCAATTCAATGATGGTGACTGAGGCCTCGGCGTTGAGATCGTCGGTAAAGTCGGGCTCGAGGCTGGTCAGCGTCTCCAGCGCCGCGAGCATGCGCAGACCATCCTCGTCGGCGTTGCCGAACCCCTCGCCGTCGTCGGTCGTAGGGACCGGAAGTGGCGGCGGTTCTTCGCGCAGCCTTGCGGGCCGCGTCGGCTCATAGCCGAACGCTGCCTCCCGCCGCCTGCGATCAACCTCATCCGCCACACCGGCCACCGCTCGTTCCCGAATGCGCGTGCCATTCTAGGTAAGGGCGCCGCCCACGTCCACGGTGGCGGACCGGCATCAGCTGCCGCCGGGCATTTCTCGGGTCACCGCGGCAATCCCGGCATAGACCTGAGCCGGGAGCGCGGATAGGTTCCGGCCAAATTAGTCTAAGAGTTCCGAGGATAAGCGAATGCAGCGTTACCGCACCTTGCTCGAGGCCCTTTACCGCCTCTACGAGCACAGCGGCTTCGCCATGGCCGGCGCGGTGGCCTTTTCGTTTGTCGTCTCGCTGTTTCCGTTCTGCATTTTTCTCGGCGCCCTCGCCGGCATCTTCGGCGGCCGCGAGCTGGCGGCCCAGGCCGTCGAGCAGTTGTTCCAGATCCTGCCTCCGAGCGTCGCTGCCGGGCTTGCCCCGCAAGTCGAGGCCATCATGGGGCGAACGCGCATAGACTTGCTGACGGTCAGCGCCGGTCTGTCGCTGTTTTTCGCCACCAACGCCATCGAGACGCTGCGCACGGCACTGAATGGCGCCTACCGGGTCGTCGAGACGCGGCCGTATCTGCTTTCCTTGCTGCGCAGCATGCTGTTCGTTTTTGCCAGCGCCGTGTCGATGCTGGTGCTCACTTGGGTGGTGGTGGTCGGACCGGTGTTCGCGGCACGCTGGGATCCGACGTTGACGCAGTCGTTCATGTTCATGCGCTCGACTTGGATGGGCGCCTTCCTGCGCTACGCCTCGGCGGGCGGCGTCATCGCGGCGCAGCTCCTGGCATTTCATCTCTGGCTGGCGGCCGGCCGCCGGCGCATCAAGGATGTCTGGCCGGGCGTTCTGCTATCGACGGCGCTGTGGCTGATCGCCGCCAGCCTCTATTCGTACTACCTGAACCTGAGCGACTACTCGCGCTTCTATGCGGGTCTGTCGCAGCTCATGGTGGCGATGATCTTCTTCCAGATGACGGCAGTGATCGTCATCCTCGGCGCCGAGCTCAACCGCGGCATCTTCGAGTTCAAGCGCATGAACTCTGTGGGGCTCGACCCGGTCGCTGCCCGCATAGCCGTCCGCTCGCGCTAGCATCGGCCTATCACGGCTCCGAACAGTTACCGGCCGCGCAGGCGCTGGCTGGCCTCGAGCACGTCCTCGTAGGTGCGCAACCCCGTGGTCGGTGCCGACACCAGCACCGACATGTTCCCCGGCTTGTGCTCGTTGCGATACATGCGCATGTGCGCCTTAGGGATCTGGTCCCACGGGAACACCTCGGACATGCACGGATCGATGCGCCGCTCGACGACGAGCTTGTTGGCCTGCGAGGCCTGCAGCAGGTTGGCAAAGTGCGAGCCCTGCACGCGCTTCTGGTGCATCCACAGATAGCGCGCGTCCATCGTCAGGTTGTAGCCGGTGGTGCCGGCGCAGATGACGACCATGCCGCCGCGCTTGACGACGAACACCGACACCGGGAACGTCGACTGGCCGGGATGCTCGAACACGCAATCGACGTTGTTGCCCTTGCCGGTCGTCTCCCAGATGGCGGCGCCGAACTTGCGCGCACTCTTGAACCAACTGTCGTACTCCGGCGTGCCGACCTTCGGCAGCTCGCCCCAACAATCGAAGTTCTTGCGGTTGATCACGCCGCGCGCGCCGAGCTGCATGACGAAGTCGCGCTTGTCCTCCTCCGACACGATGCCGACGGCGTTGGCGCCTGAGGTAGCGCACAGCTGGACGGCCATGGAACCGAGGCCGCCCGAAGCGCCCCAAACGAGCACGTTATGGCCAGGGCGCAGAACGTGCGGACGGTGGCCGAACAGCATGCGGTAGGCGGTGGCCAGCACCAGCGTGTAGCAGGCGCTCTCCTCCCAGGTGAGGTGGCGCGGACGCTCGAGAAGCTGTCGATCCTGGACGCGGCAGAACTGCGCGAACGAGCCGTCCGGAGTTCTCGTAGCCCCAGATGCGCTGGCTCGGCGAGAACATGGGATCGCCGCCGTTGCACTCCTCGTCGTCGCCGTCATCCTGATTGCAGTGGATGACGACCTCGTCGCCGACTTTCCAACGCTTCACCTTGGAGCCGACGGCCCAGACGATGCCGGACGCGTCCGAGCCGGCGATGTGATAGGGGTTCTTGTGGCCGTCGAGGGGCGAGATCGGCTTGCCGAGCGAGGCCCAAACGCCGTTGTAGTTAACGCCGGCCGCCATGACCAACACCAGCACATCGTGGCTGTCGAGCTCCCAGGTGGGGAGGACCTCCATCTGCATGGCCGTGTCGGGCTCGCCGTGGCGCTCCTTGCGGATCGCCCAGGCGTACATATTCTTGGGAACGTAGCCGAGGGGCGGAATCTCACCGATTTCATAGAGATCCTTCTTCTCGGTGGTCGCCGGTGCGCCCATGGCAACGTCCGTCCTGGCGGCGCTTTGGCTCGTCATTCTTGGCTCCCGTGATGAATTGCCGGCAACCTGGGCCGGTGCTGCTTGGCTGGCGGCATCTTGGCCGCATCTCCCGGCGTTTCAAGCACGTTTCCGCGCTGCAATGAAGAGGCTGTGGTGCCGCGATATGATCGTGTCAACGGACCTTTAATCCGCCCCGTCCTAAAAGGTCGGGTCGATCGCCGGCATTTCTGGGGTGCGGCACGGCCGGCAAAGCAGTCCTGGGCGACGGGTGCATGCTTGATTTTCTCAACAGGGCCGTCAACGTCGACACCTACACCTTGGTCGTCGTGGCCATGCTATCCGGTTGGGCCGGGGTGCTGACCCTGCACGTTCTGTCGCGCACCCTTTTGGCGCTGGTGTTCGTCCCGGGCTTCGTTACCGGTGCCCTGGTGATGAACTACATATTCGACGTTGCCGGCTTCGCCCCCACCCCTGACCGACAGACGAACGTCGTTATTGCCTGCACGATGGGCATGATCATCGCCCTCTTTATCCTGCTGATCTGCCTATGCGTGTCGTCGGTGGTATCCGACCTGCGCGTGCAGCGGCACCAGTTCAGGCGCGCCTAGCGGGCCCGGACGCGGTTGCCGAGCGCGGTTGCGGCAAAGATCATTTTGCAATGCACCGACGGTTATGGGTACTTTACGGCAACAGCCGAACCCAACCGAGGTTGACGTATGTCCGAAGGCAAGAGCGGGGCCGGAAGTCGGACACCCGACCGCCCGTGGTTATTCCGCACCTATGCCGGCCACTCGACGGCCACGAAGTCGAACGAGCTCTACCGGAAGAACCTCGCCAAGGGTCAGACAGGCCTGTCGATCGCCTTCGACCTGCCGACGCAGACCGGCTACGACAGCGACAACGAGCTCGCCAAGGGCGAGGTCGGCAAAGTCGGCGTGCCGGTCTCCCACTTGGGCGACATGCGGGCGCTGCTCGCCGGTATCCCGCTCGACCAAATGAACACGTCGATGACGATCAACGCCACGGCGGCGTGGCTGTTGTCGCTCTACGTTGCCTTCGCCGACGAGCAGGGCGCCTCGCGCGACAAGCTCACCGGCACCATTCAGAACGACATCATCAAGGAATACCTGTCGCGCGGCACCTACGTGTTCCCGCCCGAGCCGTCGCTGCGGCTGATCAAGGACACCATCGTCTTCTCGTACAAAGAGGTTCCCAAGTGGAACCCGACCAACGTCTGCTCCTACCATCTGCAGGAGGCTGGCGCGACGCCGGTGCAGGAGCTGGCCTACGCGCTGGCGACGGCGATCGCCGTGCTCGACACGGTCAAGGCCTCGGGTGAGGTGCCGGCCGACCAGTTCGGCCAGGTCGTCGGGCGTGTGTCGTTCTTCGTCAATGCCGGCCTGCGCTTCGTCACCGAAATCTGCAAGATGCGGGCGTTCAACGAGCTGTGGGACGAGATCACGCTCCAGCGCTACGGCGTTACCAATCCGAAGGACCGGATGTTCCGCTACGGCGTGCAGGTGAACAGCCTCGGCCTCACCGAACCGCAGCCTGAGAACAACGTCTACCGCATCCTGATCGAGATGCTGGCCGTCACGCTTTCGAAGAAAGCGCGCGCGCGCGCCGTGCAGCTCCCGGCCTGGAACGAGGCGCTCGGCCTGCCGCGGCCGTGGGATCAGCAGTGGTCGCTGCGCATGCAGCAGATCCTCGCTTACGAGACCGACCTGCTCGAATACGGAGACATCTTCGACGGCTCGACCGAGATCGCGCGCAAGGTCGAAGAACTGAAGGAGCAGGCGAAGGCCGAACTCGCGACCATCGAAGCGATGGGCGGCGCCGTCGCCGCAATCGACTACATGAAGCGGCGTCTGGTCGAAAGCAACACGGGGCGCCTGTCCGGTATCGAGAGCGGCGACCTTACCGTCGTCGGTGTCAACAAGTGGACGGAGACCGAGCCGTCGCCGCTCACGGCCGGCGAGGGTGCCATCATGGTCGTCGATCCGGCCATGGAGGCCGAGCAGATCGGCAAGCTCAAGGCGTGGCGCGAGGCGCGTGACGCCAAGGCGGTCAAGGCCGCCATTGCCGGCCTCGAAGCGGCAGCCAAGGAGGGCCGCAACATCATGGAGCCGTCGATCATCGCGGCGCGCGCCGGCGTCACCACCGGCGAGTGGGGCGGAACCTTGCGCCGCGTCTTCGGCGAGTACCGTGCCCCGACTGGCGTCTCGCAGGCAGCGGTTGCCCGTGACAGCGCCGCGCTCGACAGCGTGCGCGCTTCGGTCGACGAGCTGTCGGCCAAGCTCGGCCGCCGCGTCAAGTTCCTCGTCGGCAAGCCCGGCCTCGACGGTCACTCCAACGGCGCCGAGCAGATCGCCGTGCGCGCCCGCGACGTCGGCATGGAGGTCGTCTACGAAGGCATTCGTCTGACGCCGGCGCAGATCGTGCGCGCCGCCGTCGAGGAGAGCGCGCATGTCATCGGCCTGTCGATCCTGTCGGGCAGCCACGTGCCGCTGGTGCAGGAGGTGATGGAGCGCCTGCGCAAGGAAGGCCTGAGCGACGTTCCCGTCGTCGTCGGCGGCATCATCCCGCCCGAAGATGAGGTAAAGCTCAAAGCCTTCGGCGTCGCCGCCGTGTACACGCCGAAGAACTTCCAGCTCAACGACATCATGAGCGACATCGTGCGTCTCGTCGGCAGCCAGGCCATGGCCGCCTAGGCCCGACACACCAACAACTAAGGAAGAAACGCGATGCGTGAGGAAACCCGCCGCAAGCTCGAGCGCGCCTTGTGGCGCGAGCGCTTCAAGAAGATCGGCATCGGCGCTGCCGCTCTGGTGCTGATCGGCGCCTACTTCGTCTACGAGGACTACGACGCGCGCGTCGAGAACGTGCGCGTGCCGGGGACGGTGACCGAGGTCGGCCCGCTCAATATCAAGAGCACCCGGATGATCGAGGAAGGATTGTCGGTGCAGGTGGCGCTCCAGGGCGGCCGCCTCGTCAGCGTGATGGCGCTGAAGAAGACCGACCCGCACGTCGGCGACCACGTCGAGATCACCGAGCACCGCCACCACACCGGGCGCGTCACCTACACCTGGAAGTAGGGCTCAGGCCTTCCGCTTCTCGCTCTCGCCGGGGATCTTGACCTTCTCGCCCAGCGCGTCGCGCACGTAGAGGCGACGCACGGCGACGTCGATGACGATGGCCAGCGGATAGGCGAGCAGCAGCCCCAGCGGCCCGAACAGGATGCCGATGGCGACGACGGCGAACAGGCCGACGGCCGGCGGCAGGTTCACGGCGCGGCCCGACACCAGCGGCAGGATGATGTTGTTCTCGACCTGCTGCACGATGACGAACAGCCCGAGCGTCCAGGCGACCATCTCCCAGCTCTGCGTCGAAGCCAGCAGCAGCGCCGGTATGGCGGCGAGGATCGGCCCGACGTAGGGCACGAACTCGAGGACGCCGGCGATGAAGCCGAGGCCCAGCGCCTGCGGGACGCCGATGAAGGCCAATCCGGCGCCGGTCATCACGCCGACCAAGATCATCGCCAGCAGCTGCGCGCCGAGCCACAGGCGCAGCGCCGCGCCCGCGTCGTCGACCGTATCGGAGATCTGCGGCTGCACGCGCTTGGGGAACAGCATGATGAACCCGCGCCGATAGACGCCGGGATTGATGGCGATGTAGATGCCGGCGATGACGACGACGAAGAGTGTCGCCAGCGCGCCGAACACGGTCTTGCCCCAGGTGATGGCACCGGCCAGCAGGTTGCCGATCGAGGAGCCTTTGACCAGTTCGGAGACGGGGACGGAAAGGAACGGTACCGATTTGGAAAAGGTATCGGCCGCCGCCGGCAGATTGTTCACCAGCGCGACGAGCTGATCGCTGATCTGCGCGCCGAAAATGTAGCCGATCGCCGCCAGCAGACCGAGGACGCCCAAGCCGGCCGCCAGCAGCGAGAAGCGCTGTCCGAGGGTCGTCCCCCGGTTGATCGGCACGGCAATGGCGCGCAGCACCACGGCAACGAGCACCGCGCCAAAGATGAGCAGCAGGATGTCGGAGAGCAGATACAGCGCCACCACGAAGGCGACGATGCCGACCACGATGAACACGCGCCGGATGAAGGCGGCTTCCGACATTTGCGCGGTTGGGGTGGGCACGTTCCGTTCCTTTGCGATTGCGAGCACCTTCTCAACGCTGCGCTCACCTCCAACAAATCTCGGCTTCGCCGGAAATCTACGATCTTGGTATCGAAGGAGTGCTCACCGGCGATGCAATGTCATCGTCGCATAAAAAGCGGCAGCTGCCTTTCGGCAGCGCCGCTCTTTGCCTCTAGGTTGAAGCAGCCGGGATTTGGCTAGTATTGCTTCTCACCCTTCTTTTCGGGCTCGGTCGCACTTGGCTGGTCCGCACCCGCGGTGCCGGCGCCCGCGCCTTCGCTCGACGGAGCCGTGGTATCGGGCACGATCGGCTGCTCGCGGCGCATTGGCATGCGCGCCTTGGGCGCACCTGGCTGTGCCGGATCGGCGGCAGGTGCCTCCTGTTTGAGGCTCGGATCGGCGGGAGTCTCGCCCGTCGTCTGGGCCATGGCACCTGAGGTGCCGAGCGCAACGATGGCCAGCACCGCAAGAATCTCTGCTCTCATCGGATGTCCTCCTTTGGTTGCCCCGCGTGGTGAAAACACCCGTGGCAGGAGGTGGGTTCCTAGGAGGAGCGCACGCCAGGGTGCGCTCAATCGCTCTTGTGCGGCGCGGGAAGCGTCGCAAACAGCGCGTTGACGGGCGGAGGGCCGTCAGTATGATGCGCCCTCTTTGCGGTACGCCTTCTTGGCGGAGCAATTAGCCCCAGTGGCGGAACCGGTAGACGCGCCAAACTCAAAATCTGGTACTCGCAAGGGTGTGCCCGTTCGAACTCGGGCCTGGGGCACCAATTTTTTTCAACGGTTTGGCCGGCGAAGCGTCCCGCCTTGTTCAAGCGCTGGGCGGCTAGGGACCGTGTAGGAATCACCGGGGTACTCATGGCGACCCTTAACGAGTACTTCAGTCAAAGACGGAAGCTCGAATCGAACGCATTCCACAAAGCGCTTCCGCTGCTCGACGCTGACGGCACCAAACTAGGCGAGATAATCGTGCGGCTTCACTTGGACTTTGAGGCCAACGCGAAGTACGTCTCGTTTTACATCCCCAGCATACCTAGCGTCGCCTGCCCCGAGGCCATGGCCCTGAACACACTCGCCGCAGTGGTTGATCGGAGCCATACCAACGGCATCGAAGTAACAATGGGCTTTGCAGGTGAAGCCAAGGATGCGCGATCGTTGGGCTTCAGTGGTCAGGTGTACCTTGTACTCCGAGGTTCCCGTCCCTCCGGACCTGAAAGATAGGATAGACCCGAGGCCGCAGCCCTCGGCCATCACGTGACCTTCAGAAGCAACGACTACGTCGCGGAACGCAACAGACTTCAGCGGCCGCTGGCTTTCATATGTCACGACAGTCGCGATAAAGCAGAGATCGCTCAGCCCCTTGCGTTGGAGCTCACTACACGAATGGGGCCTGTTTGGTTCGATGAGTATTCACTGAAGGTTGGCGACAGTTTGCGCGAACGCATCGAAGCCGGGCTGAAGGAAAGCCACCGATGCGTGCTGATCCTCACCCCCAATTTTCTCAAGAACGGCGGCTGGTCGAAGCGGGAGTACAACTCGATTTTCACTCGCGAACTCGTGGAGAAAGAGAAAGTGATTCTTCCCGTCTGGCACGGAGTAACGGTGAAGGACGTGTACGAGTACTCGCCTATATTGGCCGACCGGCTGGCAGTCCAATGGGCACTCGGCAAGGAAGAGGTTGCGCGCAAGCTCATGCAGGCTATCAGCAGCTAGCTGGCTTGCGGACTTGGTGTGCGTGCTCGGCAACCAGGATGCGACCCATGCCGCTGGACCACCACGTCTCGCAAGCGCACCTGCGCAATTTCTATTCGCCCACCCTCGGCGGCGAGCGGATGTACGGCATCCGCAAGCGCGATGGGTGCGGCGCACCCCGGTTCCGCCGGAGTATCCTTCAGCGGATCTGCACGAGACTGTGCTCGCCGCCAACGCGTTCAGCACGCGCTGCTACATCGCGGCATCCCGCACGCGGTGAGCCGGCGTCGCGCCGACGTCGAGCTTCCTGTGGAGTTGCTGCGCCGCCAAAATCATCGCGCGCTCCGCCAGGGCCGTAATCGTCAAGAGCGGGCTGACGCCGATCGCCGAGGGGACCGCCGCCCCGTCGCACACGTAGAGCCCATCGTGAACGCCCTTCGGCCCCTTGGTTGGATCGAACACCCGCCCGTCCGGCGCCACGACGCCTTTCTCCACCGTTTCACCCATCGCGCATCCGCCGAGGGGATGGGCAATGATCCGGTTGCCGCCGAACGCGGTCATGGCGAAGGGGTTGGCGTTGAACACGCCACCCATGCTTTCGATCATCGCCTTGACCTTCTGCTCCGCTCGCACGCGCTCCGGCGCGTCGCTGTAGCCCGGCCAGTCGACGACGACATGGTCCTTTTGAAGCCGCAGGCGGCCACTCGCATCATCGTGCGCGACGACGTAGAGGATTTGCGACCGGCTCAGCTCGTCGCCGTAGATACCCTGTTTCAATAGCCGGAGGGCTCTCCCGACTTTCAGTTGCAGCAGATCCTTGAGGGGGGCGAGTGCCGCCATCATGGTCAGCATCGTGCCGTCGTGAACCCACAGCGGGGCCATGCTCGTCGCCGAGGTCGATCAGCGCCATGCTGTGCGGCCCGACCGGCGCTGCGCCCCGCGGCGCCTGGGATGGAAAGCCCGTGGCAACGGCATTGACCGGCACTGTCGAGATCGCTCGCGAAGACGAGGTCGTCGCCGTTCGCCGAGAAATTCTCGCCCAGCTTCGCCGAGAGCTCGAGCCCACGCTGCTGCGCCCGCAGAAGCAGCTCGTTGGTCCCCAACGTGCCGGCCGCCAGGACGACGATCGGCGCCTCGATGCGCCGGCTTGCGCCCGCCTTCGACAGATCCTGCACCACGATCTCCCACCCGCTTTCGGTCTTGGAGATCGACTGGACCCGGCTTTCGCAGAACACCGTTGCGCCGTGATCGACCGCATCGGCGATGTAGGTGATGCCGACGGTGTTCTTTGCGCCCACGTTGCAGCCCGACCAGCAGTCTCCGCAATACCGGCAGCCGTACTGCATCACGCCTGCAGCGTTCGGCCCCGGAGTATGGGAGATCGTCATCGGCGGCAACTGCACCGCAACGGCCCGACGCCTCTGCCGCCTTGCGCATACCGGCAAACTTGGCAAAGCGCTCGGGACTGGGCACCGGCGCGACGCCGAGCATTGTCTCCGCCAGGGCGAGCCCCTTCGAGCAGCAGTCCATCGCTGACCACCGCATCCGGCCAGCCGGCCTTGCGCAACCTGCCAAGATCGGGCCGAAGCGCGACGCCGGCGTTGATCAGCGACCCGCCGCCGAGGCCGGAGGCGCCGAACACGGTCAGCCCCTTGCCGACCGACAGGTAGTAGAGCCCGGCAGGATCGCCCAGCTTCGGCGCGCGCCCCGTCAAACGGGTCGTCTTGCGCCGTGCCTTGGCCGTAGTCGGAAAATCGCCGGGCCGCCAATGCCGCCCCTGCTCGAGGACCGCCAGCGCGCAGACCCATGCGCGCGAGCCGGGATGCGGCGACGCCGCCGCCATAGCCGGATCCGATGACGACCGCGTCGTAAAGCGGCGTCGCATCGCCGACTATCTTTGCTGCACACACCATGAAAGCGCGCCCGATCCGCCCCCATAGGTATTTAACTCGCCGCACTCAACGAGTCGTTCACGGCGATGGGGGACCACAACCGGTCCCGGGGAACTTGCTTAATAGTTTGGTGTGCCGTGTGCACTGCAACAGCAATGCCTCCACCAAGGCGGGCGACCTCGCCCCTGGTCGGCAGCAATCAATTGTCGACCCGCGCGTAGCGGGTCAGCCGCGCAGGCCGGGCGCCTCGTGGCCGGTGCGGGCGACGTACTCGGTATAGCCGCCGCCGTAGTTGTGGATGCCTTCCGGGGTCAGCTCCAGCACCCGGTTGGACAGGGCGGCGAGGAAGTGCCGGTCGTGCGAGACGAACAGCATCGAGCCCTCGTACTGCGACAGCGCCGTGATGAGCATCTGCTTCGTTGCCATGTCGAGATGGTTCGTCGGCTCGTCGAGGACCAGGAAGTTCGGCGGGTCGTAGAGCATCTTGGCCATGACGAGGCGCGCCTTCTCGCCGCCCGACAGCACGCGACAGCGCTTCTCCACGTCGTCGCCGGAAAAGCCGAAGCAGCCGGCCAGCGAGCGTAGCGAGCCCTGGCCCGCCTGCGGGAAGGTATCCTCCAGCGACTGGAAGACCGTGCGCTCGCCGTCGAGCAGGTCCATGGCGTGCTGCGCGAAATAGCCCATCTTCACGCTGCCCCCCAAGTTGACCGTGCCGGCATCGGGTTGCGTTGAGCCGGCGACCAGTTTCAGCAGCGTCGACTTGCCGGCCCCGTTGATGCCCATGACGCACCAGCGCTCTTTGCGGCGCACATGGAAGTCGAGGCCGTCGTAGATGCGCCGGCTGCCGTAGCTCTTGTGCACGTTCTTTAGGCTGACCACGTCCTCGCCGGAGCGCGGCGGCGGCTGGAACTCGAACATCACCGTCTGCCGGCGCTTGGGCGGCTCGACCCGGTCGATCTTTGCCAATTGCTTGACGCGGCTCTGCACTTGGGCGGCGTGCGAGGCGCGCGCCTTGAAGCGCTCGATGAACCGGATCTCCTTGGCCAGCATCGCTTGCTGGCGGTCGAACTGGGCCTGCTGCTGCTTTTCGTTGAGCGCCCGCTGCTGCTCGTAGAACGCATGGTTGCCCGAGTAGGTGGTCAATGCGCCGCCGTCGATCTCGACGATCTTGGTGACGATGCGGTTCATGAACTCGCGGTCGTGCGAGGTCATCAGCAGCACGCCTTCGTAGGCTCTGAGAAAGTTCTCCAGCCAGATGAGACTTTCCAGATCGAGGTGGTTGCTCGGCTCGTCGAGCAGCATGGCGTCGGGACGCATGAGCAGGATGCGGCCCAGAGCAACGCGCATCTTCCAGCCGCCGGACAGGGCGCCGACGTCGCCATCCATCATCTCCTGGCTGAAGCTCAGCCCGGCCAGCACCTCGCGCGCTTTGCCCTCGAGCGCATAGCCGCCCAGCTCCTCGAAGCGCCCCTGCACCTCGCCGTAACGCTCGATGATGTCTTCCATCTCTTCGGCGCGGTTGGGATCAGCCATGGCGGCCTCGAGCTCTTTCAGCTCGGCGGCGACGGCGCTCACCGGACCGGCACCGTCCATCACCTCGGCGACGGCGCTGCGCCCCGACATCTCGCCCACATCCTGGCTGAAGTAGCCGATGGTGACGCCACGATCGACGGCGACCTGCCCTTCGTCGGCCTGCTCTTCCCCCTTGATCATGCGGAAAAGCGTCGTCTTGCCGGCGCCGTTGGGACCAACGAGGCCGACCTTCTCGCCCCTGTTGAGCGCCGCCGAAGCCTCGATAAAGAGGATCTGGTGGCCGTTCTGCTTGCCGATATTGTCGAGACGAATCATATGCGCGGGGGTCCTGGAACGAGTTTCGGCGGCACCCTTAGGGCATGCGGCGCGTGCGCGGAAGACATCCCGGGCCGATTGGCTCGCGGCTTGGCAGCGCACAATTGCCCGGGAGCAGCCCTGCCGACGTTCGGCTCTCGCGGGGGCCCCGCGGCCTTCCGGCGCGCAGGCTGCTGTCACAGAGCGCCCTTTACTGGTATCGATAGGGCCCCGGACGTCACCATACGCGTCCTTCCCCCAGGTGCTCGCTGCTGGCGCCGACTACGACGCGCAGCGACCAAGCTCAGCGAGTGGACCCATGGCCAACAATCAGCCCTTCGACATCCCGCAGCAGTTCCGCGACATGGCCGAAAAGAACGTCGAGCAGGCGAGCGCCGCCTACGGCCAGTTCATGAACGCGATGACGCAAGCCATGAGCATGTGGTGGGGTGCGCTGCCGCCGAACGAGATGACCTCGGGATTCAAGACGGTCCAGGACCGCGCCGTGCGTTTTGCCAAGCAAAACGCCGACGCGGGATTTGCCTTGGCGACATCGCTCACCAACGCCAAGGACATCCAGGATGTGATCGCCCTGCAGACGCAGTACGCCCAGAGCCAGATGCAGACCTATGCCCAGCAGGCGCAGGAGCTCGGTCGCTTGATGGCCGAGGCCGTCAAGAAGTAGCCATGGTGGGGTGGAGGCGGCGGAGATCCTTGAACGAGATCAACTGCCGCAAGCTCCTCATCCCAGAGCACGAGGCGCACGGAGTGCAGGCTTTCCGCGATGGTCAACCTGCTCGTCTCGGTGAGCTGCGGATGATCGCGTAGCACCTCAGGCAACCGGTAGAACGGGATGCGGCTGCAAAGGTGATGCACGTGGTGCACACCGATGTTGCCGGTGAACCAGCGCAGCAGCGGCGGCAGGTCATAGTGCGAGCTGCCGTGCAGTGCCGCTTCATGCAGGTTCCAGTCGTTGTCCTGCGCCCAGGACGTCTCCTCGAACTGATGCTGGACGTAGAACAGCCATACGCCCATGGAAGCGGCGAGCAGCGTGATCGGCAGATGCACGAGCAGGAAGGGGCCAAGGCCCACCAGCCAGATCATGCCCGTGATCAGGAAGGCGCTGGCGACATTGGTCGCCATCGTGGTGATCCACGGCTCCCAGCCCTTGCGCATATAGCCGACGGGCACGCGGTGGCGAATGAGGAACAGATACGCCGGTCCAATGCCGAACATCACGAGCGGGTGGCGATAGGCCCGGTAGCGCAGCCGGCGCAAGAACGGCAACGCCAGATATTCGCGCACGGTCAGCGTGTCGATGTCGCCGATGCCGCGCTCGTCGAGATTGCCTGAGCTGGCGTGGTGGGCGTTGTGACTGCGCCTCCAGGCGTCGTAGGGCGTCAGCGTCACCGCTCCGATCAGCCGCCCGACCCAGTCGTTCATCGGGCGCGTACGATAGAAGGATCCATGGCCGCAGTCGTGCTGCAGCACAAACAGCCGCACGAGCAAACCGGCAGCCGGAACAGCGAGGAGCAGCGTGACGGCATAGCCGAGCCCGAGCGTTGCCCACATCAGAGCCCAGACGAGGCAGAAGGCTGCAATCGTGATAGCGAGCTCGAAGGTGCTGCGTGTCGCACTCGGCTCGCGATAGCGGCCCAGAAGAGTGGCCCACTCGCGCGCGCTCTTGGTTTCAGCGCCTGTTTGGTGAATGCTCAAGTTGACATCTTCCTTGTTGCGTTTGTCCAAGCCGTCGAGCCGCGCAGGGCGCGTGCGTGCAAGCGCTTCGGCTTTCAGTTGGTTGCCCCCGGCATCACGGGTACACTGCGTCCCGCGTGCAATTGCAGTGAGGTTGGCCCCGCCATCCCCTGCCCGGGCGCCCGGTCGAAGACCTACCACGAAACCCGTCGAGTCTCCCCCTGCCTTTGCGAAAGCGGCGCAAACGGGCCATCCCCGCTCCCGTTGGCGTGCAGACGAGGGGCGGATTCCCTGAAAACTCGCCCCTCCGACCCCCGTACTGGCCCCAGCCAGGGCACGATACACAAACCGGAAGATGGCGGCAGATTACTTCCGAGCCGATTGATCCCCGCGGTCGCCGATTCGAGCTGCCGCGGCGCTTTCGGCAAATTCTTGCGCTGACCCCGCGGCTTGCGCGCGTCCCCGCGGCACTCCCTTTGTTTCGTACTTCGATGTAAGCTTGCCGCAGCGTGCGGACCGCTCGCCGACTGAGGCGCGGGGCCGATTTGATCACCTGCGTATTTCGCCAGCTCGTTTCATAGGGGGGTGCGCCATGCACACATTGTCGATCGGCGACTGCATCCGGTTCGGATGGGAGACGTTCAAGCAGCGGCCATGGATTCTCATCGGCGGCTTCTTGCTGGCGATGATCATCGCCGGCCTACCCAGTGCTTTTGGACCTCAACCGACGATGGGTCCTGACGGGCAGATCATCCCCCCGCCGCCGTCCGCCTACGGCGCCATCGTCGCGCTCGTCAGCATTGCCGTGTCGGTCCTCGTCGGCCTCGGCCTGACGACCTTCTCGCTGCGCGCGCACGACAACATCAACGGGGTACAGATCTCCGACCTGTGGAATCCCGGACCCTTCTGGCCCTTCCTCGGTGCATATATACTGACGGCGCTTGCCATCGCCCTCGGCTTTCTGGCGCTGATCATCCCCGGCATCATTCTGGCGATGGGTCTCGCCTTCGTTTCCTACCTTGTCGTCGACCGCGGCCTCGGCCCAATCGAAGCGATGAAGGAGAGCTGGCGCATCACCAAGGGCCACAAATGGCAGTTGCTGCTTCTGTTCCTCGCGCTCCTCGGCATTAATCTGCTCGGCATCCTGGCGCTCATTATCGGTGTCTTCGTCACCGTTCCGATCACGATGCTGGCCTTCGCGCACGCCTATCGCACGCTCAACGCCTAGAACGCGCCGGCAACACTGGCGACAGGCGCCGGACGGCCGAATTGTGGCCGTCCGTCACTGTGCGCCGATGGTCACACCATCCGCCCAAAGGGCCCCTCGCTGCGTTGCAGCGGCGGCGAAGAACGTGGTATCCCGCGGGGTCAGAGACTGTCGGGGGAATTGCATGCGTCGCGGCACCGCATTCGTCGCCCTACTGCTGCTCGCAGGCTTCGCCCCGCGTGTCGCCACGGCTGGCCCTGCGCTGGTTGTCGAGGTCTCCAACAGCAAGGTGCTGCACGCCGAGGACGCCGATAGCCTGTGGCACCCGGCGTCGCTCACCAAGGTGATGACGGCCTACCTCGTGTTCGAGGCGCTGAAGTCCGGCAAGCTCGAACTCAAATCCAAGATATCCTGCTCGGCCGCCGCCAACGGTCAGCCGCCCAGCAAGATCGGCCTGCCGGTCGGCGGCGAGATGACCGTCGACCAGGGTCTGCAGGCGCTGATCATCAAGTCCGCCAACGACGTCGCCGTTATGATGGCCGAAGCGGTGGCCGGCAGCGAAGTGGCCTTCGTCGCCAACATGAACGCCACGGCCCAGCGTCTGGGCATGAGCCGCACCGTATTCGTCAATCCGAACGGGCTGCCGGCGCCGGCGCAGGTGACGACGGCACGCGACCTCGCCAAGCTCGCCCGCGCCATCATCAACGACTTCCCCGAATACGCCCACTACTGGGCCAAGCCGGAAATGCGCCTCGGCAAGAACCGGCTCGTCTCCCACAATGGGTTGCTGCGCTCCTTCGAGGGTGCTGACGGCATGAAGACCGGCTTCACCTGCGACAGCGGCTTCAACGTCATCGCCACGGCGAGCCGCGACGGGCGTCGCATCATCGCCGTCGTGCTTGGCGACACAAGCAGCGGTGAACGCAACGTGCGCGCCGCCAGCATGCTCGAGTTCGGTTTCCAACAGACCGGCTGGAAGCAGCTTTTCAATTCGAGCACGATCGACAACATGCCTCTCCCCGCCGTCGCGGCGGTTAAGAGCGTGCGCAACGACGTGTCCTCGTGGGGTTGCAAGGAACGCAAGGCGCGCGTCGCCAAGTCCGGCGCCAAGAAGAAAAAGGCCGTGGCGAAAGCACCGGCTAAGAAGCCGGCACCGGCCGCTGCTGCCGCCGCCGAGAAGCCCGGCACCGTGACCGTCAACGTTCCTGAGACAACGGGCACCACTTCGCCGACCGTGCAGCTGCGCGGCACGATGCCCCCGCCCGCCGCCGCATCGTTCGCGCCGCAGTAGCGAGCGCGCACCCGAATCCGGATCTGTCTCTAAACGATCAGCTCGAGCTTCCCGTCTCGGTACGGGCACCCGCCAGGCGCCGCCGGCTGACGTTGGCTGGGCGGCGGCTGAACCGCTCCGCCGTCGGCCGCTCCTGCCGTGGGCGCCTGCGGGGCACCGGCGCCAGCAGCACCAGGGGCGCCCTGTGCGAACGCCGTCGTGGCCAGTGGCAGCGCCACGAGCAATGCGGCGCAAGCCAGTGTTAACCGCGATCGTGAGGTCATCGCAAAATCCTCCTCCGCACGATTGCCCCAAGGCTAGCACGAACGCGCACGTCGGCGCCCAGTTTCATTTTGGGGCACCTACGCGTGGCGCACTTCTTGCTCCGCCTGCCGGACTTAAGACCGCATCGGGATTTCACGACGATGGCAAACGTCTGGCAAGACAAACCGTCCATACAAGAGCCCGACCACGACGCAATGGCGATCGTTCTCGAGGCTAGGCATGGTCTTCACGCGGCCGAAGTGGCCGACTTCTTCTCGGCGGTTCACTATCGGAACGGCGATGAGGATCGATCGAACGCCTGGGCAAACGTCGCCGAGCGCGTGCGCGACCGTCAGCGCGAGCGCATGCACCAATGAGACCGTCGGCGATGACGCCATGAGCCAGCCGAACGCCCTCGGCGTCTCGCCCGCGGCGCTGATCTGGTTGGCGGTGCGCGAGCTGCCGTCGCAGGCTTTGTCGATTTTCCAGGCCCGCAACGAGCGCCACCGCACGCAACGCGACGCCGTTACGGTGTTCGGCGTGCGCTGCGTGAGCGCGGCGCTGCTCTACCTTTCGCAAATCGTGCTTGCCCGCTGGATGGGCAGCTACGAGTACGGCATCTACGTCTACGTGTGGACCTGGGTGATGATCCTCGGCGGCATCGCCGACCTCGGGCTGGGCGTCGCCACCATCCGCTTCGTTCCCCAATACCGCGAGAACGGCGAGCCGGCGCTTCTGCGCGGCGTCGTGCAGGGCGCGCGGCGCGTGGCACTTGGCCTCGGAACCTTGATTGCCGCCGTCGGCGTTGCCGGGCTTTACCTCTTCGAGCCGCTCGATAGCCACTTCATGCTACCGGCTTATCTCGCCCTGGTGTGCGTGCCGATCTATGCGCTCACCTGGGTGCAGGACGGCATCGGCAAGGCGTTCGCGTGGATGGGGCTGTCGATGGTGCCACCCTACGTGGTCCGCCCCGCGCTGTTGCTCATCGCCATGGTGGCCGCGCACGCATTCGGCATGCCGATGGAGGCCAAGACCGCCGCCGCGGCAGCGATCGTCGCCACCTGGGGCGCCGGCATCGTGCAGACGCTGCTCATGAACCGCCGGCTGAACGACACCGCCGGAACGGGTAACATGCAATACGACTTCCCGCTGTGGCTGCGGACGACGTGGCCGCTGCTGGTAATTGCCGCCAGCGAGTTCACCTTGCAGAGCGCCGACGTTCTCGTCGTCTCGCACTACATGACGCCGACCGACGTCGGCATCTACTTCGCCGCCGCCAAGACCATGTCGCTGATCCTGTTCGTGCACTATGCGGTAGGCAGCGCCGTCGGCAACCGCTTCGCGGCGCTTGGCGCACGCGGCGACAAGGAGAGCCTCGATAAGTTCGCGCGCGAGGCGGCGCACTGGACCTTCTGGCCGTCGCTCGCGGCCGGCAGCGTCCTGCTGCTGCTGGGCGTACCGCTGCTGTGGCTGTTCGGCCCGCAGTTCGTCGACGGCTATCCGGTGATGCTCATTCTCGTCGTCGGCTTCCTGTTCCGTGCCTCAATGGGCCCGTCGGAATTTCTTCTCAACATGCTCGGCAAGCAGTCGATCAGCGCCGCGGTACAGGTCACCGTCGCGTTGTTGAGTGTCGTGCTCAATTTCGCGCTGGTGCCGCACTTCGGCTTAATCGGAGCGGCCACGGCGACATCCGTGGCGTTGATGACGGGGGCTTTGCTGAACAACGTCGCGGTAAGCCGCACGCTCGGCATCGAGGTCGCCGTCTGGCGCAACCTCTTCAAGAGCCAACGGCGGGGCCGTTAAGCCCCGCCTTAGCCGGTTACATCGGCGAACCGATCACCAGCGTCCAAAACGATTTGAATTCGGTGCGCGGATCCTGCACCAGCGCGATGCCCATGTGGGTCGCATCGCCGAGCAGCAGGTTCTTGTTGTGGCCGGGGCTTTCCTTCCAGCCGCGCATCACTTCGTTGAAGTCGATCTGCCCGGTGCCGACGTTCTCGGCGGCAAGGCGCGCCTTGAAGCCGGTGCGCTTCACGCGGTCCCAGGGATTGGAGCCGTCCGAGCCGTAGTGGGAAATGCGGTCCCACTTGGCAAGATCGCGCGAGTGCGCCTTGGCGGCTTCGGTCAACTCGGTGTTGAGCTTCAGCGCCTTCAGGCCCTTGTCGCGGCGATACTGATTGATGATGTCGCGCGCTTTCTCGGGATCGAGCGCGGTATGCGAGTAGTCGCGATCGGAAAGTGCTCCGGTCGGCGCCTTCTCATAGGAGCCGTTCGGTGCCTGATCGTCGAGCGCAGCATATTGCTGCCCGGCGACGGCAGGCGCCTTTTCACGCGCGGCCGATGGCTCGCCGCCGAGAGCGACGCTCTCGACACGCGGAGCCTGCGTGATCGATGCCGTGGTGTCGGGTTCGTTATAGCCGGACGAGATCGATCCGGAACCGAGGCTGCAGGCACCCAACGCCACTGCAGCACCCGCGCATAGCGCGACGCGATACATACGAGCCACTCCCGCGTGGAAGATTGCGGTACAAGGATTGATCATCGCGTAAACCCGTTAACTCGCCGTTAATGCTAAGGAGTTGTAACCACACGTCCGAAAGCGGGTTGGCGGAACGCGCATTTCCCAATTCGTGTGATCTTTCCCCCGGTTGCGTCGGCAGCGCCGCGAAGCGCCTGCCCCGATGACGCTTCATGATGGTGTCGCCAATTTGACCCGGTTGAGGCGAAAGGCGGGCGCGGGCGCAAAAAGCCCAGGGCGCGCATGCAACCGTCCCCCGATCAATCGCGCCGCCCTCTTGAAGCCACGGCCAACTCACACACAATTCGCTCCGAGCGGCTGGTGATTCGCGCGTACGGCCATGCCACAGGCATGAGGAGACGCGTTGCATGTCGGCCTTGAGCGCAAAAACACAGGTGGCGCCCGCTGTCGGCGCCGCTCCGGCAGTGCTCGACGATCTGGTACTCGCCCGCATTGCTTGCTCCGGCGGTGCCAGCCGCGCGCAGATCGTGCGCGATCTGGGCCCGCTGATGGGTGGCAGGCTTACCAGCGCCCAATGGAAGACGGCCGCCGACACGGCCCTTGCCCGCCTCATGATGAACGGGCAGGTGCGGGACGCGCGCGGGCGCCTGCGCCTTACCGAACAGGGCGAGGCGGCCGTCGCCGGCTACTTCAGCGAAAAGGAAGCCCACGCTCGCACCTGGAACGATCAGCGGGACATCTGGCTGGTGGCCAAGGCGCTCGGCGTCGACGCCAGCAAACCGGCATTGCGCAGCGCGCTGTCGCGGCCCGACGGCCTGAGCGCACTCGTCGTGCAGCAGGCCTTTGGTCTTGCCGTGCGGCAGGCGCTGTCGCCATCCAAGCTGCGCGCGGCCCTCGCTCTCGTCGCGCTCGAGCGCGCCTTTGGCGACAATGTGACGGACGGCCTCGGCAAGGGCTCGGCACTCTCCGCCAAGGCCGGACGCGTGCTCGCCGGGCAATTGTTGCAGAAGCCGCGCGAGCTGCCGACCGATACGCGCCTCATCGCCGCGCTCTGCGCCGATCAGGCCGGCGTCCAGCGCTTCGATGCCGATGCCCTGCGCCTCGTCGTGCTGCGCAGGCTCGCCAGTGTGGATGCGCCCGTTGGCCAACAGCCCGCCGCCAAGCCGACCTTGCGGGCCGTGCGCGAATCGGCAACGCCGCCGCCGAAGATCCTCACACCACAAGCCGAAGAAACGCCGCAGCGCCCTGGCCTGGCGCTATTTTCCGCCGGTGTGCTTAGCGCGGCACGCACGCGCGCCGAGGGATGGCCAGGGGCCCGCAAGGCGTTTATCTCTCGGGTGTGGGACGCGATTCGCACCTCGCACCCCGAATGGGGTCTCTCTGAGATCGACTTCAAGGACATGCTGACCGGCGCTCATCGGGCGGGCCAGCTGGTGCTTGCGGGCGCCGACCTCAAGAACAAACAAAACATCAAGGAACTCGAGGATTCAGCGATCCTCTACAAGAACACCGTCTGGCACTACGTGCGCGTCGAAGACTGAGACGTCGAGGCCCATCGACTGATGCAGCAGCAAGAAGCTCAACCGCAACCCGCTCCTGACCGGCTCTTCTCGGCGTTCGAGCAATCGATCACCTGGGAGGACGATATTTGGCGGGCCGATCCCGTCGACGTCGCCGAGGTGCACGCCAAGGCGCGGCGCAAATTCTCCGACCTACTCACCGGCATCATTTCCGGGCGCGGCCCCGGCACGCAGGACCGCATCCTGCTGTTCCACGGCCAGTCGGGCGCCGGCAAGACGCACCTTCTGCGGGCGCTGCGCACCAATGCGCACCGCAGCGGCACCGCCTATTTCGGCTACGCGCAGATGACGCCGGATGTCGCCAACTACGCCGACTACTACCTGCGCCGCCTCGTGCATTCACTCGAGAAGACCTACGATCCCGATGCTTCCGGCGAGACGGCGCTGGCGCGCCTGACGGGCCGGCTCGTCGCCGACGCCGCAGTCGATGCGAAGGATCTACAAAACCTTCGCGAAGCCAACCTTGACGAGGCCAAGCTCGCCAAGCTCGTCCTCAAGATCGCCGACGACATCGTCGCCAGCCCCAAGTACGCGACGCAAGAGCTCGACATCAATGTCGTGCGCGCCATGCTCTACATCGAGCGGCGCGACCCGCGCATCGACCAACGCATCCGCCAGTACCTGCATGGGCGCCCGCTCACCGAGCTGGCGCACCAGGCCGTCGCCGCCCTCGATCCGAATACCGGCGAGGATCGCGCCTTCGAGATCATCGCCGCGCTCGGCACGCTGATGTGGACCGTCGACCGCGCCGCGCTCGTCTTCTGCGTCGACCAGGTCGAGGATCTGCGCTTCTTCTCCGACGCCGAGGAGCGCTTCCAGCGCGCCGTGCGCGATCTCATCCAGATCGCCAACCGCGTCCCCAACGCCATCCTCATCATCTCGTGCCTGGAAGACTTCTACGGTCAGGTGCGCGGCGTGCTGGCGCAGTCCTACATCGACCGCATCGAGAAAGCCGGCCCGGTGGCGCTGCTGGAAAGCCGCACGCCGGAAGAAGCCAAGCTGATCATCGCCAAGCGCCTTGCCCATCTTGCCGCGTCGGGCGACGCCAAGTCGGGCTATTCGGACCCGTCCGCCTACTTCGGCCCGCAGTTCTATGAGGAGTTCGCCGGTCTCTCGACGCGGCGTCTATTGGAGCATGCGCACAACCGCCTGCGCACCAAGACCTCGCCCGAGGCGGAGGAGCCCGACGAGGGCGCCGATGCCGACAAGGGCGGCGGCGGCTTCATCTCGCGCCTTGCCGCAGCGCTCGGCCTCGGCTTTGCCCCCGACGGCAACGGCGACGCCATGCCCGCGGCACCCGTCGACTATCGCGAGACCTGGGAGCGCTTCCAGAACGCCTCGGAAGCCGAGATCCCGTCCGACGAGCGCGAGTTGCTCGACATCCTCGGCGGCGCACTGGCGCTGGCCAAGGAGGAGTGGGCCGGCACCATCGTGCTCAACGTCGAGCGCCTCGACCTCGGCGACGATATTTCGACCATCGACTTCACGCTGAAGCACAAGGGCGGGCTCACCACCGACGGCCGCATCTTCATCTGCAACAAGCCGACGCAGGGCGGCGGTCTCAAACGGCAGCTGGACCGCGTGCTGCCGAACATGGGCGCCAAGCAGTGCTTCATGCTGCGCGCCTCCGATTTCCCGCCCAACCGCAAGAACCAGACCGCGCAAGCGGTGCGCAAATTCCGCGAGAACGGCGGTCGCACGTGGACCGTGCCCATCGCCGAGTGGGAGCGCATGATGATGGTGCGCGAGTTCCACACGCATCACCGGCAAGACCCGGGATTCGGCGCCTGGCTGGGAACCGCCAAGCTGCTGTCCAACCTGCCGGCCATCATCCAGCTTCTGCGCCTTGACCTGCTCGGGCGCGCGCTTGCCGAAGACGGCCGCGGCGGAGGCCGAAGCTGCCGCCAACGGGTCGAAGGCAAACGGCGGGCATGCCGTCGCGCCCGACGGCGGCCAGCTATCGCTCGCCGGCGATGGCGACGCGCAAACCAGTGATGACGAGGAGCAGCTGCCCCTCTCCGTGATCCTCGATGAGAATGGCGGCGGCTCGAGCATCGTTGCCGGCCGCGAGCTGCGCCCGGGCGCCAAGTCGATCACGCTCAACAAGAACGTCCTCAAGCGCCACGCGGCGGTGCTCGGCGGCTCCGGCTCCGGTAAGACCACGCTCGCGTTGACCATCATCGAGCAGCTCCTGCTGCGCGGCATCCCGGCCGTGCTCATCGACCGCAAGGGCGACCTGTGCAGCTACGCTAATCCGGATGTCTGGCGCGAGAACGACGAGGAATTCTCCGAGCGCCGCGGCGATCGCGAGAAGCTTGCCGATGCGATCGACGTCGCGGTGTTCACGCCGGGGCGCTCCTCGGGACGTCCGATCTCCATCACGCTGCTGCCCAACGGCATCAACGAGCTGCCCGAGCACGAGCAGCAGCTGCTGGCCAACCTGTCATCCGCCGCGATCGGCGAGATGCTGCATCTGAAGAACTCGGCGACGCACCAGAAGCAGTCCGGCACGCTGTCGGTGGCACTTCGCATTCTCGGCTCGCGCCACAGCCGCGAGGTGACGCTCAATGACCTCATCCATCTCCTCGAGGATGATGACCCAGAGCTTGCCGACCTGACGCAGCGCATGGATCCCTCCGGCAAGCTGCGCCGCGACCTCGTCGCCCAACTCGACAGCCTCCGCCACCGCAACTCCTCGCTGTTCGAGGCGGGCGGTGAATCGCTGCGCATGGAATTGCTGCTGGGGCTCGGCCCCTATGCCCGCGACGGGCGCACGCGCCTGTCGATCATCTATACGGGCTTCCTCGGCGACAACGAGAACATCCTCTTCTGGGTCTCGCAGTTCCTGGCCGAGGCGCTGCGCTTCTGCCAACGCAACCCGAACGACGAGCTGCAGGCGGTCGTCATGTTCGACGAAGCCGATCTCTACATCCCCGCCAACGCCAAGCCGGCCACCGCCGAGCCTCTGCAGAGCCTTCTGAAGCGTGCCCGCTCGGCTGGCCTCGGCATGATGCTGGCGACCCAATCGCCGGGCGACCTCGACTACAAGAGCCGCGATCAGATCACCAGCTGGTTCATCGGCCGCGTGCGTGAGGACACTGCGCTGCGCAAGCTCAAGGCGGCGTTCTCGAGCGAGTCCGGGCTCGAGCCGGCGGCGGTTCTTCCCGGCCAGACGGTGGGCGAATTCCACCTCGTCCAGGAGGGTCTCGTGCGCCCCATGAAGGCGCAGCGCTCGCTGATTGAAGCCGAGCAGGTTCCCTTCGACCGCATCGAGCAATTGGCGCGCGAAACGAAGGGTCAGGACGAGCGCCAGCTACGCTTGTTCGATGCCCCCGCGCGTGCCTTGGCAACAGGCAATGTCAAGCGCCGCTGATGCGCGCCGGCCACGCGTCCACAGGTTGCTTCGGCAAGAGGAATCGCAAACGCATGCGCGCGTCTGCCTGACCCCGATCCTCTAGAGCATTGACTAACGCATTTGCGGATTTCGATATTTTGTCATTGCACGGCGCATTGCCGGCAGCATGCAACACGCTGGCGCTTCGCATTTGCGAAGCTGGTCGCCCGTTAGCCCATAAACAGGGCGTGTCAACTTCTTTTTCCTGATGTAAATTCTATAAGTCACTGGAAATTTTTAGGGGGTCTCCAGCGACATTGCGGCTGTTGAGTTCACGTCGTCGCGGCAAATGGCGGCGTGTGTTGCGGGGTAGTGTTATGGTTGCGAAGTCATTCATGATGCTTGTCGTGGCGACAGTGTTAGGGCCGGCCGTGGGCGTCGGCTTATTCGTACTGTTGCACACGTTCTGACGAGCGTCGGCCGGCGCAATAGGCACGCGCCATCCGACGGGGCCAATATCGCCATAAAGACCGACTAGCTCGTTCGGGCTTCGGGCGCGTGCGCGCTCACCCCTGTGCGAGCGGCAGGTCATGCTCGTCGTATTCAGCGTGCTGCTGCGAGCGCTCGAACTTCTGGCGCTCCTGCCGTTTCGCGTTTTGCATCTTCTCCTCGACCGGGTTGCCTTCAACCCGCGGCTTGGCCCGCTGCGCTATGTCGCCGGCGCCGGCATCGTCTACGCCTGCCTCGCCTTGCTGCTGGTCTACGTCGCGGCGCCCATTCGCGGCGCCATCGGCCACTACACGCTGGGCGAGAAACTGCACTACGACGCCGAGCGCTGGCTGGCGACGGCCATCTACGATGCGCGCGGCAGCTTTGTCGGCACCTTCGATCCGCGCCTCGATAGCCTGCGCGACGTAAACTACACCGGCGAGGCGATCGACCTCGGCGACTATGTCGCCAACCCCGATCACAAGTCGATCCCGGTGCGCACCGTGCCGGACCACTACTGGCAATGCCTCGTCTATCATGAGGATCGCAATCTCGGCGGCTTGCTCAATCCGTTCGGCATCGACCTCCCCGGCGTCCTGAAAATCCCCTTCTCCACTGTCCGCCGCTCGATCGCCGCCAGGCGGCTGGTCCTCGGCGTCGGAGGGTCGACGCTCGCCATGCAGTTCGTCCGCGTCATCTACAAAACGCCGCCTGGCGTCCACGAGGGCGCCCTCGTCAAGCTGAAGCGCAAGTTCGGCGAATGGTGGCTGGCACCTGTGGTCTACCGCGAGCTGACGGAAGGCGGCGACAACACCGCCCTGAAGCAATGGGCAGCCAATCATTTGTGGCTCGCCCAGCGCACCGGCGGATCGCCGCTGCACGGTATCGAGCTCGCCAGCCGCATCGTCTTCGGCAAGGAGACCGCGGACTTGTCGATCGCGGAGCAGTTCGTCCTCGCCTCCGCAGTCAACCGCCCCATCATCCTCATGGAAGGCAGCGAGCGGCTGAATGCGGTGCGTCTCGACCGCTGGCGCTACCTCACGGAAGTGCGCGCGCGCACCTGCGCCGAAAAACTCATTCCCGACGAGGCGCAGCAGAAGCAGGTGGTGTTCGACCTCATCGCCATGGCGGCGGGACCGCCGGATCCGAAGATCAAGCCGAAGCTGCAGGAGGCGCTCGAGAAGTTTGCACCCGGACTTGCCCTTCCGGCGCAGGCCAATCCGGTGATCCGCGCCAACGCGCTGATGCCGGCGGCGCGCTACGGCATCCGCGAGGAAATGAAGCAACGCTACGGCTTCGCCTGGCGCGACCACGTGCGCGGCATCACGACGACCTTCGACGCGGTGAGCAATCTTGCCTTCGGGCAAACCGCGCGCCAGCGCCTCGCCGAGATCGACACTAAGTATGGCGACAAGATCGACGCGGGCTACACGCTCGATCCGGCGAAGATCGCCGACGACCGGCATAGTCCCGGCGTGATCGTCGCCGCGGCCAACGCCAGCGGCGAGATCGTCCGCTACTTCGAGCAAGGTGAAACCGCCTCATACTTCGGCTCGCCGTTCGCGCGCGAGACGGCCACCGGCTACTACGACCGCAGCCGCGAAAGCCGCATGGTGGCCTCCACCGGCAAGATCATCGCCGCCATAGCCATCGGCAACACGTTGCGCGACACGCCGCAGTCGCTCTACGTCGACGCCAAGGCGCCTGCACAAGGCCTCGAGACTTGCGCCAGAGGCGACCAGCGCCATGGCCGTACTGCCCTGGTCGCTTTCGCCTGCTCGCTGAACGATCCGCTGATGAGCCGCACCGCGCGCGTCGGACAGGCGCGCCTGCAAAAGCTGATCGCCGAACTCGGCTTCAACATGCCGCCGACCAACGCCGACGGCAGCGGCACGCCGCCCTCGACCGCTATCGTGCTCGGCCAGGTCGCGGGGGCGCCGCGACGGGTCCATCACCTCGCCGGCATCGTTCTGGCGAGCCTGATCGGTCGCGGGGCGACGCCGCTGCAGGCACCGACGCTGATCAAACGCTACGATTTCACCGACGTCGACAATCCAGGCGCCGACCTGACCGCCACGATCACGCCGAACAAGATCATCCGTGCCGGCGGACGTGGTTACATACGCTCCGTGTTGCAGGGGCCTCTCTGTTACGAGGCAGGCGGCAAACCCGCCGGGACACTGAGGGATCTCAGCAGCTGGTGCGCCGCCCGCCATCCGGGCGTCCGGCTGCACTTCGCCAAGACCGGCACGCAGGTGACGGAGGACGTCGACGCCACGGTCGATGCATGGATCGCCGGAGGGCTGCAATTCGCCAACGGCGCTGCATATTCCTATGTCGTCGTTGTCGGTACTGGCTCCGCGCGGCCAGCCGTGGGCGCGCAACCTGCACGCGGCGCAGGTTGCCGTGCCGCTCCTCGACGCGTTGCTGTCGGATTTGGAAGCGGAAGCGACCGGCGGCAAACGCGCGCCGGCTCCCGCTAAGGCAAGAACGCCGGCGTCCGCCTCGGCCGCCAAGAAGCAAGCCAAACTGACTGCGAACTGACGCACTTTGTGCGGACGGATGTGCGCGGCGGTGTTCCGCCACCGCTGCGCCGTACTGGCGACAAAAACCCCGCCTACCAAAGCGACGGATCACTTACCGGCACGACCGAAGACACTGAACAGCGAAAGAGGCGTTTCGCGCATTCGGTGGTGGACGGTCCCGCGCAGCTTCGGCATCGCGGGTCGACGACCACCTGTGCGCAATCGGTTGAGCAGGTCACCCATGTCGTTAAGGACGGGCGCGCCATGGTCGCGCACGAGATCCACCACCGGCGGCTTCGGACATAGCTTCGAAGCATCTGCCGATTGGAGCGAGCCGGAAGCTCCCAAGCGCGATTACAAGAAGCTGTTCCTCATCGTCGGGCTCGCCGGCCTGTCCTGGGTGGCGACCTACGTCGGCATGCTGGAGCTGATCGAGTCCAACATGGGCTCGCTGCCGCTGGTCCATAAACTGATCATCGGCTTTTCCGTGGCCATGCTGATGACGATGGTCGTCTGGCTGCTCGACCAGATGTTCTCCCCGGTCGACTGGTTCACGCGCCTCTCGTATGTGTTCGGCTACGTTTTTCTCTCCATCATCTCCATCGGCTTCGGGTTCGGCTTCTACTGGAAGGTGCTGGAAAGCCGCTCGGAAGCCGCCCGCTCGGCGGAAAGCGCCGTCGGCCAGGTGCAATCGTCACTTTATGGCGCCTCGACGCGCCTCGAGCAGTTGCAGTCGACGCTCGTGCAGTTGTCGGTCATGTCGACCGACAAGGCGGCGATCGAGCGCGACAAGGGCACCTCCTGTCCGAACAGCTCGCCCGGCGACGGTCCGCGCCGCAAGATGCGCGATGAGGACGCCGCGCGCTTCACCTTCGCGTCCGAATTCGTCAAAGGTCGCGTCACCGCCATCAAGGGCGACATGGGCGCGCTCGATGCCCAACTCGCCAAGATCGTTTCCAACGACGCTTCAACCATCGATGCGGCGAGCGGTACTCGCAACGAGTTCATGCGCTCGCTCGGCCGCCGCCTCGACTTGACGGTGACCGGGTTCAACGCCTTCCGCACCGATCCGCAGTTGCGCCAGATCCGCACCGATCTCGCCGACCGGGCCGAACGCAGCACCATCGACATGGGCAACGGCAAGACCATCACTTGCCCGGATACCCAGTTGCAGGTCGCCCTGCGCGGCGTCGTGCGCGCCATCGATCAGCTCCCGACGCTGGAGAAGCCGGAGATCGCCGCCGTCGAGGGGTCGGAAGCCACCATCGAGGCCTTCCGCCGCCTCACGGCGACGTTCTTTGGCCTGTTGTCGTTCGAGCTGCCGCCGTCCGCCGACCAGCTGCGCCAACTGCAGCAGAAGGCCGTGCAGTCGATCGACAACCCCGCCGCCCTGCACGCGCTGAACAACGAGGCCGTCGGTCTGTCTAAGCGGGATTACATCCCCCTTGGCGTCGCCGTGTTCGTCGACCTTTGCCTGCTGCTCGTCTCCATCGGCCGCCCGATGAACCGCTTTGTCGCCACGCGGCAGAGCATGATCGACGCCGAGCGCGGCCCCGTATTCCCCATTTTGTCGCGCTTTTCCGAGATCCATAACCATGAGGAGATGCGGCGCAGCTTCGACGTGTTCCGCGAAGTGATCTTCGAATCGGGGGCACCTACTACGTCGCCGTGCCGCTCAATGCGCCGCGCGGCCATCCTCAGCGCGAGCAGTTGCGCCGCGACGCGCAGGCCCTCGCCAACCTCTGCTACGCGCTGGAAGGACAGGGCGTGCTGACACGCCCGTGGAAGATCGCCCCGGGCCTCGTCGCGCGTCGCAAGCTGCGCCGCCAGGGCTCGAAGTTCATCGAGTGCTATCGTGACAACTACGTGGCGCCCATTCCTCGCGCCGGACGCGCTCTGATGGCCATGTTCATGTCCGATCGGAAGGGCGAGGAGGCCCCCGCTTTCCGCATCTACGCCTTCAAAAATGGCGCCTGGCCCGAGATGATCCTGGGCGCAGTGATGGGCGCTGCCAGCCGCATCGAAGCGGAACGCCGCCGCCAGCAGCAGGTGTCGCCCGCCATCGAGGAGATTTCGGAAGTTCGCGCCGAATTCGAGCGCTCGCTAAAGAGCGAGACGCCATCGAAGCGGAACGGGGTCGAGCTGCCTGGCCTCGACCGTGATTTGATCGTGCACCGGCGCAAGCGTCCCAGCATCTTCAAGCATCGCCCCGGCGCCGCCTATGAGCCAGCCGAGCGCCGCCACACGTTGCCCTCGGGCCCGTCACTCGAGGAGCGCCGGCGTCAGCCGCTGGCACGTGGCGCCGATGCAACCACCGACAAGGCCTATCGCCAACGCTTCGGCAACTATGCCGGACTCGCCGAGGCCGAGCTGACGACCTATCGCGACGTCGAAGACGACACGCCCGGCCACGCCAACAGCAACACCGCGCGCACGGCGCCGGCGGAAGACGAAGCAGCCGTGGTCGTGCCGTTTCCAGCTTCGGCCGCCGCTGGGGCGCAGCCGGCCCCGGCCGCGCGCCCGGCGTCAACCTTTGCCGAGCGCATCGCCGCGGCGCTCGGCGGCGAGCCTGGCCTCGAGAGCGGTGATCAGCGCCCCACCATCGGGGTCGAGCTGCGGCGCGAGACGGCCACGTTCCACGTGCCGGTCAGCGAAGCCTCGCTGCCCGAGTCCCTGATGAAGCTCACCGGGAGCACACTCCGGATCGAGGCACCGGTCCAGCAGCAGCTCGAGCATTCTCATGCCGAGCAGATCCCGGCGAATTTCGTGGAAGAAGCCCCTGCGATCGCGCTCTATGACGAATCGCTTCCACAGGAAATCGATGGCGCGGACTTCGAGCCGCCACGTGTGCTGCGCAGGATGGTGGAATAAGCCGTTGTCGGAACATGCAAGAAGTGCTCGTGGCGGGGCGGTCCGCAACACTTGCTTAACCGAAATGTCAGTTTAATAGCCGGCAACAGCAACACACCCGGATTGATGTGTTTCGCGTCTCGATCTCGGGCAACAAGGGGGACCACGGTCATGTCACTTGAAACGCCTTCACTGCTCCATGGCCTGTCCGTTGCCGAGAAAGTTTCGAAGCTGAGCGCCTTCATCGGCAATGATCTCGACACGCGCTCGACGCATGGAATTCACGTGGCCGGCGGCTGCTATCTGGTGATCGCCCGGTCGCCCGACAGCCCCGTGGCGCAGGCCCTGCGTTCGCACGCGGGACGCCTTTCGACCCTCGGCATCCGCGTGCGCGCGATCTTCAGCGAGGTTGATTCCTCAAACCCGGCGCATTTGATGGCGCCCTTCTCGGTGCCGAGCGAATGCCGCTTAGCCCGTGACCCGCGCCTCCTTGCCGCTCATGAGCAATTGACGCTGACGCCGACCTGCACCTGGGTCGGCGACTGCATGCGGCGCGACCCCGGCAAGCGCGACGCCCTTGAGCGTTTCGCCGCCGACTGCGCCCAGACCGGCGCCCACGCCATACGGTCCTTCGAGAGCCTGTGGCGCGCCACCGTCCCCGTATTTGCGATGCCGCCCATCACGGCCGCCCTCGCACAGATGCCGGAAATGGCCTCCGTCGAAGGCATCCCGGACGGCCTGCGCCGCCAGTAGGTTCCGCCAGGTTTCATACGGCCGAAATTGCCCAGGGGTCGGTGCGAGAGCGCCGGCCCTGTTTGCGTTTGCCGGCGCGGATGCAAGTGGACGCAACGGGCGGAAACGGGCGATAAGTCAGCGCTTATCGCCGTCGCGTGCACATTGGACCCTGATCGCCTTCACCGGAACATTTCCATTGCAGATAATGCAATTGGATCGTTTCGGCTCAGACCTTCAGGGTGGCCACCATGCCTTTGCTCGCGCGCCTCTTCCTCGCACTCATTCTCTTTCTTCCGCTAACGCCCGCGATGGCGCAGTCTCAAGCAGTCCACCCCTTCGCCCATCAGGGCGTCAAGGAAGACGGCGGACGCTACGAGGCGTACCTCAAAGCGAACTGGAAGCTTTCGACGCGCAACGCCGCTGAGTTGCGTCGTGACGGCGAGCGCTTGTTGCGGACCGACCCGCGTGCCGCTTCGCGCAGCTTTGCCGGAGCCGTGGTCGCCGACGGCCGCGACGCCGATGCCTGGATCGGACTTTCGCGCGCGCTTCTCGCCGTCGCACCCGACCCCAACAAGGACAGCGAGCGCTACGACCTGCCGGTGAACGCTTCCGGCGCCGCCTACATCGCTTACGAGCGCGCCGCAGGAGATCCGCAGAAGGCCCGCGCCCTCGCGGTGCTCGGCGACGCGTTGCAGCGGCGCTCCTACTGGCGGCCGGCGATCGATGCCTTGAAGACCAGCCTTGCGCTCGCCGACAATGGTGCCGTGCGCGAGACGTACGACAAGCTGCGCTCCGAGCACGGCTTCCGCATGACCGACTACAAGGCTGAGGCGGAAATGGCCGCCCCGCGCCTGTGCCTGCAGTTCTCGGAAGCCCTGGCCCGCGGCCAAGTGGACTTCGCTAAGTTTGTCTCCGTCGACGGCAAGGATCCGCAGAGCGTATCGGCCGAGAACGAGCAGCTCTGCATCGACGGCCTCAGCCACGGCCAGCGCTACCAGGTGCAGGTCCGCGCCGGCCTGCCTTCCGCCGTGGAAGAGGATCTGACGAAGAGCATCGAAATCGCCGTGTATGTGCCCGACCGCAAGCCGTTCGTGCGCTTCTCCGGCAAGTCTTACGTGCTGCCGAGCCGTGGCCAGCAGGGCATCCCGCTGGTTTCAATCAACACGGCCAAGGTCGAGGTCGAGGTTTACCGCATCGGCGACCGCAACCTCGTCGGCGCGCTCGAGAGCGGCGATTTCCAACGCCAGTTGCAGAGCTACGAGCTGGAGCAGATCAAATCGCGCTCCGGCGAGAAGATCTTCACCGGCTCCATGGACGTGCCGCAGAAGCTGAACGAGGAAATCACCACGGCGCTCCCCGTCACCGACGCGGTCGGCACGCTGAAGCCCGGCGTCTATGTCATGGTCGCCAAGCC
The DNA here is from genome assembly GCA_963812795.1 of uncultured Alphaproteobacteria bacterium. Classification (GTDB taxonomy): domain Bacteria; phylum Pseudomonadota; class Alphaproteobacteria; order Rhizobiales; family Hyphomicrobiaceae; genus Hyphomicrobium_A. The sequence continues at coordinate 514,040 of CAWEWG010000007.1, read as the reverse complement.
GTCGCAGAAGTCGCGCGAGGACTACAATACCGAGGCGACGCAGTGGTTCATCGTCTCCGACCTCGGCCTCACCGCCTTCTCCGGCGATGACGGCGTGCACGCCTTCGTGCGCTCGCTGGCCGAGACCAGCCCGTCGGCCGACGTCAACGTCAAGCTGATCGCCCGCAACAACGAGGTACTCGGCACCGCCAAGACCGACGCTCGCGGCTACGCCAAGTTCGATGCCGGCCTCGCTCGCGGTGAAGGCGGCCTGCAGCCGGCGCTGCTGATGGCGGAAAGCGCCAGCGGCGAGTACGCCTTCCTCGATCTCACATCAGGTGCCTTCGATCTGACCGACCGCGGCGTCAAAGGGCGCGAGACTCCCGGGCCGCTCGACGGCTTCGTATACACCGAGCGCGGCGTCTACCGTCCGGGCGAGGACGTGCATATTGCCGCCCTCGTGCGCGACGCAGCGGGTAAGGCGGCGACGCTGCCCGTCACGCTCATCGTGACGCGCCCCGACGGCGTCGAGCACTCGCGCTACACGCTGAAGGACCGCGGGCTCGGCGGTCGCGACATCACCCTGCCGCTGGCCGCGTCGTCGCAAACCGGCACGTGGCGCGCCAAGCTGCATACTGACCCGCAGAAGGACCCGCTCACGCAGGTCTCGTTCCTGGTCGAGGACTTCGTGCCCGAGCGGCTGGACCTCAAGCTCGAGGCGCCGGCGGCTGCGCTGTCTCCGCAGGAGACACAGACCATCAAAGCCACCGGTCGCTATCTCTACGGACCGCCCGCGGCCGACCTCAGCATCGAAGGTGACATCCTCGTCAAGCCGTCGAAGAAGGACATCGAAGGCTATCCGGGCTTCCAGTTCGGCCAGGCCGAGGAAACCATCGAGCCGGTGCGCAAGCCGCTCGATGCGGCGACGACCACCGACGCCGACGGTGTCGCCCAGGTTGCCATTACACTGCCGCCCGTCACGCAGACGGCCAAGCCACTCGAAGCCAGCGTCATCCTGCGCCTGCGCGAGTTGGGTGGCCGTACCATCGAGCGCACCATCACCGTTCCCGTCGACCTGAAACAGCCCCGCATCGGCATCAAGCCGCTGTTCAAGGGTACCGATCTCGACGAGAAGCAAACTGCTTCGTTCGAGGTGGTCGTGCTCGACGGCGAGGGCAAGCGCGTCGCCTCCGATGGGCTCGGTTGGGTGCTCAACCGGCTCGACACCAATTGGCAGTGGTACCGTCGCGACGGCCAGTGGAACTACGAAGCCGTCACGCTCACCCGCAAGATCGCCGACGGCACGCTGAATGCGACCGCCGACGGCGCACTGCCGAAGGTTGAAGCGAACGTCGACTACGGCCGCTACAAGCTCGAGATCACCTCGGCCGACCCGAGCGGACCATCGGCCAGCACCGCCTTCAATGCTGGCTGGTACACGGCCGCCAGCGAAGCCGAGAGCCCTGAGATCCTCGACGTCGCCCTCGACCGCGCCAGCTACAAGCCGGGCGACACGGCCAAGCTGCGCATAGCCACCAAGGTCGGCGGCAAGGCGCTGATCTCGGTGCTCTCGAACGGCCTGCTCTCCACGCAGGAGATCGACGTCCCCAACGGGGGCGGCGAGGCCGACGTGACGGTTGGCGAAGGTTGGGGCGCCGGCGCCTACGTCACTGCCATGCTCTATCGTTCACTGGATGAAAGCTTGAAGCGCATGCCGAGCCGCGCCATCGGCGTGCAGTGGCTTGGCCTCGACCAAGCTGCCAACACCCTCAGTGTCGAGCTCGGCGCGCCGGAGAAGATCAAGTCGGGTTCGACGCTTACCGTGCCCGTGAAGCTCGGTGGCCTGAAAGCCGGCGAGGAGGCGCGCGTTACGCTCGCCGCCGTCGACCTCGGCATTCTCAACCTGACGCGCTTCCAAACTCCGGCGCCGGAAAACTGGTTCTACGCCCAGCGGCGCATGGGCCTCGAGATCCGCGACTTCTACGGGCGGCTCATCGACGGTATGCGCGCCGAGCGCGGCACCCTGCGCTCGGGCGGCGACGGCGGTGCCGACGCCGGCCTGCAGGGCAGCCCGCCGGTCGAAGAGACGGTGGCCTTGTTCTCCGGCATCGTCGCAGTCGGCCCCGACGGCACCGCCAGCGTCGACTTCAACGTCCCTGACTTCAACGGCACGGTGCGGGTGATGGCGGTCGCCTGGAGCGCCGACAAGCTCGGACACGGCCAGAAGGACGTGATCGTGCGCGACGCCGTGGCACTCACTGCTTCCGGACCGCGCTTCCTGACGCTCGGCGACGAGGCACGCCTCGACATCGCCGTGCACAACGTCGAGGGGCCGCAAGCCGCCTACAAGGTCGAGCTCGTCAACGGTGACAAGGCCGTGCACACGGCCAACCTCGACCTGAAGGCCGGCGAGCGCCGCTCCGAGCACATCCCGGTGAAGCCGGAAAGCGTGGGCCTTGTCGACTACGACATCCGCGTCACCGGCCCCGACGGCATCGACGTCAAGCGCCACCTGACGTTCGACGTGAAACCGCCGGCCGGCGACATCAAGCGCACGACCGTGGCGTCGCTCAAGGCGGGTGGCAACATCTCGCTCAGCCCCGACCTCGTGCGCGACATGATCGCGCCGCGCACCCGCGTATCGATCAGCGTCGGCCCGATCGCGACGCTCGACATACCCTCGCTACTGACCTCGCTCGACCGCTACCCGTACGGTTGCGCCGAGCAGACGGTGAGCCGCGCGCTGCCCCTCGTCTATGCCAACGCCGTTGCCGCCCAACTCGGCATTGCCCCGGACAAGGAGCTGAAGGAGCGCGTGCAGAAGGCCGTCGATCGCGTCTTCGAGATGCAGGACTCCAGCGGCGCCTTCGGCGTGTGGGGGCCCGTCACCACCGACTTGTGGCTGACCGGCTACGTCACCGACTTCCTGACGCGCGCCAAGGAGCAGGGCTTTGCGGTGAACCCGCAGGGCTTCACCCAGGCGCTCGACCGGCTGCAGAACTTCATCGCCTATGCCGAGGACTTCGAGCAGGGCGGCGAGGACCGGGCGTATGCGCTCTACGTGCTCGCCCGCAACGGCCGCGCGCCGATCGGCGACCTGCGCTACTACGCCGACACGCGGCTCGACCGCTTCACGACACCGCTCGCCAAGGCCCAGCTCGGCGCGGCGCTGGCCATGATGGGCGACAAGACGCGCGCCGAGACGGCGTTCGCCTCGGCGCTGGACAGCCTCGATGTACCGGAGCCGACAGGCGCCTTCGGCTATCGTGGCGACTATGGCTCCGACCTGCGCGACAGTGCTGCACTGTTGACGCTGGCCTCGGAGACGCACGTAACCAACGTCGAAGCGCCGAAGCTGATCAACGTCATAGCCAAGGCCTATGTCGGCCGCACCTACACGTCGACGCAGGAGCAGGCGTGGATGCTGCTGGCCGCCAACGCCATGGCCGAGGAAGGCCGCGACCTGAAGCTGATCGTCAACGGCGCGCCGGTCGTCGGCGCCGTCAACCGGGCGATGTCGGCGGAGGAGATCCTGAAGGCCCCGCTCACCGTCGCCAACGACGGCGCAGCGCCGGTCGACGCCGTGGTCAGCGTCATCGGCTCGTCGCTGACGACAGAGCCGCCGGTGTCGAAGGGCTTCACCATCGAGCGCGCCTACTACACGCTCGACGGCAAGCAGGTTGACCTGAAGAGCGCCACCGGTGGCACTTCTGAGGTCAAGCAGAACGAGCGCCTCGTCGCGGTCGTGAAGATCGAATCGAAGGACCCCGGCGGGCGCGTGCTGCTCGTCGACCGGCTGCCGGCCGGCTTCGAGATCGATAACCCGCATATCGTCGACAGCGGCGACGTCAAGGCACTCGACTGGCTGAAAACCACCGTGCAGCCGGAGCACAGCGAGTTCCGCGACGACCGCTTCGTTGCCGCCTTCAACTTCTCCACTGGCAACACCGAGCAGGCGGCACCGGAGGCGGAATCGACGCCGGACGGCCAGGCCGTGACCAAGGGCCCCGCAACTTCGGCAACGGTCGCTTACATGGTCCGCGCCGTAACCCCCGGTGCATTCATCCATCCGGCGGCAACGGTCGAGGACATGTATCGACCCGAGCGCTATGCGCGCTCGGCAGCCGGCAAGCTGACCGTCACGACCGGCAAGTGACACGAGAGTGAAGCACGTGATGCGCGACGCGGCTCGAAAACTGCTCTCCGTCTCCTGGCGGCGAGCACCCAAAGGTGGGGAGACACACAGCTCCCCGCCGGCGGCGGCCGCGTCGCGTTCTTCCTCATGCCGCATGCGGCACGCGGCGATCGGTGCCGGCTACGTTGCCGGCACAATTACCGTTCTCGCTACGGGCGCCTACGTCGCGATTGACCGGGTCGGGCCGCCCAATCTCGAGGCGACGCAGAAAGTCTCGACGACCGTCCTCGACCGGCGCGACCGGCTGCTGCGCGCCTTCACTACGCCGGACGGCCGCTGGCGGCTTCCCGTCGAAGCCGCGGACGTCGATCAGCGCTATCTCGCCATGCTCATGGCCTTCGAGGACAAGCGCTTCTTCGATCATGGCGGCGTCGACATGCGGTCGCTGGCGCGCGCCGCCGGGCAGCTCGTCGAGAACCGCCGCATCGTTTCTGGCGCCTCCACCCTGACCATGCAGGTCGCCCGCCTCATCGAGGGTCACTACGAGCGCTCGGGCAGCGCCAAGGTGCGCCAGATCGTCGGCGCCTTGCGGCTCGAGCACCATTTGACGAAGCCGCAGATCCTCTCGTTGTACCTGCGGCTGGCGCCGTTCGGCGGCAACATCGAGGGCGTGCGCGCGGCGTCTCTCGCCTACTTCGGCAAGGAGCCGCGCCGGCTGTCGATCGGCGAGGCCGCCCTGCTCGTCGCCCTGCCGCAGTCGCCCGAGTGGCGCCGCCCCGACCGCAATCCGCGCGCGGCGCGTATCGCTCGCGACCGCGTGCTGCAGCGGGCGAGGGAGGAAGGCGTAATCACCGCGGCGGAGGCCGATCGCGCGACCCACGAGCCGGTTCCAATCGGCCGCCGTGCATTTCCGAAGCTCGCGCCACATCTCGCGGAATCCGAGGTAGCGGCCAATCCGAAACTGCAGATTCATCGCCTCACCATCGACCGCACGGTGCAGAAGGCACTCGAGGGCCTCGCCGAAGAGCAGACCAAACTGCTGGGCCAGAAGTTGTCGGCGGCCATTCTTGCCGTCGACCACACCACCGGCGAGGTGATCGCGCACGTCGGGTCGGCGGGCTATCTTGACGACGCGCGCGCCGGCGCCATCGACATGGCCAACGCCATGCGCTCACCCGGCTCGACGCTTAAGCCCTTTATCTACGGCCTCGCCTTCGAGGCGGGCCTGGCGCACCCCGAGACGCTGATCGAGGACCGCGCTGTTCGCTACGGCAGCTACGCGCCGAAGAACTTCGACGAGGACTTCCACGGCACGGTCACCATCCGCGACGCGCTGGCCCAGTCCCTCAACATTCCAGCCGTGAAGGTGCTGGCGGCAGTGGGCCCCGGCAAGCTCGCCGGCCGTTTCCGCAAAGTCGGTGTCGAGCCGGCGTTTCCCGACAAGAGCCTGCCGACCCTGGCCATGGCGCTCGGCGGCGTCGGCCTGACCTTGCACGACGTCGCGACGCTCTATGCGGGCCTGGCGCGCGGCGGCGATGTCGTCCCGCTCATGCATCGACGCGCCGACGCGGCAGGGGCGGCGAAGGCATTGCTTCACGGGAAACAACCCTCGCGCAACCGGCTCCTGTCGCCGCTCGCCTCCTGGTATGTCACCGACATCCTCAAGGACGCGCCGCCGCCGCTGAATGCCAAGGCCGGCCGCTTCGCCTACAAGACCGGTACGTCCTACGGCTATCGCGACGCCTGGGCCATTGGTTACGACGGCAAATACACGGTCGCCGTCTGGGTGGGACGCCCCGATGGCGCGTCAACGCCCGGGCCTCGTCGGACGCCTCGCCGCCGCGCCCATTCTGTTTGATGCCTTCGCACGCCTCGGCGAGCACCGGACAGCGCTCGCCGGGCCTCCGCCGGGCGCTCTGCGCGTCACCGGCTCGGAGCTGCCACCGCCGCTGAAGCGTTTCCGCGAGGGCGGTGTCGAGACGGCCCAGGGCCCCTTCCTCGAACCCCGCGTGCTGATCGCCTTCCCCCCAGATCGCGCCGAGGTGGAGACGGAGGACCACGGTCCTGTGCTGCTGAAGGCTAGCGGCGGCGTTTTGCCGTTGACCTGGCTCGTCAACGGCGCACCGATAAATTCCGACCCGCGGGCACGTGAGGTCGTCTGGCAGCCGGACGGCAGCGGCTTCGTGAAACTTTCCGTGGTCGACGCCAAGGGGCGCGTCGATCGCGTCACGGTCCGTCTCAAGGACACGAACGAGCTTGCGGCCATGGCGGCCGACGGCCAGAAGCGATAGGCTCCATTATCTTGGTCCTCAGCGGCGGCACAAGCGCGATGACACGACGCCTGATCTCGGCTGTTTTACTGGCGCTCGCGACGATCGTTGGCGGCTGCAGCGATCAGCGCGCGGCCAACCTGCCGGCCTTCGAAGCCAAGCGCGATGCGACCTCCGTTTCCGGCATCTCGTCCGGCGCCTACATGGCGGGACAGTTCCAGATGGCGCACTCCAAGGACGTGGTCGGCGCCGGCATCATCGCCGGAGGCCCGTATGGCTGCTCCGAAAGCCTCTATGCCGACGTCATCCCCGGCCCGGGCACGGCGTTGCTCAATCTGACCAAGGCAATCAACGGATGCATGCAGAACGCGCTGCAGGCGTTCGGCGTGCCCGATCCGGCACAGCTTGCGCAGCGCGCCGAGCGACTGGCCGAGCACAATCGCATCGACCCGATTGCCGACGTGAAGTCGGACCGCATCTACCTGTTCACCGGCACCAACGATCACACCGTCGTCCGCCCCATCGTCGCTGCGGCGCGCAGGTTCTACGAGGATCTCGGCGTGCCGGCGGCGCAGATCCTCTATGTCGACAAAGTCCCGGCCGGGCACGCCTTCGTCACCGACGAGCGCGGCCCCGAGTGCGACCACACCGGCAAGCCGTATATCGTCGACTGCGACTACGACCAGGCAGGCGCGCTGTTGAAGCAGATCTACGGACCGCTCAACGAGCCGGCCAAGCAAACGACGGGGCACTTCAAGGTCTTCGACCAGCGAGAGCTTCACCGAGGGATCTCTCCAACCACGGATTGAGCGACGACGGCATCGTGTACGTGCCGGAAGCGTGCGAGGCAAATGCCGGCTGCCGCGTGCACATCGCCTTTCACGGCTGCGGCCAGAACCGTACCGTCGTCGGCGACGCATTCGCGCGAGATTCGGGTTATGCGCGTTGGGCCGACACCAACAATCTGATCGTGCTGTTTCCGCAAACGGCGACGACGCCGCTCAACCCGCAAGGCTGCTGGGATTGGTGGGGATACACGGGCGCGAACTACCTGACGCGCGACGCCCCCCAGATCGCCGCCGTCCACCGCATGCTGGAGCGGCTCTCGGCGGCACGCAACCCCTCTTGAGATAGATAGGTCATCCGCAGGCCGCGGCAACGGGGCACACGTGGTCGTGCGCGCGATGAATTGGCGAAGAAGCCCACCTCGCCTAACCTGCGCCGGGCTCAGAATGCCCAGCAGGGCGAGGACAAGCTTAGGGGAAGTGCCGATGGCTGCATTGCTCACGATGGGCTGGACCGCCGGCGTCGACCGCGTCGGCGCACCGGCGCATATTCGACATCGTCTCGACCCTCGCCGCCGCCTTGATGATCACCGCGTCGACGGCCGCCGGGCTTCTCGAGCAAGCACGTGTCGACGACGAGCCGGCACTCGCCCAGCACAACGGCACGGGCGATGGCAGCCGCTTGCGCCCGGACGCGAGACGGTCATCGGCGCCTACACCGGCGCACCGTACAACTATCCGAGCAGCCGCGCGCATCATGAACCCCAAGCGCAGGGCGCCACCGACTTCACCATCGATCCCATCAATTGGTACACCGACCCGTTCAAGAGCCCGATCTACTACGGCGCGCGCGTGCAGCGCTGGTTCGCGGGCGGCAAGACCGGCGGCATGGTCGACTTCATCCACTCGAAAGCGTTCGGCGCCGCAAGAAGAAGAAACCGGATTCTCCGGCACGCTCGACGGCCAGCCGCTGCCGCCGCGCGCGCGCATCGCGGAAATCGTCAACAAGCTGGAGTTCTCGCATGGACACAACATGCTGCTGTTCAACGGGCTGTTCCGCCTGCCCGGCATCGGCCTCGCGTCAGCCCGTATGCGGGCGCCGGCGTCGGTGCGTCGCTGCCGCATACCGAGTTCCAGCCTCACCAACGGCAGCCACCCGCGCACGTACGAATACAATTATGCCGGCCCCGCCGCGCAGGCGCTGCTCGGCGTCGAGATCCGTCTCGCCGCGCGTGTCGTTCTTCGTCGAGTACAAGTTCACCTACGCGCACTATGAGGCGCCGCTGTCGCAGATGGACGGAAGCTGGCTGCCGCTCGACATCTGGCGGCAGGTGAAGCGCTGGTTTGCCGGCGAGCCGCCGCCCGGCGGCCACATCTCGACCGAGCTCGCCGCGCATCAGATCGTCAGCGGCCTCGCCGTGCGCCTCGCTCCAGCCCATAGCGAACGGACGCTTCAGCCGCGCCACATTCAACCTCGGCACATGGCTCGTGCATGCCGGCGCCGGCGCGAGGTATATCGGCCGGGTGATCGGGCGGCTGAATATCGCCGATCGTTTCAGTGATGATGCCGCTCTTGTCCTCCCACAGATCCCTCCCGGTCTGCCAATAGCCGGCACTCTTCTCAATGATGTCCTTGAGGCCGGCCAGCCAGCGCTGCGAAACGCCGGCCGACGCATAGTATTGCTCGAGAAAGCGCGTCAGCGAGCTGCGCCGGGCACCGCGGTTATGACCCCGTCGACGCCGCCCACGAGTTGATGACGCCATGAGCGATGGAAGAACCACAAGCTGCTCAAGCGCCGCCGTGCGCCTGTCGCTGGCGAGGAATATCGGGATGCACGCGGAAGCGCACGTGGCGCCGCGCTCGACGACCGTCGTGAGCTTATGGGTGGTCTTGATGTGGCGCAGGACGCCGATCACCTCTGCCATGTAGTCCGTGCGCCCGCCGCAGGACTGCAGCGACAGCTCGACCGATTTGGTGCGAAGCTTATGGGCATCGAATTCGGCCGCAGATCGCGGTGCCATCCGTCGGTGACGGTACCAGACCACTTGAGAAGCAGCTTATTGCCATCGAGAATGGTCGAAGCACGCAGCTCCCCTTCGGCGCACGGATCGGCAGCCATGGCATGATGCCATGGGCAGACAAGCAGTGACGGCGATGAACAGCTGAACCGAGAGATTTCCCCATCCCCATCGCATCGGCGACGACGATGGCAAATTCACGATGCGGCGCAACAATGCTCAGTCTTGGTGAATTTCCGGCCGGCTCAGAAACGGCGCAACAGGCGCTCGTAGTAGTCGAGTTCCATGGTCGGGCGCGACGGCTGCGCCAGGCGCTTGCGCAACTCCTCGAGGATCTCGCGGGCGCGTTGCATGTCGATTTCGTCGGGCACTTTCACCGAGTTGCCGGCATCGGGCCCCTGAAAACGCTGCGGACGGCCGAGCGGATCGCGCTGCTCGCCGTTCTCGCCGACGCGCGAAGCGCCGCCCTGCTGCATGCCCTCGGACATCTTCTGCGCGCCCTGGCGCATCTGGTCGAGCGCCTCCGACTGGTCGCCGAGCGCCGTCTCCGTATCGCCCTGCTTCGAGCGCGCTTCTGCGCGCTCTCCATGGCGTCGCGCGCCTTGTTGAGCTCGTCCGACTTGGCGCCGAGCTCGTCGATCTCGCGGCGTAGCTTCTCCAGCTCTTCCTTCAGCGCCTGCTGCTGCTGGCTGAGCGGGCCTTTGCCCTGCTCCTTGCTGACCCTCGCTACCCTGCTCTCCCTCGCCTTGCTCGCCCTTGCCCCTTTTGACCCGCTGGCCGCTCTGGCCCTGCTGGCCCGGCATGCCCTGGCCCTGCTTGCCGCCCTGCGGCCTGCTGCTGCTGGCCGCCTTCACCAGGCATGGTGCCGCCAGGCTGAGCCGGCTTGCGGTTCTCGCGATAGGTCTCGTCCATCAGCCGCTGCTGCTGGCCGACGAGGCCGCCCAGCTCGTCGAGCTTCTTCTGCATCTTCTGCCCGCGCTCGGCTTCCTGCTTGGAAACCTGACCGGACTGCAGCTTCTCCAGCAGATCGCGCAGCTGGCTCAGCATCTGCTGCGCCTGATCGCGCGAGCCGGCCTTCATCATGTCGTCCAGATTCTTCATCATCTGGTCGAGGTCTTTCTGGCTCAGCTGCTGGTTCTGCTGATCCAGCCCCTCCGGCGGCGACTCGTTCTGCGCGTTCTTGGTCAACTGCTCGACGTACTTCGACAGCGCCTCGCGCAGCTCCTGCATCAGGCTGTCGATCTCGCTGTCCGGAGCGCCCTTCTCCAGCGCGTCGGACGAGTTTGTCCTGCGCCTCCTTCAGCGCCTTCTCCGCGTCCGAGAGATCGCCATCCTCGATGCGCAGCGCCAACTCCCACATGCCATCGGTAACGCGATCTTCATGCCCTGGCGCGACGTGTCGCGCTCGAGCCCGCGCAGATGCGGTGCGGAGGCCGAGATAGATCGACGTACTGTCGATGAAGCCTTCCGGCTCCATGCGTCAGCGCCTCCAGCGCCCGCTTGACGAGCGGCACGTAGCGCGGGATCATCGAGCAGCTTGGCCCGCTGCTCGACGACGGCGCGCGCCAGCGCCTTGTCGAATTGACGTTGCGGCAGCACCATCTTCATCGGCTTGGAACGGCCGATATTGCCGGCGACGTCCTTGGCTTCCAGAGTCAGGATTACCTCGCGCCCGGCATACGGATGCGGGCCGAAGTCGATATAGGTCTGCGCCTCCTTTTGCGAGGCACGCGGCAGACGCAGCGTGATCTCGGGCGGCCGCTCGAGCGGCGGGCGCGGACCCTTCAGCACTTCGGGTTGCGCCCACGCCTTTTTCGGATCGACCGGCTTCTCGGCGCTGCGGTCGCGCTTGACGTCGGCGCCGGCGGAGACGACGCCGTAGTCATCCTCGACCGAGTAGGTGAGCTTCATCGCGCCGCGGCGCGTGCGCTCCGCCGGCTTGGTCATGGCAATGACCGGTGCCTTGTCGGGTTTCACGTAGAACGACCAGCGCGCCAGCTCCGAGCCGCCGGCGAGCACGCGGATCTCGGCGGACGAGCGCATCTCGTAGCGGATTTCGGAAATGTCGCTGTTCGGCGCCGACGATTTGCCGGCCTCGGGCTTCTTCGCCTCGACGTGCTGGCGTTCGGCAGAGCCCTCGGCGAACACGTCGAGCGACGGCGCGCCGAGCCCTTGGCCGCTGGTGCGCACGATCAGCACGCTGCGCTCCGGCACCTCGACGAGCTTGGTCGGCGTTGCCGTCCGATGCCGGCCCGCGCGCGCCGTCCGCCAACATCAGCGGCGGCTTGCCGGTATAGGACGGCGGCGTCACCCAGGCGTCGAGACGTGCCTCCGACAGGGCGATGGCCGAGTTGAAACGGAAAGCCGAGCGCAGGCGGTCGGAAGTGCTATCGCCGACGAGCGCCAGCAAGGCGATGACGCCGAGGACGAGCAGCCCGCGCAGCGCCACCGGATCCTGGCGATCGGTGCGCGGATGCGGCGGCCCGACCTTCAATCGCGACAGCGCCGCGGCAAGACGCGAACGGTGCGCCTGCCAGAGGGCAGCGGTGCGCGGATCGTCGGCGTTGGCGGTGATCGTGTCTTCGTATGACGAGGCCGGCCGGTGCGGCACGCCCGAGACCCGCTCGATGCGGCGCACGCCTTCGTCGTGCGAAGGGAACGGCACGCGCACGGCATGCAGCAGGGCGGCGACGCCGGCCAGCGCGAAGGCGCCCAGCAGCACGTAGTGAACGGGATCCGACAGCATCGGCCACAGGCCGGCGAGCGAAACGAGCAGGAACACACCGGCGAGGCCGAGCAGCAGCCACACGCGCGGCCACAGGCGCTCGAACAGCAGCGCCCAGCGGCTGACGCGCACCTTGCGCGCGAATTTTGCGTCGAGGGGGGAAGCGGCCTTCGGCTCCGACATCCTGGGACGATAGCGGGAACATTGCGGCGGGCAAAGCGGCGCGGCCGCGCACCCGGATTAAAATTTCGTCATCCAAAGCGAGGGGACGATCCAATCGCAGCCAGCTCGCACGCGGTCGGCCAGGGCGATGATGCGCGTGCGGACCTAATCCCGCTTGCAGAAGACGAAAGCTTTCCGCTCGTCGTCCTTCGTCACGCGGCAGCCCACGTCGTCGGCAAAAGCGCGCAGGTCGGCCAACGCATGCGGATGGATGTCATTGCCGATCATTCCCGGCGGGAAAACGTCGCCGATCTGGTCGAACCGAAGCTTGTAGGTCGCGCCCGCCGGGAGCCCGATAATCGAGTGGCGGATGATCATGCGATAGGGTTGCTGGTCGCTCATATGCGCAGCCTCACCAAGGCTGGGATTGGATAAGCTGTGGGCTAGTTTGCCCATGTTTGCCCAAGCGCCACAAGGGGCGCCAACTCAGGACGCGCTTATCACTTCAGCCAGCTCGGCACGCGGTCGAGGCCGATGAGGGCTTCGGTGCCGACGCGCGGGCGTACGACGGCATAGTCAGCGCCGTTCACCAAAACCTCCGGCACCAAGGGCCGCGTGTTGTAGCTCGACGACATCACGGCGCCGTAGGCTCCCGCCGTCATCAAGGCGATGAGATCGTCGGTTTGCAGCGGCGGCAGGCTGCGATCGAGCGCCAGATAATCGCCGGTCTCGCACACCGGACCAACGAGGTCCTGCACGATCGGCGGCATTGCCGACTTGGCTTCCTGCACCGGCCACACCTCGTGCTGCGCCTCGTATAGCGTCGGGCGGATGAGATCGTTCATCGCCGCGTCGACAACCGTGAACGTCTTGTCGACGCCCTCCTTGCCGTAGATGACGCGCGTGACGAGCACACCGGCGTTGCCGACGATGACGCGTCCCGGCTCCATGACGATCTTGAGGCCGAGATCGCCGAGCTGCTCATTGACGATCTGCGCGTAGGCCGACGGCGGCGGGGCCATCTCGCCGTCCGACATATACGGCACGCCGAGGCCGCCGCCGATGTCCAGGTGTACGAGCTTGTGGCCGTCGGCGATCAGCTCCTCGGCCAGCTTGCGCATCAGCCGGAATGCATTGCGGAACGGCTCCAAGTCGGTGATCTGGCTGCCGATGTGCATGTGAATGCCGCTGACGACGATGCCGGGCAGCTTGCCGGCCTCGGCATAAAGCTGGCGCGCCTGGCCATAGGGAATGCCGAACTTGTTCTCCGCCTTGCCGGTGGAGATCTTGGCGTGCGTCTTGGCGTCGACGTCGGGATTGACACGCAGCGCCACGTGCGCGGTGTGTCCGAGGCCCTCGGCCACCTCGCTCAGCGCGCGCAATTCGGGCTCGCTCTCGACGTTGAAGCCGAGGATGCCTTGCTCCAACGCGTAGGCCATCTCCTCGCGCGTCTTGCCCACGCCGGCGAAGATGATCTTGTTTGCCGGCGTGCCGGCGGCGAGCGCGCGCCGCAGCTCCCCCTCGGAGACGACGTCCATGCCGGCGCCAAGCTTGGCGAGCGTGCGCAGCACCGCCTGGTTCGAATTGGCTTTGACGGCATAGCAGATGAGCGCGTCCTGCCCGGCGAAGGCTTCCGTCAGCACTCGGTAGTGCCGCTGCAGCGTCGCCGTCGAATAGCAATAGAAAGGCGTTCCCACTTCGGCGGCGAGGCGCGCGAGCGAGACATCTTCGGCGTGCAGCACGCCGTCCTTGTAATGGAAATGGTGCATGGCGGGCTTCTTAGCCCTAGATTCGGATTAGCGCAGCAGCGGATCGAGAACAAACGTCTCGTGCGGCTTGGGTGGGGCAGCCGAACCGGGCTGGGTGCCAGAAGCTTCGGCCGACTTGGCAGTGCCGGAAGCCGCCGCCGTCGGCGGGGGATCGAGGGAGCCACGCACGCCGCATGCGCCAAGGCCAAGGCACAGTCCAGCCGCCACCAGCGCCGCAATCGTCGCCTTCGGTGTCAACGTTACGCGCATATCCCTGACCGACCCCAATGGCTAAACAGCCGAAATGGCAGGGCACTCCACCGCTGAGGCGGAACTGGGGCGCCCGGCCGTACCTGGCAGTTCTAGCCCCTGGCAGGGGCCTTTTCCAACCGCTTCCGCCAGGCTTGCGCCATTTTCAGCACGTTCTGTGGCGCAGTTCCCCCATGGCTGACCCGGCTGGCCACCGAGTTCTCCGGGCTCAAAACCGAGAAAACATCGCCCGTTATGCGTGGCTCGATGCCCTGCATGGCCGCCAGCGACAACTTATCCAAGGGTAGATTCTCGCCTTCGGCGGCAGCGACGATGCGGCCGGTGACGTGGTGAGCGTCGCGGAACGGCATTTTCAGCACCCGCACCAGCCAGTCGGCGAGGTCCGTCGCCGTCGAATAACCCCCGCCGGCAGCGGCAAGCAGCGCCTTCTCCTGCGGCTGCATGTCGTTGACCATGCCGGTCGTCGCGGCGATGGCCAGCGCGAGGCTGTCGAGGGCGTCGAAGGTGACCTCTTTGTCCTCCTGCATGTCCTTCGAGTAGGCCAGCGGCAGCCCCTTCATGACGATGAGTAGGCTCTGGAAGGCACCGGCGATGCGCCCGACCTTGGCGCGCGTCAGCTCGGCGGCGTCCGGGTTGCGCTTCTGCGGCATGATCGACGAGCCGGTCGTGAACTTGTCGGACAATTTGATGAAGCCGAACTGCGGGGTCGACCACAGCACCACCTCCTCGGCAAAGCGCGACAGGTGCACCGCGCAGATCGATGCCGCCGCCAGCGTCTCCAGCACGAAGTCGCGGTCGGAGACGCCGTCGAGCGAGTTGTCGGTCGGCTTATCGAAGCCGAGCGCCTTCGCCGTCGCGTGGCGGTCGATCGGGAAGGACGTGCCGGCAAGCGCCGCCGAGCCCAGCGGACACTCGTTCAGCCGCGTGCGCGCGTCGGCGAGCCGGCCGCGGTCGCGGCTGATCATCTCGACGTAGGCGAGCAGATGATGCCCGAAGGTGACCGGCTGGGCAGGTTGCAGATGCGTGAAGCCCGGCATGACCGTTGCCGCGTGCGTCTCGGCCTTGCGGACGAGCGCCAGCTGCAGCGCCGCCAACGCTTCGTCGAGGCCGTCGAGGCGCTCACGCACGTACAGCCGGAAGTCGGTCGCCACCTGGTCGTTGCGCGAGCGCGCCGTGTGCAGGCGCCCGGCCGGAGTGCCGATCACTTCCTTGAGCCGGCTTTCGACGTTCATGTGCACGTCTTCGAGGGCGCGCGAGAACACCATCTTGCCGCTCGCGATCTCCGCGGCGATTTGATCGAGGCCTTTGATGATCGCCTGCGCATCGGCCTTGTCGATGATGCCCGCGTCCGCCAGCATGGCCGCATGCGCCCGCGAGGCGCGGATGTCTTGCGGGGCCAGACGCTTGTCGAAGCCGATGGAGGCGTTTATCTCCTCCATGATCTCTGCGGGCGAGGCTGAGAAGCGTCCGCCCCACATGCTGTTAGCAGGCTTGTCCGTCACGGCGTTGGTGCTCCGTCAGGGGCCGGTCGATGATGGTCGGCGAAAGAAGGCACATGAGCGATCAGCCGACGACAGGGATGCAGAAGCGCTCGATGGCACGCTATTCATGGCTTGCCGCACTCTCGGCGCTGGCGGCCTTCGCGGCGGTATACGTCACGTTGGGGCGCCCTGACAATCAAGGGGTGCCGGTCTCCACCACCGAAACGCCGGCGCCAACCGTTAAGAGTGGCAACCCGCTGGCCACCGGGGCGATGACGACCTTCGTCTTCAAGACGCAGCCCGAGGCGCTTCCCGACATCCAATTCCTCAATGGCAGCGGCGTCGAGACGAGCCTCGCCAGCTTGCGCGGCAAGGTGGTTCTACTGAACGTGTGGGCGACCTGGTGCGCGCCTTGCCGCGAGGAGATGCCGGCGCTCGACAAGCTGCAGGCGGCGCTCGGCTCCGACAAGTTTCAGGTGGTGGCGCTGGCGGTCGACAAGTCCGGCATCGCCGGAGCCAAGAAGTTCCTCGGCGATATCAAGGCTGAGAAGCTTGAGGCCTTCGCCGATCCGACAGCCAAGGAAGGCACGCGGCTGAAGGTGATCGGCATGCCGACGACGATCCTCCTCGACGCGGAGGGTCGCGAGATCGGCCGTCTCATCGGCCCCGCCCACTGGGACAGTCCGGAAGCCAAGCGGCTGATCGAGGCGCAGCTTTAGAAGACGAAGCGCGAGGCCAGCGCGACGGCGGCGACGGCAAGGGCGCCAAAGAAGAGCACCTCGTTGCGGCGTGCCGCGTTCTCGGCCCGCTCGACTTGCATTTGCAGTGATCCGAGCTCGGCCAGCTTGCGGTTGATCGGCTCGAACGACTTGAAGGGAAGGCCGAGGAAAGTGGTCTTGTCACCCTCGATGGTATCGAGCCTCGATTTGATGGCTTTGCAGCAGCGTTGAAGTTCGGTGATCTTGTAGTCGTGCGAGTTCTTGAGGGTCTCTTCGAAGGCCTGGAAGCGCCGCGTACGGCTCGCCTCCTCCGCCATCTCGGCGATCGACTGGCGGGATTTCTCGAGCTCGCGCTCCAGGCGCGCTATCGTCCCGTTGATGCGGTCGAACTGGACGGCGGCCTCGGCTACGAAGCCGTCTCGGCCGACCCACATGCCATTCGCTGATGAAGGGGAAGCTGCCACAATTCTATCGCTATGCAACACCACGCAACCCCTTAGCTACAAACGCAGACCCGCCGCCGGAACCGTTCGCCGAGTATGGCCAACGGGATTTAACGCGACGTATCCAAATGAAGCGCCGAACATAAGAAATCGTTCGCATTGACAGCATTTTGCCTGCGCGCGACAACGCCGCCCGTCAGGTGAAGAATGCCGATCCCGGGGAGCCCGATGACCGAGAACGTGAACACCTCCGAGTTGCAGAGCGCGATCGAGGCGGTGTGGGAGGAGCGCCAGGGCATTTCCGCCGGCACGACCGGCGTCATCCGCGACACGGTCGATAAGACGCTCGACCTCTTGGACAAGGGCGAGGTGCGCGTCGCCGAGAAGGGCGCCGATGGCTGGAAGGTCAACCAGTGGCTGAAGAAGGCGGTGCTGCTGTCGTTCCGCCTCAACGACATGGTCGCCATCTCCGGCGCCCCCGGCGGGGCGACGTGGTGGGACAAGGTGCCCTCCAAATTCGACGGCATGACCCCCGACGACTTCCGCCGCGCCGGCTTCCGCGCCGTGCCCGGGTGCATCGTGCGCCGTTCGGCGTACATCGCCCCCGGCGTCGTGCTGCTGCCGGCCTTCGTGAACCTCGGCGCCTACGTCGATGAAGGCACCATGGTCGATACGTGGGCGACCGTCGGCTCCTGCGCCCAGATCGGCAAGAACTGCCATATCTCCGGCGGCGCCGGTATTGGCGGCGTCCTGGAGCCGCTGCAGGCGGGCCCAGTCATCATCGAGGACAACTGCTTCATCGGCGCGCGCGCCGAGGTGGCCGAAGGCGTCATCGTCGGCGAGGGCTCGGTTCTGTCGATGGGCGTCTATCTCGGCGCCTCGACGACGATCATCAACCGCGCCACCGGCGAGAAGTTCTTCGGCAAGGTGCCGCCGTATTCTGTCGTCGTGTCGGGAACGATGCCCGGCAAGCCGCTGCCCGACGGTTCGCCCGGTCCCAATCTCTATTGCGCCGTCATCGTCAAGCAGGTCGACGCCAAGACGCGCTCCAAGACCTCGATCAACGAGCTGCTACGCGACTAGCGCCTGCTCAGGGAGCGCGCATGAACTCGTATCGCAATCTCGCTAGCCAGAAGATCGTCGAGACGCTGACGGCGCTATCATCGCGCATCGGCGAGCGCTTCCCCGGCTCCGGCCTGCTCAACGTGTGCCGGGAGCTGACGGTGATGGCCGAGCAGACGACCGACGCGCGCCGAGAAGATTGCGCGGCCGAACATTTCGCTTCTCGTGTTGATCTGGTGCCTGCTGGCACTTGCTGCCGCAACTATTGCCTGGCTGGGCTCCAAGGCTCTCGCTCTCGAGGCATCGACCGAGCTCACCAACGTGATGCAGGGCGTCGATGCCGGCGTAAGCTTGCTCATCGTGCTGGGCGGCGCTGCGTTTTACCTTTCGAGCCTTGAGAGCCGCTGGCGCCGGGGAGCGGTTCTCAAGGCGCTGAATGAGTTCCGCTCCATCGCCCACGTCATCGACATGCACCAGTTGACCAAGGACCCCAGCGCACTCGGCGGCCCGCGCACGAGTTCGTCGCCCGGTCGCGACATGACGCGGTACGAACTCGTGCGGTACTTGAGCTACTGCTCCGAGATGCTGTCGCTCGCCAGCAAGGCGGCCGCCGTCTACGGTGAGAAGATCCATGATCCGGCGGTGGTCGACGCGGTCGGCGACATCGAGCGCCTCACCACCAATCTCAGCCAGAAGATCTGGCAGAAGATCACGCTGGTCGAGACCGACCTCGAGGACGTGCGCGGCGCCGCGTCCCTTTCGGCGGGAGAGATCGCAATGTCGCGCGAGAGGGCCGGCGGATGAGTGATCTGATCGGACTGCTCACCACGTTCACCGGCCGTATCAGCCGCCGGCAATGGTGGATCGGCTTTGTGATTGTCTGCGCCGGCAACCTGCTCGGCGGTCTGCTGCTCAACCCGGATTTCTTCTTCGCCGACACGCTTCCATCGCCGAGCTGGCCCGACACCCTTTGGCAAATCGCCATGCTCTATCCGGCCACGGCCATCACCGTGAAGCGCTTCAACGATCGCGACTGGCCAGCATGGCTGGGCTACACGTTCGCGCCGATAGGCGCCTTGCTCTACCTGGCGCCGCACTTCGGCCAGGTGGTCGCCCCGCAGTCGTCCGGGGTTCTGATGGTCTTGTTCTGGGCCTGCGCCGCATACCTCATATTCGCCTTCGTCGACAATGGCTTCATCCGCGGCACCGACGGTCCCAATCGCTACGGTGCGGACCCATTGGCAATGAGGGCTCAGCCGGCATGAACACCCTCATCCAGCTGCTGACGACGTTCACCGGCCGCATCAGCCGCCGGCAATGGTGGATCGGCTTTGTGATCACCTGCCTTGGCAGCGTCGCCGGAACGCTGCTGTTCAACCCCGATATGCTGACGAGCGATGTGGTCGTGCCGCCGCAGTGGCCGGACACGATCTGGCAGCTCGCCTGGCTGGTGCCAGCCACGGCCATCACGGTGAAACGCTTCAACGACCGTAACTGGCCCTGGTGGCTCGGCTATGCGTTCGCGGCTCTCGGCGTGTTCCTGTATGTGGCGCCGCACTTCGGCATGGTGATAGACCCTGAGGCCGGCGGCGTGGGCGCCGTGGCGTTCTGGGTCACGCTAGCGGCCATCGTGGCTGCCGTCGTCGACAACGGATTTATGCGCGGCACGCGGGGCCACAACCGCTTCGGGCCGGATCCACTGGCAGGAGCGCCGCAATCGGCATGACGACCGCATCCGACCCCGTCGCCCTTGCCCAGGCTCTGATCCGCTGCGAAAGCGTGACGCCGGTCGAAGGCGGCGCACTGACGCTGCTCGAAGGCGTGCTCTCTGCCGCCGGTTTCGAGTGCCACCGCATGACCTTCTCCGAGCCTGGGTTCGCGGACGTACAGAACCTTTACGCGCGGCGCGGGCACACGGGACCCAACCTTTGCTTCGCCGGGCACACCGACGTCGTGCCGCCGGGCAACGTCGAGGCGTGGACATCGCCGCCATTCGCCGCGCAGATCCGCGATGGGATCCTTTACGGGCGCGGCGCCGTCGACATGAAGGGCGAGATCGCTTGCTTCGTCGCCGCCACGCAGCGCTTCCTGGCCACCGACGGCGCCGATACGCCCGGCTCCATCTCGCTGCTGATCACCGGCGACGAGGAAGGCGACTCGGTCAACGGCACCATCAAGGTACTCGACTGGCTGAAGGCCCGCGGCGAGGTTCTGCATGCCTGCATCGTCGGCGAGCCGTCGAGCCGCCACACGGTCGGCGATGAGATCAAGATCGGCCGCCGCGGCTCCCTCAACGGCGACCTCGTCGTCGAAGGCAAGCAGGGGCATTCCGCCTACCCGCATATTGCCGACAACCCGGTGCCGAAGCTGGCGCGCATCGTCGATCGCCTGTCGGGTCTCAAGCTCGACGATGGCACGGCTCACTTCGAAGCCTCACACCTCGTCGTCACCGTCATTTCCGTTCCCAACACGGCAACCAACGTCATTCCCGGCCAGGCGCGCGCGCGCTTCAACGTGCGCTACAACGATGCCCACCAGCGCGCCAAGCTGGAGGAGCTGCTACGCAACACCTGCGCCGAGGCGGCGGCGGAAGTCGACGCACGCTTCACGCTCGCCTTCTCCGGTACCGGCGACGTGTTCGTCACGGAACCTGGACCGCTGGTCGATACTATGAAGGTTGCAGTGCAAGAAACTACAGGGCGCATTCCCGAGCTGTCGACGACCGGCGGCACCTCGGACGCGCGCTTCATCAAGGATCACTGTCCGGTGGTCGAGCTCGGACTGCTCAATGCCACCATTCATCAGGTCGATGAGCGCGTAGCTATTGCAGACCTCGAGACGCTGACAAGAATCTACGAGCGCTTCATTACTCTGTTCTTTGCGCGTGCGTAGCGAGCGCTACCTCGTGCCGGCTTGTCGTGACGCGCCTGGCTCCGCTAGTGTCTTGGCATATTCACACGACGAGGCATTGCGGTAGTGGCCGATACCGAATTCGATTTCAGCATGCTCACGCGACGCGGCATTCCCTCGCAGCACTTCGATGCGGGTGAGCGCATCTTCCTCGAGCAGGATAGCGGAACCGCCATGTACGTCGTGCGCAGCGGCGCCGTCGACGTCATCACCTTTGGAAGGGTTCTCGAGCGTATTGGTCCGGGCGGTGTGTTCGGCGAGATGGCCCTAATCGACGACGCGCCGCGTGCTGCCGCCGCGCTAGCGAGCGTCGCAACCGAGGTCGCGGTCATCGATAAACCGACGTTCCTGACGCTGATCGCCGAGGAGCCGGAGTTCGCGCTGCAAATCATGAAACTGATGGCCGAACGCGTGCGTCGCAAGCCCGGCGAGACCGCGACTTAGGAGTTGCGCGCCGCCGCGCGTCCGCGCACGCCGGCGAACCCGCTCCTCGGCGGAAAAGTTCACCGCCAAGCCGTGCGCCAGGATGCCTATGCCCCAGCCGAGCAACGGCCAATAGAACCACAGCTTATCGGGAGTCAGCAAGAGATTGACGGCGATGAGAATGAGGTTGACGAGCACGTAAGCCGAGAAGTGGAAGAAGAAGCCGTTGTCGCCCAGCACCGTATCCGCAACGTATTCCCGCGTCGCCGCGTAGTACTTGGAAATGACCGGGAGCATGGGACCATCCTCATCCGCAGATCGTCAGGAACTGCAATATACCACGCCCGCCCGAGGATGCGGCTGCGACCCCGCGCCCATAGAAAATGCTTCGCTACCGCCCTGTTCCCACGTCGAATTCTTCACTGCTCGGGACGCGGGTCGACGCTCTCGGCATCCAGCGTGTAGCCGGCGTCGGCAAGCCCCGTGAACGCCGTCTCGGTCTTCATGGTGCCGGTCACCCACACGGGATCGAACTGGCCGGCGAGCGCGAAGCCCTTCTCCGCCTTAACGTAGACGATCTGGTTGGCGGGCGGCGGGGGCACGTGGATGCAGGCGCCGACGAACGGCACCAACAGAAACTCCTTGATGGTTGTGGCCTCGAAGTCGAGCGGCACGATGTAGCCGCCGATGCGCACGCGCTTGCCGTTGAACTCCGTGACCACGCGCGGTGGCTTGTCTCCTCCCGGCTGGCGCCGCTTCATCGACATGAAGCCGCCTTCGGCCAGCGGCGGCGGGGCTGGCCCGTCGTGCGCGCCGGGAGCTGCCGGATTGTCCGGACTGGCGCCGGAGAAGAACGTCTTCGGTTTCGGCTTCACGGCCTCTACCGGGCGGCACGAGCTGCCCCCACTTCAGGTCGACCGGCGTATCGACGGCATATGACGCACCGACCGGCGCCATTGCGCAGGGTCAGCGTCAGCACTGTGCGAAGAACCACGCTCGTCATCCTTTCTCCATCAGGTGCGCACTGTCATGCCGTCGGCAAGCGACAGGCGGTAGGCCCTTATCGCCGGCAACAGCCCGGCGATGAAACCGGCGCCGACGATCGCCGCCAGCATCAGCCACTCGCGCTGCGTCGGCGCGTCGATATCGATGTTGAGGCCGTAGGTGGCGTCGACCCAGGGGCGCAGCAGCGCCAGCGCCGCGTAGAGCAGAACGACACCGAGCGCGACGCCCGCGAAGGTCAACAGCCCGGCTTCGGTAGCGAGCAGGCCGAGAATGGTTCCCGGGCGGGCACCAACCGATCGCAGGATCGCCATCTCGCGCCGCCGCTCGCTCAGCGTCGACAGGATCATCGTCACCATGCCGAGGAGGGCCGTGGCAACGACCATGGCCGAGACGACCGAAAGCGCCGTCTCGGCAGTGCCGACTAGCCCCCACAGCTCCTGCAAGGCCGCACCCGGCATCACCGCCGACAGGGGCTCCTGCACATACTCGTTGATCGCCCGCTGCAGCTTGAAGGTGGCCAATTTCGACTTGAGACCGACGAGCGCCGCGGTGATGGCCTTGGGCTTCAGGTCCATGCGCCGCGCATCGTCGGCCGACACCTCTTCGCCCGGCACCGGCATGCCGCTCTGCCAGTCGACGTGGATGGCCTCGATGGCTTCGAGGCTGACGTGCACCGTGCGATCGACCGGCGTGCCGGTCTTGGCGAGGATGCCGGAAACGCGGAACGGCTTATCGGCGTGCTCGACGAACGATACCGAGCCGAGCCCGTGGGCGACGATGATCGGATCGCCGACCTTGTAGCCGAGCGCCTTGGCGACGTCGGCTCCAAGCACGGCATCGTACAGATCCTTGAAGGGCCCCCCGGAGGCAAACGTCAGGCCTTGTCCATGGCGATACTTGTAGCGCTCGAAATACTCGGGCGTCGTGCCGAGGACGCGGAAGCCGTGGTGACTATCTCCGAGGGACAGCGGCACGATCCACGCCACCTCGGGGCGCTTGGCGATGTCCTCGTAGCTCTTCCACGTGACGTTGTTCGTGGCGTTACCGATGCGGAACACGGAATAAAGCAAAAGCTGGATGTTGCCACTGCGCGCCCCGACGATCAGGTCGGTGCCGGAGATCGTGTCGGCAAAGCTTTGGCGCGCGCCCGTGCGCACTTTCTCCACGCCCAGCAGCAGCATCACGCTGAAGGCTATGGCTAGCACCGTGAGGCAGGCGGTCAGCGCGCGGTTGCGCAGCGACTGGACGGCGAGGCGCGGTACGATCATGCGGCGCTCCGCTCCGATACGGCGATGTCGCCGAGGCGCAACACGCGGTCAAAGCGCGATCCGAGCTGCTCCTCGTGGCTTACCATGATGACCGACGAACCGGCCGCCTCCGCCTCGGCAAACAGCAGATCGAGAAAAGCGAGTTGCCGGTCGCGATCGAGGGCCGATGTCGGCTCGTCGGCAACGATCAGCTCCGGGGCGCCGATAAGGGCCCGCGCCGCGGCGACGCGCTGCTGCTGCCCGACGCTCAAGCTCGCCGCCGAAAGCCCCGCCAGTTCGGCGGCGTCGAGACCGAGGCTGCCCAGCAGCCGGCGCGCCTCATCCTCCGCCGAGCCGTTGCGCTCCGCCCGCCGCCTGCGATCCGCTGCAAAGGCCAGCGGCAGCATCACGTTGTCGAGGATCGAGCCGTAGGGAAGCAGGTTGAACATCTGGAAGATGACGCCGAAATGCTCGGCGCGGAATCGATCGCGTGCAGCATTCGACAACCGCGTCATGTCAGTGCCGAGCACTTCCAGACGCCCCGCAGAGGGAGCGACGATCCCGCACAACAGGCTGAGGAACGTCGACTTGCCGGCCCCCGACGGGCCGACCAGAAGCAGCCGCTGGCGCGCGGGCAAGGCGAAGTCCGTCGATCGATAGCGAGAACGCGCGCGCCCCAGGCCAGCGGAAGCGAACACCCGACATCGTAACGACGTCGGCCGCAGCGGGAGCGGGGGCAGGCCGCTGCATCACATGATCCCGCCAAGGTCGAGCGTCGGCTTGCTGCGGATCACCTCGTATTTGCTCTGCCCCTTGGCGGTGACGACATTGACGGTGAGATCGTGCGCGCCGGCAAACAATGCGAAGTAGTCGAAGGTGATGGTCGTCAGCTCCGACGGGTTGGCGCAGTCGAGGGCATAGCTGGCCTCGAACTGGTTGTGGCCGCCTGCCGCCTCGTGATCATGATCGTGATCGCCCTTTTCCTCGTGCTTGTGATCGTCGTCACCGTGGTCGCCGTGTTCGGCTTCGATGGCGACCTTGGCTTCGGCGACGGTGCAGGCGGCAGCGGTCGGCAGCGAGAACATCCCCAGTGGCTTCTCCAGCCGCGCCTTGGCCTTCTCCACGGCTGCCTTCTGGTCATCGGTCGACGGCGCATGCTCGAACCCGACGATGTCCATGCCGGGAACCTCCAACTCCATGGAGACGCGCTTGTCCTCGATGGCAATGTTGAGCGTACCGTGGCCGTGCACATGCGCGCCGAGCTCACGATGACCTTCCTCGGCGCGCGCCGGGATTGTCAGCATCGACATCGCCACCAGTCCGAAGTGCCGTTACCAGATGCTTGCGCATGATCGTATTCCTCGATGGGCTCCGCCCGTGCGGCTACTGAAGCAGCATCGCCGACGGAGGTTTCAGGTCAGGGATCGACTGTTGAGGAGTTAGACGATCGGCGGCGCGCGCGCCTGGAAGTTGGCGCCGGCGCGAACCGGCACGCGGTCGACGACGCGCAGGGGTATCAGCGCCTGATGGCGCGGCGCCTCGAGAGAAACCGCCGCTGGTACCGGCAGCACTCCGGAGCCGACCATCGCCAGCGACCAGCACATCGGGCAATCGTTGCGATGATCGTGCGGAGCGACCGGCGGGCACGCGTCGCGCTCGGCCGCCCGGCAGGCGTAGGCGATGACGCTCTTCGCCCACGCGCGCGCTCCAGGACCTTGTCCGACACGCGCCGCGGAGTAGAGGCTGGCCGCGCCATGCGAGTGCGCGTGCACGTGCATCTGGGCCATGAGCACGGCGGCCTGCATCGCGACTGCGAGCAGGACGACCGATCCTAGGCTCAGTGAACGGCGAAAGAAGTGCATTGGATCTCCAGGAGCGCCCCACGATACGCCCAAAACTGGGGCAAGCGAAAGACGTCCCAGGGGCCCCAAGGACGCAGGCCGAACTCGGACCGGACAGTGCCGGACGAAGCCGTTAGCCAAATGCGACTTTCGCCGCCGGATACGGCGCGCCGCGCTTGTTGGACGCCCTTAAGTTTGGCAATCTGCGCACTGATATTGCTTCAGAGGGTTGGAATGTTCAGGTCAATTATCGGCATGCGGCGTTGGCGGCTGGCTGCGGTTCTCGCCCCGGCCTTTATTTTTGTCGTCAGCGCCGTGCAGATCGCGCACTCGGGCGGCATCTCGAGCCGCGATGAAGTCCGCGAAAGTGTCGTGCGGATCGAAGTCGAGCACGCCCAGGGCACACGCCAGGGGACCGGCTTCATCATCAACGACAATCGCACGATTGCCACCAACAACCACGTCATCGAAGGCGCCAAGGCGATATGGGTGACGTTCCTCGCCAACGGCAAGCCGATGTCGATCCCCGGCCGCCTGATCGCCACCGACCCGGTAAAGGACATGGCGCTGATCGAAGCGGTGAGCGACATCTTCGGCGAGCCGATCGTGATGGCCGACTACGACACCAACCCGCCCGCCAAGGTCACCGCCATCGGCTACCCGGTCGCCGCCGATTTCGTCGCCGGCGGCCTGCTGCCGACCATCATGCTGGAGCCGTCCTACAGCGTCGGCACCGTCGCCCGCATCGTGTCAAACGCCAAGATGCTGGGCGGCGCACGTCTCATCCAACACACAGCCGCCGTCAATCCCGGCAACAGCGGCGGGCCCGCTGTTCGACGAGTGCGGCCGCGTCATCGGCATCAATACGCTGCGAACGCCGCCGAAGGAGTTCGACTACGCGCAGGGCATCTTCTTTGCCGTCGACATTCGCGAGTTGCACACGATGCTCGACGAGAACGTCATCAAGGCGATCAAGAGCGCCAAGCCATGCACGCCGGGTCTCGACACCAAGAACGACATCGAGCCGGCGACCGACAAGGCCGCCGAAGCGCCGATGTTCGATCGCTTCGCCGCTTGCATCAAGGCGCGGCCCTGCGATCGCGACCTGTGCAAAGCCCGCTACACCAACCGCGTCGGCGGCGAGATGGCGTCCAGCCGGCAGTCGGACATCGACCTGCGCATGAACGCGTCGCAAGACCGCTGCACCGAGCAGAAAGAAGCTGAGGCATACGTCGAGTTCCAGCGCTGCTCAATGCAACAGCCGTGCGAATTCGAGAAGACATGCGGACCGAAGCTGGAGGAAGCTTTGGCCGTCGGCAGCATGAAGGAGCGGCGCACGATATTCGACCGCACGCGAACCAAGGCCGTGGCCGACTGCAAAACCGCTAACGCTCCCGGCGTATGGCGCGGCGCCGAGACCGAAACCGGCATTTGGCTGGCGGCCGTTACGAACGAGAAAGGTGCCGTGCTCGGCGTCCGCTGCGACGTTTCCGGCCCGGCGCCTGGAAGCGGCGGTCTCGTTCTCGGCTCGGTGAAGGGCACGCGCGACCGCTGGACCGGCACGCGTCCAGTGCAGATGACCATCGATTTCTTCGCGGAGCCGCTGCGCCTGGAGCTGAAGACGCAGGACGCCGAGCTGGGTGCCGGCGTCCAAGCACACCGAATCCTTGGACACGCGTGGCTGGCTGAAAGATCTGGTCGGCAAGCTGAGTGTCGGCAGCGTCGTGAGCTTCGAGGAGCCGAAAGTATCCCTCGACGAAACGTTCTCGCTGACGGGGGCTCAGGAAATGCTGGCGCCCTGCCTGAAGGCTAAATTCGTCGAGCAGCAGCAACAGCAGCAGTAGGCCGGAGACCGCTTGCACCGGAATACGGGCGCTAGCGCTCGCGCTGGAGCTGACCCGTGGCGGCGAAGTCTTGGCCGTTATGGCTGCGACGACCATTCGTAGGTCATCTTGTTGCCGTCGACCGACAGGTGCACGCGACCGTTGATGCAGTAATTGTCGCTCCGCTCATCGGGCCCATTGTACAATATGGCTTCGTCGTACTGGTACTTGTCGTCGCCGCTCGGACCGCCGACCAGCTTGCCGCCACAGGGGATGTCCGGATAGCGGCTGACACCGCCCTTCGGCGATACGAACGTCAGGCGCATGTTGAATTGATCTTCCGTCCCCGTGTGGCTTCCCTTCCCCACCCACGTGCCGACGATGGGGTCAGCGCTGGCGGAAACGGCCAAACCGGACGCGGCGATCGAAGGCAATGGCGCGAGACGCGCGGCGCACGACTCGCTGATGCTTCGGATCTCACGTCACACGCTCCTGCACATGGCGGCTAGCGCTTCTTGCGTGCACCGCCGCCGGTGCGTTTCAGCTCGCCGGACGAAGAATAGTCCTGGCCGTTGTAGTTCGCTGACCACTCGTACTTCATCGTCTCGCCGTTGACGGTCAGCTTCATGTTGCCATTGAGACAGCCGTCGGTTTTCTCGTCGGTGCCGCCGTAGGTGATCGATTCGCTGGTATTCGTAGTTGTCGCCCTTGCGATCACCAACCAGCATGCCTCCGCACGGAGGGGAGCCCGGATAGCGGCTCACGCCGCCCTTCGGCGACACGAACGTCAGCCTGACGTTGAACGGGTCGGTCTCAGGCCTGCGCCGCCTGCCCCGTCCACGTGCCGACAATGGCGTCCTGCAGGGTCCCGGCGATGTCGCTGGAATCCTCATCTTGCGCACCGGCGCCGGCGATGAATGTCAGCGACGCCAGCACGGCCGCGACGGCAGCAAGACCCAAGTGTCCTCTCGCGCGCAACTTCCATCCCCATGCAGCCACGTCACGACCTCTCAAAGCTTGCGATCAAAGCAATCTATAGCGCCGTCCCAATCCGTAATTCTTATCCTCGGAGGGTCCACAGGAAAAGCGGGCTCGCGTGGTCGAGGTGAACGCGAACGTCCAACGGCGAGGCTGGCGGAGGCGCGCCGCCGCATGCCAAGATGCCGGCAACAAGAAGCGAAAGGGAGAAAACGACCCAATGAGCAGGCTTTACGAGGACCAGCACCGTGCCCTGCAGGACCGCTTTCAGTCGCGCCCGCTGGCCGACCGCATCGAGCAGATCGCGCTCAAGACCGAGATCGGCCCGGAGGAGCAGGCCTTCATCGAGAGCCGCGACTTCTTCTTTCTGACGACAGTGGACAGCCAGGGCCGCCCGACCGTCTCCTACAAGGGCGGCACCCCCGGCTTCATGCGCGTTGTCGACCAGACGCACCTCATGTTCCCCAGCTACGACGGCAACGGCATGTACCTGTCGATGGGCAACATCACCGCCAACCCGCACGTCGGCTTCCTGTTCATCGACTTCGAGAAGCCGTTCCGGCTGCGTGTGCAAGGCGAGGCCGAGGTTTCGGACGCCCCCGAGCACCTGGCGTGCTTCAAGGAAGCAGAGCTCGTCGTTCGCGTGAAGATCACCGAGCTGTGGATGAACTGCCCGCGCTACATCCACCGCTATCAGAAGCTGAAAACATCACGCTACGTCCCGCAGGCCGATGTCGAAACGCCGTTGTGCGAGTGGAAGCGCATCGACGGCGTGCAGGATGTGCTGCGCCCCAAGGAAGTGGAGCAGGTGGCGCGCTCGGGCGGCACGATCTCAACCGAGGAGTGGATCGGCCGCGTCTTCGCCGGCGACGAGAAGGCGTAGACATAGATCGAAGCCCGACACTGCAACGCCGCCGGAGCGATCCCCGACGGCGTGCCCACCTCTTTGCGAGGCGGCTCCTTGCGCGTTATGGCGGTAAGCGTTGGCCGCCCGTTAGCTGAACCTTCAGCCTGCAGGCGGAGCATTCGCGCGGTGACTTTGGACCCCGTGCCGCAGGCGGACAACCGCTGCTTCCGCGCAACTCGCGCGTTGGCTATGCACCAGGCGCCGGTCTCGTAAGGTGAAGGATGGACTAACGGAATGATCCGCTTCCGCCGGCTTTTCGAGCTGACGTCCGATATCGACCGGCGGCGCTTTGCCGAGGCCAGCGATTTGTTCCGGACGGCCTTCCCGCAAGAGGCCGACGCGATCGACCGCATCGCCCACATGCTGCTCAACCGGCGGAACCATCGGTTTCGACCCGATCTTCCTCTTGGCCACCGATGGGCGCGACCGCATCACTCGGCCTCGCCTTCGTCTACTACTTCTCCGACCTCGACTACGGCTACCTGCAATACTTCGCGTCCGACCCGCGCAAGCCGGCGCGCGGCATCGGCGTCGCGCTGTACGAGGCGCTGCGCGAGCTGTTGGCGGCCCGCGGGGCGCGCGGCCTGTTCCTCGACGTACCGCCGGTCGAGCCCGACAAGGTCAAGGACCGCTCGCGCGCTGCCGACCAACCGCAAGCGCTTGCGCTTCTACGCCCGCTACGATGCGCAGAAGGTCGTCGGCACGCTGTGGGACGTCGAAGCCAACCCGCGCAACGACGGCTACCTTACGACGCTCCTGTACGATCCGCTGGGGCGCCGCCCATCGCTAAACCAGCGCGACGCCCGCCGCGTCGTACGCCGCATCCTTGTCGACCAGTACGCTTTCGAGCACGACGACCCGTTCGTCGCCGCGCATCGTCCGCTCGTTCGGCGACACCGGTGAAGCTCGAGGCGCTGAGCCCGCAGCCCGAGCGCGCGGCGCCGACTGCGCGCCAAATACCTGTTGCCGATCAAGATGGTGGTGTCCGAGCGCCACACCATTCATCACCTGCGCGAGAAGGGCTACGTGGAGCGCCCGGTGCGGGTGACGGCGATCCTCAAGGGCCTCGAGGGCTTGCCGATCGAGCGCGTGCCGACCCGCCACTTCGGCGAGGACCACCTGACCGCCGTGCACACGCCGGCGCTCGTCGGCTACCTCAAGGCCATGGGGCAGCGGCTCGACGCGAAGGCGATCATCTATCCGGAAGTATTTCCCATCCGCCGGCCCGACCGCATCCCCCGCGCGCTGGAGGATCGTGCCGGCTACTTCTGCGCCGACACCTTCACGCCGCTGACCCAGAACGTCTTTCACCGCCGCGCGCGACGCCGCCAACGTGGCGCTGACGGCCGCCACACTGTCGCCAACGGCGAACGCTTCGTCTATGCGCTATGCCGCCCGCCGGGACACCATGCCGAGCGGCGCATCTACGGCGGCTTCTGCTTCTTCAACAATTCGGCCATCGCCGCGAACTACTCTGTCGCGGCAGGGCAAGGTGGCGCTGCTCGACATCGACTACCATCACGGCAACGGCGGGCAGGACATCTTCTATGACCGCGACGACGTGCTGACTGTGTCGATCCACGGCCACCCGAGCCACGCCTACCCGAACTTCTCCGGCTACAGCGACGAGCGCGGCGAAGGCGCCGGCCTCGGCTTCAACCACAACTTCCCGACCGAGCCGCCGGTCGACGACGAGCGCTATCTAGGCGCTGCTCGACAAGGCGCTCGGCGTCGTGCGCGCCTTCAAGTCCGCGCTATCTCGTGCTTGTCGATCGGCTTCGACATCATGCGCGGCGACCCGACGGGATCATTCGCCGTCACCAACCAGGGCATGCAGCGCATCGGCCGGCGCATCGGCCGTTTCGGCCTCCCCACGCTCATCGTGCAGGAAGGCGGCTACTCGCTCGGCAACCTGCGCGCCGGCGCGCACGCCTTCTTCCGCGGCATCATCGAAGCCTGGCACGATTGAGCCGATCAGTTCGGCGGTGCGATCTCCGGGGCGAGCGGCGCCGGCGGCTTGCCGCCTGCGCCGTGCAGGATAGGTCATCGTCACGTAGGCGCCGATCCACGAGCCGATGGCAGCGAAGACCACGTACACCCAGTTGTTGGTGTAGCTGATCACCGCGAACGAGGAGAGCGTGTACCAGAGGCTGCTCCAGTTCGCCGCCGCGACGCGCTTGCGGGCGATGACCGAGGAGGTGAACATCACGTAGACGGCGTCGGTCAGCGCGGTGGCGATGACGACGCCCAGCGCCAGCCAGATGTCGATGTTTTGGATGCTCTGCATGGCTGCGGGCCCTCGCACCGGCGCCGCGATTGCGCCGCCGGCAGGCTAGCTGCGCGCTCTTAAAGAACCGCGTAAGTTGCTACGGCTCCCGGGCGACGCCTACTTGAAATGCTTGGAGAGCTTCAGGCCCTGCGCCTGGTAGTGCGAGGCGAGGTCGCGGCCGTAGAGCAGCTCGGGCGTGTCGGTCAGCTGCTCGTACACCAGGCGGCCGATCGTCTGCCCGTCCTCCAGAACGAACGGCACGTTGTGCGAGCGCACCTCGAGCACCGCCTTGGAACCCGTGCCGCCGGCCTCGGCGTGGCCGAAGCCCGGATCGAAAAAGCCCGCGTAGTGCACGCGGAACTCGCCGACCAGCGGATTGAACGGCACCATCTCGGCCGCCTGCGTCGGCGGCACGTGCACGGCCTCCTTCGAGGCGAGGATGTAGAACTGGTCCGGGTCGAGGATCAGCCGCTTCTTGCCGCGAACGTAGATCGGCTCCCAGTAGTCGAGCATGGCGCAGGCGCCGACCGCGTCGACGTCGACGAGCCCCGTGTGGCGCTTGGCGCGATAGCCGACGAGTCCGTCCTTGTCGCCCGCGAGGTCGACCGACAGCGGGATGTCCTGCACCGGCTTGGCGTCGGGGCCGCCGGCGCGGAAGCGGATCTGCGACAGGCGCGAGCCCTTGCGCACCACGACAGGGAAGGTCTGCGGGCAAATCTCGGCGTACAGGGGGCCTTGATAGCCGGCCGGGATCTGATCGAAGGCGGAGACGCCGTCGGCGATGACGCGCGTGAAAACGTCGAGGCGGCCGGTGGAGCTCTTGGGGTTGGTCGCCGCGCACAGGCCGTCGGGCAGCGCCAGACCTTCGAGCAGCGGCGCCACGTAGACGCAGCCCGTCTCCAGCACGGCGCCCTGCGACAGGCTGATGGCATGCATCTGCAGATCGTCGAGCTTGGCCGTCACCCGCTCGCCGCGGCCCGGCAGGAAGCTGGCGCGCACCCGGTAGGCGACGTTGCCCAGACGCAGATCGAGGCTGGCCGGCTGCAGCTGGTTGGGCAGCAGCGGCTCGGCGAGCCGCACCTCCTCCTCGACGATCAGCTCGCGGATCGCCTGCGACGGCAGGATGCCCTCGGCGGGCGCCTTGTGCGCGGGCTTTGCAGCTTTGACCTCGGGCTTAGCCATCGTCGTTAAATCCTTGCCGGCAAGCTCAGCTTTGTCGCTCTAGAGCAAGCGGGCCTTGACGCCAAGCTTCAAGCGGGAGTAATCCCCCAAACACACTTCGTGGTCATTTGGCCGGCCGGCTTGCAGCCACGTAAAACAACTCGCTAAAAGGGCCGTGCGCACCCGGAAGCTTGAGCGCGGCTATTTTTACGAGCGGCGCATTGGCTGGCCGGGTTTTTCTTGGGCGACGAGCCCGCAGGAGCGCGCATGGCGAGCAAAGACGATCGAGCGGCAACCCCCAAGCAAGTGGGCGCCCGAAACGCAGCTCGTGCACGGCGGAACGCTGCGCTCGCAGTTCGGCGAAACCTCCGAAGCGATGTTCCTGACGCAGGGCTTCGTCTACGCCAGCGCCGAGCAGGCCGAGGCGCGCTTCAAGAACGAGGACCCGGGCTTCCAGTACAGCCGCTTCGGCAATCCGACGGTCGCCATGTTCGAGGAGCGCGTGCGGCTGCTCGAGGGCGCCGAGGAAGCGCGCGCCACGGCGAGCGGCATGGCCGCCGTCAACGCCGCCGTCATGTGCTACGTCAAGGCCGGCGATCACATCGTCTCGGCGCGCGCCCTGTTCGGCGCCTGCCGCTACGTCGTCGAGACGCTGGCCCCGCGCTACGGCATCACCTCGACGCTCGTCGACGGGCGCGATCTCGACGCCTGGCAGAAGGCGGTGCGGCCCAACACCAAGCTGTTCTTCTTCGAGACGCCGTCCAATCCGACGCTGGAGCTGGTCGACATCGCCGCCGTCTGCAAGCTCGCCAAGCAGATCGGCGCCATCGTCGTCGTCGACAACGTGTTCGCGACGCCGCTCGGCCAGCGGCCGCTGGAGCACGGCGCCGACGTCGTCGTCTATTCGGCCACCAAGCACATTGACGGACAGGGCCGCTGTCTCGGCGGCGCGGTGCTCGGCTCCAAGGACTACGTGAACAACCACCTGCAGGAATTCCTGCGCCAGACCGGCCCCACCATGAGCCCGTTCAATGCCTGGGTGATGCTCAAGGGCCTGGAGACGATGCCGGTGCGCGTGCGCGCCCAGGCGGCGACCGCGGCCAAGCTCGCCGACCACCTCGCCGCCCAGCCGAACGTCGTGCGCGTGCTGCATTGCGGTCGCGCCGACCACCCGCAGGCCGACATCGCCAAGCGGCAGATGACCGGCGGCGGACAGATGATCGCCTTCGAGGTGAAGGGCGGCAAGGCCGGCGCCTTCGCGCTGCAGAACGCCCTCGGCCTGATCAAGATTTCCAACAACCTCGGCGACGCCAAGTCGCTGATCACGCACCCGGCCACCACGACGCATCACCGCATCGGTCCGGAGGCGCGCGCCGAGCTCGGCATTGGCGATGGCCTGCTGCGCCTTTCGGTGGGCCTCGAAGCCTTCGAGGACCTCGCCGCCGATCTCGACACGGCCCTCGCCGCCGTCCGCGGTTAACTTCGGGTGATCACGCCGTTGCCGACTTGACCCGGCGCGTGGGGAGCTTAGAATCGCGCGCCGTTGCGCCGCGTGTGCCGGCGCAAGGAGCATCGCCGCAATGTACGAAGCTGTCACCCGCGGCATCCGCATCCGCGTCACCCCCCAATATCTGGAGGACCAGTCGTCCCCGGAGGAGAGCGAATTCTTTTGGGCCTACACCATCGACATCGCCAACGAGAGCGAAGAGACGGTGCAGCTACGCTCGCGCATCTGGCGCATCACGGATGGCGTCGGCCAGACGCAGGAAGTGCGCGGGCCCGGGGTCGTCGGCGAGACGCCGGTGATCCAGCCGGGATCCTCGTTCAGCTATACGTCCGGTTGCCCGCTGCGCACCCCGTCGGGGATCATGGTCGGCAGCTACCAGATGACCGACGAGAAGGGCGACCTGTTCGACGTCGCCATTCCGGCCTTCTCGCTCGACAGCCCGTTCGTCGTGCGGAGCATGAACTAGTGTGATGATCGAGAAATTTGCCAACGCGGGCTGCATGTTTCGGAGTGAATTTCTCGATCTGAATCACACTAGCAAAGCAACAATTCTAGTGGCCCTTTGCTTCCGAAGTTCGCTCGGGACCCTAGCATCGACGTTGGCGAACTTCGGAAGCGGGCCACTAGCGAGCACCCGATGAAGGGACCAAGCTACTCCACGACGGAGCTGCTGGCACGGCTCGTCAGCTTCGACACGACGAGCCACAAGTCGAACGTGGCGCTCATCCGCTTCGTCGAGGACTACCTGCTCCAGCATGGCGTCGTCAGCCAGATCGTGCCGACCGACGACGGGCAGAAGGCCAGCCTCTACGCCACCGTCGGGCCGGCTGGCGTCGCCGGCGTCGCGCTGTCCGGCCATACCGACGTGGTTCCGGTCGACGGGCAGCGCTGGACGTCCGAACCCGTTCATCGTCACCGAGCGCGACGGCAAGCTCTATGGCCGCGGCACTGCCGACATGAAGGGCTTCCTCGCCTGCGTGCTCGCCGCCGTCCCTGACTACCGCGAACGGCGTCTTGCCGTGCCGATCCATCTCGCGTTTTCCTATGACGAGGAAATCGGCTGTCTCGGCGTGCGCCCGATGATTGCCGAATTCGGCAACCGCCTCGTCAAGCCGCGCATGGTTCTAGTCGGCGAGCCGACATCGATGAGCGTCGTCGACTCGCACAAGGGCCCGGTGCGTTGGCACGTCGAGATCAAGGGCCGTGCGGCACATTCGAGCATGGCGCCGCTCGGGGTCAACGCCATCAGCGTCGCCGGCAAGCTGCTGCGCGAACTGGCCGACATCGAGCATGAGCTGAAGTTGCGCCCGCAGGATCCGCGCTTCGATCCGCCCTACGCCACGCTGCAGGTGACGCGCATCGACGGCGGCACGGCGACCAATATCGTGCCCAACTCGTGCCGGCTGGATTTCGACGTTCGCGCCATACCCGGCGTCGACATCGGCGCCATCGATCGTCGCATCCGCGCCTTCGCCGCCAATGTGTGCCTGCCGGACATGCGCAAGGTCGCGCCCGAGGCGGCATTCGACATCGTCATCGCCAACCAGGTGCCGCCGTTCTCCGCCAGCTCCAGCTCGGAAGCCGTGGCGCTGGCACTCAAACTCGCCGGCCAGAACGAGACGCACGCGGTCTCCTACGCCACCGAGGCCGGCCTCTTCCAAGTCGCCGGTTCGCCCGCCGTCGTCATCGGCCCGGGCGACATCGCGCAGGCGCACACCGCCGACGAATGGATCGCCAAGGATCAGCTCGACAAGTGCAGCGCCTTCCTCGGTCGCCTTGGCGAGTGGGCGGAGCACGGATCCGCCGTTCGCTGATCGCGCCCCTATCACTTCTTCTTCATCGTTCAGCACGCGATTGCCGGGAACTTTCGGCAAGCGCGCCGACTTATGCCCGCATCGGATTAAGTCTAACGATGATGGAGGCGTGCCGTGGATCGGCCAGCAATTCGCGCAATCGCGTTTAGTGCTTTGTCTTTGCTCGCAACTCTGACCCCCGCCTGGGCGGCGCAAGAGGAAAGCGATGATGGCCAGGTCGCCTACAACAACGCCTGCCGCACCTGCCACTCGTTCAAACCCGACGACAACCGACTTGGCCCGACGCTGCACGGCATCGTCGGCCGCAAGGCCGGGTCGATCGAAGGCTTTGCGTTCTCGCCGTCTATGAAGGCTTCGGGGATCACCTGGGACGAAGCCACGCTCGACAAGTTCATCAGCGATCCCAACCAGGTCGTGAGCGGCAACAAAATGCAGCCGTTCGGCGGCGTCGCCGACGCCGGCGAGCGCAAGAAGATCGTCGATTATCTGAAGACGCTGAAGTAGCGCTACGCGATCTCGGCTGCTCGGCCGGCCAGGCAACCAATGTCATCATGGCCGCGTCGTGGCGAAGCCATGCTCCGCATGGACGGCGGCCATCCACGCAAGTTCCCGCACGCGCGACGCGAAAAATTGGAGCGCCGTATTGGCAAACTTCGCCTGAGCATTTTCTGAAGCTGGCGTGGATGGCCGCTTGCGCGGCCATGACGGATTCTACCCGGCGCATGGGTAGGCACCGTTACGCGATCTCGCCGGGCGCGAAGCGATATGTCTTGGTGCAGAACTCGCACGTCACGCTGATCGACCCGTCGGGCTCGCGCATATCGGTGAGCTCCTTGGCGCCGAAGCTACGCAGAAACCCTTCGACCCGCTCGCGCGAGCAGCGGCAGTAGGCCTCGATGGGGGCCGCGGGAAACGCGCGCACGCCTTCCTCGTGGAACAGTCGATAGAGCAGCCGGTCTGGCGGCAGCGTGGGATCGAGCAGCTCGTGGTCCTCGACGGTCGCGGCGAGGATGCGCGTGCGCTCCCAATCGTCGTCCTCTTCCTCGAACTCCGGCGCTTCGTCCGCGTCTTCGGGCGCAGCCTCGGATCCGCCGGCGCGGGCAAGATGCTGGATCATCAACCCGCCGGCGCGCCATTGCCAGCGCCCCGGCGCGCCCTTTTCGCCTGCCGTGTAGTGGCGCGCCACGGCGAGACGCACGAACGAGGGTAGCTGCTCGGACTGGTGGAAGTAGCTCAGCGCCGCCTCGCCGATGCTCTCACCGTTCAAGGCGACGATGCCCTGATAGCGCTCCATCTCCTCGCCGGGATCGATGGTTATCGCGAGGTGGCCGCTGCCGATAAGCTTTCCCTGCGCGATGTCGTCGTCGGCACCCACCCGCTTCTTGTCGTAGCGTGCATAGGCGCGCAAACGCCCGGGCGGCTCGTAGCTGACGACGAGAAAATCGAGCAGCCCGTCGGTTTTGGTCTGCAGCGTCAGCTTGCCGTCGATCTTCAGCGCCGTGCCGAGCAGGGCCGTCAGCGCCACGGCCTCGCCCAGCGTTTGCGAAACGGCCGCCGGCGCAGCGTGATGCGACAAGATTTCGTCGACCGCCGGGCCTAGCCGCACGAGGCGCCCGATCACGCCCGAGCGCACGGTACGGAACGGCAGCACGAGGTCGTCGTTCGGCAGCTTCAGGGTCCGTGAAGGCACCGCCGCTTCCGACATCACGAGAACTCCGAGGCACCAGGCTAGGATCGCCTTCTGCGCATGCAGACGGTTTTCCGCCTCATCGAACACGACCGACTGCGGGCCGTCGATGACGTCTTCCGTCACCTCCTTGCCGCGGTAGGCCGGCAGGCAGTGCATAAAGATGGCACCCTCCGCCGCCTTGCTCATCAGCTTAGCGTCGACACCAAATGGCTCCAGAATCTTCTTGCGCCGCGCCGCATCGGTCTGGCCCATCGACACCCACGTATCGGTAACGACGCAATCGGCGCCGCGCACGGCTTTCGCCGCGTCGCTGGTATAGATGACGGAGCCCTTCTCGCGCTTCACCCAGTCGACCGCCTCCCGATCGGGGCGCAGCTCGTCGGGAGAAGCAACGCGCAACTCAAAACCGAAGCGCACGGAAGCGTGCATCCACGACACCGCAACGTTGTTGCCATCGCCCACCCAAGCTACCGAGCGGCCCTTGATCGGCCCCTTGTGCTCCTCGAAGGTCATGATGTCGGCCATAACCTGACAGGGATGGCTCTTGTCAGTGAGCCCATTGATCACCGGAACAGTCGCGTATTCCGCCAGATCCAAGAGCGTGTCGTGCGAATTGGCCCGGATCATGATCGCATCGACATAGCGCGACAGCACGCGCGCGGTGTCGGCGATCGATTCACCGCGTCCGAGCTGCAGGTCGCTGTTGTTGAGGGAGAGCGTCTGCCCACCGAGTTGGCGCATGGCAACGTCGAACGAAACGCGTGTCCGTGTCGACGGCTTCTCGAAAATCATCGCCAGCGTCGATTCCGCGATGTCATCCGGCTTGAACTTGGCCGGCGTGCGTTTGCCGGCGCGCTTCATTGCGTGCGCCATATCGATGATGGTGCGCAGCGTCTTTGCATCGAGCGCGTCGAGATCGAGGAAATGCCTCGGCTGCGGGACGGTACGTGATTTAGGTGCCATGGCACTCCGGCCGGCTGAGCGGAAAAGGGATTTCAAGTTGCAGTCGCCGCGACGCGGTCGAGGGCGCGCGACAGGCGATGCGCCGCCTCGGCGATCTCTTCGTCGGCGACATTGAGCGGCGGCAGCAGGCGTACGACATTGTCGCTGGCGCCGGCGACCAGCAGCTTTTCGGCCAAGGCCGCCTTGACCACGTCGGCAGGGGCCACCTTGACCTTGATGCCGGTGAGCAGCCCTTGCCCGCGCACTTCCTCGACGAGACCGGGGTGCGCGTCCTTCACGGCGGCGAGCGCTTGCTTCAGACGCAGCGTCTTCTGCTGCACCGCTTCCAGGAAGCCCGGCTCGAGCACGCTGTCGAGCACCGCATAGCCGACGGCCGTTGCCAGCGGATTGCCGCCGAACGTCGAGCCGTGCGTGCCGGGGGTGAGACCCTTGGCTGCCGCTTCGGTCGCCAGCAGCGCACCCAGCGGGAAGCCGCCGCCGATACCCTTGGCGAGGGGCATCAGATCGGGCGTAATGCCGGCCCACTCGTAGGCAAAAAGCTTGCCCGAGCGGCCCATGCCGCACTGGACCTCGTCGAAAATGAGCAGCAGACCGTGCTTGTCGCACAGCTCGCGCAGGGCCTGCAGAAACTCGGCGCTGGCGACATTGACGCCGCCCTCACCCTGCGTCGGCTCGATCATGATTGCCGCCGTTTCCGGACCGATCGCGACCTCGGTTGCGGCGAGGTCGCCGAACGGCACGTGGTCGAAGCCTTCAACCGGCGGCCCGAAGCCTTCTAGGTATTTGGCGTTACCGCCGGCGGCGATGGTCGCCAGCGTGCGCCCGTGGAAGGCGCCGCTGAAGGCGATGACACGCCAGCGCTCGGGGTTGCCGGAGACGAAATGATAGCGCCGCGCGGCCTTGATAGCGGCTTCGCACGCCTCGGCGCCGGAATTGCAGAAGAACACCTTGTCGGCGAACGTCACGGCGACGAGCCGCTCCGCCAGCCGCTCCTGCCCTTCGACGCGATAGAGGTTCGACGTGTGCCACAGCTTGCCGGCTTGCTCGGTCAGCGCCGCGACGAGGCGCGGATGCGCATGCCCTAGAACGTTGACGGCGATGCCGGAGGCGAAATCGAGGTACCGGTCGCCCGCGGCCGTGATCAGCCAAGC
The DNA here is from genome assembly GCA_963812795.1 of uncultured Alphaproteobacteria bacterium. Classification (GTDB taxonomy): domain Bacteria; phylum Pseudomonadota; class Alphaproteobacteria; order Rhizobiales; family Hyphomicrobiaceae; genus Hyphomicrobium_A. Next base: position 474,553 of record CAWEWG010000007.1, on the reverse strand, counting down.
GCCTTCGCCCCGCTCGAAGACGAGGTTCTGGCGCCCGTACGTACCCATGACGGCAGGTGACGGGCCGGTTGTAGGTGCAGCGGCCTTGGTTGAGTGGCCCGAGGCCGCCAAGGATGCGGACATCGGTCAGCCCACCCTGTGCAGCGAAGCGTCGCTGAAAACTAAAAAAGCCGCCTCAGTGGCGGCGAACGAGGCGCTGTAGATACGCGCGAGGTGCTTTTCTGTCAACGGAATGAGCAGGTTTGCCGGGCTTTTCGCCCAATTTGCACGCCGTTGCACGCCAACTCTCGTCCCGCCTCGGTCGTCGAAGCGTCAAACTTGTTTGCCAGTATTCACATCTGGGGATTGGCTGCCGCGGCGGCCGTGTTCCCCGCCGGTCAAAGCCAGCAACGACGGGCAAAGAAGCCACGGGCAGCGCGGTTGCGTGTTGCGAATATACCACCGCTTCCGCGGGATGCCCGGGCCGCCAGATCTCTGATCTTGTAGGCCCAATTCTGCCTGTTGTAGGTTTGGACCTGTCGCGGCACGAGGTCTCGCGTAGTCATCGAGACCCAGTCCTGAGTTGGCCCGGCGCGCGTTGGCGAAGCAGTTGCTCGCCCTGTCGATTACGCGCCGTCCGTCAAGCGTCAATCAGTTCGCGTCATCCCAGTAAAGCGTCCCGTAACCGGCCAGGCTTTGGCTTGTCGCGTCTGTCGTAGCGTGCCTGCACGCTCCGCGCGGCTTTCCTGTCTGTCCCGTCTGTCAATCGGTGTGCGCTCTGCTTGCGCGCGCCCCTGATGCTCAGGGAGCGAAATTTAAATGGCTTGGACGGATGAGCGCGTTGAAACGCTGAAGAAGCTGTGGGGCGAGGGCTTGAGCGCAAGCCAGATCGCCGGGCGGCTCGGCAGCGTCACCCGCAATGCCGTGATCGGCAAGGTTCACCGGCTCGGCCTTTCCGGCCGCGCCACCACCTCGCGCATGAAGAGCCACCGGCCGCGTCCGCGCATGGCCTCCAAGCGCATGGCCAAGGCCCGCTTCGCGGCCAGCGGCAATCCCGCTTTCCGCGCGCTCTATCAGGAGACGGAGGCATACGTCCCGGCCGTCGAGGAGATCGTCATCCCGCTCGCCGAGCGCAAAACCATCCAGACGCTGGTCGAGTGCAGTTGCCGCTGGCCCATCGGCGACCCGCAGATGGCCGACTTCCACTTCTGCGGCAAGAACAAGGTACCGGGCCTGCCGTACTGCGAATTCCACGCCCGCCGCGCCTTCCAGCCACCGCAGGCCCGCCGCCGCGAGCGCGAGCTCGTGGAGGTTCCCGGCCCGCTCGACATCAGCATTCCTCGCAAAGAAACCGCCTGAAGCGGACATCGCGACACTAACGCACTAGCCAGCGCGCCGGGCCCATGGTCCGGCGCGTTTTTTATTGCGGCTTGCGAACGGGGTTTAGGCTTCGCCGAAGACGTAGCCGGCGGAGCGAACGGTGCGGATTGGATCGCGCTCGTTGCCGCGGATCAGCGCCTTGCGCAGGCGCCCGATGTGCACGTCGACGGTGCGCTCGTCGACGAACGCGTCGCGCCCCCATACCCCGTCGAGCAGCTGCGTGCGCGACAAAACCCGCCCGGAGCTCTCCATGAGGAACTCGAGCAGGCGGAACTCGGTGGGCCCGAGGCGCACTTGGCGCAGGCCGCGCGTGACACGATGGGCGGCACGGTCGAGCTCGATGTCGGCGATCTTCAGCACCTCGGCGACGCGATCGGGCGATGTGCGCCGCAGGATGGCTTTGACCCGCGCCATCAGCTCGGGCAGCGAGAACGGCTTGACGACATAGTCGTCGGCGCCGGTGGACAGGCCGCGGATGCGGTCGCTCTCCTCACCGCGCGCCGTGAGCATCAGGATCGAAACGTTGCGCGAATCCGACTTGGCACGCAGCCGCCGGCATAGCTCGATACCCGATACGCCCGGCAGCATCCAATCGAGCACGACGAGGTCGGGGCGCTCCTCCTCGAGTAGAATGAGCGCTTCCTCGCCGGTCTCGGCATGCGAGACGCGAAATCCTTCGGCTTCGAGATTGTAGCGCAGCATCTCCGCGAGCGGCGCTTCGTCCTCGACGATGAGAACCTTAGCGGACATTCCGATTGCCCTGCCTCCTCATCAGCTTCCGGATATCAGCGTCGAGCTGGTCTGATCGTCCTTGGGACGATCGTCGGCGATGTTGAATCCGCGCACCAGGAAGTGCACCGTCTCGGCGATGTTGGTCGTGTGATCGCCGACGCGCTCGACGTTCTTGGCGCCGAACAGCAGATGCGTGGAGATGCCGATGTTGCGCGGATCCTCCATCATGTACGTCAGCAGCTCGCGGAACAGCGAGTTGTACATTGCGTCGATCTGCGCGTCGTGGCGCCACACGGCGAGCGCCTTGTCGGCATCGCGCTCAGCGTAGGCGTCGAGCACTTCCTTCAACTGCTGCAGCGCCAGCTCCACCATGTGGCGGATGCCGGACATCAGCGGCTTGGGATGCGATTCATCGGCGATCGCCAGGGCGCGCTTGGCGATGTTCTTGGCGAGGTCGCCGATGCGCTCCAGATCCGTCGTGATGCGCAGGGCGCCCATGATGTGGCGCAGGTCGTCGGCCATCGGCTGACGGCGCGCCACCATGGAGATGACCTGCTCTTCGATCTCGCGCTCCAGATTGTCGATGGCACGGTCGGACTGCACCACTTCCTCGGCGAGACGCGGATCGCGGCGTTCGAGCGCCCCCAGCGACTGGCCGAGCAGCTGTTCGGCGAGGCCGCCCATCTGGGCGATTTTCTTGTCGAGCAGCGCCAGCTCTTCTTCGTAAGACTTTACGGTGTGCTCGTTCATGGAAGGCTCTCCTGTCGGGCGGACGGGGCGGGCTGCGGGGCGGGGGGAAAAGAGGCTTCGCAGCATCAGCCGAACCGGCCAGTAATGTAATCCTGGGTACGCTTTTCTTTGGGGCTGGTGAAAATCTCGGACGTCACCCCTTCCTCGACCAGCTCTCCAAGATGGAAGAACGCCGTACGTTGCGAGACACGCGCCGCCTGCTGCATGGAGTGGGTGACGATGATGATGCAGTAGTTCTTCCGCAGCTCGTCGATCAGCTCCTCGATGCGTGCCGTGGCGATTGGGTCAAGCGCCGAGCATGGCTCGTCCATGAGGATGACTTCCGGGTTCACCGCGATGGCGCGCGCGATGCACAGCCGCTGTTGCTGTCCGCCGGACAGGCCGGTGCCCGGCTCATCCAAGCGCTCGTTCACCTCTTTCCACAGGCCGGCTTTCTGCAGGCTCGACTGCACGACGTCGTCGAGGTCGGCTTTCGAATGGCAAAGACCATGGATGCGCGGGCCGTAGGCGACGTTCTCGTAGATCGACTTGGGGAACGGATTGGGCTTTTGGAACACCATGCCGACGCGGGCGCGGAGCTGCACCACGTCGAGGCTTGGATCGTAGATGTCCTGCTTGTCGATGATGATCTTGCCGGTCACCTTGGCGATCGGGATGGTGTCGTTCATGCGGTTGATGCAGCGCAGGAACGTCGACTTGCCGCAACCGGAAGGACCGATGAAAGCCATCACCGCGCGGTCGGGTATGTTCACGGACACGTTCTGCAGCGCCTGCTTTGCGCCGTAGAACACGTTGACGTCCTGCGCCGCGACCTTGGTCTCGGCGCGCACATCAACGGGAGAACTCTGAACGTCCAGTGTCGGCATCTTGAGCATCTACGGCTCCTGAAGGGAACGAGACTTTACCACCGCCGCTCGTATTTGCGGCGAAGAATGACGGCAACGAGATTCATGCAGATCAGCACGGCCAGAAGGATGATGGTGGCGCCGGCCGTGCGCTCGACAAAGCCGCGCTCCGCCGAGGTGGCCCACATGTAGATCTGCACGGGAAGCGCCGTGGAAGGTGCCAGCGGCGAGGTCGGGTATTGGACGACGAAGGCCACCATGCCGATCATGAGCAGGGGCGCCGTCTCCCCCAGCGCCTTGGCGAGGCCGATGATCGTCCCCGTCAGGATGCCAGGCATGGCAAGCGGCACGACATGATGGGTGATGGTCTGCATCTTCGAGGCGCCGACGCCGAGGGCCGCCTCGCGGATCGACGGCGGCACGGCGCCGATGGCGGCGCGCGTGGCGATGATGATGGTTGGCAGCGTCATCAGCGTCAGCACCAGACCGCCGACGATGGAAGCGGAACGCGGCAGGCCGGCGAAGTTGATGAAGATGGCGAGGCCGAGAAGGCCGAAGACGATCGACGGCACGGCGGCCAGGTTGTTGATGTTGACCTCGATGAGGTCCGTCCAGAAGTTCTTGGGGGCAAATTCCTGCAGGTAGACCGCGGCGGCAACACCGAGCGGCACCGCCAGCAGCAGCACGGTGATCATCATGAACAGTGAGCCGACCATGGCGACGCCGATGCCGGCCGTCTCCGGGTTGCTCGAAGCGCCGTTGGTGAAGAGGCCGGTGTTGAACCGCTTGGCCAGGGCGCCGGACGCCGACAGCTTGTCGATCCAGGCGAGCTGCTGGTCGGAGATCTTGCGCGTCTGGGCCGGCAGGTTGCGATCGAGCTGACCTTTCATCAGCGAGTTGACGCGGCCGCTGGCGAGCACCCAGACCGGCACCGTCTTGCCGATGAGGGCGGGATCGGCCAGCACCGCCTTGCGGATTTCCACATCGACGTCGCGCGACAGCAGTGCCCCGATCTCGCGCATCTGCGCCTTGTTGGCGGGATCGGCGCCGACGGCGGATGCCAGCGCCTTCTTGGCAAGCAGCGTGTAGTCGGCGGTCATCAGCGCCGTGTGTTCGCGCTTTCCGTCCGGGTCGATCACGGCGCGGTCGAGCAGCACGTTGAGCTCGAACGACGACTGCACGAATGCCGTGTAGCCCGTCGACACGATGCTGCCGAACAGGACGGCGAGGAACGTGAGGCCGAACAGGATCGCGGCGACGCCGTAGAGACGGAACCGTCGCTCGGCCGCATAGCGGTGCTTGATCGACTTCTTGATGGCGGCGCTCGCGGCGGCGCCGGGCCCCGAGGGACCGGCCATCGGCCCGGAAAACGGTCCTGGAACAGTCTCGACAGCCATTATTCGTACTGCTCCCGGTATTTGCGCACGATGTAGAGCGCGTAGATGTTGAGGCACAGCGTGAAGGCGAACAGCGTCAGGCCGAGAGCGAAGGCGACGAGCGTCTGCGGCGAGTTGAACTCAAGATCGCCCGTGAGCTGGCTGACGATCTTGACGGTGATGGTCGTCACCGGCTCCAGCGGATTGAGGGTCAAGTTGGCGGCGATGCCTGCGGCCAGCACGACGATCATCGTTTCACCGATGGCGCGCGAGGCGGCGAGCAGCACCGCGCCGACGATGCCCGGCAGCGCCGCCGGCAGGATGACGCGCTTGATCGTCTCCGACTGCGTGGCGCCGAGGCCGTAGGAGCCTTCGCGCAACGACTGCGGCACGGCGTTGATGATGTCGTCCGACAGCGAGGAAACGAACGGGATGAGCATCACGCCCATGATGAGGCCGGCGGACAGCACGCTCGACGGGGAAATGGTGAGACCGATATGGCCGCCGGCATCACGCAGGAACGGTCCGAAGGTGATCAGCGCGAAGAGGCCGTAGACGATGGTCGGGATGCCGGCGAGGATTTCCAGCAGCGGCTTCGCGATCGTGCGCACCTTCCGGCTGGCGTACTCGGACATATAGATGGCCGCGAACAGGCCGACCGGCACGGCGACGAACAGGGCGACGATCGAGATGTACAGGGTGCCCCAGAGCAGTGGCAACAGGCCGAACTCGCCTTCGCCGGCGCTGGTGTTGCCCGCCGCCGAGAAGCGCGGATCCCATTGGGTGCCGAAGAAGAAGCGCAGCGGGTCGACCATCCCGAAGAAGTGGAGGCTCTCGAACAGCATCGAGCAAATGATGCCGACGGTCGTCAGGATGGCCACCGTGGACGAGAGGATCAGTCCGGCAAGGACGACGTTCTCGACCCCGTTGCGCGCCCGCAGCTTGGGATGCACGCGCCAGTTGGCATAGAGGAAGCCCAGCAGCGCGAGGCCAATGGCGGCGCAGGTTATATAGAGCTTGCCCCGATTTTGCAGGTCAGCCTGGTCGTATGCAGCGGCGATTACGTAGGGCTCCGGCGCCGAACCTAGAGCAATGCCGCGCTCCTGCAGCACGCGCTGCGCGTCGGCGGACGAGGTGAAGCCATAGCGCGTCTTGCGTACGATCTCGAACTCTTCTTTCGACAGCTGCGGCAGGCCGCGAGCCACCGACGCGACCCGCCCGATGACGAGCGACTGCTCGGCCGGCGAGAGCGCTTGAACGTTCGCGGGCAGGCTTTCGGCAACGAAATGGCGAACCAAGCTGGGCTCGGCCGCACTCCACAGCAGTGTCACGAGCAGCGCCGGCAGCAGCGTCCACAACGCCAGGTATGTTCCGTAGTAGCCGGGGCGCGAGTGGAGCTGTGCATCGCCCTTCTTGGCGAGCGCGTTGGCGCGCGAGACGCCGAGGCCGAAGGCGAGCAGGCTCGCGACGATCAGGCCCAGAATGATGATGGAGGTCGACAAACTCAAGGTCCTCGCTGGCGGCGCCACGGGCATGCGCCGCGGTTCGTTACGGTCGGCGGCTACGCACCGTTTCGTCGCCCCGGCCGTTGTCGATACGGTCCGGACCTCGCCTCGAGGCCCGGACCGCTTTGGTCGTAAGAACGCCGTCCTTACATGGACTTGGCGGCCTTCACGTCTTCCTGCAGCTTGGCGCGCTCGGCGTCAGGCGAAGGAACGAGGCCGTACTCGGCGAGCGGACCCTCGGGGCCAATCATCTTGTCCGACGAGAAGAATTCCACGTACTCCTTGAGGCCGGGAACGACGCCGATGTGCGCCTTCTTCACGTAGAACTGCAGCGGACGCGACACCGGGTACTTGCCGGCAGCGACCGTCTCAACCGACGGCTTCACGCCGCTGATCGTCGCGACCTTCAGCTTATCGGTGTTGTTCTCGTAGAACGACAGACCGAACACGCCAACGCTCTTCGGGTTGGAAGAAAGACGGGCGAGCGTCTCGGTGTAGTCGCCGTCGATGTCGACAGCGGCGCCATCCTTGCGAACCTTCACGGCAGCCTTGTCGGCGGCCTTCTTCTTGGCGGCGTCGTCGGCGCCCTCGGCCTTGGCGAGGAAGAGCTTGTCAGCGCCGGTAGCCTTGGCGCCAGCGTGCAGCACCTTCTCCTCGAACACTTCGCGCGTGCCGTGCTTCTCGCCCGGGATGTAGGCGACGATCGGCCAATCGGGGAGAGCCGGATTCACTTCTTTCCAGGTCTTGGCGGTGTTCGGGACGAGAGCGCCGTCCTTCGGCACCTCAGCGGCGAGAGCGAGGTAGAGGTCCTTCGGCTCGAGAGCCCAGTCATCCGACTTGGCGTCGACGGCGAAGACGATGCCGTCATAGCCGAACTGCACCTCGACGATCTCCTTGACGCCGTTCTTGGCGCAATCGGCGATCTCTTCTTTCTTGATCTTGCGCGAGGCATTGGCGATGTCGATGGTGGCGTCGCCGAGGCCCTGGCAGAACTGCTTGATGCCCGCGCCGGTGCCGCCCAACTCGACGATCGGGGTCTTGAAGTTGCTGTTGGTCTTGCCGAACTGCTCAGCCACGATGTTGGCGTACGGCAGAACCGTCGAAGAGCCGGCGATCTGGATTTGGTCGCGGGCGACAGCCGCGCCAGCGAACGCTACCGTGCCGACAACGGCCGCCGCCGCTGTGCACGCGATGAACTTTGTGCTCACACTGATCTCCTTCTGGAGGTGACAGCGGGGCCGTGCGGATGACGCACTAGCAACCTCTTCCCCGCTCCGGCGCCCTTGCGCCGTGGCGCTTAGATAGACCAGCGCAGCGATACTTTAGTGACAGGTTAACGAGCTGATTTTATTGATATAATTATCTCGTTTGGGGAATTTAGGCGAGCTGGCCAAGCGGCAGTCGCCTCCGTCCCGTCATCCGGGCGCCACGGCCGTGCCACGCTGTCCACGACGCGTGGTTGCATGGCGGAGACCGGCGAGGGGCTAGGGGGAGGTGCCGAGTTCCTCGAAGCTCGCCGTGAAGGTCGAGCCGGCGCCGAGGCGGGAGGCGATGCGCAGTTCCCCGCGGTGGCGGTTCATGATGTGCTTGACGATGGCGAGGCCCAGCCCGGTGCCCCCCTTCTCGCGGCTCGAGGCGGCGTTGACCCGATAGAAGCGCTCGGTGAGCCGCGGCAAGTGCTCGGGCGCGATGCCCGGACCGTTGTCGGCGACGCTCACCCACACGCGTGCGTCGCGACTTCCGCGCGCCGCATCGCGGCCGACGCGCACCTCGATGGCGCCGTCCTCGCGCCCGTACTTGATGGCGTTCTGGATCAGGTTCTGCAGAACCTGCACGATTTCCTCGCGGTCGCCGCGAATGCGCGCCGCGTCGCCGCGCACGAGGGATAGCTTCACCTTCGCCGCCTCGGCCACGGGCTCGAGCGACTGGAATACGTACTGCGCCGACTCATTCAGCTCGACGATACCGCGCGGCGGCAAGTGGACCCGCATCTCGACGCGGCTGAGCGAAAGCAGGTCGTCGATGAGGCGCGTCATGCGCTCGGCCTGGCTGGCCATGAGCGTCAGGAAACGCGTACGGGCGTTGACGTCGTCGCGCGCCGGTCCCTGCAAGGTTTCGACGAAGGCGCGCAGCGAGGCGAGCGGCGTGCGCAGCTCGTGGCTGGCGTTGGCGATGAAGTCGGCGCGCATCTGCGCGAGGCGATCCTGCTCGGTCAAATCGCGGAAGGTCACGAGCACGTTCGGCGAGGACGGCGCCGCTGAGCGTGCCAGCCGCGAAACGGTCGCGGCGACGCGCCGCTCGACCGGCACGCGCTCGACGAGATCGACGTCGATGCGGTCTTCCGACGCCAGCGCACGATCGACGGCTAACAGGAGATCCGGGCTGCGCGAGACCTGGCTCATCGGCTGGCCGCTCTTGATCTTCGGAAACATTTCGGCAGCGAGACGGTTATGGTGCACCAGCGTGCCCGCTGCATCGAGGGCCAGTGCCGCCGTCGGAATTGCATCGATCACGGCGCGCCAGCTTCCCCGCTCCCCTTCGTCGAGACGCGCACGTGTGGAAGCCGTATTTCCCGAGATCGCGTCGAGGATGGCGGTTGAATCGAGTGGCCAGGTTGCCGTGGCCAGCATGCAGCACGGGATCGCCTATGAGCGCCGCGACCCCGTTCAGCGCGCCGAGCATCACCAGCACCGCCAGAATGCCGACGGCGGCAACGATCGGCATCCACCGCGCTTTCCACCGCCGCTTGGTGGCCGCCCAAGCCGCGCTCACCCAGGGCCTCGCCTCGGCCTTGCGCTCGCTCCAGCGCACATAGCTCATGGCCGTGCCTAGAGACATTTGTGCTTGGGGTCAGGGCCATTCGCTAAAGCCATCGCTGCTAGATACGCGGGATCATTACGTCATTCAAACATGGCGCGCGCACGTCATGCGATTCACCTTACAATGACGGCTAACGCAGCGGCGGAACATCGGCTATGGGCGACAAGAACGGCAAGCAAGACAAGAACGACAAGGCCAAGACCAAGAAATCGACCGCTTTCGACATCGACAACCCGGTCCTGCCGCCCGCCATCGCCGACAAGGCCCTGACGTCGGGCGGCTATCCGTACGACGAGGAGTTGAAGAAGAAGGTCTTCAAGGAGGACCTACTCGGGCTGCAGCTCGAGCTTCTCAAGCTGCAGACGCATGTCGAGAACAAGGGCGGGCGCTTCGTTGCCATCTTCGAGGGGCGCGACGCCTCCGGCAAGGGCAGCTGCATCCGTTACTTCCTCGAACGCCTCAATCCGCGGCATGCTCGCTCCATAGCCCTGTCGAAACCGACCGAGGTCGAGCGCGGCCAGTGGTATTTCCAGCGCTACGTTGCGCACCTGCCGACGGCCGGGGATATGACGCTGTTCGACCGCTCCTGGTACAACCGGGCCGGCGTCGAGCGGGTCATGAACTTCTGCACGCCGGTGCAGACGGACACGTTCCTGCGCGATGCGCCGGATTTCGAGGCGCTGCTGGTGCGCGACGGCATCCGCCTGTTCAAGTTCTATCTCGTCATCGGACGCGAGATGCAGCTCCAGCGCTTCCACGAGCGCCGCCACGACCCTTTCAAGCGGTGGAAGATCACCGACGTCGATCTTGCCGCCATCGACAAGTGGGACGACTACAGCCGCGCGCAGAGCGAAATCTTCAAGCGTACGAGCACGAAAAATCGCCGTGGATCGTCGTGCGCGCCAACGATCAGCGGCGTGCGCGTCTCGAGGTGATCCGTTGGGTGCTTTTCAATTCCGACTATGCGGACAAGGACGCGCGCGCCGTCGGCACGCCCGATCCCAATATCATCGGCACCGGCCCCGACTATTTCCAGATCGGCGTGATGGCCTCGGCGCAGTGAGTTAGCGCACCAGCAGCAGCGGGCAGTCGAGAACTTGCGTGAGCGGGCGCAGGCTGGCGCCGGGCGCGATCAGGCGGCCGCCATACTGGGCGAGCGCAAAGCCCGGCTTATGCCGCTGCAGCACCGCGGCCAGGGGCGCGGGATCATCGTTGGCGGCAAGCACGCTCTCGAAGTCGCCGATCTCGCCGTCGTCGCCATCGGCGCAGAGCAGGCGCGCCTCGCCCTCCATCCAGGCGAGCTCATCGCGCCGGTCGCCGACCAGCGTCAGCTTGACATCGCCGCCGGTGACCGTCGCCAGCCGTTGCGCCGCCTTGAGCATGGGGCCGAGCCGCTCGAATTCCTCCACCACGGCGACGACGCAGCCGCGCGTGCGCCGCGCCAACGGTCCGGCGATCACCGCTCCGGTCGTATCGCGCACGCGCTCGAACAATTCCGCAAGCCGGCGCCTCGTCGCCGGGTGCCAGCGGCTCGCCGACGATAACGACGTTCCACGGGCCGTTTTCGGCGCAGGCGCGCGACACGGCCCGCAACGGCTCATCGCGCACGACGCGCGCGTGACAGGGGACCGACGCCGCGAGGCCTGCTTCGGCGACCTGCCGATGCAGGGCCGCGCCGGCAAACCGCATCTCGCGCTCGAGCGTCGCTTGCGGCAGCGGCCGCCATCCCTCGCCAGCGGATCCGATGGCGCGCGCGAAAGGGAAGTCGGCGAGATCGAAAAGCTGCTTGTCCTCGACGTAGAGGCTTTCCACCTCGGCCTGGAACGCCTGGCCGAGCAGCATAGCCGCCTCGATGGCAAAGCGGCTCGCCTCGGCCGACCCGCCCAGCCATAGCACCACGCGGCCCCTGCGCTCCCCGGCGGCGGCGACATGCGCGATCATGATGCTTCCGCCAGCTCATCCGGCCCGCGCGACTTGCGCTGGCGCAATGCCCGCTCGACGTCGGCAGCCGATGCCACATCGCGGCCCTCGCTGCCGGCCCAATGGTCGGCTTCGCGACACACGTCGATGACGTCGGCGATGCCCACGGACAGCTTGCCGTTGCCGCCGGCCTTGCTCGCCGCGTCGTCGATGAGCAACGCAACGCCCGACACATCGAAGGGACGCAGTGCGTGCTTGGCGATGACGCCGGCGATGACGCGGGCGAAAGTTTCGACCGTCTCCTTGGTGCGCGCCACCGCCTCCTCGAAGACCGCTTCGACCTTGAACATGCGGCGCAACTGCGCATTGTTGGCTGTCAGGCGGCGGCGCGTCTCGGCATTGCCGAAGACGACGAGCTTCACGTTCAGCGGAATGGATTCGAGATCCGGCACCTCGTCCCCCGTCGGGCCGATGGGGCTCGCGGGTGGGTCGAAGCGGATCTCCTCGGCCTCGAGCGCGCGCCGCAGCGCTTCAGCGGTAACCGCGCTGGCCAGCAGCGCGTCGCCGTCGACCAGCAAATAGCCGCCGTTGGCGCGATGCAAGGCGCCGGATTTGATGCGCAACACCTGGTTTTGCCCGTCGGCACCCGCGCCGAGCTCGACGCGACCGAACAGGTTGGCGTAGGTCGGGTTCGGCTCCTGCACGATGGGCGCGCCGCCGGCAGCAGCCGTTGTCGCCATGACGTGCACGGCGTAGCGGGCAAAGCGCGGCAGCACTGCGGCGCCGCGCGTCAGCTTGCCGGCCGGCGTGCCGTCGGCAGCCACGAACAGCCCGGCGTTGCGCACGAGATCACGCGCTGCCGCCTTCAAATAGCTCTCCACGCCCGCCACCTCGGCAAACTCCGACTTGAGATCGTCGAGCGCGGCACGCACGTGGCGCCCGGCGACCTGCTCGTTGAGCGTTGCAAGACGCGCGCGACGTTCCTTCTCGGCGTCGGGACGCTCGGCGAGAATGGCTTCGATCTCCGCCTCCAAGGCGGCGATTTTCGTCTGCACCTCGCGGCGCAGCGCCTCGGGAAGATTGTTGAATACGTCGTTCTTGACGACCTTGCCTTCCAGCACCGGCGCCACGGCGATGCCGGCGGGCGTGCGCAACAGCGCGATGTTCTGCAGCTCGGCCTCGCGACGCAGCGCTTCCAGCGCATCCTCGCGGCTGAAGCGGAATTCCTCCTCGATGGTCCGGCGCTTCAGGTCGTAGTCGTCGGCGGCGAACGCGGCAGGGAGGGCGTCGGCGAGCTGGTCGATGGCGAGCGCCATCTTCTCGGCGAAGGGTTTCGCCGTGCCGGCCGGCAACTTCAGGGCGCGAAACCCGCCCGTGGGATCGAACGAGCTGACGTAGACCCAGTCGGCCGGGCGCTCCGCCTTGGCCGCGGTCTCCTGCAACTTGCCGCGCACGGCCGTGCGCCGTCCGGTGCCCTCGCGGCCGATGACGAGCATGTGATAGCCGGGCCCCTTCATGCCGGCGCCGAACGCCAGCGCCTCCATCGCCTTGGCCTGCCCGACGGGGCCATGCGTAGGCTCGAGGTCGGCAGTGGTCTTGAAACCGAGGCTGGCCGGATCGGTCACACCGGCGGCATTGGTATGGGCGCCGACCGAAAGCGATGGCTCTACCGGCATTGCGGGCTCGGACGTTTCCGCCGCGGTAGCCTTCGGCTCGGCGGCTTCCGCGGATGCGGCCACTGGCTCTGCCGCGCTTTCCGCGGCCTTGCTCTTGTCTACCTTGGAGCGTTTGAAGAACATGGAGTCAGGCGCTCGTCCCTCGATGCGTTGCCCGCAACCAGAAGCAGATTCGAGCGCACTTCGACCAGCTCGATCGGCACCCGGATCGGCATATGCGCGGTGTCGAACTGTCCCCCCTAGGACTCGTTGCCGGTCAATGTCACCGGCTCATGGTGGTTAAATGACGGCAGTCGACGATAAAGCCGGGGAAACCGGCATCGATATGGCGGAGACACCGTGCCTCGCTGCGGAGGCCTCGGCAGGCCGCGACATGGTCACGCGCGAAGTTTGCCGCGGCGCCGGCCGCCTGCTGCGCGCGCTGTCCTTTGCCGTCGTCAACGAGCTCTCCCTGGCCAACGGAAGGCGTGCCGACATCGTTGGCCTCTCCGCCGCCGGTGACATCTGGATCGTCGAGGTGAAGTCGTGCCTCGAAGACCTGCGCGTTGACGGCAAGTGGCCGGAGTATCGAGATTTTTCCGATGCCCTGTTCTTCGCGGTGGCACCGGGGTTCCCGGTCGAGCTCTTGCCCACCGACACCGGCCTCATCCTCGCCGACCGCTACGGCGCGGAGATCGTGCGACAGGCACCCGAGATGCGGCTCGCCGCTGCCCGGCGCAAGGCAATGACGTTGCGTTTTGCCCGCGCAGCTGCCTTCAGCCTGCAGGCGCTGGCCGACCCGGGCTTGGAAAACTCCTGAGGGAGTGGAGTAGCGCGCCGGATTACTTCGGCGCGCGCTTGGCGAGGATGCGCTGCAGCGTGCGCCGATGCATGTTGAGGCGGCGCGCCGTCTCCGACACGTTGCGGTTGCACAGCTCGTACACGCGCTGAATGTGCTCCCAGCGGACGCGGTCGGCCGACATCGGGTTCTCCGGCGGCGGCGCCTTGTCGTCCGAGGGCGCCAGCAGCGCGTCGGTCACGTCGTCGGCGTCGGCGGGCTTTGCCAGGTAATCAACGGCGCCGAGTTTTACGGCCGTCACCGCCGTGGCGATGTTGCCGTAGCCGGTGAGCACGATGGCGCGTGCATCGGGACGGGCGCGCGACAGCTCGGCGATCACGTCGAGACCGTTGCCATCTTCCAAGCGCATGTCGACGACGGCAAAGGCCGGGGCGCGCTCGCGAATGAGGTCGACGCCCTCGGCGACGGAATGGCCACCGCGCACCTCGAAACCGCGCAATTCCATGGCGCGCACGAGACGCTGCGCGAAAGCGCGGTCGTCGTCGACGATGATCAGCGAACGGTCCTCGGGGAGCTCGTCCTGACGGAAGGAAAGATCTTCTGGTTCGTTATTCATTGTTCCTCCGGCCAAACGCGAATCGGCCGCAGCGTTTTTCGCCTCCACGAACGCCTCCTAACGCAAAAACGAGAACTGCTCTAATGAGCCAGCTGGGCGATAGTAGCTGGCCCCGCGACGAGCCTGCGCGGGTTTGTCCGCTCAAGCTCGCACCTTGTCGCAGGTCTGTCAGCCTGAAGATAGCTTATTTGTCAATGCGGAATTAGCCCCCGGCCCGTTTTCTTGCGCTAGAACAACGGGCTGGTTAAGCGTCTTGGCTACTGAGTGAGGATAAAGGCACGCGGCCAGCTCACCGTGACGATGGCGCCGGTGCGGCCGCCGGTCCGGTTGGCGAGGCTGACGGTGGCGCCGGAGCGCTCCATGAGCGTCTTGGCGATGAAGAAGCCCAGCCCCAGGCCGGTCGAATCCTCGTCGAGCACGCTCTCGCTGTCGGCCGGGCGCGTCGTCACGTAGGGCTCGCCGATGTTGTCCATCACCTCCGCCGGGAAGCCGGGGCCGTCGTCGGTCACGGAAATAACGAGGCCGGCAGCGCTCCATTCAGCCTTCACATCGACGCGCGAGCGGGCGAATTCCGTGGCGTTCTCGATAATGTTGCCGAGGCCATAGATGACGCCCGGCCGGCGCTCCACCTCCGCTTGCCGACGCCCTGGCTGGGTCGTTTCTGCCGCCGCAGCCGCTGTGATGTTGATGGCGATCTTGTCGGAGAAATAGGGCTCCGCCGCCTCCTCGAGCATGACCCGCACGCTGACGCGGGCGTACATCGGGTCTTCCTCGCCGGGGTGGCGCGTCAACTTTTGCAGGATCTCGCGGCAGCGCAGGGCCTGCGTCTTGAGCAAGGCGATGTCGTCGAACATCGGATTGTCCGGCTTGACCGTGTGCTCCATTTCCTTTGTCACCAGCACGATAGTGGACAGCGGAGTGCCGAGCTCGTGCGCGGCTGCCGCTGCCAGCCCATCGAGCGCGTGCAGCTTCTGCTCGCGCGCCAGCACGATGTCGGTGGCGGTGAGTGCCGCCGACATCTGCCGCGATTCCTTCGACAGCCGCCACGCGTAGAGGGCGATGAACGTCGTCGACACGCACAGCGCCGCGAATGCCCCGAGCTTGTACATCACCGGCAGCTCGAGCTCGACACCGGGGTACCAAGGCAACGGCTCGTGCGCCACGACGAGAACGGCGGCGGCAGCGAGACCCAGAAGCCCGAGTGCCACGGTATTGCGCAACGGCAGCGTCGCCGCCGACACGGTGACCGGGGCCACCATCAACATGGTGAACGGATTGTCCATGCCGCCGGTGAGGAACAGAAGCGTCGCCAACTGCACGACGTCCCAGGCGAGCAGCCCCGTGGCATAAGTGATGCTCAAGCGATGCCGCGATGGATACCAAACGGCGAGGAACACGTTGAGCCATGCCGATAGGGCTATGACGGTAAGGCAGGCGCCGAGCGGCACGTAGAAGCCGAGGCCGAAGGCCACCGTACACAGCGCCGCGAATTGGCCGAGCACCGCGATCCAGCGCAGGCGTATGATGGTGTGCAGCCGCAGTCGGCTGTTGACCGGATCGGCGAGCACGCGCTGGTTTTTCTTTTTCTTCGGACGCAGAAACGTCTGCAGCAATGCTTCGATCCTCGTTCACTCAGGCGGCGACGACCCTAACACGGTCAACGCGACGTTAGGGCGCCGGCACGCAAGTTGCGCAAAGCCCGCTTACGGCTTAATGCCCCCTGGGCAAAAGGAAAATGGCTGCATGCGCGCAAAGCTAATCCTCAGTATCGTCGGCGGCCTGCTGCTCGGCGCCGTAGCCGCCGTCGCCCTGTTTCCGCAAGCGCGCGAGAAGCTGTTCCCGCAACAGGGCGCGCAACAATCGAGCGGCAAGGCGCTGATCGGCGGCCCGTTCACGCTCACCGACCAGACCGGCAAGAAGGTCACCGACAAGGACTTCCGCGGCCGCTACATGCTCGTGTTCTTCGGCTTCACCGCATGCCCCGACATCTGTCCCGCTGGCCTGCAGTTGATCTCGGCCGCGCTCGGCAAGATCGGCGCCAAGGCGGATAGCGTGACGCCGATCTTCATCAGCGTCGACCCGGCCCGCGACACGCCCGAGAAAATCGCCGCCTACGTTAAGAACTTCAACGACCGCCTCGTCGGTCTCACCGGCACGCCGGAAGAGGTCGCCGCCGTCGCCAAAGCGTATAGGGTGTTCTACCAGAAGACGCCGAATGAAGCGGCGCCCGCCGACTACGGGATGAACCACACGTCGATCATCTATTTGATGGGACCCGACGGTGAATACGTCACGCACTTCAATCCGACGACGGATGTCGACGCGATAGCTGCGAAATTGAACAAGCTCCCGTAACAAAGAGCAACAACCACGCGGCGGCGAGGACACAGTGTTGCCTCATCGTCCGCGCACTTGAGCTTTGTCACTGGCGAGACGTTGTATTTTCGATTAGGTCAGAAGACGCCCACGACGCGCAGCATGTTGCGTATCGGCTTCAGTGGGCTGTTCCGACCAACGTCGTGTGTGTACGAGGGGGATGGTCGGTTGCGGCAGACTGATCGGGGGCATGCATTGAAGCGTCCGCGCATCGAAGAGCTCGATTGCCCGGTTGAGGTGAGACGACATCCGGGCGCGCGTCGATTGACGCTGCGCGTCAGCCGCACGAGACGCGCGGTGATCGTCACGCTTCCGGTTCAGTGCGACCTTGGCGAAGCGGGCTCTTTCCTCGATCGCAACATCGAGTGGGTACGCGAGCGCCTCAGCAGCATTCCCATGCCGGTGCCGTTTGCAGAGGGCGCGCTGATGCCGCTGCGCGGCGAATTCCATCGCGTCGTATTCACCGGCAAGCGCGCGACCGGCGGCGTCGTGAGCGCGCAAGCGAACGGCGCTCTCAAGGAGCTGCGCGTATCGGGCCGCGTCGAGCATGGCCCACGCAGGCTGAGAGATTGGCTGGCCGATGAGGCGCGGCGCGATCTCGACGGCCGCGTGCTGGTGCACACGCGCGCGCTCGGCGTCAAAGCCAAGCGCATTGCAGTACGCGATCAGGCGACCCGCTGGGGCTCCTGCTCGACGACAGGCGTGCTGTCGTTCTCTTGGCGGCTCATCCTGGCGCCACCGCGAATTCTCGACTACGTCGCCGCGCATGAAGTGGCCCATCTGGCAGAGATGAACCACGGCCCGCGCTTTTGGGCGCATGTCGAGCGGCTGCAGCCGACGATGAAAGAGGACAAGCTCTGGCTGCAGGTGTACGGCCTCGACCTGCACCGCTACGGGCCTTCCGAGCACGCCGACTAACACGCTTACCTAGACAATCCGTCGATCGAGCCGGTGTCGGCCGCTCCAGCGCCGATGGCGCGTGCGATGAAGTCGTCGGCGATGCGCTCCTGCGGATAGACGGGCTCCTGCGGAACGTAGACGGCCGTCGCCGGCTCAGCGCCGGACAGGGGCAACGGCTGCCGGCCCGCATGGGCGCCGATCATGATCTCGCGCCAGATCTCAGCCGGCAGGCTGCCGCCGACCACGCGGTTCATGGCGCTGCCGTCGTCGTTGCCGGCCCACACGCCGGTCGTCAGGTGCGCCGTGTAGCCGATGAACCAGGCGTCGCGGAAGCTCTGCGTCGTCCCGGTCTTGCCGGCCGCGGCATGCAGCGGAATAGCGGCGCGCTTGCCGGTGCCGCTCACGAGCGCCCCGTTGAGCATGTCGTTCATGGCGACGACTTGCGCCGGCGCCACGACCTGCACAGCCGGCGGCGGCTGACGGGCAAACAGCACGTCGCCCTTCAGGCTGCGCACCTGGCGGACGACGTATGGCTCGGCGAAGCGGCCGCCGTTGGCGAGCACGTTATAAGCGCCGGTCAATTCCAGCAGGGAGACTTCCGAGGTGCCAAGCGAGATGGTCGCGTCCTTGGCCAGCGGCGAGCGGATGCCGAGACGCTTGGCCAGCCTGCGCCACGCGCGCAGGTCCGACCTGCAATGTCAGCCGCGCCGCAACCGAGTTCACCGACTTCGCCAGCGCCGTGCGCATCGACATCTGCCCGAGATATTCGCCGTTGTCGTTGCGCGGCGCCCAGCCGCCAATAGTCACAGGAAGATCCTCGACGACACTGTCGGGCGTGTACCCGGCCTCCAGGGCTGCCAGGTAGACGAACGGCTTGAAGGCCGAGCCCGGCTGGCGTGCGGCTTTCACCGCGCGATTGAATTGCGTCTCGGCGTAGGAACGGCCGCCGACCACTGCCAGCAGCGCGCCATCGCGATCGAGCACGACCGCCGCCGCCTCTCTCGTGTTCAGCGCCGGGCCGCGGGAGGCGATGAACCGCTCGACGATCGTCGACGCGCTGGCCTGGATGCTGCGGTCCAGTGTCGTCTCAACGATGAGGCCCTCGGCGCCGGCGGCAACGCCCATCACGTAGGCGGGCGCCAACTGCTCCATGACGTAGTCGACGGCGTAGTCCGCACCGGCCGGATCGGCCCGCTCCGATCTATCAAACGAGCGCGAAACCTCATCTGCCGCCTGCCGCTCTTCGGCCTCGGTGATGAAGCCCGCCTCCTGCATCTGCGACAGCACGAGGCGCGCGCGCGTGCGGGCGAGGCCGGGATTGGACAGCGGCGAATACTTCGATGGCGCCTTGAGGAGCCCGGCGATCATCGCCGCCTCGCTGAGCGACAGGTTGCGCGCCGGCTTCCTGAAATAGCGGCGCGCTGCCGCGTCGATACCGTAGGCGCCGCTGCCGAGGTAGACGCGATTGAGATAGAGCTCCAGAATGTCGGCCTTGGTCAGGCGCGACTCCAGCCACAGCGCCAGGGTGAACTCCTCGAGCTTGCGCGCGAGCGTCCGGTCATGGCTGAGATAGAGGTTCTTGGCGAGCTGCTGCGTCAGCGTCGAGCCGCCCTGCACCGTGCGGCCTTCGCGCAAATTGATGATCGCCGCGCGCACCATGCCCAAGGGGTCGACGCCGTGGTGATCGAAGAAGCGCTGGTCCTCGGTGGCGATCACCGCGTCCGAGACATAGCGTGGCAGCAGGTCGAGCGGCACATAGTCGTCGCCGCCACCGCGCTCGGTGATCACCGAGCCGTCCCGCGCCAGGATGCGCACGAAGGGCGCGTTCTCCTTCGGCCGCAGCGACAGCGGGTCGGGATAGATCACCGAGTAATAGATCATCAACCCGGCGACGCCGGCACCGCCCGCCGCCAGGACATAGAGCGGCAGGAAGATCAAGCGCCGCAACGACGAGCGCTTGCGCTTCGGCGGCGATGACGAAAATAGGCCCATGGCAGGCCTGCCCCCGGCGTGTTGGATCGCGTTTGGCGCACGGCGCCGCTCGCCGGCACCCTAGCCCGGACGCCGCTAAGGCGCAGTAAACCTTGCCGTCGCACCCGGTCTCAAGTGCGTTCGCGCAAGAGCACGATCGGATATGCGACAACCGCCAGGATGACGCGCGCTATCACCGTAAAGAACATCAACAAAAGCTGTCGCTCTTCGAGCAGCAGCTCCAGCCATATGTTGTATTTCGGATTGAGCCCGGTGGAGGTGATCAGGCTTTTGAAGCTGCGTGCCCAGCCGAGCATCGCCGACAGCGTCTCGGGCGAGTAGATGGCGACGACGGCCATCAGCAAGGCGCCGAGGATGAGCGAGAAGACGATATTGCCGACGGACAAGAGAATACGCAGCACGGAAAAATCCCCCAACGGACCGGCACACCCCACCGCGGCGAGCCTACCACCGCTCAATTCGCCACGAAACAGGCCTAACGCTTCCGATACATGCGTTCCTATATGGAACCGGCCCCCGCGCTGCCGGTTTGGCAGGCTACCCCGCGGATCCCGAATTGGAGCGTGACTTAAATGGCTTACGTCAAAACCGGCGCTGCTGGCACTTACGAGCGCATCGAGCGGCTCGAGCGGGCCGAGGTCGAGGCGGCCGTCGCCCGTATCGCCGCGGTGGCCAAGCTGATGGATTCGCTGTTCTCGATCCCGGGCACGCGCATCCGCCTCGGCGTCGATTCGCTACTTGGCCTCGTGCCGGTGGTCGGCGACCTCGCGGCGCAGGCCGTTGCGGCGTATTTGATCTGGGAGGCGCGCCAGCTCGGGGTGCCGAAATTCACCCTCTGGCGCATGGTCGGCAATTCGCTGATCGACACCGTCGTCGGCGCCGTGCCGCTGGTCGGCGACGCCTTCGACATCGCCTTCCGTGCCAACATGAAGAACCTGCGCCTGCTGCAGCGGCATCTCGAGAAGCAGGGCTATCAGATGGCGACGCCCGGCGCCGGCAAGGGCCCCGTCATCCAAGGCGACTACCGCCGCGTCGCGTAGGCTTCACGGCAGATTGAGATAAGTCCACGCGCGCTCGAAGAGCTTGGCGCCGAGCGCGTGAAAGATGCCTGCCGCGAGCGCGCCGAACAGGGCGATGGCCGTTGCCCAACTGAGCAGCCGCCTCCTGCGTCGCTGATTGAGCGGAGGCAGTGGCGGTAGCGGCGGCAGAGGGTCCATCGCCTCACGTGCCATGACGGTGGTAACCGCCGAGATTAGCTCACGCCCCCAAAAGCGGAAGGCCTGACGGACGCAGCACCTACACGTCGAGGTTGGCGACGGTGAGGGCGTTCTCCTGGATGAACTCGCGGCGCGGCTCGACTACGTCGCCCATCAGCTTGGAGAAGATCTCGTCGGCTTCGGTGACCTCGCCGACCTTCACCTGCAGCAGCGTGCGCACATCGGGGTTGAGCGTCGTCTCCCACAGCTGGTCGGGGTTCATTTCGCCCAGACCTTTGTAGCGCTGCATCGAGATGCCCTTCTTGCCCGCCTCATAGATGGCATCGAGCAGCGTGCGCGGGCCGTACACCGGGATGGTCTCTGACTTGCGGCGCAGCTTGGCCGGTGTCGCGTAGACTTCGGCCAGATACTTGTGGCGCTCGTTCAAACGGCGCGCATCCAGTGAGCCGAGCAGCGCCAGATCGAGCGTGTGCGCCTCGGTTACGCCGCGCACCTCGCGCTTGAAGTGGAAGCCGTCGTTGCCGTAGCGGCCCTGCCAGCCCTTTTCCGTTTCCTCGGAAATGGAATCGAGGCGCGCGGCGATGAGATCGGCGGTGGCATTGGCCTGCTGCGCCGACTGCACGAGGCGCGCGTCGAACGCTCCGGCAATGGCCGCCTGCTCAACGACACTGTGCGAATAGCGCGAATGCAGCCCGTCGATCAGCGAGACGACGACGCGTGCCTGGTCGACGACCGAGCGCAAATCCTTGCCGGCCCGCTCCTCGCCCGTACCGGTGACCAGCACCGTCTCCTCGAGCCCGGAGTTGATCAGGAACTCCTCCAGCGCGCGCTGGTCCTTGAGGTACGTCTCCGACTTGCCGCGCGCCACCTTGTAGAGCGGCGGCTGCGCGATATAGACGTGGCCTTTCTCGACCAGCTCGACCATCTGCCGGTAGAAGAACGTCAAGAGCAGCGTGCGGATGTGGGCGCCGTCGACGTCGGCGTCCGTCATGATGATGATCTTGTGGTAGCGCAGCTTGCCGACGTCGAAGTCGTCGCGGATGCCGGTGCCGAGCGCGGCGATGATGTTGGTCACCTGCTCGGACGACAGCATCTTGTCGAGGCGCGCGCGCTCGACGTTGAGGATCTTACCGCGGATCGGCAGCACGGCTTGGAACTCGCGCTTGCGGCCCTGCTTGGCCGAGCCGCCGGCCAAGTCGCCCTCGACGATGAACAGCTCGGTCTTCGAAGCATCGCGGTCCTGGCACTCGGCAAGGCCGCCCGGGAGCCGCAGATTGTCGAGAGCGCCCTTGCGGCGCGTTAATTCACGCGCCTTGCGCGCCGCCTCGCGCGCCAGTGCTGCCTCGACGATCTTGCCGACGATGACCTTGGCTTCCTTCGGGTGTTCCTCGAACCAGGCCATGAGCTGATCGCCGATAATGCTCTCGACGACCGGCTTCACCTCGGAGGAGACGAGCTTGTCCTTGGTCTGGCTGGAGAACTTCGGATCGGGCACCTTCACCGACAGCACGCACGTGAGGCCTTCACGCGCGTCCTCGCCGGACAGGTCGACCTTCTCCTTCTTGGCGATGCCGCTCTCGCCCGCGTACTTGTTGATGATGCGCGTCAGGGCCGCGCGGAAGCCGGCGAGATGCGTGCCGCCGTCGCGCTGCGGGATGTTGTTGGTAAACAGCAGCACGTTCTCGTGGTAGCTGTCGTTCCACCACAGCGCCGCCTCGACGATGACCTTGTCGCGCTCGCCGTTGAGCATGATGGGCTCTGAGATCAGCGACTGCTTGGAGCGGTCGAGATAGCGCACGAAGGCCGCCGTGCCGCCGTCGTAGCTCATCTCTTCGCGCTTGATGTCGGCGTGGCGCGCGTCCGTCAGCACGATCTTGGCGCCGGAGTTGAGGAACGCGAGCTCGCGCAGGCGATGCTCCAGCGTGGCGAAATCGAACTCGGTCTTGGTGAAGGTGTTGGTGCTGGGCAGGAACGACACTTCCGTGCCGCGCTCGCCCTTGCCGTCGCCGACGACCTTCAGCGGCGCCACCGGCACGCCGTCGTGGAACTCGATGAAGTGCTCTTTGCCTTCGCGCCAGACGCGCGCCCGCAGCCACGTTGACAGCGCATTGACGACGGACACGCCGACGCCGTGCAGGCCGCCCGAGACCTTGTAGGAGTTCTGGTCGAACTTGCCGCCGGCGTGCAGCTCGGTGAACACGATCTCCGCCGCCGAGCGCTTGGGATCCTGGTCGTCGTCGTTCTTGATGCCGGTGGGGATGCCGCGTCCGTCGTCGCGCACGGTGCAGGAGCCGTCGGGGTTGAGCGTCACGGTGCACGCCTTGGCGTGGCCGGCCAAAACCTCGTCGACGGCATTGTCGACGACCTCGTAGATCATGTGGTGCAGGCCCGACCCATCATCGGTATCGCCGATGTACATGCCGGGGCGCTTACGAACGGCGTCGAGGCCCTTCAGCATCTTGATCGAGTTGGCGCCGTACTCCTCGGCGCCCGTTATTTTCTTCGCGGGCGAAGCGCTCATTCCAGGATGTCCTAGGGGTCTTTCTGCTGCGGCTCGATGTATATCACAAAAGCCCGCGAAAGGCACCATTTCGCCGCCGCAGACGTGAACAAAAATAGGAATAATTTCCGTTAGTTAGAAGGCACTGCGGCACCGTGTTCTGGCCACCCGTCGAAAGCCTCCAATCGGCCGTCCTCGACGCGCCAGAATCGCGCCTTTCCGGACAGCCCGGCAAAGGCCTGCGCATCCGTCCCTGTCATCCACGCCTGCGCGCCCAATCGCAGGATCTCGGCAAACAGGGCCGCGCGCCTCTCGGCGTCGAGATGCGCCGTGACCTCGTCGAGCAGCAGAATGGGCGCGCTGTCGCGACGGCGCGAGACAAGCTCGGCGTGAGCGAGGATAAGCCCAATCAGCAGCGCCTTTTGCTCGCCCGTCGAGCACAGCCGTGCCGGCATGCCCTTGGGCGCGTGGGCAACGAGGAGATCGGAGCGGTGCGGGCCATCGAGGGTGCGTCCGGCGGCCCGGTCGCGCTCGCGCCCAGCGCGCAGACGCTGGATGTAGGTGTCCTCGACCTCGACCGCGGGGAGGCGCTCCAGATCCGCTTCGAGTGCGCCTTCGAGCGCGAGGGCTGCGGCGGGAAACGGCGAAAGGGGATCGCGCGCCGTGCGCTCGGCCATGAGCGCGGCAAGTGCGGCGACGGCCTCCGCCCGCGCCGCCGCGATGGCGACGCCCGTCTCCGCCATGAGCAGTTCGAGCCCTTCGAAGCGCGAGGCATCGCGCACGTTGTCGGCCAACAGTCGGTTGCGCTGCTGCATGGCACGCTCGAAACGTGCAGCTACGGTGCGATAGCCAGGGTCGAAGCAGAGGATCAGACGGTCGAGGAAACGTCGCCGCTCGGAGCCCGGGCCGGTGAACAGACCGTCCATGGCCGGCGTCACCCAGACGACCTCGACGTAGTCGGCCAGCGCACCCGCGCTTGCGGTCTCGCCATTGATGCGCACGACTCTCCCCGCGCGCTCCGCCACGACTCTCCCCGCGCGCTCCGAATCCGCATTCTCGGCCAGCAGCCCCGTGCCGATGTCGATCGGCCCGATGTGGGTGTGCGTGTGCGCGGCGACCGTCCAGCCGCCGTCCCCGGTTCCGCGCGCCAGGTCCGGATAGGCGGCGCGCCGCATGCCCTGCCCGGGCGCTAACAGCGACACGGCCTCGAGCAGGTTGGTCTTGCCGGCGCCGTTGGCGCCGATCAGCACCTGCGGCTCGGGACCGGCCTCGATCGCCACCTGCGTGTAGTTGCGGAAATTCGACAGCGTAAGCCGCTCGACCCAAAGCATGAGAGTTGTTCAGCGTTGTGGAGCGGTGGGCCGGGCGATTAGCGCCACGGCTACACGCGCATCGGCATCAGCACGTAGAGCGCCGTCGCGTCGCCCGGGTCGTTGACCATGGTGGGCGAGCCCGGATCGGCAAGCTTGAACGTCGCCCGCTCGCCCTCGAGCTGGCCTGCGATATCGAGCAGGTAGCGAGCGTTAAAGCCGATCTCAAGGGGTTGCGAGGAATACTCGACGCCGATCTCCTCGGTGGCGCTGCCGCCTTCCGGGTTGTTGACCGACAGGATCAGTTTGTCCGGCTTGATGTTCAGCTTCACGGCGCGGCCGCGCTCCGAGGCGATCGTCGACACGCGGTCGACGGCGCCGATGAACTCGGCGTTGGAGACGGTCATCTCCTTGTCGTTACCCTGCGGAATGACGCGCCCGTAGTCGGGGAAGGTGCCGTCGATCAGCTTCGACGTCAGCGTCACGCTGCCGATCTCGAAGCGCACCTTGGCCGGGCTTACCGCCACCTTGACGCCGGCGGCGCTGTCCTCGATCAGGCGATTGAGCTCGTGCACGGTCTTGCGCGGGATGATGACTCCCGGCATGCCCTCGGCGCCCTTCGGCAGCGGCAGTTCGACCTGAGCGAGGCGATGCCCGTCAGTCGCCACCGCGCGCAACGTCGCCTTGTTGCCCGACTGCGCGGTGTGCAGGTAGATGCCATTGAGATAGTAGCGGGTCTCTTCCGTCGAAATGGCAAAGCGCGTCTTGTCGATCAGGCGCTTGAGATCCTGAGCGGTCAGCTCGAACTCCTGGCCCATCTCGCCGATGCCGATGTCGGGAAAATCCTCTGCCGGAAGCGTCTGCAGGGCAAAGCGCGCATGTCCGGCGGCAAGCGTCAGGCGCTCCTTCTCCGCGTCCTTGCGAATATCGACCTGACTGCCGTCGGGCAGCTTGCGGACGATGTCGTGCAGCATGTGCGCCGGCACGGTGACGGCACCCGGTTGGCTGACGTCGGCGGCGACGCTCTCGATGACTTCGCGCTCCAGGTCGGTCGCCTTGAATTCGAGCGTCGATTCGCGCACCCGCAGCAGGACGTTCGACAGGATGGGGATCGTCGTGCGCCGCTCGACGACGCTGGTCACGTGGCCAAGCGCCCGCAGGAGTTCACCACGTTCGATCACAAGCCGCATGGAATGATCCTCGGGCGGGTTCTTCTAAGTTGCGGGAACCGCCCGGCCCCGGTGTGAGGCGGCAAGGCGGCCCTTGTTGAGAGGGGGAGCGCGGCGAGACCAGAGACTGGCGGTCTTTTAAAGGATTCGCCCCCCGGTCAACATGACCTGATGCCGAGGTCATTTTCAAGGGGCGGCCCAATGGTGGGCCTTTTGACAGTCTTCGGGCCTGGTTGCAGCCCATCTACGGCAAAGGAGCGGCGCCCAAAGACGCCGCCCCTCCCCGCTAAAACCCGTCGCACGCGCCCTTCGTACGGCGGGCTGTCCAGTTACGGGCGTCCCTCAATGACTGAGGATGCGCTTCAGTTCCTCAAGTTCTTCCTTGAGTTGGGGATTGCCCGCCAGTTCGCCTTCGATCTTGCGGATTGCATGCAACACCGTCGTGTGGTCGCGGTTGCCGAAACGGCGGCCGATCTCGGGAAGTGAACGGGCCGTCAGCTGCTTGGCGAGATACATGCCCACCTGGCGCGGCCAGACGACCGAGCGATGACGCCGCTGAGAAAGCAGGTCGCCCTTCGACACCCCGAAGTGACGCGAGATGATGCGCAGGATGTCCTCGATCTTGATGCGTCGCGGCTCCAGACCCTGAACGAGATCGCGGATGACCGTTTCCGCAACGTCGGGCGTGATGTTGGTGCGCATGTACTGCCACGTCGCATAGAGGCGCGTGATTGCCCCCTCGAGCTCGCGGCCGCTCTCCGTCAGACGCTCGGCGAGCAGCGCAAGGATATCGCGGCTGAGCGCGAAGGACGGATCGTTGGCCCGCTTCTCGGCGAGACGCTTCTCCAGAACCTTCAGGCGCAGCTCGTGATCGAGCGTACCGATCTCAGTGACGAGGCCACGCTGCAGGCGCGAGCGCATGCGCTCGTTGAGCCGTTCGACGTGGTTTGGCGCGCGCGCCGAAGCGACGACCACCTGCCGCCCGCCGTCGAGCAGCGAGTTGATGATGTGGTCGAACTCCTGCTCGGTGCGCTCACCGTGCATGAACTCCAGGTCGTCGATGAGCAGTACGTTGATGCCGCGGAACTTCTCCTTGAAGGCCAGCGGGTCTTGGCTGCGCAGCGCCTCGACGAACTGATAGCGGAAGCGCTCCGCCGTCAGGTAGAGCACCTGCGCGTTCGGGGCCCGACGCTTCACTTCCCAAGCGATGGCGTGGAGAAGATGCGTCTTGCCGAGGCCAACCGCCGAATGGATGTACAGCGGATTGAACCCAGGCGCCTCGCCCACCGCCGTCTCGGCGACCTGCGTGGCACCCGCGTGCGCCATGCGGTTCGACGATCCGACAACGAAGCTGTCGAACGTGTAGCGCGGATCGAGGGGCGAGCCCTCGAAGCCACCGACGCTAGTGCGGCCAACCGCCGGGATGGCGGGAACAAACGTCGGCCCCCGCTGACCGGCATCAGCCGTTCCATGGCGCGCGCCATTGGTGGCGTCGGCAGCGTCGGCCGCTTCCACCTCAGGACGCGCATGCGCGTTGTTGCCGGGCGTGCGCAACGCCACTTCGACCTTTTCGGCGCCCTTGAACTCCGCACGGCAGCAGCCGAGCAGCGCTTCGGAGTAGTGCGATTGGATCCAAGTCCTCAGGAACTTGACCGGAACCGAGAACTTGACCGTGCCGGCTTCGAAGCTTTCGAACTCCAGCGTGTGGAACCAGCTCATAAAGATGTCGTCGCCGAGCTGGGCACGCAGCATGGCGCGCACCTTCTGGCCACGCGGCTCGTCAGTGGTCGTGAGGGCAGTGGGAGTGGGATTGGTCGTGGTGGTCGTCGTACGTTCGTCTATGCCGCTGTGAGCTGCGCCCGCAAAGCCGCCGCCTGCAACGGAACGTTCCGCCTTTTGAATCGTCTGCATGTGTGAAACCCCCGCACTTTTGAACTTTTCGACTTGCCCATCAAAGTCTCCCGGACAAAATTCGACCGTCGCCCTCCGCCGCCGCGGGTGCGCAATCGGTTCTGCTCGGGTCTTCCGAAACGGGCGCGCTAACCTTGCGCCCAAGCTAGACCGGCCGCTTTCCAACCAGCGACCTGCCCTCGATGGCGATCGGCGTCGAGAGGCCCCTCGAATCCGTCCGCCACATTACTGCATCGTCGATAGCCGACGTTCGCCATGGCTTCCGCTGCCATGCGACTGCGCGCGCCGGATCGACAGATGAAAAACAATTCGCTTTCTTTAGTAGCGCCCGCCGCATCGAGCGCTTTGGTCATCCGCTCCGAGAAGCCCGCATCGACTTTGCTCTCGGGGCACGTCTGCCATTCCACCGTGAGAACCCGCTTACCGATCTCGCTGAGATCGGGGAGCCCCACGAAAGTCCATTCTGCTCGAGTCCGCACATCGACCAGAACCGACCCTGCATCCTTCGAGAGGTGTGCCCAGACCTCTTCCACAGGCACGTCCTCAATGTGGACGACTTCCAACGACTGCACCTACCGTCCTCCACTCACAGACCGAACTGAAAGTATAACCTCAGGACGGACCGCTCACAAAATCAACGAAGGATAAACAGAACAACCTCTCGACTTGCCAGGCAATCGCGCCCGGAAAGGTACGGAAACACGCACAGAAGTTACGCTGAAACCAGGGACGCGATACTGTACAAAACCTGGCGGCGACCTGCGCTGGAACGCTGGATAAACCCGAGCGCGGCGACCTTGAGAACCGTAGCTCTTAACTCAGCCTTAAGCAAGTGGATCAGCCGTTGACGGCCGCGGTTGCAGAGGTGCGCCAAGCGGGGCGTGAACAGTGGAAATCCTGTGAATTCGATCCAACTCCTGTGGATAGTCGGCGGAGCAAGTTCATGATTTCCAAGGCTGCCGGACAGGTGTCGGCGATGAGAAAAACTTGTCCTCTGGTACGTCGCCAAAACGTCATTTTCCGTTTGCGACGTCGCGCGCGTCGTGCGGCGAAAATTGGGCGGCCATCCCGCGCCGCGACGCTCTAGCGTCGCGGAATCCGTCACTTAGCCCTGTTCAAGACTCGTGTAGTGACGGTGGACAGTGCGGCATCGCTGTTGCGAACTTACCGCACTCGGTTTTGGAGCGCGCGAGGCGATCCGCGACCTCAGTTCGACATCGCTTTGACGCGCGCGCTGAGACGCGAAACTTTGCGGCTCGCCGTCTTCTTGTGCAGCACGCCCTTCTGCGCGTTGCGAGCGAGCACGGGCGCTGCGGCCTTGAGAGCCTTCGTCGCTTCATCCTTCTTGCCGGCGGCGATCGCTTCTTCGACGGTGCGCACAGCAGTGCGCGCACGCGAGGTGCGCGACTTGTTCACTTCCGTGCGGCGGACTGCCTGGCGCGCCGCCTTCTTTGCAGACTTCGTGTTAGCCATGTCGTAGATCCTCTGTATCCTCCCGCGATCGTCGGACCGCAGGCGCTGCCACCCGTGCAGCGATTCTCCAATGCGCTAACCGCCCGAAACGCAAGCTTCGAGCGGCCTAAGTCGCGATCCTATAGACGCGGCAAAGTGTAGGGTCAACGGCGCTTCCGACGCCGATAAGCCGCTCCCACACTTGCCAGAACGACCGCCCCGGGCTCTGTTGGCGGCGCATTTGGGGCTCGGGAGACAAGACAACTATGACATCGGCTTGGCTTTGGATCGCGTCTCTGGCCGTCGGCACGGCTGCCGTCTGCCTCGGCGCCGCCGGTGGGCATCAGTACGTGCATATGGCACTGACGGCCCTCGTTTGCCTCGGCTTCACGCTGCTGGCCGTCTGGGAACGGCGTCGGCTGGTCAACGAGGGTGCGAGCGAACCCGCACTGGCCGGCGCGACGGCCAACTCCATGGGTCTGGTCTGGGCCTGGGCGGCGCTCAGCATGCTGCTCACCTACCGGTTCGTGCTGAGCTGGCACGAGTGGTGGCAGTATGTGCTCGCCGCCGGCGTCGTCGCCGCGCTGTGCCTCTACTTTGCGTCGATGATGTCGAAGGATGCGGCGGCGGGACGCCAGGACAACGCCATCCTCAATATCGCGCGCTATCTCACCATTGGCCAGCTCGCCGGCATGGTCATCGCCATGGTCGGCATGATCATCGACGACAAGATGCCGCGCGACCCGCGCGAGCCCGACTGGGCGGCGAACGCTATGTTCTTCTTCGGTGCGGCAGCCCTGGCCGCCATCAGTGCCTATGCGCTGTGGGGCCCGGCGCCCAAGCGCGCCTGAACCTTCCGCGCGGAGCAACGGATCTCGCATGCCGCTACGCCCGATGCTGCCGACCGTACTGCTCGCCGCCGTATTGAGCATCGTGGTCGGCGTGCTTGCCGTGGCGCGCGGTGCGAGCGTGCCGCTGGGCCTCGCCGTCGGGCTGTTCGCGGTGCAAGTGCTGCTGACGCTCTGGCG
The DNA here is from genome assembly GCA_963812795.1 of uncultured Alphaproteobacteria bacterium. Taxonomy (GTDB): domain Bacteria; phylum Pseudomonadota; class Alphaproteobacteria; order Rhizobiales; family Hyphomicrobiaceae; genus Hyphomicrobium_A. Next base: position 444,321 of record CAWEWG010000007.1, on the reverse strand, counting down.
CATCAACGCCCCCACTTGGCGCGCCGGTACGACGCAAACGCCCGCAGCCGACTGGGTGTTGAGCAACACGGTGCTCACCGCCATCGTCTACGCCTGGGGGGCGGCGGCGCTGTTCTGCATCTACGGGTTATCGGGGCTCATCTGGCGCCATTGGTGGCAATACGGAGCCGGCATGGCGCTGCTCGCCGCGGTGGCCCTGCTATGCGCGCGCCATCTCGCTTCCGAACGCGTACTTAGAGCACGCGCGCCGACGCTCAACATCATCATGGCGATCACGGTGGTGCAGGCGGTGAGCGTCGCCGGGGCGCTCATCTATCTCGTCGCCTCGGGCGCGCTCGACACCCACAAGGGAGATTGGGCCGCGAACCATGTGTTCCTCGCCGGCGGACTCATGATCGGTGCGATCTCGCTGGTCTCGCTCGTTGCCTATTGGCGCACGCCGACCACCGCGCCAGCCGGCGCCTAGCGCTGGCACTTGGGGCAATAGAACGTCGAGCGGCCGGACTGCACGATGCGGCGCACGCTGCCGCCGCACCCCTTGCGCCGGCACGGCTCGCCTTCGCGGCCATAAACGCAGAACGCGTGCTGGAAGGCGCCGAGTTCGCCGTCGGCGTGCCGGTAATCGCGCAACGAAGATCCGCCGGCGGCAATAGCGTCCTCGATCACCGCGCGGATCGCCGGCACCAGCGCCTCGGCGCGCGCGTTCGGCTTGCCGGTCTTCGATGCGATTGTCGCCGCGGCGCGCAGCGGCGAAAGACGTGCGCGATAGAGCGCCTCGCACGCATAGATGTTGCCGAGGCCGGCGATGATGCGCTGATCGGCGATAAACGGCTTCAGCGCCACCTTCTTGCCGCGGGCATGTTGCGCCAGATAGGCAGGCGTCAGCGCTTCGCCGAGCGGCTCGATGCCGAGATGATGCAGCAGCGGGTGGTCGCTCAGCTCCTTGCTCGGGATCAGCATCATGAAGCCGAAGCGGCGCGGGTCGTTGTAAGTGATCGTGCCGCCGCCGCGCATGTGGAAGACGACGTGGTCGTGCGTGCCGCGCTCGGCAGATGCGTCGTTGCCGCCTCGACCGGCATTAACCTTGCGTGGCGATGAACCGGCGTGAACCGTGAAGCAGCCCGTCATGCCGAGGTGCATCAGCAGCACTTGGCCTCCCGAAAGGTGCGCCAGCAGGTACTTGCCCCGCCGCTCCAGCCGCTCGACCTCGCGTCCGCGCAACCGGCCGGCGAAATTGTCCGGCAACGGAAAACGCAGGTTCGGCCGGTGCTGATCGACGCGTGCGAACACGTGCCCGGCAAGCGCCGGCTCGAGGCCGCGGCGCACGATCTCGACTTCCGGCAACTCGGGCATATGGCGAATTTTTCGCTTGATGCGGCGTGGAGGACGCCAGCATAGCGCCGGCCCTCCGGCTTAGCTATCCTCGGCCCATGAGCGAAACACCCCGGCCCGGCACCGCCACCAGCTTCGGCTTCCGCAGCGTCGACGAGAGCGAGCGCCAAAGCCTCGTCAACCGCGTCTTCGCCACCGTCGCCGAACGCTACGACCTGATGAACGACTTAATGTCGGGCGGCCTGCACCGGCTATGGAAGAACGATCTCATCGCCCAGCTCAACCCGCCGCGCAACGACCGGGCATTTCGCCTGCTGGACGTTGCCGGCGGCACCGCCGACGTCACGCTACGCTATGCGCGCGCCAGCGGCGCCAACGCGACGGCGATGCTGTGCGATATCAGCCCGGAGATGATTGCCGTCGGCAAACGCCGCGTGCATGAGGCGGGGTTGGACGAGCGCATCGCCTTCACCGAGGGCAACGCCGAAGCACTGCCGTTCGCGGATCGCACGTTCGACGCCTACACCATCGCCTTCGGCATCCGCAACGTGACACACATCGATGCGGCGCTGCGCGAGGCGTTCCGGGTGCTCAAGGTGGGCGGACGCTTCCTGTGCCTGGAATTTTCCGAGGTGCAGGTGCCGATTCTCGATCGGCTGTACGACTTCCATTCCTTCGAGGTGATCCCGCGGCTTGGCCAGGCCATTGCCGGCGAGGACGTTCCCTATCGCTACCTGGTCGAAAGCATCCGCAAGTTCCCTAACCAGGAGCGGTTCGCGGCGATGTTGCGCGCGGCAGGCTTCGAGCGCGTGAGCTACCGCAACCTCACCGGTGGTGTCGCGGCCATCCACTCCGGCTGGAAGATCTGATGGACGTTTAAGTGCCGTTGATCACAAGTCCTACCGCAATCTTCGGCAGCGCCCGTTATTTCGCCGTTGTCGACCCGCAGCTTTGGGCTGTTTACCGCATAGGCGAGGGTTATTGCCCTGACGCCAGCCAGCGGGGCCGGTAGTTCATGGCCGTTTTACAGCCGGTCCTGAAGCCTGGAATGATCTAGGCGTCCGGCTCGCCGTCGGTTTCGTGCTGGCCGTGAGTTTCGCGCACTTCTGGCTGGACGCCTTCATTTGGAAACTGTCCGACAAGCGCGTCAGAGAGTTGCACGGCGACGCCTTTGCATTTTAGCGTCCGCTAGGCCGCCATCGGCGGCACGTTGAACTCTATCGACTGCGCCACCGCCGCCAGGGCCGCGGCGTCGCTCGCCTCGCCCGTAGCCGCCGCGTCGATGCGAAGAAGCGCAGCGCGCACTTCCGCCGTCGAGAACGTGCGGCTTGGCGCCCTAGCCGCCAATTCCCGCTTGACCAGCACGTCGTACAGCTCGACTTCGTTGGCGATCGGGGTCACGTAATCGGGCGGCCATTCGGAAACGTAGGCCGCTTGGGCGCTCGACCATGCGCGCGTCTCGTCGCCGCCAACGATCCAGAACCACGCCTTCGGATTGTATGCGGGTTGCATCAGACATAGCCTCCGTACGTTGCGGCATCCGCCGTGCCGGCGGCGTTGCCTGGCAGCGCCGATGCGCCCGCGCCGTTGACGAACAGCAGGCTGACGTTGCTGACAAGGAACCGGGCGCCGGTTGCCGAGCCGCTGTAGGTATTCGAATAGACGTTCATTCCTGCCTTGCGGGTGGAGAATGCAAATGCGCCGCCGAAGGCAGGCGTGCCGGTCAGGGTGACGGTCGCTCCGATCACTTCCAGATAGCCAAAATCAGAGGCGAGCCAGTGATAACTGGCGTTACCGGAGATGGCATAATTGCCGAGAGCGATGACTTGGCCACCGTTGCTCGCCACCATGTGGTAGTTGCTGCAGGCTCCGAAATCGCAAAGGTCGAACTCGACCATGCCGCCGCGGGCGTAGATGCCAGACCTCGAGCTCACAAACTTGAGGCCACGAATGCGCCATTTCCCGCGTATGCCGTTGGTGGAGATACAGGCCGGCGCCTTCAACGCCTCTCCTGTGGTCACCGGCGCGTTGATCGTGACGTTGGCCGGCGTCGTCGTATCGCCCTCAATGATGATCGGTCCGACGCCTATGTAGCTCTTGAGAATGACGCCGGCATACGTTGTGCCGGCGCCGACGTGGATGGTGATCTTGTAGATCGAAAGATCGTAGCCGACCGCAACGTCTACGGCTTTTTGCAGCGTCAGGAAGGCGTCACCCGAAGTGTTGGCGAGCCCGGTGTGGCCGCCACCGTCGCTTCCATCGGCACGCACGTATAAGTCGAGGTCGGCGGCGAGAACTTGGCGACCGCCCGCCAGCGAGGTGAACGGAAACGCCACGATGCCGGTGGAGCGGTCGATGACGATCGCCTCCTTCCAGCTCGCGCCGTCGGGACTGACCTTGAAATGGAAATCGTCGTCGCCGGCGAGGCCCATCTCGGCGCGCCCGGAAAACGCGTCTTGATAGAGCAGGCTCGCGGTGTCGCTGGCCGAGGCCTTGTTGATCTTGAGCTGGTGCCCGTCGCCGTCGTGGTTGAGCAGCGTGGCGTCGCGTCGAGCGACAGCCGGTTGGTCGCGTCGGCGGTGGCGCCGTTGATGGCGAGTGTCGTGAAGCTGCCCGAGCCGCTGCCGCCGCCCGTCGTCAATGCGCTCCACGTGGCGCCGTCCCACACAACGGCGACGTCCTCGTCCGCGATCCAGGCGATCCAGCCTTCAACGGGCACATAGAGCATCCAGGCGCCGTCCTGATAGGCGGCGACTTTGCCAGCATGCCCGCTCCAGGCGCCCGTCGGACTGCTGCCAACGACGTAGCGCGCGCCCTCTGCCGGAGAGACCGGCGGTGCCGACAGATCGCGGTCGAGCACAGCGAGCTGCACCATGGCGTCGAGGGCGCGGATCGCCTCGTTGTGGGTGACATGCTTCTGCGATTGGGCGGCCATGATGTACGGCAGGCCGAGGTTGGGCGTATCGTCCACGCGATCCTCGCAAGCTGAGTTCGTTGCACGAGGATAGGCATGGCGTCGCGCGCCGAGGATAAGTCGCGCGGATCGAGCGGGATCAGGCGGCGGCTTTGCCGCGCGCGGCATCGGCGGCGGCGCGGATGGCGGCGATATTGCCCGTGTACGCTTCGCGCGTGCCGCCCTTGAAGGCAGCCGATCCGGCGACCAGCACGTTGGCGCCGGCGGCCGCTACCAGCGGCGCCGTCTCTGGCGTCACCCCCCCGTCGACCTCGATGTCGATCGGACGCGAGCCGATCATCGCCTTGACGCGGCGGATCTTGTCGACCACCGAGGGGATGAAGCTTTGCCCGCCGAAGCCGGGATTGACCGTCATCAGCAGCACGAGATCGAGGCGGTCGAGCACGTAGGCGATGGCATCCTCCGACGTGCTCGGATTGAGCGCCACACCGGCCTTCTTGCCGAGCGCCTTGATGGTCTGCAACGTGCGGTCGAGATGCGGCCCCGCCTCCGGGTGGACGGTGATGACATCGGCGCCGGCCGCCGCGAAGGCTTCGAGGTATGGGTCTGCCGGCGCGATCATCAGGTGCACGTCGAACACCTTCTTGGAGTGAGGACGCATCGCCTTGATCACCGGCGGGCCGAAAGTGATGTTGGGGACGAAGTGACCATCCATCACGTCGAGATGGATCCAGTCGGCGCCAGCCGCCTCGATGGCCGCAAGCTCCTCCTTCAACCGGCTGAAGTCAGCCGAGAGCATGGAAGGGGCAATCGTCACCGGTCGAGCCATGGAACGAGTTTCCTTTGCGGCTTGCCTCTCGCGGTATTCTAGCGGCATCGGCGGTGCACGTCTTCCCGGGGTCCGGCCCTGTGCAAAACGAGCCTCACGAGGCGCGGCGCTTGCGCTCCACCAGCGTCAGGATATGCGGCGTTAAGATGAGCTGCATAGCGAGGTCGAGCTTGCCGCCAGGAATGACGATGGAATTGGCGCGCGACATGAAGCTCGTCGGCATCATCGACAGAAGATAAGGGAAGTCGATGCCGCGCGGGTCGCGGAAGCGGATGATGACCATCGATTTATCGGGTGTCGGAATCCAACGGGCGACGAAGGGGTTCGACGTATCCACCGTAGGCACGCGCTGGAAGTTGATGTCCGTCTCGGTGAACTGCGGGCAGATGTAGTTCACGTAGTCGGGCATGCGCGCCAAGATCGCGTCGACGGCGTCGTCGTGCGAGTAGCCGCGTGTCGACTTGTCGCGAATGAGCTTCTGTATCCATTCGAGGTTGATCACCGGCACGACGCCGATCTTGAGATCCGCGTGCTTGGCGACATTTACCTTCGGCGTAACGACGGCGCCGTGCAGCCCTTCGTAGAAAAGCAAGTCGGTGCCGCGAGGCAGATCCTGCCAATCGGTAAACGTGCCGATCGGCGCACGGTGCAGCGCTGCGTCGTTTTCGTCGTGGATGTAGTGGCGCGTGCGACCGCGACCGCCCTCGCCGTAGCTGCGGAAAACCTCCTGCAGCTCGGCGAGCAAGTTTGCCTCCTCACCGAAATGGCTGAAGTGGATGTTGCCCTTGAGGCGCGCCTCGACGGTCGCCCCCTCCATGTCGGCGCGGCCGTAGCGATGGAATGCGTCGCCCTCGATGAAGGCGGCGGTGATGTGCTCGCGGCGGAAAATGTTCTCGAACGTCTGACGCACCGACGTGGTGCCGGCGCCCGAGGAACCCGTGACCGAGATGATGGGATGTTTGGCTGACATGGCGGCGGGAGAATGCCTTATAATTATTGATTAAATCAGTAACGCAGCAGCCCGCGGCGGCTGAACAACGGGGAGCGTTCGCCGCGCATCTGCAACCCGTCGTGCAGACGTACCGCGTGCTCGACCTCCAAACGCGATCCGGCGATCAGCGGCACGCGCTGGTGCAGCGAGGTTGGCTTCATCTCCAAGAGCCGTTCGCGACCGGTGGACGCCGCGCCGCCCGCCTGCTCGATCACCCAGGCGATTGGGTTGGCTTCGTAGATGAGCCGCAGCCGGCCATCGCGGAACTCTCTGCGCTTGTCTCCGGGGTAGAGGTAGATGCCCCCACGCGAGACGATGCGGTAGATGTCGGCAACGGGCGAGCCCGTCCAGCGCATGTTGAAGTCGCGCCCGCGCGGGCCGTCCTTGCCACGCCGGCAATCCTCCACGTAGGTGCGGATCGGATCGTCCCAGTGGCGCGAATTGGAATCGTTGATCGCATACTCGCTGGAGCGCGTGGGGATCTCGACCTTCGGATGCGTGAGCAGAAACGTCGATGTGCGGCGGTCGAGCGTGAAGATCTGCGTGCCGGCGCCGACGGTAACGACGAGCACTGTTTGCGGACCGTAGACGAAGAAGCCGCCGGCGAGCTGATTGACGCCCGGTTGCAGAAAGGCTGATGGAGCGTCGTTGTGCTGCAGCGCCGGCAGCACCGTGAAGATGGTGCCGATCGAAGCATTGGCATCGATGTTCGACGAACCGTCGAGCGGATCGACGGCAACGAGCAGCGGCGCCCTTGCGTCCAGCAACAGAGGGGCATCCATTTCCTCGGATGCGACCGCAGCAACCGGTGCGCCGCTCAGCACATCGACAATTCGATTGTTGGCGAGGAGATCGATCTCCTTTTGCTCGTCGACGTCGCCCTTCTTGCCGGTCCCCCGGCCGAGCGGACCGGCCAGCGCGCCTTGACCGACGAGCTCTGCCATCTCGATTGCCGCGGCGGACAGCGCCGTCACGATTGCCGACACGGCCACGCGTGCCGGGCGCAGGGCAGCCCAGCCGGTGAAATAGGCGGCGAGCGACTGCGGCTGGTTCATCCTCTGGCGTTCCCCTCGCGGCATGCCGCCGCTGCGAATTTCGGGCCGTTGTCGGCCGCATACCCTGTTCTAAGCCAGGTGTATGGGGATGAGCGAGACCCAATAGAGCCTTTTTTTGCTTACGCCTTGGGGAGTTACACCGGCTTGCAAGGTCCCACCGCACCATCGGGGGGCCGCGGGAGAGCCCTCCGCTTGACCGCGAACACAGCATTTGTTTCAACCTTAAGTGGCATAACGAGAGTCGCACCCGTTCTCCCGCGAGGGCTGGCGCTGCCGCGCTGTGCCCCGGGGGGAGCACATGCGTGAACGACAACGGACTGAAAGGGCGGCGTATTTCGCGCTGCGCATCGCGGGCGGCGGTCGCATGCTGACGGCGCTCTTCGCGTGCACGGCGGGCATCAACCTGATGGCGCTGACGGGACCCGCTTACATGGTGGTCCTATACGATCGGGTCCTCAACACCCGCGACGCGCAGTACCTCGCCGGCATGACCGCACTGATGCTCGTGTTGTATGCGCTCGGCGCCGGCCTCGACATCGTGCGGCACGGCGTCCTCCTGCGCTGCGCCCAGCGCACCGACCGGACGCTCAGTGCGCTGCTGCTCGGCAAGCGCGGAAACGCGCGGGCCATCGCCGATCTCGACCGCCTGCGCGCCGTCCTCGGAGGCCACGCGCCGGCAGCGCTATGCGATCTGCCTTGGGTGCCGCTCTATCTCTGCGTCTTATTCCTGCTGCATCCGCTTTTCGGACTGCTCGCGGTAATGGGCGGCGTCCTACCTGTCGCGTGCTTGATCATTGCCGAGCGACGCAGTGCGGTTCCTGCGCGGCAGGCGGCACAATTGAACGTGCAGCGGTGTGCGCTGCCCACCTCCTCAAGGGGGACGCGCAGCCGGTGGTTCTTGGTCAACGCGCGCCTGCGCGAGGCACAGGATGCCATTGTTTGGCCGACGCTCGTCACGGCAGCGATGCTGAGATCGCAACGCGCGGCGCTTCAATCGGCGATGCTGGGGCTTGGCGCTTACCTGGTCATGTCCGGGGCGTGCCACCCGCCAGCGATGCTCGCTGCATCCATCATACTCGCCCGCGTCCTCGGCCCTCTGGAGTTGGCGATCGCACATTGGCGCAGTCTGGCGGCAGCACGCGACAGCGCCCTGCGGCTCTACACGCTTCTCACGGTCGCGGCTGATCGACCCAGCTTACCGGCGCCACCAATGCCGACGAACGGCTCCGTCGCGGTGCCACGCGTGCAAATCATCCTGCGCTCAAGCGGCGCTCACGCGCGGCGAGCCAATTGCGTCGGTGGCAAATCGGCTTCCTCCGACCGGCGGCCGACGGCCGAGTAGCGAAAACCCGCGTCGTGCGCCAGCTCGGCGGAGAACACGTTGCGCAGATCGACGAGCACTTCGCCGCGCATTTTCGCCTTGGCGGCCTTGAGGTCGAGGGCGCGAAACTCATTCCATTCGGTGACGGTGACGAGGATATCGGCGCCTGTCGCCGTCTCCAGCGCGCCTTCGCACCACACGACGTCGGGCAGCAGCGGATCGGCCTGCTTGCGACCCTGTGGATCGCACACGCGCACCGTGGCGCCGCGCTCCTGCAGCATCGGCACGATGGTGAGGCTCGGGGCATCGCGCATGTCGTCGGTGTTCGGCTTGAAGGTGACGCCGAGGATGGCCACCGTCTTGCCGCGCACCGACCCGCCTGCCGCCGCCTCGATACGGTGCGCCATGGCGATCTTGCGCTCGTCGTTGACGCGCTGGACCTGCTCGATGATGGAGACCGGCGACTTGTTCTCGCGCGCCGTGCGGATCAACGCCGACACGTCCTTGGGGAAGCACGAACCGCCATAGCCAGGACCGGGATGCAGGAACTTGTCGCCGATGCGGCGGTCCTTGCCGATCGAGGTGGCGACCTCCTGCACGTCGGCGCCGACCTGCTCGCACAGGTCCGCGATCTCGTTGATGAAGCTGATCTTCAGCGCCAGAAAGGCGTTGGCGGCGTACTTCGCCAGCTCGGCGGATTCGCGCCCAACGAAGATCACCGGCGCGTTGCGCAACGCGAGCGGTTGATAGAGCCTTCCCATGACCTCGCGCGCACGCTCGTCGTCGGTGCCGACAAGCACGCGATCGGGATGCATGAAGTCCTGGATGGCCGATCCCTCGCGCAGGAACTCGGGATTGGAGCAGACGGCAAACTCGCCGTCGGGCCGCGCGGCGCGCAGACGGCGCTCGATCTCGCGGCTGGTGCCGACCGGCACGGTCGACTTGGTGACGATCACCGTGAAGCCCTGCAGGTGCGGGGCGATCTCGTCGACCGCCGCGTAGACGTACGAGAGATCGGCATAGCCGTCGCCGCGGCGCATCGGCGTGCCGACGGCCAGCAGGATCACCGCGGCATCCTTCGCTGCCGGCGCGAGGTTGTCGGTGAACACCAGGCGGCCGGCCTGCATGTTGCGCTGGATGAGATCGTCGAGGCCGGGCTCGTAGATCGGCGACTTGCCGTCCTTCAGCTCGGCGAGCCGGCGCGGATCCTTGTCGACGCAGGTGACGGTCCAGCCGAACTCCGAGAAGCACGCGGCGGAGACGAGGCCGACATATCCGGCGCCGATCATGCAAATCTTCAAGGCGTCCTCCCCAGAGCTCTGGCGCAGCGTCGCAGCCTGCGTCGTAGACAATAACGAAATCGCGCCGTTGGTATGCCGCTAACCTAATGACAGTTAGGTGGCAATTGCGGCGTAAGCGCACCTCGCCGCCGGGGTGGCGCGCCGGCTACCCGCGCTAGACGTCAAATTCTTCGATCTTGGTGAAGGCCGAACGCAATGCCTCCGACCAAGACGTCGATAGCTTCTTGAAGTATTCGTCATCCTGGAAGATGCGCTTCTCGCGGCGCACATCGAGGCTGTCGCGTTCGTACACCAGAATGTCGATCGGCATACCGACCGAAAGGTTGGACCGCAAAGTCGAATCGAAGCTGAGCAGGATCAGCTTCGCCGCTTCCCCGAGTCGCATAGTCGGCTGCGCCACACGGTCGAGGATCGGCTTGCCGTACTTGTGCTCGCCGATCTGAAAAAACGGCGTCTCATCGGTGGCCTCGATGAAGTTGCCTTCTGAGTAGATCTGGAACAGGCGCGGCGGCTCCTTGCCGATCTGGCCGCCGAGAATGAAGGAACCGGAAAATCCGGTTTTCGTCGCTTCGAGCGCCGCCCCGTCAATGGCCCTGATGCTGCGCACCGCGTCACCGACGAGACGCGCGGCGCGGTACATCGAATGCACGTTATAGAGGTTCACCGCGTCCGGCTCCTCCTCGCGTTCGACGAGCTGCTCGTTGAGCAGACTAACGACCGACTGCGTCAGCGACAGGTTGCCTGCCGTGAGCAATACCAGCACACGCTCGCCCGGCTTGCGCCAATAGTGGATCTTGCGAAATTGGGCAATGTTATCGACGCCGGCGTTCGTGCGCGTATCGGCTGCGAACACCAGTCCGCGGTTGAGCCGCAATGCGACGCAGTAGGTCATCGGCAACGTCCCCAGTGGTCCATGCCCGACGCGCCCCGTTTCGGGGTCTCACTGCTGCTGGGCGCTGCTTTGCTGCTGGACTTCAACGAAGACGTCAAGAACCTCGTCGATGCCGCCGCGGCGATTGCCGGTAATCGGGGCTGCCGAAGGCGCATCGAGGCCGCAAGCGAGGCGCACGTAGCGGTCGGTGGGGCAGACTTGGTTAGCGGGATCGAAGCCGAGCCAGCCGAGGCCCTCGATGTAGGCCTCAGCCCAGGCGTGCTGGGCTTCGGAGGCGCTTTCCCCTCCGGTGACGAAATACCCGTTCACGTAGCGTGCGGGCACACCCATGAGCCGTGCCGCGGCAATGAAGATGTGGGCGTGATCCTGACAGACACCGCGACCCGCCTTGAGCGCCTCGGCGGCACTGGTCGAGGCATTCGTCGCGCCCACCACGTACTTCACCCGCTCGCCGACGACGGCCATCAGCTCGTGCAGACGGTCGATACCGTCGACGGCCTCGAGGCTGGCGACCAGCTCTCGAATGTTCTCCTCGGGCGCCGTTTTGACGGTCTCGCGTCTGAAGACGCGGGGCGGCGCCACCTCTGACAGACCGCGCACGAAGCCGGCCTTGTCCTGCGTCTCGATGGTGCCCCGCGCGATGATGGCGATTTCCGAATGCGGTTGCGCATGGGATACGAGATGCGTGACGTTGCCGAAAGCGTCACGGAAGCGGACTGCGCTGTCGATGCCCGGCATCTCGACGCGCCAGCTGACGACGCGCTGCCCTTCGAACGCTGGCGGCGTCATGCGCAACGTATGAATGCTGTAGAGCGCCGGCGAGGCGTAAGCATATCGCGTCACATGACCGATCGAGACGAGCACTAGTGCCCCGATTTCGAAGTTCGCCTGTGTTCGCAGGCTCTGTGGTGAGCGAACTTAGGAATCATAAGGGGCACTAAGATAATTGATTTGGCAGTGTGATTTAGATCGAGAAATTCGCTCGCTACCCAGCCGCTCGTGTGTGCGAATTTCTCGATCATCACACTCCCCTAACCTCACTCAGCCATTGAAGTGATAACTCTCCGCAACCTCGGAACCGAGCCGGTTGTTGCGCACGATGAAGTCCTCAATGAACTCGTGCAGCCCCGACTGGAATATCCTGTCGATGTTGCCTTCGGCGAGCAGGCGGCGCGTTGCGGCCGCGGTCTCGTGGCAGCCCGACTTGGCCCCATACAGTTCGGCGAGATCGCCAAGCGCCAGGTTGATTTCGTCATAGCAGGAACGCAGCGAGCGCGGCATTGCCTGATTGAGGATGAGATACTCGGCGATGCGCCACGGGCGGTAGTTCTGCTTGTATACCCAGCGGTAGCTGCGATGCGCCGAAACGGAGCGCAGGATGGCGCCCCACTGCACGTTGTCGACGCCGCTGCCGACCATCTCGATCTGCGGCAGCAGCACGTAGTACTTCACGTCGAGAATGCGCGCCGTATTGTCGGCCCGCTCGAGGAACGTGCCGAGCTGGCTGAAGAAGAACGTGTCGTTGCGCAGGATCGTGTTGAGCAGCGCGCCGCGGTAGAGAGCCGATCGTGACCGCACCCAATCGAGGATACGCGGCAGCTCGCCGGCGGTGACGCTCGATGGGTTGATGTTGGAGAACTCGATCCACGCCGAATTGAGACTCTCCCACATGTCGCGCGTCAACGAGGTTCGCTGCGCGCGGCCGTTGCGCCGCGCCGCAGCCAGGCACGATTTGACGCTCGAAGGGTTGGAGAAATCGAACAGCAGGTAGTTGATCACGTCGCGCGTGTTCAACGTCTCATGCTTGGCAAAGTAGCCTTGCGCGCAGCCGGCGCTGGCAAGCGTCGAGCGCCACTCCTCGTGCGTTGCGTCGCCATCGCGCGGCAGCAGCACGATGCGATAGCCGACCTCGGTGAGGCGCGCCATGTTCTCGGCGCGTTCGACATAGCGCGCCAGCCAATAAAGATCGTTGGCCGTCCGTCCCAGCATGCTGTGCGCAGCGCCCGCCCGTTGATGATTCTCAGATTGCGGCTTCAGTCCTGCAGAACCCATGTGTCCTTCGTTCCACCGCCTTGACTCGAATTGACGACGAGCGAGCCCTCCCGCAGCGCCACCCGCGTCAGGCCGCCGGAGGTGAGCCGCACCTCATCGCCGAAGAGGACGAAGGGGCGCAGATCGAGATGCCGCGGCGCGACCCCGGCCTCGACCAGTGTCGGGCAGGTCGACAGCGCCAGCGTCGGCTGCGCGATGTAGTTGCAGGGGTTGGCCTCGAGCTTGTGGCGGAAGGCTTCGATTTCCGCTTTCGAGGCCGTCGGTCCGACGAGCATGCCGTAGCCGCCCGAACCGTGCACTTCTTTGACGACCAGCTTCGCAAGATTGTCGAGCACGTACTTGAGCTCGTCCGGCTTGCGGCAGTTGTAAGTCGGCACGTTCTGCAGGATCGGCGCGCGGCCTGTATAGAACTTTATGATCTCGGGAATGTAGCTGTAGATCGCCTTGTCGTCGGCGATGCCACCTCCCGGGGCATTGACGATGGTGACGCGGCCGGAGCGATAGAGGTCGAACAGCCCGGGCACGCCCAGAACCGAGTCAGGACGGAAGACGAGCGGATCGAGAAAATCGTCGTCGATGCGTCGGTAGATGACATCGATCTGGCGCGGGCCCTGCGTCGTCTTCATCTGCAGGGCGCCGTCCAATACCGTGAGGTCATGGCCCTCGACCAGCTCGACACCCATCTGGTCGGCGAGGAACGAATGCTCGAAGTAGGCGCTGTTGTACTGGCCGGGCGTCAGCAGCGCGATGGTCGGCTCGCGGTCGAGCCCCTTGGGCGCCACGCTTTCCAGCGTCTTGAGCAAATGCTCCGGATAGTTCTCGACCGGCGCCACCCTGTTCTTGGCGAACAGGTCGGGGAACATGTGCATCATCGTTTCGCGGTTCTCGAGCATGTACGAGACGCCCGAGGGCGTGCGCGTATTGTCCTCGAGCACGAAGAAATCGTTCTCGCTGGTGCGCACGATGTCGATGCCGATGATGTGACTGTAGATGCCGAGCGGCGGCTCGACGCCCATCATCTCCGGCACGAAGGCCGAGTTGCCGACGACCAGCTCCTCGGGAAGCTTGCCGGCCTTGATGATCTCCTGGCGATGGTAGATGTCGTACATCAGCGCGTTGAGCGCGCGGACGCGCTGCTCGATGCCGGCCGTGAGACGGCGCCATTCGGCCGCCGCGATGATACGTGGGATGATGTCGAACGGGATGAGGCGCTCAGCGGCGTCGTCGCTGCCATAGACCGCAAAGGTGATGCCGGTTCGGCGGAACATCGTCTCCGCCTCGGCGACCTTCTGCTTCAGATCGTCGAGCTTCTGGGCGCCAAGCCATTCGGAGATGGCCTGGTAGGGCACGCGCACACCGTCGCCGGTGCCGTTCATTTCATCAAAAGCCTTGCGCAGCACTGCCTCGGCTTTGATCGACGTCTGTTCCTGCCGCAAATCCCGCCTCGAATGGCCAAGCTGCGACGCATCATGCCCTCAAACTGAGAGAAGTGGCAGCAAATCGTACGCCGAACGCTGCCTTAGTTGCGAGCATTTGCCTTGAGAAACGGCAACCGGACTTGAGCGGTTTTCGAAAGCTGGGTCAGAACAGACCTTCGATCTGACCCTCTGCGTTGAGGCGGATCGCCTCCGACGCCGGCACGCGCGGCAGGCCCGGCATGGTCATGATCTCGCCGGTGATGACGACGACGAATTCGGCGCCGGCCGACAGACGCAGCTCGCGTACCGGTACGACGTGCCCGCTCGGCGCACCGCGCTTGGCGGGGTCGGTCGAGAACGAGTACTGCGTCTTCGCCATACACACAGGCAGGTTACCGAAACCGCCGGCCTCGAGATCCTTGAACGCTGTTTCGACCGATGCATCGCACGCAATGTCAGAAGCGCCGTAGATCTCGGTCGCGATCATCTTCACCTTGTCGCGCAACGTCATGTTGTCGGGATAGAGGGGTTTGAAGTTGGAGCGCTTCGTCTCGGTCAGTTCGACGACGTGACGAGCGAGCTGCTCGGTGCCGGCGCCGCCGTCCGACCAGTGCGTGCACACGAAGGCGCGCGCGCCGAGGCTCTCGGCGGCCTTCATCACTTCCTGCATCTCGGCGTCCGTATCGGTCACGAACTTGTTGATGGCGACAGCCACCGGCACGCCGAACTTGGCCATGTTCTGAAGGTGCCGCATGAGGTTATCGCAGCCCTTGTTCACGGCGAGGACGTTCTCGTTCTTGAGGTTCTCCTTGGCGACGCCGCCGTGCATCTTCAGCGCCCGCACGGTGGCGACGACGACCGCCACGTCGGGCGACAGACCCGCCTTGCGGCACTTGATGTCGAAGAACTTCTCGGCGCCGAGATCGGCGCCAAAACCGGCTTCGGTGACGACGTAGTCGGCAATCTTGAGCGCGGACTTGGTGGCCAGAACCGAGTTGCAGCCGTGTGCGATGTTGGCGAACGGGCCGCCGTGGATGAAGACGGGGTTGTTCTCCAGCGTCTGCACGAGGTTCGGCATCAGCGCGTCCTTGAGGAGGACGGTCATGGCGCCATCGGCCTTCAGTTCGCGCGCACGGATCGGCGTCTTGTCGCGCGTGTAGCCGACGATGATGTTGCCGAGGCGACGCTCGAGATCCTTGAGGTCGAGGGCGAGACAGAGGATTGCCATGACCTCGGAGGCGACGGTGATGTCGAAGCCGTCCTGGCGCGGGAAGCCATTGGCGACGCCGCCCAGCGAGTTGACGATCGAGCGCAGCGCACGATCGTTCATGTCGAGCACGCGCTTCCAAGCGACACGGCGCGTGTCGAAACCGAGGCCGTTGCCCCAGTAGATGTGATTGTCGATCATCGCCGACAGCAGATTGTGCGCCGACGTGATGGCGTGGAAGTCGCCGGTGAAGTGCAGGTTGATGTCCTCCATCGGCACCACCTGCGCATAACCGCCGCCGGCGGCGCCGCCTTTGACGCCGAAGCACGGCCCGAGCGAGGGCTCGCGCAAACACATCATCGCCTTCTTGCCGATGCGGTTGAGACCGTCGCCGAGGCCGACGGTCGTCGTCGTCTTGCCCTCGCCGGCCGGGGTCGGAGAGATCGCGGTGACGAGAATGAGCTTGCCGTCCTTGGCACTCTTCAAGCTGTCGATGTGCTGAAAGGTGACCTTGGCTTTTGTGGTGCCGTAGGGAACGAGGGCTTCGGCAGGGATGGCGACCTTGGCGGCTACCTCGGCGATGGGCTTCATCGTCGCGGCGCGGGCGATCTCAATGTCCGACTTGATCGTCACGGGTCTCGTTCCTCCCAAAAGTGCTCTTCTTGGCCAACCCGATGGACCCACCATCGCAGCCGGCAGAATTTTCCCGCGCCGATATTGGCGGTTCGAACGGCAAGCGCAAGTGTCGGCTGCACGGCGCACCCCAATGCCGCAGTGCAGCTAGGTGGGATCGGTTAACGCGTCGGATCGTACTGTCGACTTGCGTGTTCGTGTTGCGTCGGGCCACCGCATCCCTGCGTCGCCCCCTATCTGAAATGCTATAGAGGCCGCGTTAGGAGCACGCATGGGACACGGTCACGATCACGGCCCCGGAATCGCGCACGGGCATAGCCATGGCGGCGCGACCTGAACGAGCGTCGCTTGCTGCTGGCTGGCGTGCTGACGACAGTCACCCTCATCGCCGAGGCCGCCGGCGGCATCATTTCCGGATCGCTGGCGCTGCTGGCCGACGCCGGGCACATGCTGACCGACGCTGCCGCCCTCGCGCTCGCCTATCTGGCCGTGCGCGTCGCCAAGCGACCGGCCGACTGGAAGCGAACCTACGGCTTCCAGCGCTTTGAGGTTCTGGCGGCCTTCACCAACGGTCTCGCCCTCTTCTTTATCTCCGCGATGATCTCCTTCGAGGCGATCGAACGGATGTTCAATCCGGTCGAAGTGCTGGGCGGCCCCATGCTGGCCATCGCCGCCGTCGGCCTCGGCGTCAACGTGCTGACGCTGCTCATTCTGCGGCACGGCAGCGGCGCCAATCTCAACGTGCGTGCCGCACTGCTACATGTGATGAGCGACCTGCTCGGCTCCGTGGCGGCGATCGTCGCGGCGCTGGTCATCCTGCAGACCGGTTGGACGCCGATCGATCCGATCCTCTCCATTGTCATCACGCTGCTGATCCTGCGCAGCGCCTGGCTGATCACCAAGGATGCCGGACACATCCTGCTCGAGGGCGCTCCCAGCGGCATCGACGTGCGCGAGGTGCAGCGCGATCTCGAGGCCACGGTCCCCGACGTGCAATCGGTGCATCACGTGCATGCCTGGTCGCTCAGCGAGAACCGCCCCGTCATGACCCTGCATGCGCAGACCTGCGATACCGTGCCGCCGGAGCGAGTTGCCGCTGCCATCAAAGCGCGCCTCAAGGAGGCCTTCGGGGTCGTGCACGCCACTGTCGAGGTGGAGCACCGCGACTGCGCCGACGGCGCGCCGGCCAAGAGCTGCGGCAAGGTGTAGACGCAAGTTGCGTCGTTCTTGACCAAATCCTTCCAATTCGTTGCTACCAACGGGTGATGGCAAACCTTCTATCTCCAGCGACGCATGGCGATGCGCGTCCTCGGGTGATGATCGCGGACAAGAGTCCCGTGGTGCGCTCGGGCCTGCGCGATTTCATTACGCGCGATGGGCGTTTCGAGGTGCTGGAAGCACATGCTAGCGGTTCGGCGTTCATCGCCGCCGTCGAGGAGCAGCCGACCGATATCGGTATCATCGGCTGGTCGTTGCCGGACATGAACGGCGGCGAGATTCTCGCCACGCTGAAGCGCCGGCACATCGCAACACGCATCGTCGTGTATACGGGCGAGCCCGGCAAAGACGTGCTGCGTCAAGCGGTTCGGCTCGGCGCGTGGGGCTTCATCTCCAAGAGCGATGAGCCTTCGGTGCTCGTCGACAGCATCGCCGCCGTCGCCCGCGGACGCATGTCGCTGCCCTACGTCGATTTGCAAGCGCTGACGACGGATCCGTTCTCGGAGCTCACCTCGCGCGAGCGCGAGTTGCTGACGGCGCTCGCCAATGGCTGGACGAATTTGCAGATCGCATCGCGCATCGGCATCTCGCGCAACACCGTCAAGTACCATCTCAAGAACCTCTACGATAAGCTCGGCGTCTCCAATCGCGCCATGGCCGTGGCGCTGTACATGCAGACGACGATGGATCAGCGCTGAGACGCGCCGCACGAATGACGCGCTGCACAATGCGGGCGCGCTTTTTTGCACATTGCACCATCGATCAGAGACGCTAATGTTTCCGCGGGTTAGCGGCGCGGCAACGCGCGCGAGAGAGTTCGCGGATGCGTCGTGTTTCTCGTGTCCGTCAGGGTGGGTAGGAACGCCTACCCGCAAGCACAGCCGAGCCACTACCCGAGAGTGTCCAACGGCTGCCCGATAGGGTGTTGCGAAGGCATCAGCGTAAATAGATGCTTCCCGCCTAGCCGCAAGCAACAGACAACGGACCCGTCGCCGGGCGCGATGGCGGGTACTGCGCAAAATGCGCGAAACACACGCAAGCTACAGAAACGCAAGATCAGACGGCAATCGGAGGAAACTACTTCATGCTCGTTACGACGCATCTGTTCATTCCTGGGCCCACCAACATCCCCGAAGCCGTCCGCTCGGCCATGGACATCCGCATGGAAGACATGCGCTCGCCGGAATTCCCCAAGTTCACCCTGCCGCTGTTCGAGGACGTCAAGAAGGCGTTCAAGTTGTCGAACGGCCGCGTGTTCCTCTTCCCCTCGTCCGGCTCGGGCGCCTGGGAATCGGCGATCTCCAACACGCTGAACCGCGGCGACAAGGTTCTGATGAGCCGCTTCGGTCAGTTCTCGCTGCTGTGGGTCGACATGGCCCAGCGCCTCGGCCTCAACGTGCAGGTGCTCGACGAGGAGTGGGGCACGGGCGTGCCGGTCGAGAAGTATGCCGAGATCCTCGCGGCCGATAAGAACCACGAGATCAAGGCGGTGTTCGCCACGCACAACGAGACGGCCACCGGCGTCACCTCCGACATCGCCGGCGTGCGCAAGGCGCTCAACGACGCCAAGCATCCTGCGCTGCTGTTCGTCGATGGCGTCAGTTCGGTCGGCTGCATCGATTTCCGCATGGAAGAGTGGGGCGTCGACTGCTGCGTGTCGGGCTCGCAGAAGGGCTTCATGCTGCCGACCGGCCTCGGCATCCTCGCCGTCAGCAACAAGGCGCTCGAGGCCAACAAGTCCTCGAAGATGGAGCGCTGCTACTTCTCGTTCGAGGACATGATCAAGAACAATGACCTCGGCTACTTCCCCTACACGCCGGCAACGCAGTTGCTGCGCGGCCTGCGCGCCTCTCTCGACCTGCTGCAGGCCGAGGGCCTCGACAACGTCTTCGCTCGCCACACGCGCCTCGCCGAGGGCGTGCGCAAGGCCGTCGCTGCCTGGGGTCTGAAGCTGTGCGCGAAGGAGCCAAAGTGGCAATCCGATACGGTCAGCGCCATCCTCGTGCCGGAAGGCGTCGACAGCGCCCAGGTCGTGAAGACCGCATTCTATCGCTACAACCTGTCGCTCGGCGTCGGCCTCAATAAGGTTGCCGGCAAGGTGTTCCGCATCGGTCACCTCGGCGCGCTCGACGAGATCATGATCGGCGGCGTGCTGTTCGGCGTCGAGATGGCGCTGCGCGACTGCGGCGTCGACGTCGTCCCCGGCTCGGGCAGCGGCGCGGCGGCCGAGCACTTCCGTCAGACGACCAAGGCTTCCGCCACGTCCCGTCCGGAACCGAAGCTGAAGCTCGCCAGCTAGTTGAACTTCGAGGCGGCGCCGTTGTGGCGCCGCCTCGCTAACTTCACGACAGCGACCGGCAACTGCTAGGCCGCCACAGCCTTCAACAAAAGATCGCCCAGAGGAACGCCCAAGATGAGCTACACCCTATATCCCCTCCGCAAGTCCCGCCTGCAGCGCAGTGAGCTGGCCGTGCCGGGTTCCAACCCGACCATGATCGAGAAGGCGCTCGCCAGCGCCGCCGACTACGTGTTCCTCGACTGCGAGGACGCCGTGGCGCCGCCCGACAAGGAGCAGGCGCGCAAGAACATCATCCAGGCGCTCAATGACCTCGACTGGCGCGGCGCCGGCAAGACCGTCTCGGTGCGCATCAACGGCCTCGACACGCACTACTGCTGCCGCGACGTCGTCGACATCGTCGAGCAGGCCGGCGCCAAGCTCGACACGATCCTCATCCCTAAGGTCGGCACCTACGCCGACGTCTATGCCATCGAAAGCTTCGTCAGCCAGATCGAAGTCGCGAAGGGCCTGCCGAACAAGATCGGCATGGAAGCCCTCATCGAGACTCCGCTCGGCATGGCCAACGTCGAATCCATCGCGTCGGCCAACAGCCGCCTCGAGGCCATGCACTTCGGTGTCGCCGACTACGCCGCCTTCAACAAGGCGCGCACCGTCGTCATCGGCGGCCTCAACCCTGACTACCCGGGCGACCAGTGGCACTTCGCGCTGTCGCGCATGACCGTCGCCTGCCGCGCCTTCGGCCTGCGCCCGATCGACGGCCCGTTCGGCGACTTCTCCGATCCGGCCGGCTACACCGCCGGCGCCAAGCGCGCTGCCGCTCTCGGCATTGAGGGCAAGTGGGCGATCCATCCTTCGCAGATCGAGCTCGCCAACGACGTGTTCTCGCCGACCGCCAAGGAAGTCGAGCGCGCCGAGCGCATTCTCGCCGCCCTCAAGGAGGCCGAGGCGCAGGGCAAGGGTGCTGCTTCGCTCGACGGCAAGATGATCGACGCCGCTTCGGAGAAGATGGCGAACAACCTTCTCGCCACTGCCGCCGCCATCAAGAAGGGTGAAGCCGCCCGCTCCAAGGCCGCTTAATCAAACGAACGACTAGGGAAACAAGAAAAATGGACATTCACGAGTACCAGGCCAAAGAGCTTCTTTCGAAGTTCGGCGTGCCGATCCCCCGCGGCGGCCTGGCCTACAGCCCCGAGCAGGCAACCTATCGCGCCACCGA
The DNA here is from genome assembly GCA_963812795.1 of uncultured Alphaproteobacteria bacterium. Classification (GTDB taxonomy): domain Bacteria; phylum Pseudomonadota; class Alphaproteobacteria; order Rhizobiales; family Hyphomicrobiaceae; genus Hyphomicrobium_A. Next base: position 423,643 of record CAWEWG010000007.1, on the reverse strand, counting down.
GATCGGCGGCAGCAAGTGGGTCGTCAAGGCGCAGATCCACTCCGGTGCCCGCGGCAAGGCCGGCGGCATCAAGGTTTGCACCAGCGACACCGAGATCGAGCGCGCCGCGGAAGCCATGCTCGGCAAGAAGCTGGCGACGCACCAGACCGGCCCCGCCGGCAAGCTCGTCTCGCGCCTTTACATCGAGGAAGCGAGCGACATCGCCAAGGAAATCTACCTGGCGTTCGTCATGGACCGCGCCACCGAGCGCATCATGGTCGTTGCCTCGGCTGCCGGCGGCATGGAGATCGAAGAGATCTCGGCCAAGCAGCCCGACACGATCATCCGCGTCTCGGTCGACCCGGCCGTCGGCATGCAGCAGTTCCAGGCTCGCGAAGTGGCCTACGGCCTCGGCGTCGACCCGGAGATCATCAACAAGCTGGTTCCGACCATCCTTGCCTGCTACCGGGCGTTCCGCGATCTCGACGCCACCATGGTCGAGATCAACCCGCTGGTGATCACCAAGGACAAGAACCTGTTCGCGCTCGACGCCAAGATGTCGTTCGACGACAACGCCCTGTTCCGCCGCCCGCACATCGCCGAGCTGCGTGACAAGAGCCAGGAAGATCCGCGCGAGACCTACGCTTCGGATCGCGGCCTTGCCTACGTCGGCCTCGACGGCGACATCGGCTGCGTCGTCAACGGCGCCGGCCTCGCCATGGCTACCCTCGACATGATCAAGCTGGCCGGCGGCGAGCCTGCCAACTTCCTCGACATCGGCGGTGGCGCCTCACCCGAGCGCGTCGCCAAATCGTTCAAGGCCGTGTTGAAGGACAAGAAGGTCAAGGCGTTGCTGCTGAACGTGTTCGCCGGCATCAACCGCTGCGATTGGGTCGCCAAGGGCGTCGTCGACGCCATCACCGACCTCAACATCAAGATGCCCGTCGTCGTCCGCCTCGCCGGCACCAACGTCGAAGAGGGGCGCCGTATTCTCGATGAGAGCGGCCTAACCGTCATCACCGCGGAAACGCTGGCAGAAGCGGCCCAGAAGGCCGTCGCAGCCGCAAAAAGCCCCGCTCGCTAAGGGAGATCGCTCACATGGCTATTTTCATCAACGAGAACACCCCTGTCCTCATTCAGGGTTTCACCGGCCGTATCGGCACCTTCCACGCCCAGGAAATGATCGACTACGGCACCAACGTCGTCGGCGGCGTTACCCCGGGCAAGGGCGGCACCAGCCACCTCGGCCGTCCGGTGTTCAACACCGTCAAGGGCGCCGTGCAGGAGACGAATGCCGAAGCCAGCATCGTGTTCGTGCCGCCTCCCTTCGCTGCCGACGCGATCATGGAAGCGGCCGACGCCGGCATCAAATACTGCGTGTGCATCACCGACGGCATCCCCGCGCAGGACATGATCCGCGTTAAGCGGTACATGCGCCGCTACAAGAAAGAGAACCGCATGGTTCTCACCGGTCCGAACTGCGCCGGCACCATCTCGCCGGGCAAGGCGATGCTCGGCATCATGCCCGGGCACATCTACCTACCCGGTCGCGTCGGCATCATCGGCCGCTCCGGAACGCTCGGTTACGAGGCCGCGGCGCAGATGAAGGCGCTCGGCATCGGCATCTCCACCAGCGTCGGCATCGGCGGCGACCCGATCAACGGCTCGTCCTTCCGTGACATCCTCGAGCACTTCGAGAACGATCCGGAGACCGACGCCGTGCTGATGATCGGCGAGATCGGCGGCCCGCAGGAGGCCGAGGGCGGCCAGTACGCACGCGACCACATGAAGAAGCCGGTCGTTGCGTATATCGCGGGCCTCTCGGCGCCGAAGGGCCGTAAGATGGGCCACGCCGGCGCCATCATCTCGGCGTTCGGCGAGTCGGCGCCGGAGAAGGTCGAGATTCTCAAGGGCTGCGGCGTGACCATTGCGCCGACGCCCTCCGAGATGGGCTCGACTCTTGCCAGCGTTCTCGGCAGCGCGAAGAAGAAAGTCGCGTAAGAGCTTGGGGGCCCGTCTCACGTGAGACGGGCCCGCACCCCCCGGCGCCCCCCGAGCTCCCACGGAATGGCGTACTGCTGCGGGCCGGCGGCAGACGCGAAGCGTGGAGACCAAGATGCAGAAAGACGCAGCGCCCGCCGCCGGTAAACTCGACGAGTTCCGGCTGCGCGATGAACTCCGCGCCCTGCGCACGCAAATCCCCGATTCCCCCGCGCTCAATCCGATCGTCAGCCTCGCCTTCGACCTATCGCGGCGGCTCGAGGCGGGCGATATTTCCTTCGATCAGCTAAAGGCGCTCGCCGGGCGCCTGATGGACCGCGCCTGCGTGCAGCGTGCGCGCCACCTGCGCGAGCGCGTCGGCTTCGTCGACCGCGCAACGACCTACAAGGAATTTGCCGAGTTTGTCGAAGGCGCTGCCGCGGCGGCCGACTTCGAAACCTTCAAGGCGCGGTGGGAGCGGCCCCGCACCGGCATCGTGCTGACGGCGCATCCGACCTTCGGGCTGTCAGACGCGCTGTCGAAGCGCATCGTCGAAATTGCCGTTGCCGACGATGTCGATCCCAACACGCGCATCGGCGTGCCGCACCGGCCCGACGACAACATCGACCTCGCCTACGAGCACGGGCGCGCCCAGAACGCCATTCAAAACCTGCGCAACGCCTACGTCGAGCTGCTCGACAGCTTCTTCAGTGCTGCCGCCAATCGCTTCGGCGACAAAGCTTACAAGCTGCGCCCCAAGCTGGCGACGTTTGCCTGCTGGGTCGGCTACGACCTCGACGGGCGCACCGACATCGACTGGCGCAAGTCGTTCATCCTGCGCCTGCAGGAGAAGCGTGCCTCGCTCGCCGATATGCGCGAGCGTTTCCTAGGTTTGAAGAACGATCTTCCTGCCGAGGGCGAAGCGCAGCGGATTTCGCGCCAGGTCACCGGCAAGCTCGACCTGACAATCGCCGCCGTCGACGAGCAGATCGAGGCCCTCGACAAGGTTATGACGGCGAATACGGCGCTGGCCGAGGCCGCCAACATCATCACGCGGTCGGACGGGTACAACATCACGACCGTCGAGCCCATCGTCAGCCTGTTGCGCGCGCTTATCGAAGTGCTGCCGGCGGGCAAGGGCAAACGCGGCGTCGCCGTACTTGCCGGCCTGATGGAGGCGACGGGCCTCGGCACCGCGCATATTCACGTGCGCATCAACGCGGTGCAGCTCAACAACGCCTTCCGCGCCTTCGTACATGAGCCATGGACGCGCGACCTGTCGGAAAGCCAGGCGCTTGCCCGCATCGTCGGCATGATCGAGGCGGCGCGCCACGAGACGGTGAACTTCGAGTCGCTCGATCTCGAGACGGCGACGGCGATCCGCCAGTTCGCGCTCATCGCCCAGATCCAGAAGCACGTCGATCGCGAGACGCCGGTCCGCTTCCTCATCGCCGAGACCGAATCTCCGGCGACGGTGCTGATCGCCGTCTTCTTCGCCACGCTGTTCGGCGTCGACCACATCACCGACGTGTCCCCGCTGTTCGAAACGCCGCTCGGCCTCGAAACCGGCGCCCGCGTCATCGAGCGCCTGCTCGAGGAGAAGGCGTACGTCAGCTACGTGAAGCGCCGGAAGCGCCTGGCGTTGCAGACCGGCTTCTCCGACGCCGGCCGCTTCGTCGGCCAGATCGCGGCGACGCTCGCTATCGAGCGTCTGCACCATGGCCTGGTGGAGGCCATCCACAAGGCAGACCTAAAAGGCGTCGAGACGCTTATCTTTTCGACGCACGGCGAATCCATGGGCCGCGGCGCCCACCCGGGCGAGATGCGCACGCGCCTGCATTACGTCTTTTCCGACAAGTCGCGCCGGCGCTTTGCCCGCCACGAAATACAGATCAAGCACGAGACGAGCTTCCAGGGCGGCGACGGCTACCTGTTCTTTGCCAACCGGCGGCTGACGACGCGCGCGCTCGCCACGGTCATCATGGACGGAGAAGTGCCGCCGGAAGGCGAGGATCCGTTCTACGAGGACACCGACCTGCGGCTCGACTTCATCGGCCGCCTGCGCGCCTACCAGGAGCATCTGTTCGCGCATCCTGGCTATCGCGCGGTGCTCGGCGCCTTCGGCCCCAACATCCTGTTCAAGACCGGCTCGCGCCCGGTAAAGCGGCAGTCCGACTCCGGCGGCGCGCCGGATCGCAGCGCCGTCTCGCGCATGCGCGCCATCCCCAACAACGCCATCCTGCAGCAGTTCGGCTACGTGGCCAACGTCGTCGCCGGCCTCGGCGCCGCCGTCGGCTCGGAGCGCGAGCGGTTCATTGAGCTCGCCCGCACCTCGCAACGGCTGCGTCCGCTGCTGGAGATGATCGCCCGCGGCAAGCAGCTTTCGAGCCTCAATGCTATGGGCGCCAACGCCATCGTCTTCGACCCGGGGTTCTGGGCCTGGCGCGCCTCGTGGGGTCGCGAACCCAACCTCGATCCGGCCTTCCGCTCGCTCGCCAACCTATTGCTGTCGGACGACCGCAATGGCGAGATCAACAGCCTCGTGCACCATCTGCGTCTCGACGCGGTGGAGCTGCACGCCATGCTGGAGGAGATCGGCATCGAGGGCGGCAAGATCCCTGATGATACGCGCTTGGAGCTCGATCTTCTGCAGGCTATCCGCCTGGCGCTGATCATGCGCATTTTCATCCTCGCCGCGCAGATGCCGCGTTTCTCGCCGCGCAACGATGTCTCGCACCGGCAGTTGTTCGAGATGGCGCTGATGCTCGATGTGCCGGCGGTCGTCAACGAGATGCGTCAGGCCTTTCCGCGACGCGCCCGCGAAGCCGGCGACCGCGCGCAATACACCGAGCCGGCGACCTACCGGCCGCACGGCATCGACGACTACGGCCGCGTCGAGACCGAGATCCTGGCGCCGATGGAAGAGGCGTACGAGTTCATCCGCGAGATCGGCACCGGCATCTCGCACCACTTCGGCGCCTTCGGCTAAGCCGAGCGCTTTCCGCCAAACAAAAAGGCCGGCGTCAGCGCGCCGGCCTTTTTGCATTCGATGCCGAAGCGCGTCAGTGTTTGCCCCACACCTGCACCGTGGCGTAGGCGCGGTCGCGCTTCGAGGTCGCCAGCGCGCGCGATCGCCACGTCGCCTCGATCTCCTTGATGGTCGCGCCCTTCTTGAGCTCCACCGGGCCGAAAGCCGCATCGGCGGCGATCTTGGTGCGGTTGGTCTCGATCTCGTCCTTGGCCCCGTCGTTGTAGACGACCGCCAGGTTGGTCATCGTCACGTCGCGGTCTTTCACCGAGACGCGCAACTGCTTGAAGCCGCCATCGTTCTGGCCAACGGGAATCTTGACGCGATCGAAGCCGACGCTGCCCGCCGTGTCGGTACCGAGCAACACCCAGCCGTCGTTGTACTTGCGGCCCTCGCCGTTCGGGCCAAGCCAGCCGCTCTCGTACTCGCCGAACACCTCCACGCGCGCCTGACCCTTGAAGTCGGGCTTCGAGCGATAGACGAGCTGGATCTCCTTGATGAAGCCCTTGTGCTTCAGCGGAATCCACTCGGTCTTGCGGTCGGCAGCGATCTTGGCGTCGGTCAGCAGCGTCTCGGTCGTGCCATCATCGAAGATCGCCTTGAGGTCGGTGACGAAAATCTCATTCTTCAAGACGCGCAGCCGGATGCGGTCGAACTTGCCGATCTCGGAGCCGACGCGGATCACGTCGCGGTCGACGAGAAAGCCGACGTCCTGCACACCGAACAGTACCTCGCCGTTGTTCGCCTTGCCGGGCGGGATGGCGGATGTCTCGGGGGCCGTCTCACGCGTATTGACGCGGCGCCGACGGCGGGGCTGCTGCACCTGAACCAGCGTCGACGCCTCTTGCGCGCGCTCGAGTATCTTGCCGACGGGCGGGACGGTGCCGTCGAGCGCCTCCGACGTCGAAATTGCTCCAGCGGCTGCCAAAACAAAGGCCGCCAGCGCCAGTCTGATCGTCATGAAGCTCTCCCCTGATTGGCGACGACGCGCACCCAGAAATCGCTCACAGCGGGTGCTTATTAGCTCAGTACGCGCGGCAACAAAAGACGAGCCGCCTCACTAATCCCCGCGGAACCGGCTCGGCCGCTGGAATTGGCGCCTCACGGTACTACATGACAACGCTACACCGGCCGCCAAACGCGCCGGCTCAGGGCTGACGATTGCGGATATTAACGAGATCGGTGTACTGCAAGGCGCTTAGCGTCGGCGCCCTTACCAATACCAGGCTGCCCCCGAAAGCAGCGAACGAGAGCCATGCAGAGCGACAAGAAGCTGAATCTCTTCATTAATCTCGGCAGCGCGCTGATTGGCTCCATCGTCCTCGGCTACGTCGTCTATGCGGCCTATCACACCGCGACCGAACCGCCCTGCAGCGAGCGCTATCCCGCGCCGATCCGCTTCGCGTTGCAAACCGCATCCGGCAAGGCGCTGACGCCCATCGACCTGCAGGCGCGGGCAGGCTTGCGCGACGTTGGCGTTATCGACAACGCTACGGTCGTGGCCGTCAACGACGGACCCTCGCCCGATGCCCTTGAGGTAAAGCTGCGCAACTTGCCGGGGGGCGACGACGCCAGCGCCAAAGCCCGTAACGGCATTGAATTCCGCTGGTCGCCACCCGGCGTGAACGGCGCCACCGCTACGTGCCTCGTCTACAGCGTGTGGCTGCCCGAAAAATTCGACTTCGGCGACGGCGGATTTCTCCCAGGCGTCTTTGGTGGCGACCCAAGCGCGGCGCGCCAGCAAGCCACGAGGGACCTGCTGACCGTAGCGCTGGAATGGAGCGACGAGGGCAAGCCCTCATTGACCGCTGCAGTCGACGGCAGCGAACGGCTGCGACTGTCGGGAGCCGGCACGCCGATGGCCACCGGACGCTGGACGAAGATTGAACAGGAAGTCATCTTGGACGATCCCGGCCAGAAGAACGGCACGCTGCGTTTGTGGATCGACGGCGAACTCATCGCCGAGAACTTGCGCGTGGAATTGCGCAAGGATGACAAAGTGATGCTGACCGGCGTTCTCGCCGCCATCGGCTATGAGCAGGTGCCGCCGCCCGACAGCCTGCTGCGCCTATCCCCCATCGAGATCGCCCGGCGCTAGGAACGTTCGCCGGCATCTCCCAACCGGCTCGGCGCCTCCCCATATCAGCACGCAAGCGACGGCCGTCATTCTCGCGGCCCGCTGCGCAGGGGAGATTTGCATGCGAAAGGTCCTAGGATTTCTGGGTGGCGCCGCCCCAGCCGGCGCCGAGCTACCGCGCGGGCCGCAGACAAGCGGCGCACTGCCCGACGATGAGCTGCTGGATCACTATTCGCGCGCCGTCGTCGGCTCCGTCGACACGATCGCGCCGGCCGTCGTCCACGTCGAGGTCGCTGGCGTGCGCAACGGCCGGCCGGCCGGAGGCGTGGGCTCAGGCGTCGTCGTCTCTCCCGATGGATTGATGCTCACCAACAACCACGTCATTGACGGGGCCAAGGAAATCGCGGTGTCGCTATCCGACGGGCGCAAGTTCGGCGCTCGCGCGCTTGGCCGCGATCCCGATACGGACCTCGCCGTACTGCGCGTCGAGACGGGCGAGACGTTGCCTGTCGCGCGGCTGGCCAATTCGAAAAGCGTGCGGCCTGGACAGATCGCCATCGCCATCGGCAATCCTCTCGGGTTTCAGTCGACCGTGACCGCCGGCATCGTCAGCGCTGTCGGCCGCTCGTTGCGCGCGCAGAGCGGCCGCTTGATCGGCGACGTCATCCAAACCGATGCGGCGCTCAATCCCGGCAATTCTGGCGGCCCGCTCGCCAACTCCGCCGGGGAAGTCATCGGCATCAACACGGCTGTGATCATGGGCGCGCAGGGCATCTGCTTTTCGGTCGCGTCGAACACCGCGCTGCATGTGCTGACGCAAATTCTGGCGCACGGCCGTGTGCGGCGCGCGCGCATCGGTATCGTCGCCGAGCAGATGCCGCTGCCGGCGCGCATTGCCTACCGCGCAGGCTTGTCGCAAGCGAGCGCAGTGCGCGTGCGCGAAGTGCAGACAGATAGTCCGGCCGGCACGGCAGGCCTGAAGGTCGGCGATCTGCTCGTGCGTCTCGACGGAGAAACGGTTACCGGCGTCGACGACCTCTTTCGTCTATTAGACGAAAGGCGAATAGACCGGCCGGTCACGGTCACCGTTGTGCGCAGCAGCGGGCTGACGGATATTGCGCTGCGACCCATTGACCGGGAGCTATGACGTAGCGCACCGAAAGCCGAGGAAATGGGCGCAAAACTTGCCATCCGGCGCCATTGTGCATTGGCGAGAAACGAGGGCGGCAAAGTAAAAGCATTACGCTATTGTAAGCTGTTTCTTAACTGTTACTTGAATCCACGGCGGAACTCCTTGCAATAACGTCCGCAGTGGTATTTCATGAAGGTCCGAACGTGGCGCCCTCCCACCTGTCCCCCCTAAGTGGCGTCACGCATCGCAGCCCGCGCTCTTCCCCCGGAGCGCGGGCTTTCCTTTTCCGCCATGCATTTCTTACGATTGATGGGACGGTTTGAAGCCGGCTTCCTGCGCTTCGGACTCGGAACAGAACCAGCGCTCGCCGCGATTGGGGCTCACTTTCACGCGCTCATAATCCCGCGCCCACGGAACGGTGTAGTATCGCCTATTTCCGCGCACGCTGCCCTTGATGGGGCAGCCATCCGGCGCCTCCCGTTTCGCCTCTTCCCATTTCAGCGCGCGGTATTCGGAGGGTCGTCTCGCCGATCCCTCCCAGACGCCGGCTTTGGCCGTGCGCGCTTCCTCTTCGATACCGCTATACGCGGCGAACAAACCGCTGGCTGCAAACACATGCCCGCCGCGCACGAGCTCAGCCGCCACATCTTGCTCGCCGATTTTGCAATCGCCGCTGTTGAGGCCATCGGCGCTGCCGGAAATGCTGCAGGCAACCCGGCCGTTACGCAGCAGACGCGCGAGCGCCTGTTTCGCCGCTTGCCCGCACGACCACTCGCCTCCATCGGCGTCACTGCAGGTCTGGTCGGGCTCCGGCGACTCGATGCCGCTCAAGCGTATGGTCGTCGCCCCGACGCGCAACGTATCGCCCGAGACGGCCGTGCCGCGTCCTTCCACGTCGCCGCTGTCGGCAGCTTCACGCGCTTCCTCGCGCGCGGCTTCGCGCCGCTCCTGACGCGACAGGCTGGCGGTGGCAACCGAACCGTCCGAGGCTGACCGCCAGGCCATGACGGCGCCCGCAGCGAGCACGGCCAGCACGACGACGGCAAATATTCCTTGCACCAGCGGCCTGCCGGCGAGGCTGCGCGCGCCGCCGCTCAGTCTGCCGCTCACCGCTGCCACGGGCGAAGACAGCCAGGCCGGCAGGCCGCTGCCCGCATGCGCCAGCGCCAGGGCGCCGAGCAGGCCGATGCCGATCAGAAGCGCGACCCACGTATCGCGCTCGAACCCGTTGGCGTAGGCGCGGATGATGCCGCCGGCCAGTGCGACCGCGCCGGCGATGAGCAGCGGCAAGCGGAGGGTCGGTTGCCGCAGGACACGACCGAGGGGCGCCAACGCCGGGCCTAGGTAGTCGCCGATGATCCCGCCGATCGTGCGCAGCACCGCCAGCACGTAAGCGATTGCCGCGATCAGGCCGGCGCCGAACCGCTGCAGGTAGCTGCCTGCTGTAGGCACGCCGGCCCGCAGTTTGCTCGCGGCGAGTTTGGCGCCGGCGATGCTCATCACTGCGCCCTGGTACCCGTAGTGGACCGCGCCGCGCCCCACTGCCTTGGCGCCTGCAGCGCTCAACATGGCGCCCTGCTGCCCGGCGTTGACGGCACCACGGCCGACTGCCTTGGCGCCACCGGCGCCGGCGGCGGCGCCGCGGATACCTACAGCCTTGAGATTCTCCACGGCAGCATTGGCGGCTTCGCCGACGCGGTCGCGACGCTTCTTGCGCCGCACGAGGATGGTCGTGCGCACGTAGTCGCGCCATTCAAATCCGTCGTTGCGTTTGCGCCAGCCGAACATGCGGCCTCCGGAGATATGGAACCAGCGACGGCGGCGCTGCCGCCGCAGCGAATCGAGGATCCTTTGAACCTGCATGCGATGATGGCAGGGCTTTGGCCGCGCCGGAAGTCACATGCTGAAGCTCAGTGGTAGCCTTCGCCTTCGCGCACCTTTCCGCGGAATGTCCAGTAAACGAACACGGTGTAGCCGAGGATCATCGGCAGCATGATGAGCGTGCCGACCAGCATGAAAATCTGCGAGCTGGGGACAGCCGCGGCATCCCAGATGGTCAGCGTCGGCGGCACGAGGTAGGGCACCGTGGATATGCCCAACCCGATGAAGCCGAGCAGAAACAAGGCGACGGCCGCCAGAAACGGCATCACGTCGCGCCCGGACCTCAGCCCATGCCAGCACGCGAACGCGGCAGCCGCCGTGAGCATCGGCACCGGTGAAAGGTAGAGAATGTTCGGCCACGTGAACCAGCGCTCGGCGATGCGATCGAAGGCGAGCGGCGTCCACAGGCTGATGATGACCATGATGACGAGCACGGCGAGCAGCAGGTACTGCGCCCAGCGACGTGCATTCACCGCAAGCTCGCCCTCGGTCTTCATGACAAGCCATGTGGTGCCAAGCAACGCGTAGCCGATGATGAGCGCTACGCCCGTGAACAGCGGGAAGGGCGCGAACCAGTCGAACGTACCGCCGGCGAATTGATTGTTCTGCACGTTGATGCCCTGCACATAGCCGCCGAGCACGACACCCTGCATGAACGTCGCGACGATGGACCCATAGGCGAAGGCATTGTCCCAGAATTCGTGGCTGGGCTTTGCCGTCCAGCGGAACTCGAAGGCGACGCCGCGGAAAATGAGACCCAGGAGCATGATGATGATCGGCAGATAGAGCGCCGGCATGATCACGGCGTAGGCGAGCGGAAAAGCGACCAGCAGTCCGCCGCCGCCAAGCACCAGCCATGTCTCGTTGCCGTCCCAGAACGGCGCCACCGAGTTCATCATCACGTCGCGACGCTCTTCCTCGGGCGTGAATGGGAAGAGAATGCCGAGGCCGAGATCGAAACCGTCGAGGATGACGTAGAGAGCGACGGCGATGCCGATGATCGCGGCCCAAACGACGGGAAGCCAATAAGCGACTGCGTCCATGGCTTAGGTCCCCTCGATGGCGTCGTGCGCGGCCGACTCGGCAGCGGTGAGCGGACGCGACGGCACGCCGTCCGGCGTTGCGGCGGCGGTGCCCTTGGGTCCGTATTCGATCAGGCGATTGATGTAGTAGATGCCCATCGAGAACACGATGCTGTAGACGATGACGAAGAGGATCAGCGTCGTCAGCACGGCCATAGCATGAACCGGCGAGACGGCGTCCGCCGTACGCAGGATGCCGGTGGCGATCCACGGCTGGCGACCAACCTCCGTCGTGTACCAGCCGGCGAGAATGGCGATGAAGCCCATCGGCCAGACGTACTGCACGGGCTGCAAATACCAGCGCGTGTCGAACAGCCGGCCGCGCGCCCACAGGTAGGCGCCGACGAAACCGGTGAGCAGCATCAAAACGCCGAGCCCGACCATGATGCGGAAGGAGAGGAAAACCGGGAAGACGGGCGGCCGCTCCGAGGGCGGAAACTGCTTCAAGCCTGGGAACAGCGCCTCGCTGTCATGCTTGAGGATCAAGCTGGCGAGACCCGGGATGGCGATTTCGTAATCGTTGCGTTCTTCGGCCGAGTTGGGAATGGCGAAGAGCACGAGCGGGGCGGGTTTGGAGCCGTCCCAATGGCTCTCGATGGCCGCCAACTTAGCGGGCTGATACTTGGCCGTATTCAGCCCGTGCTGGTCGCCGATGAAGACCTGCAGCGGCGCCAGGATGGCGACCATGCCGAGGCCCATGCGCATCATGGTCTTGGCTTCCTCGGGGAAGCGGCCCTTCACAAGGTAGCGGGCGCCGACGGCCAGCACGACCAGCGAGGTGGTGAGATAGGCGGCCGTGAACATGTGCGCGAAGCGGTATGGGAAGCTCGGGTTGAAGATGATCTGGATCCAGTCGACCGGGTAAGCGATGCCGTTGATCACCTCGTGTCCGGCCGGCGTCTGCATCCAACTGTTGGCGGCGAGGATCCAGAAGGCGGAGAGCGAGGTTCCGACGGCGACGAGCACGGCCGACAACACATGCAGGTTGGGCGGCACGCGCTGCCAGCCGAACAACATGATCCCGAGGAAAGTCGCCTCGAGGAAGAAGGCTGTCAGCACCTCATAGCCGAGCAGGGGGCCCAGCACGTTGCCGACAACGACCGAGAAATTGCTCCAGTTGGTGCCGAACTGGTACGACAGGACGATGCCGGAGACGACGCCCATGGCGAACGACACGGCGAAGATCTTCGTCCAGAAACGCGCCAGGCGATGCAGATGCTCGCGCCCGGTCAACCGCCAGCGCACCAGCAGCGTCGCGATGAAGGCGGCGAGGCCAATGGTGAAGCTCGGAAAGATGATGTGGAAGGTGATCGTGAAGGCGAACTGGATCCGGGCCAGCAGAACGGCGTCTAATTCCATGGCACCCGCATCGCTTTCTTCTTCGGATCACTCGCGCGCATTGTGGCGCGGTTCGCCGACCGCGTCGAGACGGCGGGCTGCGGCGCCCCGTCTCGCGTGACAAGCTGTGCGTAGATAGTTCGGTGGGGCCAGACGCGCCGACACTAAGGTCCGGAGAGTGCGCTCTATTCCCGCGCGAGCGCGCCGAGCGGAACTGCCCACAGGCGCACGCGCCCGTCGACGCCGGCGGACACAAGGTGCTGCCCGTCGGGAGCGAAGGCGACGGCGGTGGCGCCGCCCACGTGTCCCGTCAGTGCGCGCACGATGCGTCCACGCTGCAAATCCCACACGCGCACCGTGCCGTCCTCCCCCGCCGAAGCGAGCTGATCGCCGCTCGGCGAGAAGGCGATGTCGGCAATCCGCCCGCGGTGACCGTTGAGGGCACGCAGGCGGCGCGACGACAGTACCGACCAGACTTGAATGCGACCATCGAGCGAGCCGGCTGCGAGTAGCTTGCCGCTCTGCGAGAAGGCGACCGAGGTGACGAAGTCGCGCGGCCCGCGATAGCTGCGCTTCAACGCCAGCGTATCGAGATTCCACACGCGCACCGTCCTATCGGCGCTGCCCGAGGCGAGCAGGAGCTGCTGGCTGGAATAGGCCAGCGACTGGACGGCATTCTCGTGGCCATCCAGAACTTGCAAAGGCGCCGCCGTCTGGCGCGCATCCCACAGCGTCACTTTCCAATCGTGGCTGGCGGTGGCGAAGTGATCGGCATCGCCGGTGAAGACAACCGCCCAGATATTCGCCTCGTTACGCTGTACGGTTGCAATCTTCTCGGCGCGATCGACGTCCCACAGCACGACCTTGCCATTGGCGTGGCCGGTGAGCGCGCGGGCACCGCTGAGGGCAAGTGACGTCGCCGGGCCGTCGTCGAGCTCGATGGTGCGCACGAGGTTGCGGTAGGTGGCGTCCCAAACCTTCATCGTGCCGTCGGCACCGGTGGTGACGATGCGGCGGCCGTCGTCAGTATAGGCGGCCCCGGATATCGAGCCTCGGTGCGCTTCGATCTCGGCCATGGGAGTGACAAGCACCGGTGCCTGGGCTTGCGGCTGCACCGGGTTGGTCGTGCCGGTCGTGATGCCGGTCGTCACTGCCGAGCCGCGGCTTTCGAACTGCGGGAAGCGGTCCTGCATGGCAACCGCCGCGCTGGCGACGCCGACGCCGACGAGCAGCTTGAACACCAAAGGCAGCAGGCTGGGGCGGCTGCCCTTGAGACGGCGAGGACGCGGGCGTGCCGGCGTCTTGACGACGACAAGCGCACGCTCCTTGGGGATCGGCTTTTTCGACTGCGACTTCTTCTTGAGCACCGGTGGCGGCGGCGGCCCATCGAGCTTCACCGTCGGAGCAGCAGCGGGCGTAGGTGTCGACGCAGCAGCAATCACGATCGGCGCCGGCGCTGCGGGCTTTCCCTCGGCATCCGGCTTCTTGCGCAGGCCTTCGAGAAAGTCGAGCAGGCCGCCCTTAGGCCCCGGCGCATCTGGCGGCGGTGGAGTCGCCGTCGGCGGTCGCGTGATGGCGACCGTAGCGGCGGCGAGCGGCTCGGCCTCTTCCTTTTCCTTCTTGCGGTTCTTGCGGCGATCCGTCGTGCGCGTCAGCCAGCTCGCGCGTACCGGATCGGGCGCCAGTAAATCGCCGCGCCAAGCCGCGATCGACTGCGGCCGCGCCTCGACGTTGAGGGCCAGCGCCCGGTCGATCGCCTTGAGGAAGCCGGCGCGGTAGGAGCTGAGCGCGGCGTCTCGCGCCGGCACCAGCTCATCCTTGACCATGCGCGAAGGCGCATCGGCGGGCCGTTTGCCGGTGATCGCATGGTAGAGCGTGGCGGCGAGGGCGTAGATGTCGCTCCACGGGCCCTGCTGGCGGCTCGTCTCGGCATATTGCTCGTAGGGGCTGTAGCCCGGCTTGACGAGCGCCGACACGGTCTTCGTGGCGGAGGCGATCTCGCCGCGCGCCGAGCCGAAATCGATGAGCACCGGATCACCGGACTTGCGGATGATGATGTTGTCGGGAGCGATGTCGCGGTGCAGGAAGTCGGACTTGTGGATCAGCTCCAGCGCATCGAGCAGCGGCGCGATGATGGCGTCGAGCTCTTTCTGCCGCGGGGCCCGCCCAAGACCCTTGAGCCAGCCCTTGAGGCTCTGGCCCTCCTCGAAGTGGAGGACCATGTAGCCGGTATTGTTGGCACGGAAGTAGCGATAGACGCGCACGATATTGCGATGGTCGAACTTGGCGAGCGTCTGCGCTTCCTCGATGAAGCGATCAAGACCCCAGCGGTAGTCGCCGGCGCAGTCCTGCGAACGCGGCGCAGCATCGATGCCGCCGTCGCGGGCGGCGATGTCGCTCGGGAAGTACTCCTTGATGGTGACCATGCGCGCGAGCGCAATCTCGTCGGCGAGATAAGTCACACCAAAGCCGCCGGCGCCCAGCACCCGCTCGATGCGATAGTCGCCAACCAGCTCGGTTCCGCTTGGCAGGGCGATGAGATTCGTCATGGCTCTCCGTGACGTGGGTCGTCAGGCTCGCATGCAACGTGCCGCGCCGCTCGTCAATTGCCGTACTGCCTCCGACACATTTGTGTCCTACAAATGTGGCGACGCCTTGAGCATGCGGAAGCTGCGAACAAATCTGAGCTGCGGCTGCGAATGCCATGTTCCTGCCGTCATGCAGCCGGAGGCTGCACTTTGATTTGTCCTGAGACGAAGACCATGAGATCGCCGTGGTCGCAACGCCGAAGCCGTCGATTGCCACCGTCGCGATCTCTAGATCCAATGTTGCATTTGCAGCGGGCATTCCCGAGCCGGGGCGCGCAGTGGTGATCTCCCACCTAATGATGCTTGCCGTACCGGTCGCTGCAGCGTTGCCGATGATCTCGTCTTGGCTCGGCGACACGTTCGACCGGGCACCGGCCTTGATCATGGTGCTGGCCGTGCTGGTTGCGCTGCCGCCGCTGGCCCTCGCCGGCTTGATGATGCGTCGCCAACGCCGCTCGCCCGACTCTACCGTATTGCTTTCGCGTTCCTCTGCGCGCGGGCCCAGTGCCCTGCGCTCAGGCATCACGGCGCGCACCGAGGTCTCCGCCTGGCCGACCGAAGCTTGGGTGGAACTGGCCGACTCGGGTCAGCGCCACGTCATCGGACGCGCCATGCTGCGCATCGGACGCGAGGCCGACAACGACATCTGCCTGTCGGAAAAGACAGTGCACCGCTACCACGCGGTGATTCGGCGCACGACCGACGGCGAGGTTGTCGTCACCGACCTTTCCGGCGCCGATGGCAACGGCGTGCTGATCAACGGCGCCCGTATCGGTGAAGGTCGCCTGACCAGGGGCGACGTCATCGGCGTCGGCGAAGTGAAATTGAGATTCGATGCAAGGCCCGTCTAGCAATGACGTTCAACCGCGACGTGCGGTGAAAGTGGATATGCGGGCCTTGGTGGCCAGTCATGTTAGGGAGAACGCATATGTCTGAAGAGCGCCAAGGCGCAACGGAGGTCACCATGTCTCAGCAGGCAGCCAAGCCGGGCCGGTTTCTGGGCTCGCTGAAAGATGCACTTGCGGCGGCCAGCCGCGACGACACACAGCGTGGTGCTGCGCCGGCCTCGGCCGAGCCGACGACCCAGCTTGCACCTAAACCCGATGCGCCGAAGTCCGCTCCAGCAGCCGAGCCGGCGAAGGCCGAGGCGGCGCCCGCTGCCAGCCCTGCCGGAGCCGGGCTGAGTGCCGCGGAAGCTGCGCGCGAGGTGAAGGGTCAGACGTCGCTGAAGCCGCAGGACAAACACGTCGAGTTCGGTACGCCCCCCACGACCCGCGTCGTTCGCGGCGGACCTCCGAAGGTTGAAGCCGATTCGCCGCGCACGCAGCTCGTGCGTGGCAAGGTGCAGGTAAAGCGCGGCGCTTTCGAGCAGGATCCCGTGGTCGGCTGGCTGGTGGTCGTCGGCGGAGCCGGCATGGGCGCGTACCGCCCCATTTTCGAGGGCAACAACACGGTCGGACGTGCCGCGACCCAGCGCATCCCGCTGGATTTCGGCGACGATTCGATTTCTTCCGAGGAGCAGGCCTACATCCGCTATGATTCTGCCGCACGATCTTTTCTTTTCGTGCCGAACTTAGCTAAGACCAATGTCGTTTCCATCAACGACAAGCGACCCACCGGCGCGGTCGAGCTGCACCAGATGGACGTGATCACGATCGGGCGTACCCAGCTCGTGTTCGTGCCGTTCTGCGGGACAGAGTTCGACTGGGCCGAGCTCAGCGATGCCAAGGACTGATGCAGGCATACGACCACGCCGCTCGCGCCACCAAGGGGGCGCGGGATTATCAAGAGGACTTCGAGCGCGTTCTGGCCGCCTAAAGAGCGGGCGGCCGGAGGCGCCGACGTGCCGCCGACTGCCAACAACACGCGGCTCGTCGCCGTGCTCGCCGACGGCATGGGCGGGCACACGGCCGGCGCGCTGGCGAGCCGCATGGTGTGCGACAGCTTTATCTCCACGTACGCGGGCCTGAACGGCGGGCGTCCGGAGCGGTTGCTCAAGTCGCTCACCTCGGCCAACGATTCCATCGCCGCGCAGGTGCGCGCCAACCCGACGCTGTCCGGCATGGGCACGACGCTCGTCGCCGCCGTATTCGGCAACGAGGGTGTCGAATGGGTGAGCGTCGGCGACAGTCCGCTGTTGCTGTTCCGCCGCGGCGAGATCGCGCTGCTCAACGAGGATCATTCCCTCGCGCCCGAGCTCGATCGGCTGGCTGCCCTAGGCAAGATCACGCCGGAACAGGCGAAGACCGACCCGCGCCGCCACATGCTGCGCTCGGCAGTAACGGGCGATGAGCTCGATCTCGTCGACGTCTCCCGCCGGCCGCTTGTGTTGGAAGAGGGCGACTATGTCATCCTCGCCAGCGACGGGCTGCATACGCTGGACAGCACGGAGATCCAGCGCATCGTTTCGGCCTACGCCGAGGACGGCGCCGAGGCGGTGGCCAATGCGCTGATCCGTGCGGTGGAAGCCATCCGCGACCCGCACCAGGACAACACGACCGTGCTGGCGGTGCGCCCACTTCCGAACGCCGCATAGGTCCGCCCCTCCTCGCCTGTTCCCACAATGTTCTTGCGTGCAGTAGGTACTGCTCAGTTTGAAATCGTTGCATACGGCTCGTCATTTCGGCCCGGGAGAGGCCAGCGGGAAACAAAGGACAGCGGACGGGCGTTCTGCTGGCGGGCCGAACCCGTTCGCTCGCAGTGCGGGTTAGCTCCAACCCGGCGGTGGCGCACCCCGCTGCTACCGTCGGGCGGCCGGACGGCAAAAAGCCCCAGGGCTGCTCTGCGGGCACTCTGCGCCTTGCGGCGTCCCGATGGACGAAAGGGAAGTTCACCGGCTTAAAGCAGGCTGGTCCGAGTTCGCTGTTGGCCATGATGGTGGCGATGGAGGCCGTCGCGCCCGACGCGGTCGCCGGCTATGCGGCGATCGGCGAATTGGCGCTCGACGGCTCGATCCGCGCCATCCCCGGCGCCCTGCCCGCCGCCATCGGCGCCAACGCCATGGGCAAGGGGCTGATTTGTCCTGCGGCCTGCGGACCTGAGCGCAGCTTGGGCCCGGTGAGGACGTCGACATCCTGGCCGCGCCGCACCTCCTCTCCCTCGTCAATCACTTCAAGGGACTACAGACGCTGGCACGGCCTAAGCCGGGCCTGGAGCGCGAAAGTGGCGTCCTGCCCGACCTCGCCGACGTCAAGGGTCAGGAAAGCGCCAGGCGGGCGCTCGAGGTCGCCGCCGCGGGCGGGCACAACCTGCTGATGATCGGACCGCCGGGCGCCGGCAAATCGATGCTGGCGGCGCGCCTGCCGTCGATCCTGCCGCCGCTGTCGCCGGAGGAAATGCTCGACGTCTCGATGGTGCACAGCCTCGCCGGCGAGCTGATGGGCGGCAAGCTGGCGACGCAGCGCCCGTTCCGCGCGCCGCACCATTCCGCCAGCATGGCGGCGCTGGTCGGGGGCGGCACGCGCCCGCGGCCGGGCGAAGTGAGCCTGGCGCATCTGGGCGTGCTGTTCCTCGATGAGCTGCCCGAATTCCAGCCGGGGGTGCTCGATGCGCTGCGCCAACCGCTGGAGACGGGCGAGACGATCATCGCCCGCGCCAACCATCGCATCGCCTACCCGTCACGCATTCAGCTCGTCGCGGCGATGAACCCGTGCAAGTGCGGCGGCGGCGGACCGGGCGTCACCTGCCGGCGCGGGGAGCGATGCGCGGCCGAGTATCAGGCGCGTATTTCCGGGCCGCTGCTCGACCGTATCGATCTGCAGATCGAGGTGCCGTCGGTAAGCGCGGCCGATCTCATCCTGCCGGCCCCGACCGAAGATAGCGCGCAGGTGCGGACGCGTGTGGCGCGCGCTCGCGAGGTGCAGCAGGCCCGTTTTGTGCGGCTCGGCGCCGCGCGCATGCGCACCAACGCCGAATGCAGCGGGCGCCTGCTCGAGGAGATCGCCAGCCCGGATGCGGAGGGCGCGGCGCTGATGCGACAGGCGGCCGATGCGCTGCACCTATCTGCACGCGGCTTTCACCGCACGTTGCGCGTCGCGCGCACCCTCGCCGATCTCGACGGCGAGGAAGGCATCGGCCGGACACACGTCGCCGAGGCGCTCAGCTATCGCGGCGAGACCCTGCGACAGACCAAGGCTGCTTGAATAGCTAATAAGGAATAGCGAATAGACGCGGCGCCCCTATTCACTATTCGCTATGCCTTTTGTCAGGCGGCAGCTTTCAAGCCGCGCTGCATCATCGCCGCCTCGACCGTGTTCTTCAGCAGGCAGGCGATGGTCATCGGGCCGACGCCGCCCGGCACCGGCGTGATGGCGCCCGCCACCTTCACCGCCTCGGCGAACTCGACGTCGCCGACGATCTTGCCCTTGCCGTCGGGCTTGAGAATGCGGTTGATGCCGACGTCGATGACGATGGCGCCCGGCTTGATCCAGTCGCCCTTGACGAACTCCGGCTTGCCGATCGCAGCGACGACGAGATCGGCAGCGCGCACGACGCCCGGCAGGTCCTTCGTGCGCGAATGCGCGATGGTCACCGTGCAGTTCTCGCGCAGCAGCAACTGGGCCATCGGCTTGCCGACGATGTTGGAGCGGCCGACGACGACAGCGTTGAGGCCCGACAGGTCGTGCTTCACCGACTTGGCGAGGATGATCGAGCCGACCGGCGTGCACGGCGCCAGCGCGCGCTCGCCGATCGACAGGCGCCCGACGTTCATGGGGTGGAAGCCGTCGACGTCCTTCAGCGGGTCGATCAGCTCCAGCACCTTGTTGGAATCCATGTGCTTGGGCAGCGGCATCTGCACCAGGATGCCGTTGACGTTCGGATCGGCATTGAGCTTGGCGACGAGGTCGAGAACCACCTGCTCGGGCGTGTCCTCGGCCAGCTTGTGCTCGAACGACTGCATGCCGCACTCGACGGTCTGCGCCGCCTTGTTGCGCACGTAGACCTTGCTGGCCGGATCCTCACCGACGAGAACAACGGCGAGCCCCGGCACAATGCCGTGCTGCGACTTGAGCATTGCCACGTCGGCGGCGACGTCGGAGCGCACCTTTGCGGCAATTGCCTTGCCGTCGATGACGTAAGCGGTCATTACGAGACTTCCTCCCTCGGATCGATCATTGTCCCAATATCAATTGGGACCGAGCTTGGCCTTGAGGCGCTGCTCGAGGCAATTCGTTTCCCCGCTGATGGTGAGCGACTTAATGCGGGATTTGGCCCCCGCCGTCACGCGCACCGTGCTCTTCGGCACGTCCAGCCAGCGCGCGATGAGCTTTTCCACCGCGGCGTTGGCCTCGCCCTCGGCCGGCACCGCGCGAACGCGGGCGGCAAGCGCTGCCCCTTCCGCGCTTTGGGCGACGCCGTCGACGCTTTCTATCGAGGATTTCGGCGTCAGCCGCACGCGCACGATGACGCACCCGGCCCCCGCCCGCCACGGTTGTTCGGCACCGGTCATCCGGCGGTGGCGACGAGATCGCGAAGCGTCCCCAGCACCACGCTCTGCACGAAGAAGCAGAGGAGCAGCAGCACGACCGGGGACAAGTCGATGGCGCCCATGTTGGGCAGCATGTTGCGGATTGGGCGCAGGAGCGGCTCGGTGACGGCGTTGAGCCCCTGCCAGATGGCGCGAACGGTCGGGTTGTAGGGATTGACGACACCGAAGGCCATGAGCCAGCTCAAGATCACGCTGGCGATGACGATGTAGACGTAGAGCTGAACGAGATAGCCGAGGAAATCGATAAGGCGAAGAAGGAACATCGGGCGGCGCTCCAGGTGCTGCTGGGGGCCACGTGTAGCCTCTGAGGGCGGCACCCGGCAAGCGTGGCCGGGCGACCAAGGCGGCGCGCGGTGCTTTCCTTGACAAGATTCGGGGTGGACCTCTAAATGCCGCCGAACTGCCCGGGGCCGTAGCTCAGATGGGAGAGCGCTGCAATCGCACTGCAGAGGTCAGGGGTTCGATTCCCCTCGGCTCCACCAGTCCCTCATAGGTTGATGTCTGCCCATGTCGGCAGATGTGATCAACAAGCCGGGAAAACACACCCAAACCTACTGCCGGCGTCTGGTCATGTCCGCCAAAGTCGATTAGCACCGACGGTTGGAACATGGGCAGGGTCATGGGCGAGCTATGGGGCGGGGGCTCAATCAACTCTCTGCGATCAAAGTCCAAAAACTAAGGACGGCTGGATATCATGCCGATGGTGGCTGTCTCTACCTGCGCGTTGCTGCAGGTGGCAGCAAGGGTTGGATTTTCCGCTTCACCATCGCGGGTCGCACACGCGATGCCGGCCTCGGTTCCTACCCAGCGATCAGTCTTGTCGCTGCCCGCGAACTAGCAGAACGGTATCGCCGTCTCGTGGCCGATGGAGCCGATCCGATTGAAGCGCGCCGTAAAGAGCGCGAGGCTCGGCTACTAGCATCCTCTAAGGCCATGACTTTTGAGCAATGTGCACAGGCCTTCATCGCCGCACACGAGGCCGGCTGGTCGAACCTCAAACATGCGTATCAGTGGCGCGCAACGTTCGCTACGTACTGTTATCCCCTGATCGGCCCTTTGCCGATAATATGGTCGACACAGGATTGGTGCTGAGCGTACTTGAGCCGATCTGGAGCCAAAAACCAGAAACCGCCTCTCGCGTGCGCCAACGAATTGAGCGGGTCTTGAGCTGGGCAAAGGTGCGCGGCCTCCGCGAGGGCGAGAACCCGGCACAGTGGCGCGGTCATCTTGACCAGCTTCTCCCAGCTAAAGGTAAAGTGCGACGAGTTCGTCACCTCGCAGCGCTGCCATTTGGTGAGATCGGCCGCTTCATGGCGGTTCTGCGCGAGGACACCAGCATTAGCGCGCGCGCACTCGAAATCACAATCCTTACCGCGGCTCGAACTTCGGAGATGTTGGGCGCCACCTGGGCCGAAATGGATTTCAGGGCACGCATTTGGATTATCCCAGCGGAGCGGATGAAAGCCCGGCGCGAGCATCGCGTACCACCACTATCCCGCCCCAGCAGTGGCGATCTTACGAGAACTATCGAAGATACAGCAAAGC
Organism: uncultured Alphaproteobacteria bacterium; assembly: GCA_963812795.1. Taxonomy (GTDB): domain Bacteria; phylum Pseudomonadota; class Alphaproteobacteria; order Rhizobiales; family Hyphomicrobiaceae; genus Hyphomicrobium_A. The sequence continues at coordinate 401,525 of CAWEWG010000007.1, read as the reverse complement.
GACTTCGTCTTTCCTGGCACCAAGCAGGGTCGACCGCTGTCGCAAATGGCGATGTTGATGCTTCTGCGACGAATGGGCTACGCGCATATAACGACCCACGGCTTCAGATCGAGCTTTCGCGATTGGACGGCGGAATGCACCAATTTTCCGCGCGAAGTCGCCGAGATGGCGCTTGCGCATGCCCTGCCAGGCCATAATGAACGAACAGACTGAGGCGTCGCCGACTTTTCGGTTCCACCTGCCGGTCACGCCGACTTACGTTGCCCGTCCCTTGCGAGATCGCGATTGTTTTCCGGGTAGGGCAGCACGCTGGGGGCCGCAGGCTACGCACTTGAGCATGCGCACGGCTACCCTCACCATCATGGCGAGCTGCAAGCCGAGCTCAGTCGGTCTCGCGTAACGCTGGCTATGGCAGGCACTGCATTGAATGATGACGCCGCGGCCTGTCGTTGTGAGATGCGCCAGAGTGACATCTGCCGAATGCTGCATAGTGGGTATCAGATCAGCAGCACAGCATGACCGCCACGAGACAGACCGTCACGCGGTCTCTTTTCTATGAATTCGAATTGGTTCGAACTCCACGCGTTGGAGCCGCATGCCCAATTGATGAACATTCAGCGCTGAGGCGAGTGAAATAGTCCCAAACTTTCCACTGAAAAAATGATGCCGCCGCTTGAAGCGGCGGGCGTCGAGTTTTTTGATGAGTTTGCGTGGGTGATGGGTGCGGCTACCGGATCAAACACCACGGCGGAAGTGAGGTGCGTTGTGACCAAGTTCGTCATTGTCATCGAAACGGGCCACGGACTTCCCGACTACGCAAGCCTAAGGCAAGGGGCTGCTTGTGTTAGCCGCACGAGCATCATCAACCCACCACCGGAAAACTTCCAGTGTACGACCGCAGAGTTGCCGAGATGGTTTGCCTCGGCTCGCGCAGCGTATCCATTGGCGTTCGTGGCAGCTCACGAAGTAAAGCGCATCGATCTCGACGTTATGCGCGACCGCTGGGCTAGAAAGCATCAACAAAGCGCGTACCAATCTGAAGTCGTAAACAGACCTAGTCGGAAACGTGCGAAGTCAGCTTTGGTCAGATGAGGTCGTTGCCTCGTAAGCACGCGAGGCTCGCTTTCGGCGGCGGCTGGCTGCCGCCAGAAACTCTGCTCACGGAGGTGGAGTTATGGGGTGAGTAGCTTCATAGGTGTGAATATGCAGACGAGATTTTCTCGGCGCCTCGCAATCGTGAGGGAGCGCATCGAAGAGCTGGAGCAGATTGCGCCTGAAACCCTGGTTGTGCCGAACGAGACACGAGAAGAGCTAAGTGAGCTGTACGCCGAAGCCGAGTACCTTGAAGCGCTCGCCGCCTAGTTGCGAACGGCGAGTCGAAGCTCATCCACTCGGAAGCTCATCCACTCGACGGCACGCCTCTGCCCACTCGCCTTTCGAGACTCTCTATCGAAAGCGCAATGTTTAGGATGGGTCAGAAGCGGACATGCGCGTTGACCTCTCCGTTGCCCGCTTTGGGCGACAAGCGGACATGCGGGTGGCGCCTGCCTCTATTCTGCGGGGCGACACTTCATCAGAGGGGCGCCACCAGAAGAAGCCCACCTAGCGCTGCGAGTGAAAGCAGAGTCGAGATGTTAACGTCGCCGAACTCGCGTCGTCTCACCAGCCGAACGACGTCGTCATGAGCGCGCGGCTCGGGATCGCGGCCACGAATCCAGCTCCAAAAAAACCGGCCAAACGAACGCGTGCGCTTCCAGACCTCGTAAGGCGCCCGCTGCCAACCGTATTTCAGCCCATAGATGACGGCGATAAGCACTGCGATCTGCAAGAGGGTCGATACCCAGCCGCTGATCAGGAACCAAACAAGTGACCAGATAAGCCCCACCACATAAGCCAGACTCGTCAAAAGCCAGGTGACTAATTCCATGGAGCACTCCGGAGAACGAGGATTGCTTGAGCGCGGCCGCAATGCAGGCCTGGTATCGCCGCCACCGACGGAACTCCACCGTTGCCGCTTCAGTTCGCAGTAGAACATGGAGGAACGGTCAATGCCTACGCCGCAGGAACTGGAAGCGAAATTCTGGAAAGCCCTCAAGTCCGATATGACCATGATGCTTGGCCTCGACGGCGTAGAGGACGGCCACGCGCGACCGATGACAGCACAGTTGGAAGGCGAGCGTCCGCCGATCTGGTTTTTCACGTCAAGGGACAATGAGATCGTGCAGAAGCTGGGCGCGGGCGATCGCGCCATTGCGACCTTCGCCTCAAAGGATCATGAACTCTTTGCGACCGTGCACGGTCGTCTCGCGGCGCAAAACGACCGTGCGGTGATCGACAGGCTTTGGAACCCGTATGTCGCCGCGTGGTATGAGGGCGGCAAGGACGATCCGAAGCTTGTCCTGTTGCGTCTTGATGCTGAGCGCGCTCAAATCTGGGAAAACGCGACGACGCTTTTCGCCGGGATCAAACTGTTGTTCGGCGCCGATCCGAAAGAAGAGTACAAAAAAAAGGTCGCCAAGGTGAAGTTGTCATGACCGGAAGTTTGCCCTTGAGCCGTCCGAAGCCCCGTTCGTTGCCGATCCGCGAGGCGCGCGGGCGCCTTCATCGGGTGACGATCAAAGACAAAATAAAACCGAGGCCAGCCGCAATGAACGCGGAGCGGAGCGGCTCGCGTCGTATCGACCCTTCAAGAGTTTCCCGTGCGATACTCGGAGCTTCGGCGGCGAGGCGTTGAACGGACTCGGCTAGCCCTTTTAAGTCTGCCCTCAGCGCCGTCAGTTCGGTTCCAACATCGGTGGCGGCGGTGGCTGAGCCTCCGGTGTCCGCTGCGTACGTTCTCTCAAACATATTCTCTCCTAGGACGCTGTCGAACATATGGTAACGCAACCACGTCAGGCGCGTTCCAGCGTACTCGACATCGGCGGGGCGCGTATCATAGGGGAAACTCGTGTCGATTTTTTCCGGGCGCCTCTGACGACGAGGATGACTTTGCTCATTGCTGCAGATGAGTCGCGGCCAAAAGCGGAAGTTCCGCGGCAGCAGTAATCTTTCACCGTCCAAATCCGGATAGGCGGACCGCCGCGACGCATATTCACGCCCACCGAATCCGCTGAGAACCCATCCTCATAACGGATCGGATGGCGATTGCCTTCGGCCCCTAGGTCGTTGCTTACTCATTCGGTGCCCTTGCTGGTTTAGGAGGCCTTCCTGCTACAGGCTGCCTTGGCGGATTTACGTGCCATTTCACGAGCGTAGGTTGGGGCATGCATTATGAGTGCCCCATGATCCTTAACCGCAGAGAGGTCTTCCAACCGGAAGACTAAGAGGTTGCAAAACACTGTCATACTTTGGGCACCGCGACTGTTGAGCGCTTGGTGCCAGGTGGTCGGCACGGAATAGAGGCCCGGGCCGTCGAAGTGCCAGATCGGATTGTTGCCGAAAATCTGACCCGCGGCTCCATTCAGCGCGGCCTGGTACGTTTGCAGGCGCACGCGCCACTCGCCGGCACCATGCTCACCCTCGTATGCGCTTTCGATCAGGAAAAAGGCATCGCATCCGCATCTGCGTACTGCTTGCGGGCTGCGTGAATGACGGGCTCGTAGGTGTAGACGTTGTTGAGGTCGAGCCATGGCTCGCCGCGCCAGTATTCCGCTGCGGCTCGACCCGCTCCGTGCGCGCTGTGCAGCGCGGTGGGCTGGATCTCGCGGATGCCATCAGCGATGGCGCGGACGACATCCTTGTTCGGCGGGTCGTAATCGCCGCCATGCAGCCAGACGATGTTCTTGAGGTTCTGGTATCGCTGGCCGAGATAGTGGCCGTAGTCGCGCAGCTTTTCGGGCCCGTTTTTGAGCATCTCCTGATACCAGCCCTCGTTGCCGCCCTGATGGCCGACATACGACGGCGCCAGGAGGATTACAAAGCCAAGCTCTTCGGCGCGCGCGACCACCCAATCGGCATGAGCAAAGTACTTCTCGTTCGGCGTCGCGTAGTCGCCGGCCGTCAGAAACGGCGGCTCACCATATGCGTTGTTTGGCGCGTCGGTGGCGAAGCGATGTTCGAGGAGGTTGACCAGGAGCGTGTTAAAACCGCGACGCCGGCGATCCTGGAGATATTCCTCGACGGCTTCTCTCGGCAGCTGCGCGATCAGCGACCATGCAGTGTCGCCGTGCATAAAGAAGGGATTAGCGAGAGCGTCCTCGAGGATGCGCGCGCCGGGGCGCAGCTTGAGAGGAAAGGCAATCGTACGATCGACTGCATCGACGGGAACAGCACGGCCGATCTGGCACCGAGCAGGCGCCTGCACAAACGGCGTCGCAGCGGCAGCACGCCCCGCGGCGAGGCTAAGAAGCGCCCCCGCGACAACAAGCAGATTTGCCCGAAAGATACCTATCAAACAGTGTCACCGAGCGGCCATGACCTATGGCAGGCCAAAGCAGTGTTGCCCGCCGGCACAGGCGGATAAAGCCAGCACAAATCGGGGGCTGAGTACCACTTTCGATAACGCCGATCCGGCCGCCGGGAGAGCTGCGCAGACCCCGCGAATTTCATCCACCACGAAAAGCAGCCGGTATCCTGCGCCGCCCCAATGCGGGTTGCGGTCAGGCGATGTCCGCTTTGACCCGAAGCTGACGTCGACCACGGGCCGCCACGACGTCGGCTCCCGACCCAAAACGGACATCGCCAAGTGGCACTTGAATGTCAGCTCACGGATGCTCAGCTGACATTGGCCCTAGCATGGAATGGCGCAGAATGGGCCGGCACTCCGGAGACTGGATACGCTCAATTCGGTGTTCGGCCCAGTAGCCCGTCAAATTTGCTCGGCCCCTCGCCGCGCTGCAAGACCTCATGGGCCATCGTGATCCGCGCCACACGTCTCGGTACACGCGAACTGCCAGCCGCCGTTTCGAAGGGCTGTGGAAATAGCAAGCCTCTAACGGGCGACGAGCAGCGAGCACTCGTCCGACAACTGGGTTACCAGATAGGCGACCTGCGTGCGGTTGGTGGCGTTGAGCTTCTTCATGATGTTGCGCACATGCACCTTCACCGTGCTCTCGCGCATCTTGAGCTCGTAGGCAATGATCTTGTTCTGTTTACCTTGCCGCAGTGCATCGATCACCGCGGTCTGCCGCGTCGTGAACAGACCATTGCTCTTCTGCACGTCAGCTTGTGCCTCCGGTGCGTGATGAGCGGCGATCAAGCTGCTCGCTGGAACAAAGGTGCCTCCCGCACGAACGAGATCCATGGCCTGCATGGCCGTGTGTAGCGAAAAGCTTGTCGGGAGGTAGCCACGAACCTTCTTGGCGAGCATGTGGACAATGGCGTTCGGATCTTCGTTGTCAGAAACGATCACGACGGGACTATGGGCCGCTTGAGCCGAGAGTTGTTCCACTTCGGCCAATGCTTCCGTCTGCACTATCCCGCATTGGTACAAAACGACGAGGGAGGGATCGGGAGCGCATCCGCCGTCGGCCCACTCATCCAAAGAGGCGAAGCACTCAGGGGATATGCCGCGCTCGTCCCTGAAAACGCGTACCCAGAATTCGCGAGTCATCGTTTGCCGGGCGATGACGACAACGCGATCATCGTGCAACCATGGCTTTGTTGGCAGACCCATCTTGGGACCTCGCAGGGACAGTGACGCCGTGTGTGATGATGTGCAAGCCTCGGACCAAGAGTAGTCACGACGTGGGAAGGCGCGGAGTTTAACCTTACGCGCTGACGTGACTTCACCACCGCGGTTCGTTGGTTCGACGACCGGTTTCAACGGTGACGCGCAGAAGCCGTCAAGAGCGGCGCCTATTGCCGAACCCATCGTAGTCTTTGAGACCTTCTAAGGCGAAGCGCTTGATGCGTTGCGGATCGCTCTCCCCAGCGGCGACCGCGCGCAGGATGCGCGTGGCAAGCATGGTCCAAAGAGGTAATGGGTTGGTTGGGAATGTGCCGAGTTGATTCACGGCTTCATTCCAGGTCGCCTCTGCGACCATGTCCACCAATTCGCTGCGGGCGGTTTTTGGTTCGCCCACGATTTCAACGCTGGTTTCGGTAGTGCCAGCAAGGTGGAGGCCGCCGCCCTCGAGCTTACTCATCTCATCACCCGACATGGCAATCCGTGGTGGCCAGAGGCAGACTGCAACTCTCGAAAACTGTAGTCCGCCTTGCAATAGAGAGCAGCATACAAAACCGTAAGTTAGCGCGTTAAGCTAACAATCTAACTCAGCGTTAAGAGCATGTCATCGGCTGAAGCCGTGATTCCGACGTTATGGAAAAAATCACGCTCCGACCCTTGCGAGGACCAGCCCACGCTCATCAACGATTTCAAGCCAGAGCTGGGCGAGTTCGTCCTCGTGCATGATCTCGGCGCGCGCCTTCCGTGCTTGGTTGACGGCTTCAACCAAGTCAGCGACCTCAACCCCTACGGGATCGCGCGCAACGTGATGAGCAAAATGCACATTGAAGAAGTAGCGGGGCATAGGCGCGCACCAGCGTAAGGAAAGGGCATGCAGCGCCGACGCCGGAAACGCCGATCTAGAGCCGGCTTCGGTGGCAAAGAATGGCAATCAGGCCAGGAAGCGGCCAGACCGGCAAAAGTGGTATCACTGACTAAAATTAACCACGCCGAGAGCACGAACCTGCATCACTGCAGTCGGTGACCTTGCCCTACGATCATGCCTTGCAGTGTTTCCTGGTGAGCGAGTGCAGGGCCTCGCACACTCGCACAAACACTTCGCCCGATTAAATTCGCAGGCGGCAGGTCAACCTTACCCTCACCGTTTAACTGGGTAGCCACGCGGGCATGGTATCGATGGACGATGATGGGTCCCGTCACCCTTGGCGACCTGGCTTGCCACTGTAAACAACTTCGGGTCATCTGCCCCGACTGCGGCCACGCGTGGGATTATCCTTTGGCAAGCGTCCGGCTGCCGCCCGCTACACCGCTACCTCGCGTCGGAAAGCTTATGTTGTGCGGCGCCTGCGGTTCCCGAAACATGCAGGCGAAGCCGCCTCTGTTCTTGGTGGTGTCGCGATAGTCGCCGCCAGAATTTTAGCGGCAACTCCCATCCCATTTTGAAGCTCGCCGCGCCCTACCCGAATGTCCGCTGTTGGCCCTAAGCGGACGTTGCGTGGTTCGCGTCACGAGGTCCGCTTCTAACTCAAAGCGGACGTGTATACCGACGACTTCGAGGTCTGCTTTCCCGACCGGATAGGCAGTTGCTGTCCTTTAAAGTCCGCTAAACACCTTCTGGTGAGGGGAGCACTTCGGTTTGCCAGCCGCTATCGCGCCTCTCCTTTGAGCGTTTGCGCAACAGCTTTGCCCCGGCATGAGCCTGAGCGGCCGAAAAGCTTGCACCGTTAATCGTGATGTTGCCGCTGTCGCCCGCCATGGCGAGCAGTGCGGGGCGCACGGCCTCGGCCTCGACGACGACGAAGCGCAGCAACGGCACTTCGATATTGTCGCTGATGAGCATGCGCACCTTCTGGCGCTCGTGGTCGGCACTGTTCTCAACCTCGGCCAGCTGTGTCGCGTCGAGATTTGCTGGTTTGCCATCTGGCATCGCAACGGTGGTAGGTTCCTTCCCCAGCAACGTCGCCTGCACGTAGGCGCCGACAGGCGGTCCGAGGACTTCGAAGCTCTCGCTGATGAAAGCCTTGCCGAGAACGACCGCCGCCAACCCCATAACCATAGTCTGGCCGAGTATGCGCCTATCGCGCGACGCCATGCCTCCGAAGAAACCCGGCGCCACCTCGCGCACCGTGCGTGGCCAGCTTTCCTCTGGTGCCCCTTTCTTCGGCGCTGCGAACAGGCTCTGCGTGCGGTTGATGTGGACGGGCCCGTGCTCATCCCAATCCGCCACCACTTGCGCCATGGCATTCAGCGGGCTCGTGACGTCGTAGCGGATCATCCGTCCGTTGCGGTGATGGTGCGCCACGATCTCCGTGGCCTTTCTCTCCATGGGGTTCAGCCATGCGTTGCGCTTGCCGTACTTGAGCCAGCTGAACTCTCGCCGCACCGCCTTCTGCAGCATGATGCTGGCTTGCGCCGACGGCCTGCGCGGCGATGCGCACTGTGTTCTCCACATCGACGTAGCAATTGGAGAATTTGATCTTGAGGGGTTCGCCGCCGGCCGCCAGCCGGTCCATCACCTGCCACGCGTCGTCGTAGCCCCGCACAGTGACTGCCGACACCTGCCATCCTCCGGCGGGCACGCGCGCACCGGATTCGCCCGGGGAAAATTAGAGGACGGCGCGTTCCGAATATCAAGGGGTGCAACCGGTGCGTGCTCGACGGCGGTCTGGGATGCCTCTTGTCCCTGCCCTAAAGGCTCCTCCTTTATGGGCAGAAATATGGGCACGCTGCGCATGGTTGAAAAAATAATCGACATTTCAACGGCAATTGGCGGACCTCGGCTCCGCCACCATCCATCACCCATCGCTCCGGAAGATCTAATCTTCCAGAGTTCCCCTGCCCGGGCTGCGCCTGCTGACGCACCATCGAAGAGACGATGCCGGCACCGAGCGGCAACGCGGTATCCTTCGATTGTAGAGCAAGACCCATGGCCGCGCCGGCGACCACCCACCAGCGCCAGTCCGCGCCCCTATAAATCCGGACCACATTGGGGAAATTTTCTTTTTTCAGCGACGGCAAAGAAGAGCTCGGCAGTATCACGAACAGGCGATCGCTATCTGCGCTCGGTCTTGTTGACCAGCCGAGTGCTGCGACTTTCGTCGGTCGGTCCGCCTCTGACCCGAAGCGGGCATCAAGCATCGTTGCGTCGTGCCCCGCGTGGGGAAGCCAGCCGAATTTGATCCTTAAGTTCGTCGAGATCGACATACTGATCTGCCTGGCGTCGCATCTCATCCGCAACAGGGGGCCCGTTCGCTAGCGATGAAACGACGGTCACGCGCTTGCCCTCCTCTTGCAGGGCGGAGACTAAAGCCTTCAACTCAACGCGCCCCGAAAAGAGAATGACGTGGTCCAGCGCGCGAGCGAGCCGCAAGGCATCGACCGCGAGCTCGACGTCCATGGCCCCATTGGCCAACGGCTGGCCCCCGATTCCACGCTTTGTCGATTTGGTGCTGGTCGAGTAGCCGTTGTACTGCAGCCAATCGACCAAAGGGCGCATCGAGCATTCGCCCTTACTGTCTTCACTAAGCGCCGCATAAAAGGCGGTACGCATCAGTTTGCCTCGCCGCTGGAATAGCGAGAGCAATCGCTTGAAGTCGACGGAGAACCCAAGCGCGCGGCTAGCGGACAAGAGATCCGCCCCGTCGATGAAGATCCCAAGGCGCTCCTGCGGGGAGATGAGCATTGTTGCTGACCGCAAATCTGCCTCAACGCCAGACCCGGACCGAGTGCTGGCCGCAGCGCCAACGCCCGGTCCGGACCTGACGGGTGCCGGTTGATCGCAATCAGCGCCGGCCGGCCGCGCTGAAGTCGGGACCCTTGATAAAGATAGGTTCTTCGACATTCGGGAGCACGCGGTCGCTTCCCCCCGCGAGCACGGTGCGCGAAGGAGCGGGCTCTGCCCATCCCCGATTTCGGGGAGACTTCAAGCTATCAATTGGAGCCGGATGGCCTGAGCCACGGCGTGCGTGCGCTCGCGGACGCCGAGCTTGACTTGGGCTTTCTTCAGGTGGCTCCGGACGGTCTCTTCACCCAGACCGAGCAGCTCCGCGATCTCACGCATCCGCTTGCCGGAAGCCAGAAGACGCAAAACAGCGAGTTCGCGCGGAGTAAGCGAGGAGCTATTGCCAAGCCGCTTGATGGAGGGAGCAGCTAAACGCTGCAGACGTATGGCTGCGAAGTTAGCCCCTAGAAAGAGGAGAGCCCGTTGTTCCGGTGTGAGATTGGAGAGAACGTGGCGCGACCAATAGACAACCAGCCAGCGGCCGCCAACGGGGCATGAGAGACGGTCGCGCATGCCGTACTTGAGGGCTAACTCGAATGGCCAGCGATCAACACCGAGTGGATCGAGCCGGGACATCGTCTCCGACATCGTAAATGGAGCGAGTGCCAAGCGCGCCAGCATCTCACCCGGCCCCGGCGACTGCCGCATCATATCGCGCTGCTCTTCCCACCAGCCTTTGGGCGCGCTGCCGTGCAGAAAGACGGTCTTGCCCATTTCAAAGCTGCTGAGATCGCCCCACCGTAGGGGCAGCAACAACGCGCCGAGCATTCTGATCTTGCACGTGGTGTTCGTGGCCTCATCGAGGGCGTTGAGCACCTTCTCAGGCGTCTCAAGCGTGTCGACGGAATTCGTATACTGCAAGAGCCGCGAGGAGAGCTCAGAGCTCGCTTGTGCTACAGGCGCTGGCACTGCTCAGCTCCAGATGCCGATCATCGATGTTGTCGAGCGCTCGCGGCCAGCTAGTAGCGCGCCGTTGCTATGGTGCGCCGCGGGTGGGTCGTTCTCTTCCTAGCTCTTATCCCTAAGTCTGCGGCCGCGCATTTAACAAACGATGTGTAGAGACGGATTGCGCTTCCAGGCTGGGTGACCCACATCGGCGGGTCGCCCCATCGCCCACCATCTAAACACCCTTCAAGTTGGATTTGCCTAACAAGATCGCGCGAGCCGACGTTGCTGGCGGACGGTTGTCCGGGCCGACTAAACATGGCCCAATGAAGATTGATTATTAGACAAATATTACGTCGGGTTACCCCGCATTCTTGCTATGAGTTCTTTGTACCAAAGAGTACCGTACTCTTCGCGCCACCTTTCCCCGTCCCACGAGGAGATGGCCTATCCCCCCTCAGGCCTCGTGGCGCAGTTTGGGGCGCTGGTCCTCCCCCGGATCAGCGTCCTTTTTCCAAGGAGATCTCCGCGAACAAACCACAACAGAAAAGGAGATAGTCGATGAAGACGAGTTTTATCGTAGCCGCGCTCGCAGCGGCTTTGATCACCGGCTCCACGGCCAGCAGCCAAGCCATTCCGGTCGCCCCGCTCAGCAAGAGCATCCAGCAGAGCAGTGCGTCTCTCGTCGAACACGTCGGATATCGCGGATACCGCGGTTATCGCGGCGTTCGGCGCGTCGGCGTCAACCGCGGCTTCAGGCGTGCCGGCCTGGGTTATAGGGGTTACCGCCGCGTCGGCATTTATCGCGGCTACCGGCCTCTCGGCATTTATGGATACCGGAGCTACCGGCGTGCCGGCTTATACCGCGGCTACCGTTGGGGCGGCGTTGCCATGTATCGTAATCGCCGCTGCTGGTGAAAACGTCCAAGAGTCAGCGAATGACTGAAGCGTTCGCAGGATGAAATGCTACCGGAGCTAGTCCGCTCGCCTCCGCGATGACTGCTCCGGTTTTTGGCACTAGGAGTCCGACGGCTAAGAGCGCTACGCCGTGCCGACCGCGGCGCGCCCTGACGTTGGTCAGATGTGAAGTCGAACCTGCAGCACGCCCGCTTCAAGCTTCGAATCCATCGGCAATCCGCTATGCTGGAAGACTGTGAGCATCGCGCGGTTATGCGCCAGCACCACGGCGTCGAGGTTCGCCAGGCCCTGGTCGCGGGCAATCTGCACGAGGTGCTTGAGGATCACGCTGGCGACCCCACATCCGTGATGCGCGTCAGCGGTTACAAAGGCCAGTTCCGCGCTGCGGATCGCATTCAACAACTGCTCGGAACAGTAGCGGCCCCCGCCGAGTAGCTCTTCACCCTCAGCGCCGCATTTCGACAACGACGAGCGCGACCACATGCTCGAAGTCAACCTCGGTCAATTGCCGAAGCTCCGCTTCGGTCAGCTGCTTCTTGTAGCTGAAGAAGCGCGTGTAGACGGAGTTGCGGTCGAGCTTCGAAAAGGCAGCGGCGATGGCGTCCCGGTCGCCGGCGCGTATGGCTCGCACGGTGACTGGTGTTCCATCCTTGAGCTTGTCGGGCGCAGAATAGGTACGCGTATCGATCATCTATTAGCCCTCCGCGCCAATCGCTTTTGCAGAGCGCCTGGCTCCGGCATACTCTCCTTCAGTATACTGCGCTTGCGAGCTGCTGGCCCCGGGGGAGAAGGAAATGCCCGATGCAAAAGCTCAAAGGAAAAAAGACCGGAAGTCCGGAGGACACAAGCCGGGGTGCGGGCGCTAAGCCGAAGCTGAAGCGCAAGGAATACGAGGACGAGCTCCGCAAGCTGCACGTTGAACTCGTCAAGCTCCAAGAGTGGGTTCGCCACAAAGGCCAGAAGGTTTGCATCCTCTTCGAAGGCCGGGACGGAGCGGGCAAGGGCGGCGTCATCAAGGCCCTGACGGCTAGGGTCAGTCCGCGGATCTTTCGGGTCGTAGCGCTCCCCGCTCCCACCGACCGTGAAAAGTCGCAAATGTACATCCAGCGCTACCTCCCGCATCTGCCGGCCGGCGGCGAGGTCGTGATCTTCGATCGCAGTTGGTACAACCGCGCCGGCGTCGAACGCGTGATGGGTTTTTGCACGGAGGATCAGGCAAAGCAGTTTCTCAACGTCGTTCCCAGCGTGGAGAAGGCCATCATCGCTTCCGGTGTGATCCTGCTCAAATACTGGCTCGAGGTGAGCCCCGAGGAGCAGACGAAGCGGCTTGAGGAACGCATCGACGACGGCCGTAAGATCTGGAAACTGACCAACATGGACCTCAAGTCCTACACGCGATGGGACGACTACTCGCGCGCACGCGATGACATGTTGATGGCAACAGATACGGCGTGGGCGCCTTGGTACGTGGCGCGCTCGGACGACAAGCGGCGGGCGCGGCTCAACGTCATCAACCACATACTCGAGAAGATACCTTATAAGGACGTCGCGCTCCCCAAGGCCAAGCTCCCGAAACGGCATGTGTCGGCCGCCGGCAAGGAGCCATATCCGTTCCGCTATATCCCCGAGGTGAGCTGACTGCCTCAGTCGATGATGTGGTATCCGCCGTCGATGTACAGCGTCTCGCCGGTGATCAGCTTGGCGCCGTTCATCGCGAGGAAGGCCACGGCGACGCCGACGTCGTCGATCGAAACGAGGCTCCGCGACGGCGCCTTCGCCTGGGCCTTTTGCAAGAGTTTGTCGAAGTCGCTCAGTCCCGAGGCAGCGCGTGTTTTGAGCGGACCGGGCGATATCGCGTGTACTCTAATTCCCTTCGGGCCGAGCTCGGCGGCCATGTAGCGCGTCACCGCTTCAAGCGCCGCCTTCACGGGCCCCATAATGTTGTAGTTCTCGACCACCATCTGCGAACCATAGTACGTCATAGTGAAGAGCGTGCCGCCATCCTTCATGAGCGGTTCGGCCAGCTTGGCCATGCCGATGAACGACCAGCACGACAGCTCCATCGCCAGCAGGAATCCGTCTTTCGAGCAGTCGACGACGCGGCCCTGCAGATCGTCCTTCGGGGCGAAGGCGATCGAATGCAGCATGATGTCGAGCTTGCCCCACTTTTTCTTGATGGCGGCAAAAACGGCCTCCAGCTCTCCCGGCTTTTGCACGTCGAGCGGCATGTAGATCGACGCTTCGACCTGCTTGGCGAGCGGCGTCGACGTAGCGCTTGGTCTTTTCGCCGCGATAAGTGATCGCGAGGTCTGCGCCAAACGCGTGAAACGCCTTGGCGCATCCCCAGGCGATCGATTGATCGTTGGCAATGCCGGTGACGAGCGCTTTTTTTCCTTTCAGCACGGCCAGCGAAGCGAGGTCGATCATGCTCGTTTCTCCTCTGCCCCCGCAGCGTGCGAGCGCAATGCATCGAGCGCATGTTCGGCTATCATCAGCTCCTCGTCGGTCGGGATGACGTAGCAGGCGACCCGTGATCGCTTGCGGGAAATCTTGAGCTCGCCCTTGGCATTCGCCTTGGAAGACAGCTCGAGGCCAAGCCACGCCAGTCGCTGCGCGACCGCCGCGCGGATGGCCGGCGCGTTTTCTCCGATCCCCGCCGTGAACACGAAGCCGTCGATGCCGCCCATGGCGGCGGCAAGCATTCCGGTAAACAGCGCGATGCGGTAGGTGAAATAGTCGAGCGCAAGTTTGGCGCGCGGATCGTCGCTTGCCTGAAGCTCGCGCACGTCGTTGCTGATGCCGGATAAGCCCTTCAACCCGCAGTCGTTGTAAAGGAAACGCTCGATCTCCTTGGCGCTCATCCCTTTCTCGCTCATGAGGTAGAGCACGACGCCGGCGTCGAGCTGGCCCGGGCGGGTGCCCATCGGCAGCCCATCAAGGGCCGTGAAGCCCATGGTGCTTTCGACGCTTCTTCCCGACGAGAGCGCGCACATGGAGGCGCCGCTTCCGAGATGTGCGATCACGACCCTGCCGTCGGCAATTTCAGGCGCGACCTCGCCGAGCCGTCGAGCGATGTATTCGTACGACAGGCCGTGAAAACCGTAGCGGCGAACGCCCTCCACATAGAACGCGTCGGGAATGGCGAAGCGGTCCGCCACTTCAGGATGGCCGCGATGGAAGGCGGTGTCGAAGCACGCGACCTGCAGCACCTGTGGCTGCCGCTGCAGGATCGCTTTGATTGGCGCCAGGTTGTTTGGCTGATGCAGCGGGGCAAGCGGTACGAAACGCGCGAGCCGGTCGACCACCAGTTCGCTGACAACCGTCGGCGCGCTGTAGTCCGGCCCGCCGTGAACGACACGGTGGCCGACGACGACCGGAAGTTTGCCGCCGATCTGCGGGCGCAGGAACCCGATGACTTTGTCGAGCGCTGCCGGCACGGTATTTACCTCCGCGGCCGGCCACGTCTCATCGACCAGCAATTCCCCTTCAGGGTTTTTTGCGATCAGGTGCGGGTGCGTGCCGATGCCTTCGACTTGTCCCTTGAAGCGCCGTTTAAGCCGGTCGTGCGCTCCGACCTCGAACAACTGGAACTTGATGCTCGAGCTGCCCGCATTCACCACAAGGATGGTTTCCGCGGCCATGGCTCAGCCCCGCACCGGCTCTTTTGCCCTGCGATTGTGAGCCAGCAGCATGGCGACGGCGCACGAGGCCATGCGTGTTCTGAGATTGTCGGCTCTTGAAGTCAGGATGACCGGAACGCGCGCGCCGAGCACGATCCCGGCCGCATCTGCCCTGGAAAGAAACGTCAGGTTCTTCGCCAGCATGTTGCCCGCTTCGAGGTCGGGCACGACGAGAATCTGCGCGTGCCCAGCGACGGGAGAGTTGATGCCCTTGATACTGGCTGCTTCGGGGCTGATGGCATTGTCGAAGGCCAGCGGCCCGTCGAGGATCCCTCCGGTGATCTGACCGCGATCGGCCATCTTGCACAGCGCGGCCGCTTCGATCGTCGAGGGAATGCCAGGGTTTACCGTCTCGACGGCGGATAGGATGGCAACCTTCGGCGTGCCGAGGCCGAGCCCGGCGTACAGATCGATGGCGTTCTGAACGATGTCGCGCTTCGCCATCAGGTCGGGAAAGATGTTCACCGCAGCGTCGGTTATGAACAGCGTCTCCGCATGGTTGGGCACGTCCATGACGAAGACATGACTGATCCGGCGGCCAGTCCGCAAACCGGTGTCGCGCTTGGCGACGGCACCGAGAAGCTCATCCGAATGCAGGCTGCCCTTCATCAGCAGCTCGGCCGTGCCCTTGCGGACGAGTTCGACGGCCATCTCGGCCGCCGCCTGACTATGCGGTGCATCGACGATCTCGTGCCCGGAAATGTCGAGCGCGAATTTTTCGGCGACGGCCTTGATCTTGGCTTTGGGACCGACAAGGATCGGCACGATCAGGTTCGCGCGTGCCGCATCGAGTGCTCCGCGGAGCGAACTCTCGTCGCATGGGTGTGCCACCGCCGTGGAAAGCGGTTGAAGTCCTCGAGTCGCCGCCAGAAGCCGATCGTACTTATCGTGCTCGCGCAGCTGCGAGACTGTGGCTTTCTTGGTCATGGCACCGATCCTCTTTTGCGGATGATGCGGGGCCACGCTTCACCATTTCAGGTAAAGCGCCGCCTCACCTGGCATGCCCCCGGGAAAGCTGATGATCTCGGCGTGGAGTTTGTAGCCGAGCGGTCGCAACTCCTTGTCGAAGAAGTCATAGGCATTCTTGGCGAACCCCTCGAGTGTTGTCGGCCACTCGGGGTCGGCAATATTGATGCGTCGGCCGCCGTCCGAGCAGAAGCTGCATGGGAACGTCACAGCTTGGATCTGGTGTTCACCGCGCTTGGCGGCGACACTCACGGCATGGTTGATGCGATCGATGGCTTCCGGTGCGACCTTGCGAGTCATGAACGCTGTGCGCAGATCGAGGTCTTGCTGCTGCTTCTTCTTCTTCAGCGAGCGCTCCTTCTCCATCTCGGCCAGTTCGGCTTCAGATGCCATTTGCAGCAGGTCGGTTGGTCGTAAGAGATCAGCCATGGTCGTGCTCGCTTGCTCGTACTCGGTTAATTCGCCGCTCGTCCGTGCTTTGAGCCCTTTCCACTGTGAAGCGGCAGCGGACGGAGCTTTGTGAAATTCTGCAGCTCGTGGGATGAGGGATCATCAGTGCTTTGCTCGAGCAGGTGCTCCAGCTCAGCCAGCCGAACCTGTGCGAGCTCACCGTGCAGACCGACAGTCTCGATTAGTCTGCGCAGCATCGCGCGCATGCGCCCGGCGAGCGCGGGGTCTTTCGCGAGCATGCCGGGAATAGCCGCTATTGCCCGCTCCCGGTCGATGAGCAGCATGAAGAATTGCTCGCGCACGATGCGCTTGAATTCCCCGAGGGACATGCCGCTTCCGGCCTCCTCGCGCATGCGCCGCAGGAGATTGAAACCACGTTCGTCGAAGGCGCCGTCGGGCTGGCCGAGGTAGAGCATTGCGCGGATCGCCGCTTCGCGCGGGCCGCCATCCGATATACCCTCTCGCAGCTCTTTGATGCGGCGGTTTACGAGCGCGAGATGTGCGGCGTCCTTGCGCGGCCGGCGCGCAGTATCATCACTAGCTTTGACCCCGACCAGAGCTTGCAGGACGGGTGAACCATAAACGGCATTGAAGGTCGCCTCACACATCTCATCGCGCTGTCGGCGGTAGATATCTAGCCACGTCTCGGTCCAGCTCGAAAAGAGCTCCTGGGCTTGCCAAAATGGATTGGTGGTGGGGACGGGCTGACGGTTCTCACGCGCGAAGCCGGCGGCGGCTATCAGCGGCTCCATAAGCGGGCTCTCGGCCGAGAACATCTCGTACTGTAGTCGCAGCGGATGCATACGCCGCATCGCCGCGGCCAAGTCCTCGTTCGCCCATGACCGCACCCACGGCTGCACGAACATCCGATAGAGACCTAGATTGATCTCGGAAACGCGGGCGACCGTCGCGAACTTGCGATCGTCGGTTTCATCGTTGCCGCCGAGGGCGCGTATGTCATCCAGCGTCCGCGCCTCGAACCGCACGACGTAATCTCCGCCGATCAGGTCGGCGGCGCGTTGCCCGGGGTCCTTGGGCACCATCACGGCTTCATAAAGTCCCGGGGGCAGAACATCGATGAGGTCAATGTTGCTGGCGAACTCGTCGTGCTCTTTCTTCGCCACCGACCCCGAGACGAAAATCCCCAGATGCCCGATCGAGGGATGCACCGTATAGACGATGGTTTGGCCGTGAGTGCGGATGTCCTCCACGTCTTCGTAAAGTTCGAGGATCCAATCGAGTGCCTGCGGTGGCGGCGTGATGTTATCGGCCTTCGAACAGAAGACGATGATCGGGGACGCAATGTTGCGCAGGTCGAAGCGGGTGCCATCAGATGACGCGATCTCGCCGGAAGCCAACTTATTGCCGATGAAGAGTTCGTCGGTGATAAACTGCATCTCCTCGGCGTTCATCAGAACGTGTCCGCCCCACCACTGCTCGAACTCGAGATAGCGCGACGCCTCGCTGTCGACTTTGGCATAGAGGTTGTGCTGCTTCGACCAGAGCGTGTTCGCCGGATTGAGGTTTTCGAAATTCGACACGAGCCAGGCACCGTCGAATTTGCCGTTGCCGATATCGCCCGTCAGGGCGGTAAGCCAGCTGCCGCCCAAGAGACCCGCCGTGTACCGCATCGGGTTCTCGCCTTGGACGCCCGCCCAATAGGATAGCGGCGAGCCCGCAACGATTATCGGTCCGAACAGCTCAGGCCTCCGAGCGGCCACGAGCATCACGGCCCATCCGGCTTGGCAGTTGCCGATAACGGCAGGCTTACCCTCTGCGTCTGGATGCAGCTCTATGACCCGCTCGAGGAACACGGCCTCGGCGAGCACGATGTCTTCAATTGTCTGACCGGCAATCGGCTCCGGCAAAAAGCCGATGAAATAGCAGGGATGCCCCGCCTTGAAGGCAACGCCGATCTCGCTCTGAGGTTTGAAGCCACCTATGCCCGGACCGTGCCCTGCGCGCGGGTCGACAATGACGAATGGGCGCTTGGTTTCGTCGACCTCAACTCCGCGGGGAGGCGCAACCCGCACCAGCACATAGTTGACAGGGGGCTCGAGTGTGCGCCCGTCCATGACAAGCTCGCACTCGAACTTCAGGACATGCGGCGCGACTTTGGCGGCGTGCTCGCGATAGCGCTCGCTGCGCTGCTGCTGCACATCGAAGTAAAGGGTGAAGCGCTGGCAGGCATCGATCCAATAGGACCATGCTTCCGCCAATGGAAAGGTCGGTGCCGGCGCGTGAGGATCGGTGATTGAAGTCGACGCACGGAACATCGCGGTTCACTCCCTTGAAGGGTGTGCGTGAACAATCCGAACCCCTGCGGACTCCATACCTAAGGATGGCGCCGGTCAACAAAAACCAACCGCGATGAGGGCAAATATTCCGTTTACTGAACCAGTGTTAACGCGCCGAATTGCGTGTGGGTCAGAGCGCGCAGGTGTAAGGTGAGCCGCTGACGACCGCATTGTCGGGAGTGGTGTCGTGCTCCGAAAAAACGACGAGAAGGCCGGAGACGACGTTTCGCGGAAGTCCATTGCCGAATACGTGCGTTGGTCGCGCGATCGGGTCCTGGACTCCGGCCTAGTACACTTCTGGTTCAAAAAGTGGGTGGTCGCCGCACTCGCCGCGATCGTCGTCCTGCTCATCGGCGTGACGCTGCTCGTCCGCAGCGACATCGACTTCGATACGTTCCTTAACTATTTCGCGCTCGGATTGCTGATCTTCGTGCTCATAACGCTCTTCTATGGGATCATCGCAATCCACGACGTGCCCTACGAAATCGCCAAGCACCGCGATCACCCGCATCAGGACGCGATCCACGCGGCCGGGTGGGTCAGCCTCTTCACGCTGCATGCGATTTGGCCGTTCCTGTGGATCTGGGCGATGCTGTATCGCCCCGACCGTGGTTGGGGCATGCAGCAGAAGACCCAGGTCGGTAATGGACATGCCGATATCGAGCCCGACACGATCGAGGCGCTGCGTGCGCGCGTCGCAGAGCTCGAACGGCGCGTGGATCAGGGAGCGCGGTGATGGAACTGCTCCTCATCCTTACCTACACGGCGATTTGCGTTGCTATTTTCCGGATTTTCCGCATCCCGGTGAACAAGTGGACGCTGCCAACAGCGGTCCTTGGCGGTATCTTTCTCATCGGCGTCATCCTTCTGGTGATGAACTACAACCACCCCTTTACCGACAACGCGCGCATCTACTTTGCGACGACACCAATTCTGGCCGACGTGAGGGGCCGAGTTATCGAGGTGCCGGTTGAGGCAAACGTTTCCCTCAAAAAGGGTGACGTGTTATTCCGCGTCGATCCCACGCCATACCAATTTGAAGTTGAGAAGCGACGCGCCGCTCTCGCGGAAGCCGAGCAGAACGTTGCGCAGCTCAAGGCCGGCTTCGATTCCGCGCAGGCGGTCGTGGCCTCGGCGACAGCAGAACGCGATCGCGCGAAGGCCTCTTACGGACGTTTCAGCCAAGGCAATGAGAATGCTCGTGCCGCCGGGCGTGATCTGCCGTTCTCTCTGGCCGACGTAGAGAACAGGCGCGGCGTCTATCTTTCCGCAGAAGGCGTCTTGCAGCAGGCGAGCGCCAAGGCGGAGCAAGCGCGCGTCACTTATCAATCCGAAATCGGAGGCGTTCATACCTCGGTGGCGAAGTTGCGCGCGGATTTGCGCGATGCCGAGTTCGACCTTGAGATGACGACGGTGCGCGCACCCGGACCGGGGTTTGTCACGCAGCTGGCCTTGCGACCCGGCATGTACGTCGTTCCGGCACCGTTGAGGCCAGTCATGGTGTTTGTGCACGAGGACGACCGCACGCTCGCCGCGGGTTTTCAGCAGAACGCTCTTCAGCGGGTACGAGCGGGTGACGAGGCTGAGATTGCTTTTGATGCAGTTCCAGGACGGGTTTTTAAGGGGAAAGTGCTACGGGTCCTCGACGCCATCGCGCCAGGACAATTTCAAGCGAGCGGCTCATTGCAAGACATGGGTGAACGGCTGCCCGGCGGCCGCGCCGTCGCGGTAATTGAGGTCCAGCAGGACATGTCCGCCTACAACATTCCCGGTGGAGCTGCCGCCCAGGTCGCGCTCTACACCCCCTACTGGCATCACTTCGCGATTATCCGGCGGATCTTGCTGCGCATGCGCGGTTGGCAAAACTACATCTTCCTCGAAGGTCACTAGGAGCACTTGCTATGTCTTCGATTGCGATTTGGCGTTTCATGGCGCTGCTTGCCGTCGGCGTTTGCGGCGGCTCTGTAGCTGCGGCGCCGCTCGGCGTGCCCGCTACCGACGGGCAAGTGATCTTGGTGGGTGAAACCTCCCCAAGCTCGCAGGCCGAGACCGCGCCTCCCGACGACGGTGCCCAGGAAAGGTATCTTGCTACCCAGTCAATGGAGACCTGCATGAATAGCTGGGATCCTGGAACCCACATGACCAAAGAAGCGTGGCGCACTTCGTGCGAACGCATCAAGCAAGAGCGCTTGCCTTACGTGCAGAAGCGGTGAGACGGCGACAACTCTTGCACGGCTGAGGTGTTCCACCTTGCGGAAGTTGATCGGCGCAGCACTGGTACTGGGTTGGGTCGTCTACCTAGGAACGACGGCCTACGTTGGTTGGCGCATATTAGCCGGCGATCCGCCGTCGTTTCTGGCCAACTATAGTCTTGGGACGAATGCCGCCTGGGTGATGATCGGCTTCATGCTTTGGTTAGCCACGGAATGGATGCGGGGCTTCCGTACCTGACCATTTACATCTGCCATGAGCCAGCTGACCGCCGGCGTCGGCATCGTTCCCGCACCCGCCCAGATCCATGCCAGCCTGATTGCTGCAAATCGGCACGGATTGGACTGTGTGGTCTCCCCGAAATTGGGGATACCTCCGCAGGTTATTCTATGCCTCCACTATCACCATCACCGCCCCAAGTTGCGGTGTGTCGTGGACACTGGAGGTTCAACCGTGCCCGCTAGAAACTATTCGGCACTTGCCGCGACGGTGTTCGCACTCGTCGCGATCGCGCAGTTCGTTCGCGCCTTTGGTGGGTGGCCGGTTGTGGTTGGCTCAGTTGACATACCCGTGGGGGCCAGCTGGGTCGCGTTCCTTGGTGCGTCGTTGTTGGCCGTCCTCGGATATCTAGCGGCGCTTCGTGACTGACAGATTTGTTATGGGCAGGTTCTGTTCGGGGGCGATTTGTTCTGCCGTGAAATCGGGACCGCCACGTTGGGACTGCCGTTGCCCGCTGCGACCATGATCGCAACCAGTTGCAGCACGCCGTCGACCTTCGCTAGCAGCGGACCACCAGAACTTGCGGGGTGAGTGTCGCAGTCAGTGAACCACAGCGGCGGCTTGAGATCGGCTTGAAGAAGCTGGCAACCGAAGTGGGCCGAAAGAACGAGCCGTCTATCCGCAGGATAGGCCGCATGTACCAACGACTGCCCGGCATGCGGATCCACATCCTCGGCAATAGGCATGGGCTCGACATCTAGTTTCTCATTCAGCACGATTTCGACCATGTCGGTCGCCAAGTCGGTCATCGTCAGGGGAGCGCCTTGCGGCGGAAACGTGTAGCCCCTTGAGAAATGTAGGCACTTGGCGGTCGAATGCCCGCTGTTCTCAGAGCCGTGCACGCCGGCTAGAAAATGAATGTCATGGAGAGGGAACGGTGCCGCGCGCCACGGATCGACGACGCAGTGGGCCGCCGTCAAGACAACGTCGCGGGCAATCAGAGTCCCCGTGCATTGGCCGACCCTTCTGTAGCCTCCGACATTGACCTGGCCGACAGCGCCCCATGGTGGCCCGCGCTGCTCGACGCGAACGCGATCATCGTCGCCAATTATGCCTGGGCGCAGCTCCCGGCTCGAGGTTGGCGCGCTGAGTGCAACGACGGCAACGCCAAACAATCCGAGCAGAACGCGACGCCTCGGCCGGGCGCCGTCCGCTGCCAGAGCGTAGTTCAAGGCTCCTGCACTTTCCCGAGACCCTCAGCGATTTGGCGGCCGACTGTTCTCGACGATGATCGTCACGATCATTCCACTCACGACGCTGGCCCTGATCTCGCGGAGCCGTTGCACGTCCGTGGTGAAACAAACTCATAGATCGTTGTAAGCGCGCTCGCCGTGCTCCGTAAGATCAAGGCCGACACGCTCGCTCTCATATTTAGGACGCAAGCCGATCGTGAGGTCCAGGACCAAGTAGATGATGGCGGAGCCGAAGCCGGACCACACCAGCGTCAGGAGCACGGCTTTGCACTGCGCCACCATCTGCGTGCTCATCACATAAGTGGCCACCGCTTCGCCGGGCCTCGACACATAGTCGGCAACACCAGTGCCGCCGAGATGCGGACTGACCAGCAGGCCGGTGCCGAGCGCGCCTATGATGCCGCCGATGCAGTGGACGCCGAACACATCGAGGCTGTCATCGTAACCGAGAGCGCTCTTCACGCCGGTGCAGAACAGGAAGCAGACGACGCCGGCAACGACGCCAAGCGCAAGCGCACCCATGGGCCCGGCGAACCCCGACGCTGGTGTCACCGCCACCAATCCCGCGACGGCACCGGTGGTGAGACCGAGCAGCGTCGGTTTACCCTTAGTCATCCACTCGGCGAACATCCAGCCGAGCGCAGCCGTCGCCGTGGCGCCGAACGTGTTGCCCATGGCGAGCGCAGCTATGCCGTTCGCTTCAAGGTTCGAGCCGCAGTTGAAGCCGAACCATCCGACCCACAGGAGCGAAGCGCCAACCATCGCAAGCGTCAAGGAATGCGGCGGCATCGGCTCCCGGCCGTAGCCCACGCGCGGCCCGAGGATCAATGCGCCGACGAGAGCGGCGATGCCGGCATTGGTGTGCACCACCGTCCCGCCGGCGAAGTCGATGGCGCCCCATTGGAAGGCCAAGGCCGGCATCGCGCAGGACCACGTCTGAGGTGGTTCTGCGCGTCGATCTTGGCGAGGCCCGCTCGTCTGCGCCACCTCGCGCGCGGCGTTGGCGATGGTATCGGGGCCCGCCCAATACCAGACCATGTGCGCGATGGGGAAATAGACGAACGTGACCCAGAGGATCATGAAGACGATCAGCGCGGAAAACTTCATGCGCTCGGCGAAGGCGCCGACGATCAGCGCCGGCGTGATCGCGGCGAAAGTCATCTGGAACCAGATGTATGCGTACTCGGGCACGATAGACGCCGTTGGAGAATGTCGCCGCTTCCGAGCTTGGCGTCACGCCGCGCAGGAATGCCTTCGAGCAGCCCGCCGATCCAGTCGTTGAACTGGCCGCCGTTGGTGAACGTGAGGCTGTAGCCGTAGAGCATCCAGAGGACGCACACGATGCAGACGATGGTGAATACCTGCATCAGCATGCTGATGGCGTTCTTGGTGCGCACGAGGCCGCAGTAGAACAGCGCCAGGCCCGGTATGGTCATGAGCAGGACCAGCACCGTCGACAGCATCAGGAAAGCCGGTGTCGCCCTTGTCGGGCGCGGCGAGCGCCGCCGTCGGCGCGAGCGCGAGCGCAACGCTCAGCGGCAACCATGTCGCAAGACGATCGCGTTGACCCGCAGCATCATGCTTCGTCTCCCCCGGGCGCGATGCCGTCGCTCTAACCTTAGCTGCGTGCGCGGACAGAAACGACACCCACCACTGCTCGTCAAATTGAGCACGCGCTGCATTAAATGAAGTCAACACAGCAACTTGAGCCGAGGCCACAAATTGCACCTACGAATAGTTTTGCACAGGCGAGAACTTTTTCGTTACCGATTTCGAATGCACCATTCGTAGGTGGGACAACCGCGTCGGCGATTTCGCGACGCGCTGATGGGACAAACGGTATGGGGCGCCGTGGCGAGCCGGAACTGGACGAACTCTCGAAGCTGCTGCGGCGCCTCGAGACCATGGAGGTCTGCGCCCAAGCAGGAGAGCGCGCGCAAAGCCCGAGCCCGATGCTGCGCAGCCGCAGGCCGAATATGTCGGCGCCTTGCGCGGCGCTGCGCCCGCCAAAGTTTCCGATGACCGGCGCGGATCATGCTCACGATAAAGCGTGCGCATCGGGCGCTCGACGCGCAGTCGTCGAGCCGACAGGAACGCGCAGCTCATCCAGCACGTCGGCGATCGTCATCGGCGCAACGACCGCGGCGGTAGTGTCCTCGGTCGTCGTTGCCGGACTGGTGCTGTGGATCAACGGAAGCGGCGGCCAGAAGAGCGAGGGCGAGCGGCGCCTCACCTTCTATGCGCCGGCCGAGCCGAGCCGCGTGAGCCACGAGACCCGACGGCAAGCGCCGCTGCCCCGGCGGTCCGGTCCGGTCCGGATACGCCCGCCGACGAATGCCCAGGCGCTTTTGCAACGCGCCGACTTCTACCTTCGCAGCGGCAAGCCCGGCGAGGCGCGGATCGTGCTGGAGCAGGCGGCGCAGCTCGGCTCAGGCGTTGCCGCACTGACGCTCGGCGCCATGTATGATCCTGGTCGTGCCACCCAGTTCAGCAACCTCGAGCTTAAAGCCGATCCGACGTGGCACGTGTCGTGGTACGAGCGCGCCAAGGATCTCGGCGTCGCTGAGGCTAATGATCGCTTGGCAGAACTCGCCGCGCGATGAACGTAGTCGGGGTGATTGGATCGCTCGGACTGAGCGGCCCGTTCGTAAGTTGTCGCCATTAGTTTGGAGTTGGCGCATGGGGGAAGGCTACATCAACGGCGCGCGCGCGCTTGGCCTCGGGCCGGCGTTGCGCGTACCTGCGACCGACTCGAGCCAAGATGGCGTCGGTGCCACGTTGGCGGCAGTGCAGCAGCAGATCGTCAACTGCGGACGCTCGCTCGCCGGGCTCGTCGAGCCGGCCGGGCAGGCGCTCATCAGCGAGGCCATCAATCGGCTCGACCAGCAGGTGTTCCGCATCGCCGTCGTTGGGCAGATCAAGTCCGGCAAGAGCTCCTTCATCAATGCGTTCGTGCGCCAGCCGAGGCTGCTGCCTACCGACGTCACGCCGTGGACGACCACCGTCACCCACCTGCACTTCGGCGAGCGAAAGCCGGCGCCGAGCGCCGCGTCGTTCCAGTTTTTTTCTGCAGAGGAATGGCGTGATCTCGCCAACGGCGACCGGCGCGTCCGCGAACTGATGCAGCGTTTCGATCCGAGCTTTGAGCCGGATCTGCTCCGCCGCCATGTCGAAGCGATGAAGCAGCGCGCCGTCATGCGGCTCGGCGCGGATTTTGCCGAATTGCTCGGAAGTGCGCACAGCTTCGAGAGCTTCAACACCGAGCTGCTCGCCCGCTACGTCTGCTCCGGCGACTTCGCCGGCAACTCGACGCTCGGTCAATTTGCTGACATCACCAAGCAGGCCGATCTCTATTTCGATCGAGGGGCCGTTCGCCTTTCCCGTCACGCTCACCGACACGCCCGGCACCAACGATCCGTTCCTCATCCGCGACGAGATCACCCGGCGCAGTCTCGAATCCGCCGACCTCTACATCGTCGTGCTCACCGCGCGTCAGCCGTTGGCGGATGCAGACGTCAATCTCATGCGGCTTATGCACGGGCTGAACAGCGAACGCATCATCGTGTTCGTCAACCGCGTCGATGACTTCGCCGATGTCGGTTGCGACCTCGCCGAAGTGCTCATGTACGTCGAGAAGAAGCTGCAGGTGAACTTCCCGGGCGCGCGCATCCCCATCGTTGCCGGCAGCGCCGCGTGGGCCAACGGCGCCCTCAAGGGCGACGATGAAACCCTGAGCCGGCTGCTGCAGCGCCCCTCGTCGGGCTACCTCGCCGAGATCGGCCTCGTGCAGCCGCAAGATTTGGAGCTCGATGCGTTGAACGACGCTGGCGCCCGCGAGCGGCTGCGCAGCGCGCTGTTCACCGCCTCGGGCCTGCCGTCAATGTACCGCGTCGTGGCGGACGCCATGGGCACCAGCCAGGCGGCGCTCACCCAGATGCAGACGGCGCGCTGGTTCGGCGATATGGCCAGCGCCAGCGCCAAAGCTGCCAATTTCGAGCTGGAGTCGTCGCGCACCGAGGCTCCGCAGGCCGGCGCGCGCGGTGCCGATGAGCGCGTGGCGCTCGAGCGCGAGACGGGCGTTCTCAACGAGGTCGCCGCCAATGTGGAGCGATCGGCCAAGCATATCGAGACGCAGTTCTCCGCGATCATCGGCGAGGAAATGACGGCCCTGCGCCGGGCGCTACAGGTGGTCGTCGACGCCCATGCCGCCAAGGAGCGGGACGTCCTCATTGCGACGTTGGAAGCCGGGCGCGCGCCACGCACCTGGACCCTCGAAGGTGTCGCGCTGCGGCGTGCGCTGGCGGCGGAGTTCAAGGATTGCTTCGACCGCGCGGCGGCGCGCGTGCTCGAGCTGCAGGGCAAGGTGGCGCCGGAGTTGGCGCAGGCTCATGAGCTTGATCGCGCCCGAGATAGCTATGCCGGCCGAGCCCGAGAAGCGCTTGCTGCTCATTGCCCCGCCGTCAATGGCGGCGCTCAGCCGGTTCGTCGCCTTGGACATTGAGGATTCCTGGTGGTCGTCGCTATGGAAAGGACGCACCAGCGTGAGCGCCTACGGCGAGCAGATCGAAAGCCTCATCAAGACCGAGTTCCAGCCGGTCGCCGACGGCCTCGCCGAAACCGCCGAACGCGTTCTGACCAGCTACGCGACGACCTCGTCCAAATGGTCGTTCGGTCTGTGCGTCAATATCATTCAGGCGGTCACGCGCCGCCGCGTGGAGTTGATCGGCAAGCTCGGCAGCGATGATCGCGCCGCGGCGGCGAACATCGATCGCGCGCCCGAGCGCAAGCAGCAGGCGCAGTCTCTTACCGACCGGCTGAAGCGGTGCGGCGCCTTAAATCATCAGCTCGAGATCATCGTCCACGATCTCGGTACGCGCCTGCAGCGTCCGGCGGAGATGGCGCAATGAGCAGCGGTGCGCACGAGCTCTTGACGACATTGCGGGACGCACGCGAGCAGCTCGAAGGTCTGCACCGATACGATCGGGCGCTGGCGGTCTGTGCCGCCGGTCTGGCGCGCATGGAAGCGGTGCTGGCGCGGCCGCCGCGCGTGGTCATCCTCGGCGAGGTCAATTCGGGCAAGACTTCGGTTGCCGACCTGCTGCTCGGCGTCGGACTGCTTCCTTCAAGCGTCGTCGCCAATACCCGGCTGCCGGTTCTCATCCGCTATGCAGAGGACGACGGCACTCCATGCGATCGCCGGCGATACGCGCCGGTTGCTGACCAACGAGGATCTCGACACGCTGCCGGCGAGCTGTGGAGCTCAAGGCCCTGGAGATCGGCCTGCCCAGCGAACGTTTGACCGAATTCGAGATCCTCGACACGCCGGCGTTGTCCGAGTGCCGGCGGCGTGAACGTCGACGGCGACATTCGCATTTGGTGCACCGTGGCAACGCGCGCTTGGACGGAAAGCGAGCGAGCCTTCTGGTCCGCGCTTCCGCGCCGCAGCTGGCGCAATGCCCTGCTCGTGGCCACCCACAAGGATGCTCTGGAGGATCCCGGTGACGCTATGAAGATCGAGTGGCGGCTGCGCGCAGGCGGCCGGCGACATGTTCCGCGACGTCATCCTCGTGTCTGCGACCGACGCCGGAAAGTCTCGGCGCACCAACGGACGCACGTCCGACGCCAGCGCGATCACCCTCCTCGGACAGGTTCGCGTCTGGGCCGCGGAAATCCGTGACCGGCGTGCGCGTAAAGTCGAAAGGATCGTGCGGCGACTGGCACGATTGACCTTCCATCAGCTGGCACGCGCCCGGCTGAAATCCCCCGAGGCCAGTATTCTCAGGGATTGGGAAGCCGATTGCGCCAGGCTG
This sequence comes from uncultured Alphaproteobacteria bacterium, assembly GCA_963812795.1. Taxonomy (GTDB): domain Bacteria; phylum Pseudomonadota; class Alphaproteobacteria; order Rhizobiales; family Hyphomicrobiaceae; genus Hyphomicrobium_A. The sequence goes on along the minus strand of CAWEWG010000007.1, from coordinate 373,429 downwards.
CTCGGTGGCCTTGGTGGCGCGCCCGATGATCTTGGCAAGGTCATGCATGAGATGTTGCGGCGGTTTGCGCGATCGTTGGAGCTGGCGCGTCCCGGCAGTATCGAGCGTGACGACCACTGGCCTGCTGCGGCAGACGACAGATACCGGCGCGTTCCCCGGCAGGGGATGCCGGCGCGCCGGTACGCCGGGCTGATCGCCGCTGACCTCACCGCGCTATTGCGCTTTGAGCTTGCGCGCTCCGCCTTACGCGATCCGAGCGCATTTGCCGACTACGCAGTCGCGCGAGCAGTCCTGCTGCCTCTCGCCCGGCTCGACGTCGAATTCGATGGACTGCAAAACCTGCTGGCTTCTGGCAGCAAGAACGAAGTTGCAGTCGCCGGCGCGCCTCCCGATCAGGAGCTGCTGGCCCTCTCGCACGCTCGCTGAATTCGTCGTCCGCTTCTGACCCTAATGTGTGGACCGGCTGCTGATCGCAACTGAGTTCGGCGCAGAACCGGCGATACTCACTGCTGCACTTTTGTCGTCGACCGTTTTAGGTCGAGCTTTGATGACTTTGCCTTGCTAAGCGCCCTGCAGCTGTCCATCGGGTTGCGACAAGCTTTCCTTGTTTCCATCCTCAGGATGAGTTTGGTGTTTTCATCCCCGATCTGCGTCCGCGGTTTCTCGACTGCCGGATCGCAAGTGGAATTGTTGCCGAAGTAGGAAAAGCCAATCGGCGTAAAAAAGCAGTAGTTGCTTCGGTAATACAACTCGTTCCGAGCCACCCATAGGGTGGGACAGTCGAGCGATCTGACCTCCTGCCATGTCAGCTTGCGCTCGAGACTGTCAGCGAAGATCGGCTTCTTCTCGTCATAACTGTATACGCACGTCGATTGCAGTCCCGACACCACCGCAAAGACGGCGACGGTAGCGGCGATAAACATCAACGTGAAGAAGGCAGTCAGCGCCCACCGCGGCACGAGCGTCTGGTTCCAGAGCACGGCCCCTGATGCGAGGACGATCGCGATCAGGACTTGATGCGGGCTCTCAAGACCCGCAAAGCCGGCAACGTTGAGGAGCAGATTTACTCCGCTATCGAGGAAATAAACCATCGGTGCAGACTCCCCCACCAGCTGAAGCGTCACTCCGCGGATCCGCTGCTAACGCCATCCAAAAGCTCGGCCGCGGGCCAAACTTATCGGCACCGTGCAAAGTCCCGCACCCGCGACCTCACGAATTCCGAACAACCACCTCACGAAAATCCCACAGCAAGCAAGCCGGCAAGTTCTTCCGACCCGTCAGCTTTGCCCCCAGTACCACAAGTTGAGGTCGTCCCGGCTGAGCTGACGCTGCTAATTGTCGCGAATATTCCGCTGATCAGAGCGTCCCTTGATCGCCATTTCCAGCGTCACCTTCTCCAGCCACGTCGGGAGCAGCGGTGTCGCGCTGCGCGCTCCGAAATACCGGCGCCGTCCGAGCGCTTGGCGAAGCAGCACGCTCGCGTAAAGGCCGGGGCCGCTGGAATAGATCCGCCAGCCGCCGTCAACGGCTATGCGACCAGCCTTGACGTCTTCCCAATTATTCTCGGCCTGATAGCGATCGCCGAATGCGGCGTCACTGCTGCTGAAGTAGGCATTGCGCTGGCGGAGCGAGCCGTTCGCGAGACGATCGGTGATCGCGATTGGGTTCACCACCAGCAGCGCCTCCCAGAGCGCGTCAGCCTCGCCGAGCACGGCAAGCGCTTCGGCGTAACGAAGGTGTGCGTGGACATACATGAGGCCGATCTCGCGTCCGAAAAAGGACGCTGACTCGGCGCGGCGGAAGACCTGCTCCGGCCCGCCGCGGTACCTCACCGGTCTGTCCATCAGCCGCACACCATCGGGAAACAGCAGATGCTCGCGAATGAGCTGCAGATGGTGCCGCGCCTGTTCCGGCGTGAATAGTCCGGCGATGATGCTGCGCGTCATCGGCAGGAGGGAATAGCTCAGGCCAGTGGTCGTGTCCGTGGGGTGCAGCAAGAGCTTGGGGCGATCGCCGCCCGGATCGAACAGGGCGTAGCCGGCCACGGTCTCGTCCCGGATGAGGTAGCGATTGAAGTCTGCGCGCATCTCGTCGGCGAGACGGCCCAATGACTCCGCTTGGTCTATTCGTTTCGTCCGGCGCAACACCTCCGCATAGCGGTTGATTTGCTGGAACAGCAGCGCCACCGACCAGCTGCTCACCATCCATTCGCGCATCTTCGGATCGACCGGCTGCAGCGAGTCGTTCCAATCGCCCTCGCCGTATTGAAGCAACCGCGTTCCCGGAATGAACCGTTCCGATAGGGTGGCGAGCAATTTTTCGACGTGCGCAAAGATCGAGATCCTTGCGCTCCGTCCGCTCAAAATCGGCTTCGCGTCGCCAAGCGACGGGCTCTTCCAGGAACGCCAGATCGTTGGTGCATTCGAGGTAGTCGCAGAGTGCCTTGAGCGGCCAGATGATGACGTCGCCGTGGCAATGCCGGTCTTGGATGCTCGAGTATGGCTCGAGCATGAACCATTGAGGCCAGTCGCCTCGCTGTTCGTATTGCTGTGCGAAGACGATCCGGAGAATCTCTTTGACCGGCTCGTCGTGTTCGAGCGACAGGAAGAATTCAACAGGTCCCTGGCAGACGTCGCGCGTGCCCCACGCCGCACCCGTGTACTGTTCGAGGCCGTGTGGCACCGTCAAGTGCATCATCGCGTTGTGAGCAAGCCAAGGAAATATCGTATTGAGAGCGGAAACATCGGGGTGGCGGCCGGTGATACGCAGGCCGCGCGTAACGCGCTCCCAATAGCTCGCCGCGGGTGCCAACATTTCCGAGCTGTCGGCACCAGCTGCGTACTTAGCTGCCAGACGTTTCGCCGCCCTCGCGTCCCGCAACGACCCCACGACCGCAAAACAAAGCTCGCGCGTCGGTCGGGTCTGCAGGGCCACATAGGCGCCACCGCGCGGGCGTCCGTCGGCGTACAGCAATTCATCGCCGCCAATCTTCTCGACCGCATCGGGTGTGCTGACAACGAGATGATACACGGCCTTCGGATAGCGTTGACCCCACAGTGCATTTGGGTCGGGGCGAAACGTGATCTCCTTGCGCGTCGCGTCGATCTCGATTCGGCCAACGTGGTCGAGTTCGCGCTCGCCGAGGACGAGATGGCCGAATACGAGAAACCGACAGGGCTTTCCCTCGACCGTGATCTGCCATTGGATCGCAGGATCGTCACCCGCCGCGACCGCATGGACGGTGATCGTCCGGTCGTCGAGACGATAGATCCAGCGGCAGTCGCTCAGTCCAATTTCGAAGGCCGAGGGCACGGCGAGCAGCCGCCAATCGGCGCCTATCTCGACAAGGATGCGCAAGCCGCTGGCGCGGGTGATGTTGTAAGGGTCACGCGAGACCGAGAAGAGCTTGTGAAAGGACGTATTGCCAAGTGTAAGCTGCGCGCCAAACACCCCGTGCATCCAGCACGTGGCGCACATTGTCTCCTCGTCGGGCAACATGCCCTGGCCTGTACGCAGCAATGTTCCATGGCGACGCGGGACGCCTCGCTCCTTGTCGCGCAGCACGACGTGACGATTGTGCACGGCGTCGGGGATGAAGAACGACAACAGGCGCCCCTGGCGTTCCTCATGTGACCGCATGGTGTAGCGCCTGGCGACCTCTTCATCGCTCATGGCATCAGCTAAGAGCGGTTGTGCGTCCTGCACGACGCTACGCACCGGCTCGCTCAACGCTACTTCGCGGGATAAAAACTCACAGAAAGCCTTCTGCGCCAATTCGATCTTCGCAAGGTCGGCGTCGCTGGACGCGTCGGCGTGGTTGGACTCGTAGAAGCCGACGAACGTCCACGCGTTTGAGGATCCCGATTTTAGGATGACGCGGCGCGACTGGATCGCCACGCAGGCGACCTCGTGCTGTAGTCGCCGGTTCGGCAGGTCGGCGCCGCTATCGCAGCGGATGCAATCGGCATCGCGGTACGCCGGACCGAACACCTGCAAGGCATCGGTAGCAAAACCGGCTGCACCCTCGAGGCAGCCGTGGAGGATCCACGGGATAGCTGCCGTTCTGCGGAAGATTTTGCCGGCTCATAACGACCGGTCCGAGCCGCGGGTCGCTGCGCAATATGATGATCGATATACTGCGAGGCGTAAGCCTCGTTGTTCATCAGAAAGCCGCGCTCGCCCAGGCCGATGTCCTGGATCAGAATTGCATCGGCCGACAGATCTGCCGCACGCTTGTTGGCTATTTCGAGGTGCCACAGCCAGATGTTCTCCCGAGGATGGAGCCACAGCGTGAGGCGGTGATGGACGCCACCTGTTTCACCGTCCCATACGAAGCGGTCATCGGCAGCGCCGAAGTGGATTTTCGCGCTCGGTCCGAGCACCTGCGTGATGTGGGGCGCTGGCCCACCGGTGCGGAGATAGATGCGTCCAATGCTGCCGCCGACCGGCGAGCCGAGCACCTGGTTGAGCATCGTGCAGGCCGCGGCCCGTCTTGTGCTCGATCGCGAAGATGCAGCCATTCGGGAGCGCGCTGATGGAAAGGCCCGCCGAATTTTCCAGGCGTTGCAGACCGAGGTCGCTATCGCGGGGCGTCGTGTAGATGCGCGCGCCAGGACGCGTCATGCGTGGTCTCATCGAGTTAGTTGCGAGCTATTGCCGATGATTGAGCAGGGTGCGGTCCGTTTTGCCAAGGGGGGATAGTCGGTCCTTGAGCTTGCTCGAAATGATCCCGCAGCCGATCAGAGTCGGCTTGTGTCCCGTAGCTGATGACGGAGATGTCAACGCAGCGGTCCGCTTCAGGCCCTAAGGGGACTTGCCGTTTGTCCCGCATCCCTATCCGCTCTTGACCCGAAGCGGTCATCAAACGCATCCGGATTCATCATACCCGCCGCTCGCAGGGCATCGTCTGCCAGGCGAGCCGGCCAGTCACATCCGGACTGCAATTTCCTAGTGCCTCGCCATGTCGGGCTTGAACGAAATACGATCGGCGATCCGTCTCCGGATCACATGCCGCATAAAAGCCTAAAAGAAGAAAAAGCTAGCGATCACAGGGTGCTTCGTCAGAATTTGGTTGAGTGCCTTAATTGCCACCAGCAATGCGGCTACTTCGGCGCCATGATGATATTCCCCCGTTTGAAACTGGGACGCAGCGCGTTCCTGCTTGCTCTGTTGGCGATGCCCGTGGCGGGTTACGCTCAGGCACCGGCAGCGCCCAAGACCGTGGCGCCTGCAGCAAAGGTCGTGGCGCCGGCGGAAAAAGCGGCGCCCCCAGCGCAGGCACCGGGAGCGGCCCAGACAGATTCGGCGGCGAAGGCTGCCGTTCCGGGACCTGGTGCCGCACCGGCCCCTGGTGGCGACGAAGCGGTCGAAGCCGCCGACCGCGCCATAGAGCGCATGAAATCCCGCATCAAGGAGTTCGAGGCGCGAACCGACGTCGCACCGGATATTCGCGATCAGGCGCTTGCACTCCTGCGCACCGCGCTTGGGCATCTCGAGGCGGCGTCGGCGAGCGCCGCAACCGCCAAGCGCTTCCAAGAATCCGCTCAGCGGTCGGCGGAACGTATCGCCGAAGCCAAGCAGCAGCTCGACGCACTGCGTAAGGAGCCGGGCGAGGAAGAATTCACAAAGCGTGTCGACAAGCTGCCGCTCGGCGAGGCCCAGCAGGCGCTCGATGCCTCGAACAGCGCAGCAGCGACGACTAAGGCGGACCTCGACCAGCTCGAGGGGCGTCTGCGCGAGATGGCGACGCGGGCGACTGCGGCGCGCGAGGAGCAGACGGTCGAGAAGCAGGCGCTCGATGCGCTGGAAAATCCCGATGACGCCCAGGCGGGCGATGCCAATCCCGTGCTCGTCGATGCGCGGCGCGGGGCCGTGTCAGCCGAGCGGCGCGCACGCGCGGCCAAGCTCAACCTGCTCGAGCAGGAGCTGATCAGCTTGCCGGCCCGGCAGGCGTCGACCACAGCGCGGCGCGACCTCGCGGCCGCCAAGTTCGACAAGCTCTCAAAGCGCATCCCGATCGTCGCGGGGCACGTCGACAGGCTGAAGGAAGTGGAGGCGGCGAAGCGCCAGGCCGATGCCGACCGCGAGGCGAAGCGCCTTTCCGCTCAGCACCCGCTGCTCGAAGCCTACGTGAAAGACACCGATGTCATTCGCGAGCGGAGCACCGATGCAACGCGGGCGCTCGATGAAGGCAAGTCGCGGCTCGCCGAGATCCAGGCGGACCTGGTGCGCGTGCGCGACAGCAAGGTCGCCGCGCAGCAGGTTCTCGAGATCGGCAGCATCGGCGGCGAGTTCAGCGAGCTGCTGAGGGCCATGCGCGCGCAGCTTCCCGACGCGGCGCGGCTGCAGCGGCGCATCGCCGACCGCGACCAGACCATCGTCGACGCTCGTCTGCAGCGTCTCCAGGCCGAGGAGGCACGCCGCGCGCTGTCCGACACCGGCGGCATGGCCGACCGCGTGCTGGCGGCGCACGTTAAGCGCGCCGAGCAGAAGGCCGTGCCAGACCATGTGCGTCCGGCTCTGGAGAAGCTCGTCGCCGCGCGCCGCGATCTCTACGTGCAGCTGCAGGATGCGCTGGTGACGCGGATAGCCCAGCTTGCCGAGCAGAACGGCGCCGAGCGCGACCTCCTCAATCAGACGACGCAGCTGCGGGCGCTGCTTAACAGCCGTCTGCTGTGGCTGCCGAGCTCGGGATCGATCGGCATCGGCTGGCTCGACCAGGTGCGCGCCAGCTTCGGCTGGATCGCGGATGTTGAGGCCTGGAAGGCCACCGGGCAGACGCTTTTTGAACGCGCCGTCGATCGGCCCATACCGACCGCGATCGTGCTGTTTGTCTTCAGCGCGCTGGTCGCGTTCTCGCGCCGCCTCACTGCACGCCTTGCGCGGATAGCGGAGGCCGTCGGCCGCTACTCGACCGACAACTACCTGCGCACGCCCGAGGCGCTGCTCATCTCGGCGCTGCTGGCGATCAAGACGCCCCTGCTGTTCGGCTATGCCGGTTGGCTGCTCGTGCAGCCACCGCTCGCGGCCGACTTCGCGGTCGGCGTCGGCGTCGGATTGCTGGCCGTTGCCTCCCTGCTGCTGTTCCTGCGGCTAGTCCAGTTCATCAGCATTCAGAACGGGTTGTTCTCGGCGCACTTCGGATGGAGCGAGCGGGCGCGTGCCACGCTCTACCAGAACACCGTCTGGCTGAAGTACGTCATCACGCCGATCGCCTTCATCCTCGGGATGATCAACGCCAGCAGCCTGCAGAGCCTGCGCGATGGCCTCGGGCGCTTCGCGTTTCTTGCCGGTGGCATCGCGGTATCGCTCTACATCGCCCGGGTGATCGACCCGCGGCGCGGCATCATCGCCGACCGGCTGACGCCGACGCATCCGTTGTGGATGACACGCGTCATCTGGCACACGCTTCTGTCGCTGCTGCCGCTCGCCATCGCCGGCCTCGCGCTGTGGGGCTATTACGACGGCGCCTCCCAGCTCCGCGACGGGCTGCTGCTTTCGGTGGCCATCATCGTTGCCGCGTTCCTCGTCTACAGCGTCGCCATGCGCGAGGTTCTGGTGGCGCGCCGGCGGCTCGAGACCAAGCGAGCGGTCGAGCGGCGCGAGAGGGCACGGGCTCAGGCCATAGCTGAAGCAAAGGCCGCGACGGGCGAGCTGCCGCCACCGGCGGTCGAGGAGCCCGAGGTCGACATCGCATCGATCAGCGATCAGTCACGTCAGTTGGTGCGGCTCTCGGTGTTCCTGCTCCTCGCCGCCGCGCTCTATTTCTTCTGGCGCGAGGCGCTTCCGTCGCTGGCGCTGCTCGACATCCAGCTCTGGCAGCAGGCGATGACGGTCGATGGCGCGACGCGTACCGTCCCCGTCACGGTTTCCAACGTCATGGTGGCGCTGGCGACCGTCGTCATCACCTTCATTGCCGCCCGCAACCTGCCGGGTCTGCTGGAGATCACCGCGCTGCACCGCCTGCGCATCGAGGCCGGCACGCGCTATGCGATCAGTGCGGTCAGCCGGTACGTGATTGCCATCGTCGGCTTGATCGTCGCCTTCCAGAGTATCGGTTTCGATTGGAACCAGGTGCAGTGGATCGTGGCGGCACTCGGCGTCGGCGTCGGCTTCGGCCTGCAGGAGATCGTCGCCAACTTCATCTCCGGCCTCATCATCCTCTTCGAGCGGCCGGTGCGCGTCGGCGACACCGTGACGATCGGCAACCTCACCGGCACCGTGTCGCGCATCCACATCCGCGCCACCAGCATGACCGACGGCGAGAACCGGGAGATCATCATCCCGAACAAGTCGCTGATCACCGACAAGGTGATCAACTGGACACTGACCGACAGCATCACCCGAGTGACGCTCAAGATCGGCATCGCCTACGGCACGGACACGCTGCGCGCCCAGATGGCTATCCTTGATGCCGTCAAGGCGACGCCGCAGGTGCTCGATTCTCCGGCACCCAGCGTGTTCTTCATCGGCTTCGGCGCTTCCGCCCTCGAATTCGAGGTGAGGGCGTTCGTGCTGCAGCTGGCGCACCGCTCGACGGTTATCAACGACCTGCACGTCGCCATCGAGCGCGCCTTGCGCGAGAAGGAAATCGCTATGTCGTGATGGCGCTGTTGCTCCTGTCTAATGTCCGATCTGGCGCGAGAAGCGGTCGCAATGAGGTTGGGAGCGCTCCGACATATTCTACGAGGTTCAATCATCAGGTGGTGCGAAGTTTGGGCGGCCTGGCCGAACTTGGGTCATCTTCACCGTCTGTCGCCCGTAGGACCACCATTCTTCGTTAAAGGCGCGGGCTACGCGCCAGCGGCTGATTTCCGATGTCGAAAGCAGAGCGAACTCCGATGCCGAACGGTGTCGAGGTCAGATATTGCTTGGCATCTGCTGAGTTCGCGAGTGCGACCGCTTTTCGGGAGTGTTTCCGCAACGCGAGTGCAAACATTCTGGGGCGCCGCGCGATACGTAGTAGCTTCACGGCTGGGCGGTTGCGCCGTATGGTGCCTTTCGCACGGACGCACTTGTCTGGGATGACAATGGCTAGATTGGATCGGCCGCCGCATCGGCGGAATGCCCACTGCGGCGCAGCGCCCGCGCAATCTCTGCCGCGTGACTCTGAAACAGCTTGTGAATGTCCCAGGACAACTACGTACCCCCGCACGGCTCGATCGCCACGACGGAGCCCACAATTTTCGTAGCGGGACTAATTATACCGTTCAACCCCAATGATTTAGACCATCTCTAAAGGCCGACGCGGTTATCCGCCCAGATACTGTACCCCAGAAGTAAGGTATTTGTGCTGGAAGTTCGGCTGCTTACGCATTGCGGCTTTCGACGGCGCACGATCAGAGGCAGCCGCACGCGTCGGCGACGTTGGTTCCCCGACGTTGCGGCTGCGCAACACCAATCCCGCTCCATCGATGCGTGCATTTACCGTATGATGCGTTCGACACGCGCCCGACGGCCGGCGGGCCGGAATGGCCCAGCTCGGAGGAACCAACGCTGGGGCTTTGCAGTTGGCCGACATGAAGACATCTGTAAAATTCATAGGCGAGCACCTCCGCCGCGTATTCGCGGCGGTCACCCAGCGCCCTCTGCAATGGTCGCAGATCGACGCCTTGGCGACGCTCGAGGAAAAGGAAGAGGCCCAGCGTCGCGAGTTGGCCGAGAAATCGCGGCGCGGGATCAAGCCGCAAAGCAGTGGCGACGTTTGAGAGCGCTGACCTGCCTGGCCGATCGATCCGCCGGGCCGCGTCCTGCTGAGCTCTCTCCCTCAATGCTCCAGATTTGGCAGCAACGCCTCCAACTCGGCGAGGCGCTGCATGGTCGTGCGCAGCATGCACAGTGCTGCCGCGGCATCGCCGTTCGCGGCACCATCGAACGATAGAATGCTCCGGTGAAACTTACAGTTCTTCTCCTGGAAGCTCAGCCACGAGCGCTGCGCCTCGATGAGCGCTTTTTTGGCGTCCGGCGTCTGCAGCTCCACCACCTTCCGATAGGTTTCCGCGAGCTTTTTGCCGTAGTCCTGCTCCTCCGCCTTGAGACACTTGGCGAGGGCGAACGGGTCGGCATACTCGGCGCCGCACTGGCGGTGCACGTCCTCGACCGTATCCTCGGCACGAGCGCCATGGCTCGCAGCGACTGCAACTATCAGAGCGCCCAGTGTAATCGGCCTCACGAAACGCATCGTGGAATACCCCTGCATTGAAAAGGCGGCATCTTAGCGGTTCTTCGCCGACGGTCGCGCGAACGAACCTGTGGACTGGTGAGGGCACCGGAATTGTCGGCACATGGCAGCGCATGCTCGTACCCCTCCGAAAGCCCGCGGTTTTCTTGTGGAAAGGCAGAGCCACGGCCGAGGCGCATCGTCACCGCCCTCGAGGCCGCAGGCGTGTACTGACGCAGCAAAGCCGCTAAAGTGGCGCCGGACAGTAGCGTGTGGAGGGCGTAATGGCAGCCGAGATCGAGGCGGTGATAGCGGCGCTGCGGGTGACACTCGATGCAGCGCAGAAGAGCGATGAGCCTTTCTGGCAGGTGGCAGCCGTCAATCGCTGGGTCGATCAGCTACCCGGCGCCTGGATGGGGCGCTGGCGCGATCTGAAGTTGGCGGGCGACAGCGCCGGCGACGCCGACCGCGAACAGTTCGTCGGCCATGTGCGCGCCGTTGTCGCGTTCCTCGAGGCCCGCGGTGCGCGAACCCCGCACGCCCGCAAGTGGTGGTCGCTCCGGCGGCGCAATGCCCCGGCCCAAGCCGCCACGCAAGCTTCCGCAACGTCGACACGGGCGACCGCAAAGCCGATCAACTTGCTGCGCGTGCGAAAGCCGATGCCCGGCATTCACTAGCGCTGCGATCATCCGGCGAAGCCTTCAAAACGACATTCGGCGCGCGCAGTTCTTTAAGGAACTGCGGCGAGGCTGGCTGCCGACTAAGGTTCGGCCGGATTCTCCTGAAAGTAACCCATGAGCGGACGCCAACGTAGACAGCATGCGGGAAGCCGGCCACCGAGCCCGCATGAGGTACGCATGACCGCTGCACTTCGTCGGGAAGTCGCCTTCTTGAGCGATGGCGTGACTTGTCGTGCATGGGCATACGTGCCGGATGCCGCCGGGCCGCGCCCGCTGCCGTGCATCGTCATGGCGCACGGGCTCAGCGGCACGCGCAATGCCTCTCTCGAGCCCTACGCCGAGCGCTTCGCGGCCGCCGGCTTCTGCGTGGTGTTGTTCGACTATCGCTACCTCGGCGACAGCGACGGCGAGCCGCGCCAGCTCATCTCCATCCCGCGCCAGCTCGAAGATTGGAAATCGGCAATAGCATTTGCGCGCGGGATGCCCGGTGTCGATCCGGGGCGCATCGCTTTGTGGGGTTCCTCGCTGTCGGGTGGCCATGTCGTCGTCGTCGCCGCGCACGACAAACGCATTGCCGCCATATCGGCGCAGTGCCCGATGCTCGACGGACAGGCGAGTGCGCGCAAGGTCCGCAAGCAGGTCGGATTTGCCAACATCGCACGCCTCGCCGCGGCATCTGTCTATGACAATGTGCGCGCGGCGTTCGGACTGTCGCCATACTACGTGCCGCTGGTGGCGCCGAAGGGCGAGCTTGCAGCCATGCCCACGGCCGACGCGTACGCTGGGTTGAACGCGATCGTGCCGCCGGGCTGGCGCAACCAGGTCGCCGCGCGTCTGTTCCTGCGCTTGCCCTTCTACCGGCCGATCCGGTACGCGAGCGAAGTGAAATGCCCGGCGCTGGTTATTGCCTGCGAGGATGATACGGTCGTGTCGACCGAGGCTGCGGCGAGGGCGGTCGAACACATGGGGGGCGACGTTGAATTCGTCTCCCTTCCCATTGGCCACTTCGCCATCTATCTGGGCCAATGGTTCGAGCGTTCAAGCAATGCCCAACTTGCCTTCTTCACGGCCGCTTTAGGTAAGCGGCCGTAAGCTGACTTTCTGTGCAGTTCGCGATCACCAACAGCCTTGTTTACGCCGGGCGCCCACCTACCTTTACGGCAGACGACGCCTGCACCACCGTGCCCCGGCCAATCCCGGCCGCCGCACAGACCCGGAAGCGCCTCCCAGCCAGCCGACGACAGACGCCGCCAGCAATCAAGACGCTTCCTCACGATCCGATACGGAGGAAAGCATTCATGGCCAAGATCCTTGCCGTTCTCTACCCCGATCCGGTCGACGGATACCCGAAGACGTACGCTCGCGACGACGTCCCCAAGATCGACCATTATCCCGACGGTCAAACCGTCCCCAATCCCCAATCGATCGACTTCAAACCCGGCCAGTTGCTGGGCAGCGTTTCCGGCGAGCTCGGCCTGCGCAAGTATCTCGAAGGTCAGGGCCACACGCTCGTCGTGACGTCCGACAAGGACGGCCCAAACTCCGTATTCGAACGCGAGCTGCCGGATGCCGACATTGTCATCTCGCAGCCATTCTGGCCCGCCTATCTCACCAAGGAGAGGCTTGCCAAGGCCAAGAACCTGAAGCTCGCCATCACTGCCGGCATCGGCTCCGACCACATCGATCTGCAGGGGGCGATGGACAAGGGCATCACCGTGGCCGAGATCACCTACAGCAATTCGATCAGCGTCGCCGAGCACGTCGTCATGATGATCCTGTCCCTCGTGCGCAACTATCTCCCGTCCTATGAATGGGTGAAGAAGGGCGGCTGGAACATCGCCGATTGCGTTGAGCGCTCATACGATCTCGAAGGGATGAACGTCGGCAGCGTGGCGGCCGGGCGCATCGGCCTCGGCGTGCTGCGCCGACTGAAGCCCTTCGACGTCAAGCTGCACTACACCGACAAGCACCGCCTGCCGGAGAAGGTCGAGAAGGAACTCGGGCTCACCTATCACAAGGATGTCGAGTCCATGGTCAAGGTGTGCGACGTGGTCACCATCAACGCGCCGCTGCACCCCGAAACCGAGGGCATGTTCAACGACAAGCTGATCTCCAAGATGAAGCGCGGCTCCTACCTCATCAATACGGCGCGCGGCAAGATCGTCGACCGCGATGCCGTCGTGCGGGCGCTGGAGAGCGGACAATTGGCCGGCTACGCCGGTGACGTGTGGTTCCCGCAGCCTGCACCGAAAGATCACCCGTGGCGCAGCATGCCCCATCACGGCATGACGCCTCACATCTCCGGCTCGTCGCTTTCCGCGCAGGCACGCTATGCGGCCGGCACGCGTGAAATCCTCGAGAGCTACTTCGCCAAGAAGCCCATCCGTACCGAGTATCTGATCGTCGACAAGGGCAAGCTCGCCGGCACCGGCGCGCATTCCTACAGCGCCGGCGATGCGACCAAGGGGTCGGATGCGGTGACACCCTCGCGTAAGAGTGCGTAATCGAGCTGGCCTGAGTCGGGTCCGACCAAGATCCGGCTCAGGCGGCGAGGAAGGGGCTAAGGTCTTGCGGGGTTGCGCGCACGCCGGTCAGCGGGCCGGCGTCGAAGGCGAGCCCGAATTCCTGCTGCATGTGTAGCAGCGTGCGCTCGGCCAGCGCAGTGATCGTCAGCAACGGATTGACGCCGATAGAGCGCGGGATCACCGCGCCGTCGACGACGTACAGCCCCCCGTGCACGGCAGTGACGTCGCGCTCCGGGCCGGCATCGAATACCTGCCCCTTGTGATTGACAACGCCGTCACCGCGCTCGCGACCCATGCCGGCGCCACCGAGCGGATGCGCCGTCGCCGGCTGATGTCCCATCACCGTGCCGGCGAGCGGGTTCTTCACATAGCTGCCGCCGGATTGTTCCACGATGGCCGAAAGCATCGCGTCGAGACGGGCGTAAACCGGCTCGTCCTTGGCGTTCGGCCAGGCGAGCGACAACCGGTCGTCATCCAGGACGAAGCGCCCGGACGCACTATCGTGCGACACAGCGAAGAATGTCTGCAGCTTGGCGAACGGCCCCTTGTAGACGCCGTTTACGAGGCTCTGCAGGGCGCCGAGCAAACGTCCGTTGGGAATAAAGAGCACCGGCAGCACTGGCGCCAGCGCCGACGGCAAGACGCCTTCCTGAACACGCAGCTCGTTGGCGAGGTTCATCGCGTCGTCGATCTCGAGCTGGCCGGAAACGGCAGCGCCGACCTCCGCCCCCTCGATCTTGGCGGGGAAGCCGACGCCGACGGCGTTGACGGGCTCACGGGCACCGTAGCCGAAGGCAATGATGTCACCATTGGCGGAGAAGCGCTCGCCGATGCGGTCGGATATTTTTAGTCCATTGGCGCGCGAGCGTAGCAGGATCTCGGTCGTGCCAAGCGTTCCGGCACCGAGCACGACCATGGAGGCCCGCAGGATCATGTCGGGCGACGCGCTGCCGTTGGCGTCCATCCGGCGAACGTGAACCTCCCAGCCGCCGTCGGCCACCTTGGCCACTAAGCGCACGCTGGCGTGGGTAAAGAGTTCGGCGCCGTGGCGCACCGCATCAGGCAGGTAGGTGAGAGCGACCGAGTTCTTGGCGCCGACGTTGCAGCCGCCGCAGCAATCACCACAACGGGTGCAGCCCGGTTGCTCAATGCCGGCGACATTCACGTTGGGATCGAAGCTGACGGTCACTGTCGGTGCGACGATGTCGTACCCGAGGGCGGAGCCGGCAGCTTCCAGCGTTCTGTATTTCGTGTACCCGGCGGCCCGTGGATCGCTCTGCGGCTGCAGCCAGCGCCTCGCCCGGCGGAAGCCCTCTTCGAGCAAGCCGTCCTGGGCCACCTGGCCGGGCCAGCACCTATCGGCGAAGACGCGCGCATCCGGCTGCAAAGCAACTCCGGCGTTGATCAGTGACCCGCCGCCGAGACCGCAGCCGACCAGCACGTGCATGTCGTCGCCGAGCCGCACATCGAAGAGCGCCGACGACGGTCCGGTGCGCAGCCGCTTTCCCGTTACCTGCATCTCGTGCTTGAGGTCGGGAAATCGCGAAGGGAATTGCCCGGTAAGCACCTCGCGTCCGCGCTCCAGCACGGCCACCTTCTTGCCGGCGCGGGAAAGGCGCGAGGCGGCCACGCCGCCGCCGTAGCCCGAGCCGACGACGATGACGTCGTAGCGATCGCGGACGAATTCCAACGAGCGAGACAGGCCGGCCATTACTTCTTCCTGGCCAATGTTGCGGTTGTCGAAAGGTCAGCTAACCGATTTAGGCGGTCCGCACTATGGCGCGACTGCAAGTCTTGCAAGCAAATCGCGACGTCGGCTCGACGCTGTTAGGACGCAGCATATCCGAGCCTTGCCACCGGCGCTTTAATTCCGCCGGATTTGAGCATTTAGTGCAGCCATGACGCCATGTGTCCGGGCTCGCCGAGACCCGGCTGGCGCGCTCCGCTGTGCGGCGGCGTGTTCCGCGTCATACGAACCGAGGTTGTAGCTCAGTGGCAGAGCGCCCGGTCAGCCGGGAGGTCGGGGGTTCGATTCCCTTCAGCTTCTCCAGCGGCTAGCTCAATGGATAGAGCACAAGACTGTTAATCTTGCTGTAGTGGGTTCGAATCCCACGTCGACTATCGCCCGCCTCGGCGGGCTCAAAAAAATGAGGAAGCCGGCAGGCTTCCCGGCCCGCAAGGGCAAGCGCAGCGGCGCTTTGTGCCGGAGCGGATACCGCCCGGCCGCAAAGCCGGAGCCCGGGCACCGGCACGGCCCGTCCTCGGACGGACGTGGACGCAACCCGGCGTGTAAGGTGGCGCGGCCCGGCTGAAGCTCCGGCCCGCGTTCGCGGCGTGGGAAGCCGGCCGGCGACCTTCAGTTTTTTGCGTGGAGCGCATTGATGCGTAAGTACGGATTTTGGTTCGAGGTCATCGTCAGGGATGACGAGCGCGGCTTCTTGACCCGCGATGGCCGCTTCGTACGGCTGCTGCCACCGGGCCGCTTCATGGCCTTCGATCCCGGCGGGCAGCTCATCTGTCGAGGTGGTGAAGGTCGTGCGCGCCGAGATCGCCACGGAGCGCGCGCTGCTGCTGCACCGGACGCACCCGCCGGTAGCCGAGCAGAATTTCGAGATCGTGCAGGCCGGCCCGACCGAGGTCGCCATTGTCTCGTTCGACGGCGAGCCCAAGCACCTCGTGCCGCCGAACACGACGCGCGCTTACTGGAAGACGCTGACCAGCGTCGACGTCGAGCTGATCGACACCGAGACCGAACTGCGCGTTGCCAAGCGCTACCTCGACAAGCTCGACCCGGCGCGCAGCGCGGGCGTCATCGCCTTCGCGGTGGTCGAGGCGCACGAGGCGGGCCTGCTGATGGTCGACGGCGAGCTGAAGGAGCGGCTGCCGCCTGGCCGGCACGCCTTCTGGCAGGTCGGGCGCGCGGTGAAGATCACCAAGGTCGATCTGCGGCCGCAGCCGCTCGAGGTGACGGCGCAGGAGATCCTGACCAAGGACCGCGTCGGCATCCGCGTGACGCTGACCGCCTTCACCAAGATCACCGACCCGGAGAAGGCGGCGCTGGCGACGGCCGACGTGTCCGGGCACGCTCTACCGCCTTGTGCAGTTCGCCATCCGCGAGGCGGTGGCAACGCGCACGCTGGACGAGATTTTGGCGGCGCGCGACACGATCGACCTGGAGGTGCGGGCGTTCGTTGCCGAGCGGGCGCGGGCGCTCGGGGCCGAGGTTGGCGAGATCGGCGTCAAGGACGTCATCCTGCCGGGCGACGTGCGCGCGCTTCTGAACAAGGTGGTCGAGGCCGAGCGCGTGGCGAAGGCCAACCTCATCCGGCGGCAGGAGGAGACGGCGGCGACGCGCTCGCTGCTCAATACCGCCAAGCTGATGGAGGACAACCCGCTGCTCTTGCGCCTGAAGGAGCTCGAGGCGCTGGAGAAGCTGGTCGAAAAGGTCGGCCGCATCGACCTGCACGCCGGAGCCGGGAGCGGGGGCTTCGATGCGCTGCTGCAGAACCTCTACAAGCTCAGCCGCGAGAAGGAAGAAGCGAAGAACTGATGCTTCGTCATCCTGACGGCTTAGATCGAGGCCAGCAGGAAGAGGAGCGTCGCGGCGACGCCGAGGGCGGTGCGCACGGCGTGTAAGCGCCGCCCACTTGACGATCAGCGCCCGCGTCTCGGCATTGGCCGCCTCGATGGGCGTCGCCAGCAACCGGTTGTTGGTCGGCAGGATGACGATCAGCGTGTAGGGCCAGCCCGCGAGCAACGTCAGTCCGCCCGCCAGCCACAGCCAGTTCTGCGTTTCCCAGAATGCCCAGGCGCCGAGCAGGAAGCCGATTGCTGCAAGGCTCGCCTGCATGGCGAAGCCGCGCTTATAGGCCGGCTTCCATTCGGTGAGCATGGCGCGGTCGTCGAGCGCCATGCGCGCCGGATGCTCGACGGCGGATACGTAAATGGCGGCACCGGTGAACAGTGCCGCCGTGATGAGTGCAAGCTGACCCGAGATCATGCGGAAACTCCGAGGCATCGCGCTAAGCCTCGGAGCTTACACGCGGCGCCCGCAGTTCAGTGAACCGGGAGAGGAGCCACAGCGCCGGCCTGCTTGGCGGCTTCGGCTGGGTACTTCTTCTTGGCCACCGCCTTGGTCCCGTCGATGACCTCGCCCTGCAGGGCTTCGGCCATGATGCGCCCAGGCAGCCGTAGCTGAGATCGTTGGGATGGAACTGGTCCGCCGCCAGCAGCTGCTGCGGCGTGAACTGTGCGCTGGTGACCAGATGCTTCATGATGGCGAAGCGCTGCATGATGGGGATGCGGCGCTGCTCGGCGATCTGGCGCATGGCGACGAGGAAGCGCGGGAAGTCGCGCACCTTCTCGGCCTTGGGGAAGTACTGCATGTCGAGCAGCACGACGTCGATGCCAGCGCGCTGCATCTCGTCGATGCCGGCGACGACCGTCTCGCGGAACTTGTCGACGTTGACGAGGCGCATGGCGTCGTTGACGCCCGTCTGCCAGATCACCAGCGTCGGCTTGCGCGCGATGACGTCCTTTTTGATGCGGCGGAGCATATCGGTGGCGAGCTGGCCGCCGATGCCGAGGTTCTCGACGGTGATCTTGTTGCCAGGAAACCGCTGCGAAAGCTCGGCCTGCAGCTTCACCGGATAGCAGGCCTTCGGGCTCGAGGCGCCGATGCCCTGCGTGCTCGATGAGCCCAGCGCGATGATGCGTACCGGCTGGCCGGCCGCGAGGGCGGCAGAGAATTTCGGCAGCGGAGCGTCAAAACGCATAAGCGCAGCCGGCGCTTGGCAGCGCGGGCTGGCTTCTGCTTGAGCCGAAGATAAGATCGCTAGGCTTGCAACTGCTGCGCACCCGAGGTGCCGCGCTCTGCGAAGAACTTGCGTACCGTCTGCCCGAATGCCCATTCCGTGCCGCGGTTGCGCAGTGCAAGAGCCCATGCCGTCCCCACCAAAATCCCGATGCCTACCGTATTGACCAGGATCTGTAAGGCGAGTCCATAGCCGGCTTCAACGAGGACAACCCAACCCGTGAACGAAAGTACCGTTCCGAGACAGAAGATTTCCAGGGAGTGCCGGCCGCAATGCCCAATGCCCGTGGCCCAAGCCCGACTAAGCCATGGGCTTTGCGGCGACAGTAAGATCATTGCCAGGTAGCCGAGCGCGACAACGTTGGCGAGGCGCCAGGGCGACAGGTACGTCTTGTCGACGTGGCCGAGCAGATCCGGCGCCAACAGACGCGTCGACTCGAGGCCAGGGATCTGCGTCCACGGCGCGGCAACGAGGAAAGCGAACGTGACGTAGCCGATCGCTACCCACATCAGCGGGCGCGAGACGGGCAGCGGACCTTTGCGGGTAAAATGCGCCGTCAGCGCGCCGATGGTGATCAGCAGCTGCCAGGCGAATGGGTTGAACACCCAGCCGTCCGGCATGCTGCATGCTCGGCAAGTTCGCGGTGAGCAAGTTCGAAGCCGCCCACAAGCCGACCGACAGCACCAGCGCCTGCCACGGATTGCGGGGCAGCAACCACAACACGAACGGGAGCCAGAACATCAGCAGCACGACGTACAGCGGCAGGATGTTGAGTGAGTTCGGCTGGTTGACGAGCGACCGCCGCAAGCATGCTCGATCGCGCCGGGTTCTCCGTAAACACGTGCACGCCGATGTTGGTGACGTAAGAGATGTTGCCGAACTGGGTGGCGGCGAGCGTTAGGCCGAGGCCGCAGATGACGACCAGCGCCAGATGCCAGAGATAGATGTCGCGGACGCGCTCGAACACGCGTGCCACGCCGGCCTTGAAGCCCTGGCCCTCGAACACGCGTTGGTAGGCGAGCACCGCCGAGAAGCCAGCGAGCAGCACGAAGACTTCGGCAGCGTCAGCGAAGCCGAAGTTCTTCAACGTGAACTTGGCCAGCACGTTGTCGGGCACGTGATCGACGAAAATGAAAAGCAGGGCCAGACCGCGGAAGAAATCTATTCGCAGATCGCGCTGTGCACCGGAGCTTGTCGCGCTCATCGGCATGTTTTTTTCACCTGGACGGCTAGTGGGACATACAGTTCAAACGTGCCAATTTGCACGATGTATCGGACCGAACAACGCGACATGGCGGTTTGCAGTTCCTGCATCGAAATGCGGCTGGACGGGGGCTTTGGCACGCTTTTGGCTCAAGTGCCTCCCAACCCGGTCCCGTTTCGATCCGCATCTGTCGTCGTGGCCACACTCAACCATGCCGCGCATGAACTGAATCTGAACCCCGCTTGCAGGATCGCAGGCCGATCCAGACAACCGGTCAAAGCCGATAGACGACAGCTCCTCCGGTCAGTCCGGCGCCTGCCGCGCACATGAGCAGGCGATGGCCCCGCTGAAGGCGCCCTTCGACAGCGGCGATCGAGAGCGACAGTGGGATCGTCGCCGCCGAGCTGTTGCCGAACTTGGCAATGGTGGAGATGACCTTTTCACTAGGCACGCCAAGCTGCTGGGCGACGGCGGCGATGATGCGTCCGTTGGCTTGGTGCGGAACGAGACGGTCGATGTCGGCCACGGTCAGCCGCGCTTTGGCGAGCGCCTCCCGCGCGGTCGCCGACATCATGTCGACGGCGCGGGTGAAGACGGCCTTGCCGTCGGCGATGACCATCTGCGTTTCCTCGATCGCCAAATCGGCGGCGAACGGCCGACGGCTGCCGCCGGCCTCTATGCTGATGAGCCCATAGCCGCTGCCGTCGGCGGCGAGCTTGGCACCCAGGACGCCGTCGCCGGGCCGGTCGGAAGGAGCGACGACGACAGCGCCAGCGGCGTCGGCGAACAGAATGCAGCTTCCCCGCTCGGCCGGATTGATTCGCCGCGAGAGGATGTTGGCGGCGACGACCAGCACCGGGGCGCCGTGCACGCGAACGAAGCTGTCGGCGAGGGTGAGCGCATAGAGGAACCCGGCACAGGCGCCGGCGAGGTCTATGCCGCCCGAGTTGCTGAGACCGAGGCGGTGGGCGAGGAGCGGCGCCGACGGCGGCAGCAAGTGATCGGGCGTGCTCGTCGCCAGCAGAGTAAGCGCGATATCTGCACGGCTAAGGCCTGATTGCTGCAGCGCCATATCGCCCGCCGGCACGGCGATGTCAGTCAGCGCTTCGTCATCGGCAGCGTACCGGCGTTCCTCGATGCCGGTGCGGCGGAAAATCCATCCTGGCTCCAGCCCAAGGCGGTTTTCGATTTCGGCATTGGCGACCCTTCGCTGCGGTGCGTAGTGGCCATACCCGAGGAGTGTCGATCCGCTCATGCGCCGCGCTCCAGTGCGGCGGGGGCCTCGGCGATTGCCGCATAGATCAGGTCGAGCTCGGCGGCCGTTATGCAATACGGCGGCATGACGTAAATGGTATTCCCGAGCGGTCGCAACAGCACGCCCCGGTCGATGAAGAATTGCGCAAGGCGCGGGCCGACCGCGGCGAGGTAGCCGGCATCCTCGACGACGAGGTCGAGCGCGGCGATGGTGCCGAGCTGGCGGACGTTGGCAAAGCGCCCGTCGTGCCGGAAGGGCTCCAGGCGCTCGGCATGCGCCGCGGTCAGTGCCGCGATCCGCTTGGCAACCGGCTCTGTCCGCCAGACCTCAAGATTGGCATTGGCGGCAGCACAGGCGATGGGATTGGCCGTATACGAGCTCGAATGGAAAAATGTCTTGCTGCGGTCGCTTGACCGATGCGCTTCGAAAATCGGCGCGGTGCACAGCGTCACCGCCAGCGGCAGCGAGCCACCGGTGATGCCCTTGGCGAGGCACAGGATGTCGGGGGCAATGCCGGCCGTGTCGCAAGCGAACAGTTGGCCCGTGCGGCCCCAGCCGGTCATCACTTCGTCGGCGATCAACAGGGCGCCATGCGCCTCCGCCACCCGTTTCAGCTCGCGCAGGACGTCGGCCTCATAGATGAGCATGCCGCCGGCGCCGAGAATGAGCGGCTCGACGATCAAGGCGGCCACCGGCTCGGCGGCACAGGCTGCATCAAACGCATCGATGGTCCGTTGCTCTTGCCCGGGCACTGGAAACGGGATGCGCACGACGTCGAACAGCAGCGGCTCGTAGGCAGCGCTGAATACGCCGCGCGCGCCGACCGACATGCCGCCGATCGTGTCGCCGTGGTAGCCATGCTCGAGGGCGACGATGCGCCGGCGCGTCTCGCCGATGTTGCGCCAGTAGCCAAGCGCCATCTTCAGCGCCACCTCCACCGAGGTCGAGCCGCTGTCGGTGAAAAAGACATGGGCCAGACCCTGCGGCGCTATGTCGATGAGGCTGCGCGCCAGTGTCTCGGCCGGCACGTGCGTGTAGCCCGCGAAGATCACCTGGTCGAGCCGCCCGGCCTGCGCCTCGATCGCCGCCACGATGTGCGGGTGACAGTGGCCGTGCGTCACCACCCACCACGAAGAGATGCCGTCGAGCAGGCGGCCGCCGCCGGCGGTTTCGAGCCAGGCGCCTTGCGCGCTGGCGATCTCGACCATGCGCGGCTGCAGGCCATGTTGCGTGAAGGGATGCCAAATCGGGCTGCCGCCCTTTGATGTCATGACGGTACCGGGGCAAGAAAGTCGGCGGCGCTGAACGCGGCTGCGAAGGCAACGCGCAGCGATGCGACATCGAGCGGCTCGACAATCGGCAGGCGACCCAGGTGGCGTACCCCGCCCATCTCAGTGATGGTGCGTTCCGAATCGGCGTTCTCTTCACCGAGAAGGCGATGCCGAGCAGCGGGATGCGGCGTCGCTTCAGAGCTTCGATGGACAGCAGGCTGTGGTTGATCGTACCGAGCCGAGTAGAAGCGACGAGCACGACCGGCGCACCCCAGCGCGCGAAGAGCTCGATCTGCAAAAGGTGGCGCGTAAGCGGAACCAGAAGACCGCCGGCGCCCTCGATGACAACCGCCCGGTCCTGCGCCAACACGGGCGCATTGGCCAAGCCTTCGAAGTCGATTTCGACACCGTCGCGCTCGGCGGCGAGATGCGGTGACGCCGCCGTCGTCAAGCGGTAGACCTCCGGCAGCATCCGCTCCGCCGTCAACCCCGACAGGCGCCGCACGATCTCGGCATCGGTCTCGCCATCGAGCCCGGCCTGTACCGGCTTCCAGTAGTACGCATCGAGCGCGGCAACGAGTGCGGCAGCGAACACGGTCTTGCCGACGTCCGTATCCGTGCCGGTGACCACGATGGCGCTCGTCATGTGTCGAGCCTCTTCAGCTCCTCGGCCAGTACCGCGGCCATCTCCGCCACCTTTGCCTCGTCGACATTCAACGTCAGCGACAGGCGTAGGCGCGCGGTGCCTTCGGGAACCGTCGGGGGGCGCACGGCGCGGGTGTCGAAACCGCGCGCCTGCATCGCGGCTGCGAGGCGCGTAGCCCGCTCGTCGGCCCCGACGATGACCGGCTGGATGTGCGAGCCCGACGCCTGCAATCCGCAACTTTCAGCGAGCTTCGCACCCGCCAAGGCGACCAGCGACTGCAGCCTTTCGCGTCGCGCCGCATCGAAGCGGCAGATGACCAGCGCCGCGCGCACGATCGCTGCCATCAGTGGCGACGGCGCCGTCGCGTAGATGAATGGCCGCGAGCGATTTACGAGGTAGTCGCACAGCACCTGCGGGCCGGTCAGCAGGGCGCCCATGGCTCCCAGCGCCTTGCCGCAAGTGTGCAGCGCGATGATATTGCCGCGTCCTTCCAGATGGGCGCCGAGACCGCGACCCATGGGCCCGAGCACCCCCGTAGCGTGCGCTTCGTCGATGACCAGGACGCCGTCGTGACGCGTGGCGATGGCCAGGAGATCGTCGAGGGGGGCACTGTCGCCATCCATGCTGTAGAGGCTCTCGACGGCGATCCATGGCGTCCCCGTGCCGCCCGCCGCTCGCCAATCCTTGATCACGTCCTCGAACGCTTGCGCATCGTTGTGACGGGCTTCGGCGCGCTCCGCCTTGCCCATGCGCATGCCATCGTGGACCGACGCATGGATCAAGGCATCGTGCACGATGACATCTCCGCGTTGCGGCAGGGTCGAGAACAACGCGAGATTGGCGATGTATCCACCGCCGAAGAAGAGCGCACTTTCAGCGCCGAAGAACGCCGCTGCCTCCGATTCCAGTGCCTCGTGCTCGCGGTGATTGCCGCGCAGAAGCCGCGATCCGCCGGAGCCGATCGGCACGTCGCGCTCGATGGCGGCGCGCGCCGCCGATTTCATTTCGTTCGAGGTGGCCAGGCCGAGATAGTCGTTGGAGGTGAAGTCGGCGCCCGAGATCGCGACAAGCGCCCGGCGCCGGCCACGTCGCGCCAGGGCCTCGAGAGCGCGTTCATGACTCTTGTACATCATCCCGCTCGCACGAGCCGAGCTCGAGCGGCCTCAGACCGAGCTTGTCAAAGAGGATGGCATCGGCGTCCTCACCCGGATTGTCGGCCGTCAGCAGCGTATCGCCGACGAAGATCGAGTTGGCGCCCGCGAAAAAGCACAGCGCCTGCGTCTCTTCACTCATCTGCGTACGCCCGGCCGAAAGGCGAACGTACGACTTCGGCATGAGGATGCGGGCGAGGGCGATGGTGCGGACGAAGGAGATGCCGTCGAGTTTCTCCGCATCGGCGAGCGGAGTGCCCGGGATGGCGATCAGCATGTTGATCGGCACGCTTTCCGGGTGTTCGGGAAGATTGGCCAGGGTCAGCAGCATGTCGACGCGGTCTTCCGGCTCCTCGCCCATGCCGACGATCCCGCCAGAGCAGACCTTGATGCCGGCCTCGCGCACCCGGTCCAGCGTCTGCAGACGGTCGGCGAACGTGCGGGTGGTGATGACCTTGCTGTAATAACGCTCGGACGTATCGATGTTGTGGTTGTAATAGTCGAGGCCCGCACCCTTGAGCTTGCCGACGTCGTCGTCAGAGAGCATGCCGAGCGTCATGCAGGTTTCCATACCCATCGCCTTGACGCCTTCGACCATGGCGCAAAGTACGTCCATGTCGCGTCCCTTGGGCGAGCGCCAGGCAGCGCCCATGCAGTAGCGGGTGGCGCCGGCATCCTTGGCCTTCTGCGCCTCGGCCAGCACGTTCTGCAGCGCCATCAGTTTACTGGCGCTGAGCCCCGACGCGTGGTGAGCCGACTGGCTGCAGTAGCCGCAATCCTCGGCACAGCCGCCAGTCTTGATGGACAGCAACCTGCTGCGCTGCACGGCGTTGGGATCGAAGAAGCGGCGATGGGTTGACTGCGCCTTGAACAGCAGGTCGTTGAACGGCGCTTCGTAGAGTGCGAGAGCCTCTTCGCGCGACCAGTCATGGCGAAGCGCGCGGTCGGCGGACTGAACGGTGGCGCCCGACTGAGACGTCCGCAAATCCAGCATATGCAATGGCTCCTTGGGGTGCGCGGGCGGTGCGCGCCCGTCGATCCCGCGATGTTTGCACCGACGCGGGGGAGCGCCGCAAGAACTAACGGCGCACGTGCGGCAGAGTTGACGGCCCGCGCACTTGTGGGGACGGCAAGGCCCCGCCGGGGAGAGGAGGATCTTCCGGCAGGGCCGTCTGACCTGAGGACGTCTGTGAGCGTGGCGTACTCAGCCAGTTTGATCGATCTGCGAAGTAACAAATCGCTGTGCGGAGACGTAAGACGTCGCGCATGTCGATCATGTGCGCCAATGTCGCAGAGTGAAGTGAAGCCGTGAAAGAATGGTGGACAAAGGACGCACCAACACCACCAACCGTGCTATAGTTAACATCGATTATTGTGCTCTACTACAGATTATCAGTCTCGACCGGAAATGCCCCGTGTGCATCCTATGCACTACGCAGGCTTTGCACGCTAGCAACCCGCTCAGGCGCGGAGAACGCAGGAATCAGTTGCATTTCCATACAGCTCCGTGAGGTCGGCAACCGCTGAGGGACTCCCCATGACAGTAGTAGGTAGGTTCTCGACGCGCCCCCTCTACCTCCAAGTCAAGGACATGCTGATCCAGCGCATTGCGAGCGGCGCCTGGAAGCCCGGAGCGGCGATCCCCAACGAGATTGAGCTGTCGCGCGAACTGGGAATCAGCGTCGGCACTGTCCGCAAGGCCCTCGACGAGATGGAAGGCGAGCGGCTGATCTCGCGCCGGCAGGGGCGAGGCACCTTTGTCATCGACCAGACGTCCAACGAGCAGGCAGTGCGTTTCAGCAGCATTCGCGACCCGGATGGCGTCAGGATCTCCGGGGAAACCGACACATGCTCCATTGCTGCCGCCACCGCCAACGAGGCTGAGGTACGGCATCTCGACCTGCGCAATGGCGAGAAGGTGTTTCGGCTGCGCCGCGTGCGCACCCACAATAGTGCACCCTTGATGGTCGAAGAGACTACGGTCCCGCAGGGGCGCTTCCCCGGCTTGGCCGAGGAGAGTGACGTCTCGCCGAGCATCGTTGTCTTGGCGCACCGCTACGGCGTGCTGCTCGGGCGAGCGGAGGAGAAAGTCGGCGTTGCCGCCGCCACACGTGGTGATGCACAGGCCCTCAAAGTCGCGGAAGGCAGCCCGTTGCTGACGCTCGATTGCGTTGTGTACGCCATCGACGGAAGGCCGATCGAGTGGCGGGTGGCGCGCTGCCACCTGCAGGACAATCATTACTTCGCCGAGATAAGCTGAGCTGGAGCGGCTAGAGCGACGGCGCCCTATTGGCCCAGCCCCAGCGCGCGCGCCATGGCGCGGAACACGAACGTGTTGTCGACACGCCCTCGAAAGAGGTCCGCTCCCGGTCCCATTGCCGTCAACACCACGTCGTCGGCCGCGTGCACGCCGTTGCGCGCCGTGAACGGCAGGTTGCCGATCTTGCGTGCCGCTCCCGGCTTGCAATATTCCTCGTTGACGACCGCAGGCTGCTTCTCCCCCTCCTGCCCCGGGGCCGGTGCCGCCGTCGGCTGGTTCTCGCCCTCCATGTAGGGCTTGCCCGGATCGCAGTAGTCGGGGTAGGCGGCAAATACCATGGCCAGCCGCCGGGAGACGTCGACCTTGGCCGGGAACCCCTCGGCATCGGGTGCCGGATAGTTCGGAAATTGCGCCGCCGAATACGTTTGCAGCCGATCGCGCAATTGCTCGCCCTTGCTGTCGTCGTATGTGCCGATGATCGACACCGGGTGCGCGTGGTCGGGCACGACGATGACTAGCGTGTCGTTGTTTTTGGCCGCGAAGTCCTTGGCGATCTTCACCACGTTGTCGAACATGATGGTGTCGTAGACGGCACGCTCCCAATCGAGGGAGTGGCTGTATTTGTCGATACGACCGGCTTCGACCATGAGTATGAAGCCCTTGTCGCCGCGCGCCAGAGACCTCGAGCGCCGCGCGCATCTCTTCGGTCAGGTCAGGCTGGTCGGGGAACTTGTCGACCGTGCCCTTCTTGAGGATCTTGCGATCGAGCGCGCCGTCGACGTTCTTGTCGTTGAAGAGGCCGAGCAGCTTCGTCGTCTCGGGCTTGGCGGCTGCCGCGGCGAGCTGCGCTGCCGTATCGACGAAGGCGTAGCCGGCCTTCTGGAACTTACTGATGTAGTTTTCGCCGTCCTTACGCTTGCCGCGCGGATCGGTGGTGGGAAGAAAGTTCGGCGTACCGCCGCCCATGATGACTTCCGGCCGAAGCCAGTAGTACATGCGCACGATGTCATCGTAGTCGGTGCGTCGCCGCGTGTGCGCCACCATGCCGGCGGGTGTCGCATCCTCGATCTCGGTGTCGGTCACGACGCCGACCGCCATCCCCAGCCGTCGCTTGGCGAGCTCGGCGATCGTCTCGACGTTGGGATGCCCAAGCGTGCTGCGGTTCAACGCGCAATAGGTGCCGAGGGCGTTGACGCAAGTCTTGTGGCCCGTGGTGTAGGCCGTCATGGCGTTGGCACTGTCGGTGACGATGGAATCCGTTCCCGACGTCGACACCAGCGCCATGTGGGGCATGTCGTCCATGGCGAGTTCGCCACCATACTTGCCCTGCGAAATGCCCTTCGACAGTATGCGCGCGGCGGTGCGGTGCGCCATCGACATGCCGTCGCCGACAAGCAGGATGACGTTCTTGGCGAGGCGCCCGTCCGGCGTACCGTAGACATCCCAGGTCACGGAAGAGCGCGAAGCGCCGGCGCTTGCCTCGACGTTGACGCTGCCGGCCTTGTCGAGGTGGGCGCCGCGTATCCAATAGGCAGTGTGGCCCAGGCCGTCCTCGTCGGCGGCTATGTTAGCCGTCCGGCCAAGCACCTTACCGGCCTCCTCGCCGTTGATCGTCACCTTGATGTCCGACGGCGCCGGTGCACCCGCGAACTCGACTTTCAAATCGAAGGTCGCACCGGCGAGTATCTGCGCTCTGTCGATCGGGTAGATGGTCTGCGCGCTAGCGACGGTACACAGCGCGCCGAGCGTGAGGGCAGCACGAACGAACGCTAGCATTTGGCCCACATGATCCGATCGTGACGGCACGACGCCTGCCTACCTCGGGCGCGTGTACACACTGTGACACGGAAACGCCGGGGAGGACGCAGCCCCGATGGCCAATACATCGTTGCGATGCGTCCAGTAATGGCACGAACGGCGTTCTGAGCGTGTAGTAATTCAGTATCGAATTGCTAACGAATACCGAACTCAATTATTGAAATTGTGTTCGTTTCCTTTCAGATCTTGGACATCGGCTTGCCGGGGAGCTGGACGCAAGCGGTACGCGTCGATGCATCACAAGCCGTGATCGACCAGGGATGCTGGGGGCCACGATGAGCGACGCGCACAATCGCCGATTGTTCGGCCTACTGAAGAAGAACGAGACGCTCAAGCTGAAGGGCTACTCGCTGGCGTACTGCCAAGCGAACGGCATTGTCATCGACCGCGCCGGGCACGTGCACGGCATCTGGAATTACGATGCCAACGGCTACAAGTGGGTTTCTCCCGGCAGCACCGAGCCGAAGTTCCGCACCGAGGATGCGAAATCCGCCCTGCTCTACACCGTCGTCGTCCTGGCTCAGGACTAGCGGCAGGGCGACCTAGTTGGTGTCCTCGGGCAGGCGCGGCATAGCCATGATCTCGACGCCTTCCTCCACCAGCGCACGCGCCTCGTCCATTGAGGCGGTGCCGCGGATGGCCCGTTGCTCCACCTCGCGATAGTGGATCTTGCGAGCTTCCTCGGGGAAGCGCGCGCCTACGTCCTCTGACGTCTTGGCGAGAACCCGTGCCACCTCGCGGACGAGATTGCGGTAGCGCGCGGGTGAGTCATCGTCCAGAGAGGCAACGTCCGCAAGGGCGCGCGTGGCGACGTTCGGCGCCATGATCGACTTGCCGACTTCGCGGCTATTGCATTCTGGGCAAGTGAGATGGCCTGCGGCAACCTGGCCGTCGTACGAAGTGCTGGACGCGAACCAGCCTTCGAACTCGTGTCCATGCGTGCATTGCAGGCGGTACTTGATCACGACGCGACCTCTTTTGGCGGCGTATCAGCGGCATATACCACGTCGAACGGCCGATCGTGCCGCAGAGAGGGAACTTGGCGACGAACGTCATCCAACCGTTGCAATTCAACATCGGCGAATGTGACTGCAGGCTGAACGTCCGCCTCCGCCAGGATCTCGCCCCAGGGCGAGATAACGAGGCTGTGGCCAAAGGTTTCTCGGCCATTTTCGTGCTTGCCGCCCTGCGCCGCGGCGAAAACGTAGCTCTGACATTCGATAGCCCGCGCGCGCAGCAACGTGTGCCAGTGAGCTAAACCTGTTGGTTTGGTAAACGCCGCCGGCACGGCGATGAAGCGGGCGCCGGCCTGGGCCAAAGCACGGTGCAGGTGCGGGAAGCGCAGGTCATAGCAGATCGTCATGCCGAGCTGACCCCACGGCAGGCTGGCGACGACGGCCTCGCGCCCCGGCTCGTAGTTGGCGCTTTCCCGGTAGGATTCGCCGCCGCCCAGATCGACGTCAAACATGTGGATCTTGTCGTATCGGGCGGCGATGCGCCCCTCCGGGGAAATGAGCAGCGAGCGGTTGACCGGCCGATCGCGTTCGCCCATGAGCGCTAGCGATCCGACGTGCAGCCATATGCCGAGTTCGCGCGCCAGAAAGCGGAACTGCGTGACCGCCGGGTCATCCGCTTCGGGCTTTACCACCGCAAGCAGCCGCGGACGCTCGAGCTCCATGATGTTGGTCATCTCGGGCGTCTGCACATACTGCGCGCCACCGCGCGCCGCTGCGCGGATCAGCTCTGCAGCAGTTGTTATATTCTTTCCAACATCGCGCCCCGCGCACATCTGCACCAGGCCGACGCGGAACGTGTTCGCTGCGTCCGTCATGGGGAAGGCCGTCTTTCTTGCCGAAGCTGACCGCCGGGCATTCGAACCCTAGGCGGCGAGCAGGAGGTCGAGCTTGCCTTCGCGATCAAGAGTGTAAAGATCATCGCAGCCGCCGACGTGCTGATCGCCGATCCAGATCTGCGGCACAGTATGGCGGCCTCCGGCCCTGGCGCTCATCTCCGCGCGCAACTCGCGCTGGCTGACGTCGATCTCTTCGAATGCGGTGACGCCCTTCTTGCGCAGCAGCTCTTTGGCCATATGGCAGTAGGGGCAAAATCGGGTCGTGTAGACGATGATCTTGGCCATGACTCTCTTGTCGGTCCCTTCCCGCGACGGCCGGTTTTTGGACGCCTCCACCTGCCGCAACTTAATACCTCTCCCAATCGCCGCAATGGCTGCTTACCGCGCGCGCCCCCTTATTCACTGCGGCGTTCAAGGCGCCAGGAAGGCAGGGTCGGTAACCATGGCGAGGGCGAGCACGTCGACCCGGGCGGCGCCGGCACGCTTGAGTACGCGCGCGCAGGCCCGGGCAGTAGCACCGGTGGTGATGACGTCGTCGAGGAGCACGACTTTGGCGCCAGCTAAATCGGGCTTGGCGGCTTCGGCAACAGCGAACGCCCCCGCCACGTTATCGCGGCGCTGCTGTCGGCTCAGGCCGACCTGGGACTGCGTACGTTTGATGCGCTGCAGCGCCAGCGGCTCGTAGCGCCGTCGCGTCAGCCGGGCGACCTCCTGTGCCAGCATTGCCGCCTGATTGAAGCGGCGGGTCGCAAGGCGGGCGCGGGAGAGCGGGACCGGTACGACAATATCGGCGTCGGCAAGCAGCGCCGCCCCGGCCTCGGCAAGCCACCGCCCGAACAGCCGGCGCGCGTCGTGACGGTCGCGGAACTTGAAGTCGTGCACCAGCTCACGCATCACCCCGTCAAAGCGGGCTACCGCTCGCGCCCTCTCGTAGTCGGGCGGATCGGCCGCAGCGGCTGCGGAAATCATGGTGCCGCCGATGTCGAAGGGTAGCGGGATACCGAGACGGTCGCACAGCGGCGCGCGGATGAAGTCGATATCGGACCAGCAGCGTGCGCAGATCGCATCATGCGATGACACCGGGCGATGGCAGGCAAGGCACAGTGGCGGCACCACGAGGTCCGCCACCACCGCGGCCACCGAGCGCAGGGCTGCGGCGGCGTCCTTCCCCCAATGAAGCATGTCGCCTGCCACCCTGGCCAAGAGCACGCCGAGCGATCATGGTAGCGCGCAATCCCAGCCGCCGCGAGCACCCGCGTGCCTGATCAGCCCGACCCCATCCGCGTCTTCGACCGCGCATTGTTGGTGCACCGGCGCGGCCGTGTAGCCCCTTCGGCAGCAAGCCACGACTTTCTGCTCAAACGCGTTGCCGACGACCTGGCCGAGCGTCTGGCAATCGTACGGCGCAGCTTTCCTCTGGCCGCCAACATCGGCGCTCACCACGGCATCGTCTCCCGGGCGATCCGCGGCGTCGCCGGGGTCGAGAACGTCATCGACCTCGATGCCACAGTCGAGCTGCTGCGCGAGGCTCCGGGTCTGCGTGTCGTCGCCGACGAGGAGGCGCTGCCGTTCGCCGATGCCTCGCTCGATCTCGCCGTGTCGGGGCTGGCGCTGCAGTTGGTCAACGACTTGCCGGGCGCACTGGTGCAGATCCGGCGCGCGTTGAGACCGGACGGATTGCTGCTCGCCTCCCTGCTCGGTGGCGGTACCTTAAGGGAGCTGCGCGAGGCCTGGATTGCGGCCGAGGCCGAGATAAGCGGCGGCGCCTCACCGCGCATCGCTCCCTTCGCCGATGTGCGTGACATGGGCACGCTGCTGCAGCGCGCCGGGTTTGCGTTGCCGGTCGTCGATTCCGAGACATTGACCGTCACGTATGCCGATCCCCTGGCGCTGATGCGGGAGCTCAAGGCCATGGGCGCCAGCAACATGCTCAACGCCCGTCGCCGCACGCCGGTGACGCGCGGCCTCATGCTGCGGGCGGCGGAAATCTACGCTGAGCGTTTCGCTGCCGGCGGCGGGCGCGTCCCGGCAACTTTCGAGATCCTCACCCTGACAGCTTGGGCGCCGGACGACAGCCAACCGAAACCGCTCCGTCCGGGGTCGGCGCAAACGCGTCTTGCCGATGCACTCGGTATCAACGAGCGGAAGTTGAAGGAGTAGCGTTCAACCGAGCAGGTCGCGCAACGGCGCAATCAACGGCTCGTCGGCCGGCGGCATCGGGTAGTCCTTCAACCGCGACGCCCGCACCCAGGCGAGCTCCTGCGACTCCCGGGCGCTGACCGTGCCATCCCACTGCCGGCACAGATAGAGCGGCATTAGTAGATGAAACGCCTCATAGGCGTGGCTGGCAAAGGTGAGGGGATGCAGGCAGGTCGGGCAGACGTCGATACCCAGCTCCTCGAACAGCTCACGCCGCAACGCCACCTCCGGCGTCTCCCCCGCCTCGACCTTGCCGCCGGGAAATTCCCACAGCCCGGCCATGGACCGGCCGGGCGGGCGGCGCGTGATCAGCACCCGGTTGTCGACATCGACGATGGCGGCAGCGGCGACAAGCAGGATGGTTCCGGTCATGCCGAGCCCATAGCCGACACCAGAGCGGATGGGTAGGGGGTGGGACGAAAGCGGGCTTGTGCATCGGCTAAATTATTACTATGAAAGTATACAATAGTGGGCGCGCCGATAGTACCGGGTCAGGCGAGCGCTGCGTGAAAACGGATCACATAAAGATGGAGGGCAGATCGATGACGACTGTCGCCGACAAGCGAACTTTCGCCGCCGCCACCGTGGTGGACACCTCTCACCCGCAGCATGAGCAGGTGCGTGTCCTCGTATCTGAGCTTTTGCGCGGAGGCCGCGAAGCCATCCTCGAGCACTCCGGCCAGGACTATCGCCTGCGCATTACGCAGAACGGCAAGCTGATCCTGACTAAGTAGGCGGCCGCATCCTTCCTCGCCGGCCAAGCAACTCGTGCGCGTTGTACGACCTAGCTAAGTAGGCTGCAGTCACGCAGCTTACTTGGCACCCGTTGCCGCCGTCTGGCCGAAGAGGATTTTCTTCGCGTCGTCCGACATAGACGTCTCTGCGTTGATCTGTTGCGCCAGCGCGTAGGCGCGCTTTACCGCGGGCCGCGCCGCAATGGCGGCGAACCATCGCTGCAGGTGCGGAAAGTCGGCGAGGTTCTGGAGTTGCCGCTTATGCGGCACGATCCACGGATAACAGGCCATGTCGGCGATCGAATATTCGCCGGCGACGAACTCGCGGTCGGCGAGGCGCCGGTCGAGCACCCCGTAGAGGCGGTTCGTCTCGTTCACGTAGCGCTCAGTCGCGTAGGGAATGCGCTCGGGCGCGTATTGGACGAAATGGTGATTCTGCCCGGCCATGGGTCCGAGCCCGGCCATCTGCCAGAACAGCCATTGCATCACCTCCATGCGGCCACGCACGTCGGCCGGCAGAAAGCGGCCCGTCTTCTCGCCGAGGTACTGCAGGATGGCGCCGGATTCGAACACGCTGATCGCTGGCCCGCCGTCTGCCGGCTCGTCATCGACGATAGCCGGGATGCGGTTGTTCGGGGCGTGGCGCAGGAACTCGGGCTTGAACTGGTCGCCCTTGCCGATGTTCACCGGAATGAGGCGATAGGGGACGTGGGCCTCCTCGAGGAAGATCGTGATCTTATGCCCGTTGGGGGTTGTCCAGTAGTAGAGATCGATCATCGCAGCGTGATCCTGTGTTAGCTGCCGGCACCGGTGCGCAGAGTTTCACAGAGCGTCAGCCCCCTCAACACCGGCACCCGCCGTCCAACGTCGCACGCGCGAAGAACGCAGCGGCACGCCGTA
This sequence comes from uncultured Alphaproteobacteria bacterium, assembly GCA_963812795.1. Taxonomy (GTDB): domain Bacteria; phylum Pseudomonadota; class Alphaproteobacteria; order Rhizobiales; family Hyphomicrobiaceae; genus Hyphomicrobium_A. The sequence goes on along the minus strand of CAWEWG010000007.1, from coordinate 339,961 downwards.
CCCTTGGCAGGTGGAGCGGGTGTGTTATCGAGCCCTGTAGTGAGAGGACGCGGAGGCGCGAGTGACGGGGACGGATGCGCTCTCGGAAGCTCAGGTCCGGGCAGCGCCCGCGTGGGCCTTGACGGGCCTGTCATGCGGCGTGAGCATGCGCCCATCGGTCTGAGGTCCATGGCGGAGGCGCGATCATGCTCGTCGTCGAGAAGAACGGCCAAACAACCATCGTTTCGGGTTGGCGCGCATGGATCCTCGCGTTTGGCGTCGTGCTCGGCGCCGTCGCGGTGATCGGCCTGATGGCGTTCGTCTTCCTCGGCGTCGCGCTCACGATCGGCGCCGTACTGCTCGTCGCCGTGCCCATCGTCATCGGCTTCGCTATCGTTGGCTCGTTGTTCGGTCGCCGCCCTTGAGGACCGCAGGGGTGCTGGCGCCGAACCGTGCGAATCCGGCGCCAGCAAAGGCTGGGGAAGGGAACGCTCCAGCCTCAATTGGGGCGACAGTCCGTGCCGGGACGGGATACTCCCGCACGGCCGGCATCGCGGACTTCCGCGCGCGATGGCCATCATTGCAACGGCAAGTTCTATGCCACCGGTATTGGCTGGCTCTTGCGTGCATTCCGCAGCGTGCCGGCAGCGTTGCCGCCCAGCAATCCGTCACCTGCACGAATGTTGTGCAATCTGACCAGCAGCCAGGCGACTAGGAGTAGCGCGCCCGCAGCGCCTCGAACTTCGCCACTTGATCGGGGATCAGCTCGCGCGCCGCGTCGCGCCGCACGAAGATCTTGAACATCGCGTCGCCCGCCGCGTTGTAAAACTGGATCGACATGGAGACGCGCTTGGCGCCGCGGGCGATGAAGGCAATTGCCTTGCAGTTGTCGGCCTTGATGTGGCCACCTAACGGACTGTCGCCGTGGATGTTGAAATAGCCGTGCCCGAAGCTGCCCGCCGGCAAGCTGCCGGTGCACTCGAGCACAATGTCGGCATTGTGGATGAGGAATAGGATCTCACCCCACGTGGTGATCTCCTGCATGATGTCGGCGAAGGCGTCCGCCGGGACGAGTGTCCCCTGCTCGGCCGGCAGATTGCGCACCACCTCGAGCGTGCTGACGCCGTACTCGCGCGCGATCTGCTCCAGCAGGTCACCGGGGCTGGAGGCGACTCGCGCGGCAAGGCTTGGACGCTCTTCGACGAGTGGCGTATCCATGTCGACCCCGCTGCTTACTCTGCCGCTTCGGAACGCGAGCCATCGGCGCGCTCTTCCTGCAGTACGGTGAAACCTTCGAAATCCGGGTGTCCGAGATAAAGCGGCTTGTTGCCGCCGGCACGTGCATGCGCCTTGCGGAACTGCTCGGATTTCGTCCACGCCTCGAAGTCGGCATGCGAGCGCCACATGGTGTGCGAGGAATAGAGGACATGGTCCTCCCGCTCCGGGCCCTTCAGCAGATGGAAGACGATGAAGCCCGGCACTTCGCCGAGATGCGTCTCGCGCGTCAGCCACACTTGCTCGAAGTCATGCTCCGAACCCTTCAGAACCTTGAATCTGTTCATGGCGATGAACATGCGGGGTGCTCCTTGATTGCTTTGCCTTAACGGGATGCGCAGCAGTGAGGTGACGCCTCACTGCTGCGCTGTCCGGGGTACTCGATGGACGGGGATTCATCGAGTTCCGACATTCATAGCAAATGACGCTCAGAACTGCGCCTTCGCCGTCAGGAAGAACGTGCGGCCGATGCCGGAGTTGATGCATCCCACCTGGTTAGATCCGTAGCACTTGGTGCCTTCCGTGAACGTCGTCGACAGGGCGGGGGTATAGACCTCGTCGAACAGGTTGTTGACGTTGAAGCCCAGTTCCACGCCCTGGTCGAACTTGTAGCTCGAGAAGAAGTCGACCAGCGTGTAGCCGGGCATGTACGGACTTCCGTACGGTGCGCGCTGCGGCCACGGTGCCCACGTTGATGTCGCCGATATAGCTCTCCGAGAAGTAGGACAGCCTACCGCCGAGCGTCAACTTGCGATCGAGCAGACGCACGCCACCGGACAGCACTGCAGTGTGATCCGGCAGGAAGCTATGAGCACCAAATCCGTCGATCTGCGAGGGCAAGTCGGTGTTGGTGTAGGTGTAGCTGAAGCCGGAGAAGGCGTATCCGGCATCGTACATGCCCTGGACCTCGACGCCCTGCACGACCGACGATGCCGGGAGCATTGCAGAAGTAGAACCGATGGCCTCATCGCAGGTACGGACTGACACCCGGTGACGTAGTTCTCGATGTCCATGCGGTAGTAGTCCGCCTTCAAGCGGAAGCTGTCGCCGCCGGTAAGAACGTTGTCTTCCATCACGTTGGCGCCGAACTCCCACCCTTTTTGAATCTCGGGATCGAGGAACGGATTGGGCTGGAAGGCGATGTTCGTGCCGCCAGGATGGATGCCGCCCGTCAGTGTCTCGGAGATGGTCGGGGCGCGGAACGATTCGGAATAGGTGACGTAGGGCTGCAGCCAATCGAGCACTTGCGCGGCAAGCGTCAGCTTGGGGTCTGAACCTGCCATCGGACCTGTCGACCGTGTAGGGACCGGGCGTCACTCCGGGCGGCAGCGGCGTGACCGGTGGGGACAACGCCATGACCATCCAGCGCGTACATGTCGTAGCGCAAGCCGACGATGAAATCGAAGATGCCCTGCGAGAACGTCGTCTGCGAGAACGCGCCGATACTCCGATACGCCCGACGGATTTACGCCGCCGTCGAGCTGCGTCTGAAATCGGTTGAACGTCTCGACGTCGTCCCTGAAGTACTCGTAGCCGTATTCCGACCTGACGCCGAACGTTGCCGAGATTGAAGCGCGACACGTTGGAAACGTCGAAGCCCCAACCTTCGTCGTCGATCACGCGGCCCCAGGCGCTGCCCTGCATCGGCGTCTCGGCGCCTGCTCGCCCGTAGTCCTGGTGGTCGGAGTCGAGTCGGTGTCGTACTTCATGACGACTTTGTTGCGATAGCCGTTCAGCCGGAAATCGATGAGGTCATTGTCGACGGGCTTGTAGGCGTACTTCGCGGTGAACGTCTCCGAGTTCACGTTCTGGAGTAAGAGTTGGCGAAAAAGTCGTTGTCGTAGAACACGCCGCCGAAGCGCAGCGACTGCTCATCGTTGAGCTGGAAGTTGACCTTGAACAGCCCGGAATTCAGATCCTGGAAGGTGAAGGGAACCGTTTCCCCATCGCCGTTCTCATAGTTGTTGGGCTCGCGCCTGCTGATCGCACCGGCGATGCTGACGCCACCGCTCGTCGCGGCAGCAGCGCCCATCTCCGAAAAGCCGACTTCGTTGGTTCCCCACGTCAGGCTCGTCAGGCCGCCCATGGTTTGGCCGGGCTTCAAAATGTCCTCGACATCGAGCGTTCGGAAATTTGCCGCGCCGGCGAGCGCACCTGCGCCGCCAGCCGTCGAGACGGCGCCGCGCGCGATATCGATGCCAGCCACCAGTGAGGGATCGATATATGTGAAGCCTTGCGCCTCGTGACCGGTGAAGCGGAAATTCTGCCGCACGCCGTCGATCATCGTGTTGACGCGGCCCGACCCTTCGAAGCCGCGGATATTGACCGCTAAGCCCGGATTTTGCGGGCTCATTCGCGTGAAGGTGCCGGGCTGAGAGCGCAGCGCGCTATCGATATCTCCGCCCCCGAACGTGCCGAGGTCCTCCGACGTCACGACGCTGACGCCGGCGGGAACCGTGTAGGGAACGTCCGAGGCCGCCACGGCCGCTGTGGTAGCAGCCGGTGGCGGCTGCGGCTGCGGAGCCGTTACCGGCGCCACCTGCGGAGACGGTGACTTCGCCGGTGCGGGCTTCTTCTTGCCCTTCGGCTTGCTCGCCTCGACGGTAAGTTCGGGTAGCTGCGTCTGCTGAGCGCGGGCCCCATCGGACGCAGCGATCGCCAAGACGGAGGCGCCGCCCAGAAGCAGCGAGCCTAGTAGGCCCCGCCGGAAAACTTCTTGCCGCCGTGCCGAACTCGAAATTGGACAGGATACTTCCGCGCGCGGGCCTGCACACGCGAACGCTACAAAACGCCATGACGCCACTACCCCCACCTTTACAAGGGCTGGCTGGCGCGCGCACCACGAGGGCGCTCTAGCTTGCTTGCCTTGCCGCGTCGCAGGCCTCGACAGGAGGCGTGCGATAGACCCGGACAACCGGGCACGAGCAAACTATGCCTTTATTACTTTAAGAGTCAACATTATGCTCGGCGCCCAGTCGCGAAGCTCGTGGACTGTGGCTACGCAGAGCTGGTTTTAGAACTGGCGCAACTTCTTCGTCTTCTCGACACCACCTGACATGAAACAATGTAGAGGACCGATGATCTTTCAACACGCGCGCCCGCTCGCAGCCCTCTTGACCGTCACGTCGTACCTTCTCGCGGCGAGCACCATCTGCCTTGCCGCAGAAAAGACGATCACCGATGCGAGCGGGCGGGCGGTCAAGTTCTCCGACACCTCGCGCATTCTCTCCATCGGCGGCGACATCACCGAAATTCTCTATGCGCTGAAAGCCGACGGCAAAATCATCGCCGTCGACTCGACCAGCCTGTTTCCCGCCGAAGCTCTGCAGCAAAAGCCGAACGTCGGTTACCTGCGCGCGCTGTCGGCCGAGGGTGTGCTGTCCACCAATCCAACGTTGATCTTGCCGCCAAAGACGCCGGCCCTCCGCCAGTCGTTGCCGTGCTCAAGGCTTCCGCAATTCCGTATCTCGAAGTCCCCGACGACCAGACGCCGGAAGGCGTGGCGGCCAAGATCCGCTTCGTTGCCGCAGCAGTCGGCGCGGAGGAAGCGGGAGAAGCCCTGGCGAAGAACGTCGAGAAGGACTTTGCGCTGCTCGCCGAGCAGCGTGCCAAGATCGCCAAACCCGTACGCGCCGTATTTGTGCTGACCGTGCAGAATGGGCGCGCCACCGTCGCCGGCTCGAATACGAGCGCCGATGCCATGCTGCGGCTCGCCGGCGCGGAGAACGCTGTCGCCGAAGCAACGGGCTTTAAACCGCTTGCCGACGAGGCCGGGGTAGAGCTCGCACCGGATGCCATCGTCGCGATGAAGCACGGACGGATGGGGCCACCGTCCAAAGCCATCTCCACGGTCAACGCACTGAGGGCCAGCCCGGCCATGCAGCAGAACCGGATCATCGAAATGAACAGCCTGTATCTCCTTGGATTCGGGCCGCGCTGCGCCAGCGCTGCTCGCGATCTGATGAAGGCGCTCTACCCAGAGCTGAAGTTGACGGCTGCGGGGGAGGTTAAGTGAGCGGCACCGTGGTGCCGCAGACGTCAGTTGAAGTGGCCAACTCCCGCCGCTTCAGCGCACCCACCGTGCTGACGAGCTTCGGCGTGCTGTTGGCGTTGGCCGCCTTCGCTTCGCTTGCCGTGGGTCCGACGGGCATCAGCTTCGGCTCCCTGCCGCGCGCCATCGCCGCCGCGTTTGGCCATGCCGTAGACGCGAGCGCCGCACGTGAGCAACTCGTGCTTATCGATATTCGCTTGCCGCGCACGCTGCTTGCCATGTTCGTCGGCGCCAGTTTCGCCATGGCGGGTGCCATGATGCAGGGCATGTTCCGCAATCCATTGGCCGATCCGGCGCTCATTGGTGTGTCGTCGGGCGCCGCGCTCGCAGCGGTGGCGACCATCGCGCTCGGCCACGGAATCGCTGCGCCGGTGTTGCAGCCGCTCGGCGTCTACGTGCTGCCGGTGGCGGCCTTCCTCGGGGGCATCGTGGCGACAGGCGTGCTCGTGCTCGTCGCCGGTCGGCACGGCCAGCTTATGGTCGGCACGCTTCTGCTTGCGGGCATCGCCATCGCCGCCCTGGCCACCGCCTTGACGGGGCTCATCGCCTTTTCCAGCGATGACCGCGAACTGCGCGACCTGACGCTCTGGCAACTCGGGAGCCTCGGCGGCGCAAACTGGCCGCGGGTCGTTGCCATCCTGCCGTTTCTGCTGCTCGTGGTCATCCTCACGCCGCGTCTGGTGCGCGGCTTGAACGGCTTTCTGCTCGGAGAAGCCGAGGCATTCCACCTCGGCATTGACGTCGAGCGGACGAAGCGCGAAGTCGTAGTCATCTCGGCGGCATCCGTTGGGGCCGCCGTGGCCGTGGCCGGCATCATCGGCTTTGCCGGCATCATCGTACCGCACATCGTGCGGCTGCTGACCGGTCCCGACCACCGCCTCGTACTGCCCGGGAGTGCCATGCTCGGTGCCGTGCTGATGCTCGTCGCCGACATCGCCGCGCGGATGCTCGTGCGCCCGGCAGAACTACCCATTGGGATCGTCATGGCCATTATCGGCGCGCCGCTGTTCCTGCACCTTATCTTGAAGCGCGGCATCGGCGGGATGGAGTGACGGGATGCTGGTAGCGCGCGCGGCAAGCTTCGCGGTCAGGGGCCGCGCCCTTGTCGACGAAATAGACTTGGCGCTTGCGCCGGGCGCCTTGCTCGTGCTGGTCGGACCCAATGGGGCGGGCAAGTCGACACTGCTGCGGCTGCTTTCCGGCGATTTATCGCCCACGTCCGGCACAATCGAACTCGACGGGCGCAATCTCGCCGGCTATCCGGCCGCCGAGCTTGCACGGCAGGCGTGCCGTCGTCTCGCAGACAACGGCTTTGTCGTTCCCCTTCTCAGTCCGCGAGGTCGTGCTGCTGGGCGCAACGGTTCCCGGCTTTGCCGCCCCATCCGCCCGCGTAGAGCACATCGCGGCCGAATGCATCGCTGCGGTAGGCCTCGATGGATTGCGCGACAGGCTGTTCACGCAGTTGTCCGGCGGCGAGCGCCAGCGCGCGCATATCGCGCGCGCAATGCTGCAGCTTCGCGTGGCGGCCTTCCCGGAGCCGGGGGCGACCGTTCTGCTGTTGGATGAGCCGACGGCCAATCTCGACTTTGCCCACCAGGCCATCGTGCTGCGCGAAGCGAGGCAGCAAGCGCGCTCCGGGCGCGCCGTCCTTGCCATACTTCACGATCTCAACCTTGCCGCCGCCTTCGCTGACGAGATCGTGCTCCTGAGCCGGGGGCGAATTGCCGGGCGCGGCAAGGCCGTCGAGGTTATGCGCGATGATCTCCTATCTGCGGTCTATGGATGCGCAGTGCGCACCAACGTCACCCCGCGCAACGGGGCACCGTTTGTTCTGCCTGACGCCCTATAGGCTGAGCCCGTGCCAATGATCGTGGCCGAACCAACAGCAGCCCGCGTGCTTGCGCTCGCGGGCTGCCTAAGGGCCCTACGGCCCCAAACTCGTGCAGCCGAAGCTGCAGTCGCCTGACCCATCAACACACAACGCTCGAACGAGTTCCGACTGACTAGGTCGCCAGTCAATTCGTTGTTGCGCCCATCGTCCGGCACGCGCGTCTCGCCTTCTCGGCCGGCGTCTGCTACCAACCGACGCGATATCTGCGTGAGAACTCGTTTGATCCGTCTCATCGACCACTGGCTCTCGCGTTACGCCGAGCCTTCCGCCGCCGCACGTGCCGCCGTCGCCGGCCTGAAGCCGATGACAGTGGTGACGGGAGGATCGCGCGGCATCGGGTTGGCGTTGGCGCGCCGCTTCGCCAAGGCTGGGCACGACGTAGCCCTGGTCGCGCGCCATGCGGATGCCTTGCAGGCGGCCGCGGCATCAATCGCGCGCGAGCTGCACGTCACGGCATTGGCAATTCCCTCGGACGTCACCGATGCGTCAGCGGCGCAGCGGATCGAAGCGAACCTTGTCGCCAACGGATTCTATCTCGACGTGCTGATCAACTGCGCCGGCATTGGCCTTGCGGGGCCGTTTCTCAGCCACAGCGAGGACGCCATCCAGCATATGCTCGATGTCAACGTCGATGCACTGACGCGGCTCATGCGCCACGCGCTGCCGGCGATGGTGGCGCGCGCTGAAGGCGGCATCATCAACGTCGCCTCGCTCGGCGGCCTCGTGCCCGGTCCGAACCAGGCTGCCTACTACGCCAGCAAAGCCTATGTCGTCTCGCTGACACGCGCGGTGGCCACGGAGAACGCGGGCAGCGGCGTGCGCGTGATGGCATTGGCGCCCGGCCCCGTCGATACCGGGTTCCATCATGCCATGGGCGCCGAGCTTTCCTTCTATCGGCAGTTGATGGTGGCGCTGAGCGCCGACCAGACCGCTCGCGCCGCCTACCGCGGCTATATCCTCGGCCTCCGCCTCGTCGTCCCAGGCATTACCGCAAAGTTGCTGCAGATCGCGCTTTGGATCATTCCGCACGCCTTGCTCCTGCCGCTCATCGGCTGGCTGCTGCGCCGGCGCGAAGAAAGGCCATGGAGCGACACAGGCGATAACGAAGCATGAAGCGTTGCGGCATGGTTGCCGAAGCATTTGCTTTGTCGAAATACTTTTCGGCTTTAGTGTCGGGAGGCGTCGAGAGTCAGGTCTTGCGTATCACGGCGCAGTCGGCGCGGTGGCGCGCCGGCGAGTAAAGTTAAACTCGCATTGCGCGCGCCGCGCCGACCCTTCCGACGCCGCGCCCCTCGCTCCGTCAATGGGCGCAAACGGCGCAGTATCGCTCGCTACTAGCCGCAATCCCTGGACAGCAACGCGGCAAGGCACTAAACGCCGAGACGTTCGCTCGTTCACTTCGAGGATCGTATGACGGCGCAACCGCCGCGCAATGACGCGTCCACACTTGACGTCGCACCCATCGGCAATGGCCGCATCGCAGCGTTGGTCGACACGCGCGGCCGCATCGTCTGGTGGTGCTTCCCGCGTCTCGATTCCGATCCGGTGTTCTCGCGGCTGCTCGCCGGCGATGAGGAGAAGGGGTTCTGCGACGTCGTCCTGCACGGGCAGACGACTTCGCACGCGCAGTACGTGCGCAATACCGCCATCGTCGAGACGGTGCTGGAGGACGCTGGCGGCAACGCCGTTCGCATCACCGATTTCGCGCCGCGCTTCCTGCGCTTCGAGCGCGCGTTTCACCCCGCGCAGATCATCCGCCGCATCGAGCCGCTGCGCGGACTGCCGCGCATCACCATCCGCCTGCGGCCGACCTTCGGCTACGGCAAGCCGGCCGAGTGCCAGGCCATCGGCTCCAACCACATGCGCTATGGCGGCGGCACCGACGTGCTGCGCCTGACGACCGATGCCCCGCTCTCCTATATCGCGCACGAGACGCCGTTCGCGCTGACGCACCCCGTCTCGATGATCCTCGGCCCCGACGAGCCGCTCGAAGCCTCGGTCGACAGCGTCGCGCGCGAGTTCCTTGAGCGAACGCGCAACTATTGGATCACCTGGGTGCGCGGACTTGGCATTCCGCTCGAATGGCAAGCGAGCCATGATCCGCGCCGCCATCACGCTCAAGCTTTGTCAGTTCGAGGAAACTGGGCGCCATCATCGCGGCGCATACGACATCGATCCCCGAAGCGCCCGGCACGCAGCGCAACTGGGACTATCGCTTCTGCTGGCTGCGCGACGCGTACTTCGTGGTCAGCGCGCTCAACCGCCTCGGCGCCACGCAGACGATGGAAGCCTATCTCAACTACATCACCACCATCGCCGTTGACGTCGACACCGCTGCAGCCCGTCTACGGCATCATTCACAACCAGCCGCTCGAGGAGCGCATCGCCGCCGATCTCGCCGGCTTCCGCGGCATGGGACCGGTTCGCGTCGGCAACCAGGCCTCCGAGCAGACCCAGCACGACGCCTATGGCAGCGTCATCCTCGGCGCCTCGCACATGTTCATCGACGAGCGGCTGCCGGGCATGGGCGACGCGGCGCTGTTCCGCCGCCTCGAGCCGTTGGGACATCAAGCACGCCGTCTTTACCTCGAGCCCGATGCCGGGCCCTGGGAGTACCGCGGGCGCCAACGCATCCATACGCACTCGGCGACCATGTGCTGGGTCGCCTGCGACCGCCTCGCACGCCTTGCCGGTCTATTGTCGCTCGACGACCGCGCCGGCTACTGGCGGGCTCACGCCGACAAGATCCGCGGCGAGATTTTGGAGCGCGCCTGGAGCGCCAAGTGGGGCGCGCTCGCCGGCGCACTCGACCACGACGACCTGGACGCCAGCGCGCTGTTGGTCGCCGAGTTTGGCCTGCTGAGCGCCAGCGACGAGCGCTATCGGCGCACCGTGCAGGTCATCGGCAAAGAGCTGTCTCGCAACGGCTTCATCATGCGCTATGTGGCCGACGACGACTTCGGCGCGCCGGAGACAGCCTTTCTCGTCTGCCAATTCTGGTACGCCGATGCGCTGGCACTGATCGGCGAGAAGGGTAAGGCGCGCGAGATCTATACCGATGTGCTTTCGCGCACCAACTCGTTCGGGATCCTCAGCGAGGACATCCACCCGGCCTCGGGCGCACTGTGGGGCAATATCCCGCAGACCTACTGCATGGCCGGAATCATTAACACCGGCATGAAGCTCTCGCGCAGTTGGGAGGACGCCTGGGCCCGCGTCTAGCCGTGCCAGAAGTGCTCAACTGGAACTAAAACCGCCTCTAAAGGTTTGCGCGGTAAGGGAAGTCACTCTCGGCGTCTACCGACCACGGGAGAAGTATGAGTCGCATCGTACTCGCCTCCAACCGCGTCGCCGATCTCAGCAAGGCTAGCCAAGCCGGCGGTGTTGCCATTGCAATCGCTGACACTTTGCGCGCGCGCAAAGGGCTTTGGCTCGGCTGGAGCGGCAACATCGGCGATCGCGCAGACGAGCTGCGCACGACGCCGGACCTGACCGAGCTCGGCGGTACGACAATCGCCACGCTTCCGCTCAGTGCGCGCGAGCACGACGAATACTATACGGGCTACTCCAACAACGTTCTCTGGCCCGTGTTCCACTCTCGGCTCGATATCGCGCAATTCGAGGCCGGCTACTACCAGCGATATCTCGACGTGAACAAACGCTTCGCGCAGGCGCTGCGGCCCCTGCTCAAGCCGGACGACACGATCTGGGTGCACGACTATCACATGATCCCGCTCGGCATGGAGCTGCGCGCGCTCGGCGTGACGAACCCGATCGGCTTCTTCCTGCACATCCCGGTGCCGCCGGCACAGACATTCCTCGCCATCCCGGAGCACCGCGAGCTGGCGCGCGGCTTGGCTTCCTACGATCTCATCGGCCTGCAGACCAAGGTCGACGTCGGCAACCTCATCGACTATCTGCAGGACGGCGTGTTCGGGCGCATCCTGCAGGACGGCCGCATTCGCGCCTTTGATCGCGAGCTGTCGATCGCCAGCTTTCCCGTCGGCATCGACGTCGACTACTTCGTCGGGTCGCGACCGAAGCGGTCGAGCCAGAAGTCTACGCCGACTATCCGCCTGCTCGGCGTCGACCGGCTCGACTACACGAAAGGCCTGCCCCAGAAGTTCCGCGCTTTTGGCCGCTTCCTGGAAAAGTACCCGGACTATCGGCGCCAGGTGACGTTGTCGCAGATCGCGCCGCCGACACGCGAGACGATGGTCGCCTACGCCGACATCCGCCACGAGTTGGAGATGCTGTCCGGTAGCATCAACGGCAGATACGGCGAGCTCGATTGGGTACCGATCCAATACATTCACAGGTCGACGCCGCGCAAAATGCTGTTCGATGTCTACCGCAACTCGCGCATCGGTTTCGTCACGCCGCTGCGCGACGGAATGAACCTCGTCGCCAAGGAATACGTTGCTGCACAGAACCCGGAGGATCCCGGCGTCCTCATTCTGTCGCGTTTCGCCGGTGCTGCAGAGCAATTGAAGGAAGCACTGATCGTCAATCCGTACGACATAGAAGAGATGGCTGATAGCATCAAAGTCGCGCTCGAGATGGGGCTCACCGAACGACGAGAGCGGTTCGAGGCATTGCTCGCCGGGGTGCGCCGCCACGACACATTCGGATGGTGCCGCTCCTTCCTAAATACCCTCGAAGGCGCGGGACGGCGCAGTGCGCTGGCCATTCCGACGTCACCGTCGGAAGCCGCGCGTAAAGCATTGCAGGAGATCGAGCTCGCACGCGTGTCTCCACGCCTGCGACCCAATTGAGGAGAGCGCGCCGTTAGCTTCGCCACGGCGTAACCAGCAGCGATTATGAGGGCGCCGCCCTAGAGGACACGATGAAAGCCCTTTCCGTAGGCGGTGCCATGATCGACACGATCGCCATCATCGAAAGCGAGCGGATCGAGCGCATGTCCATGCTCAACGCGGAGGCCTCGTTCCTGCTGATCGAGGAGGGGCGCAAGACCGAAGCGCTCGAAGTTTCCACCCATTGCGGCGGCGGCGCCGTTAATACAGCCGTCGCCATGTCGCGACTAGGTCTCGATGTCTCGACGCTGCTCAAGCTCGGCCGCGACGTGCGCGCCGACGTGATCCTGGAACGCTTGAAGGCGGAAGGCATATCCACCCGCTGGGTGATCCGCGACGCCGGTGCCCCCACGGGCGCGTCGGTGCTCATTTCCTCGCATGATCGTAACGCGGCGGTGTTCACGTTTCGCGGCGCCAATACGCTGCTCGAGCCAGGCGACCTTCCCGGCGACGCATTCGCTGCCGACCTCGTCTATGTCTCGGGTCTGTCGAACCGCTCCGCCGATTGCTTTCCCGTCATCATCGACAAGGCCAAGGATGCCGGCGCCCTAGTCGCCGTCAATGCCGGCGTGCGGCAGCTATCGGCCCGCGGCGGCGCCTTCCTCGACAGCCTCGGCAGGATCGACATCCTCGCCATCAACCGGGCCGAAGCGGACGCACTCGTTCCCGGGCTGGTCGCCAAGTTCGGCGAGGGCGGTTCGGCGCTCACACTAGACCCTGGCGAGCAGCCTCCGCCGCTGTTGGCGCGGGGCCTCGTCGGCGGCGGCTACGAGATGAGCCTGCCGGCGTTTCTCTGCGCCCTGCGCCGCTTGGGGACGCGCTACGTCATGCTCACCGACGGGCGGGGGGGGGCCTTCGTTTGCGCTGACGGCAAGGTGGTCTACTGTCCAGCCGTCGAAACTACGGTGGCCGGCACCGCCGGCGCCGGCGACGCGATGGCGGCGACGTTTGCCGCCTTCGTCGCGCTAGGACGTCCCGTTGAGGTCGCCCTCAAGGCCGCGACGCTCAATGCCGCGAGCGTCGTCGCCTACATCGACACCCAGTCAGGCCTGCTGCGGCACGATGCGCTGGAAGGGCGTCTTGCCGCCCGCTCCGATCTTCGATTGCGCGAATGGAACTTATGAAAGTACTGTCGTGATGAGCAGCCTGGAAGCGACCAATGCGAAGATCGAGGCCGGCGCGAGCCTGAAGGATGCCGAGTGGATGGCTGCGGCGCAGCCCTCGCCCGACGCCCTCCTGGCCGGCGACGTGCGCAATTTCGCGCTGTTCCTCGATTGCGACGGCACGCTGCTCGACATCGCGCAGACGCCCAATGAGGTGCGAGTTCCCGACGGGCTTGTCGAGCTACTGGTGCGCGTCTCCAGAGGTCTCGGAGGCGCCCTAGCCGTTCTCACCGGCCGGCGACTGGCGGAAATCGACGTGCTGCTCACTCCCGCCCGGTTGATCGGCGCCGGCGTGCACGGCGCCGAAATCCGCACCGCGGCCGGCGGCGCCATTGCGCGCGTGGCCACGGCGTTGCCCGATACGCTTGTCGAGCAGGTGGTCCGTCGCTGCCAGGCGTTGCCGGGCATCATTGCCGAGCCCAAGGGTCCGGGTCTCGCCGTCCACTATCGGCTCGCTCCGCACCTGAAGGATGCGCTGGAGGCGGAGTTGCGTGGGCTGCTGACGCAGTATTCCGATGGATTGGTGCTGTGCCCCGGTCGCAAGCTGTTCGAGATCATTCCGGCCGGTCACTCCAAGGGGACGGCCCTCGAGACTTTCTGCGCACTTCCAGAGTTTGCCGGCCGGCGACCGATCATGATCGGCGACGATATGGGCGACATTCCCGCTTTTGCAGCGGCGCACCGATTGGGCGGAGCGGGCCTGCGAGTTGCCGGCGAACACTTCGGGCACGAGGAAACCGAGCTGCAGAACCCCAAGCGGGTCATCGCCTGGCTGTCGCGCCTCGCCGAACGTCTCGATGCGGCCGATGCTGACTAGGTCGGTGCCGGCGGGCAGTCCGAGCCGGCGCCAGCGCCCTCCCGCGCTTCGGAGGCGAGGTCGCGGTACTTCTTGCGCAGCCGCTCGATTTCGCTCTCTTCGAGCTCCTCGAGGTCGAGCAGACTGTTCTGCGCGCCTTCGATCGAGCGGATAAGTTCGTCGAGCTTGACCTGGATGGCCTCGGAGTTGCGGTTTTGCGAGGCCTGGATGGCGAACACCATCAGGAACGTAACGATGGTCGTGCCGGTATTGATGACAAGCTGCCAGGTATCGGAGAACCCAAACAGCGGCCCGGTGACGGCCCACACGATAACCACCGAGCAAGCCGTCACGAACGCGGCCGGCGTGCCAGTCGCGCGCGACGTCCAGCGGGCGAAGCGCGTGAAAAAAGATGCGTTCTTGCCGCTGAGTTGCGTGTCGTTAATCGCCATCGCAAATAGCCCGCATTGCCTACCCCCAGCATTAACTAGGCGCTCAGCACGAAGTTCCGGGTTTTTGCATATGCCGGAACGCTTTGGTCTGACGGCGAGTTTTACCGCCAGCGTGCGGGGGTCTTACCGCACCGTCCGGCAACCAGAGGGCGCTGCTTCCAACGCAGCGGAGAGCATGGGCGTTATGGCCGCAGACGAGCGTCAAGTTCTCAATGCGCACGGTGCCAAACGGCTGCCGAGTGTCGAGGTCGATAGCTACAACCTGGAGATCAAGGACGAGGACGGTTTTGTCGGCGACAAGGCGAACCGCGGCGCCTTTCACGAGATGCTTGAGAAATGGCGCGAGCCGTTGCGCAAACTCGGCGCCGATCCGCTTGGCGAGAAATCGTCGGATCAGATGCCGAAAAAGCAGCTCGACAAGTTGTTGGCCGAAGGCGATCCGGAAGCCGGCGGCATCATCCACAGCGCAATCGAAGAGTTCGCCCAGGCTCTAACGTCGGTGATCAAGCGCTTCGTCAAGGCTTCGAGCTGGAAAGATACAGAGGCCATCGTCGTCGGCGGCGGATTTCGCTCGAGCCGCATCGGCGAGCTCGCGGTCGGGCGCACCGAGGTGCTGCTGAAATCCGACGACTTCAAAATCGAACTAGAACTCATTCAAAACCATCCGGACGAGGCCGGCCTCATCGGCGCCGCCCACTTGATGCCGTCGTGGATGCTGCAGGGCCACGACGCGATCCTCGCCGTCGACATCGGCGGCACGAACATCAGGGTGGGCCTCGTCGAGATGAAGCTGAAGAAGGCCAAGGATCTGTCGAAGGCCGCCGTATTCGCCTCCGACATATGGCGCCATGGCGACGAGAAGACCAAGCGCGACGAGGCTGTCGGTCGGCTCATCGACATGTTGAAGGAGCACATTGCCCTGGCCGAAAAGGAAGGTTTGAAGCTGGCACCGGTCGTCGGCATCGGCTGCCCCGGCATCATCCGCGAGGATGGCTCGATCGAGACCGGCGCCCAGAATCTGCCCGGCAACTGGGAAAGTAGCCGTTTCAATCTCTCCAACTGCATTCGCCAGGAGATCCCGCTCATCGATGGCCACGAAACGGCAGTCGCCATCCACAACGACGCCGTCGTGCAGGGTCTCAGCGAGCTGCCGTCAATGCAGGATTTTGACAGGTGGGGCGTGCTGACGATCGGCACCGGCCTCGGCAACGCCCGCTTCACCAACCGGCGCCGAGCGTCGGAATAAAAACTGCCGCCTGCCCGTTGACGGCCTCTTCAAGGCAACCCACATTCCTGCCGGGCAAATCACCGCGGTCGTCGCGGTGTCGGGTGACGGGGCAACTTCCATCAACTAGAAAGCCCGTCTCGGTAGCGGCGCAAAGTGAGCGTCACGCTACCCTGCGCCTGCTTCCAGGGACGGGTCATGATCAAGCGCTTCCTCATCGCTCTCATCATTATTGGCGCCCTCTTCGGCGGCCTGGCGTACTTCCAGCTCGTCTTCAAGCCGAAGATGATCAAGGAGTTCATCAGCTCGCAGGGCGCGCCGGTAGCCACGATCACGGCTGAGGCGGCGAAGACCGAGGAATGGGTCGAGCGGCTGCCGGCCATTGGCACCCTCATCGCCTCGCAGGGCGTCGAGGTGGCCTCGCAGGTCGCCGGCATCGTCACCGGCCTCGGGTTCGAAAGCGGTCAAGATGTGCCGGCCGGCACCAAGCTCGTGCAGCTCGACATTTCCGTGGAGCAGGCGGACCTTGCCAGCGCCCAGGCAACGCTGCTCGAAGCGGGCGTCGCCTTCAAGCGGCAGACCGATCTGCTCACCAAGGCCGTCGCCTCGGAGGCCAATGTCGATACGGCGCGGGCGAAGCGCGACACGGCGGAAGCGGCTCTCAACCGGATCAAGGCCTTAATCGCGCAAAAGGCCATTATTGCGCCGTTCGCGGGGCGCCTCGGCATCCGCCACGTGGAGCTCGGCCAATACATTTCCCCGGGGCTCGCCATGGTATCCATTCAGGCGCTGGACCCCATCTGGGTCGATTTCCCCATGCCCGAGCAGAATGTCGGCAAGCTGCGTGTCGGCCAGACGATCGAGCTGACTGTCGACACCTTCCCCGGCAAGGTGTTCAACGGCACAGTCGCCTCGCTCGATGCACGCGTCTCGCAAGACACACGAACGCTGCTGACCCGCGGCACGCTCGCCAATCCCGATAGAACGCTGCTGCCGGGCATGTTCGCCAACGTCGCAGTGCTAGCGGGCGCGCCGGCGAAAGTCGTGACGGTGCCGCGCACGGCCGTCACCTACAGCCTTTACGGCGACAGCGTCTACGTCCTGAAGAAGCTCGAGGGCCAGCCGGCACCCGCCAAGCCCGAGGACACGGTGTACGTCGTCGAGCGCCGCTTCGTAAGAAGCGGTCAGGTGAGAGAAGACCGCGTGGCAATCACCACCGGCCTCAAGGAAGGCGAGCAAATCGTCACTACGGGGCAGGTGAAGCTGTTCAACGGCGGCCAGGTCAAGGTCGACAACTCGCAAGCATTGGTGCCACCGGCCGTGCGGCCATACCAGTAAGGGCCTAGTGTGATGATCGAGGAATTCGCTATCACTAGCCGCGAGGGATCGAGCGAATTTCTCGATCTGAATCACACTGCCAAATCAATTATTTTAGTGCCCCTTATGATTCCGAAGTTCGCTCCCGGCCCCAGCCGCGAGCTTCGGCGAACTTCGAAATCGGGACACTAGCCATGTCGTTCACCGACATCTTTATCCGCCGGCCCGTGCTGAGCTCCGTCGTCAGCCTGCTCATCCTGCTCATCGGCCTTAGCGCCGCGTTCAACCTGCAGGTCCGGCAGTATCCGGAGCTGTCAAACACGACGATCACGGTGACGACGAGCTATCCCGGCGCCAACGCCGATGTGATCAAGGGCTTCATCACCGTCCCCATCCAACAAGCGGTGGCCAGCGCCGAGGGCATCGATACGCTGAGCTCGACCTCGTTGCAGAGCGTCAGCACGGTGACGCTGAACTTGCGCCTCAATGCCGACCCGGACCGAGCCGTCGCCGACGTGCTGTCGAAGGTCAACCAGGTCCGCAGCGTGTTGCCGCCGGAAGCCATGGACCCCGTCGTCGTCAAGCAGACGGGCGAGTCGACGGCGCTCATGTACCTGTCGTTCAACAGCGACGTGCTGACCTCTTCGCAGATCACCGACTACCTGACGCGCGTGGTGCAGCCCAAGCTGCAGACCGTTGACGGCGTCGCCAACGCGCAGATCCTCGGCGGACAGACGTTCGCCATGCGCATCTGGCTGGACCCCAAGAGAATGGCGGCGCTCGGCATCACGCCGTTGCAGGTGCGCACGGCGCTTGCCGCCAACAACTTCACTACCGCGGCCGGCCAGATCAAGGGCGACTTCGTCCAGACGACGATCAACGCGCAGACCTCGCTCGATAATGCCGAGGCCTTCGGCCAACTCGTCGTCGCGGCACGGGGCGACGCCCTCGTACGGTTGCGCGATATCGCCGACATCGCACTGGGTGCGGAGACCGTCGAATTCCACCTCGGCCTTCAACGGCCTGAAGGCAGTTTTTATCGGCATCTACTCGACGCCCACCGCCAACCCGCTCACCGTCATCGCCGACGTGCGCAAGACGTTTCCGTCCATCATCGCCGAGCTGCCGCCCGGCATGACTGCCGACATCGCCTATGACTCCACCAAGTTCATCGATGCCTCGATCACGGAAGTGCAAAAGACGCTGCTCGAAGCAGCGGCGATCGTGATCATCGTCATCTTCCTGTTTCTCGGCAGCCTGCGCTCTACTCTCATTCCGATCATTACCATCCCGCTGTCGCTGATCGGCGTGATGTTCGCGCTGCTGGCGCTTGGCTACTCGCTCAATCTGCTCACTCTCCTGGCGCTGGTGCTGGCCATCGGCCTCGTCGTCGACGACGCCATCGTCGTCGTCGAGAACATCCACCGCCACATCGAGGAGGGGCTCAGCCCGCACGACGCGGCCCTTGTCGGCGCACGCGAGATCGCCGTGCCGGTCATCTCGATGACCATTACGCTGGCCGCGGTCTATGCGCCGATCGGCTTCGTCTCCGGCTTGACCGGCTCGCTGTTCCGCGAGTTCGCCTTCACGCTGGCCGGCGCGGTGATCGTCTCGGGAATCATCGCACTCACCCTGTCGCCGATGATGTGCTCGAAGCTCTTGAGCGCTGATCTGTCCTCGGGCGGCTTCGTGAAGTTTCTCGATCGCAGCTTCGAGCGCTTGAAGCATCGCTATCAGCGGCGCCTGAGCCGGACGTTGAACTATCGCCCGGTCACCCTTCTGATCCTCGTCGGCGTCATTGCCACCACCGTCTTGATGTATGCCACGGCGCAGAAGGAGCTCGCGCCCGAGGAGGACCAAGGCATCCTCTTCAACCTAGTGAAGACGCCACCGGCGACGAACATCGACTATCTCGAGCAGGTCACCGACCACCTCTACAACGTGTTCAAAACGGTGCCGGAGAAGGAGCACGTGTTCGCCATCAACGGCATGGGTGGCGACGTCCACCAGGCGTTCTCCGGCATTCTGTTCAAGCCGTGGGAGGAACGGACCCGCACGCAGGCGCAAATCCTGCAGGATCTGCAGCCCAAAGTGAACGGCATCGCCGGCGGGCAGATCATCACGTTCGGCAACCCGTCGCTGCCGGGCTCGACGGGCGGACCGCCGATCCAGTTTGTCATCACCACGACGGCCGATTACGAGCAGCTCGCGCAAGTGCTCGAGAAAATGCAGCGTGAGGCGCAGGCGAGTGGCCTCTTCATCTTCAGCGACGGTGACCTCAAGTTCGACACGCCGCAAGTCGAGGTGAAGATCGACCATGCCAAGGCCAACAGCCTCGGGGTCACCATGCAGGACATCGGCGCCTCGCTGGCGACCCTGCTCGGCGGCAACTATGTCAATCGCTTCAACCTCTATGGCCGCAGCTATCAGGTGATCCCACAGGTGCCGCGCAACTTCCGGCTCGCGCCCGATTGGATCAAACGCTACGAGATCAAGACATCCTCGGGCAGGATGGTGCCGCTGTCGACGGTCGTCGACATTCGCGAGAGCGTGCAGCCGAATGCGCTGACGAGCTTCCAGCAGCTCAACTCGGCGACGCTGCAGGGCGTGCCGTTCCCCGGTCGCACAGTGGGCGAGGTCATCGACTTCCTGAAAGCGAAATCGAAAGAGGTTTTCCCGGAAACGTTCACCTACGACTTCCAGGGCGAGAGCCGCCAGTATGAGCAGGAGGGCAACCGGCTCGTCGTCACCTTCATCTTCGCGCTGATCATCATCTATCTGGTGCTGGCGGCGCAGTACGAGAGCTTCCGCGATCCGTTGATCATCCTCATCGCCCTGCCGACCTCGATCTTCGGCGCGCTGCTGCCACTCACGTTTGGCCTCGGCACGGTGAACATCTACACGCAGATCGGCTTGGTGACGCTGATCGGCCTTATCTCCAAGCACGGCATCCTGATGGTGGACTATGCCAATCACCTGCAGCAATCGAAGGGCCTGGGGCGCCGCGAAGCGATCGAGGAAGCTGCCGCCGTGCGTCTGCGGCCGATCCTGATGACCACGGCGGCCATGGTCATCGCCATGGTTCCGCTGATCATCTCGACGGGCGCCGGTGCCGCCTCGCGCTTCGCCATCGGCATCGTCATTGCCTTCGGCATGACCGTCGGCACGCTGTTCACGCTGTTCGTGACGCCGGCGGTCTACACGTACATCGCACGCGAGCATCGCCGCGACGCAGAGGTCTCCGCTCCGGCACCGGCCAGTCCACTGAATCACCCAGCGGAGTGATTGCCGCGGCGAAGCGCAAAGACGCCGCGCTTCGGCGCAAACAAGAACGCCAGAACAAAGACGAAGGCCTGGATCAGCACGATGCACGGTCCCGTCGCACCGTCGACGTGGAAGCTGACGAGCGTGCCGATCACGCTCGAGCCTATGGCGACCGCGGCGGCAATGACCAGCATGTGCTCGAAGCGGTCGCTCAGCAGATAGGCGATTGCGCCCGGCGCTACGAGCATGGCGACGACGAGGATGATGCCAACCGCCTTCAGGGACGCGACGATGGTGAGGGCGAGCAGCACCAAGAGCCCATAGTGGATCAGCCCGAGCGGCAACCCGATCGCGCGCGCGTGTTGCGGATCGAAGCAGTAGAGCAAGAGGTCGCGGCGTCTCGCAAGAACGATCAGCAACGTTCCGCCGGCGATGACGCCGATCTCGACAAGGTCGCCTATCGTGATGCCGAGCATGTTGCCGAACAAGATGTGATTCAGGTGCTGGTCGGTCTCCACCTTGGTGAAGAGGACGAGGCCGAAACCGAACATGCCGGAGAACACGATGCCCATCACCGTGTCCTCCTTAACGCGGCTGTTCTCCGTCAGGTAGCCCGTCGCCAAAGCACAGGCGAGGCCGGCGACGAAAGCGCCGACGGCAAGCGGCAGCCCCAGCACGAAGGCGAGCACGATGCCTGGCAGCACGGCATGCGAGATTGCGTCGCCCATGAGCGACCAGCCCTTGAGCACCAGGTAGCAGGATAAGACTGCGCAGACCGCGCCGATGAGAACCGCCGCCACCAATGCCCGCTGCATGAAGCCGTAGCTCAACGGCACCACGAAGAAATCCCACAGCTCCGTCATGGGATCGCCCCCTCGGACGCGGACGACCGGCGCTGCGCGGCGAGTACGCCGTGCTTGGGCGCGAAAAAGAAGGCGGCGAGGAAGAGCAGCGTTTGCAGCGTGACGATCACTCCGCCCGTGGCGCCATCGATGAAATAGCTGATGTAGGCGCCAGCGAAACTCGTGCCGGCGCCGATGGCGACGCTCAAGGCCAACAGGCGGCCGAAGCGGTCCGTAAGCAGATAGGCGGTTGCCCCCGGCGTCACCACCATGGCGATGACCAGGCACGCGCCCACGGTTTGCAGCGCCGCAACCGTGCAAGCCGCAAGCAGGGTGAAGAACAAGATCTTGAGGCCGGTTGCGTTTATTCCAACCGTGCGGGCGTGCCGCTCATCGAAGAATACGACCATCAGGTCCCGCCACTTCGCGAGCAGTATGGCGAGCGAGACGGCGGAGATGATGATGACCTGGACAGCGTCCTCGTCCGAGATAGCAAGGATGTTGCCGAGCACGATCGTCTGGATGTTCACCGCTGTGGGATAGATGGATGCCATCAGCAATCCGGCCGCGAAGAACGACGTGAACACCAGCCCGATGATTGCATCTTCACGCAATCGCGTGCGCTGCTTGACGAGCGCCATTCCCAGCGCCGCCAAGAGACCGGCGAAAAAAGCCCCCGCGGCGTAGGGCAGATGCAGCAGATAGGCTCCAGCCACGCCCGGCACCACCGAATGCCCGAGCGCATCGCCCATCAGGGACCAGCCCTTGAGCATCAGGTAGGCGGACAGGAAGGCGCAGACGCCCCCGACGAGCGCGCTGACGAACATGGCCTTGAGCATGTAGTCGTAGGAGAACGGGGATGAGGAGCTCGCTCATGGCTCCTCCTCTCCGTCCTTGCGGCGCAGTGGCTCATCCTCAGCCCGGCGATCGCCATAGAAGATCACCGGACGCTCGTCGTCGGTCAGCACGGTCACGCTGCGGCGATCATCGTCATCGTGCAGCTCTCCGCCCTCCAGCCGGAAGCGACGCAGGACGCCGCCGAACGCGCGCTCCAGGTTCTTCTGCGTGAATGTGCGCGCCGTGGGGCCTGCGGCCAGTACCACGCGGTTGACCAGAACAACGTGGTCGCAGAAGTCCGGAACACTGCCGAGATTGTGGGTGGAGACGAGCATCAGGTGTCCACTCGCGCGCAGCTGGCGCAGCAACTCGACAATGGCCGTCTCCGTGTGCACGTCGACGCCGGTGAAAGGCTCGTCGAGAAGGATGACGCACGCTTCCTGCGCGAGCGCGCGCGCGAGAAAGACACGCTTCTTCTGGCCGCCGGACAATTCGCCGATCTGATGGTGGCGGTAGCGGGTCATGTCGACCTGCGCTAGCGCTTCATCGACCTTGCGCTTGTCGATCGCCGAGGGGATGCGCAGGAAGTTCATATGGCCGTAACGGCCCATCATCACCACGTCCTCGACGAGAACGGGAAAGTTCCAGTCGACGTCCTCACTCTGCGGCACGTAGGCGACGTAGCCGCGCTTCAGCGCCTGGGCTACAGGGAGACCGGCGATACGCACCTCGCCGCGGCTCGGCTGCACGAAGCCCATGATGGCTTTGAAGAGGGTCGACTTGCCGCTGCCGTTGACGCCGACGAGGCCGCAGATAGTGCCCGGACCAAGTTCGAAAGACGCGTCCTTCAGCCCGGTGACGCCGCTGGGATAGGTGACGGTTACGTCGCGCACCGACAGCGAGGCGACAACACCAGCAGCGGCATCCCGGTGGTCACATCTTTGGGCACCAGGTTCATGACCCGAAACCGCTGGCAATGGTGCCGACCGTTACCTCGAGCAAGTCGACGAAGGTCGGGACGGGGCCGTCCTTCTCGCTGAGCGAATCGACGTAGAGCACGCCCCCGTAGCGCGCGCCCGTTTCCTTGGCGACCTGACGCGCCGGCTTGTCGGACACCGTGCTCTCGCTGAAGACCACGGGCACGCCATACTTGCGAACCTCATCGATGACGTGGCGCACCTGCTGCGGCGTGCCTTGTTGGTCGGCGTTGATGGGCCAGAGGTAGAGCTCGCGCAGGCCGTAGTCGCGCGTCAGATAGCTGAATGCGCCTTCGCTCGTCACCAGCCAGCGCTGCGCATCCGGGATGGCGGCAAGGCGCTGGCGCAAGGGCGCGTCTATTGCCTTGATGCGTGCCGAGTATGCCGCTGCGTTGGCATTGTAGGTCTCGGCATTGGCCGGATCATGCTGCACGAGGGCTTTGCGAATGTTCTCCACGTAGATCAGCGCGTTGGCGGGAGACATCCATGCGTGCGGGTTTGGCTTGCCGGTGTAGGCTCCCTCCCTGATCCCCATCGGCTCGACGCCGTCGCTGGCGACGACGCTCGGCACGTCCGTCACGTTCTGGAAAAACTTCTCGAACCAGCGCTCGAGGTTGAGGCCGTTCCAGATCACCAGGTCGGCCGACTGCGCCTTGACGATATCGAGGGGCGTCGGCTGATAGTCGTGGATCTCCGCCCCCGGTTTGGTGATCGATTCGACGATGGCCGCATCGCCGGCAACGTTCTGCGCGATATCGCGGATGACGGTGAAGGTGGTGACCACGCGAAACGGCTTGCCCCCCTCCGCCGCGACCGCGAGCTGAGGTAGCGCGACCAGGACGGCCAAAGCAGCCGCCACCGTCGCAAATTTCCTTCGCGTGATGCCCAATTCATGTCTCCAGGGAGAAAGTCCCAACCGCGCTAGACCAGCAAGCCCGCCACGATAACCCCCGCCACCGAGCCGCTAGTTGCAAATGATTTGCAACTGCAGAATTAGGGAGTGCGGCGGTCAAAGTCAATGGTCGGTTCAATGGGCGCCTGTATGAGGGGGGCCGAGCTAGCCGGCAAAGCGCGGATACTGTCGCGGCGAAGCCTCTGCGCTGTCGAAGAAAATGAGCGCCGAGCGGCCGCCTGCCTTGGCCCGGTACATGGCGATGTCGGCGTTGGCGAGCAGCTCCTGGGCAGTGACGCCATCCTGGGGAACAGCACCGCGCCGATCGATACGCCGACGTCATGACCCGTGCCGTCGACCCAGACCTGGTTCTGCAGGGCGCCGAGGAATCGGCCGCCTACGGCCGCGGCGCCCACCTGATCGATGTCGTAGGAGAGCACCGCGAACTCGTCGCCGCCGAGGCGCGCGAGAAGATCGGTGGGACGAGCGACACGCTTGAAGCGTTCGGCGACCACCTGCAGCACGCTGTCGCCGGCGCCGTGCCCGTGCTGGTCGTTGACGCGTTTGAACTCGTTGAGGTCGAGCATGAAGAAGGCGTGCTGCTGCCCGTCAGTCTGGGCCTGCAGCTCTTCCAGCCGCGCCAGGACCGCGCGGCGATTGGGCAGATTGGTCAGCGAGTCGCGCATCGCCTGTTCGCGCAGATCGCGCATTTCCGCGGCGATTTCCGTGCGCTTGTCCGCCTCGAGCCGCTGCTCGCGCATCCGCCTTTGCACGAAGGCGGCAATGCAGCAGCCGAGCAGCAACGTCAGCGCAATGGCCTCGGCGAGCGTTATGCGCCGCTCCGACACGCTCATCTCGCCGGCGAACCGAAACAGGTCGTATTCGATGGCAAGCAGCCCGGCGACGGCCATGGCGCTGAGTGCCAGGAAGCCGTCCTGTAAGCTCGTCCATGGATGATCGGCGATGGACCGAAGCACTGAGTTCCTAATCGCCACGGTCGATACTCTCTGAGCTGACGAAGCTGGCCAATCTAACGCGCATCGCTCAAGAAAATGTAAAATGCGCTGTCGTGTAGAGCAGTTGAGCGGACGGAGTGGCTGCGCGGGTTGCAGATGCCGCGCTGCCCGTGCGCTTGCGCGGCACGCCACGCTATCGGCGTCGAATCAGGTATTGCCTCAAGCTCACGCAGCGGACCACGCTACATGGAAGGCCACGGGGCGTGCCGAAAGGGCGGCGAAGCAATCCGGTGGCGGGCCCTGCACTGGCGATTTTCCTCTTCGCCGGAGCAACCGCCGCGGGCGCAGCGGATGGCAGTCCTGACTACGGCGCACCGTGCTGCACCGACCTCGATCAGCGCATCGCCGAACTCGAGGCAATGGTGGCCCGCAAAGGCAACCGTAGGCTCTCACTGCAGCTTTCCGGCCTCGTCAATAACGGCGTGATGGCTTGGGACGACGGCGGCGAGAGCAACGCGTATGTCGTCACCAACGACAATCAGCGCTCCCGCTTCAGCTTCGTCGGCAAAGCAGCGATCGATGCGCAGTGGGAGGCCGGCTACGCGATCGACGTCGCCATCCGCACGGCCAATTCGAAGTTGGTCAATCAGATAGCCGACCGTGGCTTATTCGGTCGCGCAGCGACGACCGGGTTCGATCTGCGCAGCTCCGTCTGGTTCCTGCGCAATAAGCACTATGGAACGGTCTTCGTCGGCACCACTTTCGCCGCCACCGACAGGATAGCCAACTCGAACGTCACGCAGACCGGCTTGTTCGATCAGTACGCAGCGCCGGAGAACGCCGGCCTGGGCATGTTCCTGCGGTCTGCCACCAACGGCCGTCTGACCGGCAGCTTCCTCAACTGGCGGCGCATCATCGGTGCCGGCGGGGACCAGCCGGGGGAAAGCCAGCGCGGGTTCTCGCTGCTGAAATACGTTTCGCCGACGTGGAACGGCTTCACCGCTGCCGCCGACTGGGTCGTCACCGATTTCTGGGACGTGGCGGTGCGTTACCGCAAAGAGATCCTTGGTTTCGATGTCGGAGCCGGCATCGGCTACCTACAGCTGACGCCCGACTCTGCGCACATTCAGCGTCTGCCCGTCCGCCATTCTGCCGAGCACCGGTGATGCGTCCTCGTGCCGCCAGCTTCGCGCCTCGGTCAGCGCCAAACATCTCGACAGCGGCCTGTTCGGCAACTTTGGATTGGGGCTCACCCTCGACGGTCTCGTCGACGACACCAGGCGCTATGGGCATGCCGGCGTTGACGACAGCGAGCTATTCCTCTCCGGACAGTTCGGCATCGAGCGGTCATATCTCCCGCTTGGGAAAACGACGCTCTACGGCGACTACTACCACTACGAAGGCGGTGCCTCGACGTTGTTGCTCGTCGGCCCCGGCGATGCACTCAATCCCACGGGCTTGGGCGATTGGGCTGTGTGGCACTCCGATGTCGCCATCTGGGGTGGCGGCATTGCGCAAGGGATCGATAGCGCCGCGATGATCCTCTATTTGACCTACAAGCACGTGACGTGGGGATCTCGAACTGCGCCAACTGCAAGACGGCGTCGCCACCGGCCCAATTGCCGATGCGCCGATCGATGACCTCGACCTGCTCCTCGGCGGCGCCGTCATCCGTTTCTGAGCGCTCGGCAGCTCAATCCTCGCACTTGACCTTCACGGTGCGGCCAATCTCCGGCACATACTTGGCGCACATGTCGGCTCCCGACGACGGCTCGGGTTTGGCCCGCACGACGGGCTCGGAGGGTTCCGCAGGTTCGTCCGGTTCGTCCCCCGCGTTAGAGGCCGCCGAGGATGCCGACCCCGCGCCGATCCGCTCCTGCCCCAGCTTGGCGAGAGCCTGGCTCGGTTCGATCGCAAGTGCTTGCGAGTAGGCATCGCGCGCTTCCGTCATGCGTCCTTGCTTCTCGTGCACGAGGCCGGCGACGGCGACCGTGAAGGCGGCCTTCGGTGCCAGACGCAACGCCTCATCGATGTCGGGCTGCGCCTCCTCGCCACGGTCGAGCTTCGCGCGCGAAAAGGCGCGCTGCGTCAACACGGCGGCGCGTTCCTTCGGCAGCAGAGTGCTCGACTTCGGATTGTCCAGAGCATCGTTGAGGTCGACGATGGCCGCCTCATAGTTCTTGACGAGATTGTTGGCGCGTCCGCGCAGCACCCGCAAGGTGAACGCTTCCGGCTTGAGGCGCACCGCCTCGTTGAGATCGGCAAGGGCCGCTTCACCGTTGCCCATGGCCAGGTAGGCCTGCCCGCGGCCATGATAGCCCCACAGCAGGCGCGGCGACTGCCGTATCGCGACCGTGTAGTCGTCAACCGCCTCACTGTTTGCGTTTGTGCGCAGACGCGCATCCCCACGCTGGCAATAGTACTGCGAGTTGCCCGGGTCGAGCTCGATGGCGCGAGTGAAGTCGGCAATGGCATCGTCGTAGCGACCCGTGACCTTGTAGGCCGCTCCGCGATTGCCGAGAGCTATGGCCCGGTTGTTGCGGCCGAGCCCACGGTTCTCAAATAGCCTTGTGCACGCTGCGATCGCCGCCTCTGCGTTGGCGGTGTCCGCGCACTCCTTGTCCTCGCTCCGCAACGAGCTTCGCGCGGCACTGGGATCGGGCCATGCGGCGATGGCGAAAATCATCACGGCGACAAGCGCAGCGCATATCGAGAGATGTTTCATGGCGGTCATTATGTGGCGGTTAAGCGCAAATGCTGCGCCGAGCAATTGCAGAACGATATTGGCCAGCGTTCAACAACCGACAATGGAGTTATGTTAGCCTGCCTGACAGTATTTTCGCTTATGATCTTTATAGCTTTTTCTTGCCATAAACACGAATTCGCAGCCATGCAGCCAACAGTCTTCATCGCCTGCCTTTGTGCCGGAGCGCTTTGTGTCCCCGCCCTCGCCGACCCGGGCGACGCCATCGGCTCTGCTGTCGTCGTCGTCAACCAAGTGACGGGCGAATTCCGCGACGACCGGCGCCATCTCACGACGGGTGACGATGTCGTGCAGGAGGAGGTCATAGCGGCGGGCGCCGACGCGATCGCCGAGCTGATGCTGCGCGATCAAACGAAGCTCGCCATCGGTCCGGGCGCGCGCATGACACTCGACCGCTTCATCTATGACGCCAACAAAACGAGCGGCGCCATCGTTCTCAATCTGATCAAGGGCGGCTTCCGTTTCATCACCGGCGTGGCGGCCAAGCCGTTCTATGCGATTCGAACGCCGGTCGCCGCCATCACCGTGCGCGGCACCATCTTCGACGTCTATATCGAAGAGCGGGGTCCGGTCTGGCTGTTGCTCCACGAAGGATCGATCCGTGTCTGCAACACGCGTGGCGAGTGTAAATCGCTCGACGATCCGTGCCGCATGCTGCGCATCGGCCCCGATGGCGACCTGCAAGATCCCGGTACGTGGAACGCTTTGCCGCAAACACGCGAAGTAAGCTTCGCGTCAGCGTTTCCATTCGTTGTCAATCCACCGAGCATCGACGCGGCGCCGATCTTTACGCGTGATGATATCGAGCTCGGCCGCTGCCCTGAGCCGAAGGTCCGTAAGGTCAACCTTCCAAAGGTTCAAAAAGCGGAGGACAACGACCCGCCGGAACCTCGGGCAAAGAAAAAACCGCGCAAGAAGTACGTTTATTCAAAGCCGCGCCGCAAGACCTACCCGCGCTACCAGCCCAGCTCGCCCGGCTTCAGCATCGGCATCGGGATCGGGATCGGCGGCGGCGGCGGCAGCAGGGGCGGCGGCGGCGGCCACTAGCGGATCACCGAATCCGACCGCGCGGCTATCGCGTTGCCTGGCGGATCACGCGATGCACGAAGGCGAGCTTGGTGACCGCCATCTCAGGGATGACGAACGGGTAGAAGTCGGCATGACCCATGCTGCGATTGATGTCGTTGAGCGCGATCGTCAGCGGCACCCAGCGTTTGATCAGCGCATCGTAGCTTTCGGTACCGTAGACATCGAATGGGCGCAGAGGCCACGCCCCCGTCCCGCCGAACCTTCCGGGGCGCGGCTCAATCCGATGCACAGCAGCGGTATCGAGAGTGTCGATCATGTGCAGGTAGTGGGCCCACGTTTCTGCCCAGTCCTCCCACGGATGCGAGCTGGCGTAGGCGGACACATGCCGCAGCGACCAATCGGCCGGCGGCCCCTGCGAGTGGTGACGATCGAGCGCCGCGCCGTAGTTCTCGCGCTCGTCGCCGAATAGCTGGCGATAGCGATCGAGGTTCCGTGTCCCGTCGATCAGCAACATCCAATAGTAGTGGCCGCTCTCGTGCCGCAGGTGACCGAGCAGCGAACGGTATGTCTCGGCCATCGCTTTGCGCTGGCGTTCGCGCTCCACCGAATCGGCTTCGCCGACAGATATCGTGATGACGCCGTCGAGGTGTCCGGTGAGCGCGTCGTTGAGAAAGTCGAAGGTCAACGGCGCCTTGCCCACCGCCGCGCCGTCAAGCGGCAGATCGAGACGCCGCAGCGAATAGACGAGCCGCTTCTTGGCGCGCTCGAACTCGCCCCAGGCGAGCACGTTGGCGGGATCGGCGAGGTTGGGAATGGTGCGGTTGAGGTCGCAGGCGGCGCAGAACTGCGAGGCGGCATCATCGCGCACCAGCCAGTTGCAGACGCCATGAGTCTTCGTTGGCGCAATAGCGCAGCCGCGTCCCCGGCCCGTGCTTGTATTCGCGGTACAGCCCATCTCCCGCCGAGACGAGCGCGCGTATCTCAAGCTTGTCGGAGCGGAAGCCCAGCGCGTGCCCGCACTGCAGGCACTGCATGTTCTCGAAATAGACGGTATTGCCGCACGCGCCGCATTTGAACCGCTTCACCGAACCCCTCGCTCCTTCCGCTCCTGCAGCGACGCCGGCCCCGGCGCGGAGCCCTGTTTCCGTTCTTGATTATTGCCCAAACTTGTTGCAGCACGCCCACTTGCGAGGCAATGCCTGAACTTCGTGCGCGGCAAAAGATGTTCTATGGTCGCGCTGCGCTGCACAAGGGTGCTCTTGCTGAACGGGTTCTGATGACACTCCACGTCGCTCTCACGCACCGGACGGCCTACCACTATGACCGCGTGATCGGAATGGCACCGCAGGTGATCCGGCTGAGGCCGGCCCCGCACTGCCGCACCCCGATCCTCAGCTACTCGCTCAACCTCGAGCCCAAGCTGCATTTCATCAATTGGCAGCAGGACCCCTTCGCCAACTACTGCGCCCGCGTCGTGCTGCCCGAGAAGACCGACCGCTTCGTCGTCACGGTCGATCTCGTGGCCGACATGGCAGTGATCAATCCATTCGACTTCTATGTCGAGGATGGCGCCAAGGATTGGCCGTTCATCTACGACCCGGAGCTCAAGGCAGAGCTGGGTCCATACCTGGATGCCGTTGCCCGCCACGCCCCTGGTCAAAAAGTTCCTCGCCTCGATCCCGAGCAAGAAGGAAGGCACGATCGACTTCCTCACCGAGCTCAACCGCCGGGTTCGCAACGAGGTAAACTACTGCGTGCGCCTCGAGCCGGGCATTCAGACGCCCGAGGAGACGCTGACCAAGGCGTCGGGCTCGTGTCGCGATTCCGGCTGGCTGCTCGTTCAGGTGCTGCGCCACATCGGCTTCGCCGCGCGCTTCGTCTCCGGATATCTGATTCAGCTGCGCCCGGACGTCAAACCGCTCGACGGCGGCGCCGCCGGCGCCGAGGCAGACTTCACGGACCTGCACGCCTGGGCGGAGGTCTACCTTCCCGGCGCCGGCTGGATCGGCCTCGATCCCGACCTCCGGCCTGCTTGCCGGCGAGGGCCACATCCCCCTCGCGGCGACACCGCAACCGTCGAGCGCCGCACCGATCAGCGGCGCGCACGAGCCGGCCGAAGTGACGTTCTCCTTCGACATGAAGGTCGAGCGCATCCTCGAGAGCCCGCGCGTCACGCTGCCCTACACCGAGGACACCTGGAAGCGTATCGTCGCCGCCGGCGACGCAGTCGACACGCGCCTAGACAGCGCCGACGTGCGCCTCAGCATGGGCGGCGAGCCGACATTCGTGTCCATCGACGACATGGACAGCGACGAATGGAAGACCGGCGCCGTCGGTCCGACGAAGCGGGCCTACGCCGAAGATTTGGTGCGCCGTTTGCAGCAACGCTTCGCGCCGGGCGGGCTGCTGCACTACGGCCAGGGCAAGTGGTATCCCGGCGAGCCGCTGCCGCGGTGGGCCTTCGCGCTCTACTGGCGCCGCGACGAGCAGCCGCTGTGGAGCGATCCGAACCTCATCGATCGCGAGCGCGAGCCGGCAAAGGCCGGCATCGCCGACGCCGAGAAGCTGATGGGCGCACTCTGCACGCAGCTCGGCCTGCCCGCCAACAGCGGCATTCCCGCCTACGAGGACCCCGGCTACTACGCCCTTGTCGAGCAGAAGTTGCCTCTCAACGTCGAGCCCGAGGAAAACAAGCTGCAGGATCCCGCCGAGCGCGCGCGCATCGTGCGCGTCTTCGAGCAAGGCCTCGACAAACCCGCGAGCTACGTGCTGCCGGTGCAGGTGTGGCAGTCGCCCGACCTTGGGCGCCGTTGGGTCACGGAGCGGTGGGGCAACGCAGGCGCGGCCGGCTGTATCTCATACCGGGCGATGCCCCCGCCGGATTCCGGCTTCCCATCGGCTCGCTTCCCGAGCTTCCTGCCGTCGACTACCCGCACGTCCTCCCGCGCGATCCGCTCGGTGAGGCGCCGCCGCTGCCGGAACGATCCGTGCTCATCCAGCAGCGCAAGGCGGTGACCGCTGCGCCCCGCTCCGGTGCCGCCACCGTCGGGGGCGAGCGAGATCTACGGCTCCGTGCGTACCGCTCTCGCCATCGAGCCGCGCGACGGGCACCTTTGCGTGTTCCTGCCGCCGGTGGAGGACGCGCTCGATTTCACCGCGCTCGTCGCCGCCGTCGAGGAAGCGGCGGCCGCCGCCGAGCTGCCGGTGCATATCGAAGGCTATTCGCCGCCCAATGATCCGCGCATCAACGTCATCAAGGTCACGCCCGATCCCGGCGTCATCGAGGTCAACATCCATCCGGCGACGAACTGGAAGGAAGTCGTCGCCATCACCACCGCCGTCTACGAGGAAGCGGAGAAGTCGCGGCTCGGCGCCGACAAATATCTGCCGGACGGCCGCCACACCGGCACCGGCGGCGGCAATCACATCGTCATGGGCGGCATGACGCCGACCGACAGCCCGTTCCTGCGCCGCCCCGACCTGCTCGCCTCGATCATCGCCTACTGGCAGAACCATCCCTCGCTGTCGTACCTGTTCTCCGGCCTGTTCATCGGCCCGACCAGCCAGGCACCGCGTCTCGACGAAGCGCGACACGAAGCGCTGTTCGAGCTGGACATCGCGCTGAAGCAGATCCCCGACCCCGCGCAAGGCAGCGTGTCGCCATGGCTGGTGGACCGCATCTTCCGCCACCTGCTCGTCGACGTGACCGGCAACACGCACCGCGCCGAGATCTGCATCGACAAGCTCTATTCGCCCGACAGCCCGACCGGGCGGCTCGGCCTCATCGAGTTCCGCTCCTTCGAGATGCCTCCGCATGCGCGCATGAGCGTCGTCCAGCAGCTCCTGATGCGCGCCTTCATCGCCATGTTCTGGGACCGTCCGTATCGCGGCAAGCTGGTCCGCTGGGGCACGGCGCTGCACGACCGCTTCATGCTGCCGCATTTCCTGTGGGCCGACTTCAGCGAAGTGATCGGCGATCTCAATGCGGCCGGGCTTCCGGTCGAGCTCGATTGGTTCGCGCCGCACTTCGAGTTCCGCTTCCCGCTTGATCGGCGAAGTGGAAACGTCAGGCGTCGCCGTGGAGCTGCGCCAGGCGCTGGAGCCCTGGCACGTGCTGGGCGAGGAAGGCGACCGCCGGCGGCACTGCCCGCTACGTCGACAGCTCGCTCGACCGCGTGCAGGTGCTCGTGCGCGACGGGGCGAACGGCCGCTTCGCCGTCACCTGCAACCGCCGCGGCTTGCCGCTGACCAATACCGGCACATTCGGCGAGAAGGTCGCCGGCATCCGCTATCGCGCGTGGCAGCCGGCGTCGGCGCTGCACCCCACCATTCCACCGCACGTGCCGCTGGTTTTCGATATCATGGACACCTGGACCGGCCGTTCGGTCGGCGGCTGCCGCTATCACGCCGCGCATCCTGGCGGACGCAACATCGACCTCGCCCCTGTCAACGCCTACGAGGCGGAAGGGCGGCGCCTGGCGCGCTTCGAGAAGCTTGGTCATACACCGGGTCGCGAGACGACGACCCCGGCGGTGGTGAACCCCGAATATCCGCTGACGCTCGACCTTCGGCTCTGACCCGCCTGGGCGCCACGGTCACACGACGATTTATTCAGCGCTTCCGGGGCTTGCCGCCGCTGGTGCGACGCAGCGCGAAGCACTATCCTCCCGCCGACATCGACTGCCAAGCCGGCTGACAAGGCGCAATTTGCGGGCCACCGCCGCATGATCCTGCAACCATGAACCTGGAAGCGCGGCTGCCGCTTGAGCCCGATCGAAGCCTGCTCGACGGCTATGCGCGTCTGCGCAACGGCGGCTACGACGAATTGATGGACGCGGACGGCGTCGTCCGCCCCCACTGGCAGCCGTTTCTCGCCGCCTTTGCCGAACTGCCCGCCACCGAGCAAGCGCAGCGCGCCGAGCGCCTCAACAGGCGCGTGCGCGAGATGGGCATCGCCCACGATATCTTCGCCGATCCGACCTCGCCCGGGAAGCGTTGGGAAGTCGACTTCGTCCCGCTCATCATTTCGAGCAGCGAGTGGCGCACGTTGGAAGCGGCGCTCATCCAGCGCGCGCGCCTCCTAAACGCTATCCTCGCCGACGCCTACGGCGAGCAGAAGCTGCTGCGCGACGGTCTCATCCCGCCCGCGCTCCTTTTTTCCGACCCCGCGCTCCTCAGCCCCTGCCACGGCATCGTGCCTAAGCCGGGCCACCTGCACTTCTACGCCGTCGACCTGGCGCGCGAAGCCGACGGAAGCTGGCGCGTCATCGACAACCATACCGAGACGCCCGCCGGCGTCGGCTATGCGCTCGCCAACCGCGTGGTGCACACGCACATCGCCGGCGACTTGTTCGAGGCGTGCAACGGCACGCGCCTCGCCCCCTTCTTCCAGCAGGTGCAGTCCGACCTCACCATGCTCACCGGACGCCGCGATCCGCGCATCGCGCTGCTGACGCCCGGACCGCACCACGACGACTATTTCAGCCATGCATATCTCGCGCGCTACCTGGGATATCTGCTGGTCGAAGGTGGAGATCTGCGCACCGCCGGTGACCGTCTGTTCCTGAAGACGCTCGAGGGCCTGAAGCGCATCGATCTCATCGTCCGCTGCGTCGACGGCCGCCAATCCGATCCGCTCGAGCTCGACAGCGCGCGCTACGGCGGTCCCCCCGGCCTGGTGCAGGCGTGCCGCAAGGCCCCGGCGCTGGTGCGCAATGCGCTCGGCTCGGCGGTGGCACAGAACCGCGGCCTCGGCGCCTACTTGCCTGCCGTCTGCCGACACCTCTTCGGCGAAGAACTGCTCGTCACCGATGCGTCACGCTGGTGGCTTGGCGACGCCGCCAACCGCGCGCATGTCATCGCCAACCTCGACCGCATGGTCATCCACTCGGCCCAGGAAGGCACTGGGCGGCCGGGCGGAGCCCAATACGGCCAGCTCGGATCCAGCCTCACCGAAGCGCAACGGCGCACGCTGAAGGAGGAAATTGGCCTGCACGGGGAGGTGCTCGTCGCCGAGGAGCGCGTCGGCTTTGGCACGACGCCAGCCTTCACCGCGCAAGGCCTGGTGCCGCAACCCTTCGCCGTTCGCCTGTTCGTCGCCGCCACCGCCGATGGCTTCACCGTCATGCCCGGTGGCCTCGCCATGGCCATCGTACCCAACCTTGCCGTCGCCCTCAGCGCTCCAGAAGCACGCACGCGCGATGTTTGGATCGTCGCTGACGGCGAGGTGCCCCCGCATCGCAGCCTGTGGCAGCCGACCATCGAAACCGCCCGCGTGCAGCGCTCGCAGCGCGTCATCCAGAGCCGTGTCGCCGACGACCTGTTCTGGCTCGGCCGCTATGCCGAGCGCACCGATTGGATCATGCGCGTGTTGCGCAGCGCGTTGCAGCCGCTGCGCGGGGACAACGCCCCCTCGCACGTACAGGGTGCCGCGCGCGCTTGCCTCGAAGCCCTGGCGATGCGCGACGAGGCGCAAGTCGTGACGCCCAGCGACGGCGACGATGCCGCTGCCGTCGAGCGCATGGTGCACCTCCTCATCACCGCCAAGGACGGTCGCCGTACCCTCGACGGCACGCTCGACAAGCTCTACCGCGTCGCCAACCTGACGCGCGACCGTCTCTCACTCGAGGCTTGGCGCGTGCTCAGTCATTTCCGCCCCGGTGCCGATTGGCGCCGGGAGCTGCTCACCGCGCCGCCGGAAGCGCTGCTCGACCTCTTGGAGGACGGGCTCGGATGGCTGTCCGCCTTCAACGGCCTGATGCACGAGAACATGACCCGCAACAAAGGCTGGTCGTTCCTCGACATGGGTCGCCGTGTCGAGCGCGCCGGCAACATGAGCGAAGCCATCCTGTGGCTGTTCGGCCATCCGCTGGAGCGCGAGGAGGAGGCAGGCACGCCTGTTCTTCCTGCTCGAGGTCGCCGACAGCTTCATTACCTACCGCTCGCGCTACCGTCTCGATCCCATGTTGGCCCTGGTGCTCGACCTCTTGCTGCTCGACGAAACCAACCCGCGCAGCCTCGCCTATCAGCTATCCAGTATCTCCCAGCACCTCGCCGGCTTGCCGCAATCGAAGCAGGGCGCCAGCCTCACCGACGAGCGCCGCCTGATCCTGTCGATGCTGACATCCATTCGCCTCGCCGACGTCGAAGGCTTCGCCAAGGACGCGTCGCGCGACGAGCTACAGGCTGCGGTTCGCAACCAACTCCGCCTGCTGCCGCAGCTCACCAACGCCATCGAGCGGCACTACTTCAACCTGCTCGAAGAACAGCCGCATCGCGTCCACACCCGCCGCGAGCGGAAACCATGATCTACAATGTGAGCCATCGCACGATTTACCGCTACTCGGTCCCGGTGGCGCAGAGCCAGCACGTCGTCCACATGTCGCCGCGTGCGGTGGAGCGGCAGCGCGTCAAGGGCCACACGCTGCTCATCGAGCCGGCGCCGACCATCCGCACGGAGCGCGAGGACTACTACGGCAATCGCGAGGTGCTGTTCGACATCGAGCTCGAGCACAAGGAGCTCATCGTGCACGCGCGCAGCACCATCGGTGTGACCGCGCCGCGCGCCATCGACCTCGCCGCCAGCATGCCCTGGGAGGCGGTTGCCGCGTCCATCGTCGACCCCAAGCCCGGCATCGATCTGGAGGTGGCGCGCTACGCCTGCGCCTCCAAGCACACGCGCTCGACCGCCGAGATCGCCGCCTTCGCGCGCGAGTTCTTTCCGCGTGGACGCCCGGTGTTGCAGGGGGCGTGGGATCTCGTCGAGCGGATCTACGAGGATTTCGTCTTCGATTCGACTGCCACCGACATCTCGACCCCCGTTACGCAGGTGCTGCACCAGCGGCGTGGCGTCTGTCAGGATTTCTCGCACCTGGCGCTCACGTGCCTGCGCGCCCTGCGCCTGTCGGCGCGCTATGTCAGCGGCTACATTCTGACAAGCCCGCCGCCCGGCGTGGCGCGCCTTGCCGGGGCCGATGCCTCGCATGCGTGGATCTCGGTGTGGGCGCCGGCTTTCGGCTGGGTGGATTTCGATCCCACCAACGGCCTCATCCCGCGCGATGGCCACATCACCATCGCCTATGGCCGCGACTACGAGGACGTCAGCCCGATCAGCGGCATCCTGCTCGGCGGCAGCGACCACTCGGTTCACGTCGGCGTCGATGTGGCTCCGGTGGCCTGAGCCGGCCGCTCACTTGCCTATGCCGCTGCGCTGGATGATCGCCGACACGGCGCGGCACGGCGCCAGGAACGTCTGCCAATCGTCCTGTTTCTGCGCGTCGACGTCGTAGCGAAAGCCGTTCTCCTCACTCGCAGCGCCCTTGGCGACGACGCCGATCAACTCGCCGCGCTCATCCACCACGGGACCGCCCGAACTGCCGGGAAGTGAATTGACGCTCGAAGCAATATAGATCGATTGGGTACCGCGGAACTCTGCCCTGCCGTAGCCAACGAAGCTTCCCTTGCTCCAGCGCTTGGCCTCGCGATTGAGGCGCAGGGATCGGCGCTTGCCGACGCCGGGAAAGCCGACGGCATACACCTCCTGCCGTACGGCCTTGTCGCACTGATCGCCGGCCCTTAGCGGATTGCCGATGCGCAGTTCCGCGCTCGCCTCGACCTTGACGATGGCCAGATCGTAGGCGTCGTCGACGTAGACGGTGCTGATGCCGCCGAGCCGCGGCGGCGGCGCGGCCAGGGTGATGCCGTCGCTCTCGAAACGGGGCCGATTGACGTCCTCCGTGAGATAGCGCCGCGGCGATCGGCAATCCTCGATCGCGTGCCCTGCCGTCATGAAATAGTAGGTCGCCGTCTTGCCGTTGTCGGACTTGCCGACGAGGAACGCGCTCGCGGTATAGACGCTGCCGTTGCCTTCGCACACGAAGGCATAGACCGACGGCCATATGGCGCGTACGGCGGCGGGCTGCTTATCGGTGTAGAAGCCCTCAGCGGCGAATCCGCCGGCCGGCGACGCGCAGGTCAGCAAAACGCCTAGCGCTAGTCGGCAAAATCTCGTCATCGGAATAAATGGCGCGCCCGGAACGATTCGAACGTCCGACCCTCAGATTCGTAGTCTGATGCTCTATCCAGCTGAGCTACGGGCGCTTGTCTGCGTTTTGCGGTCACGCAGAGACCTAAGCAACCGGCGAGCTGAACGCCCCGCCGAAGGTGGCCACTACTAATGGCTCGTGCGCGGCCGCGCAAGGCCTTTGCCGGGCCTACGCACCATCGTCCGCGCCGCGCGCCACCGCGTCGACGTCCGCCGCCTCGTGGCCGTGGTGCGCCCCGCGGTCGGGAATATCGAACTGGAATGCCGCGCCCTTGGGCGTGTCGAGTAGCCGCACATGTCCGCCGTGCACGCCGACGATCTCGGCGGCGATGGCGAGGCCGAGACCGGTGCCGCCCTTGCGTTGGGAGCCCGTGAACGCCTCGAACAGGTGGTCGCGCGCTTTCTGCGGCACGCCGGGGCCGTTGTCGTGCACCTCGACCAGCACGCGCCGCCCCTCGCGCCACGCCTTGACGCGGATTTCGCCGTGCAGGGCGGCGGGCGCGCCTTCGATGGCCTCGATGGCGTTGCGCACGAGGTTGCTCAAGATGCGGAACAGGTGGTCGCGGTCGGCGTCGATGCGCAGCGTCTCGTCCATCTCGAGCACCCAGTCGAGACTTCCCTCGCGCGGCAGGCCCAGCGCCTCGCCGACCTCCTCGACCACCGGCTTCAGGGGCAGCAGCTCGCGTCGCGGCGCCGCTTCCTCGGCGCGGCCAAAGCGCAGCGTGTCGTTGCAGAAGTTGATGGCGCGGTCGAGCGAGGCGATGAGCTTGGGTGCAAAGCGCTGCACGGTCGGATCGGGGATGGCCGTCAGGCGATCCGACAGGAGCTGCGCATTCGCCAGCATGCCGCGCAGGTCGTGGTTGATCTTGCTCACCGCCAAGCCGAGCTGCGCCAGCCGCGTCTTCTGCAGCAGCGCGCCGGAGAGCTGCCGCTGCATCTCGCTCAGCTCCCGCTCGGCGACCCCGATCTCGTCGTGCCGGCTGGACGGGACGATGATGCGCTGCGGATCCTCGGGATCCTGCCTGAACTGCACCATGGCGCGCGTTATGCGCATCATCGGACGCACCAGCAGCCGGCTGAGCGCAAAATATACGAGCGCCGCGGTGGCCAGCGAGATGACGATGGACACGCCGAGAATGTTCAGCGCGTAGGACCGCAAGGCCGCCTTCAGCGGCGCCTCCGGCATGACGATCTCGACGAGATCGTCGGGATCGTCGCCGATACTGCCGAGCACGCGGATGGTGCGGCCGTCCGGCGCGAAGAATACGGCGATGGCGTCGCCGATCTGCTCGACCCGCAACCCGATGCTGTCCCACACGCCTTCCGGCTGCTGGCGCAGGTCGTAGTGTGCGTCGATGGTCATCTGCGGGTCGACGGGAAGCACCAGCCGGCGCACGCCCTGGCGGCGCGAAGCGATGGCCTTCACCTGTGCGGTGCGCAGCATCTCGGCGCGCAAGCCGGAGGGAACGTCTCCGCCGGGGAAACCTTCGGCGGCAAGGGTGGCGAGCTGTGCGGCCGTCAGACGCTCGTTCAACCAGTCGACGCGGAAGGTGGAGATCGACGGCAGGAAGATCAGCACCTCGGCGAGCAGCACGAAGACGGCCGTCAGCATCAGCAACTTGGCCGGCAGCCCCAGGTCGCGCCAGTTGCTGCGGTATCGCTCTGCCCAATGCGGGACGCGCAGCTGCGACCACCGCTCGGCCAACGTCAACTGGCGCGCCTCGTTTTTGTTGTCGCGGAGCACGCGCTTCCTCTCGCTGCCGGGCCCTTATCCGAACTTAGCAAGAAAGTTTATCACCTTACGCAAGCGAGGACTTGAGGGCGCCGTCGCATAATAGCTGGATGCGGCCCGTTTGTTGATCTCCGATAGGGTCGGATAGGGAGAAATCCAGGCCGTCATGGCCTTGATATTGAGGTTCTGCGAGATGGCCAGAGACCACATCTGGATGAGCTCGCCCGCCTGGGCTCCGACGATGCCGGCGCCGAGGATCGTGCCGTCGCGCGCCGTGACCACCTTGACGTGGCCGGTCGCGAGCCGCTCCGCCTGGGCGCGGTCGTTCTCGCGGTAGGGCCACCGCAGGACGTTGATTTTGCCGACCCGCGCCTTCGCCTCGGCTTCCGACAGGCCGACATAGGCCAACTCGGGATCGGTGAAGGTCGCGCGCGGGATGACCCGCGCATCGACGCGCGCCGGCGCGTGAAAGAGGGCTCTGCGGATGACGATGCCGGCGTGGTAGTCGGCCACCTGCGCATACGGAGCGGCGCCGGCCACCTCGCCGATGGCGAAGACGCGCCGGTTGGAAGTCTTGAGGCCGCGACTGACCTTGATGCCGCGATCATCGTAGCGGATGCCCGCCGCCTCGAGGCCGAGGTCGCTCATCGACGGCTTGCGTCCCGCGACAATCAGCAGATGACTCCCCTCGACAACGTGCTTCTCGCCCGCGACGCTGACGTTGACGCGCACGCGTCCGAGACCTCCCTCGACGCTGTCGATCTTCGCGTCTTCATGCACGCCGATGCCTTCGGCGGAGAGGGCGTCGAGAACGACGCGCGCGAGCTCCGGGTCCTCGCCCGCCAGCGCCTGCTCGGGCGCCAGCAGCACGACGCGCGAGCCGAGCCGACTGTGCGCCTGGGCCAGCTCCAGCGCATACGGGCCGCCGCCGATGAGGATGAGGCTGTGCAACCGCTCCTGGTTGTCGAAGATCGTCTCGCTGGTGAAGTAGGGGACGCTGTCGAGCCCCGGGATCGGCGGCACCCGCGGCGCCGATCCGGTGGCGATGACGAAGCGGCGCGCCTTGATGCGATGCTCTCCGGCGACGACCGTCTTCTTGTCGATGAAGCGGCCGGCGGCACGGATGACGTGCATGCCGAGGCCTGCGAACCTTTCGGCGGAATAGTTCGGCTCCAGCGCAGCGATGACACTTTGCACGTGCCCGTGCACCGAGCGGGGGTCGGCTTCCGGGTCTCTCCCGATCAGGCCGAAGATGCCGGCCGAGCGCATGTCATGGGCGCGGTTGGCCACCGCCGCCATGGCCCGCGAAGGAACGCAGCCGTAGTGCAGTGCCTCGCCGCCCACCTTGTGGCGCTCGATGAGCACCACGCTGCGCCCGAATGCGGCAGCCGCCGTGGCGACGGCAAGCCCTCCGGGGCCGGCTCCGATCACGCAAATGTCGGCGGCTATGCGTTCGCTGTCGCCGTCCGTGGCGGCGACGGCCAGCGTCTCACGCGGCTTAGATGCCGACATTGCCATGCTCCATTCCCCACCATTCCTTCCGTCGGCGCGTGCCGACCAATCACGGCGTCCGGCAAACCCGCCGAGCCGGGGTCATAAGGGTTTGCCATTTCCCGTCCCCGGGCGCACCCGCCGACGCTCCCGCGGCCGTGGATTAACCGCGGATGGCACGCGTTGACTTGGCCGTTTCCAGCCCGTATAAGCCCGCCAATCCTTAGATCATGGGGTGCCGCCGCGCGACCGCGAGGTTGGCAGGGTTCCATAATTTCGCGACGGGCACTGGAGCTGTATCGTGAAGCGCACTTATCAACCGAGCCGGCTCGTCCGCAAGCGTCGCCACGGCTTCCGCAAGCGCATGCTGACCACAGGCGGCGTCCGCGTGATCAATCGCCGCCGCGCCAAGGGCCGCAAGCGCCTGTCGGCCTAGAGCGGGTGGGCATAACCCGCCGCCGGGGCGCCGCCAAGCGCAGCCCCAGTCGGGCAGGGAACCTGCACCGTGGCACCGACGACCATCAAAAAGCGCAGCGAGTTCCTCTGGGTCAGGGGCGGCCATCGCTGGAGCGCGGCAGCCTTCGTTTTGGAGGCTCGTATCCGGCAGAAGTCAGACGAGGCCGCGGCCCCGGCCCGCTTCGGCTACACCGTATCGAAGAAAGTTGGCGGCGCGGTCGTGCGCAACCGTGTGCGCAGGCGATTGCGGGCTTTGACGGCCGGCCTCGACCCGAAGCAGGTTCGGGCGGGCTTCGACTATGTGCTGATCGCCCGAACGGCCGCCATCGGCCGCGCCTTTGCCGACCTCAAGGCGGACCTCGATCAGGCGCTTTTGCGCATTCATCAAGCTCCGGGGCAAAAGCGCCGGGGGAAGGCAAACGCATGACTTCCGGCTATGCGAACCGGTGGTCTCGGAGTATTGGCACTGGCGCCGTATCGAGCGCGGTCCTCGTCCATCGCCCGATGGCGGGCGGCTCCAAGGGGCAGTGGGAACGGCGCTGAGGCATCAATGAAGTCGCAAGACCCCGATCAACAGAGAAACCTGCTGCTAGCCGTCGTGCTGTCGATGGCGGTCCTGCTGGGCTGGCAACTGTTTTACGCCGGGCCGAAAATGAAGGAGGAGCAGGCCCGCCAGCGCGCGCAGCAGGAGCTGACGCAGAAAGAGGGCGCGACCCCGGATGCGGCCAAGCCCCCCACGGTAGCTCCGGCGCCCGGCGCCGCCGTTCCGGGAGCAGGGGCGGCAACGCCCGCCCCGACCGTGTCGCGCGAAGATTCCATCAAAGTTTCGCCGCGCCTCGCGGTTGAGACGCCCTCGCTACGAGGCTCGATCGCCCTGCGCGGCGGCCGCGTCGACGACCTTGTACTGGTGAAATACCACGAGACCGTCGACCCCAAGAGCCCCAACGTCGTGCTCTTCTCCCCGTCGGACAGCCCACATCCCTACTTCGCCGAGTACGGCTTCATCGCCCCCAGCGGCTCCAACATGAAGGTGCCGGACGGCACGACGCTGTGGCAGACGCAGGCAAGCGGTCCGCTGACCCCCGCGGCGCCGGTGGCGCTGACGTGGGACAATGGCCAGGGCGTGATCTTCAAGCGCACCGTCTCAATCGACGACGACTACATGTTCAAGCTCGTCGACGAAATTGAGAACCGCTCGGCGGCCGAGATTTCCCTGACGCCTTACGCGCGCGTCCATCGCTACGGCACGCCGAAGATCGAGAACAACTGGATCTTGCACGAAGGCCTGATCGGCGTCATCGGCGCCCAGGGCGAGCAGCGCAGCAAGTACGCTAACGCGCTTGAGGAGCCTCCGCGCACGTTCGAACCGGCAACCGGCGGCTGGCTCGGCTTCACCGATAAGTATTGGGCCTCGACGGTCATTCCCGATCAGAAGGCCCCCTATCGCGCGACTTTCTCGGCGCAGGCGCCGAAGCTGCCAAGCGAGCAGCCGTCGTACCAGGCCGACTACATGCGCGACACCCTCAAGGTGGCCGCAGGCCAGACGGCGAGCATCCAGTCGCAACTGTTCGCCGGCGCCAAGCAGATGAAGATCCTGCAGGCCTACCAGAACGCCGGCATCCAGCAGTTCGACCTGCTGATCGACTGGGGCTGGTTCTTCTTCATCACCAAGCCGCTGTTCCAGTTGATGGAGGCGATCAACTCGGTCGTCCATAACTTCGGCGTCACCATTCTCATCCTCACCGTGCTGGTGCGCCTCGCCTTCTTCCCGCTGGCCAGCAAGCAGTACGCCTCGATGGCCAAGATGAAGAAGCTGCAGCCGCAGATGGAGCAGCTGCGCGAGCGCTACAAGGACGACAAGGTCAAACAGCAGCAGGAGCTGATGGACCTCTACCGGCGCGAGAAGGTGAACCCGGTCGCCGGCTGCGTGCCCATCCTGCTGCAGCTCCCGGTGTTCTTCGCGCTCTACAAGGTGCTGTTCATCACCATCGACATGCGGCACGCACCCTTCTTCGGCTGGATCAAGGATCTGTCGGCGCCCGACCCGACCTCGCTGTTCAACCTGTTCGGGCTGCTGCCTTACGCGGTGCCGGAGTTCCTGCACGTCGGCGTCTGGCCGTTGATCATGGGCATCACGATGTGGGTGCAGATGCAGCTCAATCCGGCGCAGCCCGATCCCGTGCAGCAGCAGATCTTCAACTGGATGCCGGTGCTGTTCACGTTCCTCCTGGCGGCGTTCCCCGCCGGCCTCGTCATCTACTGGGCATGGAGCAACGTGCTGTCGCTGGCGCAGCAGTCCTACATCATGAAAAAGCAGGGCGCCGAGATCCACCTGATGGGCAACATCTCGAGCAAGTTCAAACCGGTGGTTTCCATGGCCGGGCGCGGCGCCGACGCGATCAAGCGACGGCGCGAGGACAAGGACAAGCGCACCTGAGGCGCGGCGGCCCGGAGGGCCGCGGACATGAGCGAGCTCGACAAGGACTTGCTCGCCGCCGGTGAGCAGCTGTTCGAACGGCGCTGGCAACTCTTGAAGAGTGTCCCGGCGCTGGAGTTCCTGCCGCCGGCTGACCGCATCGAGATCGCCTTCGCCGGCCGTTCCAATGTCGGCAAATCGAGCTTGCTCAACGCGCTCGTTCGCCAAGGCGGCCTCGCCCGCACGTCCAACACCCCGGGCCGCACGCAGGAGCTGAACTATTTTCGCGCTGACGCGGTGCCACTCTTTCTCGTCGACATGCCAGGCTACGGCTATGCCAAGGCGCCCGTCGACAAGGTCGCCGCCTGGGGTGCGCTGGTCACCGACTATCTCAAAGGCCGCACGACACTGGCGCGCGTTTTTTTGCTCATTGACGCACGCCACGGGCTGAAGCCGACCGACCTGCAGATCGCCGAAATTCTGGATGAGGCGGCGGTCACCTATCAGGCGGTGCTGACGAAAGCCGACAAGATCAAGCCGCACGAGCTGGCCGCCGTCACCGCCGACACCGCCGCAAAGCTCGGCAAGCACCCCGCCGCTTTCCCGCACATCATCGTCACGTCGGCGGAGAAGGGGCTCGGCATCGACGAGCTGCGTGCCACCATCGCCGGCATCGTTGCCGAGCGCGCTTAGCTCTCGCGCGTTAGCCGGTGATGAGCCGGACGAGAGGCTCGAAGGCGCCCTCGCCGAACTTGGCCAGCAAGCCACCTGCCACGGCGGCAAGGATCCAGCCCAGCCAACGCTTCGCCGACCGGCCGTAGTTCGTGCGCACCCGCACCG
Organism: uncultured Alphaproteobacteria bacterium; assembly: GCA_963812795.1. Lineage (GTDB taxonomy): Bacteria > Pseudomonadota > Alphaproteobacteria > Rhizobiales > Hyphomicrobiaceae > Hyphomicrobium_A. The sequence continues at coordinate 295,459 of CAWEWG010000007.1, read as the reverse complement.
TGATCACCTGATCGGGCAGCGCCGTCTCGGCGGCGAGGCCGTCGGCGCTGACGGTGCGCGCCGAGATGATGAGTTGCAGACGCCGCCGCCCCTTGTCGCGCGGCGTGACGTGCCAGCGCCAGCTGGCGAAATCGTCCGACGACAGCAGCATCGCTCTCTCGATCCACTGCGTCTCGGGCGACGCCGTTTCGATGAAGAACCCGCCGTCGGGCGCGCGCAGGCGCACCGACATCGCCTTGGTCACCGTCACCTCATGCTGATAGGCGGCACCGCCACCCTGCAGCCCCTCGGCGAGCGCCTGCACGTCGGCGCGGGCGATGCGCACTTCGATAAGTGCGGGAACCGCGACACGCATGGAGCGCGGAATGTTTTCGACCAGCTGGCCGATCTCGGTGCGGGACGACACGGGTCTCGCCGCCGGTCGCGGTGCGGCCTGCGGTGCCGACCGGCGACTGAGATGCAAGCGGTCGCTTTGCGCCTCGCCGGCGGGCAACGCTCCCGTGCCGGAACCAACGCCCATCGGTGACCTGTCTTCCTCCGGCCATGGGGCAAGGGGCGGCGGACCCACGCGCGGGGCTTCCCCGCCGACTCGCCCAGGTGAGACAGGTGGAGGGGGTTGCGCGATTGCCCGAGCAAAACGGCGCGGACTTTCCTCGGGGGCAGGGGGCGATGGTGGCGGCGTCCAGCTGTCGTAAGCGCTGGGCGGAGGTATCGGCGGCGGAAACGGCGCCGAAGCCGGCATCGGCGACTCGTCGCCCCCGCCGTGAGAATTCCTCATGGGTCGGCGCGTGCTCGTAAGCCGGCGGCTCGTACGGTGGCTCGCCCTCGCGATAGTGCTCCGGCGCGGAGGCTGCCTCCGGCTCGAACGTGGGCTCGGGCTCATACCCGGTCGGCGGCGCGTAGCGATGCTGGTACGGCGGCTCGGCCTCTTCGACCGCGGGCGGCGGCAGGTAGGTTTCTTCTACATGAAGGAGCTCGGGCTCCCTCTCGGCGGCGTCCTCGTATGTGCCCTCGACGCTGGGCAATTGCCGGCGCGGTGTCACCCCCGTGCGCGATTGCACCCGCTCGCGGGCGCCAGCGAGAATGGCCTCGGCGTCGGGAGCCGGCAATGCGCGCTGTTCCGGCTCAATTGGCTTGCTCTGCAAAGCGCGGATTGCGCCTTCGAACGTCATGCCGAGATTGCTCAGCACCTGGGCCGCTGCACTCTTGCCGTCGCCGACGATCGCCGCCAACACGATGGCGCCGTTGATCTCGCGCCGCCGGCCGCCGCGCGCGGCGGCTGCGGCGGCTTCGAGGATGCGGCGCATATCCGACGCCACGACGAGATCGATGTCTGGCATTTGCGAACGCGTCGGGAAGCTGGCGAGCTGCGCGTTGACCTCGGCTACCAGCTCGGCGACGTTGACGTTGCTAGCGGCCAGCACGAGCACCGCTTCGTGATCGTCGCAGAGCGCCAAGAGCATATGCTCCAGCGTCACTTCGCCGTGGCCCCGCGCCCGCGCATAGTCCGTCGCCCGCGACAGCGACGCGGCGAGGCCGGACGACATGGCGATACGACTGAGGCCCTCGGCCATCATGAACGAGCGTCTCCCGGTTGGGGTTCATCGGCATCGGCGCGATGGCGCCGGGCACGGTAAGGTTGGATAGCGCACTTTCGCACCCCGCGTAGCAGGGGAATGTGGGCAATTTTCGCTGTCGGCGGGCGGCTTGGCGTCACGGCGCTTAATTGATTGAGGGTAAAGGCATGGGACTTGGCGTCTCAGGGCTTGCCGGTATAAGAGCTGGCCATCAGTTGTGCAGACGTACATTGTCGGACTGCCCCCGCTTAACCGCAGCAGGCAAAACCAGGCCAGGAAAATGAAGCCGATTACGCCGCCGCAGGGTGCTCCTGCGGCCCCCGAGCTCGACCCATCCCCGCACGTGCAGGCGCGCATCCTGGCCGAGGCGCTGCCGCATCTCATCCGCTACGACGACCAGACTGTTGTCATAAAGTTCGGCGGCCACGCCATGGGCGACCAGGCGCTGGCTGACGCCTTCGCGCAGGACGTCGTCTACCTGAAGCAGTCGGGCGTTAACCCTATCGTCGTGCACGGCGGCGGTCCGCAGATCGCGGCCATGCTCAAGAAGCTGCAGATCTCGTCCGACTTCGTGAACGGGCTGCGGGTCACCGACAAGCCCACCGTCGAGGTGGTCGAGATGGTCCTCTCCGGGCTCATCAACAAGGATATCGTCTCCGCCATCAACCGGCAGGGCGGCAAGGCCGTCGGCATCAGCGGCAAGGACGCCAACCTGATGATCGCGCGCAAGATCACCGAGATGGCCGATCCCGAGTTCGAACCTGATGAAGGCGGTCGACATCGGCTACGTCGGCGATCCGAGCGAAGTCAATCCGCACATCGTCGACGTGATCTCGAAGTCGGACCTCATACCGGTCATCGCTCCGGTCGGCATCAGCCGCGAGGGCGAGACGCTCAATATCAATGCCGACACCTTCGCCAGCGCGCTCGCCGCGCGCATGAAAGCCAAGCGCCTGTTGCTGCTGACCGACGTCGAGGGCGTGCTCGACAAGGACAGGAAGCTCGTCCACCAGCTCACCATCGAGGAGGCGCGCCAGCTCATCAAGGACGGCATCATCTCCGGCGGCATGATCCCCAAGATCGAGGGGTGCATCGAGGTGGTGGAAGCCGGCGTCGAAGCCGTGGTCATCATCGATGGCCGCGTGCCGCATTGCGTGCTGCTCGAATTGTTCACCGCCCACGGCGTCGGCACGCTCGTCGGCCGCGCCCGCCGCAAATCGAAGGCGCGCAGCGAATGAGCGTGGCGCGTCGCAAACCCGCTTTGCGCTTTGAGCCCGACATGACGGGCGATGCGCGGCGCGGTTTCGACGCTACGCGCGTCTGGGTGTTCGATCTCGACAACACGCTCTATCCGTCGGCCTGCAACCTGTTCGCCGAGGTCGATCATCGCATGGGCGCCTTCATCGCCCGGCATCTCGACCTGCCACTGGAGCATGCGCGCTATCTGCAGAAGCGCTACTACCACGACTACGGGACGACGCTGACCGGGCTCATCAAGCTGCACAAAGTCGATCCGCACGCTTTCCTCGAATTCGTGCACGACATCGATCTTGCTCCGTTGAGCGCGGCACCCGAGCTGGCCGACGCTCTAGCGGCGCTGCCAGGGCGCCGCATCATCTTCACCAACGGTTCCCGCCGCCATGCCGAGCGTGTCGCCGAGAAGCTCGGCGTCTTGCATCTGATGGAAGACATTTGCGACATCGCCGCATGCGAGTTCGTCGCCAAGCCCGCGGCCACCGCCTTCAAGCGCATGACCGACCGGCACGGCGTCGCGCCGGCGGAGGCGGCGATGTTCGAGGACATGCCGCACAATCTCGAAGCCGCGCACGCGCTCGGCATGACGACCGTGCTCGTACATTCCGACTATCTCGATCACCCGGCGCAGGCCAAGATGCGCACCTGGACGGAGCTGCCGGAGCACATCCATCATGCTACGGATGATCTGACCCAATTCCTCGGTACGCTGGCGCCGATAGCGAAGACCTGATCGACGACCGTAACTGGCTAAATGCAGAAGCCGCAGCAAACCGCCGATCTCATTGCCCTGCTGGCGCGCGTCGCCAAGCAGGATCGCAACGCATTTTCAGCACTTTACGCAGCCAACCTCGGCGAAACTTTACGGCGTCGTGTGGCGTATCTTGCCTGCCAAGGACCGTGCCGAGGATGTGCTGCAGGACGTCTACGTGAAGAATCTGGAACCGCGCCGCGAGCTTCGACCCAGCCAAGGCCTCGCCGATCACGTGGATGGCGACCATCGCCCGCAACCGCGCCATCGACGAGGTGCGCCGGCGTGCGCCGCTGTCGATCGAGGACGTGCCGCAGGCGCTCGATGTTCCTGACGACGGCCTCAATCCGCTCGAGGCGGCACAGCAGAGCGCCGAGTTGCGGCGGCTGCAGGATTGCCTGCAAGGATTGGAGGCCGAGCGTCGGCAGATCGTGCTGCTCGCCTACTACACGGGGCTCAGCCGCGACGAGATCGCCAAGCGGTTCGGCCACCCGGTCGGCACTATCAAGGTCTGGCTGCACCGCAGCCTGGCGCAACTCAGAAAGTGTCTCGGTTCATGAGCGAATCTGAAGACATCGACCTGCTCGCCGCCGAGTACGCTCTCGGCACGCTGCCTGCCGCCGAGCGAGCGAGCGTCGCGCTGCGCGCGCGCATGGAGCCGGCGCTGGCTGCCGCCATCGAAGGCGTGGGAGCGCCGGCTGTCACCTCTCAGCGAGACGATTGCCGCGCGCGAGGTTGCCCCTGACGTGTGGGCCAGGATCGAAGACCGCATCGATGCGCAATCGGGCGGCACCAACGTCGTCGGCATCGAGCGCCGGCTGCACCGCTGGAAGGCCGCAACCTTCGCCGCCTCCGCCATCGCTGCTTCGCTGCTGGCATTTGTCGGCGTTCGCGAGTTCGCCGAGCCGCGCCCCGACAAGACCCTCGTCGCCGTGCTGCAAAAGGATGCGCAGTCGCCCGCGTTCCTCGTCTCGGTCGATCTCGAGCGCCGGCAAATGACAATTCGCGCCGTCGCCGCCAAACCGGAGCCGGGCAAGAGCTACGAGCTGTGGCTGGTGCATGACCAGCTCAAGACGCCGCGCTCGCTGGGCCTCGTCGGCGCCCAACCGGTTACCGTCGGGCCGACCCTCGCGGCGTATGCGCCGGACGTCATCGAGGATGCGACGCTCGCCGTCAGCCTCGAGCCGCCCGGCGGCTCGCCCACCGGCGCCCCCACCGGCCCCGTGCTTTGGTCGGGCAAGCTGCTGCAGGCGACGGAATAATCGCCAGCACTGAAACCCGCGCGGCATCGCTCCGTATCTAGGCCATCGCCCCCAACGGGCCTGTCTAGATCGGAGGACTACCCATGCACGACGTATTCAAGAGCACCTCGGCGTTTCTCGCCGGCGTCGCCGTCATCGCCCTCGCTTACGGCACCGCGCTCTCCACGCCTTCCCTCGCCGAGAAGACCGTGATGGTCGGCGGCGCCGAGATGTTTCCCTCGAAGAACATCATCCAGAACGCCGTCAACTCGCAGGACCACACCACGCTCGTCGCCGCGGTGAAGGCCGCCGGCCTCGTCGACACGTTGTCCGGCGCCGGACCGTTCACCGTGTTCGCCCCGACCAACCGCGCCTTCGACAAGCTTCCCGACGGCACGGTCCCGACGCTTCTCAAGCCCGAGAACAAGGACAAGCTGACGAGCATCCTGACCTACCACGTCGTGCCCGGGAAGCTCACGGAGAAGGATCTGTGGGACATGGTCGACAAGATGGGCGGCAAGGCCGAGCTGAAAACGGTCAACGGCAAGTCGCTGTGGATCAAGCGCGTCAGCGACAAGCACCTCGCCGTTTATGACCCCGAGGGCCACGCCGGCCGCATCACGATCTCCAACGTGCTGCAGTCGAACGGCGTCATCCACGTCATCGACAACGTCGTGCAGCCGAACTGATCGCACAGCATGACGGGTGCCGGTCAGGCCCGGCGCCCGTCGACCTGCGGGAAGCCGCGCGGGATCGACAGCACTTGGAGCGCGGGTCGGTTCTGCGAGGAGGAACGTAGGAACGAAGCCGGCCGAGCGGGTCATTTGCCACCACCCGTTTGGCCGGTATCGGCGCTTCGGCGCAGTCGCCCGATCAGCGAGTCGGGATCGGCTTTTCGCCGCGGTAGTCATAGAAGCCGCGGTGTGTCTTGCGGCCGAGCCATCCGGCCTCGACGTACTTCACCAGCAACGGGCACGGCCTGTACTTGGAATCCGACAGGCCCTCGTACAGCACCTGCATGACCGACAGACAGGTGTCGAGGCCGATGAAGTCGGCCAGCTCGAGCGGACCCATCGGGTGATGCGCACCGAGCTTCATCGCCTTGTCGATCGCCTCCACCGTGCCGACGCCTTCATACAGCGTGTAGACGGCTTCGTTGATCATCGGCAGCAGGATGCGGTTGACGATGAAGGCGGGGAAGTCCTCGCTCACCGCCACTTTCTTGTTGAGGCTTTCGACGAACGTGCGCGCCACCGCGAACATGTCGTCGTCGGTGGCAATGCCGCGAATGAGCTCTACCAGCTCCATCAACGGCACTGGGTTCATGAAGTGCATGCCGATGAAGTGCTCGGGACGATCGGTCGTCGAGGCGAGACGGGTGATCGAGATCGACGACGTGTTCGTCGCCAGCATGGTGCCGGCTTTGAGGTTCTTGCACAGTTCAACGAAGATCTTGCGCTTCAGCGCCTCGTCCTCGGTAGCCGCCTCGATGATCAGGTCGCAATCGGCGAAGGCCTCGTAGTTCGGCGCGAAGCTGATGCGTTTCAGTGCCGGCTTCACTTGGCCTTCGGTGATGATGCCCTTCTCGGCCTGGCGCTTCAGGTATTTCTCGATGGTGTGCACCGAGTCCTCGACGGTCTCCTTCTTGAGATCGTTGAGGGCGACGTTGTAGCCGCCGAGGGCGATGACGTGGGCGATGCCGGTTCCCATCTGACCGGCGCCGATGACGCCGACCTTCTTGATGGTCTGGGGGATCTTGTGCTCGCCTTTCGGCTTGTCAGCCGATTTGACCGCCACGTTCATGTCCGCAAGTCCTTCTTTCCCCGAGATCCTTGGTTGTTTCGAACTATTGGCCGGCCTTTTTCAGTTCCGCCTCAAGCTCCGGCAACGCCTGAAACAGATCGGCGACGAGGCCATAGTCGGCCACCTGGAAGATGGGCGCCTCGCCGTCCTTGTTGATCGCCACGATGACCTTGCTGTCCTTCATGCCGGCCAGATGCTGGATTGCGCCGGAGATGCCGACAGCCATGTAAAGGTCGGGGGCCACGACCTTGCCGGTCTGGCCCACTTGCATGTCGTTGGGCACGTAGCCGGCATCGACTGCGGCGCGCGAGGCGCCGACTGCGGCGCCCATGGCGTCGGCCACCGGCTCAAGCAGCTTCCTGAAATTCTCGCCCGACTGCAGACCGCGGCCGCCGGAGATGATGATGCGCGCCGAGGCAAGCTCGGGCCGGTCCGACTTGGTCAGCTCGGCCTTCTCGAAGGTCGACAGGCCTACGGCGGCCGGCAGCGTGACGCTCTCGATCGCGGCGGAGCCGCCCTCGGCGACCGACGGGAACGCCGAAATGCGTACCGTGATGACCTTCTTGGCTTCGGGCGACTGCACTGTCTGGATTGCGTTGCCGGCGTAAATCGGCCTCTCGAAGGTGTCGGCGGAGACGACCTTGGTGATGTCGGAGAGCTGCATGACGTCGAGAGCGGCGGCAACGCGGGGGGCGATGTTCTTGCCCGTCGTCGTCGCCGGCGCGACGAACACATCGTAGTTGCCGATCAGCGAGGCGATGACCGCGGCGGTCTCCTCGGCGAGCTGGTGCTCGAGATGCGGGGCATCGGCGTGCAGCACCTTGCTCACGCCGGCAAGCTTGGCGGCCGCCTCGGCGGCAGGCTTGGCGTTGTGCCCCGCCACGAGCACGTGGATGTCACCGCCAAGCTGCTTGGCAGCGGCAACGGCCTTGCCGGTCGCCGCCTGCAGCGCACTATTGGTGTGCTCGGCCAAAAGAAGAATAGCCATCAGAGCACTCCGGCTTCGGCTTTGAGTTTCTGCACGAGCTCGGCGACGCTGCCGACCCTGACACCGGCTTTGCGGCTCGCCGGCTCGGATATCTTCAACACCTTCAACCGCGGCGTGACGTCGACGCCGAACTCGTCGGGCTTCTTGGTATCGAGCGGCTTTTTCTTCGCCTTCATGATATTGGGCAGCGACGGATAGCGCGGCTCGTTGAGGCGCAGGTCGGTGGTGACGATTGCCGGCAGCTTGAGGCGCACGGTCTCGAGACCGCCGTCGACTTCACGCGTGACGACGGCGCTGCCGTTGTCGAGTTGTAGCTTGGAAGCGAAGGTGCCCTGCGGCCAGCCGAGCAGCGCCGCGAGCATCTGGCCGGTCTGGTTGCAGTCGTCGTCGATCGCCTGCTTGCCCAGGATGACGAGGTCCGGCTTTTCCGCCTCGACGATGCCCTTGAGGATTTTCGCGACGGCGAGCGGCTCGATCGGCGCATCGGCCGTCTCGACGAGGATGCCGCGGTCGGCGCCGATGGCGAGCGCGGTGCGGATGGTCTCCTGCGATTTCGCCGGGCCGATCGACACGACGACGACCTCCGCGGCGCCGTCCTTCTCCTTGATGCGAACCGCCTCTTCTACAGCGATCTCGCAAAAGGGGTTCATCGACATCTTTACGTTGGCAAGGTCGATGCCCGAGCCATCCGGCTTGACGCGAATTTTGACGTTGAAATCGACGACTCTTTTGACCGGCACCAAAATCTTCATGCCGTCGGCTCTCCAAGCGTTGGTTGAGCACTGCTGACGTTGCGGGGCGGTTGTGCAGCGCGACGAAGACTCGCCGAACCGCGCGAGAAAGTCCCCGGTCGCAGGCCTTCTCTGGTTATTCGCAAGTGCGAAATGAACCTACGAGTGCTGGGAAAGCAAGTCAATTGGGCGCCGATTAACCGTCTCGACGGCGAAATTGCTTCCGGTCCGAGTAAAACAGCGTTCGCGGGTCAGGTGAGGCGCGTGCCCTCGTCGAACAGCGGCACGCCCGGCCGGCGCAAGAAAACGATAAGCACGGCACCGGCAATGAGGCCGCCGATATGTGCCCACCAGGCGACGGGCCCCAGGTCGGGCATGGCGACCATGACGATCTGCAGAACGATCCACAGACCCAGCGCCAGTCCGGCCGTGATGCGCAACGGAATGACCTTGAAGGCCAGCACCCAGACGCTGACCCGCGGGTGCAGCATGATATAGGCGGCGATCACTCCGGCCACGGCGCCGCTGGCGCCGATGAGCGGCAGATCGCTGTCCGGCATGATCCCCGCGTGAAACAGGCCGGCAAACACGCCGCAAGCCAGGTAGAAAAAGAGAAAGCGCACGTGCCCCATGGCGTCCTCGACGTTGTCGCCAAACACCCAAAGGAACAGCATGTTGCCGAGGAGATGAAAAACGTCGGCGTGGAAGAACATGTAGGTGAGCAGCGTCGTCGGCTCGCCGATGTCGAGGCCATCCACCGTCACTCGATCCTGCGGCGCCAGGAAGTCGCTGCCGAACAGCTCGCGGGGCGTTACCCCGAAGCTCGCCACCGCGGCCTCGCTGAGGCTGCTCACCTCCATGAGGTAGACGAGCACGTTGATGGCGATGAGCCCCACGGTGACGTACTGAAACGGTATAGACTTCAGCGAGTTCTCATCGCGCAGCGGAATGAACAAGGATGTGCCTGTCGAGCTCGAGGAAAGCGACTAGCGGTTCTGACCGGGAACCCAAAGGACGTCGCCCGTCGCGTGATGATTGACGAACCGGCTGGCGACAAAAAGGTAGTCAGACAGGCGATTGATATATTTTAGCGCAGGGGCGCCGACAGGCTCGTTCGCATCCGCCGCAAGCTCGACCATCAGGCGTTCGGCGCGCCGCGAGATGGTGCGTGCCATGTGCAGCGCCGCCGCCGCCGGCGTGCCGCCGGGCAGCACGAACGACCGAAGCGGCTTCAACTCCGCGTTCATCTCGTCGATCTCCTGCTCGAGGCGCTTCACCTGCGCGTCCGTCACCCGCAGCGGCTCGTATTCGAGCTTCTCGCCGCGATCAGGCACGCACAGATCGGCGCCGAGATCGAATAGATCGTTCTGGATGCGCACCAGCATGGCATCGAGCTTGGGTTCGGTGTCGCCCAGATGCACGCGCACCATGCCGATGCTGGCGTTCGTTTCATCGACGGTGCCGTAGGCGGCGATGCGCAGCGCGTGCTTGGGTACCCGCTCGCCGCTCCCCAGCGCCGTCGTACCCTTATCGCCGGTGCGTGTGTAGATCTTGCTCAGAACGACCATCGGCCGCGTCCTCTAGAGGCTCGCTGCAGCATAGCTCAGCTGTAGTTGTGGACGAACACGAACAGCAAGATGATGACGATGGCGAGGGCCTGCAGGCCGACGCGCCAGCGCATCAGCTTCTGGCTGGTGTTGGGACTTTTGCCGCGCGATAGGTTCCACAACCCGGCGAAAAGCACCAAGACCACCGCGATGACCGCGACGGTGGTCAGGTAATAGAGCACAGTCTCCATGGGCGTTCGTTCTCCGTTCTCGGCAACTCCTTAGAGCCTCGGGGTGACGCCCGCAAATCGTATCTGGGCACGGAAGCGTTCACCTTTCGGAGCAACGCATTGGCAATCCCTGGCGCCCATTATTGCCGCAATTCCGGCCTCTGGTTCTCGGCGGCAGGCACCACAGGGGGACACAGGCCGTTGAAGCGGGCTCGAATGACAGCGTTGGCAAGGGTTTGCACGTGTGCCGGCGCATTCGCCGGCGTTGCCATGCTGGGGGCCCTGGCTATGAGCATGTGCGGCACCCCCGCCTTGGCGCAGAGCCCATCGAAAAACGAGGACGCGAAGAAGAAGCTCGAGGGCAAGCGCAACGAGCTGCTGGACGTGCAGAAGCGCACCCAGTCGCTGGAAACCGATGTGAAGGGCCTCGCCGCCGAGCGCGAGCGGCTCAATTCCCGGCTGGTCGAGACGGCCGACCTCATCAAGAAGAGCGAAGCTCAGCTCACCACCATCGAAACGCGCCTCGGCGAGCTCGACGAGCAGCAGCGCATCCTCAAGGGCTCGCTCAACCAGCGCAACAACCAAATCGCCAAACTGCTGTCGGCGTTGCAGCGCATGGGCCGCAATCCACCCCCGGTGCTGATAACGCAGCGCGAGGACGCGCTCGAGATGGTGCGCAGCGCCATGCTGTTGTCGGCGGCTTTCCCCGAGCTCGGCACGCAGGCGAAGGCGCTCACCGTGCGACTCACCGAGCTCGTGCGCGTGATGACCGAGATCCGCACGCAGCGCGATCAGTTGCGCACCGAGATGACGCGCCTCACCGACGCGCGCACGCGCCTTGCAGGCCTTATGGAGGAAAAGCGGGTTACGCTCGACCAGCGGCAGTCAGAACTGAAAAGCATGCGCACCGCCGCCGCCGACATCTCGCGCAACGTCAACGATCTCAACGAGCTGATTTCCAAGCTCGACCAAGCGGTCAAGAACAACACGGGCCTCGGTGCCTATGACGAGCAGCAAAAGCAGTGGGCCGCCAACCCGCCACCGAACATTACGCCGAATTCATCTCCGCTGATCGCGCCGAACTCGCCGGCGGCGCTGCCGGAAATTTCCAAGGCGCCGCCCAAAGATGCGCCTGCAGTCGTGCCGCCGGCCGGCTCCAAGGGCACGGACGTGGTCGAATTGTCGCCGGGCGCCGCACTCGGAAATCCCGGCCGTATCAAGCCGGAAATCGCTTTTTCCGAAGCAAATGGGCGCTTACCGATGCCGGCGCAGGGCCGCCAGGTTTTGGGCTTTGCCGAGAAAACGCAGTTCGGCGGCCAGTCCAAGGGGATTGTGCTCGAAACCCGGCAAGGTGCCCAAGTCACGTCACCTTGCGATGGTTGGATCGTTTACGCTGGCGAATTTCGTAGCTATGGCCAACTCTTGATAATCAATGCTGGCGGCGGTTATCATGTGCTACTCGCAGGCCTGTCGCAGATCGACGTCCAACCCGGTCAATTCGTACTCGGCGCCGAACCGGTCGGAACTATGAGCGGCTGGGCGCAACAGGCTCAAACCGCGGCTTCTAACAGTGCTCCTGTCCTCTACGTCGAATTTCGCAAGGATGGGAAGCCTATAGACCCTGACCCATGGTGGGTGGCGGGTCATCGAAAGGTGCAAGGATAATGCGCAAGACGGAATTCGCATTCTGGACGTTCCTCTTGATGACCGGCCTCGCCGGCGCCACCACGCTGCTGAACGTTTCGCGCACGTATTCGGCCACCTCGGACAATTCTGAGATGTACCGTCAGCTCGACCTGTTCGGCGACGTCCTCGACCGGGTCCGCTCCGATTACGTCGAGAAACCGGACGACGCGATGCTGATCGAGTCGGCCATCAACGGCATGCTGTCGGCGCTCGACCCGCACTCTTCGTATCTCAGCCCCAAGAACTACCGCGACATGCAGGTGCAGACGCGCGGCGAGTTCGGCGGCCTCGGCATCGAGGTCACCATGGAGAACGGCGTCGTGAAGGTGGTCTCGCCCATCGACGACACGCCCGCCTCCAAGGCCGGCCTGCTGGCGAACGACCTCATCACCCATCTCGATGGCGAGCAGATCGTCGGCCTGACGCTGGAGCAGGCGGTCGAGAAGATGCGCGGCCCGGTCAACACGCCGATTTCGCTGACCATCGTCCGCAAGGGCGTCGATGATCCGTTCGACGTGAAGGTGACGCGCGACATCATCCGCATCAACGCTGTGAAGGCGAACAACGAGAAGGACATCGCCTACATCAAGGTCACCACCTTCAACGAGCAGACGCACACCAACCTCGTCAAGGCCATCGAGAACGCCAAGAAGACCATCGGCAAGGATCTCAAAGGCTACGTCATCGACCTGCGCAATAACCCGGGCGGCCTGCTCGATCAGGCGATTGCCGTCTCCGACGACTTCCTGGAGCGCGGCGCCGTCGTTCTGACCAAGGGTCGCAACAACGAGGAAACGCAGCGCGCGCAGGCGCATCCCGGCGATCTGACCGACGGCAAGAAGGTTGTCGTGCTGATCAACGGCGGCTCCGCCTCGGCTTCGGAAATCGTTGCCGGCGCCCTGCAGGACCACAAGCGTGCCACCATCATCGGCACGCGCTCGTTCGGCAAAGGCTCGGTGCAGACGATCATCCCGCTCGGTGCCAACGGCGCGATCCGGCTGACGACGGCGCGTTACTACACGCCGTCGAACCGCTCGATCCAGGCCAAGGGCATCGATCCTGACATCGTGATCGAGCAGGAGCTTCCTGACGAGTTGAAGAAAAAGGCCGCCGCCGTCGAGAAGGAGCGCGGCGAAGCCAGCCTGCGCGGCCACCTCCGCAACCCGGAGAACGGCAAGAGCGAAGATGGCAAGGAGGTCAAGGAGACCTCGGGCTCTTCGGCCTACGTTCCCAAGGAGCCGGAGAAGGACGTGCAGTTGCAGTACGCGCTGTCGTTCCTGCGCGGCACCGCAACGGACGGCAAGACGGCCGGCGCCACGATCCCAGCTCCGACCACGGCTCCACCGGCGGCCGGTGCTGACACTGCCAAGGAAAAGGCGAAGAACTGAGGGCTCCGCCCGCGCGCCGGGCAGCCCGAGCTTCCGCCTCGCATGTACAATGGACGGGCGCTTCGGCGCCCGTCCTCGTTTCCGAACCCCCCGCCAGCCCTGGATCTCCGCATGAGCAGCGCCACCCCTGCCCCCGGCTACCGCCCCTGTGTCGGCATCGCCGTGATCAACGCCGACGGCCTCGTATGGGTGGGCCGCCGCGCCGACGCCGGCGGCGAGGAGGAGGGCCGCGGCCAGTGGTGGCAGATGCCGCAGGGCGGTATCGACGCCGGCGAGGATCCGGCTGACGCAGCCCTGCGCGAGCTGATCGAGGAGACCGGCATGCGCACGGTGGAGATAGTCGGCGAGACCGCAGGCTGGTTGCGTTACGACCTGCCGCCACACCTCGTCGGCAAGGCCTGGGGAGGCCGCTACAAAGGCCAGGAGCAGAAGTGGTTCGCCGTGCGCTTCCGCGGCGATGACAGCGAGATCGATATCGCGCCGGCCACTGGCCACAAGGCCGAGTTTACCGAGTGGCGGTGGGTACCGCTGGCCGAGGTCGTAGATCTCATCGTGCCGTTCAAGCGCGCCGTGTACGTTAAGGTTGTCGAAGCGTTCGCCCCGCACGCCCACCCGATGCGCTGATGCATCAGTCGCCGCGCCGACGCGAAATTATACAAATAACGACATAGAATGGCTGGATTTTCCCGCTTATCATGGCGTGTGATTCGATTGTTTATAACCTGTTCATAAATGGGCCACTGATGCCCCCGCCTGTCGCGCACACCGAGACCTACCCTGCATCGCTGCCGCTTCGCCCGTGCGTGGGCGTCGTACTTTTCAACGCGCACGGTCATGTCTGGGTCGGCCGCCATCGCCCGAGGTGGGCAGCACTCAAGGAAAGCTACGTCGGCGACACCGTGTGGCAGTTGCCGCAAGGCGGCATCGAGCCCCGCGAGCCCTCGCGCGAAGCCGCTTTCCGCGAGCTATGGGAAGAGACTGGCGTGCGCAACGCCTCGCTGATCGGCGAGATTCCCGGCTGGCTAACGTACGAGTTGCCGCCGGAGCTGATGGGTATCGCCCTCAAGGGCAAGTATGCCGGCCATCGCCTGCGCTGGTACGCCATGCGCTTCGATGGCGACGATAGCGAGATCGATATCGGTCCCAAGGGGACCATGAAACCCGAATTCGACGCCTGGCGTTGGGTGCCGCTCGCCGAGGTGCCGAGCCTCGCAGTCGATTTCCGCCGCGCGGTCTACGAAGAAGTGGTGCAGGAGTTTTCGTGCTTCGCGCGCCGCCGCGCCGTGCCTGTCGGCGCCTTCGACGTGGCAGCCGCCAAGTAGCCTAGGCTGCCTTGAGCTGCAGGCGCTTCAGCACGTCGAGCAGCGCATCCGCATGCATCCGCGCGTGATCGTCCTTGGCTTCCGCGGCCTGCGCCTCGGCGAGCCGCAGCTCGCTGGCCAGCCGGGCGCCATGCAGCTCTTCCACCGGCACCGCCGTCTGCGCCAGAACGGTAAGACGCGTGGGATCGGCCTCGGCGACGCCCTTCTTGACGAGCAGTCGCTGGCTGCCCTGCGGCAGCGTCACCTCGAGAATGCCGGGGCGCAGCGTGGAGATGAAAGGCGCATGCCCCACCAGCACGGCGAAGTCGCCCTCCGCGCCGGGAACGACGACCTGGCTCGCCTCGCCCGAGAACACGAGACGCTCGGGCGTCACCAGCTCGAAATTGAATGTCGCAGCCATCGCTCAACCTATTCCTGTCAGTCGTCGGCGCCGTTGTCGCCACCGGTCTTGGCGCGCACTTCGTCCACCGTCTGCAGCTTGGTGCCGCAGAACGGGCAGAAGAAGAGCGGGTGGTCGACCATGCCCGGCTCCTCGTCCTCGAGGTCGATGAGGCCGACGGACATGTACAGCACGCCATCCTCGCCGACGGTCAGCAGCGGCTCGAATTCCTCGCCGCTCATCGCGTCCTTGAGCTCGCCGCAGCATGAGCCGAAGCTCTGCGATGCGCCGGGAGCGTCCACCATAGCGGTTGTCCTCATCGCGGGGCCCGCAGGCCCGGTTCAGTGATCAGGCGGCTTCGGCTAGCTTCTCGGCCTTGGCTTTGGCTTCCTCGATCGTGCCGACCATGTAGAACGCCTGCTCGGGCAGGTGGTCGTAGTCGCCGTTGCACAGGCCTTTGAAGCCCTTGATCGTGTCGGCGAGCGACACGAGCTTGCCGGGCGAGCCGGTGAACACCTCGGCGACGTGGAACGGCTGGCTCAGGAAGCGCTCGATCTTGCGGGCGCGGGCGACGATCATCTTGTCGTCTTCCGACAGCTCGTCCATGCCGAGAATGGCGATGATGTCCTGCAGGGCCTTGTAGCGCTGCAGGATCTGCTGCACCTGGCGAGCCACTTGGTAGTGCTCCTCGCCGACGATGCGCGGATCGAGCATGCGCGAGGTGGAATCGAGCGGGTCGACGGCCGGATAGATGCCCTTTTCAGAGATCGCGCGCGACAGCACGGTCGTCGCGTCAAGATGCGCGAACGACGTCGCCGGCGCCGGGTCGGTCAAATCGTCGGCCGGCACGTAGATGGCCTGCACCGAGGTGATCGAACCCTTCTGCGTCGTCGTGATGCGCTCCTGCAAGGCGCCCATGTCGGTCGCCAGCGTCGGCTGGTAGCCCACGGCCGAAGGAATACGGCCGAGAAGCGCCGACACCTCAGAGCCCGCCTGCGTGAAGCGGAAGATGTTGTCGACGAAGAACAGCACGTCCTGGCCCTGGTCGCGGAAGTACTCGGCGACGGTGAGACCCGAAAGCGCGACGCGCATGCGGGCGCCCGGCGGCTCGTTCATCTGGCCGTAGACGAGGGCGCACTTGGAGCCCTTGGTCGAGCCGTTGTTCTTCTGAGGATCGATGTTGACGTTCGAGTTCGATCATCTCGTGATAGAGGTCGTTGCCCTCGCGCGTGCGCTCGCCGACGCCGGCGAACACCGAGTAGCCGCCGTGCGCCTTGGCGACGTTGTTGATCAGCTCCATGATGAGCACGGTCTTGCCGACACCGGCGCCGCCGAACAGGCCGATCTTGCCGCCCTTGGCGTACGGAGCCAGCAGGTCGACGACCTTGATGCCGGTGACGAGGATCTGCGCTTCCGACGCCTGATCGGCGAAGGTCGGCGCAGGCGCGTGGATGGGCCGCCGCTCGCTCGTCTTGACGGGGCCGGCTTCGTCGACCGGCTCGCCGATGACGTTGATGATGCGACCGAGCGTCTCCTCGCCCACCGGCACCGTGATCGGACCGCCGGTGTCGCGCACTTCCTGGCCGCGCACGAGGCCCTCCGAGCTATCCATGGCGATGGTGCGCACGGTGTTCTCGCCGAGGTGCTGGGCGACCTCGAGAACCAGGCGATTGCCGTGGTTCGTCGTTTCGAGCGCGTTGAGAATCGCCGGCAGTTCACCATCGAACTGCACGTCGACGACGGCGCCCGTGACCTGGCGAATGCGACCAACAGAATTTGCCATTTTAGTCTCCAGCAGATGAGTTTCAGGCGACCGACAGCGTGACGGGGATGTTCCCGCGCGTCGCCTTCGAGTACGGACAGATTTCGTGGGCGTCCTTGAGCAAGGCTTCGAGCTTGTCCTTGTCGGCGCCCGGGATCGCTAGCTTGATATCGGACTTCAACGCGAAGCTTGTCGCGTCCTTGTCGATGGTAATGGCGCAGGTGACCTTGGCGGCCTGGCCGTCGAGACCGTGCTTCTTCGCCAGCAGCAGGACAGCCTGTCCAAAGCAGGACGACCAGCCAAGGGCCAAAAGCTGCTCGGGGTTGTGTCCTTCGCCCGACCCGCCCATGTCCTTCGGCAACGCCATCGCCAGCGCGAGCTTGCCGTCTTCCAGGACGGAGCGGCCGTCGCGGCCGCCCTTGGTCGTTGCTGTCGCTGTATAAGCCATGTCGCCTCCTAGAGCGCGTCGGCGCCCGAGATGATTTCAATGAGCTCTTTGGTGATCATCGCCTGGCGCGTGCGGTTGTAGCGGAGCGTCAGCTTGTCGATCATCTCGCCGGCATTGCGGGTCGCCGAGTCCATGGCGCTCATCTGCGCACCGTAGAAGGAGGCGACGTTCTCGAGCAGGCCGCGGAAGATCTGCGTCGAGATGTTGAGGGTCACGAGGTCGCCGAGGACCTCTTCCTCGCTCGGTTCGTACTCATGGATCGCCTCGGCGTTGCCCGTGCCCTGCGGCTTGGCGGCGGGCAACTTGGCCGGAATGAGCTGCAGCGCGATCGGCTGCTGCTTGATGACCGATTTGAACTCGGAGAAGTACAGCGTGGCGATGTCGAACTCGCCGGCCTCGTAGAGCTTGAGAAGCCTCTGGGCGATCTCGTCGGCATTGGCGAAGGCGATCTGGCGCACGGCGCGCAGGTCGATGCGGTCGAGATAGTAGGAGCCGAACTCGCGTTTCAAGGCCTCGGCGCCCTTGCGGCCCACCATCAGCATCTTCACGGTCTTGCCTTGGGCAAGCAGCCGTTGCGCGTCCAGACGGGCGAGCTTCGAGATGTTGGTGTTGAAGCCGCCGGCGAGACCGCGCTCGCCGGTCATGACCACCATCAGATGCACCTGGTCGCGGCCGGTCCCCGACAGCAACGGCGTCGCCCCCTTGTCGGTGATGCGCGCGCCGACGCTGGCGATCATCTGGTCCATGCGATCGGCGTAGGGCCGCGCCGCCGTCACGGTTTCCTGCGCACGCCGCAGCTTCGCCGCGGCGACCATCTGCATCGCCTTGGTGATCTTGCGCGTCGCCTTGACGGAGGTGATGCGGTTTCTGAGGTCTTTTAAGCTCGGCATCGGGCCGCGCCTTCCTTCTTGCTTACGCCGTCAGATTACGCGGTGAAGCCCTTGGCGAACTTGTCGATGAAGGCGACCAGCTTCTTCTCGGTCGCCTCCGAGAGAGCCTTCTCCGTGCGAATGGAATTGAGGATGTCGGTGCCATCGGTGCGTAGCAGGCGCAGCAGATCCTGCTCGAACTTGGTCACCGAGGCGACCGGCACGTTGTCGAGGTAGCCGCGCGTACCGGCGAAGATCACGGTGACCTGCTCTTCCATCTTCAGCGGCGAGAACTGCGGCTGCTTCAGCAACTCGGTCAGGCGCGCGCCGCGGGCAAGCATCTTCTGCGTCGCCGCGTCGAGGTCGGAGCCGAACTGGGCGAAGGCGGCCATCTCGCGATACTGGGCGAGCTCACCTTTGATCTTGCCGGCCACCTGCTTCATCGCCTTGGTCTGTGCCGAGGAGCCGACGCGCGACACCGACAGACCGACGTTCACGGCCGGACGGATGCCCTGATAGAAAAGGTCGGTCTCGAGGAAGATCTGGCCGTCGGTGATCGAGATCACGTTGGTCGGAATGTAGGCCGACACGTCGTTGGCCTGCGTCTCGATGACGGGCAGCGCGGTGAGCGAACCGCCACCGTGGCTGTCATTCAGCTTGGCGGCGCGCTCGAGCAGGCGCGAGTGGAGATAGAACACGTCGCCCGGGTAGGCTTCGCGGCCCGGCGGGCGGCGCAACAAGAGCGACATCTGGCGATAGGCGACGGCCTGCTTGGAGAGATCGTCATAGGCGATCACGGCATGCATGCCGTTGTCGCGGAAATATTCGCCCATGGTGCAGCCGGCGAACGGAGCCAGGTACTGCATCGGGGCCGGCTCGGACGCGGTCGCGGCGACGATGATCGAGTATTCGAGTGCGCCATTCTCTTCCAGAAATCTTGACGAACTGCGCGACGGTCGAGCGCTTCTGGCCGACGGCCACGTACACGCAATAGAGCTTCGCCTTCTCGTCGCCGCTGGCGTTGATCGACTTCTGATTGAGGATGGTGTCGAGGATGATGGCGGTCTTGCCGGTCTGGCGGTCGCCGATGATCAGCTCGCGCTGGCCGCGGCCGACGGGGATCAGCGCGTCCACTGCCTTGAGGCCGGTTGCCATCGGCTCGTGCACCGATTTGCGCGGCAGGATGCCCGGCGCCTTCACGTCGACGCGCATCTTTTTGTCGTACTGGATCGGGCCCTTGCCATCGATCGGATTGCCGAGCGCGTCGACGACGCGGCCGAGCAGACCCTTGCCGACGGGAACCTCGACGATGGCGCCCGTACGCTTGACGGTGTCGCCTTCCTTGATGCCGCGGTCGTCGCCGAAGATCACGCAGCCGACGTTGTCGGCTTCGAGGTTGAGCGCCATGCCGCGCACGCCGCCCGGAAACTCGACCATCTCGCCCGCCTGGACGTTGTCGAGACCGTAGACGCGGGCGATGCCGTCGCCCACCGACAGCACCTGGCCGATTTCGGAGACCTCGGCTTCCTTGCCGAAATTCTTGATCTGGTCCTTGAGGATCGAGGAGATCTCTGCGGCCCGGATGTCCATTTTGCCTCTTCCCTTACAGCGCTTTTTCGTTCGTGCGGCGGAGACGCCGGCGGCTTGTCGCAAAAACGGCCGCGGAATGCCCCGCGGCCCGTCTCCCCGATCAGCCGGCCCCCTTCAGCACGACCTTGAGGTTCATCAGTTTCGTCCGCAGCGAGGAATCGAACATGCGGCTGCCGACCTTGACCACCAGGCCGCCGAGCAGCGAGGGGTCGACCTTGGCGTCGAGCCGCACGTCCTTGCCGTAGGACGCCTTGAGCGTTGATTTCAGTGCGGCGAGCTGCTCGTTGCTGAGCGGCGTCGCCGACTGCACGTCAGCCGTCATCTCGCCGCGATGGAGCGCGAGCTGCTGGCGGAAACCCTTGATCATGTCCTCGGCGGCGAACAGGCGACGGTTGCGCGTCACCACCTTGAGGAAGTTGCCGGTCGTGGCGCCGATCGACGCCCAATCCATGACGGCACCGAGCGCGCGCTCCTGCTCCTCGGCGGCAAACGCCGGGCTTTTGACGAGGCGGGCGAGGTCAGGGCTCTGCTCCAGCATCGCCTGAAACTTGCCGAGATCCTGATCGACCTTGTCGAGCTCGTTCTGCTCGCGGGCGAGTTCAAAAAGCGCCGAGGCGTAGCGCCCCGAAACACCCGACGTCATTTGATTGTCCGTTGCCACTTCAAACGCTCTCGCCGGCGGCCAAGACGGGGGCTCCGGGCCAGTTTTGGCTTGCCCGCACCCTCCCCCCTTTTGAGGAAATTCTTCCGCACCGAAGACGGCAGTCAGCGTCCCCAGCCCCGCCACCCCTCAAAGTGCGCCGGTTCTCTAACATGCACTGCGCAGGGCTTCAACCGGGGTGACACGCCGAAATGCCGCATACGCCGGGCGCGCGCGCGACTTTTTTCGAAGATGAACGGAAGCTGCAAGCTCCCTTCAGAACGGGTTCAGGCCAGGAAGTATTGAATGCCCCTCATGAGCCGGTGAGGCAACCGGCGACGGAGCACTGGGCTAGGGGAAGACAATGACCATTTCGCGTAAGCTGACGTCGATCACGACCGCCATCGCGCTCGCTGCTGCGAGCCTTGGCGCGGTAAGCACCACGGCCAGCGCCGGCGGCTATCGCGGCGACGGCTACGGCGGTGGCGGCTACGGCGGTGGCGGACGCCACTACTCCCGCGGCTACGATGGTGGCTATCGCGGCGACTACGGCTACCGCGGCGGCCGCGACCACTACTACGCCCGCAAGAAGAGAAACAACACCGGCAAGTACATCGCCATCGGCGCCGCGGCCCTGATGCTTGGCATCATCGCTTCGGAGGCTTCTCGCCGCTAACCGCGGCAGGATCTGCCCGGCCCGCTCCACCCCGCGCGGCCTGGCAGCAACGTCCAACGCGTCTTGGCTCGCCGCTCCCCCCGCGTGCCCCAGGCTCGATGGAACCGCGTGCCTTCGGCACGTGACTAACCGCGTGCCTCCGGCACGTGACTAACCGCGTGCCTCCGGCACGACGGAATATTGACTGAGCGCTCCCACCCTCGCGCCAGTCCGGGCCGGACCTTCCCCCCAGGTCCGGCCCATTTTTTTTGTGGGCCGCAATGGGCCATTAGCGGACGTGCAACGCCCGTCGCTCTCATCGTCCGCTAAGGTCAGCAGTGGACATCGTTGCTAGGGCTTCGAAGTCAGCTTGGGCCATAAGCAGACGTCGGTTCCCGCTGGCGCGCTCGGTTGTCATCCCTATCCGGCGACCGATGCGGACGCGGTGGTTTGGCCCTGACACATATCGATTTGGCAACGCGATCAGCGCCACCGATCAAGAAGGCTGTCAGCTTCGGGGCAGGAGACGGAGACATCAGTGTTTATTGCGCATCAGTAGTGCCGGGCACTACGGGCCGTCGGATGAGTGGCAAATGCGGCACGCTGTCCGCTTCCTTGCGGAACAGCGCGGCTTGCAGCAGGCCGATTCCGTTGTCGAGGGCCACGCGCTCAACTAGTTTCGATACCGGGATAAATCATTTTTTGGAGGGGCGAATGCGTTCTTTGAAACTGGGCTTAGCCGCCACGGCGGTGATCTGCGCACTTTCGGCGACGGCTCAGGCTGACTGCATCAAGGTCGAGTCGCTCGGCGAAGCTGTGACCCACGATATCGCCGAGGTCTTTGCGACGCACGGTCTCGCAAACATCATCTATGGCAAGGGTCGCGTGGGGAAGGGCCCTGTCCACACGAAGTGCGTCGATGGCTCGGGGACAACGACGTGTCGCTCCTGGCAGACGGCGTGCAGCGCGACGGCACCCCATACCTGCTTAGGCGCTTGGCTTTGCTTGCCCATGTGACCCCGATGCTTGGCGCAAATAAAGAATAGCGCGACTTCGGAAGGGGCTTGGATCTGCAAAGCGGACGTCACGGCGCCGGGATGACGTCGGGTACCAGAACCCAGCTCGCATGCGGTCGTCCCCGCGATTGCACGGAGGGTCATGTCAATGGCCGCTCAGGGTCGGGAGCCGACGTCACGGCCTAACTTGCCGGGCGTCCGCTAAGGGTCAGCAGCCGATCGCTCTGCCGCACCCTCGGAGGACATCTACAAAAAGCTATACGGGTCGATGTCGACGGTGAGCTTCAGGTCGCCTTTCAGCGGCGGCAGATCGGCGAGCCAGGCGCGCAGGTAGGCCTGCACGTCGATCTCGCGCGGCGCCTTGACCAGCAGCCGCCAGCGATGCCGCCCGCGGATGACGGCGAGCGGCGCCTCGGCCGGGCCCAAAACCTCGATCTTGTCGGAACGCGGCGCCCGATGGGCGATGTCGCGGGCGACGAGCTGCGCCGTCTCCTTGTCCCGCGCGGCGACGACCAGCGCCACGAGCCGCCCGTACGGCGGCAGCAGGCCCCTGCGCCGATTGGCGATCTCGTGCTCGAGGAACGCTTCGCGGTCGCCGGAGATGATCGCCGCCATCACCGGGTGATCCGGCATATGCGTCTGCACGAAGCCGCGACCCAGCGCCAAGACGCGGCCGGCACGCCCCGTCACCTGATGCAAGAGCTGGAACGTGCGCTCGCCGGCGCGCGGATCGGCGCCCTGCGCAAGACCCAGATCGCCGTCGACGACGCCGACCGTCGCCAGGTTCGGAAAGTGGTGGCCCTTGGCCACCATCTGCGTGCCGATGACGATGTCGATGCCGCCCGCCTCGATATTGCGGATCATCTCGCGCATCTCGGTGAGACCGGGCACGAGATCGGAGGACAGCAGGGCGACGCGCGCATCGGGGAAGCGCTCCGCCACCTCCTCGGCGACGCGCTCCACGCCGGGACCACAGGCGACGAGCGCGCCCGGCTCGGCGCACTTGGGGCACTTCTCCGGCATCGTCAGCGAGAAGCCGCAGTGATGACAGTGCAGCTTGCCGCGAAAGCGGTGCTCGACCAGCCAGGCGGTGCACTGCGGGCACTCGATGCGGTGCCCGCACGAGCGGCACAGGGTCAGCGGCGCGTACCCTCGCCGGTTGAGGAACAGCAGCGACTGCTGCCCGGCAGCCATCGTCTCCGTCAGGGCGTCAACCAGGACCGGCGACAGCCACTTACCTTTGTCGGGCGGCGTCTGCCGCAGGTCGATGGCGGAGACGTCCGGCAGCGAGGCGCCGGAAAAGCGTCCCGGCAGGATCACGTGGCGATAGCGCCCAGTGCGCGCGTTGACGTGCGTCTCGATGGACGGGGTCGCCGAGGCGAGGATCACCGGGAAGCCGCCGAGGTTGCCGCGCACCACGGCCATATCGCGCGCCTGATAGTGCACGCGGTCGTCCTGCTTGAAGCCGGCGTCGTGCTCTTCGTCGACGATAATGAGTCCGAGATCGGCGAACGGCAGAAACAGCGCCGAGCGAGCGCCGACAATGACACGCGCCTCGCCCGTCGCCGCCTGCTTCCACACGCGACCCCGCTCCGGGCCCGACAGCGCCGAATGCCATTCGACCGGCGCGCAGCCGAAACGCGCCTTGAAAACGGCGCATGAACTGATCGGTGAGCGCGATTTCCGGCAGCATGATCACGGCCTGCTGCCCGCGCTCCAGCGTACGCGCCACCGCCTCGAAATAGACCTCCGTCTTGCCGGAGCCGGTGACGCCGTCGAGCAGTGTCGTCGAGAAGTTGCCGGCATCGACCGCCGAGCGCAGCGCATGCACCGCGGCCGCCTGCTCGGTTTCGAACTCGGTGACGCGATGGTGCGGATCGGGTAGCGGCGGGCGCTTGTCGGGAATGACCATCTCGACAAGGTTGCCGGAAGCGACGAGACCGTCGACGACGCCGGAGGAGCACTCGGCCGCCAGCGCCAGCGCCGCCTTGGCGCGGATGGCCCCGTCGGCGGCGATCTCCAGCGCCCGCTTGCGCGCCGGCGTCATGCGCGGCGGCTCCGGCGCACCTTCGACAACCGTCACGCCGAAGCGCGGCTTCGTCGGCTCGAACACGGCGCGCGCGCTCATCATCATGCGCACCGTCATGCCGAGGGGGGCGAGCGTGTACTTGGCGATCCACTCGGCAAAGCGCAGCGTCAGCGCCGGCAGCGGCGGCACGTCGAGGCGCGCGGTGATGGCTTTCAGCTTCTTGGGATCGACGGGCTTCCCCGGCGCGCCCACTGGCCCACCCACCGGTTTGTCCCAGACGACGCCGATGCGGCTTTGCGGGCCGAATGGCACCAGCACGAAGCATCCCGGCTCCAGCTCGATGCCCTCGGGCACGATGTAATCGTACGTTTGATCGAGCGCGACGGCGAGCACGACCGGCGCCAACTGTGTGCCGGCGCGTGTCTCCGTCTCCAGCGGCTCGAACAGACTGTGCATCGGCGGCAGCGACCTCAAGCGGCACGAATCAGAAAGGCGAACGGTGAGCCTAGGCGGATGGCTGGGCGCCCCCAAGGCATGGACGCGGCCGCATCGGCGTTGCCCGCGCATTGAACTCGGCGCTGCAGCAACAATATAGCTTGCCGATACCACAGATTAACCGGGGATCGAGGGCCGCCCGCTATGCTGCGCCGGCCTCAAGCCTCGGCAGGGACGTCACGCTCCATGGAATATAGGGACTACTACAAGATCCTCGGCGTTGAGCGCGACGCTACGCAGGACGACATCAAGCGCGCCTACCGCAAGTTGGCGCGCACGCTTCACCCCGATATCAACAAGGAGTTGGGCGCCGAGGCGAAATTCAAGGAATTGGGTGAGGCCTACGAGGTTCTGAAGGATCCCGAAAAGCGCGCCGCCTACAACGAGCTCGGCGCCAACTGGAAGCAGGGGCAGGATTTCCGCCCGCCGCCCAATTGGGACCAGGGCTTCGAGTTCAGCGGCGGCGGCGATGCACATGCCGGTTCTGCCCAGTTCAGCGATTTCTTCGAGGGGCTGTTCGGACAGGCGGGCGGGCGCGGGGCGCGAAGCGGCTTCTCGACGCGTCGCGAGTACAGCGCCAAGGGCGAGGACCACCACGCCAAAGTGGTGATCAACATTCGCGACGCCTACGTCGGTGCCAAGCGCGACATCACCCTGCGCGTCCCGGAAGTCGACGCCGGTGGGCACGTCGTCGTCAAGGATCGCACCTTGAGCGTCACCATCCCAAAGGGCGTGCGCGAGGGCCAGCACATCCGTCTGGCCGGCCAGGGCTCGCCCGGCATGGGCAAGGGCCAGCCAGGCGATCTCTACCTCGAAGTATCCTTCGCGCCGGATCCGCGGTTCAAGGTCGAAGGCAAAGACGTCTATATCGAGCTGCCCATTACACCGTGGGAGGCGGCGCTCGGTACCAGCGCGACGGCGCCAACCCCGGAAGGCGCTGTCATACTCAAGATCCCGCCCGGCTCCACCAAGGGCCGCACCATGCGCCTCAAGGGCAAGGGCCTCCCCGGCAATCCGCCAGGCGACATGCACGCCGTTCTGAAAATCGAAACGCCGCCGGCCGACACCGACAAGGCCAAGGAATTCTATCGGCAGATGGAGCGCGAGCTTCCGTTCAACCCGCGCACCGGCATGGGAG
This sequence comes from uncultured Alphaproteobacteria bacterium, assembly GCA_963812795.1. Classification (GTDB taxonomy): domain Bacteria; phylum Pseudomonadota; class Alphaproteobacteria; order Rhizobiales; family Hyphomicrobiaceae; genus Hyphomicrobium_A. The sequence goes on along the minus strand of CAWEWG010000007.1, from coordinate 269,920 downwards.
TGTAGAGCGATGCCAGCAAACCCCAAGCAATCCGTCGTCATCCTCGATGAAGCCGACGAGATCACGCTCGCCGATTTGACGCGCGCCTGCCACGTGCAAGCCGACTGGGTGATGGAGCTGGTCGAGGAAGGTGTCATCGAGCCGCGCCAAAAGGGCGGGCCGCAATGGCGCTTCGCTGCGACCACCGTGGTGCGCGTGCAGAAGGCGCACCGGCTGCACAGCGACCTCGGCATCAACCTACCGGGTGTCGCCCTCGCGTTGCAGCTACTCGACCGCATCGACGCACTGGAAGCGCACATGCGTGCTGCTGCCCGACGCCCCGACCCGGACGACGCCGATTAACGGCTCGCCACGTCGAATCGGCTAGCTTCGCGGTGATGTCCGAGAAAACCGCCGAACCCGAGCTGCCGCTGAGCGCCGATCTGGAGCGCGCCGTCGCCGCGTGGCTGGAGCACCTGCGCCACGAGCGTGGGCATGCGGAAAAGACGCTCGAAGCCTATGCGCGCGATGTCCGCCAGTTCCTCGGCTACCTCGCAACGCAACTCGGCTATGCGCCGTGCCTCGCCGATCTCGCCAGGCTCGACCTCAAGAGCTTCCGCGGCTTCCTCGCTTCCCGCCGCCGCACCGGCGCCGTCAGCCGCTCGCTGGCGCGCACTCTTTCGGCGTTGCGCCAGCTTTTCCGCTGGCTGGAAGCGCAGAACCTCGTCGAGAACCGCAAGATCCTGCAGCTCGCCATGCCCAAGGTGCCGCATTCGGTGCCCAAGCCTTTGACGGTCGGCAAGGCGGCAGACGTCGTCGACGCCGGAGCCGGCGCCGAGCTCGACTGGGTGCTCGCACGCGACGCTGCCGTGCTGCTGCTGCTCTACGGCTGTGGACTGCGCATCGCGGAGGCGCTGAGCATCAGGGCCAAGGACGCGCCGACGCCGGATCGCGACGTGCTGCGCATCACGGGCAAGGGCGGCAAGGAACGCCTGGTGCCGGTGCTGCCGGTCGTACGCGATGCCGTCGCCCGCTATGTGCAGCTTTGCCCCTATCCCCTCGAGCCCGACGAGCCGATGTTCCGCGGCGCCAAAGGCGGCCCGCTGTCGCCGCGCCTCATTCAGCTCGCCATGGAGCGCCTGCGCGAGTCCCTTGACCTGCCGGCGACGGCGACGCCGCACGCGCTGCGACATTCGTTCGCGACGCACCTGCTGTCGGCCGGCGGCGACTTACGTCAGATCCAGGAACTACTCGGTCACGCATCGCTGTCGACGACCCAGGCGTACACCGAGGTGGACCGCGATCGGCTGCTGGCCGTTTATGACGCAGCCCATCCACGCGCCTGAAGCGACTGCGAATTCAGACGCTTACCAAAATGGTCTGGAACCTGCGACGCAATTTTGCCTCTTTTTCTTCGCCGGTCCTCTGTAAAAGGCGGGTTCCCCCCGCCGCATCGGAGTTGAGAAGTCGCATGCGTTTTCGTTTGGCTATCGCGCTCGCCGCGCTGATCGTCGCCGGGTTCCCGCACGCACACGTTATCGCCGCCGAGAAGGATGCCGCCGAAACGTGCCGGGGCATCGACATGCTGGCCGAGACGGCCGCCAAGGATCCGCAGACCTATACGCGCATCATGGCCGAGGCTGCCGCAATCAAGAACGCCGGCGCCATCCTGTGGAAGATCGAGAAGCAGGGACGCCCCGCGTCATACCTGTTCGGCACCGTGCATCTCACCGACGACCGCGTCACGGCCCTGTCGCCGGCGGTCAAGGCCGGGCTCAACGACGCCAAGATCGTGGCGCTCGAAGTTTCCGACCTGTCGGAGAACGCCACCGCCTCGGTCATCGCACAGTCGGCGCCGCTGGTCATGTTCACCGACGGGCGTCGGCTCGACAACCTGCTGTCGACCGCCGAGTACGATGCCGTTAAATCGATCATCGGCCGCTCCGGCATGCCGGTCGATCTGGCCGCGGTGTTCAAGCCGTGGATCGTCAGCATGATCCTCTCGGTTTCGGAATGCGAGCGCGACAAGGTGCAGAAGGGCGCCCGCGTCCTCGACATGGAGATCGCCGAGATGGGCAAGGCGCGCGGGCTCGAGGTCGTCGGCCTGGAGACCATCCCAGCACAGATCGAGGCGCTCGCCGCCGTGCCCGAGCAGCAGCAGCTCGACATGCTGCGCGCCGGCCTCAAGTTCGCCGACCGCACCGACGACATGATGGAGACGCTGGTGCAGCTCTATCTCAACCGCAGGATCACCGCGGCGATGCCCTTCCAGATCGCGCTGGCGCGTGAGGCCGGCGTCACCGACCAGGCGTTCGTCGGCTTCCAGGAGAAGCTGCTCGTCGAGCGCAACGTGAAGATGCTGGACGTCGCAGCGCCGCTGCTCGACCAGGGCGGCGTGTTCGTCGCCGTCGGCGCGTTGCATTTGCCGGGCGACAAGGGTCTCGTCGCCCTGCTGCGTGACGGCGGCTACACCCTCACGCCCATCGAATAGCCGAGCGCTGTAACCCCTCACGAAGTGATCTCCAGCCCGTCACATGTGGAGGGCGCGCTTGTCGACGGCGAGGGCAGCTTCCTTCACGGCTTCGGTCAGCGTCGGATGCGCGTGGCAGGTGCGCGCCAGATCCTCGGCCGAGCCGCCGAACTCCATCAGCACCGCCGGCTCGGCAATCATCTCCGACGCGTTGGCACCAAGAATGTGCACGCCCAGCACGCGGTCGGTCGCGGCATCGGCGAGGATCTTCACGAAGCCGTCGGTGACGTGGTTGGCCTTGGCGCGCCCGTTGGCAGTGAACGGGAACTTGCCGACCTTGTAGGCGACGCCGGCGCCCTTCAGTTCCTCTTCTGACTTGCCGACGCTCGCCAGCTCCGGCGCCGTGTAGACGACATTGGGAATGACGCCGTAGTTCACGTGCCCCGCCTGCCCGGCGAGGATCTCGGCGACCGCGACACCCTCGTCCTCGGCCTTGTGCGCCAACATCGGCCCTTCGATCACATCGCCGATGGCATAGATGCCGGGGACGTTTGATTGATAGTGCTTGTCGACGCCGACGCGTCCGCGGTTGTCGAGCTTCACGCCGGCTTCCGCCAGGCCCAACCCCTCGGTGAACGGCACGCGGCCGATGGCGACGAGTACCACGTCCGTTTCCAGCTTCTCCGCTTCACCGCCTTTCGACGGCTCGATCGTCACGCTCTGCGCCCCGCCCTTCTTGTCGACGCCTGTCACCTTGCTCCCGAGCCTGAAGGCGATGCCCTGCTTTTCCAGGATGCGCTGCAGCTGCCGCGCCACTTCGCCGTCCGTGCCAGGCAGGATGCGGTCGAGGTATTCGACGACGGTTACCTGCGCGCCGAGCCGCCGCCACACCGAGCCGAGCTCCAGCCCGATAACGCCGGCGCCGATGACCAGGAGCCGCTTCGGCACCTCCGGCAGCGACAGCGCACCGGTCGACGACACGACGGCCTTTTCGTCGATCTCGATGCCCGGCAGCTTGGCGACATCCGAGCCGGTGGCGATGACGATCGCCTTGCCCTCGATGACTTGCTTCTCGCCGTTGATGAACGTCACCTCGACCACGCCGGGCGCCTTGATGCGGCCGGCGCCGTGGAAATGATCGACCTTGTTCTTGCGCATCAGGAAGGCGACGCCGTCGGTGTTGCCTTTGACGCCCTCGTCCTTGAAGGCGAGCATCTGCGCAAGGTCGAGCTTCGGCTTCACGTCGATGCCCATGACGCCGAAGTGCGAGCCGGCGTCCTCGTAGAGCTCGGAGGCATGCAGCAGCGCCTTCGAGGGAATGCAACCGACGTTGAGGCAGGTGCCGCCGAACGTCGCGCGCTTTTCGACCATCGCCACCTTCAGCCCGAGCTGGCTGGCGCGAATGGCGCACACATACCCGCCGGGGCCTGCCCCGATGACGATCAGATCGAAAGCGGCCACGGTATCGTCTCCGTTCATATCCCGAGGGGCAGCGGCGCGCCGAATGCCCATACGTATCCATAGGGGTCGCGCACGCGCCCGTAACGCATCACCCAGAACGTATCGCTCGCCGGCATGGTGACCGTGGCGCCGGCGGCAACGGCGCGCGCGATAGCGCCGTCAACCTCAAGCGGGGTTTGCAGATTGATGTGCACCGCCATGCTGCCCTTCGCATCCGAGGAGCGTGGCGCCACGTCGGTGATGTAGTCGGGAAAGTAGTCCGACAGCATGAAATGACCGCCGAATGCCGCCAGCGTCGCATGCTGCACGCGCGCGCCGTCCGGCGTCAGCTCCTTGTAGGCAACTTTGGCGCCGAACGCCTTTTCGTAGAAGGCGATGGCCTCGAGCCCGTTCGCTACCGTCAGGTAGACTTCGATCGACGCAGAAATGTCTTCCTCCGCCATGCTGCATGCTCCCGTGCCATCTTAGGCTAGAGCTCCAGAAGAAACCGCTGCGGATCTTCAAGACATTCTTTGACGCGAACAAGGAAGGCGACCGCCTCGCGACCGTCGACGATGCGGTGATCGTAGCTGAGGGCGAGGTACATCATCGGCCGCGCCACGACCTGGCCGTCGCGCACCACGGGACGCTCCTCGATGCGATGCATACCGAGGATACCCGATTGAGGCGCATTGAGAATCGGCGTCGACATGAGCGAGCCGTAGACGCCGCCGTTGGTGATGGTGAAAGTGCCGCTCTGCATGTCCTCGATGCCGAGCTTGCCGTCGCGCGCCCGCTTGCCGAAATCCGTCACCTGCGTCTCGATCTCGGCTAGGCTCATGCGGTCGGCCTCGCGCACCACCGGCACGACGAGGCCGCGGTCGGTGCCGACGGCAACGCCGATGTGGTAGTAGTTCTTGTAGACGATCTCGTCGCCATCGATCTCGGCGTTGACGGCGGGGACTTCCTTCAGGGCTTGCAGACACGCCTTCACGAAGAAGCCCATGAAGCCCAGCTTCACGCCGTGGCGCTTCTCGAACAGCACCTTGTATTCGTTGCGCAACTTCATCACTGCGCTCATGTCGACGTCGTTGAATGTCGTCAGGATGGCGGCGGTGTTCTGCGCGTCCTTGAGGCGCTGCGCGATGGTCTGGCGTAGCCGCGTCATGCGCACGCGTTCTTCGCGCGCCGCGTCGTTGGGGACCGACGGTACGCGGAACTGGTGCGTCGGTACGGGCATGGGCGCGAGGCCCCGAGCCGGCGGCGACGATGCGGCCGGCGGCGCGCGCGGCGCCGGCTCGTCCGCGGGGGCCTTGGCTTTGGCGTCCGGCACGTCCTCCTTGAGGATCTGACCGCGTTTGCCCGAACCCGTCACGTCGGCGGCGTCGACACCGGCCTCCGCGAGCTTCTTGCGCGCGGCGGGGCTCGGCGGCATCTCGCCGTTGCCGCCGTCGCTCCTGGCTGCCGCGGGGGTCGGCTTGTCGGGCGCGGGCGCAGGCTTCGCCGCGGCCGGCGCCGACTTGGCGGTGGGGTTGCCCGCTTTCGCCGTCGCGGCGTCGCCAATGCTGATGGCACCGAGCAGGGCGCCGACGGCAACCGTTTGCCCTTGCGTGACCTTGATCTCGCCCAGAACGCCGGTAACCGGTGCCGGGACCTCGACCGTCACCTTCTCGGTCTCGAGCTCGACCAGCGGCTCGTCGGCCTTGACGGCGTCGCCGGCGTTCTTGAACCACTTGCCGACGATTGCCTCGGTGATGCTTTCACCCAGTGTCGGCACGCGAATTTCGGTTGCCATCTCAGGTCTCACTTCCCCGCGAAGTTTATGCCTCCGGCGGCTAACTCGACGCCCCGCCGGCTAGCGCCGCCTCGACCAGCGTCTTCTGCTCGTAAAGATGCTTCGACAATTGCCCGGTGGCCGTCGACGCCGAAGCCGGCCGCCCGGCGTAGTATGGTCGCTTGTGCTTGGCGTCGATGCGCTCGAGCACCCATGCCAGGTTCGGCTCGATGAAGCTCCAGGCGCCCATGTTCTTGGGCTCCTCCTGGCACCAGATGACCTCCGCCTGCGTAAAGCGGGCGAGCTCGTGCATCAGCGCGCGCGCCGGGAACGGATAGAGCTGTTCGGCGCGCAGCAGATAGACGTTGTCGATGCCGGCGGCTTCGCGCGCATCGTAAAGATCGTAGTAGACCTTGCCCGAGCAGAGCACCACGCGTTTGATCTTCTCGTCGGAGACGAGCTTGATCTTCTCCTCAGGCTTGTGCTCGGCGTCGTCCCACAGCAGGCGGTGGAAGGTCGTGCCCGGACCCATCTCGTCGAGGCGCGACAAGACACGCTTGTGACGCAAGAGGGACTTCGGCGTCATCAGGATGAGCGGCTTGCGGAACTTGCGGTTCAGCTGCCGGCGCAGTATGTGGAAGTAGTTGGCAGGTGTCGTAACGTTGGCCACCTGCCAATTGTCCTCGGCGCACAATTGCAGATAGCGCTCGAGCCGCGCCGAGGAATGCTCCGGGCCCTGCCCTTCGTAGCCGTGCGGCAGCAGGCACACGAGGCCCGACATGCGCAGCCACTTGCGCTCGCCGGACGAAATGAACTGGTCGAACACGACCTGCGCGCCGTTGGCGAAGTCGCCGAACTGCGCCTCCCACATAACGAGCGCGTTCGGCTCGGCGAGCGAGTAGCCGTACTCGAAGCCGAGCACCGCTTCCTCCGAGAGCATCGAGTTGATGACCTCGAACCTCGCCTGGTCGTTGGCGACATGCTTGAGCGGCGTCCAGCGGCGCTCGGTCTCTTGATCGATCAGGACGGCGTGGCGCTGCGAGAAGGTGCCGCGTTCGGAATCCTGACCCGAGAGGCGCACCGGGAAGCCCTCGGCGAGAAGCGAGCCGATGGAAAGATGCTCGGCCATCGACCAGTCGATGCCACTCCCCTCGTCGATCATCGCCCTGCGGCGCTCGAGCAAACGGCGCACGACCTTATGTGCGTTAAAGTCGGGTGGGATCGATGTGATGCGACGGCCGATGGTCTGCAGCCGCTCGATGTTGACACCCGTCTCGCCGCGGCGCGCATCGTCTTCGGCAAAGCCCATGCCGGCCCAGCGACCGTCGAGCCAGTCGGCCTTGTTGGGACGGAAATTGTCGGCGGTCGCAAACTCTTCCTCGAGGTGCGCCCGGAAGCTCGTCTGCATGCGCTGGCTCTCCTCCAGTGGCACCACGCCCTCCTCGGCGAGACGCTTGGAGTAGATGTCGATCACCGTCGGATGCGACTTGATCGCCTTATACATCAGCGGCTGCGTGAACATCGGCTCGTCGGCCTCGTTGTGGCCGTAGCGCCGATAGCAGAACATGTCGATGACGACCGGCTTCTGGAATTTTTGCCGGAACTCGGTGGCGATCTTGGCGACGTGCACGACGGCTTCGGGATCATCGCCGTTCACGTGGAAGATCGGCGCCTCGATCATGCGCGCCACGTCCGAGCAATACGGTGACGAGCGCGAGTGGCGCGGGTTGGTGGTGAAGCCGATCTGATTGTTGATGATGAAGTGGATCGAGCCGCCGGTGCGGTGACCTTTGAGACCCGAAAGCCCGAAGCACTCGGCAACGACGCCTTGGCCGGCGAAGGCCGCGTCGCCGTGAATGATCAACGGCAGCACCGGCGTGCGCTCGCCGGCAGCGCAGCCGCGCTGGTCCTGCTTGGCCCGCACCTTGCCGAGGACGACCGGATCGACGATCTCCAGATGCGAAGGGTTGGCCGTCAGCGACAGGTGCACGTTGTTGCCGTCGAAGGAGCGATCGGACGAGGCGCCGAGGTGGTACTTCACGTCGCCGGAGCCCTCGACGTCGTCGGGCTTGAACGAGCCGCCCTTGAACTCGTGGAAGATGGCGCGGTGCGGCTTGGCCATGACGTTGGCGAGCACGTTGAGGCGCCCGCGATGTGCCATGCCGACGATGATCTCTTTCACCCCGAGCTGGCCGCCGCGCTTGATGATCTGCTCCAGCGCGGGAACCATCGCCTCGGCGCCGTCGATGCCGAAGCGCTTGGTGCCGGTGTATTTCACCTCGCAGAACTTCTCGAACGTCTCCGTCTCGATCAGCTTGTTGAGGATGGCGCGGCGTCCTTCGGGCGTGAAGCGGATCTCCTTCTCCTCGCCCTCGATGCGGTCCTGGATCCACGCCTTCTGCGTCGGGCTAGTGATGTGCATGAACTGCGCGCCGACGTGGCGGCAGTAGGTGCGGCGGACGATGCGCAGGATTTGCCGCATCGTCGCCGTCTCGAGCCCGAATACGCGGTCGATGAAAATCGGCCGGTCGAGATCGGCGTCGGTGAAGCCATAGGTTTCCGGCTTCAGCTCGCGATGCACCTTGCGGTCGGCAAGGCCGAGCGGATCTAGGTCGGCGGCCAGGTGGCCCATGACGCGATAGGCGCGGATGAGCATCAGCGCGCGGATCGAATCCTGCGTCGCGCGCAGCGAAGCGGCCGGCGACATCTCGTAGCCGAGCTGATGCGACTTGGCCTGCAGGTTCGTGCGGATGGTGCGCTCGGTGGACTCATAATCGCCGGTCAGCGCCGCGACGAGGTCGCCGTTCTCCAGCAGCTCCGGCGGGGAGATGCCCCACGACGGCCCGCGCTCGCCGTTGCGCGATCCGCCGCGCTCCTCGTTCAGGCTCTCGAAGAAGTGCCGCCACTCGTCGCTGACCGAGCCCGGGTTGCGCTGGTACTCCGCCTGCATGTCTTCGACGTAGGCGGCGTTGGTGGCGCTGAGGAACGAGGTGCGCAAGAAGGCTTCATTGAGTGGATTGCGAGCCATGCGGGGGTCTCAACGGTCATTGATGCGCGGGCCGATCGGCGAGCAGATCAAATGCGGGGTCGGCGCGCCGTCGGCGGGAAATCCAGTGTGCAGTGCAGCATACGCCTACTCGGCCACTTTGACATGCTTAGTTTGCGGTTTCATGTTTGCGCCCTTGAGCACGCTGGTCAGCGTCGTGCCGAGCGCTGCCGGGCTCGATGCCATGGCTATTCCCGCCGATTTCATCGCTTCGAGCTTGTCTTCGGCCTTGCCCTTACCGCCCGAAATGATGGCGCCGGCATGACCCATGCGACGGCCCGGCGGCGCCGTCGAGCCGGCGATGAACCCGGCCATCGGCTTTGCCCGCCCCTTGCGCGCTTCGCCCTTGATGAACTCGGCCGCCTCTTCCTCGGCGGAGCCGCCGATCTCGCCGATCATGATGATGGAATCGGTATCGGGATCGGAGAGGAAGAGGTCGAGCACCTCGATGAACTCCAGGCCCTTGACCGGATCGCCGCCGATGCCGACGGCGGTCGACTGACCCAGGCCCGCGTCGGACGTCTGCTTCACCGCCTCATAGGTCAGCGTGCCGGAGCGCGAGACGATGCCGACGCGCCCTGCCTGGAAGATGTTGCCGGGCATGATGCCGATCTTGCACTGGTTCGGCGTCAGCACGCCGGGGCAGTTGGGCCCGAGCAGACGCGAGCCGGAACCCTCGAGGGCACGCTTCACCTTGACCATGTCGAGGACCGGAATGCCCTCGGTGATGGCGACGATGAAAGGGAAGCCGGCGTCGATCGCTTCGAGGATGGCGTCGGCGGCAAACGGCGGCGGCACGTAGATCGATGTCGCGTTGGCACCAGTCGCCTCGCGCGCCTGCGCCACCGTGTCGAACAGCGGCACGTCGGCCAGCTCCTCGTCAGGGTGCTTGGAGCCGCCCTTGCCGGGCGTCACGCCGCCGACGATCTTGGTGCCGTACGCCTTCGCCTGCTTGGTGTGGAAGGTGCCCTGGGCACCGGTGATGCCCTGGCAGATAACCTTCGTTGATTTGTCTACGAGAATAGCCATGTCGCCGTCCGCCGCGACCGAGCCCTAGTGCCGGGATCGCCCGCTAGTCTTGAAACCTTTTTTGCACTGCATCAAGACAGACGTTCGCCGCAGTGGCCGCATGCGGCGCCCTCGTGCGCCTTGCACGATGCCGCGCAAAGCGGCGAAGCGCACCACGCTCATCGAGCTGCCAGCTCTCCCAGGGTGAGAGGTTACGATGGCGCAGCAGACGCCTCCTAGACCTCATGCCGCCTCTTTCACCGCGGCGGTGATCTTCTCGGCGGCATCGGCGAGATCGTCGGCGGGGGTGATCTTGAGCCCGCTTTCGGCGAGGATCTTCTTGCCCAGCTCGACATTGGTGCCTTCGAGGCGCACCACCAGCGGCACGGTGATGGCCATCTCGCGCGCCGCCGCCACCACGCCCTCGGCGATGATGTCGCAACGCATGATGCCGCCGAAGATGTTGACCAGGATGCCCTTCACGGCCGGGTCGGAGAGGATGATCTTGAAGGCCGCCTGCACCTTTTCTTTCGACGCGCCGCCGCCGACGTCGAGGAAGTTCGCCGGCTCTGCCCCATAAAGCTTGATGATATCCATGGTCGCCATGGCGAGGCCGGCGCCGTTGACCATGCAGCCGATGGTGCCGTCGAGCTTGACGTACGACAGGTCGTACTTCGACGCCTCGACCTCGGCCGGGTCTTCCTCCGTCAGGTCGCGCATGGCGACGATGTCGGGGTGCCGATAGAGCGCGTTCGAATCGAAGCTCATCTTGGCGTCGAGACACGACAGGCTGCCGTCCTTCATGACGATCAGCGGATTGATCTCGAGCATGCTCATGTCTTTGGCGAGCATCAGGTTGTAAAGATCGCCGATGAGCTTGACGCACTGGGCGATCTGCTTGCCTGTGAGGCCGAAGGCGAAGGCGATGCGCCGCCCGTGGTACGGCATGTAGCCGCTGGCCGGATCGATGGTGACGGAGATGATCTTCTCCGGCGAGGTGTGCGCCACCTCCTCGATGTCCATGCCGCCCGCCGCGCTGGCAATGAATGCGACGCGCGACGTTGCACGGTCGATCAGTGCCGACAGGTAGAGCTCGCGCTCGATGTCGACACCATCCGAGACGTAGATGCGGTTGACGGCACGACCGCCCGATCCCGTCTGCGCCGTGACCAGCGTTGCGCCCAGCATCTGCTCGGTGAAGGATTGCACCTCGGCACGCGAGCGGGCGAGGCGCACACCGCCCTTCTCGCCCGCCGAAGCTTCCTTGAACTTGCCCTTGCCGCGGCCGCCGGCGTGGATCTGCGCCTTGACGACGAACAGCGGCCCGGGAAGCTGCTGCGTCGCCTCGCCGGCCTCACGCACCGAAAAGGCAATCCTGCCGTCCGGTGTCGGGATGCCGAATTGGCGCAGCAATTCCTTGGCCTGATGCTCGTGGATGTTCACGCAGTGCTCCTGTTCGGCGGTGCGGTGGCGTCAGCCCGGCCTAAGCGCCGAGCTGCGGGGCGATCTTGGTGCAGGCGTCGACGAGGCCCTTCACCGACTCGACCGACTTGATGAACATGCTGCGCTCGGCCGCATTGAGGTCGATCTCGATGATGCGCTCGGCGCCTCCGGCACCGACGATCACCGGGACGCCCACATAGAGGCCCTTCACGCCGTACTCGCCGTTGAGGTAGGCGGCGCAAGGCAGGATGCGCTTTTTGTCTTTCAGGTAGCTGTCGACCATCTCCAGCGCCGACGACGCCGGCGCATAATAGGCAGAGCCGGTTTTCAGCAATGCGACGATCTCGCCACCGCCCTTGCGCGTGCGGTCGACGATCTCGTCGAGGCGGTCCTGCCGCATCCAACCCATGCGCACGACGTCGGGCAGTGGAATGCCGGCGACCGTCGAGTAGCGCACCAGCGGCACCATGTCGTCGCCGTGGCCGCCGAGCACGAAGGCGGAGACGTCTTCCACCGAGATGCCGAGATCCGTCGCCAGGAAGTGGCGGAAGCGGGAAGAGTCGAGCACGCCAGCCATGCCGACGACCATGTTGCGCGGCAGGCCGGAGGCCTTCTGCAGCGCCCAAACCATGGCGTCGAGCGGGTTGGTGATGACGACGACGAAGGCGGTGGGGGCGTACTTTTTGATCCCGGCGCCGACCTGCTCCATCACCTTGATGTTGATGCCGATGAGGTCGTCGCGGCTCATGCCCGGCTTGCGTGGCACGCCGGCGGTGACGATGCACACGTCGGCACCCTCAATATCAGCATAAGCATTGGTGCCGCGGAGCTGGCAGTCGAAGCCCTCGACGGAGCCGGACTGGGAAATATCGAGCGCTTTGCCCTGCGGGAGACCCTCGGCGATGTCGAAAATGACGACGTCGCCCAACTCTTTCAGCCCGATCAAGTGCGCAAGCGTCCCACCGATCATGCCACCGCCAATCAAGGCGATCTTCGTGCGCGCCATCCCGTGCAGCTCCCTCTTATCTATAAAAATTGTTTTGTGCGGCGATGACGCGCAGGGATGCGCGCCCGCCACAACTCGGTCACGAGTAGGTTTAGACTAGGCCCATAAGCAGGGAAAGCCCGACGTCGGGAACGGTTTGACGCGCACCGGAGGGGGTGCACAACCGCCGCCGGATCTAGGGTCCTTATGGGTCGACAGGAGCGATGGCCCGCCGCGCGCGCGGGCGTTGGGAGGGGTTTTGCGAGGCGCACTATTGGCCGGACTGGCCGCCGGGATGACGCTGCTGGGCTGCAGCGCTGCCGGCGCCGAGGATGCGAAGACCTTTTTGGGCTTCCGCCTGCTCGATCTCGAGAACCAGACCGTCAAATGGCGAACCCCGACGTTCGGCCGCAGCGCCATCGTCACTTACGCCTTCGCCACCGCTCCGGTGGAAACGCCCGGCTCCCGCAACTGCGCCTCGATGCTCCCTCCCGCGGCGGCCTACGACGCTTCCAAGATCAACAAGCGCCAGTTCCGCAGCGAGGTCGCTGCCGCCTTCCGCATGTGGGAGAAGGTCGCCGACATCTCGTTCCGCGAGACGCGCGACACGGCAGCGGCCGGCATTCTCATCGGCGCACAAGCCCGGCCCCTCGGCCGCGCCTTCACCAACGTGGCGCTGAAGCAGGGGACCGGCGAGAAGAAGGTCATCGGCCGCTCGCTCATCTGCATCAACCCGAAGCAGCCGTGGAAAGTCGGGTTCGACGGTCGGCTCGGCGTCTACGATCTGCGCTATACCATCGCCCACGAGATCGGGCACGCCATCGGCCTCGATCACCCGAGCGCTGCCGGGCAGCTCATGTCTTACCGCTACGACGAGAAGCAGACGGGCCTGCAGCCGGGCGACATCCAGGGTGCCGTGCTGCTCTATGGGCCGCGCGCCAATACGCGCCGCTTCGCCACCACGGGAGCCGGAGCCGGCGGCGTGCCTTCGTCCGACGCCAACCGTGGCTGGCCGTTCGGTATCGGCGACGGCCGCGTGACCTCCTCGCCGAAAGCCATCGACCCCCGCTGACCTGACCACGTCCTTGGGGCGCTGCTCTTCACCTCTGCCTATTGGAGAGGCTAGGTCCGAGCTAAACGTGGCCTCCCACTCAGTGGCCGCGGGTGGCGCGGGCGGCAAGATAGGCGGCGCTGCGCATCTCCATCAGACGCGAGGCGGTCCGCTCGAAGGCCTTGGCGCCGGCGCTGTCCTTGCACAGGGCATCAGGCTCCGCCGCCGCCGAGGCGATGAGGCAGACCTTGTTGTCGTACAGCGTATCGATGAGGTTGATGAAGCGGCGCGCCACCTCGCGACGGTCGCGCTCCATCACCGGAATGCCGTCGATCATCACCGTATGGTAGGTGTGGGCGATGCGCAGGTAGTCGATCGTTCCCAGCGGCGCCTCACACAGATCGCGGAAGGGAAAGCGGGCGATGCCCATCGAGGCGAGCGGCACGCGTACGCTGCGGCCCTTCACCAGTAGCGTCTCCGCCTCGCCCGGATGCCGCCCGGTCAGCCGATCCCAGTGGGCGTCGAGCTCGGCCTCGGCAGCCGCATCGGCGGGCGCGAAGTACAACTGCAGCCCCGCCAGCTTCTCCAACCGATAGTCCTTCGCCGACTTCAGCTCGGCGACATCCATGTGCGCCTCGATGAGCCGGATGAACGGGAGGAAGAGCAGCCGGTTGAGGCCGTTCTCGTAAAGGGCCGCCGGCGCCGAGTTCGACGTCGCCACGATGACGACGCCGCGTTCGAAGAGATGCTTGAACAACCTGCCAAGGATCATCGCGTCGGCAATGTCGGTGACCTGCATTTCGTCGAAACACAGTAGCGCCGCCTCTTCGGCGATGCCGGTGGCGACATGCGGGATCGGGTCGCCGTCGACCTCCTGGCGGGCTTTGCCGATGCGCTCATGCACGTCCGCCATGAACTCGTGGAAATGGCTGCGCTGCTTCGGCGCAAAGCCCACGCAAGCGAAGAACAGGTCCATGAGCATGGTCTTCCCGCGCCCAACGTCGCCGTAGACGTAGAGGCCGCGCGGCGGCGGCTCGCTGGAGCGCTGGAAGAGCGAGAACAGCCCGCTGCGTCGCGGCCGCCAATTGTTCAGCTGCCGCGCCAGCATGTCGAGCCGCGCCGCCACAGCGAGTTGCGCGGCGTCGGTCTCCAGCTCGTCGGCGGCGATCTGCGCGCACAAGCGTTCGATGGGCAGTTGCGGCATCGGTCTCACGGTCCCTCTACGCGCGCATTGCTTCAAATGCCGGAAAAGCGCAATCCCGCGACGGTATGTCACCAACGTAGAACCCGCGGCAGAACGGCCTCACGTGCCGCTTAGCCGCGGCCGCGCGATGGGATTCTCGCCACGGCACCCTCATATTGTGCAGTGCAATAGACGACGCGCGCCGCCTTACACTCAGTGGCGCACACCAGGGCTCGACCTTCGAGGCCGAACGTTGAGCCCAGCTCGAAAATGCGGAGGGCAACACCATGCACGAGCAGACCGTGCCGACCGGCACCATAAGGAAACTGTGGCCGACGGAGGCCGCGAAGTTCCGCGATCACTTGCTACGCCTCGACCGGAAAAGCCGCAGAATGCGCTTTGCGCACGGGGTTTCCGACCGTTTCGTCGAAGACTACGCGGCCCGCATGGCCGACATGGGCGGTATCGTCTACGGCTACTTCGAGGGTGAGGATGTGCGCGCCGCCGCCGAGCTCAAGAAGCTGGGCGACACCTGGGGCCGCGAGGCAGAAGCGGCCTTTTCCGTCGAGGAACCGCTGCAGGAGCTCGGCATCGGCACCTTGCTCATGGGCCGCGTCATTCGCGCCGCCCGCAACCGCGGCGTTCAGCACCTGTGCGTCAGTTGCCTTGCCGAGAACAGCAAGATGCAGGCGATTGCGCGTCACTTCGAGGCCGAACTGCGCTTCGAGTACGGCGAAGTGGTCGGCGAGATCGTCCCCGAGGGCCCGAACTACTTTTCACTGCTGGCGGAGGCTGTCGAGGATCGCTTCGGCTACATGATGGCGGTTCTCGATCTGCACAATCGCGTCGTCAAAGCGGCGTGACGCGCGCGCCAAAGCGCGCTCCATTTCGCGCGCGATGCGTCGCTTGTGTGCGCTGCGTAGATTTCTCGAAATGCGAACCTAGAATATGCAAACGACGACGCAGCGCGTTCGAAACACGACAAAAATGATGATTTCTCGCAACACACGGCATTGAATGCGCGCGCGTTAGCATTCCATTTGCAATTTCATGTCAACAAAATGATCGAACTTGCACATGATTTTTTTAGTTCGAGTGATTCGAACTGAGAGAGATAGAAACGAAACCCAGAAAGAGAGAAATCCAATGGTTGCCAAGAAAGCTGTGAAGCGCAAAGTGAAGAAGGCCCCGGCTCGTCGCGCTGCTGCGAAGAAGCCGGCGGCTCGCAAGGCTGCTGCTCGCAAGACCGTTCGCAAGACGGCTCGCAAGACTGCCCGCAAGACGGCTCGCAAGACTGCCCGTCGAGCTGCCTAAGGCAGCCGGATACGCGCCAGTTCCCCTCGTTCCGCGCGATATCGAAGGCTAATGGACGCGATCGGCGCCTAGCCTTCAAATACTTACAGACCGGTGGCAGCGAGACGCGCCGCCGGTCTTTTTTTGTACCGACACGAGTGGTGACGGAGCGATCACGCCTATGGCGCCCGGGACACGATGGCCGGCGCTCGCGCCGGGGCCCCTTGGGCCCTTGCCGCCTTCGGCGGCCAAGTGAAGATCAACCGTTCCGCTCGTATGCGGCAGCCAGGGGCCAAGGGCCCCCGCGCCTGAGGCGCGGGCATCAGCTTGCGCGACGATGGCCGCAAGCAAAGCTTCTGCCCGCTTGTGTCACTCAGGGAGATGATTGACGGCCTCGATGTTGTGCCCGTCAGGGTCGAGGACGAAGGCCGCGTAGTAGTTCTCGTGATAGTGCGGCCGCAGCCCCGGCGCCCCGTTGTCGATGCCACCGGCGGCCAGTGCCGCCGCGTAAAACGCCTGCACCTCGGCACGGTTTCTGGCGGAGAATGCCACATGCAACCGTCCCGTTAGCGGCTTGCCGGTGCCGATCCAGAAGTGCGGGCGATCGGGACCGAAGCCCGCGTAGCCGTCCTCGCCGTCCTCCGAGAGGTTCACCTCCATGATCAGTTTGAAGCCGAGCGGCTCGAGCACGCGCGTGTAAAACGCCTTGGAGCGGGCAAACTCGGTGACCGGAAAGCCGATGTGGTCGAGCATTCGCTACTCCTGACGTTTTTTGTTGCCGGCCAGCCGCCTCAGACGCGGCGTTCGACCATCAGCTTCTTCAGCTCGGCGATGGCTTTGGCTGGGTTGAGCCCCTTGGGGCAAGCTTTGGTGCAATTGAGAATGGTGTGGCACCGATAGAGGCGGAAGGGGTCTTCGAGGTTGTCGAGCCGCTCGCCCGTCGCCTCGTCGCGCGAATCCTGCACCCAGCGGAAGGCCTGCAGCAGCGCCGCCGGACCGAGATAGCGGTCGGAATTCCACCAGTAGCTGGGGCACGAGGTCGAGCAGCAGGCGCACAGGATGCACTCGTAGAGCCCATCGAGCTTCTGGCGATCCTCGTGCGACTGGCGCCATTCCTTCGGCGGCGCCGGCGTGTCGGTCTTTAGCCAAGGCTCGATCAGCTGGTGCTGGGCATAGAAGTTGGTCATGTCGGGGACGAGGTCTTTCACCACCTGCATATGCGGCAGCGGGTAGACCTTCACCGGCCCCTTGATGTCCTCGTAGCCGCGCAGGCAGGCGAGCGTGTTGGTGCCGTCGATATTCATCGAGCAGGAGCCGCAGATCCCTTCGCGGCACGAGCGGCGGAAGGTCAGCGTGGCGTCGATCTCGTTCTTGATCTTGATGAGGCCGTCGAGAACCATCGGCCCGCAGCGGGCCGTATCCACCCAATAGCTATCGATGTGGGGGTTCTCGTCGCCTTCCGGGTTCCAGCGATAAACCTGGAATTCCTTCCATGTCTCCTTGTTCTCCGGCTCGTTCCAGGTCTTGCCGCGCTGGACCTTGGAGTTGCGGGGGAGCGTGAAGTGAACCATGGGACGTCTAGCTTTCCTGCTATCGCCGGCCGCCGGAGCCGGTATCCCACATGAAACGGGGCAAATGCCCGTGTCAACGCCCGCCGGCGTCGCGTCGGCGGCCGAAAACCTGACGCTCCCGCAAGGCTATTCCGGCCGGTGCTTCTTCAGCTCGCGCACAAGCTCGGTCAGCTTGGCGGCCACCTCGGCGCCGGCGTCGACCGAGGCCTTCAGCGTGGCGCGCGCCTGGATCAGCTTGTTGAGACGCTCCTGCTGCTCGCCGAAGCCGAAGAACACCTCCTCCGGCGCGTTGATCTCGCCGTCCTCGACCGCCGACATGACGTCGAAGGCGTTCTGCGAGGCGAGCACTAGCATCGAGGCGACGTCGTTTATGAGCTGCTGGAACAGCCGTGCCGCATCGGTGGCGACGCGTGGCCCGTGCACGCCGAATTTCAGCGGCGATGACCCCGCCCCCTCACCGGCGAACAGGCGCGGATTGCGCTGGAAACGGCGGAAGATCTCCTGCAGGCCGAGGCAGCACGTTTCCAGCTCGCGCAGCGCGGTGCCGGCCTTGCGCTTGGAGCGGGCGCGATCGGGCGTACGCTCCTGCGCCGTCCAGTTGATGGTCGCGATCGAGGCAATGGCACCGAGTGCGGCGAGCGCCGGCAGCACCGCCGTGAACGGATCGGGCGCCAGCCGCGTCTCGCCCTCCGTCGGCTCGCGGCGGCTTTCCGGTTTCTTGTCTGCCATCGCGTTGGGCACACCCGTCGGCCTCGAGAACCGGCTACGCATCTATAGCTGCCCCTCTACCGTGTTGCGGTCGCCGGACGTTCGGCCGATTCTAACCCTCTAGCACGACCGCCTCGAAAAGGGCTCCCATGCCGATGCCTGCCACCCCCGCACTCACCACCGACTGCGTCGTGTTCGACGCGCGCGGGTACGTGCTGCTTATCCGCCGCAAGCACGACCCGTTTCGCGGCTGCTACGCGCTTCCCGGCGGCTTCGTCGATGTAGGCGAGACCGTCGAGGCAGCCTGCCGCCGCGAACTGAAGGAAGAAACCGGGCTCGCCGTAGGCGCCCTGCGGCTTATCGGCGTCTATTCCGACCCGGACCGGGATCCCCGCGGCCATACCTGCTCCGTCGCCTATCTCGCCACCATCGACAGGGCTGACGTGTTGGCGGGCGATGACGCCGCCGCTGCCGAATGGGTTGCCGACTGGCGATCGCAGACCGTAGCCTTCGACCACGCGCAGATCCTCGCCGATGCCGAGGCGCTGCGCGGCGTCTAGCGGCCGCCGCCGTAGTACTCCGGCACGCCCGCGTCCATACACGTCATCTGCACGCGGATATCCGTGTAAAGGAAGCGGCACAGCTCTTTCTTGTGGTTGGGATTGTTGCGGATGGCTGCGAACGAGGTCTTGAAGCCGCGCGCGTTGGCCACCTGGGCGAGAAGCTTGTCCTGGCAATAGGGCGTCGCCATCCAATTGCCTTGGATGAGCTGGCTGCCGTCCTGGCACTTGATCTCAGCGGTTGCAGTTGTCGCCATCGCGCCGAGTAGCGCCGTTCCGATCAATCCGGCCTTGGCAAATCCGCGCATGGCGTCCTCCTGCTTCGCGAATGGGCCTGCGGCAGCCTTAGGCCGCCGCCTGAGATTCGGAATGTAGAGGCAAAACGACGGATCGCGAAGGCCGATCCGGGCCACACGGCCGGCAAATCCCAAGCCGGTTTCGGTTGCGGCGGGGCGCCCTTACTGCGTCGCCGTCACGAAGTCGCGCGGCGTCACCATCTGCACGGTCGGCTTGGCGGCGGCGAGGCTGAGCGAGCGCGTCGGCTGGCCGGCGTCGAAGTTGAGTGTCTTGAGGTCGACCGCCTTCATCGCGGGGTCGTTGTACGTCTTCCAGTAGTAGATCTTGTTGGCGTGATCGCGGAACGTGGTCCACTGCGTGTAGTCGCCCATTGGCTTGCCGCCTTGCGAGTAGTCGCGCACCAGGCCCTTGGGAATATCGACGCGATTGATGAGGTGCTGGGCGACGATCAGCGCCTCGGCGGCATCCTTCGGCTTGTCGGCGAGGTAGGCCGTCGCCGCCGCCATGACGAAACGCGAGGGAGGCGTCGGATCGCCGGGCAGGCCATGCAGGCCCGAGCCCTGTCCCGTGCCGGCGTACGTCACGTTGCCGATCTTCACGGGCTTGGCGTTGGCGGCCGTCAGGTTCACGTAGTTGCGCAGGTTCTGGATGTGCCACTCGTAGGTCGGCGAGTTGGTGAGCACGCCGACTGTGTTGTCGTAGACGTGCATCTTGCCGTCGACGTACTCGATGACGATGCTTTTGCCGTTGCTGTCGTGCACGACGTAGTGCAGCGGCGAGAACGAGCCGAGCTGCGGCACCGTCTCGCCCCACACGACGATGTCGCCAACCGCGGCCTTGACCTCGTCGATGGTAGCGAAGTTGCCGAGCACCCAGCCGCCGAAGGCGGCGTTCGACAGCGCGCGGCTTTCCTCGCCCGGCTTGATGTCCTGGTATTTGGTCTCGCCCGGCAGATAGAGGGCGCCGAAGCCGAGGCCCTTTTCGTTCAGCCCGTCGGTGGCGACCGGCATGCCGTAGGCGTTCATGGCCACGTAGCCGTACTTCGAGGTCCACTTCAAACCGTTGCCATTGGGGGCTGGCGACGTCACCTGCAGACCGCGCGGAATGATCTGCACCTCGCTGTCGAGCTCCATGGCGAATTCCATGGTGCGCACCGTCATCGCCGAACCATCGCCGGCGATGAGGCGGACATCCGTGCAGGCGAAAGCGGGAGTGGTGGCCATCAGTCCCGCACAAAGGGTGGCAACGGCGCGGCGTAGCATGGGCGTCTCCTTGCAGATATTCGGCGCTAGGACGTGCGGCTTGACTGGCGCCGCACGCCGCGCGTCATTTCATTGGCCGTCCGGGAAGTACTCGAGCGTCGTGCGGCAGCTCTCTTCCCACTCCGCCTTGCTCATCTGCGTCTGCGGATCCCAGTCCTTCATGCAGCCGGCGAGATCCTTCTTGGATACCTTGAAGTCCTTCTTGGACTCATCGAGGATCGCGTCCGCCTCGCTCTCGCCGCCCTTCACGGCGCCGCGGTCGACGTCTTCCTTGCGATTCTGCTCCGGCGTTTCGGTCGCCGCTTTGCGGTCGGCCTTGTCGGCAGCATCGGGGATGACGCCGTCATCGGCAGCATTCGGCACGGAGGCGCGTCCGTCGTTCGGGGATACGTTCTCCTCCTGCGCGATGCCGCTCCGCTCGGCCGCTGTCAGCGGATCGTTGTAATAGGAGTCCTTGGGAACGTCGGCGGCGGTCTCGGCGGCGCCGACCGGCGCGCTGAGAATTCCGAACGCCGTGATTGCAGCAAGCATCAGCAATGGCGTTTTCGATGCATACATGACGAGTGGCCCCTTGAATGTCGGGCCCGGGCAGTGCGCCGGGCATGGGCCAACCCTACGCGTTTAAGCTGAGGCTTCCGCAAAGGCGCCTCATCGGCTTTAGCTAAAATTGCATCTATGCGGCGCTCTGGACGGGCGCTCCGACCCCTTCGGGTGCTTATCGGACCGATAAGTTTTTCTGATAATCAGATCACGCGATTGCGATTTCTAGTTATCGAACGTCCTTGCTATGGTGCCGTTATCGAACTAGGCGGACAGGCGGTTCGCCAGTTTCAATGGAGGAAATCACCATGAAGGTTTGGAGCAAGCCGGCCGTTCGCGAGCAGGAAGTTGGCCTCGAGGTCACTTCGTACATGCCGGCCGAGATCGACATCATCTAACTCGATCTGAGTAGCTGATTATAGAAGCGGCGACCGAGCATCTCGGTCGCCGCTTTTCTTTTTGCCTTAGCTTGAGCGAGCTCGTTACTTGCAGGGCGTGCCGACGGCGATGCACTGGACGCCACCCTTGACATCGTGACAGTCGATGTCCGTCTCGGTGGCGCTCTTCCAAACCGCGTATTCCTTGCCGTGCTTCTTGCGCGCGTCGAGCTCCCAGCCGGTTTCGGCCTCGGAGAGGGCTGCCTTCTTGTCCTTCTTGGCGGCGCCGTAGGACTGGAGTGACTCCGCCTTGCAATCCCGCTTCACGACGTCCTTGACGGCTTCCTTCGCTCCGCCAAGTGCGCGGCTGAGCAGATCCTTGCACGGCTTGGCGGTGCGCACGCAGGTCCACTGACCGGCCTTCTCGGTACAGTCGACCTTGGCGTCCTTCGAATAACGCCAGGAGTTATATTCGCCGCCGAACTTCTCCTTCACCGCTGAGCGCCAGGCGAGCAGCGAGTTCGGGTAAGCGCCGAGGTCGCGAAGCGAAGCGGGCTTGCCTTCTGCCTTGACGGCTTCTTTGCAATCATCAGCGGCAGCAGCCGGTAGCGCTGCCAGAACTGAAAAAGCGGCCGCCACGAAGGCCAGCCGCATGCACAATTTCGTGTCCATGTTCGTTTCCTGATACCTGAGCGTACGCCTCAACCGGGAACGGTATGGAGGCTGACAATACTTGCATGGAATCTGGCGCGATTTGAGGCTGGCGGAGCCGACGTAGCCAAGTGCTTGGACCGCCGTGGCGATCCCGCTACAGGCGCACGCGCCGGGAGCCCAGGTAGGCCTCGAAACCGCGGCGCAGCCAACGGCTCGGGAACTTCCCGCGGGCGAAATGAACGATGCGCGCCTGGCTCCCCACCGGATTGCGGAAGCGCGGTCGCGGCGCCTCCAGCACGCGCGCGATGCGCTCGGCGACCTCCTGCGGCTGGCCGCCCGTTACGGCGACATGCGCATCGATGGCGCGGAACAGGTACTGCGCCCACGGACGGTAGGCGCTGTTGTCGGGGCTGAAACGCGGCGAGGACTGCCAGATGTCGGTGATGTACGGGCCCGGCTCGACGAGCAGCACCTCGACGCCGAATTGCCCAGCCTCGAAGGCGAGTGATTCCGCCCAGCCTTCCACCGCCCACTTGGAGGACACGTAGATCGAATTGCACGGCTGGCCGACGAGCCCGGCCTCGCTGGAGACGATCACGATGCGCCCCGACCGCTGCTTGCGGAACGTCGGCAGCAGCGCCCGCGTCAGCGCCATGACGCCGAACAGGTTGGTCTCCATCACCCGGCGCACCTCGGCGTCAGGGATGTCCTCGAAGGCGCCGCCGGTGGCGACGCCAGCGTTATGCACGACGGCATCGAGGAAGCCGCCGGTAATGGTGAGCGCCTCGGCAACGCCGTTGATGATCGAATCCGCATCCGTCACGTCGAGCTGCACGATGTCGACGTTCCTCGCCGCGCCCGACTGCTCCAGCGCAGCTTCCAGTGGCCCCTTGCGATCGAGGTTGCGCATCGTCGCGATGACGCGCCAGCCGCGCGTTGCCAGCTCGACTGTGGCCAGCTGTCCGAACCCTGCCGACGTTCCGGTGATGAGGACCGTACGCATACGCTCTCCGCTCGCTGCCGCCGCTTGTTTGCCGGGCTGCCCGACGGGTTGGTCGTTCGTCCGCTAGCGCCGCCTGTATATCCGTTGCGGTGGACAATGGCGAACGCATGCGCAAATCCCGCTACGTCGGTAGCGGCCTGCGCGCCGTCATCTGACAATGAAGCCATCGAGACGCCTTCAAACAACCCGTCATGGCCGCGTCAAAGCGAAGCCATGCTCCGCAAGGCGGCCGAGCTCAGTACACGCGGGCCTTGGGCTCGATGTACTTGACCTCGTTGGTCATCGTGTGCGTGTGCACCGGGCGATAGTCGAGGCGCACCGACTTGGAGCCGTAGTCAGCCCAGGCGAGCGTGTGCTTCATCCAGTTGACGTCGTCGCGCTTGGGGAAGTCCTCGCGCGCATGCGCCCCGCGGCTTTCTTGGCGGTTGTGAGCGCCCGTCACCGTCACCGCCGCCTGCGAGATGAGGTTGTCGTATTCCAGCGTCTCGACGAGATCGGAGTTCCAGATAAGCGAGCGATCGGTGACGCGGATGTCGTCCGACGCCTTCCAGATATCGCCGATCTGCTTCATGCCCTCGGCCATCACCGGACCGTCGCGGAACACCGCGCAGTGCGCCTGCATCGACTTCTGCATCTTGAGGCGCAGATCGGCCGTCGGCGTGCCGCCGGAGGCGTAGCGGAAGCGGTCGAGGCGCGACAGCGCGCGCTCGGTAACGTCGCGCGCCAGCTCCGGATGGGCCGAACCGGCTTCGATGGTCTCGGCGCAGCGCAGTCCGGCGGCGCGCCCGAAGACGACGAGATCGATGAGCGAGTTGGAGCCGAGGCGGTTGGCGCCGTGCACCGAAACGCAGGCCGCTTCGCCGATGGCCATCAGGCCCGGCACCACATGGTCCGGGTTGCCGTCCTTCAGCGTCAGCACCTCGCCGTGATAGTTCGTGGGGATGCCGCCCATGTTGTAGTGCACCGTCGGCAGCACCGGGATCGGCTGGCGGCGCAGATCGACGCCGGCGAACACCTTGGCGCTCTCGGTGATGCCGGGCAGGCGCTCGGCGAGGATCTTCGGATCCAGATGGTCGAGATGCAGGTGGATGTGGTCGCCTTCCGGCCCGTGCCCGCGCCCTTCGCGGATCTCGATGGTCATCGAGCGCGAGACGACATCGCGCGAGGCGAGATCCTTGGCGTGCGGCGCATAGCGCTCCATGAAGCGCTCGCCCTGCGAGTTGGTGATGTAGCCGCCTTCGCCGCGGGCGCCCTCGGTGATCAGCACGCCGGCGCCGTAGATGCCGGTCGGATGGAACTGCACGAACTCCATGTCCTGCAGCGGCAGGCCGGCGCGCAGAACCATGGCGTTGCCGTCGCCCGTGCACGTGTGCGCCGACGTGCATGAGAAATACGCGCGTCCGTAACCGCCGGTCGCCAGGATGGTCTTCTTGGCGCGGAACTGGTGGATGCTGCCGTCGTCGAGCGACAGCGCGAGAATGCCGCGGCAGGCGCCGTCCTGATCCATCAGCAGGTCGAGGGCGAAATACTCGATGAAGAACTCCGCCGAGCGGCGCAGCGACTGGCCGTAGAGCGTGTGCAGCATGGCATGGCCGGTGCGATCGGCAGCGGCGCACGTGCGCTGTGCAGGGGGTCCTTCGCCGTACTCCGTCGTCATGCCGCCGAACGGGCGCTGGTAGATTTTGCCGTCCTCGGTGCGCGAGAACGGCACGCCGTAGTGCTCCATCTCGTACACGGCGGCGGGGGCGTTACGGCAGAGGTATTCGATGGCGTCCTGGTCGCCGAGCCAGTCGGCGCCCTTCACCGTGTCGTACATGTGCCAGCGCCAGTCGTCGGGGCCCATGTTTCCGAGCGCCGCGGCGACGCCGCCTTGCGCTGCGACCGTGTGCGAGCGCGTGGGGAACACCTTCGTCACGCACGCCGTCTTGAGGCCGGCTTCGGCGCAGCCGAGCGTTGCCCGCAGGCCCGCGCCGCCGGCGCCGACGACCACGACATCGTACGTGTGATCATGGATGGGATACGACAGACCCTTGATGGCCGGGGCCGCGCCGGCCTTTTTCGCGCCATTGGCTTTGGCCGTGCCGTTTTTCTTCTCGGACATCGGCCTAACCCCCGAAGCTCAATTTCAGCACGGCGAAGATCGACACCACCGCGATGCCGGCGGCGAACAGCGTGTTGCCGAGCAGCAGCAGCGTCTTGGCGCCTTCGCCGTGCACATAGTCCTCGATGATGATCTGCATGCCGATGCGCATGTGCACCGTCATCGACACGATCAGGGCGACGAGCGCAATGGCGACCGCCGGATGCGCCAGCGTCGCGCGCACGGTGGCGAGGTCGGCGCCGGCCAGCTTGGCGATCAGCCCGACGGCAAACGACAAGAGGACGAGGTTGGCGGCGGCGGTGATGCGCTGCTTGACGAAATGGCCGGTGCCCTCGTGGGCGGAGCCAAGGCCGCGCGCGCGCTTCAGCGGTGTGGTCATTGCCATACCGTCACCCATCCGCGTTCCATGCCGATGTAGAACCACAACCCTGCCGTCAGCGTCACCGACAGCACGAGCGAGCCCCACGACAGCAGGTCGACGGCGGCGATGTCGAGCGCCGCGCCCGTGTCCCAGATGAAGTGGCGCATGCCGCCCAGCGCGTGATGAATCAGCGCCCAGGAGTAGCCAACGAGCACGATCATGCCGGGCCAGGTGGCGAACATCCCGTTGAGCCAGGCGAAGCATTCTGGGCTGGTCGCCGCGGCGAGCAGCCAACCGGCCATCAGCACCGTGCCGACGTACATCGCCGCGCCGGTGAGTCGATGCAGGATCGACATCACCATGTTGATCTGCGGGCGGTAGATCTGCAGATGCGGAGACAGCGGACGCGGACGCGCCCGCCGCTCGATGCTCCCGGCCATGGGGATTGCCTCGTTGATTAATCTAGAGGCGTTCTAGCGTGCCGCATCGCGGCCGGCAATTCGCCATTCGCCGCGGCGCTGGCGGCGAGCACGCACCTTCACCGTCGCATGCGCTGAAACTTGCGTGGATGGCCGCCTGGGCGGCCATGACGGACTTGGGGCGCCGCTCGCTTAAACAGTCATGCTCGCGAAGGCGAGCATCCACGCCAGCTTCAGCCATCTCTCTTGGCGAGGCAAAACCCGACATGGCGGCTCGGGATCAGCGGGGGAGCAGCACCCAGGTGTCGAGGTCGAGCATGACGCCGTCGGCGTACTGGCCATCTTCCTTCTTCAGGGGGAACTCGGCGCAGTCGTTGTTTTTCACGGCGACGAGCCGCGTGCGCAGCGCGCCCACATCCGAGCGGCCGGGCAGCTCGGCCTTCTCGAGGATTTCCGACCACGCATAGACCGTGTCGCCGGCAAAGCAGGGCGAGACGTGCCGCCCGCCGTTGATGGCGGCGAGGTGGAAGGCGTTGTTCAGCCCGTTGAACGACAGCGCCCGGGCGAGCGAGATGATGACGCCGCCGTAGACGATGCGCTTGCCGAAGCGGCCCTTGGCCTCGGTGTGCTGATTGAAGTGCACCTTGGCGGTGTTCTGGTAGAGGCGCGTCGCGATCTGGTGCTCGGCCTCCTCCAGCGTCATGCCGTCGACGTGGTCGATCTTCTCGCCCACCTCGTAGTCGCCCCAGCGGTAGGGCGAGCCGGCGAGCGCGAAGTCGTAACCACTAATGTTCAGTGCCGGCACGGCCGCACCGAGATCCTTGGGGTCGACGCGCTGCGGCAGGTTGGGGACGATCGCCTCGGGGCTCGCCGCCTCCTTGTCGCGCTTCCGCACCATCACCCAGCGCACGTACTCGAGGACCACGTCGCCGTTCTGGTTGCGCCCCGTCGAGCGCACATAGACCGTGCCCGTCTCGCGGTTGGAGTTCTCCTTGAGACCGATCACCTCCGAGGTCGAGGCGAGCGTATCGCCCGGATACACCGGCTTCAGGAAGCGGCAGCTCGCGTATCCGAGGTTGGCGATGGCGTTGAGCGAGATCTCCGGCGTCGTCTTGCCGAACACCATATGGAACGTCAGCAGGTCGTCGAGCGGCGAGGCCGGATAGCCGATGGCCTTGGCGAATGCGTCCGACGACTGCACCGCAAAGCGCGTGCCGTAGAGGCTCGTATAGAGCGCCACGTCGCCGACCGTCACCGTGCGCGGCGTCGGGTGGACGATCACCTGCCCGAACTTGAAATCCTCGAAGTAGTTGCCGGGGTTGGTCTTGGTCGATGTCATGGGGCAATCAGGTCCTTGTGGCAGGCGAGAGCCGATTAGTCCGAAAATTGCGCCCCTGTCGACTGGCTTTTCGCCACCCCTGGCCGGACGGCGGTCAGAACCACTCCTCCTCGGCGCGCTGCATCGACTCGATGGTATCGGCGATGGCCACCGTGCGGCGGGCCATGACGAGGTGCAGCCGCTCCACCATACGCCCCTCCAGCACAATGACGCCCTTGTGCCGGTTGGCCGGCTCCTCGAAGGCGGCGATGATTTTGCGCGCCCAGGAGACCTCCTCCCGGGTCGGCGAGAATATCTCGTTGCAGGGCGTCACCTGCGAGGGATGGATCAGGGTCTTGCCGTCCATGCCCAGCGTGCGGCCGTGCTCGCATTCCTCGCGGAAGCCGACGTCGTCGCGGAAATCGTTGTAGACGCCGTCAAGAATGTCGAGGCCGTAGGCGCGGGCGGCGACGATGGTCATGGCCAGCCACGGCACCACGGCGATGCGGTTGTGCAGGGCGCGGGCGCGCAATTCCTTCAACAGATCGTTGGTGCCCATGACGAGGCAGGCGAGCCGGTTCTCCGGGTCGGCGCCGAGTTGGGCGATCTCGCGCGCGTTCAGCACCGAGCTCGGCGTCTCCATCATCGCCCACAGACGCACCCTGTCTGGGGCGTTGATGGCGCCGAGCACCTTGGCGACGGTGGCGATGTCGCCCGGCGACGCCACTTTCGGCACCAGGATGGCGTCGGGCGCCACGGCTACCGCTGCCCGCAGGTCGTCCATGCCCCAGGACGTCTCGATGGCGTTGACGCGGATGACCAGCTCGCGGCGCCCGTAGCCGCCGCCCTTCACCGCCGCGCAGACATTCTCGCGCGCGGTGGCCTTGCCTTCCGGCGCCACCGAATCTTCCAGGTCGAGGATCAGCGCGTCGGCCGGAAGCGACTTGGCCTTTTCCAGCGCCCGCTCGTTGAGGCCCGGCATGTACAGCACGCTGCGTCGCGGACGAACGGTCATCCTCGGCTCCCGCTAGTGTGATGATCGAGAAATTCGCCACCACTAGCGGCTGGGAAACGAGCGAATTTCGCGATCTGAATCACACTAGAAACTCAATAATTCAAGTGTCCCTTTGATTCCGAAGTTCGCTCTTCACGCCGCCGGCCAACCCAGTCGAACTTCGGAATCGGGACACTTGTGCGGCGCACAATAACGCGCGTCGGCGGGAAGACCAAGCATTCGCGCACAACTTCGCGCGTCTCGTCGCCTTGGCGACGGGCGAAGCCTTCGCCACAGTCACGATATGGCCCGCGTCCTCGCTATCTCCTCCTACGTCGCCTTCGGCTCGGTTGGCCTCGCCGCCATCGTGCCGGCGCTGCATTGGCTCGGGCACGAGGTCATCGCGCTGCCGACCGTGGTGCTGTCGAACCATCCCGGCTATCCGCGCTTTGCCGGCGAGTCGATTCCGGCGGCGCAAATCGGCGCCATGCTCGAGGCGATGGAGGCCAACGGCTGGCTGGCGGATACTTCCGCGGTGATCAGCGGCTATCTGCCTTCGCCCGCGCACGTCGCCGAGGCGCGCTCGGCGGTGGAGCGCGTACGTCGTGCCAACCCGAGCGCGCTCTTTTTGTGCGATCCAGTTTTCGGCGACGAGGCTGAAGGGCTCTATCTTTCCGAGGCGACCGCCTCCGCCATCCGCGACGAGCTGCTGCCGCTCGCCAGCCTCGCCACTCCCAATCGCTTCGAGCTGGCGTGGCTGGCTGGGCTGCCCGTCGGCGACCCGCCCGAGGCGCGGCAGGCAGCCTGGGCGCTCGGCGTGCCGTCAGTTCTGGCGACGTCGATCCCGGCGAGCGACAATCGCCTCGCCAACGTGCTCGTGCAGAAAGACGAGGCCATCGCCTGCTACGTGCGCCGACGCGAAAGCGCTCCGCACGGCACCGGCGATTTGCTCGCCGCCATGTACCTCGGGCGTCGCCTGAACGGCGAGACGCCGGCCAACGCGCTGTCGGCCGCCGCGTCGGCGGTCGATGCCAGCGTCGCCGCCAGCATGCGCCGGGATGAATTGCCCCTCGCCGCCGTGGATGCTTTATGGGCGAGCGCGCGGGCTCTCCCCACGACGCAAGTGTAGCGCCGGTCGAGGAACACCACGCGATGGCAGAGAGAAAGCCGCTCCGCGCCCGGATCAGCGGCGTCAAGGCGTTCTTCGACCACGAGGCCGCCGGCGGCATGGTTCTGCTCGCTGCCGCGATGCTCGGCCTCATCCTGATGAACTCTCCGGCGAGCCAGCTCTACGAGACGCTGCTCGAAACGCATGTGCCGATCGGGCTCGCCCCGTTTGCCCTCGACAAGTCGCTCCTGCATTGGATCAACGACGGCCTGATGGCGATCTTCTTCTTTCTCGTCGGCCTCGAGATCAAGCGTGAGCTGGTGGTCGGCGAGTTGTCGACGGCCAAGCAGGCGGCGCTGCCGGTCATCGCCGCGCTCGGCGGCATGATCGTGCCGGCGCTGATCTACGCCGCGCTCAACTGGGGCGACGCGGTTGCCATGCGCGGCTGGGCCATCCCGGCCGCCACCGACATCGCTTTTGCCGTCGGCGTGCTGGCGCTGCTGGGAGATCGGATAGCGCCGCCGCTGAAGATCTTCCTTCTGGCGCTCGCCATCATCGACGACCTCGGCGCCATCATCATCATCGCGCTTTTCTATACTTCGCAATTGTCGTTCGCCGCGCTCGCCCTGGCCGGCGCCGGGCTCGCCGCCCTCGCCGTAGTCAATCACCGCGGCGTCACGGCGATCTGGCCCTACGTGTTGATCGGCACCTTCATCTGGGTGTGCGTCATGGAATCGGGTGTGCACGCGACGCTGGCCGGCGTCGCCACCGCTCTCGCCGTACCGCTCGCCCCGGCGCCGGGACACTCGGAGGGAACCCTGGAGCGCCTGGAGCTGGCCATCGGACCATGGGTGCGCTTCTTCGTGCTGCCGCTGTTCGCCTTCGCCAACGCCGGTGTCTCCCTCTCCGGCATCACGCTGGCGCACGTCACGAGCTCGATCCCGATGGGTATCGCCCTCGGTCTTCTCGTCGGCAAGGCGACGGGCATCTTTGCCTTCTCGTTCGCCGCCATCCGCATGCGCCTCGCGACACCGCCGGAAGGCGCGACGTGGGCGCAGATCTTCGGCGTCGCCATCCTCGGCGGCATCGGCTTCACAATGAGCCTGTTCATCGGCATGCTGGCGTTCACCGACGCCGAGCGCGCCGCCGAGATTCGCATCGGCGTGCTGCTCGGCTCGTTCGCCTCCGCGATCGCCGGCTACATTTTCCTCAGGCTCGTGACGCCGGCGTCGGCCCCGCCCAAGCCCCGGCTCTAGCCGCCTCGCGCGCCGCCTTGATGTTGGCCGGCCGGCGCGCGTGGTACTTGCCCGCCAGCTCGTCCCACTCGACCGTCACGCTGCCGCCGGTCGCCGCGTACTGGCGATCCCAGTTCGCGAGCAGGTCGAGGCAGGCATGGTCGATGTACTCGAGGTCGCCGATGTGCACCGTAACGTTGGCGCCGGGCTTCAGCCTCTCCAGCTCGGCGGCGAGCTTCGGCAGGCGGATGAGAGTCGCCGCACCCTTGAGATAGAGGTCGACCTTGTCGCCGCTCTCCTCCTTGCGCACGTCGAGATGCGAGAAGGCGTAGAGCAGCTTGATGAGCGACAGGCCGAGCCCGACCAGAACACCCTCGAGGAGGTTGGTCGCCACGATCATGATGATCGTCGCGAAGTAGATGATCACCTCGCCCTTGCCGTACTTGAGCAGCGTCGGCACGATCTTCGGATAGGCGAGCTTGTAGCCGGTGAAGACCAGGATCGCCGCCAGCGCCGACAGCGGGATGTACTTCAGCGTGAACGGCAGCGCGCTGACGAACAGCAGCAGCCACACGCCGTGCATCACCGCCGACCAGCGGGTCTCGGCGCCCGCCTCGACGTTGGCGCCGGAGCGCACGATGACGCCCGTCATCGGCAGCACGCCGAGGAAGCCGCAGATGGTGTTGCCGACGCCCTGCGCCGTCAGCTCGCGGTCGTACTTGGTGCGCGGGCCCTTGTGCATCTGATCGACGGCCGTGGCGCACAGCAGCGTCTCGGCGCTGGCGATGAAGGCGATGGAGATGGCGCCGAGCAGCACCGGCCACTCGGTAATGCGCCACAGCTTCTCGGTCGTCGGGAAAATGGTCTCCGCCCAGATGTTGTCCGGCACGGTGACGTACTTGATGTCGGTGAAGCCGAGCAGGGCCGCCGCGCCGATGCCGACGATGGCGCCGACGAGTGGCGCGGGAAACAGGCGCCAGCTCTTCGGGGCAAGCGCGCTCCAGCCGAAGATCGTGGCGATGGTCAGCACGCCGATGCCGAGCGCTTGGATGTGCGGTCCGCCCTCGGTGAGGGCATTCATCAGCGACGTGGGGATGCCGAGGAGGTTCTGGATGCCGGTGCCGATCGGTTTGTAGTCGAGCATCACGTGGAACTGCGAAGCGAGGATCAGCACGCCGATGCCGGCCAGCATGCCGTTGATCACCGCCGGCGAGACGGCGCGGAACCACTGGCCGAGCTTGCACAGGCCGGCGACGAGCTGGATGAGACCGGCAAAGAGGACGATGACGCCGATCATCTCGAGGCCGAATTGCTGGACCAGTTGCAATACGAGCACCGAGAGTCCGGCTGCCGGGCCGCTCACCTGCAGCGGCGCGCCGGAGATGGTCCCGACGATGATACCGCCGATGATGCCGGTGATGAGGCCGGCCGTAACCGGCATGCCGGAGGCTATCGAGATGCCCATGCATAGCGGCAGCGCCACCAGGAAGACGACGATGGACGCCAAAAAGTCGCGACCGAAAGTCGCCTTCGAATACGACGCGTTCATTAGGCTTCCGTCCGCTCTGTTCCCACCTGCCGGCGGATGCACGATGGCCGTTGATTGCAAAACGTTTTCAGCTATCCCCCAGCGGGGCGGGACGATAGACCTTGAGTTGCATGCGGGCAAGCGGCGCCAACCGTCGGACCCGTCGACAGCCGCGCCGACGGTTAAAGCGTCGCGCCCGGCGCCGGCAACCCGGACGATTTGACATCTCCCGCAGGTGCCGCCGACTGGGGCATTGAGCCAATCCATGAGCAGCTTTCCCGAAAAACTCGCCGACCGCTTCCGCCGCTTCCATCACCGGCACTTCCTGCCGAAGGCCGAGGAATACGAGGAGCTGGCCGCCTACGGGCAGAACCCCGAGGCGATGGTCATCTCCTGCAGTGACAGCCGCGTCGATCCGGAAACGATCTTCAGCGCCATGCCGGGCGAGCTGTTCGTCGTCCGCAACGTCGCCAACCTGGTCCCCCCGTACGAGACGGGCGGCAAATTCCACGGCGTCAGCTCGGCAATCGAGTTCGCCGTGCTCAACCTGCGCGTCAAGCACCTCATCGTCATGGGCCATTCCGGGTG
Source organism: uncultured Alphaproteobacteria bacterium (assembly GCA_963812795.1). Classification (GTDB taxonomy): domain Bacteria; phylum Pseudomonadota; class Alphaproteobacteria; order Rhizobiales; family Hyphomicrobiaceae; genus Hyphomicrobium_A. The sequence goes on along the minus strand of CAWEWG010000007.1, from coordinate 237,624 downwards.
CGGCGGCGTCAAAGCCGCCCTCGACCAGAGCGCCGCCATTCAGACCGACGCGCAGTTTATCTCGCGCTGGATGTCGATGCTCGATGACGCGCGTCTGAAGGTGCTCGCCGCGTATCAGACCGCGCCGCACAGCGAAAAGTTGCAGGCGCTGGAGAAGGAAGGCGTCAAGACCGCCATCCGCAACCTGCGCACGTTCCCGTTCATCACCGAAGCCGAGAACAAGGGGCGCCTCGCCCTGCACGGAGCCTACTTCGACATCGCCTCCGGCACGCTGTCGGTGCTCAACCACTCCCGCAACGAGTTCTTCCCGCTGTAGCGCCTCGGGCATTTCCACGGTGTCATCCTCGGGCTTGTCCCGAGGACCCACGACGCAGCGAACTCCGTCATTGCGTGCCGGTGTCGGGCGCCAAGCCGCATTTCGACATTCGAGCCGGTGGATAGCTGGGTCCTCGGGACATGCCCGAGGATGACAGTGGTGTGGTACTAGTTCGCGGTAGGCGCCGGAGCGGCGGCCTGGGCGCGGGCGATGGCCGGCATGAGCTTCTGCTCCATGCTCTGCGGCGTGACCGGGCCGACGTGCTTGAAGACGATCTCGCCCTTGCCGTTCAACACGAACGTCTCCGGCATGCCGTAGACACCCCATTCGATGGCGGCGCGACCCTTGTCGTCGGTGCCGACGGCGGTGAACGGATTGCCGTAGCGCCCGAGGAAGCGGCGCGCCGACGCGGCATCGTCCTTGTAGTTGACGCCATACAGCGCCACGCCGGTGCGCCTTTGCAATTCGACGAGCAGCGGCTGCTCGTCGGCGCACGGCACGCACCAGGAGGCCCAGAAGTTGACGACGCTCGGCTTGCCGTTGGCGAGGTCGGCGCTGGCGAAGCCCGGCACCGGCTTGTCGGCCTCCGTGAGCCCCTCGATGGGCGCGAACTGCGTAGCCGGCGCCGTCTTGCCGATCAGCGCTGAAGGAAGCTTCGAGGGATCGCCGGTCTGCAGCGCAAAGGCGAAGAGCGCAACGAGGGCACCGAAGATCAGCAGCGGCGCGATCACCCAGCCGAGCTTGCTCGTACGTGCGGACGTGGGGCCGTCGGCGCCCGGCTGCATGTCGCGTTCCCTGCTGTCAGGCGCCGGTGGCCGAACGGCGCTTGACGCCGCGCGCGGCGAGACCGGCGAGGCGCCGTTCCTGCTCGCGTCCGTCGAGAATCAGCCAGGCGATGAGCGCGCCGACCACCAACACGACCATGCCATAGGCCGACAAGATGAAGCTCGCGTGCGGTCCCAAATCGATGCCGAAATCCATGCGCCTACTCCGCCGCCGCCAATTGGCCGGACTGCGCCCGATCGACCTCGGCGAGCTGCAACGCCTTGACGCGGCGGCGCAGGATCTCGTTGCGCATCGCCTTCAGATGCATGGCGACAAACATCAGCGTGAAGCCGACGGCCATCACCAGCAGCGGGGTCAGCAGTGCCGCATCGATGGTCGGACCGCCGGCGCGGATGATGCTGGCCGGCTGGTGCAGCGTGTTGCCGAACTCGACCGAGAACTTGATGATCGGCAACATGACGATGCCGACGAGGGCGAGGATGGCGGTCAGCTTGCTGGCGAGCGATTCATCCTCGATCGAGGAGCGCAGCGCCATCAGCCCGAGGTAGAGGAAGAACAGGATGAGCACCGAGGTGAGACGCGCGTCCCATACCCAATAGGTGCCCCAGGTCGGCCGCCCCCACAGCGAGCCGGTGACGAGGGCGAGGAAGGTGAACGCCGCACCGAGCGGGGCGGCCGCCTTCGCCGAGACATCCGCCAGCGGATGGCGGAACACCAGCAGCCCGAAGCTGGACAGGGCGATCAGCGCGTACACCGCCATCGCCAGCCAGGCGCATGGCACGTGCACGAACATGATGCGCGCGGTCTCGCCCTGCAGGTAGTCGGGCGGGGCGACAAAGAAGCTGAGATAGAGCCCGTAGGCGATGACGACCGCGGCGGCGCCCGCGACCCACGGCAATACCTGAGCCGAAAGCTCCATGAAGCGGGTCGGATTGGCCAAACGCTGGGTCAGGGTCTGCATTGGAATTGATCTAAGGGGTTGGGCGCTGAAGGGCAAATGAACAAAGGACAGTAGGCAGCGGGCCGCCGGCAAAAGGGAAAAGCCGGCATCCTTGGTTTCTGCTCTCGCTGCCTGCTGTCCATTGCCTCCTGCCGTTCTACTGCATCTGCACACGCAAGGCCGCTGCCGCAGCCAACGGGCAAAGCACGAGCGACGCAAGTGAAAGCGCGGTAAGGATAAGGAACGCACTTCCCGTTCCGGAGGCGCCCAGCAGGCCGTTGATCGCAGCCATGCCGAAGATCAGCGTCGGCACATAGAGTGGCAGCACCAATAGGGCGATCAGGAGGCCGCCCCGGTAGGCGCGCAACGTCAGCGCCGCCCCCACCGCCCCGATGAAGCTGACCGCCGGCGTGCCGACCAGCATGGTGGCGACCAGCAGCGGGTAGGCGCCGATGTCGAGATTGAGCAGCAGCCCCAGCACCGGCGCCATCAGCGCCAGGGGGATGCCGGTCGAGATCCAGTGCGCCAATGCCTTGGCGGCGACGACGAGCTCCATCGGCAGCGAGCCGGTCGCCAGGATGTCGAGCGAGCCGTCCTCGTAGTCGGAGGAGAAGACGCGGCCGAGCGACAAGAGCGCCGCCAGCAGCAGCGCGATCCACAGCACGCCCGGCGCGATGCGCGACAAGAGGTTGAGGTCGGCGCCGAGCCCGAGCGGCAGCAGCGTCACGACCAGCATGTAGAAGCCGAGCGCGGTTCCGAGCGCGCCGCCCTGGCGCACGGCGAGCCGCAGATCGCGTTTCAACAGGGCGAGGAAGGCGCTCAAGGCTGCGCCTCCGCTTGCACGACACGCCCGAGGCGGATCTGCTGCATCGGCGCCAGCGCCATCGGCACATGCGTGGCGATCACCGCCAGGCCGCCGGTCTCAAGGTGTCCGTTGATCGCTGCGACCAGCACGTCGATCGACGCCGCGTCGAGCGACACTGTCGGCTCATCGAGCAGCCAAAGCGGCCGTTCGGCCGCGACGAGGCGCGCCAGGGCCAGCCGCCGCTTTTGTCCCGCCGACAAATATCCCGCGGGAATGTCGGCCAGTGCATCGAGCGCAAACCGCTGCAGCGCCGCTTCGACCCGCGCCGCCAGATCCGCCGAGCCGCCGAGGTATGTCGCCCAGAAGGCGACGTTCTCCGCCGCCGTCAGATGCGTCTTGATACCGTCGAGGTGCCCGACAAAATGGCACACCTCGCTCGTCTCGCGATCGGCGCCGGCACCGATGATGCGCACGCTGCCCGACGCTGGGCGCAGATAGCCCGCCAATGAGCGCAAAAGCGTCGATTTGCCCGAGCCGTTCGGTCCCGTGAGCACGAGCGCGGCGCCGCCCTCGAGACGAAGGGAAAGACCATCGACCACATTGCGCCCGCCGCGCTCCAAGACCAGATTTTCAGCAACGAGCTGCACGGCTCTTCATCATCCGTGTGGCAGAATGCGCTAGCGAACCGGTGGGAAAATCCCGCAAGATGGCGGCGGAAGCGCTTTAGCTTGGCGGGCCGGAAGGCGCTTAGAGGCACGCTTCCGAGACCGCCAGGTTACCAGCTTAGAAGCGCGCCGTCGCCAGCCAGCCATGCGGCAGGGTTGACGATTGGGCAGGTCCGGCCGCCGCGGCCGAACGAGGGAGACTATTTTGAAGGACGTAGCGCCGGTGTCGTTGGATAGCTTCAAATGCCGCAAGACGCTCTCCGCCGGCGGGAAGACCTATACCTATTACTCGCTGCCCGAAGCCGAGAAGAACGGGCTTGCCGGCATCTCCAAGCTGCCGTTTTCGATGATGGTGCTGCTGGAGAACCTGTTGCGCCACGAGGACGGCCGCACCGTCAACAAGACGGACATCGAGAACGTCGCCGCCTGGCTGACCGACCGCGGCAAGGCCGGCAAGGAGATCGGCTTCCGTCCCGCCCGCGTGCTGATGCAGGATTTCACCGGCGTTCCCGCCGTCGTCGACCTTGCCGCCATGCGCGACGGCATGAAGAGCCTCGGCGGCGATCCGCAGAAGATCAACCCGCTGGTCCCCGTCGATCTCGTCATCGACCACTCGGTCATCGTCGACGATTTCGGCTCGCCGCAGGCCTACGGCAACAACGTCGAGCTCGAGTACCAGCGCAACGCCGAGCGCTACAACTTCCTCAAGTGGGGCCAGGGCGCCTTCGACAACTTCCGCGTCGTGCCGCCCGGCACCGGCATCTGCCATCAGGTGAACCTTGAGTTCCTGGCGCAGACGGTGTGGACGCGCACCTATGCCGACGGCACCATCCTCGCCTACCCCGACACGCTCGTCGGCACCGACAGCCACACCACCATGGTCAACGGCCTCGCCGTGCTCGGCTGGGGCGTCGGCGGCATCGAGGCGGAAGCTGCCATGCTCGGCCAGGCGCAGTCGATGCTGCTGCCGGAGGTCATCGGCTTCAAGCTCACCGGCAAGCTGACCGAAGGCGTCACGGCGACCGACCTCGTGCTCACGGTCACGCAGATGCTGCGCAAGAAGGGCGTCGTCGGCAAGTTCGTCGAGTTCTACGGCCCCGGCCTCGACACCATGCCGCTCGCCGACCGCGCCACCATCGCCAACATGGCGCCGGAGTACGGCGCGACCTGCGGCTTCTTCCCCATCGACCACGAGACGCTGACCTACCTCACCATCTCCGGCCGCGAATCGCTCGCGCATCGCCCTCGTCGAGGCATACGCCAAGGCGCAGGGCATGTTCCGCGTCAACGGCATGCCCGATCCGGTATTCACCGACACGCTCGATCTCGACCTGACGACCGTCGTTCCCTCGATGGCCGGCCCGAAGCGTCCCGAGGGGCGCATCGCGCTCACCGACATCGCCGCCGGCTTCGCCAAGGCGTTGGAGACGGAATACAAGAAGCCGGGCGAGATCAAAGAGCGCGTGCCCGTCAAGGGCCGCGACTTCGACATCGGCCATGGCGACGTCGTCATCGCCGCCATCACCAGCTGCACCAATACCTCGAACCCGAGCGTGCTCATCGCCGCCGGCCTGCTGGCGCGCAAGGCGGTCGAGAAGGGCCTCAAGTCCAAACCATGGGTGAAGACCTCGCTGGCGCCCGGATCGCAGGTCGTCTCCGCCTATCTCGACAAGGCCGGCCTGCAGCCGGACCTCGACAAGCTCGGCTTCAATCTCGTCGGCTTCGGCTGCACCACCTGCATCGGTAACTCCGGACCCTTGGCGCCGGAGATCTCCGCCGCCATCAACGAGAACGGCGTCGTCGCCGCCGCCGTGCTCTCCGGCAACCGCAACTTCGAAGGCCGCGTCAGCCCCGACGTGCAGGCGAATTACCTCGCCTCGCCGCCGCTCGTCGTCGCCTACGCGCTCGCCGGTACGGTGCAGAAGGATCTCACCAAGGAGCCGCTCGGCACCGGCAGCGACGGCCAGCTCGTCTACCTGAAGGACATCTGGCCGACCTCGCAGGAGATCCAGAAGTTCATCCTCGAGAACGTCACCCGCGAGCTGTTCCTCGACCGCTACGCCGACGTGTTCAACGGCGACGCCAGCTGGCGCGCCATCGATACCGCCGGCGGCGAAACCTACGCCTGGGACGACGATGTCGACCTACGTGCGCAACCCGCCCTACTTCGAGGGCATCAACCAGCGCCCGACCGACATCACCGATATCGCGGGCGCGCGCATCCTCGGGCTGTTCGGCGACAAGATCACCACCGACCACATCTCGCCCGCCGGCTCCATCAAGCCGTCGTCGCCCGCCGGCGAGTACCTGCTGCAGCACAACGTCGCCGTCGCCGACTTCAACCAGTACGGCACGCGGCGCGGCAACCACGAAGTGATGATGCGCGGCACCTTCGCCAACATCCGCATCAAGAACTTCATGGCGCGCGATGCCGCCGGCAACGTGAAGGAGGGCGGCCTCACGGTGCACTATCCGACCGGCGAAGCCATGTCGATTTTCGAAGCCGCCATGCGCTACAAGGCCGAGGGCGTGCCGCTCGTCGTCTTCGCCGGCGTCGAGTACGGCAACGGCTCCTCGCGCGACTGGGCGGCCAAAGGCACCAAGCTGCTGGGCGTGCGCGCCGTCATCGCGCAGTCGTACGAGCGCATCCACCGCTCCAACCTCGTCGGCATGGGCATCGTGCCGTTCGTGTTCGAGGACGGCACCAGCTGGCAGTCGCTCGGCCTCAAGGGCGACGAGGTGGTGAACATCCCCGGGCTGACGACCATTCAGCCGCGGCAGATGATGACCGCGGAGATCGTCGCCGCCGACGGCACGGTGCGGAAGGTGCCGATCCTCTGCCGCATCGATACGCTGGATGAGCTCGAGTACTTCAAGAACGGCGGCATTCTGCACTACGTCCTGCGCAACCTCGGCCGCCGCCTGAACGATCCGCCCACCGCTCAAGTGAACGCCTCCGCCCGTGGTCGGGGACAAACTTTCGTGAGTGCTGTTGTAACGTTACACCGCGCCCCCTAGTCTTATGGGGCGACCTCTTTCGGTGTATTTTGCGCGCATGCGGCTTGCTCCCCTCGTTGCCCTGACGATCGCTCTGCTTGTGCCGGCTTCCAGCGCTCTGACGCAGGACGCCCCGGGCATCAATCCGTCGTTCGGACCGCCCAAGGACGTGCTCGAGCTGTTCACCAGCCAGGGCTGCGACACCTGCCCGCCGGCCGACCAGGTGCTCGCCAAGTTCGCCGAGCGCCCCAACATCATCGCCATCACGCTGCCCGTCGACATCTGGGACTATCTCGGCTGGAAGGACACGCTCGCCTCCGACAAGAACTCCGAGCGGCAGAAGGCCTACGCCAAGGCGCGCGGCGACGGCGCCATCTACACGCCGCAGGTCGTCGTCAACGGCATGATCGGCGTCAACGGCAGCGATCCGGCGGCCATCGAGGAGGCGATCAAGGTCACCGACGAGGCGTTGAAGGGCGGCCGCGTGCCGATCCGCTTCTGGCACGAGCGCAACTCGATCAAGATCGAGGCCGGCGATGCGCCGCCCGGGCTTCCAGTACAAGGAAGCGACCATCTGGTTCGCGGTGGTGCAGAAGTCGGCGCAGGTGCCGGTGCAGCGCGGCGACAACAAGGGCAAGACGCTCACCTACACCAACATCGTGCGCGAGATGCTGCCCGTCGGCACGTGGAACGGCAAGGCGATGAGCCTGCAGCTCGCCCGCACGGCGGTGATGCGCCCGGAGACCGAAGCCGCCATCCTCCTGCTGCAGGAGGGCAAGGCCGGCCCCATCATCGGCGCCGCCTGGACCGGGCTCTGGTAGGGTCCTCGGCACAAGGCCGAGGATGACAGGTGAGTCTAGCCCGCCAACCCGCGCTTCTTGAGGAGGCCGGCGATCTCCGGCGGGCGGCCGCGGAAGGCGACGTAGGCCTCCAGCGGATCGCGCCGGTTGCCGCCCGAATAGATGAACTTGTGCAGCTTCTTCGCCGTCGCCGCGTCGAACGCGTCGCCCGTCTCCTCGAACGCGGCGAACGCGTCGGCGTCCATCACCTCCGACCACAGGTAGCTGTAGTAGCCGGCCGCATAGCCGCCCATGATGTGCAGGAAGTGCGGGATGCGATGGCGCATGACGATCTCGCGCGGCATGCCGAGGCGATCGAGCGTGCCGCGCTCGAACGCGTCGACGTCGAGCGCACCGTGCGTCCTCCATGCGCGTGCAGCTCCATGTCGACGAACGCCGACGCCAGGTACTCGATGGTCGAGAAGCCCTGGTTGAAGTTGCGCGCCTTCTTGATGCGCGACAGCAGCTTTGCCGGCATCGGCTTGCCGGTCTCGTGGTGCAGGGCGAACTTCTCCAGCACCTCCGGCACCATCAGCCAGTGCTCGTAGAGCTGCGAGGGCAGCTCGACGAAGTCGCGCGTCACCGACGTGCCGGAGATCGACGGATAGGTGACGTCCGACAACAGGCCGTGCAGGCCGTGGCCGAACTCGTGGAACAGCGTGCGCGCGTCGTCGAGCGAGAGGAGGCTCGGCTGGCCTTCCTCGCCGCGGCGAAGTTCATGACGTTGACGATGATCGGGCTGACCTCGCCCGCCACCTTCGACTGCGAGCGGAACGCCGACATCCAGGCGCCGGAGCGCTTGGAAGGCCGCGCGAAGTAGTCGCCGAGGAACACGCCGACGTGCTCGCCGCGCTTGTCGGTCACCTCCCAGACGCGCACGTCCTCCTGATAGCGCGGCGCGTCGGGCAGCTCCTTGAACTTCAGGCCGAACAGGCGCGTCGCCGTGTCGAAGGCGGCGGCGATGACGTTGTCGAGCACGAGGTACGGGCGCGTCGACGCCTCGTCGACGTCGAAGCGCGCCTTGCGCTCCTTCTCGGCGAAGTAGCGCCAGTCCCACGGCGCGATGGAGAAGTTGCCGCCCTCCTCGCGCGCGCGCGCTCTGCAGCGCGTCGCGCTCGCTCAGTCGCGCCGCTTCACCGCCGGCTCCCACACGGCCGACAGCAGGCCGCGCACGCTGGCCGGCGTCTTGGCCATCGTCTCTTCGAGGCTGTAGTCGGCGTAGGTCTTGAAGCCGAGCAGCGCCGCGAACTCGGCGCGCAGCGCGATGATCTCGGCGGTGATGGCGCGGTTGTCGGTTTCCTCGCCCATCTCGCCGCGCGCGGATCCAGGCGTTGAACGCCTCCTCGCGCAGATCGCGGCGGGCGGAGAACTGCAGGAACGGCTCGATCGACGAGCGCGACAGCGTGATGACGTACTTGCCGTCGAGACCCTGGTCCGTCGGCGGCCCGCGCGGCGGCTTCGCGCAGCGCCTCGGGCAGGCCGTCGAGGTCGCGTTCTCCCAGCACCAGGCGCCAGGACTGCTCGTCCTTCAGCACGTTCTGCGAGAACTGCGTCGCCAGCGTCGCCAGCCGCTGGTTGATCTCGGCGACGCGCGCTTTCTGCTTGGCGCCGAGCTTGGCGCCGGCGCGCACCAGCCACTTGTAGCGCAGCTCCAGCACGCGCCGCTGCTCGTCGGTGAGATCGAGCGTCATCGCGGCGCTCGATAGAGATCCTCGACGCGCTTGAAGATGCTTGCCGTTGAGCATGATCGCCGTCTCGTGCGCGGCGAGCTTCGGCGCCATGTCGCGCTCGATCGCCTGCAGCGCCTCGTTGGTGTGGGCGCCGGTGAGATTGTAGAAAACGCATGCGCGACCCTATCGAGCAGCCGGCCGCTCTTCTCCAGCGCCACGATGGTGTTGTTGAACGTCGGCTTGGCCGTGGCGCCGGCGATGTCCGCGATCTCCGCCTTGTGCTCCTTCAGTGCCGCGGCAAACGCCGCCTTGAAGTGCTGCCGGGTCGATCTTCTTGAATGGCGGCAGCCCGAACGCGGCGCCCCAGCGCGCCAGCAGCGGATTGCCCGGCTTGGCGCGCGCGGCGCTGCCGACACGTGCCTTGGCGAGGCGTGCCGCGGAGTTGCCCTTGGACGTGCTGTTCGACTTGGCTTTGGCGGCTTTGCTCTTCACGTCGACGGCTCCTTGCAGGCGCGGGTGGGCCGGCGATCATGCCGGCGCGCGGTTATGCGAAGGTAGACATCGGCATGCAACCGTCCAGTAGCGCACGTGGCGCATGCACGGCGCGGCGACAAAAAAATGGGCCGGCGGGGAACCGGCCCTGATAACGATTGGGGGAGTAACACTACTGGGAAAGTTGCTGCCTAAAAACCCGATCCTCGAAGCTGCCCGGGGGGCTGGGGGGCTGAGAATCCGAGCGGCTCCGCCGGACCGGGTCTAGAGGCAACGATTGTCACTCTCGCAGCTGTTTGGGGCGGATCATTGTCGAGCACGCGGAGCGAATTTGACGATGTCGGGGATTTCCGTGCTGGCGCCTGCGCCGTTTGCGCGCACGTGATGCATATGCGCAGTAAGAGTGCAGCGCGCAGGCCTTGAAATCGGCCGCGACCGGCGCGATCATGACGTCATCGTGACAGGGAGGCGCCGTTGAGCGAATCCGAACCGATAAGTTTCAGCCCGCACGCGGCGGGCAACTATCGCGGCCATCCAACCGCATCCGGCCAAGCTTCCGAAGCTCAGCGCTGCATCACATTCACTCGCCCGGAACTCACCGCCATCCTCGCCGTCTACGGCCGCAAGGTCGCCGCCGGCGAATGGCGCGACTACGCCATCGATCTCGGACGCGACAAGGCGGTGTTCTCGGTGTTTCGGCGTGCCAGCGAGGTGCCGCTGTTCCGCATCGAGAAATCGCCGAAGCTCGCCCGCAAGCAGGGCGCCTACAGCGTCTTGGCGCCGGCCGGGCTGATCCTGAAGCGCGGCCCCGACCTGGTCCGCGTGTTGAGCGTTCTCGAAGGCCGCCCCCGCCTCGTCGGCGCTTAGGCGTCACCGCCCGTCAGCGCATCCGGGCTGTCGAGACCCATTGACGCTGCGGTCACCGGTGCGCGCGCTCGCGAGGCTCGCCCGGATGACAGCGTGGCCGCCAAAAGCAAAGGGCCGCGGAGTGATCCGCGGCCCTCGCCAATTCAGTGCTGCGTCGGTGCCGCTTACTCGCGGTTGCCGAACAGATTGAGCAGCATCATGAACATGTTGATGAAGTCGAGGTAGAGGCTGAGGGCGCCCATGATGGCGCTCTTGCCCATCGCCACCGCATCACCGGCGACCATCGTGTAGCCGTCCTTGATGCGCTGCGTGTCGTAGGCGGTGAGGCCGGCGAACACGAGCACGCCGATCACCGACACGGCGAACTGCAAGGCACTCGACTGCAGGAAGATATTGACGACCGAGGCGAGGATGATGCCGATGAGGCCCATGAACAGGAAGGAGCCCCAGCCGGAGATGTCACGCTTCGTCGTATAGCCCCACAGGCTGAGCGCGCCGAAGGTCGCGGCGGTGACGAAGAAGATCTGCGTGATCGACTGGCCGGTGAAGACCAGGAAGATCGACGACAGCGACACGCCCATGATGGCGGCGAACGCCCAGAACGTCATCTGCGCCGCGCCGACGCTCATCTTCTCGACGCGGAAGGAGAGGAAGAGAACGAAGCCGAGCGGGGCGAGCATGACCAGCCACTTGAGCGGCGACTGGTAGAGCGCCACGCCGAACTGCGTGAGCTGGCCGTCGGCGCCGACAGCCATCATGCTGGTGAGGTAGGCCGTGACGCCCGTCAGAGCCACGCCGGCGGCCATGTAATTGTAGACGCCGAGCATGTAGGAGCGCAGGCCCTCGTCTACCGCGGCCCCTGTGCGGGCCGGATAGCCGGATTGTGCGTACCTGGGGTCGAGCTGAGCCATGTTGTTTCCCTAAGATCCTTTCGACTGGCGGAACTTGCCAAATCACGCACGAAATATGCTCTGCCGCCCTCCACCTTTCAAGGCTTACGAATCCGGTAGATTCGCAATCGGCAAATATTTACCTGTCCAGCCAATGCCCTTGGTTCACCGGGCGTTTACTCGGAGCGCAGGTAAGGCACGGCGGGGGCCCGCAGCACCGCCCAGGTGCCGACGCCGCCGAAGATGAACACCAGCGCCATCGACAGCCCCAAGGCCAGCGCCACGGCGCCTGCCGAGAAGGTGAAAGCGATATTCATGATCTGCGTCGCGACGATGACGGCGGCCAGCGTGCCGAGTGCCAGGGCGAAAACAGCCGTCACCGCCGAGAGCAGCAGGTATTCGAGGAAGTGCGAGGCGAGGATGCGCCGGCGTGTCGCGCCGAGCGTCTTGAGGATCACCGCCTCGAGGATACGCCGCCGCTGCGCGGTCGCCAGGGCGCCCGCCAGCACCAGCGCGCCGGCGAGCAGCGTCACGCTGCCGGCGGCGCGCACGGCCGTCATCACCTTGGCGAACACGGCGTTGAACGTCTCCAGCACATCCTTGACGCGAATGGCGGTGATCGACGGGTTGGCCTGACCCAGCTCGCGCATCACCGTGCCCTCGGTCGCCAGCGACGTGTTCTCGGGTAGCGAGATGGTGACCAGCAGGTTGTGCGGCGCGCCCGCCAGAGTGTTGGGCGAGAACAGCATGACGAAGTTGATGGCGAGGCTCTCCCACTTCACCTCGCGCAAGTTGGAGATCGTCGCCGTCACGTTGCGGCCGAGCACGTTGACGGTGACCTTGTCGCCGATCTTGAGGCCCAGCTTAGCCGCAAGGTCGGCCTCGAACGAGACGAGCGGGTCGCCGTCGTAGTCCTTTGGCCACCACTCGCCGGCAATCACGCGCGAGCCGTTCGGCACGTCTTGCGAATATGACAGGCCGCGGTCGCCGTTGAGCACCCACTGCGCTTCCGGCGGCGCCTTGACGTCCTCCACCGGTACGTCGTTGAGGCGTACGAGGCGCCCGCGCAGCATCGGCGCGTCCTCGAGCACGGCGGCCGGCACCTGTTTGCGGATCAGCGCGCCCATGGCGTCGTAATCTTCCTTCGGCACGTCGAGCACGAAGTAGTCGGGCGAGCTGGTCGGCAGCCGCTCCTCCAGCTCGCGCACCAACGAAGCGTCGGCCAGCGCCACGGCAACGAGCAGCGACAGCCCGGCGCCGAGCGACAGGACGACGGAACGCGTGAGGCCGCCCGGCGATCCGAGATTGCCGAGCGCCAGCGCCAGCTCTGGCCGCCGCGGCCGCGGCATCCGCCGCGCCGCCCACGTCACGAACGTGCCGAGCGCATAGAACACGGCGAACACGACGATCAGCCCGAGGCAGAAATAGATGGCGATGCGCTTTGAATCGGATGTCAGCAGCGCGAAGGCGACGAGCGCCGCCGCGATGCCGAGCGTCGTCAGCATCACCCACGGGCGCGGCAGCGTGCGCTCCGGCGCCACCTCGTCACGGAACAGCATGCTGGCGCTGATGCGCTCGACGCGCCCCAGCGGCCATAGCGTGAACAGCAGCGCGACGCCGAACCCGTAGACGAGCGCCGTGAGGATGCTCACCGGCGTCACCGTCATCTCGGCCTGGATGGGCAGCATGTCGCCGAACAGCGCGTCGAGCACCACCGGCGCCAGCGTGCCGAGCACCAGGCCGATGACGACGCCCATCGCCGCCACCGCCAGAACCTGGGTGAGGAAGATGCCGAGCACCATGCGCTGGTCGCGCCGATGCTCTTCATGGTGGCGATGACCTTGCGCCGCTTGTCGATGAACGTCGCCACGGCGTTGGCGATGCCGACGCCGCCGACGAGCAGCGCCGTCAAGCCGATGAACGTCAGGAACTGGCGCAGGCGATCCAGCGTGCGGCTCACTTGCGGAGAAGGATCGCGGCGGTCGGCGACGGTGAAGCCTGCCTCGGGCAACTCTGTGCCGATGCGCTCGCGCAGGCTGCCGAGCTCAGCGTCGGTCGCTTCGGTGTCGTTGGTCTTGATGGCGTAGCGCCAGCGCACCAGCGTGCCCGGTTTGATCAGCCCCAGCTTATCCAGCGTCGCGTCGGACACGAGGATGCGCGGGCCATACGTCAGCCGGTCGGTGATGCCGTCCGGCTCCGACTTCAGCACGCCGGCCACCGGCACCTGTTCGGAGCCGAGGGCGATGCGGTCGCCGACCTTCAATTTCAGCCGCTCGAGCAGCGCCGGATCGACGACGGCGCCGTCGCGCAGCGCCTCCTGCAGCGGCTTGCCGCCTTCGACCTCCACCGTGCCGACGAGCGGATACGCAGCATCGACGCCCTTCAATTCGCCCAGCGCCTGGTCGCTACCGTCCGGCCGGCGCGCCATGGTGCGCATGGTCGCCGTCTCGCTCACCCGCCCGAAAGCGTCGATGACGGCGCGTTCCTCGCCGACGGCCCGCACGTGCGTGCGCGCCAGCGTGGCATCGCCGCCCAGAATAGCTTCGCCCTGGCGCTCGAAGCCGGCGCGCAGCGCGTCCGAAACGGCGCCGACGCCGGTGATCACCATGACGCCGAGCGCCACGCAGGCGATGAAGATGCGGAAACCAGACAAACCGGTGCGCAATTCACGCGTGGCAATGCCCAGCAGCAGCGGCAGCCGCCGGTCGCCGCCGCGCGGCGCAATGAGCGTGTCCGTCGCGGTCACGAGGCGAGCGCCTCCGTTTCACTTTCGACGCGCCCGTCGGCCATGCGAATAATGCGGCCGCAGGCGCCGGCCAGCTTCTCGTCGTGGGTGACGAGGACGAGCGTTGCCTCGCGCCGGCGCTGCAATCCGAACAGCAGGTCGATCACATGCCCGCCGGTCTTGCGATCGAGATTGCCGGTCGGCTCGTCGGCCAGAATGAGCTTCGGCTTGCGGCTCAGGGCCCGCGCGATGGCGACGCGTTGCTGCTCGCCGCCGGAGAGCTGCGCCGGGAAATGATCCATGCGGTGGCTGAGACCGACCTCCTGCAGCAGCTCGGCCGCCGTGGCAAAGGCATTTTCGGCGCCGGCAAACTCCAGCGGCAGCGCCACGTTCTCGAGCGCCGTCATGGTCGGCACGAGATGGAACGATTGGAAGACGATGCCGATCTCCGCGCCGCGCATCAGCGCCAGCTCGTCCTCGCTCAAGGCCGAAAGATCGTGCCCGGCGACCGCGACCTTGCCGCTGCTCGCCCGCTCCAGCCCCGCCATTACCATCAACAGCGACGTCTTTCCCGAGCCCGACGGGCCGACGATGGCCAGCGACTGGCCTTCTCGCGCCTCGAGATCGACATCACGCAGGATGCTCACCGGCCCTGCCCGGCTCGCCAGCGTCAGGCGGACGTTCTTGAAAACGACAATCGGCTTGCTCACGATTTGCCCTGCCAGCGGATTTGGAACCGACACTTGTCTCAACTTGACGGCGCCTTTACGTCATAGGGGCCGTCTCGCACTTTCGAGGGGAAGCATGCAGGCCATGTCCGGACGACGCAACTTAGCGGCCCTCGCACAAGTGGGGCGCCCGACCGCGCTCGTCAACGTGCTGACGGGATTTCTGCTTTTGGCCGCTGCCACATTTGCGAGCATTCCCATTTCGACCGTCATGGCACAGCCGGGAAAGCCGATCCGCATCGTCGCCTTCGGCGACAGCCTCTTTGCCGGCTACGGCCTGCGCCCCAGCCAATCGTTCCCGACGCAACTGCAGAAAGCGTTGAAGGAGCGCGGTCACAACGTCGTCGTCGACAACGCCGGGGTCTCCGGCGACACCAGCGCCGCCGGCCTCGCCCGCATCGCCTGGGCCATCGGCGATGACGCCGACGCGGTCATCGTCGAGTTCGGCGCCAACGACGCGCTACGCGGCATCGACCCCAAGGTGACGCGTGAGAACATGCAGAAGATCGTCGGCAAGCTGAACGCCAAGCGCATTCCCACGCTGCTCACCGGCATGCGCTCGCCGGCCAACTGGGGAGAAAACTATTCCGAGGAATTCGACGCCATCTTCCCCGATCTCGCCAAGGAGCACGCGCTCCTTTTCTATCCGTTCTTTCTCGACGGCGTGATTTTCGACTCCAAGCTCAATCAGCAGGACGGCATCCATCCCAACGCCAAGGGCGTTGCCGCAATCGTCAAGTCGATACTGCCGCAAGTCGAGGAGCTAATTGGCAAGGCCGAGGCGCAGCGCGCCGCACCGAAGAGCTGACGAGAGACGCAACACCATGCCGCGCCTGTTCACGGGCATCGAGATTCCCGAGGAGATCCGCGAGGAGATCGCCCGCCTGAAAGTGCCGCTGCCCGGCGGCCGCTGGACCGAGCCCGACAACCTGCACCTGACGCTGCGCTTCGTCGGCGACATCGACAAGCCGCAGGCGCGTGAGTTCGCCGACCGGCTGGCGGCGATCGAGGTCGACGTGTTCGAACTCCGCCTCGCCGGTCTCGGCGTCTTCGGCGGCAACGAGCCGCGCTCGATCTGGGCCGGCGTCGAAGACTCGTCGGCGCGCTCGAAGCATTGGCGCGCGCCAACGACCGCGCCGCGCGTCTTGCCGGTTTGCCGCCCGACGGGCGCCCGTTCAAGCCGCACGTCACGCTGGCACGCATCAAGTACGCCGGCCCCGACGAGATCGCCCGCGTGCTGCAGCGTATCGGCGCCTTTCGTTCAAAGCCGTTCTTCGTCTCGCGCTTCGTGCTGTTCTCCGCCAAGCCGAAAACCGGCGGCGGACCCTACGCGGTCGAGGACGCTTTCCCCCTGCGCGGCGGCGAATTCGCCGACTACCCCGATCTCGACGGCCACTGGTAGCTCGCAGGGGGTGGCTTAGTACCGGCGGACGCCGCCGTCCCAGGGGGTTTGCTGCGGGCCGTCGCTCTCGCGCTGCAGGTAGGCTTCGATCTCGCCGCCGGCGCTGCCGTCGCCGTCCTCCTGCCAGCCGTCGCTGGCGACGGCGCGCGCCCGGCATAGCGCCGCGCCCCGCGCATTTCCGCCAGCGCCGAAGCGTCGTCCTTGTAGCCCTGGTGGCGCGCAGCGCTTTCCGCCGACCACGGCGCCGGTTTGCACGTGCAGCCCTGCACCAGCGTCTTGCGATAGAGGAACGCGTTCGGCATCTGCGCGTACGGGCGGCCGCCCATGTCGACCATCGTGTCGACGCTGCCGCCGTTGGTCGGATAGTAGAACAGCTTGGCTTCGCCGTCGCAGCGCGCCGAGCACGTGCGCGCATCCTGATGCAGACGCTCGCGGCCGACGTTGTCGCCGATGGGGAAATAGAACCCGTCGCAGGTGCGCACGCACAGCGTCCGGTACTTGGCGTGGTCCTGCGGCCAGCCGCCGTCGCCATAGCCTTGATCGAAGCTGCGGCCCCACTCGAAGCGCTGGCCGCCGAAGCCGAAATTGAATGTCGGCGGCTCGATACGCTCGGCGCGGCGCGACGAGCCCCAGCCGAACAGCTTCTGGAAAAAGCCTTCGGCGTGGGCGGGGGGCAGCCACAGGCTCAGCGCTACGAGTGCGCCGATGGACAGAATCAAACCTCGAAGGAAACGCATCGGCACTCGGACGCTCCGCTACAGACCGGAGCGCAGCATCGCCGCAACATGGCAAAGAATGTCTGAAGACGAGTGCCGGATCGCGAATTAAAGCGTCAGCACGACCTTGCCGACGGCTTCGCGGCGGTCGATGACGCCGAGCGCCTCGCCGATCTCGGCCAGCGGATACGTGGCGTGGATGCGCGGGTTGAGCCGCCCCGCCGCCACCCAATCCAGCACCTGCCGCATGTTGGCGCGGTGGCCGGCCGGATCGCGCTTCACCGCCTCGCCCCAGAACACGCCGATGGCCTCGCAGCCTTTGAGCAGCAGCAGATTGAGCGGGATTTTCGGGATGTCGCCGGAGGCAAAGCCGACGACGAGGAAGCGGCCTTGCCAGCCGGTGGCGCGCAGTGCCGCCTCGGAGGAGTCGCCGCCGACGCAATCGTAGACGACGTCGACGCCGCGGCCGCCGGTCAGCCTGCGCAAACCTTCCTTCAGATCGTAGGCGCCGTAGTCGACCGCCTCGTCGGCGCCGTGCTCGCGCGTCGACGGCGAGCTTCTCCGGCGAGGAGGCGACGGCGATGACGCGCGCGCCCATCAGCTTGGCGATCTCCACCGCGGCAAGACCGGCGCCGCCGGCGGCGCCGAGCACGGCGACCGTCTCGCCCGCCTGCAGATGCCCGCGGTCCTTGAGGCCGTGGATGGCGGTGCCGTAGGTCACCGAGACGCCGGCGGCGACCGCGTCGCTGACACCGGCGGGAATGGCGACCAGCGCCTCCGCCTTGGCGACGACCTTCTCGCGCGCCCCGCCCCAGCCGAGGTAGGCCATCACCCGGTCGCCGACTTGCACGTCGCCGACGCCCGGCCCCAGCGCCTCGACGACGCCGGCGACCTCGGCCGACGGCGAAAACGGCAGCTCGCGGCCTTGCCTGGTATTTGCCGCGCGTGATCAGCGTATCGAAGAAGTTCAGCGCCGCGGCCTTAACCGCGATCAGCACCTCGCCCGGGCCCGGCTGCGGCACGGCGATGTCCTCGATCACCAGGCCGGCCGGCCCGTCGAGGCTCTTGCAAAGCGCCGCTTTCATGTAAAACCTCCCGCCGTCAGGGTAATTTCGCCGCTCACTGCCCTTCCACCATGACCTAGCGGTCGCCGCAAGCGGGCGCCAGCCGAGTACCCCGATGGCCGACATGCCCGCCGCCAACTGGCCGCCGACCGCCCGAGGCTACTTCGCCATCGGCGCCGAGCGCATGTCGAAGTCGCTCAACCTCGGCAACCTGATGCGCTCCGCGCACGGCTTCGGCGCCAGCTTCACCTTCACCGTCGGCGCCACCTACCGGGCGCTCGAAGCCTTCGCCGATACCTCGAAGAGCCAGCTGCACCTGCCGCACTACAATTGGAGCACGCTGGAGGACATGGCGCTGCCGCAGGGCTGCAAGCTCGTCGGCATCGAGCTCATTGATAGCGCTATCGATCTGCCGAGCTTCCGGCATCCGTTGCGGGCCGCCTACGTGCTCGGCCCCGAGCAGGGCTCGCTGTCGGAGCAACTGCTGGCGCGCTGCGACTATGTCGTGCGCATCCCGACCAGTTTTTGCGTCAACGTCGCCATGGCCGGCGCCATCGTCATGTACGACCGCACGCGCACGCTCGCCCGCTTCGCCGACCGGCCGATGCGGGAAGGCGGCCCGGTTGCGCCGGCCCTGGCGCGCGGCGAGAACCGGGGGTAAGATCGGCCGGAAGTGATGACAGCCGCCCGGAAGGGTGCATATGCTTGCCGAAATGGCGCTCTTTCTGGGGAGGGGAGCTCATGCGCAATACGGGTCTTGCCGCGATAGCGGTCACTGCTCTGAGTTTCGCGCTGGCCGGGCCTGCCGCGGCGCAGACCGTCGAGCAGGTCGAGAAGCAGGGCGCCTGGACGCTCTACGCCGACACGGCGACGCCGAAGGCCGTGTGCTTCATCGCCGCGCAGCCGCAGGCGGTCGAGCCGCTCGGCGCCAATCGCGGGCCGATCTTCTTCTACATCACCGCCTGGCCGAAGGACGGCGTGAAGACCGAGCCGTGCATCAAGGTCGGCTACCCGGTGAAGCCCGACGCGGATATGTCGGTCACCGTCGGCACCGACACGTTCAAGCTGTTCATCAAGGGCGAGCGCGGCTTCGTCCAGGACCCGAACGAGGAGCTGAAGCTGGTCGAAGCCCTGAAGAAGGGCTCGAACGCCTTCGTCAAAGCGACCTCGGCGCGCGGCACGGCGACGACCGACACCTACTCGCTGTCGGGCCTTGCCACGGCGCTGGACAAGCTCGCCGCCGCCTGCCCCGGCTGACGCGGGACCGGTGGCCGCCTGCGCGGCCATGACGAATAAAATACGCGCGAGGCGTCGGTTGATTAGCGTTGTTCGTCGCCGGGGCGGGCGCCGCGCTTGCGCAAATGCACGTAGAGCGCGCCCTCGCCGCCGTGATTGACCGCCGCCGTCGTGAAGCCGATGACGATGCCGGCGAGCTCGGGCTCCGCCAGCCAGCGCGGCACGTTGCGCCGTAGGACGCCACGCTCGATGCCGTCGCGCTCATCACGCTCGTCGAGCGCCGTGCGCGCCGGGGCGCCCTTGCCGGTGATCACCAACACCCAGCGCTTGCCCTCGGCATAGCCGCGCTTGAGGAAGCGGCGCAGCGCCGTGTGCGCCTCGCTCTGGCGCATGCCGTGCAGGTCGATGCGCCCGTCGATCTCGATGCGCCCGGAGCTGAGCTTGCGCGCCTTGCGCCGCTCCAGCGCGATCGGCGCGGGCGCGGGCGGCGGCAGCGTTATTTTCGCGGCCGGAGGTGGTGCTGGCGCAACGACGGCCGGCTTTTTCGGCGGCGCCGGTTTGGCGGTCTCGCGCTTGCTCGGTAACGGCTCGCCGTCGCTATCCTCGAGCGCGGCATGCACGCGGCCCTTCTTGCCTTTGATCGGTTGCAGGCTCGCCGCGGTGTGCTCCCACAGCGCGCGTTCCTCCTGCGACAGCCGGGCGCCACGTTTTCCCGGCGGCGGCTTCAGAGGCCGTCCCCGCCCTTCACGGTCGTCTGCCATTGCAGGTGCTCGCCGAACCTGATCCCGTGTTCGGCCGTTTGCGCGGACTTCGGCAGCAAGACGAAGAAATTGCCTTCGTGCTTGGTGACGCCCGCCAGCTTGCCGGCCTTGTCGCCGGAGCCGAAGTAGATGTCGCCCCGCTCCGGCCCTTTGATCGCCGAGCCTACGTCCTGCGCCACCATCAAACGATTAAAGCGGCCTTCCTTCGTTGCATGGCCAAGCGTCGGGGCGCTGACGTAAAGCGGCGTGCCGAGCGTGTGATAGCCGGTGTCGACCGCCAAGCTGCGCCCAGGGGTGAGCGCCACCGACATGGCGCCCATCGGCCCCTCGGCTTCGTTGGCGAGCTCGCGGAAGAAGATGTACGAGCGGTTCTGCCACATCACCTGCTGGCCGCGCGCCTTGTCCTCGCGCAGCCATTTGCCGAGCGCCGCCATCGACACCCTGTTGGCGGCGAGCAGGTTGTTGTCGATCAGGTAGCGGCCGATCGAGGTGTACGGGTGGCCGTTCTTGCCGTCGTAGTTGATGCGCACGGTCGTGCCGTCGGTGAGATGGATGCGGCCCGAGCCCTGGATGTGCATGAAGAACACTTCCACCGGGTCTTCCAGGTACAGCAGCTCCAGCCCCTTGCCGGCCAGCGCCCCCTGCTCGATCTCGGCGCGGGTCGGATAGGGCGATTCACCCGCCGCCGTCTGGCGCACGTGCGTCAGGCCGTCGGGCTTGGAGGCGCGGTCCGCCTCGTCGACGACGTTCACGAGGTCAGGCGGCCGCTTGTAGACCGGCGTCTGGAACTTGCCTTCAGGCGTGCGCGAGCCTTCCAGCACCGGCTCGTAGTAGCCGGTCAGCAGCCCCTTCGGCTTCTGCTGCACCACGCGATGCGGCTCGAATTGCGCTTCAAAGAACGCCTTGGCCGCCGCCTTGCTGGCGGCCTTCACGTCCTGCGCCGCCCGACATGCGACGGCCAGCTCGCCCGCCGCCACTTTGCACTGGGAAACCGCCTTGTTCGTCGCCGGCTTGGCCGCCGCCTTGCCGACGGCATCGCACGACTTGAGGAATGTATTGAACGCAGCGAGATGGTCGTCGCTCGCCCAGCCGGGCAGATCGGCAAACGTCACGCGCTCGAGCTTGGCCTCGGGCTGTTGCGGCACCGGCGGCTTGGCGGCCGGTGCGGCAGGGCTTGCCTCGGTCGACGTCGGCGGTGTGTCTTTGCTCATGCTGGGTGAAGCGGCGGGCTGCGGCGAAGGTTTTTCGGGCGGTGCGGCCGCGGCGCCGGTGGCGACCAGCATGGCGGCCACGGCGCCGGCCGTCGCCGTCCGTCTCGCTGCAGCCAGGGCGCGGGCACCTGCCATGGTCGCGTGCGACGTCCCCTCCTGTCGGCGGCCGCGTGCGCGCGGCCTCACAATCTCCGGCAGCGCCCCCGCGAGCGCCGCTATCGCTTAGGCCGGCGACTGCGTGGCGATGAGCCGCCAGTTCGGATTGGCGCGCGCCTTTGCCGACGAGATGTCGCGGCTGAACGTCCAGATGTCGGTCACTTCCTTGATGCGCTGCGAATCGCCGTTGATGATGGCGCCCGCCTTGTCGCGCGTCGCCGAGATGAGCTGGCTGACGAAGCGGACGGTGATCGAGGCGATGCCGCTCTTCACCTCCGATTCCAAGATGTCGGCCTTGTCGATGCCGACGAAGCTCTGGTCGACCTGCTCCTCGCGGCTCTCGCGATCGGTGATGGCGCGCGTGAACCCCTCGTACACGTCGCGGCTGAGGAGATCCTTCAAGAGCTTGCGATTGCCTTCGGCGAACGCGGTGACGATCATCTCGTACGCCTGCTTGGCGCCACGGATGAACGTGTCGGGATCGAACGCGGGGTCGAGGCGCGCGATGTCGATGAGACCGTTGCGTGCGGCGGCCTCGACGCCCGGATAGGTCTTGATGCGCTCCTCGGCATCCGCCTGCGTCTCTTCGGCGGCCACTGGGGCGGCGCCGTCGCGCTCGCGGCGCGGCATGGCGACCACATTGTCGGATGACGTCGCCGGCGTACCCTGCTGCGCCCGCTCGGCACGATAGCGCTCGACGCGCGCTTCCTCGTCACCCGTGCGGCGTCCGAGGACGCTTCTCAGCTTCAAGATCACGACCACCGCGACAATGAGCGAGATGAGGGTGAAGAGATCAATCTTCTCCATGAGCGCTTGCCTTCCTGGCAATAACGGCGTGACTGGATACGACGGCTATATATGATCGCGCCGTGAGCCGAGCCCAAGTCCAGGGAGAGATGGGCTTCTGATCCGTCCGCCATCAAGGGGTTAAGATGGTCGCTCCCTGCAAGGTAAGGCACAAAAGCGGCAATGCCAACCCGATTGCACCGACACTACCCGGTTGCGGCAAGGATGCTGAAGGCTTGCTCAACAACCTTCTCGTAGGAGGCGGATAGCTGCCCATGATGTCCTCCATGCGCCAAATTGTGATGCTGGTCTTCCTCGGGCTGCCGCTGCTCGAGATCGTGGTCTTGATCCTGGTCGGGCAGGCGATCGGCGTGTGGTTGACGCTCGGGTTGCTCATCCTGGCAGCCGTCGCCGGGATGATGGTCATCCGCCAGCAAGGCGTTTCCATGGTCGGACGCATGTTCGACGCCATGAGCGAGGGCCGCTTGGCGGTTGGCTCCATCGTCGACAGCTATGCCACGATCGCCGCCGGATGCCTGCTCATCGTGCCGGGCTTCATCA
This sequence comes from uncultured Alphaproteobacteria bacterium, assembly GCA_963812795.1. Classification (GTDB taxonomy): domain Bacteria; phylum Pseudomonadota; class Alphaproteobacteria; order Rhizobiales; family Hyphomicrobiaceae; genus Hyphomicrobium_A. The sequence goes on along the minus strand of CAWEWG010000007.1, from coordinate 215,011 downwards.
CCGATGCGCTGGGACTTGCGCTGCTGGTGCCGCCCCTGCGCGCACTCATGCTGCGTGCCATGCTGCCGGGCCTTGCGGGCCAGCGCCGCGCCGAAACATCTGCAGGTGACGATCGTTCGCAGCCGGCTCGCCCGATCGTCATCGACGGCACTTACAAGCGCCTCGACGACGACCGCGATCCCAAGGCTTAGGCCGCTTTCCGCCGCCGACATTGTCGCGGCGAGGGGCGCGTGATAGCTAGCCGCCTCAATCGCGCAACCCTTAGTTCACGGAACACACTCGATGGCCAGCACCGGCAACGGCAACGGAAAGCCCATAAATCCCGACGCGGCTGCGCAGACGATGCCACCGCCCGTGCAGGTGAAGGTCGTCGCCCAGTACATCAAGGATCTGTCGTTCGAAAATCCGAACATCGAGAAGCTGCTGAAGGAGCCGGGCGACCAGCCGAACCTGCAGCTCTCGATCAACGTGGGCGCCAAGAGCGTCGGCCCGCAGCTCTATGAGAGCGCCATCGACTTCAACGCGCAGGCGACCAACAAGCACGGCGAGATCTATCAGCTCGAGCTCGTCTACGCCGGGCTGTTCCGCATCGAGAACATTCCCGAGCAGGCGCTCGAGCCGTTCCTGCTCGTCAATTGCCCGTCGATCCTCTTCCCGTTCGTGCGCCGCATCGCCGCCGACCTGACGCGCGAAGGCGGCTTCCCGCCGCTGCTGCTCGACCCGTTCGACTTCGCCTCGCTCTACATTCGCCGCCAGCAAGAGCTGCGCTCGCAGGCCGAAGCCGAAAAGAAAAACTGACCGCTTCTTATTGACTGTCGGTGACGGGGGCGAAGAAGCGGCGCCAGATCGCTTTCTCGCCCAGCGTGTCGACGAATGCCGCGTGCGCAGCTGCATCTGCAGCGGTCAGTCGCGACGATAGCGGCGCCGGGCGCTGGGCGGCTCTGCCCCGCTGCAAGGGCGCCGCCTCGGCGCCGAGAGGAGCGCTTGCGGCAGCGAAGTCGATGAACGCCGCCTGGCGCACGCCGAGCAGCTCGATGTAGACCTCGGCGAGCAACAGCGAATCGACGAGGGCGCCGTGCTTCGTGCGCTTGGAGTTGTCGATGCCGTAGCGCTTGCACAGCGCATCGAGGCTGTTGGGTCCAGCCGGATGCCGCCGCTTGGCGAGCTGCAGCGTGCACGTCACCCGATCCATGGTGATCGGTCCGAGCGACAGCCGACCCAGCTCGAAGTTGAGGAATCCGACGTCGAACGCCGCGTTGTGGATGACGATGGCGTCCTGCGCGATGAACTCCAGGAACTCGCCGGCGACGTCGGCAAATAGCGGCTTGTCCCTGAGGAACGCCGTCGACAATCCGTGGATCGCCTCGGCCTCCGCCGGCACGTCGCGTTGCGGATTGATGAAGCGGTGAAACTCGCGCCCCGACGGGATGCGGTTGACCAGTTCGATGCAGCCGATCTCGATCAGCCGGTCGCCGCCATTCGGATTGAGGCCGGTCGTCTCGGTGTCGAGGATGATTTCGCGCATGCCGCCACTCCTCAAGATTCGAGGAAGGCGGTCAAGCGGCCCAGTGGCGGGCATAAGCCTCGCCGTTGCGCCCCCGCAACTGGGCGATCACCTGGTCCAGCGCCGCCTGGCTGGCCGCGACGTCGAAGCTGGTGTCCACAACGAAATCGCCGCGCGCCCGCTTTTCTGCATCCGGCATCTGCCGCGCCAGCAGCTTGCCGAGCTTTTCCGCCGTCATCTCCGGCCGCTGCAGCAGCCGGGCGCGCTGCACGTCGGGCTCCGCGCTGACGACGACGGTCACGTCGACCAGCTTGTCGGCACCGGTCTCAAACAGCAGCGGGATCTCCAACACGACCAGCTCGGTGCCGCGCTGTGCATGCTCGCGCAAAAAGGCGCGCTCGGCGTCGCGCACGAGCGGATGCACGATCGCCTCCAGCTCGGCGAAGCGCTCGGGTTGCGCCAGCAGCGCCGCGCTCAGCTTGGCGCGGTCGACGCCGCCGCGCGTCGTCGTGCCCGGAAATGCGCGCTCGACCGGATCCACCGCTTCTCCACCGGCATAGAGGCGATGCACTTCCGCGTCCGCATCGAACACCGGGACGCCGCGCGCGCGCAGATGCGCCGCCGCTGTGGATTTACCCATGCCGATCGAGCCGGTGAGCCCGACGATCAACATGTACGGCCCTCGATGTCGGCGACAAGAATGTTGCGTAACTCGGGCGTAACCTGTGGACGCACGCCGAACCATTTTTCGAAGCCGGGCACAGCCTGATGCAACAGCATCCCCAGGCCGTCCACCGTGCGCAGGCCGGATGCGCGTGCCTGCGCCAGCAGCTCAGTCTCCAGCGGTACATAGATGATGTCAGAGACGACGCAGTCCTCGTTGAAGCCGGCGAACTCCATGCCCAGTGTGCCGACACCCTTGAGCCCGGCGGATGTGGTGTTGACGAGAACGCAAGCTTCGCGCGCGCCGTCACTACGATTGGCCCAGTCGAATGCCTTGACGCGCGGCCCGAACTCCTCGGCCAGTTGCTCGGCGCGAGTCCGCGTCCTGTTGAAAACCCGCACCTCGTCGACGCCGGCATCGAGGAAGCCGTGCACGATGGCGCGCGCCGCACCGCCGGCACCAAGCACGCACACCGGTCCGTCATGGGCTTTCCAGTCGGGAACCTTGTGGTCGAGATAGGTCATGAACCCATAGGTGTCGGTGTTGGCGGCATGCAGCTTTCCACCTTCGATCCACAGGGTATTCGCCGCTTGCACGGCACGCGCCGAGGCGTCGCGCTCGTCCGCCAGCGCGTACGCCGCCTGCTTGTGCGGCACTGTCACGTTGCAGCCGACGAAGCCCTGCGCGGCGAGCGAGCGCAGGAAGACGGCGACTTCCTCCGGGCGCACTGCTTCCTTCGTGTACGTCCCCGAGATGCCGTACTGATTGAGCCAATAACCGTGGATGAGCGGCGAGCGCGAATGCTCGATCGGCCAGCCGATGACGCAGGCACGCTTCATGTGGCGATGATCCCGCGTGCGCGCAGCTCGGCGAGCACCGGCAGCAGCGGCAGCCCGAGCACCGCGAAGTAGTCGCCTTCGATCTTGTCGAACAATTGCACCCCGAGGCCCTCGAGCTCGTAGGCGCCGACCGTCTGGCTGACGCGGTCGCCGGCGCGCGTCAGATAGTCCTCGATAAACGCGTCGGAGAAATCGCGCATCGTCAGGCGCGCCGTCGCAACGTGCGCCCACGTCACTTTGCCCTTCTCGGCGAAGGCGACAGCAGAATGCAGCTCGTGCGTACGCCCGCGCAATTTGCGCAATGCCGCGCGCGCCGCCTCGGCGTTCGGCGCCTTGCTCAACAGCTCATCGCCGAATGCCAGCACCTGATCGGCGCCGATGATCAGGGAGCCGCCGATCTTGCCGCTCACGTCCTCGGCCTTCGCCGCCGCCAGCGTCGCCGCGATACGCTTCGGCTCGACACTCGCGTCTTGCTTCAGCATGCGCGCGCGGATCGCCGGCTCGTCGACGTCGGCCGCCTGCACGATGAAGGGCACGCCGGCCGCCGCCAGCAGCTCGCGTCGCGCGCGGCTGCCCGAGGCCAGCACAATCTCATGCGGCCTACCCGTCGCTGACATCCTGCACCTCTTCCTTCCCCGCATCGCGATCGTGCATGAGCTTCAGGATAGTCGCCGCCGATTCCTCCACCGAGCGCCGAGTGACGTCGATGACCGGCCAGCGGTTCTGCGCGCAAACCTTGCGCGAGTAGGCGATCTCGGCGGCGATGCGATCGCGGTCGACGTAGTCGCCGAGGTTGCGGTCGGCCAGCATCATGGCGCGATGCCGGCGCACCTCGGCGATGCGGTCGGGGCTGGCGATGAGGCAGACGACGAACGCCTTGTGCGGTTTGATCAGCCGCTCCGGCAGCGGCAGCGAGGGAACGAGCGGCAGATTCGCCGTTTTGTATCCGCGCTGGGCGAGATAGATGCTGGTCGGGGTCTTCGACGTGCGCGAGATGCCGAGTACGATGATGTCGGCGTCGTTGAGATCCTCGGGCAGATGCCCGTCGTCGTGCGCCATGGTGAAGTTCAAGGCGTCGATGCGGCGGAAATAATCGGCGTCGAGCACGTGCTGGCCGGCAACCGTCGGCGTACGCGGCGCACCGAGGTAGCTTTCCAGCACCTGCATGATCGGCTGCAGCACGGCGAGGCACGGGATCTTCAGCTCGACGCAGCGCCGCTCCAGCTCCTCGCTCAGCTCGCGGTTGGTGATGGTGTAGAGCACGATGCCCGGCGTCTGCTCGATTTCCTGCAGCACGCGTTTCAATTGCCGTTGCGTGCGCACCAGCGGATGCACGTGCTCGATCGGCCGCACGAGCGCGTACTGCACCGACGCCGCCTTGGCGATGGTGGTCAGCGTCTCGCCGGTCGAATCCGACACGAGATGCAGGTGAAAAAAGCTCGGCAGGCCGCTTGTCATGCCCTAGTCGTTCCAGCGGGACGGCATGTTGATAAGGTCCCGGGTTATTAAGAGGGGCCATGCAACGCGGCGCCGTCCAGGCCGCGCCACGTCACTTGTCCACGAAACCGCACACACGGGGCGCCTCTGGCATCGCCGAACGTGATAACCGCCTCTCCTTGAGGATTGGTCCCTTCCGGGGTGCTAGTCCATCGCTTTTCAACAGTCGAAGCCTCCGCGTTGCAGTTGCCCCGCGTCGGCTAGCGCGTTGATCGGTGTTGGCTTCGATGGCGTTAGTGGTCCGGACGGGCGCACGCCACCAAATCGGCACCTCGGCAGGCGCCCCTGTGCGCGACCTAAGGATTGCGATAGGACAACGGGCCAATCCTCAGAACCCCCAGGGGTAATAGTAAGAACAATAAGAGTTCTAAGATTCTTAACTTGGTTTAAGAGCACATGCGTTCGCCGGCACAACCTCTCCAATCGACCCGCGCCACCAGCCAGAAGCTGGTCAGCGTGCTGCAAGGCGCGATGCTGTCGCCGCCGCCGCTGTGGCTGATGCGCCAGGCCGGCCGCTACCTGCCGGAGTACCGCAAAGTGCGCGCCTCCGTCGGCGGCTTCCTCGAGCTGTGCTACACGCCGGCGCTCGCCGCCGAGGTGACGCTGCAGCCGATCCGCCGCTACGGCTTTGACGCGGCGATCCTGTTTTCCGACATCCTCGTCGTCCCCGACGCGCTCGGCCAGGGCGTGCGTTTCGTCGAAGGCGAGGGGCCGCGGCTCGATGCGATCACGTCGGCCGCCGAGCTGACGCGTCTCGATCCGGCGGCGACCGGGGCAAAATTCGCCCGCGTCTACGAGACCGTCGCGCGGCTGCGCCAGGACCTGCCGCGGGAAACGGCGCTGATCGGTTTTTGCGGGGCGCCGTGGACGGTTGCGACCTACATGGTCGGCGGCCAGGGATCGTCCGATCAGGCGGCGGCGCGCACGCTCGCCTACCGGGATCGCGAAACGTTTGCCCGCCTCATCGACATCGTCACCGACGCTTCGATCGACTACCTCGACGGCCAGGTTCGCGCCGGCGCCGACGTGCTGCAGATCTTCGACAGTTGGGCGGGCAACCTGCCCGACGGGGAATTCGCCACCTGGGTGGTGGCGCCGACCCGTAGAATTGTCGCAGAGCTGAAGCGTCGCCATCCCGGCACGCCGATCATCGGTTTTCCGCGCGGGGCCGGCGACAATGCCGAAGGCTATGTGCGCGAGACGGGGGTCGAGGGACTGGGATGCGATACGGCGATGCCATTGCGGCAGATGCGAGCGTTGGCCAACACCAGCGGCGTCGCCGTGCAGGGCAATCTCGACCCGTTGCTGCTAGCGGCCGGCGGTCCGGCTTTTGAAGCGCGCGTGCGTGAAACACTCGACGTCATGCGCGGCGTCCCGTTCATCTTCAACCTCGGCCATGGCATCGTTCCGCACACGCCGCCGGAGCACGTCGCCCGCCTCGTCGAGCTCGTCCGCAGCCAAGGCGCCTGATCCATGCTGTGGCTAAAAGCCTTTCACATCATGGCCGTGGTCGCCTGGTTCGCCGGGTTGTTCTACCTGCCGCGGCTGTTCGTCTACCACGCCGATGCCAAGCCCGGCTCGGAGCTGTCCGAGACCCTCAAGGTGATGGAGTACCGGCTGCTGACCGCCATCATGACGCCGGCGATGGCAGCGGTGTGGATCCTGGGGCTGACTCTCGCCTACTGGGAGGGCGTGTTTTCCGAGGGCTGGCTGCACGCCAAGCTGGCACTGGTGTTCCTCCTGTCCGGCTTCCAGGGCGCGCTCAGCCGCTGGACGCGCGACTTCGCCGCCGACCGCAACACCCGATCGGCGAAGTTCTATCGCGTCGCCAACGAGGTCCCGACCGTGTTCCTCATCGCCATCGTCCTCCTTGTGGTTCTGAAACCCTTCTGACGCAGAATCTTGCAAGACCCGCTTTTCTCTTGCATTTCCTTCTGGTATACGTTCGTTGAATTCCGCATCGACTCGGGGCCGCTCAGGCCTATGAGTTGGTCGCCGATGCCCCGCATCAAAGGGCAAGGCAGACCGCCCGTGGCATTGGCCACGTCTCTCTCGACCATCCCCATCCCACCCCACCCATCCACTTCCTGCCCGGCACTCAGTCTTCCCGCCTCAACCGCCGTGGCCCCCGGAGCGTTTTATGAAGGAAATGAAGCTCGAAGACCTGAAGCTCAAGTCTCCGACGGAGATGCTGAGCTTCGCGGAGGAGAGCGGCGTCGAGAACGCCAGCACCATGCGCAAGCAGGAGCTGATGTTCGCGACGCTGAAGCAACTCGCCGCCAAGGAAATCGAAATCACCGGCACCGGCGTCGTCGAGGTACTGCAGGACGGCTTCGGCTTCCTGCGCTCGCCCGACGCCAACTACCTGCCCGGTCCCGACGACATCTACGTCTCGCCCTCACAGATACGCCGCTTCGCGCTGCGTTCGGGCGACACGGTCGAAGGCCAGATCCGCGGCCCCAAGGACGGAGAGCGCTACTTCGCCCTCCTCAAGGTCAGCAAGATCAACTTCGAAGACCCCGAGGCGACGAAGCACAAGATCAACTTCGACAACCTCACGCCTCTCTACCCGACGCAGTGGCTGAAGCTCGAGACGGAGGATCCGACCGTCAAGGATTTCTCCCCGCGCGTCATCGACATCGTCGCCCCGATCGGCAAGGGACAGCGCGGCCTCATCGTCGCCCCGCCGCGCACCGGCAAGACGGTGCTGCTGCAGAACATCGCTCACTCGATCGCGACCAATCACCCCGAGTGCTACCTCATCGTGCTGCTCATCGACGAGCGGCCGGAGGAGGTCACCGACATGCAGCGCTCGGTGAAGGGCGAGGTCATCTCCTCCACCTTCGATGAGCCGCCCTCGCGCCACGTGCAGGTCTCCGAGATGGTGATCGAGAAGGCCAAGCGCCTCGTCGAGCACAAGCGCGACGTGATCATCCTCCTGGATTCGATCACCCGCCTCGGCCGCGCCTATAACACCGTCGTGCCGTCGTCCGGCAAGGTGCTGACGGGCGGCGTCGACTTCGAACGCCCTGCAGCGGCCGAAGCGTTTCTTCGGCGCCGCGCGCAACATCGAGGAAGGCGGCTCCTTGACCATCATCGCCACGGCGCTCGTCGACACCGGCTCGCGCATGGACGAGGTGATCTTCGAAGAGTTCAAGGGCACCGGTAACTCGGAAATCATTCTCGACCGCAAGGTCTCCGACAAGCGCGTGTTCCCGGCCATCGACGTGTCGCGCTCGGGCACCCGCAAGGAGGACCTGCTGGTTCCCAAGGATCAGCTCAAGAAGGTCTACGTGCTGCGCCGCATCCTCAACCCGATGGGCACCATGGACGGCATCGAGTTCCTCATCGACAAGCTGCGCTCGACCAAGACCAACAGCGAGTTCTTCTCCTCGATGAACACGTAGCGCTAATCGCGCCGTGCGATCCCGAAACACGAAAGGGCCGCTTCACCGCGGCCCTTTTTTATTGCTGACAGTTCCAGCTGACCGGACGGCTGCAAGCTTACGGTCTGGGCGGCATGCAGAGAGGGAGGTCGGCACCGTGTCCCTCGATGGCCGACCTCCGCTGCTGGCGTGTCGTACAGCAGCTTGGCCTCGGAGCGGATTTTGATCCGCTCACAACGGAAGCAAAGTTAAATTTGTGTACGGATTCGCACCGAGCGCGTGCCTCGCCTCCGGTGAACCTTCGCGGTCGCGGTGATCGCTACTCCGCGGCGTCGACGATGCGGCGGGCCTCTTGCGCCGGCGTCTCCGGCGCAGCGGCCACCGGCTTGCGATAGCGCTCGGGCTCGCCGGCGCCGGGCTTGTAGTGGAGCGGCAGCAGGAACTGCTCGACGTAGCTCTTGGGGAAGTTCGGCAGCTCGTCGACGCCCATGTCCTTCGCCGAGATCTCGCGCGGCGGCTTGTCCTGGTAGGTGCCGAGCAGCTTGTCCCACAGGGTCAGCAAGAGCCCGAAGTTGCAGTCGCCCTCGGTGCCCCAGTTGACGTGATGCAGATGGTGGATGCGTCCGATCGACAAATGCCCCTGCAGTGGTCCGAGGCGCGCATCGACGTTCGAATGCTGCACGATCAGCGTCACCGAGATGAGGAAGCCGAGCAGCACCGCGACGGGGATCGGCATGCCCATGAGCACCAGCGGCGCGCTGCCGATGATCATGTCGATGACCTGGTGCAGCGGATGGCGCATCACGCCATTCATGCCGTACAGGCGACCGACGCCGTGATGCACCGCATGCAACCGCCACAGCGGCGCATACTTGTGGCTGAGGTAATGCATCATCATGAAGGTGAAGTCGGAGATGACGAAGGCGACGATCAACTGCGCCCACAGCGGCCAATCGGTCGGCCAGATTCCGTGGACCGGAAACAGCCAGACGATGAGCGGGATGAACAGCACGCCGTTGATGCTCTGCATCTCGTAGATGAGGATGTGCAGGACGTTGGTCGGCGTATCGCCGTGCGCGTCGTGATCGTTCCATTCGTCGAAAAACGGCGCGGTGCGCTCGGCAGCGAAGGCGCTTGCGTACGCCAAGGCGAGCAGCGGCGCGAGCCAGAGGTAGGCCCAGGGATTGTTTTGCGCGATCGCCAGCTCGGCCACGATCCAGTAGGCGACGCCCGTCAACCCGAGCATCATGAAGGGTGCGTAGCCGTAACGGACGACGTCGCGCAGTGCTGGCATCCAGTGGTCTCCGAATCGAAGCGTCAACGTTAACGGGGCAACTCAGAGATGGTTACTTGGGACGATGGCCCGACACTTCAACGCATGAGCGTGAATAGCGTTCGCAACGTCTGCCAACGAACCCGCGCCGCGGTCACAGACTTCGGTGCGCTTTCAGCGTATTGGCGAGCTCGGATGGCTCAGTCAGCGAAGGCGAGCACTGGGGTCCGAGGCACACGTAAGCTGTCGCTCGGCGGTCGACAGCGTTCTTTTCCCGAAGGCCCGGTAACGCGGCACCATCAGGCGTGTCATCCAAAGCGTACTGTAGTGCGCCGGGCAAGGAAATACTTCTGATCACCTTGATCAACTTCTCGACCCCCGTCGAGATGCTGCCCGGCGACGACGACTTGTTGCGGGGCTAGCAAGTCGAATGTGCTCGCCAGGAGCCCAGTGTATGCGACAATATTTCGCCCCAAGTCACCGGCAAACGCCGCCAACACGGCGCTCGCCCGGTCCGCGTAGCGGGGGTCGGCCGTCAGCGTTGCCAAGGCCATCAGATTGGCCAGCATGATGCCGTTCGGGTTGGGTGCCGCGTCGTCGGTGCCGGGCCGCAGCCGCGCGATGACATCGCGCGTATCGTCGGCCGAAGTTGCATATCCGCCTTTGCCGTCGACCCAGTAGTGCTTGTCGAGCACGTCCACCCACGCCAAAGCCTGCTCGAAATAGCGCTGATCGTTGGTCGCCTCGTGCAGGCGCAGCGCCGCCCAGATCATGTTGGCGTAGTCGCTCGCCGTTGCCGGCGCCTTGGCCTGGCCGTCGCGATAGGCATGCAGCAGACGGCCGTTCGCGGTCATGCGCGTCGCCACGAAATCGAAGGCGCGGCTGGCGAGCTGCAGCCACTCGGGCCGCTCGAACACGGCCGAGGCACGCGCCAGCGCGGCGATCATCAGGCCGTTCCAGTCGGCCAGCACCTTGTCGTCCCAGCCGGGGCGCACGCGCTTGTCGCGCTCGGCCAGCAGCTTGGCGCGCAAGCCGGCCAGTCGCTGCTCCTCCTCCGGCGGGCGCAGCGCCAGCCAGTGCAGTCGGTTGAGGATGTTGTGGCCTTCGAAGTTGCCGTCGGCGGTGACGTCGTAGACCTCGGCGAAATAGCGCCCGTCTTCCTCGCCCAGCACGGCCAGCACGTCATCGCGCGACCAGACGTAGAACTTGCCCTCCTCGCCCTCGCTAGTCGGCGTCGAGCGAAGCGGCGAAGCCGCCGCCCTCGGCGATCATCTCGCGCTCGAGCCAGGCGACGGTCTCGGCGATGCGCGTCTTCAGGAGCTCGGAGCCCGTCTCGCGGTAGACCTCGGTCATCAGCTCGATCAGCAGCGCGTTGTCGTAGAGCATCTTCTCGAAGTGCGGGACGAGCCAGCGCTCGTCGACCGAATAGCGGGAGAAGCCGCCGCCGAGGTGATCGTAGATGCCGCCCTGGCAGATGTTGTCGAGCGTGTTGACGACGGCGGCGCGCGCCGCGTCGTTGCCGTAGCGGATGGCGCCGCGCCAGAGCAGCCAGAAGAAGCTCCACTGCGGAAACTTCGGCGCGCCCTGCAGGCCGCCGTGCACCGGATCGACCGCCGGCACCATGCGCGCGGTGAGATCCTGCAGCAGCCGGTCATCGACTCTCGGCGCCGTCGTGGCCTGGTGCGGATGCTGTCAAGGCGTCGGTGAGGGCCCGGGCGTTCTCGGCGACCTTCTCGGGCTCGTCGCGGAAGACCGTCGAGATGCGTCGCAGCACGTCGACGAATGCCGGCCGGCCGTAGCGGGTGTCCTTGGGGAAGTACGTGCCGCCCCACACCGGCCGCGCCTCGCTGTCGAGGAACATGGTCAGCGGCCAGCCGCCCTGCTCGCCGAGCGCATGCAGCGCGCCCATGTAGATGGCGTCGATGTCCGGCCGCTCCTCGCGATCCACCTTGATGTTGACGAACAGCTCGTTCATGACGCCGGCCGTGGCGTCGTCCTCGAAGCTCTCGTGCGCCATGACATGGCACCAGTGGCAAGCCGCGTAGCCGACCGACAGCAGGATCGGCTTGCCGGTGCGCTTGGCTTCGGCGAGAGCCTCCGGTCCCCACGCCCACCAGTGGACGGGGTTGTGCTGGTGCTGCAGGAGATAGGGGCTAGTCTCCTGGCCGAGACGGTTCTCGCTCATCGATGCCTGGCTTTCTCGGGGCCGCTTGGGGGCGCGGCGCTAACATGGAGCCTTAACGCCGCGAGGGCTAGTCGAGACGCATGAATGCTTTCCCTACCATCTTTGCTTTATCGACGGCGCCGGGTCGGGCCGGCATTGCCGTCATCCGCGTATCGGGGCCGGCGGCCGGCGACCTGGTCGACGCGCTGGCGCCGCCGCGGGCAAAGAAGCGCTTCGCCGCCTTGCGCCGCATCCGCGATCCGCAAACCGGAGAGACGATCGACGACGGGCTTGTCATCTGGTTCGGGGCGCCGCGCACCGAGACCGGCGAAGACATGGCCGAATTCCACGTGCATGGCGGCGCGGCCATCGTCAAAGCCATGCTCGCTGTGCTCGGCCGCCAACCTGGTTGCCGCCTCGCCGAGCCGGGCGAGTTCGCCCGCCGCGCCTTTGCCAACGGCAAGCTCGACCTCGCCCAGGTCGAAGGTCTCGCCGATCTCGTCGACGCCGAGACCGAAGCGCAGCGACGCCAAGCGTTGGGGCAGATGCGCGGGGCGCTGTCGGAGCTCTACGAGGGCTGGCGGGCCGATCTCATCCGCGCCAGCGCGCTGGTCGAGGCAGCCATCGACTTCAGCGATGAAGGTGACGTGGCGAGCAACGCCATCGAGGTCGCGCAGGGCATCGTCGCCGAGTTGCAGGCGGCCATCGGCGCGCATCTCGACGACGGCAACCGCGGCGAGATCCTGCGTGACGGCTTTCGGGTCGTGCTCGCCGGGCCGCCGAATGCCGGCAAGTCGAGCCTGTTGAATGCGCTCGCCCGGCGTGACGCCGCCATCGTCTCCGAGGAGGCGGGAACGACGCGCGACGTCATCGAGGTGCGGCTCGATCTTGAGGGTCTGCCGGTCGATCGTCACCGACACGGCCGGTATCCGCGAGGCGCAGGGCGCCGTCGAGCAAGAGGGCATCCGCCGCACGCTGGCGCATGCGCGCGACGCCGACTGGTGCTGTGGTTGAACGATGCCTCGGTGGTGGCGGTGGCGCCGCCGCCCGAGGTTTCGGGCCGCGGGGATAAGTATTTTCTGTCCGTGGGCACCAAAATAGATATCCCCGGCGCGACTTCACGTGAAACGTTCGGGCGTCTCGGCCAAGACCGGGGCGGGCCTGCCCGAGCTCACGCGCCGCCTGGCCGACATCGCCAGCACGCGCTTGGGGGACTTGTCATCCCCGGTGATCACGCGCGAACGGTACAGGCACCAGCTCATAAGGTGCATGCACTCACTTCAAGAGTTCATGCACCTGCCGGCGGGGGAAAATGAGCTCCGCGCCGAAGACCTGCGCCTCGCCGCCAGCGCCCTGGGCCGCATCACCGGCCGTGTCGATGTCGAAGACGTGCTGGGCGAGATCTTCGCCCGCTTCTGCATCGGCAAGTAGCCCGCGCTGTTTCACGTGAAACGCCCTGTTAACCATCCCGCGTGCCCTTTGATTCCGGCGGCCGGTGCAGTTAGGGTCCGGCCGGAAACCGGATTTCCCCTGTATGTCCGAAACTAAGTTCGACGTGATCGTTGTGGGCGGCGGCCATGCCGGCTGCGAGGCCGCGGCCGCGGCTGCGCGCATGGGCGCGCGTACGGCGCTCGTCACCCACACCTTCGCCACCGTCGGCGAGATGTCCTGCAATCCGGCCATCGGCGGCCTCGGCAAGGGCCACCTCGTGCGCGAGGTCGATGCCCTCGACGGCCTGATGGGCCGCGTCGCCGACGCCGCCGGCATTCAGTTCCGGCTGCTCAACCGCTCCAAGGGTCCCGCCGTGCAGGGCCCGCGCGCCCAGGCCGACCGCAAGCTCTACCGCCAGGCGATGCAGGCGGCCATTCGCGCCACCGCCAACCTGGAGGTGGTCGAGGGCGGCGTCGAGGATCTGATCGTCGAGCATGGCCGCGTCTGTGGCGTGGTGACCGGGGACGGACGCCACCTCAGCGCTGGCGCCGTGGTGCTGACCACCGGCACCTTCCTCAACGGCCTCATCCACCTCGGCGAGCAGCAGATCCCTGCCGGCCGCTCCGGAGAAGCCCCCGCTCTCAAGCTTTCCGAACGCCTGTATGGGTTGGGGCTGCAACTCGGTCGCCTCAAGACCGGCACCCCGGCCCGGCTTTCTCAGCGCTTCGATCGACTGGGATAGCTTGGAGCAGCAGCCGGCCGACGATCCGCCGGTGCCGTTCTCCTTCCTCACCGACCAGATCACCACGCGCCAGATCACCTGCGCCGTCACCCGCACGACCGAGGCGACGCACGCCATCATCCGCGCCAATCTCACCCGCTCGGCCATGTATTCCGGGCAGATCGCCTCGACCGGCCCGCGCTACTGCCCGTCGATCGAGGACAAGGTCGTGCGCTTTGCCGGCCGCGAAACGCACCAGGTTTTCCTCGAGCCGGAGGGCCTCGACGATGACACCGTCTATCCGAACGGCATCTCGACCTCTCTGCCCGCCGAGGTGCAGGAAGCCTTTATCCGCACCATGCCGGGGCTGGAAAAGGCGCTGATCAAGCGGCCCGGCTACGCCATCGAGTACGATTACGTCGATCCGCGCGAGCTGTCGCCGGCGCTTCACGTGAAACGTTTGCCCGGGCTGTTCCTCGCCGGGCAGATCAACGGCACCACCGGATACGAAGAGGCCGCCGCCCAGGGTCTTGGCCGCCGGCATCAACGCCGCCTTGCTGGCCGGCGGTTCGGCCGAGACCTTCGTCGTCTCGCGCGCCGACGGCTATCTCGGCGTCATGATCGACGACCTGGTCTCGCGCGGCGTCACCGAGCCGTACCGCATGTTCACCTCGCGCGCCGAGTACCGGCTGCGCCTGCGCGCCGACAACGCCGACCAGCGCCTGACGCCCGAAGGTCTGAGGGTCGGCTGCGTTGGCGCTGCAAGACGAGTTGCCTATGAAGCCAAGGCCGCCGCTCTCGAGGAAGCGGCGATGACATTCCGCTCGCTCTCCCTGACGCCGAGCGAGGCCGGGCGCCATGGCTTGGATGTGAACCGGGACGGGCGCCGCCGCTCGGCCTTCGACCTGCTCGTCGCTCCCCGGCGTCGACATTGCCCGCCTCGCCGGCATCTGGCCGCAGCTTGGCGACATCGCCCCTGCCATCGCCGCGCAGGTGGCCGTCGATGCGCGCTACGCCTCCTATATCGACCGGCAGGAGCTGGACGTCGCCGCGCTGCGCAAGGACGAGGCCCTGGGCATCCCCGACGGATTCGACTTCGACGCCCTTCCCGGTCTGTCGACGGAAGTGCGCCAGAAGCTCGGTCGCCATCGGCCGGCGACGCTCGCCCAGGCGTCCCGCATCGACGGCATGACGCCGGCGGCCTTGCTGCTGCTGCTCGCCCACCTGAAGTCGCCGCCCGCGCGGAAGTCGGCCTGATGGCCGGCGCCGTCCTCGCTTCCATCAAGGACGCGGACGACTTCGCCCGCCGTTTCGACGTTTCACGTGAAACGATTGATAAACTATTGGCTTACGAGGCCCTGCTGCGGCAGTGGCAGAAGACGATCAATCTCGTCGCCCCGAGCACGCTGGACAGCATCTGGTCGCGGCACTTCGCCGATTCAGCGCAGCTCCTGGCGATCGCCGCGCCCGATGCCAAGCGCTGGATCGATCTCGGCTCCGGCGCCGGTTTCCCCGGGATGGTCCTCGCAATTATGCTCGCCGGCCGCGACGGGGCTAAGGTCACGCTCGTCGAAAGCGATACGCGCAAGGCCGCCTTCCTCGGCGAGGTCGCCCGGCGCACCGGAGCAGCTGTGGACATCCGCCCCGAGAGAATCGAAAAAGTCGCGACTCAATCTAAGCTTGACCCTGCCGACGTGATCACCGCACGCGCGTTGGCGCCCTTGCCGCGTCTTCTCGAGCTGGCGGCCCCGGCCTTCACAGCCCACACCACCGGGCTGTTCCTCAAGGGCCGCGAAGCCGAAACGGAAGTCGACGCGGCAAAGGAGCGGTGGGAGTTCGCCAGCGAGCTGCACCCCAGCCTGACGGACTCCAGCGGTCGAATCGTCGTAATCCGCGCGTTGCAAGCGAAGACGGAGGGTCCATCGCGATGAGCGCGACGAGAACACTGGCGATCGCCAACCAAAAGGGCGGCGTCGGCAAGACCACAACGGCCATCAATCTCGGCACGGCGCTGGCCTCGATCGGCGAGCGCGTGCTGGTGCTCGATCTCGACCCGCAGGGTAACGCCTCGACGGGCCTCGGCATCGCCATCGAAGGGCGTCCGAAGACGACCTACGACGTGCTGACCGGCGGCGCCGGGCTGCTCGAATGCGCGCTGCCGACGGCCGTTCCCGGCCTCTATGTCGTACCCGCCAACAACGACCTCGTCGGCATCGACGCGGTGTTGACCGATACCAATCGCCCCTATCGGCTGCGTGATGCGGTCTCGGCCTTGGCCGCGCGCCAGCGCTCGCTGCCGGCCGACCAGGCCTTCAGCTACATCCTCATCGACTGCCCGCCGTCGCTGAACCTGCTGACGCTCAACGCGCTGTCGGCCGCAAATGCCGTGCTGGTGCCGGTGCAGTGCGAGTTCTTCGCGCTGGAAGGCATCTCGCAGCTGAAGGCGTCGATCGACCAGATCCGCGCCACGCTCAACCCGAGCCTGGAGATCCAGGGCGTGGTGCTCACCATGCACGACGCCCGGCTTTCGCTGTCGAAGGAGGTGGCACAGGAGGTGCGCGCCTTCTTCGGGCCGAAGGTCTACGAGACCATTATCCCGCGCAACACGCGCGTCGCCGAGGCGCCCTCGCACGGCAAGCCGATCCTGCTCTACGATTTCGACTGCGCCGGCAGCCAGGCCTACATCAAACTCGCCACCGAGATCATCGAGCGCGAGCGCCGCAACCAGGCCGCCTGACAAGAACGACCACGAGCACCCTCAGAGGACCCATGAACGCACCCCTGCAGAAGAGCCGTCTCGGCCGCGGACTTGCCTCGCTGATCGGCGAGCCGATGCCGGGCGGGCGGCCGCAGCTTCCGCCGGAGGGCGAGCAGCGCCTGGTGCCGACGGCGGACATTCGCCCGAGCCGGCTCAATCCGCGCAAGGAATTCCGTGAGGACGAGCTGGCCGAGCTCACCGAGTCGATCCGCTCCAAGGGCCTGGTGCAGCCGATCATCGTGCGCCCGGCGGAGAACGGATACGAGATCGTCGCCGGCGAGCGGCGCTGGCGTGCCGCGCAGAAGGCGGGTCTGCATACGGTTCCGGTCATTGCCCGCGACCTCACCGACAAAGAGGTTCTCGAGCTCGCCATCATCGAGAACGTGCAGCGCGCCGACCTCAACGCCATCGAGGAGGCCGCCGGGTATCGCGAGCTGATCGAGCGCTTCGACTACAGCCAGGAGCAGCTCTCCGAGATCATCGGCAAGAGCCGCAGTCACGTCGCCAACACGCTGCGCCTGCTGAAGCTGCCCGACGGCGTGCAGACCATGGTGCAGGACGGGCGGCTCACGGCGGGTCACGCCCGCGCTCTCATCGGTCGCGAGGACGCCGAGGGGATTGCCCAGCGTATCGTCACAGACGGCCTCAATGTGCGCGAGGTCGAGGCGTTGGTGCAGGGTGGTGAAGTCGCCGGCGGCGGCTCCGTTGCGCGCACGCCGCGCGACAAGGATCCCGACACCAAGGCCTTCGAAAAGGAGTTTAACGACCTCCTCGGCCTGAAGGTCGAGATCAAGCGCGGGTCGGGCGAGAGCGGCAACGTGGTCATCAGGTTCGGCAACTTCGACCAGCTCGACTACATCCGGAAGCGCATCGTAGGCGGCTAGGCCGCCCCGCGCGCGCTTGACGCAAGGGCCCGCTTGCTGCATCTGCCGGATGCAGTAAACCCCTGCGTCTGCTGAGGATCGTCCCATGAGCGACGACGTGCTGGTGCAACTTGCGGCGACCATCGGCGCCCGCCGCGCGGCGGCGCCCGACAGCTCGTACACCCGCCAGTTGCTCGATGCCGGCCATGTCCGCTGTGCGAAGAAGTTCGGCGAGGAAGCGATTGAAACGGTGATCGCCGGTGCCGGCGAGAGCGATGAGGCATTGAAGGCGGAAGCCGCCGATCTGCTCTATCATCTGCTGGTGCTGCTCGAGAGCCGCGGCGTCGCCATCGCCGACGTGCTCGCCGTGCTCGACAAGCGCAGCGGCGTATCTGGCCTAAAGGAGAAGGCCGAACGACCGAAGCGCTGATATAACAACAACAATTCGGCCGCCGGCGTAGACCGCGATGTCCTATCCCAGCAATCTGCAGTTCTCGCCCTATCGCGTATTCAATCGCGATGAGTGGGCGCGTCTGCGCGCCGATACGCCGATGACCCTCAAGGAGAGCGAGCTCGAGCAACTTTCCGGTCTCATCGAGGAGTTGTCGGTCGAGGAGGTCGAGCAGATCTACCTGCCGATGTCGCGTCTCCTCAATCTCTACGTGGCAGCGGCGCAGCAACTGCATTCGGTGTCGTCGAAGTTTCTCGGCCGCTCCGACAGCAAGGTGCCCTTCATCATCGGTGTCGGCGGCTCGGTGGCTGTCGGCAAGAGCACCACGGCGCGCGTTCTCAAGGCCCTGTTGGCGCGTTGGCCGGATCATCCACGCGTCGACCAGATCACTACCGACGGGTTCCTGTGGCCGAATGCCGAGCTCGAGCGGCGGCAGATCATGGATCGCAAGGGCTTCCCGGAGAGCTTCGACACGGCGCGGCTGCTGAACTTCCTCGCCAGCGTGAAGTCGGGCGTGAAGCGCGTCGAGGCGCCGGTCTATTCGCACTTCCACTACGACATCCTTCCCGACCAGAAGGCGGTGATCGAGAGCCCCGACATTCTCATCGTCGAAGGGCTCAACGTGCTGCAGCCGGCGCGCATGCCGCGCGATGGCGAAGCCATTCCGTTCGTGTCGGATTTCTTCGATTTCTCGATCTACCTCGATGCCGATCCGGAGGTGATCCAGGACTGGTACGTGACGCGCTTCATGCGCCTGCGCATGACGGCCTTCCGCGACCCGGCGGCATACTTCCACCAGTTCGCCAGCCTGACGCCGGATGCAGCTCTGTCACGGGCGGTGGATATCTGGCGCAGCATCAACCTGAAGAACCTCGAAGAGAACATCCTGCCGACGCGCCAGCGCGCGCGCCTCATCCTGCGCAAAGCTGCGGACCACCACGTGGAAACTGTCGCGCTGCGTAAGCTGTAGGAAGCACCGCGCGCAGACAAAAAAAGGCCGCCTGGGGAGGCGGCCAACAAGTAACACGCTCTAGCTCTAGGTAATGGGTGTGCCGGGAGTGCCGCGCTCAGTGGATGCGCGGCTTTATCGGTTTTCGCGGCGTCGAAGCCGCGACGACGAAAGCGCCGACGGCAAGCTGCCCTCGCATGGCGATCTCGATCGCAGGTAGTTGCAGCCAGTGCTTGGCGAGCACCATTTGCTGCTCCATCGCCGTGCCGACCGCCCAGAGCCCGAAGTCATAGCAGACTGCCAACAGCGTCGGCTGAGGCAAGGCAGGAGCGGTGGCGGCGATAGCTGGTTCCGGCGTCACCGCATTCAGCGGAGCCGGGAAAAGGGTGCGCACGCTTGCGAGCGGGCGGCGCGAGTTCGGTTGCAGGGGGCCGGGGCGCGCTAGCGCGCGGCCGTTGGAGCGGACGCTGCGGCGGGCATCGGCCATGAGCCGCGCCTGGTCCAAGCGGAACTTGTCGCGCAGCCGGCGGATGACGGATGGATCATCGACGCCGAGCGCGCGGATTGCGGTGGTGGGCCTTAGCGCCGGGTTCGCGGCAAGAAGCGCCGCAAGGCTCTCCAGCTGCCGGCTGTCATCTACGCCAGTTCCCTTCGGACGCCCGTAACGCGCGGTGGTGGTCTGCATGTAGTCGGTCCCCATGACCTCGAGATCGGCTCGAATCGGTATGGGGATTATGTTTGTGCGTCAGAGCGTTGCCAGGGAGAATAAATGTATTGTAGCAGCGAGTTGGTGCAATCGGCGGTGATTGTGTCTCAATTGCACTCGCCAAATTGTATCCGCACGCTGCAGTTCGCTCCGCGCGCATGCCAATGACGCCCAATCGTCAGCGGGCCACAAGGCCCTCTTCCTGGGCGATGCCGAGCAGCGCTTTCTCGGGACGCGCGCCGATGTGGCTGATCACTTCGGCGGCGGCGAGACTGCCAAGGCGCCCGCAATCGGCAAGCTTCAGATTGCGCGTATAGCCATAGAGAAATCCCGCCGCATAGAGATCGCCGGCGCCGGTAGCGTCGACGACCTTGTCGACATGCGCCGGACGTACCTGCACCGTTTCCTTGGCGGTGACGATGAGCGAGCCGGATTCGGAGCGCGTCAGCACGGCGATCTCGCATTCGCCGCGCACTGCCGCCACGGCCTCGTCGAAGGAGTTCACCTCGTAGAGGGCGGTGATCTCCTTTTCGTTGGCGAACAGAATGTCGACCTCGCTCTTCACCAGCTGGCGGAAGTCGGTGCGATGGCGATCGACGCAGAACGCGTCCGACAGCGACAGCGCCGTCTTGCGACCTGCCTTCGCGGCTATGGCGGCGGCGACGTGAAACGCCTCCTTCGCCTCCGGCTTGTCGAACAGGTAGCCTTCGAGATAGGTGACCTTCGCGGCGGCGATCGTGGCGGCGTCCACCTCGTTGGGACCGAGCTCGGTGCTGGCGCCGAGGAACGTGTTCATGGTGCGCTCGCCGTCCGGCGTCACCAAGATCAAGCATACCGCCGTCGGCAGGCCGCCCGTCGCCGGAGCCGTCTCAAAGGCGACACCCGAGGCGCGGATGTCGTGCCAGAACACCTTGCCGAACTGATCGTCGGCTACGCGGCCGATGAAGGCCCCCTTGCCGCCGAATGAGGTCAGCCCGGCGATCGTGTTGGCTGCGGAACCGCCCGAACGCTCCATCGCCGGGCCCATGAGGCCATACAGACGGTCGGCCTCCTGCGCATCGATAAGGCGCATGAAACCCTTGGCGAGGTCATGCTTCGTCAGGAAGCCGTCCTCGCAGCGTCCGAAAATGTCGACAATTGCATTGCCGATCCCGACAACGTCGTAGTGCGTCTCTTGCATGCCCACCCCAATGTCAGAATTCGGCGCACTATAGTGACGGCCGCGCGGCGGACAAGACGGCAGCAATGGACGAGGGAAAGCGCCGCTCTAGGCGGTTAATCAGGCGCGGCCGGCGGCGGGACGGGCCGCGGCGGCGAGCGTCATCAACAATTCCTCGGTGATCGCCTCCTCCAGCGATGAGGTAAGGCGGGCGGCCTTTGCGGCCTCGGATGTGCGCGCCAGGGCCTGTACGAGGCGCGTGGAGGACCATATCCGGCACTGCAGTCCAAGGGCATCCTTCTGCTTGAAATGCACCGGCGGCCGCTGCTGGCGGATCACGTCCTCGAAGGAGGCGCCGGCGTCGAGGTCGGTGCGGATGCGGTGCAGGCGCTGCAGGTGCCGCTGCAGGGCAATGATGAGGACTTGCGGGCTTTCTCCGGCGGTGACGGCGCGGGAGAACTCGGCGACGGCCCGTGCCGCATCGCCGGAGGCCGCCGCGTTGAGCGTGCGGTCTATGGCCAGCTCGGAGGCATCGCCGACGATGGCCTCGACGTCGGCGGCGTCGATCTCACGCTTGCCGGAAGCGTACAGCGCCAGCTTCTCGATTTCGCCGCGCGACATGGCGCGATCGGCCCCCATGCGTGCAACCAGCATCTCGCGGGCGTCGGAAGTGATGCCGAGCCCATGTGCCTTTAGCGTCTCGGCGATGACGACCTCGAGGTCGCGCGCCTCGTCGGCGTAGCAGGCGACCGCGGCAGCTTGCGCAGATTTCTCGAACAGCCCGCGCATGGCGTCGGTCGGCTTCAGATTGCCGGCCTCGACGATGAGCGTCGCCGCCAGCGTGCCGCCGTCGAGAAGCGGTTGCAGCGCTGCGGCGTTGATGCGACGGCCGGCAGTGGCGCGCACCACCTTCGACCCGCCGAACATGGGTATCGTCTGTAGCTCGATGGCAAGACGGTCGGGATCTGAGTCGAGATCGGCGTCGTCGAGGCGGATGATCTCGCCGCTATCGCGCGCCGCAACCAGCGCGGCGAGCTTTGCCGCCCGCTCGAAGATCAGCCCGGCATCGGTGCCGTAGAACAGCACCGCGGGGACCTTCGGCCCCGGGGGGTTGAGGAATGACTGGGCTTGATGGGCCTTGATGGCGACCATGATTGCGCACCGGTCGGAGCGTGGAGCGATGCGGAACGTGAGCGGCTAGCGTCAGGCCGCGCCGGAAAGGTAAGCCGCGAGGCGCCCCTTGAGCTCTTCGCCGATGGTCTTGGCGGCACGATCCTCGGCGTCCTGCCGGGCCCGCACGTTGGCGAACACGGAATTGAAGCGCTGGAAGGCCGAGCGGCCATGGCTCTCGCCGCTGAGCGCCACCGTCTTGTCGGCGAGGCGGATCAGGCGGAAGCTCGTGTCGAGATTGTAGACGCTGCCGCTGGAGTTGCCGTCGATCTGCACGAGGGTCGGGGTGAGCGACTTGCGGATAATGATTTCCAGGCGGTAGACGGGCTGGGCCGCGAGGCCGCCGCCGGTCGACTGATAGATCAGCTCGTTGCGCAGGCGCTGGCCGACACGCCCCGGGATGGGCGCGATCTCGAGCTCGGCGAGCTTCTGGTTGACTTCGGTGCCGCCGACGATCGCCGAGGAGGCGTACATCGGCCGGAATCCGGAATCGCCGCAGCCGGCCACGAGCAAAGAAGCCGCGGCACACGCCAACGCAACCCGGATCGTCCCTTGGCGGCTAGCAACCATAGCCCGCCCCCTGTGTTTCGTCCTCACCCGACGACATTCACAATCCTCTGCGGCACGACGATGACCTTTTTGACCGGTCGGCCTTCGAGCGCCTTCAGCACCGGCTCCAGCCGCAGTGCCGCCGCCTCGATTTCCCCAGAATTGGCCGTCCGGGCAATGGTTAGTTCGTCCCGTCGCTTGCCATTCACCTGTACGGCAATGGTGATCATATCGTCAACGAGCAACGCCGGGTCGGCCTGCGGCCAAGCCTGATTGGCGAGAAGTGTGTTGTATCCGAGCCGCGCCCAGCTTTCTTCGGCCAAATGCGGCATCATTGGGCCGATCATCTGCACCATAAATTCCAGCGCCTCGCGCTGCGCCCAGGCCAAATCTTCCCCCGCTTTCCCCAGGGCGGACCCGAGAACATTTGCGAACTCGTAGACCTGGGCCACCGCCACGTTGAAGCGCAGACTTTCGATCGAGCGGGCAACCTGGTCGAGCGCCTTGTGGGAGGCGCGCCGCAGGGCGGTGGCCTCCGGGCCGAATACGGCCGGCTTAGGCGTATCTTTGGCGGCCGCGGTGTCGGTGCCTTGGTCGATCAAGCGCCAGATTCGCTGCAGGAAGCGGCGCGCGCCGTCGACGCCGACGTCCGTGTAGATGACGTCGCGTTCGGGGGGGCTGTCAGACAGCACGAACCAGCGGGCGACATCGGCGCCGTAGCGGTTGACGAAATCGTCGAGGTCGACCGTGTTCTTGCGCGACTTCGACATCTTCTCGACAGAGCCGATGGAAGCGCGCTCGCCCGTCGAAATCTCGAACGCCTTGCGTGCGCCGCCCTCGCCCTCGACGCGCACCTGGCTCGGTTGCAGCCAGCCGCCGTGCCGCGACTTGTACGTCTCGTGCGTGACCATGCCTTGCGTGAACAGCGCGCTGAATGGTTCGCGCACGTTTGACGTCAGCTTCAGGTGGCCAGTGTCGCAAATGGCGCGCGTGAAGAAGCGCGAATACAGCAAGTGCAAAATGGCGTGCTCGATGCCGCCGATGTACTGGTCGACGGGCAGCCAATAGGCGGCAGCCTCCTTGTCGACCGGCGTCTTGGCGTGCGGCCCGGTGAAGCGCACGAAGTACCACGATGAATCGACGAACGTGTCCATCGTGTCGGTCTCGCGGCGGGCTTCGCCGCCGCAGCTCGGGCACTTGACGTACTTCCACGTCGGATGCCGGTCGAGCGGATTGCCGGGCTTGTCGAAGGTTGCATCCTTTGGCAGTTCGACCGGCAGATCCTCATCGGGCACGGGAACGGTACCGCACGTCTCGCAATGGATGACAGGGATCGGACAGCCCCAATAGCGCTGGCGTGAGATGCCCCAGTCGCGCAGGCGGTAGTTCACCTTGCGCGCACCCACGGCCTTCTTGCCAAGTTTCGCCTTTTCCAGCCGCTTTGCCGTTTCCTCGAAGGCGCCCTGGGTATCGAGTCCGTCGAGGAACGATGAGTTGATCATCGTGCCTTCGCCGTCGAACGCCTTGTCGTCGATGGCGAACGTGGCGGCATCTTCCCCGGGCGGCAGGATCACCGGCGTGAACGGCAGATCGTACTTGCGGGCGAAATCGAGGTCGCGCTGGTCGCCGGAGGGGCAGCCGAAGATGGCACCGGTGCCGTAGTCCATGAGGATGAAGTTGGCGACGTAGACCGGCAGCGTCCAATCCTTGTTGAACGGGTGGACAGCGCGGATGCCCGTGTCGAAGCCTTGCTTCTCCGCCGTCTCCAGCTCGGCGACGGAGGTGCCCATGTGGCGGCACTCCTCGCAGAAGGCGGCGAGCGCCGGGTCGGTCTCGGCTGCCGCCTTGGCGAGCGGATGGTCAGGCGCAAGCGCCACGAACGCGGCGCCGAACAACGTGTCGGGGCGCGTCGTGTAGACCTCGACCTCCGTCTCGCCCTTGGGCGCCGTCTTCTTGTCGAGCGCGAAGCGGACCAGCATGCCTTCGGAGCGACCGATCCAGTTGGCCTGCATCAGGCGCACCTTCTCCGGCCACTTGTCGAGCGTCTCCAGCGCCTCCAGCAGCTCGTCGGCGTAGTCGGTGATCTTGAAGAACCACTGCGTCAGCTCGCGCTGCTCGACCAGGGCGCCCGAACGCCACCCACGCCCGTCGATCACCTGCTCGTTGGCGAGCACGGTATGATCGACCGGATCCCAGTTGACCTTCGAGGACTTGCGGTAAGCCAATCCCCTCTTCAGCATGTCGAGGAACAGCTTCTGCTGATGCCGGTAGTAGTCGGGCGAGCAGGTGGCGAACTCGCGCGACCAGTCGAGCGACAGGCCCATCGACTTGAGCTGCCGGCGCATGGTGTCGATGTTCTGGTAGGTCCACTCCGCCGGATGCACCTTGCGTTCCATGGCGGCATTCTCGGCCGGCATGCCGAAGGCGTCCCAGCCCATCGGGTGCAGCACGTTGAAGCCCTTGGCGCGCTTGTAGCGTGCGAAGACGTCGCCCATGGTGTAGTTGCGCGAATGGCCGACGTGGATGCGCCCGGACGGATAGGGGAACATCTCGAGGACGTAGCACTTCGGGCGCTCGTCCTTGTTGGAAGCGCGGAAGATATCCTCCTTCTCCCAAACTTCCTGCCAGTGCTTCTCGCGTGCGGGCGCGTCGTATTGAGTTGCCATACGGCGTCGAACTTTCGGGATTTAGAGGTTTTGAGCGGCGTAATGAGCCTTAAAGCACCATGCGGGTCAAGGCGGTCGGATGGCACCCGAGGCTGAAACGGCAGGCGGCTCGGCGCGGCGCCTGGCCGAGGCGCAGGCGAAAATCGCCGCGGCGGCAAAGTCCGTCGGGCGCGATCCGGCCGACGTGCACCTGGTCGCCGTATCGAAAACGTTCGACGCGCCCGAGATCCTCCCGGCGCTACGGGGCGGCCATCGCCAGTTCGGCGAAAACCGCGTGCAGGAGGCGAAGGGCAAGTGGCCAGAACTGAAAGGGCAATTTCCCGACCTCAGGCTGCATTTGGTTGGGCCGCTGCAGTCGAACAAGGCGAAAGAGGCGGTGGAGCTGTTCGACGTCATCCATTCGATCGACCGCCCGAAGATCGCCCGGGCCATTGCCGAGGAAATGAAGAAGCAGGGGCGCAGCCTGGAGCTGCTCGTGCAGGTCAATACCGGCGAGGAGCCACAGAAGGCCGGCGTTATCCCGACCGAGCTGCCGGGGCTTCTGGCGCTGTGCCGCAATGAGCTCGGGCTCGAGATCGGCGGGCTGATGTGCATTCCACCCGTCGACGAGGAGCCGGCGTTGCATTTCGCCTTCCTCGAGAAGCTCGCGGCGGAGAACGGCTGCGCGACGCTCAGCATGGGCATGAGCGATGACTACGAGACGGCGGTGCAGTTCGGTGCCACTTACGTGCGCGTCGGCAGCGCCATCTTCGGCTCGCGGTCCAATCCCTGAAGTTTTCCAACGGGATTTCAGCGCCCGCGACTTGTCCGCGGCCGGCGGATGCTAGGCTTCAGCAACCTGATTCGCATGAAGCCGGAGGCAGACGAATGACCGCAGCCGCAGCACGAGTTAGCGCCAGGGCCGATGCCGCCGCCAGCGACGCAGCCAACGATGCGCGCGGCGAGGTGACGAAGATTCCCGGCGTGTCCAAGGCGATCGCCGCCAAGGCCATCAAGAACGGCTACTTCCACTTCGTCGTCGATATCTGGATCACCAATCTCAACCGGACCGAGTTCGGCATCTACAAGCGCACGCGCAACCGCGCCAAGTCGCGCCAGTTCACGTCCGACATGGACATCTTTGCCGAGGTGATAGAGGGCGGCGAGCGCACCGGCCTTATCGGCTACCGCGAGGATCTATGGGAGGCGGCGGAGAACAAGGACAAGCGCCTCGTCTTCAAGCTGTTCAATGAATCGCTGAACTGGCGCGCCACCATGGACCTGATGATCGGGCGCTCGTTGCAGCAGACCATCGCCTCGCGCGGCATGCCGGTGATGACCTACTCGGTCAACACGGATGAGGACAACTTCATCGTCTATCTCGAGCGGTCGGCCAACAAATGGCCGCTGCTGCCGGAGAATTTCGGCTTCTTCATCATGGATGCCGAAGGCAAGCCGCAGTTCTACCGCATCAAGCGCGACCTCATAAATTGGGGCGGCGACTACACGCTCTATGATCAGCAAGGCAAGAACGTCGGCCATCTCGACGGCAAGGTGTTCTCCATCGGCGGCAAGTGGAAGGGCAAGGTGCGTGTCGAGCACGCCGATCGGCGCCTGATCACGGTGCTGCAGTTGTTCAGCGCCCTGCAGATATTCAATCACGACAGCCGCCGTCACATGAAGCGGCTGTGGCGCGACGTCGGCAAAGGCAAGGTCAAGCCGACCCTCGATGCGCAGGAGGCCGACCTCTACAAGAACCCGCGCCGCGTCCGCTAATTCCCCGCACACTTCCTTTGCGGCGACCGGCACTGGCGGGCGCGGGTGGTTGCTCCCGCGCCAATGCGCTTCCCCCACTCCCTCCGTCAACGGAGCCGTTGACTGCGGCCCGCGATTGCGGCTTCCTGTCCGCAAAGCTCTTCGTTTGGGCATTTGCCCAGTGAATGGGCGAAACGACTGGGCAAAACCAGTCACCGGGATGGGGGACGGCAATGCAAGGAGCGGATGTCTTTTTCCTATTGATGGGCGCCATTCTGGTGTTCGCAATGCACGGAGGGTTCGCGTTTCTCGAAACGGGAACCGTACGTCACAAGAACCAGGTCAACGCGCTCGTCAAAATCCTCGTCGATTTCGCCATCTCGACGGTCGCCTACTTCCTGATCGGCTACACGATCGCCTACGGCGTCGGCTTCTTCCAGAATGCGACGGCGATTGCCGGCGGCGCCGAAGGCTACGGGGCGCAGGGCTATACCCTCGTCCGCTTCTTCTTCCTCTGCACCTTTGCCGCGGCGGTACCGGCGATCATCTCCGGCGGCATCGCCGAGCGGGCCAAGTTCGTGCCGCAAGCCGCGGCGACGGCAGCGCTTGTCGGTTTGTTCTATCCGCTGCTTGAAGGCGTCTACTGGAACGGAAACTTCGGGCTGCAGGAGAGCTTCTTCAACGCGCAGCTCGGCGCGCCGTTCAAGGATTTCGCCGGCTCAATCGTCGTGCATGCTTTTGGCGGATGGGCGGCGCTCGGCGCAGTGCTCATGCTTGGACCGCGCATCGGCCGCTACGATGGGCGCGGCACGGCATCTGCGCCCTCGTCGATTCCGTGGCTTGCCATGGGCTCGTGGCTGCTGTGCATCGGCTGGTTCGGGTTCAATGTGATGAGCGCGCAGCGCCTCGAAGCGGTGTCGGGCCTCGTCGCCATCAACTCGCTGATGGCCATGAGCGGCGGCATCATCGTGGCGATGATCGTCGGCGATAACGACCCCGGCTTCGTGCACAACGGTGCGCTCGCCGGCCTCGTCGCCGTGTGCGCCGGATCCGATGTCATGCACCCCATCGGTTCGCTCATCGTCGGCGGCGTGGCGGGCGCCATCTTCGTGCAGATGTTCCAGGTGTCGACCAACAAATGGAAGATCGACGACGTGCTCGGCGTGTGGGCTCTGCACGGGCTGTGTGGCCTATGGGGCGGCATCGCCTGCGGCATCTTCGGGCTGACGGTGCTGGGCGGCGCCGGCGGCGTGACGTTCGCTTCGCAGCTCGTCGGATCGATCGCCGGCGCAGCGTTCGGCTTCGCGGTCGGCATCGGCGTCTACGGAGTGCTCAAGCTGACCGTCGGTATCCGGCTGACGCCCGAGGAGGAGCACCGCGGCGCCGACCTGTCGATCCACAAGATCAGGGCCAACCCAGAAGAGGACGTCCGCAGCTTCGGCTCGTAGGCCGGGGCTGCCCGATCTTTGGGCATACTCTGGATAACCTATGTAATCGGTGGATAACTTCCGCATACGGCATTGTTTGCCGGATGACGTCTGACAGCCGCGTGATACGACCGCCTGGTTGTATGACGTAGTCAGACAGTTGTTCAGCGACAGTGAGGTAAGTCATGTCGGATGAGAAAACGTCTCAGCGCGTTGCGACCATTGCTGCCAAGGCGATGCAAAACCCGAAATCTCTCACATCGGAAGAGATTCAGGCTCTCGCGGCCTCGGCGCTAAACCAGGCGCCAAATCAGGGTCAAGGGCAGCAGAAGAACCAATCGCAGCCCCAATATCAGTCGGGGCAGCAGTCGGGCCAGCAGAAGAAATAAATCCGTCTTCCGTCAGACGTTCGATAGAAATGACGCAGCGAGTGGGTATCGTCATGATCCCACTCGCTTGTGCGTTATGAGGCGTGTCGAGATCGCCGACGCTTTGGCACAGCACCTTTACGTCGTCGCCGTCCTTCAGCAGCCAGCCCACGGTCGCGCACTCGATGGCCCGCGTCGTCGGCAGTTGCGACAGATGCCTCCAGGCCGGAAGCGGCTGCGCGCTGTCCTGCCAGCGGATGATGACCAAGGGGCAGTTGTCCTGCATCGCCTTCCCGCAGTGATTCGACCGACCGAATCATAACAGGCGCGCGCCCCGCGGCTGTGGTCGGCGGGCTACGGCAGGGTGAAATAGACCCTCAGGTCGTGCGCGCGCGCGCATTCTTGCGCGGCGGCTTGCTGACCGGCTTCTGCGGCTTGGCAGGCTCCGCCTTCTCGCTGGGCGTGTCATCGGTCAGCCCGGACAGCAGGGCGCGAGCGCGTGCCTCGATCGACTCGGTCACCTGCTGCATGAGCGGATGCGCCCCGGCCGGCATGGCGGCAACGTCGGCCGCCGCGTTGCGCGTTTCGGCGAGCGTCGCCTTGGCCAGCGCCTCGACGCGGGCGATGAGACGCGGCGCGTTGAGGCCGACATCGGCGGCAAAGCGCTGCCAGTGGCGGCGCTTCAGGTGCTCGCCGCGGCTCTTGCCGGCGATCTTCTGCGCCATGTTGCGCGTCACGTGCTCCCACGCCTGCGCGCACATCACGTCGTAGATCGGCGCCAGCCTGAAGCCCTTGCCAGAAATCATCAGCGAGTAGTTCTTGGCGTGCGCGTCGGTGTTGCAGGCGAGCACGTTGAAGATGACGTAGTCGAGCAGGTTGACGACGTCGGGCGCCTGCATGGCGTTGCGCGTCACGGCGAACATCTCCGCCAGCGTCGGGCCGGGGATGCCCGTCTGGTTCGACTCGTACTTCGCCGACGGCGGCTTGCCGAGGGCCTGGCAGAAATCCTCCTGGTGCAGGCGGCGCCAGCGGCCTTGCTGCTCGACGCGGTCGTAGCGCTTCACCATCAGATAGGTGCGCTTGCCCGCCTTGCCGGTGGTGACCTCCGGGGCGTTGAGGCCGAGCCGCTTGGCCAGCACCAGGCACAGCGCCTCGTTCTGCACGCCGCCGAACAGGCGTTCGGAATCCGGCTTCAAAATCCATGTCGACGGGGCGCCGTTGATCGGCACGCAGATGCGGCCCTTGTCGTCGATGGCGACGCCGAGCTTGGTCTGCACGCCGGCGAGTGACATCGACACGCCGTCCTCGCCGACGAGAAACGGCTTTGATGGCAGCTCGGCGAGGATGCGCTCCAGTGCCTTGTCGTTCGGCACCGGGCGCCAATCGGGGTTTGCCGTGCCGGGCTCTCCAATCGACAGTGCGCCGGCTGTGTCGCGGCCGAGCTCGCTGAGAATGCCGATGACGTCCGCCGGTGACGCGCCAAGTTGCAATCCGATGGCCTTGAGCTGCGTCGCCTCCGGCAGCAGGTTCGCCGCCCACGGCAGGAACAGGCGCGACGGCACGCGGCGTGGCGACAGCGGCATCAAGAGCGAGATCGGAAACGTCCCGCGCATCGACAGCCATTGCGGGGCGTAGGTGAAGCTCGGGCCCTCGGCGTGCACCTCGATGGTGCCGACGACACGACTTTCGTAATAGACCGGTAGCTCAGCCACGCCCGTCGTCCTCGGGTTCGGGGAGGTCGTCGATGAGATCGGGCAGCAGGGCGTTGTCGGCGTCGTTGTTGGCCGCCATCAGATCGAAGGTCCGGAGGCCCACCGCGGCGGCCACGACCAGCGCGCGCCCGAGCTGGCAGCTCGGCTTGCCGGCCTCGAGTTCGAGGATGAAGCGGCGCCCGACGCCCGTCGCCAGCGCCACATCGTCCTGGCGCATCTTCAGGGCTTCGCGGTGCTCGCGGACCATGGCGCCGAACTGCTGGGCGTGGGTGCGGGCCGAGTTTTCAAGTTCAGAGGCGGGGCGGTCGACCATCTGATTCTCCCGAGTTCCCGATCGGGAACTTACAGGAGCAATATAGGGCGCCAAACCTAAAAAGTTCCCGATCGGGAACTTCTTGTGGGTTTTAGACGGCTTACGGTCGTCGAGGTTCGCACCCTATGTTCCCGATCGGGAACATTACTGCAGCTCGCAATCGCCTCCACAGGCGCCAACGTTCCCGCTCGGGAACATGAGAATTTCGGAACCCCGGCGAGAGCCGCGCAAATCATCCGCGACTCGACGAAGCCTGGCGACTGGCGAAGGTTCGCGGCTAGCGGATCCCGAACTCGCCGAAGCACTGGCGCATGTATTCGCAGCGGTGCGAGCCGGAGAAGTGCATGGCGTCGCCCTTGGCCGGGGCGATGAACTGGCAGATCTCCTCGACCCCGCCCGGCGACAGCCAGCCCTGACGGCGGCCGCGCTGCACGGCGAAGCAATCGGCCGTCTCCTCGTCGGGTCCGCGGAACTGGTGGCCGCATTCGTGCGAGTAGATCCACAGCTTCACGGGGGTCGTCACGCGGCCCAACAGGCGCATGTTCATGATCAGGAAGCCGGGATAGGCGGCGCCGTAGTCGTCGAGGTTGTTGTCGATGACCGTCGGACGCGTGCCGCAGTAGAGCTGGATGCCGTCGAGCTTGAATTCGCCGGCGGGAATGATCGTCGCCTCGCCGCCGGCATGCGCCACATATTCCTCGGCCGACGGCGACTTGGGATCCTGCGCGAAACCCGGCGCCGGCAATGCCAATAGTGCGATCAGGCCCCAGGCCAAGCGGCGTGTGCCGCGGCGGATGATCATTGGCAGACTCTTGGATTCCCCGGCCTCTTCCCAATCCTTAGCATGGCGTCGTTTAACCCGCGTTACAAGCTGTCAGCCGGGGGCTTCACAAAAGTCTGTGCAGCGGGGCTCCTGACAGGGTTCAGCCGCCCGCCGCCGCCTCGATGCGCGCCATGTCGTCGTCGGAAAGACCGAAATGGTGGCCGATTTCGTGCACCAGCACGTGGGTGATGAGGTCCCCCAGCGTAACGCCGGATTCCGCCCATTCATCCAGCATGGGCCGGCGATAGAGAAACACCATGTCGGGCTGCGACGGCAGGTCGGAGAGGCTTTTCTTGTCGAGGCTGACGCCGTGATAGAGGCCGAGCAGGTCGAGCGGATCGTCGATGCCGAGGGCTGTCCAGCACCTCGTCGGTCGGATAGTCCTCGATGCGGATCAAGACGTCGCCGGCGCGCGCGCGGAATGTCTCCGGCAGCCGCGACCAGGCGGCCTCCGCCATATCCTCGAAGTCGGTGAGCTCGGGCGCGGTGGCCCGCTGCCAGTCGGTGATGTTGGTCATGGGCGGTTTTCGGACCTGGCTGGCTTGCGCGCGACGATGATGGCTTCCTGCAGCGTGAAGATGCGCTCGCCAGCTTCATCGCGCGGACGCAGGAAGGCGCGCAAGAGGTCGTTGTCGAGCAGATGCTCGAGGCGCTCGACCGTTTCGGGGTCGCAACGCATGCGTTCGGTCCACGCTTTGAAGGCGATGTCCTGATCCATCCGCTCGTGGCGTAGTTCGACGAAGCCCGCATCGGTCAGCAGGTCGAGCCAGTCCTCGAGCCCGAGGGCGCGGGCATGGCTCGGGTCGCGCAGCTCCTCGTAGGTGTTGTAAAGCGTGTCGGCATCGCGGATTTCGGCCGGCGTCGCCGCCGGCATGCGTGCGGCATCGGGGCCGACATTGTCGACGAGCGCGAAGGTGCCGCCGGGCTTCAGCACGCGCCACGCCGCGGCGACGAACGCCGTCGGGTCGGGGAAGTGGTGCGCGGCGAGCCGGCAGGTGACGAGGTCGAAGCTTGCCTCCGCAAACGCCAGCTCGCCGGCCTCGGCGTGGGCGGTCTCGACGTTCTTCAATTGGCGCGCCGCGGCGAGCTTAGCGGTCTGCGCCAGCATCTCGTCGGTGATATCCGAGGCAACGACGCGGTCAACGAGCGGCGCCAACGCCAGCGCCGTGTGGCCGGCGCCGGTCGCCACGTCGAGCACCTGCCAGTTGGGTTGCGGGCCTACCATGGCGACGAGGCGCGCCAGGCTCGGTCCGCTGGCGTGCACGGCCGATGCCGCATAGTCCGCCGCCGCGGCGCCGAACTGCTTTTGCACCAACGTTGGACTCATGACCGCTCCATCACCCTTTGCTCCGACGCGGCCGCTGCCGCCTGCCGCCGCTCGCCATAGCGCGAAGCGAACTCCTGCCGCACGAAGGAAGCGAATTCCTCCGCCACCGCCGAGCGGCCGACGCGGCGTAGATGCATGTTGATGCAGAAGGGCGGCAGCGCCGGCAGGCCATCCGCGGCTTCCAGCGCTACGAGGTCGTCCGGCACCGCCGACAGCAGCATCGGCGCGACGGCGATATCGGCGTAGAGCGTTGCCTTCACCGCGTCCAGCACGCTCGCCTCGCACATGGGTCGCCAATCGCGCTTGACGGCGGCGAGCGCTGCAATCGCCGAGGCGCGAAAGGCGCAGTTGGGGCTGCCGAACGACACCGGCAGCGGATCACGCAAATGCGCTTGCCCGCCCTTGGCGCCGGCCCAGACAAGCGGATCGCGCAGCAGCAGCTCGGCGTCCTTTGTTGGAGCGGGTTCGGTCGACAGCGCCACGTCGAGATCGCCTCGCTCGAGCGCGGCGAGCAACTCGACGGTGATCCCCGACGTGAGCGTAATGCGAACGCGCGGCCAGGCGCGATCGAAGCGTTTGAGCACCGGCGGGATATTCGGCTCGACCACGTCGTGGGGGACGCCGACGCGGATCTCACCCTCGTAGTGGGGCTTGCTCATCAGCCCCCACAGAGCGTCGTTCATGGTCATCATCGTCTGCGCGTGCGCCAGCAGCCGTTCGCCCGCCGCGGTCGTGCGCAGCGTCCGATTGCTGCGATCGAACAGCTCGACGCCGAACAGCTCCTCGAGCCGCTTCAACTGTTGGCTGACGGCGGCCTGGGTGAGGCTCAAAAGGTGCGCGGCGCGCGTGACGCTGCCGGTCTCGACGACGGCAACGAACGCACGCAGCAGTCCGACATCGATATTCCGCGACATTGCCAGCTAGCCCCGATCCCCAGCGGATCTCTCATAACGAACCATGATGTGTGGCATAATAAACATTCGGTTTCATTATGGAAGGCCCGCACATAGATACCTCTCCGCACGACCACTCGGAGAGCTGCAATGGCCAACACATGTGAATGCAAAAGCGGTATCGAAGCCGCTGTTTCGCCCAGCGATAGCGGCGCCATTGATCGGCTTTTCAGGTTTCTGGCACGGGCCGGCGAGGTGTCGCGCCAGCGCCGCGCGCTGATGCGCCTCGGCGATCAAGCACTCAAGGATTTCGGCGCCTCGCGCGCCGACGCCTGGCAGGAGGGCGGCAGGCCCTGGTGGGATCTGCCCGATTCTGACCGACGCTGAAATCGGCGTCAGCCGCCCCAACTCCGGATGTCCACGAAGTGGCCCTCGATGGCCGCCGCTGCCGCCATGATCGGCGACAGCAGATGCGTGCGACCGAGACGGCCCTGGCGGCCCTCGAAGTTGCGGTTCGAGGTCGAGGCGCAGCGCTGCTGCGGCTTCAACTGGTCGGGGTTCATGCCGAGGCACATCGAGCAGCCGGGCTCGCGCCATTCGAAGCCCGCGTCCTTGAAGATCTTGTCGAGACCTTCCGCCTCCGCCTGCGCTTTGACGAGCCCGGAGCCGGGCACGATCATCGCGTAGGCCAACCGCTCGGAGATCTTCTTGCCGTCGACGATCTTGGCGACGGCGCGCAGGTCTTCAATGCGGCCGTTGGTGCACGAGCCGATCCACACGACGTCGAGCGAGACGTCGGTCATCTTGGTTCCCGGCTGCAGACCCATGTAGTCGAGCGCCCGCTGCATGGAGACGCGCTTGTTCTCGTTCTCGACCTTCGCCGGATCGGGGACGACGCCGGCGATCGACACGACGTCCTCGGGGCTGGTGCCCCAGGTGACGATCGGCGGCAGCTTGGCCGCATCGAGCTTGATTTCCTCGTCGAAGAAAGCGCCTTCGTCGGAGTGCATCGTCTCCCAGTAGCGCATGGCCATGTCCCACGCGCCGCCCTTGGGCGCTTTCGGGCGACCGTTGATGAACTCGTATGTCTTCTCGTCCGGCGCGATCATGCCGGCGCGGGCGCCGCCCTCGATCGACATGTTGCAAATCGTCATGCGGCCTTCCATCGACAACGCGCGGATGGCTTCGCCCGCATATTCGATGACGTGGCCGGTGCCGCCGGCGGTGCCGATCTCGCCGATGATGGCGAGAATGATGTCCTTCGCCGTGACGCCCTTCGGCAGTGCGCCATCGACGTTGATGCGCATGTTCTTCGCCTTGCGCTGGATCAGCGTCTGCGTGGCGAGCACGTGCTCCACCTCCGACGTGCCGATGCCGTGCGCGAGCGCGCCGAAGGCGCCGTGCGTCGAGGTATGGCTGTCGCCGCAAACGATGGTGGTGCCGGGCAGCGTGAAGCCCTGCTCGGGGCCGATGACGTGGACGATGCCCTGGCGCTTATCGAGCTCGTCGTAGTACTCGACGCCGAAATCGCGCGCGTTCATCGCCAGCGTCTCGACTTGGATGCGGCTGTCGTCGTCGGCGATGCCTTTGGTGCGGTCGGATGTCGGAACGTTGTGATCGACAACGGCCAGCGTCTTCTCCGGTGCGTGCACCTTGCGGCCCGACATGCGCAGGCCTTCGAACGCCTGCGGGCTCGTCACCTCGTGTACGAGATGGCGGTCGATGTAGAGGAGGCACGTGCCGTCGTCCTGGCGCTCGACCACGTGATCGTCGAAGATCTTGTCGTAGAGTGTCTTAGCCATGCCGTGTCTCGTCTCGAAAGGCTTCGAATAGCGGCGCGCGCCGCGCGATCATCCAGCCCTCGCGCCTCGGGCCGCCCGGGTGCGAAGGTGGATTTGGGCGCTTCTAAGCCGCCGATGCTCAAGAAAGCGTGCCCGTTAGATAGCGTTTCGCCGCGCCGGCTGCAATTCCCGGTGCCCGCGGCGGCCCAAGGCCGCGGCCGGCGGAGCGGTCAGAACTTCCACTGGCGCGCCTGGGCGACGAGAAAATCGCGCAGCACCTGCACCTTTTTGGAGGACTTCAGCTCCTCCGGGTAGACGAACAGGATGGGCAGCGTCGGGGGATCGATCTCGGTCAACACCGGCACCAGGTCCGCCTCGTTGTCGGTCATGTAGTCGGGGATCATGCCGATGCCGATCCCTGAGCGGATGGCATAGCGCAGGGCCACCACGCTGTTGGCGCGGAACGACGGCTCGCGCGGGCCCTTGCCGTTGCGCCCCGCCGTCTCGATCCATGTGATGGCGGTCAGGTGCTGCGCCGGCTGCCCGCTATAGGACACGATGGAGTGGCCCTCGAGCTCCTCGAGCGTCTTCGGCGCCCCGAAGCGGCGCACGTATTGGGTCGAGGCGAAGGCGCGCACGCGGCTCGTGAACAGCATGCGGCGGATGAGGTCGGAATGAGGCGGCTCGCGCGTCCAGATGGCGACGTCGGCGGCGCGCATGCCGATGTCGACCTGCTCGTCGTTGAGTTGCAGCTCGATGCGGATCTCGGGATAGAGGTCGTGGAACTCGCGCAGACGCTGCGTCAGCCAGATCGTACCGAAGCCGACGGGCGCCGTTATGCGTAGCTCACCCGAGGGCTTCGAGGTCGTGTCGGAGAGCAGGGTCTCGGCGGTATGCAGCTTGTTGATGACGTCGGAGGTCGTGCGGTGCAGAAGCTCGCCCTGCTCGGTGAGGACGAGGCCGCGCGCGTGCCGATGGAACAGCGTGACCTTGAGGTCGCGCTCGAGGGCCGAAACTTGACGGCTCACCGCCGACTGGCTCATGTGCAGGCTGTCGCCGGCGTGCGTGAAGCTGCCCGCTTCGGCGGCCGCGTGAAAGATCCTGAGCTTGTCCCAGTCCATAGTCGGACCCCGTATCGCCCGCGCAAAATCGGCGTTGAGACCAGGAACAAGCGTCCATCCGGTCCCGCGCGGGCATTGGTTAATCGAGAAACTGCGACTTTGTTGCGGTGCAACTTAGAGTGTCGCCGCGCTGATGAACAGGGCGACGCGCAGGCGCAGCCCCATATAAGCCTCTGCAACAAGAGGCCAGCGCGGAGGAACGAGATGAAGTCTGTTGGTATGGCAATGGCGTTTATGGCGACGAGCGCGGTTCTCGCCGGTGCCTATGCGCAGCCGGTGGTGCTGTGGGAGACGACGGGCCTGAAAACTCCCGAGTTGGCGTTACCTGTTTCGGCGGAGGGCTTCGCTTACGTCAGCAACGTCGCGGGCAATCCCACGGACAAGGACGGCAACGGGTTCATTTCCAAGGTTTCGCTCGCCGACGGCAAGGTCATCGCGCTGGAATGGGCGAAGGGAATGGACGCACCCAAGGGCCTCGCGCTTGCCGGCGGCAAACTCTACACGGCGGACATCGACAAGCTGGTCGAGATCGATCCCAAGTCGGGCAAGATCGTCGCCAAGTACGACGCGCCCGGCGCCACCTTCCTCAACGACGTGGCGGTCGACGCCAAGGGCGATGTTTATGTCTCCGATTCCAACACCAGCACGATTTGGAAGCTCTCCGGCGGCAAGCTCGAGAAATGGATCGACGATCCGGCTCTGAAGTTCGCCAACGGGCTCTACGTCGACGGCGACAAGCTGATTGTCGCTGCCTGGGGCGCGCCGGGCACGTCGGCGAAAAAAACGTCGGAGCCTTCCAACCTGCTCGCAATTTCGCTCGCCGATAAGAAGATCACTGATCTCGGCGATGGCACGCCGGTCGGCAATCTCGACGGCATCGAGCCCATCGGCGATGACTTCCTCGTCACCGACTGGGTGGCCGGCGCGCTCTACCGCATCGACCGCACGGGGAAGGCGACGCAGTTGCTCGATCTCGACCAGGGCAGCGCCGATATCGGCTACGTGCCGGAGACGGGCCTGCTGCTCATCCCGATGATGATGAGCGACAAACTGGTCGCCTACAAAGTGCAGTAGGGCCAAGCCTGCGAAGCCGGGGCGCGGATCACTCCGCCGCCTCGGACTCCGCTTCGATTTCCAGCGTGGCGAAATAGCGTTCGGCTTCGAGGGCCGCCATGCATCCCATTGCTGCCGCCGTCACCGCCTGGCGATAGACCTCATCCTTGACGTCGCCGGCGGCGTAGACGCCGGGGGTCGCGGTGGCAGTGGAATCGGGACGCGTCACCAGATAGCCCGAGTGGTTCGTCTCGAGCTGGCCCTTGAACAACTGTGTCGCCGGCGCGTGGCCGATGGCGATGAACACGCCGTCGGCGGCCCGTTCGGTGATTGCGCCCGTATGCGTGTTCTTGAGCTTCACGCCGGTGACCGACTTCGGGTTCTCCAAGCCGACGATTTCGTCGACCGAATGATCCCAGATGACCTCGATCTTGGGGTTCTTGAACAGGCGGTCCTGCAGGATCTTCTCCGCGCGGAAGTGGTCGCGCCGGTGGACGACGGTGACGCGCTTGGCGAAGTTGGTCAGGAAGATCGCTTCCTCGACCGCGGTATTGCCGCCGCCGACAACGACGACTTCCTTGCCCTTGTAGAAGAAGCCGTCGCAGGTGGCGCAGGCCGAGACGCCGTAGCCTTTGAAGTTCTCTTCAGAGGGAATGCCGAGCCAGCGCGCCTGGGCGCCGGTGCAGATGATCAGCGCGTCGCACGTATAGGTGTCGCCGGACTCGCCCTTGAGCACAAAGGGGCGTCGCTTCAAATCGACCTTGGAGATCTGGTCCAAGACGACTTCGGTGCCGACATGCTCGGCCTGGGCGCGCATCTGCTCCATGAGCCACGGCCCCTGGATGACGTCGGCGAAGCCCGGGTAGTTCTCGACGTCAGTGGTGATGGTAAGCTGGCCGCCAGGCTGCGAGCCCTCGATCAGCAAGGGGTTCAGCATGGCGCGCGCCGCATAGATGGCGGCCGTGTAGCCCGCCGGGCCCGATCCGAGGATCAGAACCTTTGCATGCCGGGTATTGGCCATTGCACCCTCCTACCCGGACCGCAAAAGCGCGCCCGAGGGCCCATAAGATTGGGCTGCACTTAGACCTCTGCAAGGCCTGAGGTCAATGCAGGCGCAACACCAGGCTGGGGGCAGACCGGGCAGCCACACCAGGGCCCGTTAAAGCTGCTGGGCGGTGCCACATGTTGTCCCTCCTCGGCGTGATACGGTAGCCTCGCGCTGGGGAGCCAAAGGGACAGGGTGCGCGTCATGTCGACGGTACAGGAGAAAATGACGACCAGGGTGTTTGGGGCGTTGGACGATGCTTGGACGAGCGTCTGCTGGCCGCTCATCGGCCTGCTCAACTTGTTCTTCCGGCCCGATCCGCAGACCGGGCACGTCGCCTTATGGAAGGTAGCATTGTGGCTCGCGGCAAACGCCGTGGTGCTCTACCTCGCCGTCGTCGACCTCAGCTCGCGGCCGCTGTTCTGGACACTTCTGGTGTTCCTCCTCGTGCACATCCTCATCATCGCCTCTAGCTTGCGCATCATGTACGAGGAAAAGCGCGTGATGGAGGGGGCGCTAACCGCCGATAAGATGACCTTCTCGGCTCTCGACGCCGTCAACAACGTGCCCATCCTCGCTTCCTCGACGCTGTTCTACATTTTTGGCGTCGCGGCGCTCATCCAGACGGTAGAGCGCACCGGGCTGGCGACGATCCTGCGCAACCGGCCGACGCTCAACAACGAGTACGGCGAATATCTCACCTGCGTGCTCAACGAGATTCCGATCGTCAACTCGGTCGTCAACGCCTGGGCCAACCTCGTCAACCTGTCGGACAATCTGAGCGCGCAGATCGTCTACGACGGCTGGACGGGGAACGCTGTGCGCCTGTTCATTGTCGTGACGCTCTCCATCATCGTCGTGCGCGCGCTGCTGCTGCGGCTGACGCAATGGAGTCATCAGCTGTCGATGGCGCATGCGCTGGAGAACGGCACCGTCAGTCCTGAAAGCGTGAAAAAGCGCCTCGTGCGCGTGCCGACCACCCTCAACAACCACCTGATGCGCTCGGCGCTGACGCATCCCGACACCGACGTGCGCCGCCGCGCCCTCGCCGCCATGGCGCGGCTCGAGGTTCCAAACTTTGCCCGTGAGTTCCTGGAGAAGCTGGGTCAGCATATCGAGCGCGACCTCGGCTTGGCGCACATTCGCGAGACCATCGCCTCGATGAACGTTGCCGCGCGCGATTCCATAGCGGGCGAGCTCACATCGGTGATCGAGAAGCAGATGCTGACGATCAAGGACGCGATCGACATGCAGACCAAGCAGCGGTTGCAAGAGCTCAGGTCGATGCTGACCCGCGCTTAGGACCGAGACGGGAGACCGAGGCGAGATGGACCAGCGGGAGGACCGCACTCCCGTGGATGCGCCGCCCGAGACCAGCCTTGCCGACACGGCGCGGCGTCTGAAGGCGATCTTCGTCGGCTCCGCCGGTAATCTCGTCGAGTGGTTCGATTTCTACGCCTACTCGGCCTTCGCGCTGTATTTCGCCAAATCGTTCTTCCCCTCAGAGAGCCAGACGGCGCAGCTCCTCAATGCGGCGGCCATCTTTGCCGTCGGGTTCCTCATGCGTCCCTTTGGCGGCTGGCTGTTCGGGCACGTGGCCGACCGGCACGGTCGGCGTCTGGCGCTGACGATATCGGTGCTGATGATGTGCGTCGGCTCGCTCATCATTGCGGTGACGCCAACCTACGCGACGATCGGCATCGCGGCGCCGTTGGTTCTGCTTTTCGCACGACTCGTGCAGGGCCTCAGCCTCGGGGGAGAGTACGGCTCCAGCGCTACATATTTGAGCGAGGTGGCGCATCCGGAGCACCGCGGCTTCTATTCCAGCTTCCAGTACGTGACGCTCATCGGCGGCCAGCTGCTCGCCATGCTCGTGCTGCTCTGTCTGCAAAGAGTGCTGCTGACGCCGGAGCAGCTCGATGCATGGGGCTGGCGCATTCCCTTCTTCATCGGCGCCGCGCTCGCTGTCGTCGTCTATTTCATGCGCCGCGATATGCACGAGAGCGAAGCCTTCCTCGCGGCGCGCGCTCTGGGCCTGCGTGAGAGTCCTCTGAAAGGCCTGCTGCAGCATCCGCGCGAGGTGGCGATCGTTGTCGGTCTGACGCTCGGCGGCACTGTCGCCTTCTATACGTACACGACGTATATGCAAAAGTTCCTCGTCAACTCGGTCGGCCTGTCGAAGGACACCTCCACCGTTATCGCGGCAGGCACGCTATTTCTCTACATGTGCCTGCAGCCGGTGGTCGGCGCCATTTCAGACATCGTCGGGCGGCGCCCGGTGCTGTTGACCTTCGGGGTGCTCGGCACGCTCCTCACCGTGCCCATCCTCACCACTTTGCAGACCGCCACCGATCCGTGGACTGCCTTCTTTCTGATCATGGGCGCGCTGGTGATCGTCAGCGGCTACACGGCGATCAACGCCGTGGTGAAGGCGGAGCTGTTTCCGACCGGTGTGCGCGCCATGGGCGTCGGCTTCCCGTACGCCATCACGGTGGCGCTGTTCGGCGGCACGGCCGAATACGTGGCCCTCTACTTGAAGGAGATTGGCTACGAGCACGTCTTCTTTTGGTATGTGACGGGCTGCATTTTCGTTTCGCTGCTCGTCTACGGGGGCATGCGCGACACCCGCGATGCATCCGCCATGAACCGCCACGTCTAGCGGCAAGTTGCCCTAGTATGGGCACTCCACGCCAAGGAGCAGGCCGGGTAATTGCCCGCTTAATCGTCAGCGTCGGTGGGCCCCTATCTGTTTTAAAGGTTCTGTGGTACGTCCGCGCATCTTTTGCAGCGCACAAAGTGACTGATGAAGCTCAGAAACATCGCGATTATCGCCCACGTCGACCACGGCAAGACCACGCTCGTCGACGAATTGCTCAAGCAATCAGGCTCGTTCCGCGAGGGCCAGCGCGTGGCTGAGCGCGCGATGGATTCCAACGACCTGGAGCGCGAGCGCGGCATCACTATCCTCGCCAAGTGCACTTCGGTCGTTTGGAAGGACACGCGCATCAACATCGTCGACACGCCGGGCCACGCCGACTTCGGCGGCGAGGTCGAGCGTATCCTCAACATGGTCGACGGCGTCGTGGTGTTGGTCGATGCCTCCGAGGGCCCACTGCCGCAGACGAAGTTCGTCGTCTCCAAGGCGCTGAAGCGCGGCATGCGCCCGATCGTCGTCGTCAACAAGATCGACCGCCCGGACGAGCGGCACCAGGACGTGCTCAACGAGATCTTCGATCTATTCGCCAACCTGGATGCCACCGACGAGCAGCTCGATTTCCCGATTCTCTACGGCTCGGGCCGCAATGGCTGGATGGCACTCGACCCCGCCGGTCCGCAGGACAGCCTGGCGCCGATGTTCGACCTCGTGCTGGCGCACGTGCCGCCGCCGACTGTCGAGCCGGGTGCGGTGAGCATGCTGGCGACGACCCTGGAAGCCGACCCGTTCCTCGGGCGCATCCTGACCGGCCGGATCAGCTCCGGCGTGCTCAAGTCCGGGCAGCCGCTCAAGGCGCTCAATCGCGACGGCGAGGTCGTCGAAACGTTTCGTGTGCAGAAGGTTCTCGCCTTCCGTGGCCTCGAGCGCGTGCCCGTCGATCAAGCGGAGGCGGGCGAGATCGTCGCCATCGCCGGCATGAGCGAGGCGACCGTCGCCGACACGCTGTGCGACCCGTCGGTCGAGTCGCCGCTGCCGGCGCAGCCGGTCGACCCGCCGACGCTGTCGATGACTTTCCGCATCAACGACGGCCCCTTTGCCGGTCAGGAAGGCGACAAGGTCCAAAGCCGCGTCATTCTCGAGCGGCTGATGAAGGAGGCCGAGCGCAATATTGCGATCAAGGTCACCATCTCCGACGACAAGGACGCCTTCGATGTCGCCGGCCGCGGCGAGTTGCAACTCGGAATTCTCATCGAGAACATGCGCCGCGAAGGCTTCGAGCTGACCGTGTCGCGACCCAAGGTCGTCTACAAGACCGATGCCGACGGCACCAAGCTGGAGCCGATCGAGGAGGTCATCATCGATGTCGACGAGGGCTTCACCGGCGTCGTCGTGCAGAAGCTCTCCGAGCGCAAGGGCGAGCTGCTCGAAATGCGTCCCTCCGGCGGCGGACGTCAGCGCATGGTGTTCAATGTGCCGACGCGCGGACTGCTCGGCTACCAGAGCGAGTTGCTGTCGGACACGCGTGGCACCGCAGTTATGAACAAGCTTTTCCATGACTACGCGCCCTTCAAGGGTGACATCGCCGCGCGCCGCACCGGCGTGCTGATCTCCAACGCACAGGGCGAGGCCGCCGCTTACGCGATCTTCAACCTGCAAGACCGTGGGCCGTTCATAATTGGTGCCCAAACGCGCGTTTACGAAGGCATGATCGTTGGCGAGCACACGCGCGACAACGATCTTGAAGTCAATGTTGTCAAAGGAAAAAAACTGACGAACGTGCGCGCATCCGGCAAGGACGAGAACGTGCTGTTGACGCCGCCCATGAAGCTGACGCTCGAGAAGGCGATGAGCTACATCACCGACGACGAGCTGGTGGAAGTCACGCCGAAATCGATCCGCTTGCGCAAGCGCTGGCTCGACCCGAACGAGCGCAAACGCATGGAAAGAGCGCGCGAGCGAGACGTTGCATAGGGTTAAGTTTCGCTTTGTGCGGCGCGAAATGAGCGTGTTATAGCGTTGCTCCTAGGGTGCCACTCTAAGCAAGAGGAGTTACCAATGAGCAAGCTCGCATTTGCCATCGTCGGCCTGGCCTTTTTCAGCACCGCTGCTTTTGCCGATACCAAGCCCGCCGACGATGAGGCCGGCAAGATCAAGCAGACGCTGACCGATTGGGGCTGCACCGGCGGCACTTTCGAGAAAGAGACCGAGGCGTCGAGCTTCTTCGAGGCGGACGACGTGAAGTGCAA
This sequence comes from uncultured Alphaproteobacteria bacterium, assembly GCA_963812795.1. Taxonomy (GTDB): domain Bacteria; phylum Pseudomonadota; class Alphaproteobacteria; order Rhizobiales; family Hyphomicrobiaceae; genus Hyphomicrobium_A. The sequence goes on along the minus strand of CAWEWG010000007.1, from coordinate 171,762 downwards.
GGACGGCAACCAGTACGACGTCAAGTTGGACGGTAGCTTCAAGGTCCTCTCGATCACGCGCGACTAACGCGACGTACGAGCGCAATCAGATATCTAGCGCCGGCCGATCCGCATCGGCCGGCGCTAATCGTTTCACGGCGCGCACTTGGCCTGCTAATCACGAGCGAAGCGCAGCGAGGCGACGTGGCCGGCAACAAATTCCCCCAATTGCGAGACGCTACCGATGTTGCCCAGGTGTCCTGGCCGGCAGGCATCACGCCGCCACCAGAATTCCTCAGCGCGATTGAGTTCGTTCGCCATGACGAAGGGCACCTGTTCGTCACCGGACGCGCTGGCACGGGAAAGTCGACGCTGCTGCGCGCTCTGCGCGATCATATTGTCGACGAAGCAGTTGTGCTGGCTCCGACCGGGCTCGCGGCGGTAAATGTGGGCGGTCAGACCATCCACTCGTTCTTCGGCTTTCCGCCGCGCCTCATCCGCTCCGATGACATCAGGCGCAGCCGCAACGGCCGCGTCATGCGCAAGCTGAAGCTGATCATCATCGACGAGGTCTCGATGGTGCGCGCCGACCTCATGTGGGCCATCGACCAATCGCTGCGTGTCAATCGCGGACGCCCGCGCGAAGCGTTCGGCGGCGTGCGGCTGCTGCTGTTCGGCGATCTGCATCAGTTGCCTCCGGTGGTCCAGCGCGACGTTGCCGAACACCTGGAGAGCGAGTTTGGCGGCCCGTTCTTCTTTCAGGTGCCATCGCTCGATGAGGGCGCCGGCGTTTCGCTGCTCGAGTTGGAGCGAGTGTACCGCCAGAGCGAAGAGGCCTTCCTGCACGTCCTCAACCGCATTCGCGACGGGGACGCGACGGAAGAGGATCTCGAGGTGCTCAACGAGCGAACGCACCCGATCCGCACGCTGGGCGAGGGTGACCCTTACGTTATCCTGACGCCAACCAACGCTGCTGCTCAGCGCATCAACATGGCGTACCTTGACGCGCTGCCGACGATGGAACGGACATACGAGGCGGGGATCACCGGTGAGTACGCGGATTCGGCGCACCCGACGGACGCCTCGCTGCTCTTGAAGGAAGGCGCCAAAGTCATTCTGCTGCGCAACGATCCCGATCGGCGCTGGGTCAACGGCACCATCGCCCGCATCGCGCGCCTCGAGGACAAGCGCGTATGGATCGAACTCGACGGAAAAACGTACGAGATAGAGCCGGTATCGTGGGAGGCGCGGCGCTACGCGTTCGATCAGGCATCAGAGAAGATCGTCGAGAACGTCACCGGCACGTTCCGCCAGTTTCCGCTTCGCCTCGCCTGGGCACTAACGATCCACAAGTCGCAGGGGCTGACCCTCGATAAGGTCTACATCGATCTCGGGCGCGGCACTTTTGCGCACGGGCAGGCCTACGTAGCCCTATCGCGCTGCCGCTCGCTGGAGGGACTGGCGCTGGCCCGTCCGCTGCGCCCGTCGGACATCCTTTTCGACCGGTCGGCCATGGGCTATCGGGACAAATTCGCCCGGCTGAACTTTCTCTAGAAAACTTGCAACCCGGCGCCGGGGTAGACGTTTCGACTGTACGCAATGGGACGGAGCCGGAATGGTGCGTCGCAGCATTCAATGTTGCACTGCACAAAACCATCTGCTACGATAGCTCTCGGTAATGCTCTTCGGGGCTAATGCAACTCGCACCCCGGTTCATGAGCTGCCCACACCTCGTTGGGCGGCCGCAAACGATTATGGAGACAAGAATGAACGACCAGTTCACCCGCCAGGCGCAAGACATGTTCGCCGCCGCCAAGGAAGCCCGTATCCCCGAGAACGTGCAAGCCTTCGCCGAGGAGAGCGTCGCCAAGACGCGCGACGCCTACACCAAGCTCAATGCCGCCACGCAGGACAGCGTGAAGGCCGTCGAGGAGATCGTGCTCGCCGCCCAGGCCGGTGCGAAGTCCTTCAGCGAGAAGTTCATCCACGCCGCCACCGCCAACGCCGAGGCCGCTTTTGATGCCGCCGAGGCCATCGCCAAGGCCAAGACGCTCCCCGAAGTCGCCCGCCTGCAGGCCGACTTCTTCAAGCAGCAGCTCGCCGCGGCCTCCTCGCAGACGAAAGAATTCTTCGATCTGTCGAACAAGATCAGCCGGCAGACTCTCGAGAGCATGAATTCTGCTGCCACCAAGACGTTCGAGCAGTTCAAGAAGGTCGGCTAACGATCCGTATTCGGATCGCTTCGCCGCTAGGCAAATACGGGGCCACGGTGCGCAGCCGTGGCCCTTAATTTTTGCCGGCCCTACTTTCAGCAAACTGTTTCGCAGGATGACACGGAGGCTGTAAGCTGCCTGCACGGGTCGCAAAAAGTCCGCGTATGCTTGGTGAAAGTTCACATTGTGAGATTCGTCCCGGTGCGCCTGCCGACGCGCCGGCATTGAGCGATGTCTTCAGGTCGAGCTGGAGCAACGCCTACCTCGGCATTATCCCGCACCTTCACCTCGACAGCATGATCCGCAAGCGCACGCCGGACTGGTGGGGCGCCACCATCAAGGCGGGCGGGGAACTGCTGGTGCTGCAGGTTGCCGGGGTGGTCGCCGGTTACGCCACCCTCGGGCCGGCGCGCGTGCGCGGCGAATACGAAGGGGAGATCTACGAGATCTACGTTTCACCCACCTACCAGGGGCTCGGCTTCGGCGAGCGCCTGTTCGAGGCCTGCCGCTATCACCTCGACGTGCATCAACTCTCTGGGTTGATCGTATGGGCGCTGGCCGACAACGCGGCCGCATCGGACTTTTACTGGCGCCGCGGCGGGCGCCCGGTCAGCATGGGCTTCGAGCGCTTCGGCCGCGCCAAGCTGAAGAAGCTGGCTTTCGCCTGGGACTGACCGGCTCGGCGGCTGAGACAACCGACCCGCTTGACGCCCGCGCACTACTCTCCAAGAACACGCCCCAAGAACTGCGTCCAGGCACGCCTGCCCATTCGCCGCGTTGCGCCCAGGGGCTTTGCGGTGCAGCAGAGGCCTAAATCGCGGGCTTAGCCTTTCCTCTCGGCTCCCGGTGTTGCTATATCGCGGCGCGCTTCCTTGGTTCGACGACGAGGTCACCTGATGAAAGTCGCCGTGATGGGCGTTGCAGGACGCATGGGCCAGGAGCTGGTGCGCGCGGCGCACGCCGCCGGCTGCACCATCGTCGGCGCCGCCGAGCGCGAGGGGTCACCCACCATCGGCGCCGACGTCGGCCTGATAGCTGGCCTCAAGCCGCTGGGCGTCGCGGTTACCTCCGATGCCGTGGAGGTTATCTCCCGCTGCGAGGGCATCCTCGATTTCACCTCTCCCAAGGCGACCGTCGAGTTCGCCGCCCTGGCGGCCAATGCGCGTGCCGTGCACGTCATCGGCACCACAGGTTTGACCGCGAGCGACGACGCGCACATCGCGGCGGCGGCTCGCCATGCGCCCATCATCAAGGCCGGGAATATGAGCCTCGGCGTCAACCTGCTGGTGGCGCTGACGCGGCGCGTTGCCGAGGCGCTCGATGAGGACTTCGACATAGAGATCGTCGAGATGCACCACCGCGACAAGGTCGATGCCCCCTCGGGCACCGCGCTGATGCTCGGCGCCGCCGCCGCAGAAGGGCGTGACATCGATCTGCAGCAGCGCTCGGTCAAGGTACGCAACGGCGTCACCGGTCCACGCCAGCGCGGCGATATCGGCTTTGCCACCCTGCGCGGCGGCAGCGTCGTCGGCGAGCATAAAGTAATCTTCGCCGGCGCCGGCGAGCGCATCGAGCTTGCACACGTTGCCGGCGACAGATCGGTATTCGCGCGTGGCGCCGTCAAGGCGCTGCAGTGGGGACAGGGCAAGGCGCCGGGCCTCTATTCGATGACAGACGTGCTGGGGCTCTGATCTTGGAAATCCGTCCCGTGGTGCCGAACGACCAACGCAGCCATACTCTCGTGCTTGTCCGGCACGGCGAGAGCGAATGGAACCGGCGCAATCTGTTCACCGGCTGGTGCAATCCCGACCTCACGGAAAAGGGGCTCATCGAGGCGCTGGTCGCCGCGCGCATGCTGCGCGCCAGAGGCATCGTGTTCGACGTTGCCTACTCCAGTCAGCTGAAGCGCGCGCAGCGGACCCTCGACATCATTCTGTCGGAGCTGGGGCAGGGAAAAATTCCCATCCATTTCGACGAGGCGCTGAATGAGCGCCACTATGGTGATCTGTGCGGTCTCAACAAGGACGAGGCGCGCGAACGTTGGGGCGAGGACCAGGTCGAAATCTGGCGCCGCAGCTACGACATTCCCCCGCCCGGCGGCGAGAGCCTGAAGGATACGGAGGAGCGCGTGATGCCGTACTACAATTCGCGCATCTGGCCGGATCTGCAGGCGGGCAAGAAGGTGCTTCTTGTCGCGCACGGCAATTCGCTGCGCGCGCTGATCATGAATCTCGAAGGTTTGACGGGCGAGGAGATACTTAACCGCGAATTGGCAACCGGTGCGCCGATCGTCTATCAACTCGGCGCCAACGGGTTGCCTACCGAAAGGAGCGACCTCCTGCCGGCGCGCAGCATCGATGCTGCGCCGGAAGACAAGATCGTCTGAGGGTAGAAGCAGATGGCGTTCAAGGATCTGGCGGAAGCGATCGACAGCGACAAGACGGGCCGCGACCGCTTGATCGCCGTCTATATCGGCGTGCTCGCCGTGCTGCTTGCGGTTTGTGGTGTCGGCGGCGGCAACGCCATGAAGGACGCGACCGCCCGCAACATCGAAGCCGCCAATACGTGGGCCTTCTTTCAGGCGAAGAACATCCGCCGCCACGAGCTGCGGCTGCAGATTGCCGAGTTCGAGGTGATGCTCGCCAGCCAGCCGGAGCTTTCGGCCCCGGCGCGCGCGCTGATCGACGACAAGCTCAAGAAATATCGCGCCGACGAGACCCGCTACACTTCGGAGCCGGACACCGGCGAGGGCGTCGAGGAGCTCAAGGTCAGGGCGCGCTCTCTGGAGGTGCAGCGCGATCGCGCCATGATCAAGGATCCGTTTTTCGACTACGGCCAGGCGCTGCTGCAGATCGCCATCGTACTGGCATCTGTAGCCATCATCACCGGCGGGACGATCCTTCTGGTGCTGAGCGGCATCCTGGCGGGGCTCGGCACCCTGTCGACGCTGAACGGCTTCCTCCTCTTCTTCTCCGGCGCCTTCTTCTGAACCGCCCTCCCCTTGCCGCGACAAGCCCCAGCGGCTAGCAGTACGGCGCCTTTCCCACCTCCATCCGGGCCTTTGACCGCATGACCACCTATAACCTGCTCCTCCTTCCTGGCGACGGGATCGGCGTTGAAACCATCGCCGAGGTCGAGCGCATCGTCGACTTCTTCAACAAGTCGGGCAGCGCCAAGTTCACGACCGAGTCGGACCTCGTCGGCGGCGCCGCTTACGACAAGCACGGCGTCGCCATCACCGACGCCGCGATGCAGAAGGCGCAGAAGTCCGATGCGGTCATCTTCGGCGCCGTCGGTGGCCCCAAGTGGGATGGCGTGCCCTACGCGGTACGCCCCGAGGCCGGACTTTTGCGGCTGCGCAAAGATCTCGGCTTGTTCGCCAACCTGCGCCCCGCCATCTGCTATCCCGCGCTCGCCGACGCCTCCTCGCTGAAGCGCGAGCTGGTCGAAGGCCTCGACATCATGATCGTGCGCGAGCTGACGGGCGGGGTGTACTTCGGCGAGCCGAAGGAGATCGTGACGCTGGAGAACGGCGAAAAACGCGCCGTCGACACGCAGATCTACACGACGTCGGAGATCGAGCGCATCGCCAAGGTGGCGTTCGACCTGGCGCGCAAGCGCGGCAACAAGGTGCACTCGGCAGAAAAGCGCAACGTCATGCGCACCGGCGTCCTGTGGAACGAGGTGGTGACGGCGACGCACAAGTCGTATGCGCCGGACGTGCAGCTCGAGCACATCCTCGCCGACAATTGCGCCATGCAGCTCGTGCGCAACCCCAAGCAGTTCGACGTCATCGTCACCGACAACCTCTTCGGCGACGTGCTGTCCGACGAGGCGGCCATGGCGACGGGTTCGCTCGGCATGCTGCCGTCGGCTTCGCTCGGTGCCCCCGACGTCAAGACCGGCAAGCGCAAGGCGCTGTACGAGCCCGTGCACGGCTCGGCGCCCGACATCGCCGGCAAGGGCCTCGCCAACCCCATCGCCACCATCGCCTCGTTCGGCATGGCCCTGCGCTACTCCTTCGATATGGGCAAGGAAGCCGACCTGCTCGACAAGGCCATCGCCGGCGTTCTCGCCGCCGGGCTGCGCACGGGCGACATCATGCAGCCGGGCATGAACAAGGTCGGCACGGCCGAGATGGGCGGCGCCATCCTCGCGGAACTCCGCAAGCTGACGGCCTGAGCGGGCCCAGAACGGGCGCTTGACCGCAGCGGCTCCTCACCCCTTGCGCGCGGCGGCGACCTTGCGTAAGTGAGCCGCATACGCGGCAAGCGCCGCAGGGTCTTGGGAAATCGGGTCTGACGAATGGGCTATAGGGTCGCCGTCGTCGGCGCCACGGGCAACGTGGGCCGCGAAATGCTGAACGTGCTCGCCGAGCGCGAATTTCCGGTGGACGAGGTGTTCGCCATTGCCTCGCGCCGGTCCCTCGGCGTCGAGGTGTCGTTCGGCGACAAGACGCTCAAGTGCCAGGATCTCGAGCAGTTCGATTTCTCCAAGGCCGACTTCTGCCTGATGTCGGCCGGCTCGGCCGTGTCGAAGGAATGGTCCCCCCGCATCGGCGCCAAGGGCTGCATCGTCATCGACAACTCCTCGTGCTGGCGCTACGACCGCGACGTGCCGCTGATCGTGCCGGAGGTGAATGCCGCCGCGGTGGCGGGCTACACCAAGAAGAACATCATCGCCAACCCGAACTGCTCGACGGCGCAGCTCGTCGTGGTGCTGAAGCCGCTGCACGACGCGGCGACCATCAAGCGCGTCGTCGTCTCCACCTACCAGTCCGTCTCCGGCGCCGGCAAGGAAGCCATGGACGAGCTGTGGGCGCAGACGAAGAGCAAGTACGTGCCCGGTGGCGAGATCGAGCCCTCGAAATTCCCCAAGCAGATCGCCTTCAACGTCATTCCTCACATCGACGTCTTCATGGAAGACGGCTACACGAAAGAGGAATGGAAGATGATGGCCGAGACCAAGAAGATTCTCGACCCGAAGATCAAGCTGACCGCGACGTGCGTGCGCGTGCCGGTGTTCGTCGGCCATTCGGAAGCCGTCACGATCGAGTTCGAGAAGCCGCTGAGCCCCGAGGATGCGCGCAAGATCCTGCGTGCATCGCCGGGTGTCATGGTCGTCGATAAGCGGGAGCCCGGCGGCTATATCACGCCGGTCGAGGCGGCAGGCGAGTTCGCCACCTACGTGTCGCGCATCCGCGAGGACGCGACCGTCGAGAACGGTCTGTCGCTGTGGATCGTCTCGGACAACCTCTTGAAGGGCGCGGCGCTCAACACCGTGCAGATCGCCGAGACGCTCATCAATCGCAAGCTGATGCCCAACGCCGCGTGATCGCGGCGTTGGCAGTGGCCCGGTCCGTGATGGGAAGGCCTACTCGGCCTTGCCGCTGCCGTTGGCTTCTTGCAGCTTGCCGAGCGCTTTCACGATCAGGTTGAGATCCTGCAGGAAGCGCTCGCGCTGAGTGCCAGGCAGCACGCCGAGGATCTTGTCGTCGACCTTCCGGGCCAGCGGGTCGGCGGCCTTGAGAACCTTCCAGCCCTCGTCGGTCAGCTTCACCGAGTAGGCGCGGGCGTCCTCCTTCGTGCGGCGGCGCTGCAGGAGGCCCTTTTTCAGCATGCGCCGGACGATGTCGGCGAGCGTCGAGCGGTCGACGCCGGTCTTCTCGACGAGGTGCGTCTGGCTGACGCCTTCATTCTGCGCGACCGCGACCAGAACCGTGTACTGGCGCGGGGTGAGGTCGCCCGACCCCATCTCGCCCTGGAAGATGTCGCTGGCGCATTGACCGGCCCGATGCAGCAAGTGAATCGGAGATCGCTCCAGTCTTCCGCCGGCCATTTCGCGTGCCCTGTGACGTGTCATGATTGGTGGTCGAAAGGCTGGCATGCTTCGAGAACGTCGATGACATCGACGTCCTCTCCCCCCATGCCTCACCTTTGCCTTTATGGAATAGGTTGCGGTGCGGTTTGGAGAAAATACCAGATTTGATCTCTCGTCTAGAGCAAAAGGGTAGCCTCTGCGAACAAGTCGCAAGTTATTTGCGCTTGTTACTTCGCCAGCAGAAGATCAGCCTAAAGACAATCGGACGGGCGATAGGATTAGTCCGCCGGAATCTCATGCGCTCTAAGCAAGCCGATCTGCGACAATGCAAACACCATTGTCAGCGGCATGATGGCGAATACTTTGAAGCTTACCCAGGTGTCAGTGGATACCGTACGCCACACCACCTCGTTGAGGATCGCCAGGAATGTGAAGAAGCACGCCCAGCGTAGGGTCAGCTTGCGCCAGCCATCCTCGTTGAGACGAAAGACCTCGCCGAACACGACCTTCAACAGGGAGTGTCCCATCAGCAGGCCGGCGAACAGCGCACCGGCAAACAGTGCGTTGACGATCGTCGGCTTGATCTTGATGAAATGATCATCCTGCAGATAAAGGGTCAGGCCGCCGAACACGAGGACGCAGAAGCCGGAGATGAGCGGCATCACGGGAATGCGTCCGAACATGAAGCGCGACGCGATCAGCGCGGCGATTGTCGCCACCATGAAGACGCCGGTGCCCCAGAAAATGCCGGCACGCGCGTTGACGATAAAGAAGACGACGAGCGGCCCCACCTCGACGGCGAGCTTCAAGAGTTGCAACTGCGCCGCGCCGGGCTTGGTGGTTGCCTCGTCGCCCATGTCGTGTCGCTCCCTCGATGTCACTGCCGGCCGGCGCTGAGGCACCCTAGCCGAGATTTGCCTTGCGCTCGCTCGTCTTCACGGCGGATGGAGGGCGCCCGGCCGCGCCCGATATGGCCTCTGCGGGGACGTGCTCCGCCGGCCGCGGCGTCGATATCGGCGCGGCGAGCAGCGCAATCCTCGCATCCGGCTCATGGATTCGATAGCGCTGCATGAGGCGGGTCAGATAGTAGGCGTAAAGCCCCGACAGCGGCATGATCAGCGCAACCTTGAAGGCGATCCAGATGCCGACGCCGTCCATGTGCAACCCCAGGAATTCGTAGACGCGCTCGTCCTTGAAGGTGAGGCGAACGGCTTCGTTGGCGAACGCCGTGAAGACGAAGAACCAGGCGAAGTTCCAGGTGAACTTGTTCCAGCCCTTCCTCGGTGTAATGGAACGTCTTCTCGAACACGTACTTGAAGAAGTTGCGCTTGAAGTACAAACCGCCAAAGAGGAATGCTGCGAACAGCGCATTGAAGATCGTCACCTTGATCTGCACCCACATGGGGTCTTTGGTGATGATCGTCAGGCCGCCGAACACGACCGTGACGGTCGAGGCGATGAGCGGGAAGATCGGCAGGCGGCGCAGCACGATTAGCATCGCCACGATGGCGACAACCGTCGAGATGATCAGCGCCCACGTGCCGGCGCCGATGCCATACATGGCGTTGACGATGAACATCAGTACCAGCGGTCCGAACTCGCTGAGGATGTTCACGGACTGCTCGGCGTTGAAAGGCATCCATCGCTTGAGCGCACTCATCTGCCGGAGATTACCCTTCTGTCTTAAGATTTCATGTTAAGTGCGTTTTTAGGCTGCCGGCGTGTCTACCGCTAGCTCCCGGCGATAGCTTGGGCGAACTCGCCCGCGTCAAACGGTTGCAGGTCGTCAATACCTTCACCCACGCCGATGGCGTGAACGGGGAGCGCGTGCTTGGCGGATATGGCGACGAGGATGCCGCCGCGGGCCGTGCCGTCGAGCTTGGTCATGACGAGGCCGGTGACGCCGGCGCGCTCGCGAAATACGTCGACCTGCGAGAGGGCGTTCTGCCCCGTGGTCGCGTCGAGCACCAGCAGCACGTCATGCGGGGCGTCGGCGTCGAGCTTGCGGAGTACGCGCACGATCTTGGAAAGCTCTTCCATGAGGCCCTCCTTGTTCTGCAGCCGACCCGCCGTATCGACGAGCAATACGTCGACGCCGTCATCGCGCGCGCGCGCCATCGCGTCATAAACCAGTCCGGCCGCGTCAGCTCCCGCGGCCCCGGCGACGACGCTCGATCCTGTGCGGACGCCCCAGATGCCGAGCTGCTCGATGGCCGCGGCGCGGAACGTGTCGCCGGCGGCCAGCATCACCTTCTTGCCTTCGCCGGTCAGCCGCGCCGCAAGCTTGCCGATCGTCGTCGTCTTGCCGCCGCCGTTGACGCCGACGACGAGGATGACGTGCGGCTTGTGAGATCCGTCGACGACGAGCGGCTGGGCAACGGGAGCCAGCACGCGCTCCACCTCGCTCTTGAGGACGCCGCGCACGTCGTCGGCACTGATGCCCTTCTCGTAGCGCCCCTTGCGCAGCGTGGCGACGATGCTTTCTGCGGTACCGATACCGAGGTCGGCTTCGATCAGCAGATCTTCAAGATCGTCGAGAGTGGCCGCTTCGAGCTTTTTCTTGGTGAAGATGCCGGTGATGCCGTCGGTGAGTTTTGCCGACGACTTGTCGAGGCCCTGCTTGAGGCGCCCGAACCATCCGGTCGCCTTCCCGGGCGCGTCGGCGGCGACTTCAACCGACGCTTCGACTGGCGCTTCCGACGTAAGTGGCGCGTCGGAGCCCCTGTTGCCCCAAAGCCGGCTGAATGCGCCTTTGCTGCTCACGCGACGACCTCGCCTGAAAGACGCTGACCGTCGTGACCGCTGACCCGCGCGCGCACCAGTGCGCCTGCGGGTATCGCGGCGGGCACGCGCATTTCAGCGAACTGGGGCGTGCGTCCCACGCCGCCCTTCTCGACCAGGAGCTGCACCTCGGAGTTGGTGTGCCTGTCGAGGAAGCGTGACAGCGTGCCGGCGCCCTTGTCGCGCAGCCGCGCAGCCCGCTCTTTTACGACGCGTCTTTCGACCTGCGGCATGCGCGCAGCGGGCGTGCCGGCGCGGGGTGAGAAGGGGAAGACGTGCAGATAAGTGAGGTTGCAGTCGTCGACGATGCTGAGCGAGTTGGCAAACATCGCATCGGTCTCGGTGGGAAACCCCGCAATAAGGTCGGCACCGAATACCGTGTCGGGCCGCATGCGTAAAACGTCCTTGCAGAACTGCACCGCGTCCGAGCGCGTGTGGCGCCGCTTCATTCGCTTCAGCACCATGTCGTCGCCCGCCTGCATGGAAAGATGCAGGTGCGGCATCAGACGCTCCTCCTCGGCAATGGCGCGCATCAACTGCGCGTCGGCCTCGACCTGATCGATGGACGACAGGCGCAGCCGCTCCAGCTCCGGCACGAGCTTCAAGATCTGGCGGACCAGCGCACCGAGCGACGGCGTGCCGGGCAGGTCGGCGCCGTACGAGGTTATGTCGACGCCGGTCAGCACCACCTCGCGGCACCCGCCTTCGACGACGCGGCGGATGTGGGCCACGATCTCGCCCGCCGGCACCGAGCGCGACGGCCCGCGTGCGAACGGAATGATGCAGAACGTGCAACGATGATCGCAGCCGTTCTGCACCTGTACGTAGGCGCGCGTACGCGATCCGAAGCCCTCGATGAGATGGCCGGCGGTTTCGCGCACGCTCATGATGTCGTCGACCTGCACGCGCTCCGAGCCGGTGGTCGAAAGCCCGGCGAACGTCTCCGGCCGCATCTTCTCGGCGTTGCCGATGACGTGATCGACTTCGCTCAGCGCTGCAAAGCGCTGAGGCTCGATCTGTGCGGCGCAGCCCGTGACGATGATGCGCGCCGACGGGTTCTCGCGGCGCAGCCTGCGGATGGTCTTCGTCGCCTGGCGCACGGCCTCGGCGGTGACAGCGCAAGTGTTGACGATGATCGCGTCGTCGAGGCCCGCATCCTCAGCGTTCTTGCGCACGACGTCGGACTCATACGCGTTGAGCCGGCAGCCGAGCGTTATGATGCGGGGATCGGCCATGCTGATCAGGAGACCTCGGCGGCGGCGGTTGATCGATACGAAGGCGAGCCGTTTCGCGCTTGGGGAGCCTGAAGCAAACGGGTTATCCGAGCGGTTAATGGTGGGGCGGTCATACTGGACAACTTTGACGTTCGCTAGACCGGGGCGCGCGACAGAGTATCCGGCGCCAGGACGCCTTCAAACTCGAGTTCCGCCGGGCCGCACATCAATATCGCGGTCATCCTTGGTCCAATCGATGAAAAGCACCCCTCCGGGCAGCTCGACGGTCACCTGGCGATCGGTGAGGCCCTTGCGGGCCGCAGCCACGGCCGCGGCGCAGGCCGCCGTGCCGCACGCCTTGGTGAGCCCGGCCCCGCGCTCCCAGGTGCGCAGCCGCAGGCCGTTGCGGGACGTGACCTGGGCAACGGAGATGTTGGCGCGTTCGGGAAAGATCGGGTGATTCTCCAGGAGCGGCCCGAAGCGGCCGAGGTCATGGGCATCGACGTCGTCGACCCAGAAGATCGCGTGCGGGTTGCCGACATTGGCGACCGATGGCGTGTGCAGCACCGGCGCATCGATGGGTCCGATTTGCAGCTCGATGCCGGTCGTGTCTCCGAACGGCTCGGCCAGCGGGATGTCCTCCCAGCCAAAGCGCGGCTTGCCCATATCGATGGTGATGCGGTCGGCTCCGTTGACGTTCGCCTTGAGCAGGCCGGCGCTCGTTTCGACGCTTACGTCGGAGCGGCCGAGCTCTTCTGCGGCGATAAGAGCTATGCAGCGCGTGGCATTGCCGCATGCTGCAACCTCGGAGCCGTCCGCATTGAAGATGCGCATGAACACGTCGGCCTTCTGTGACGGTTCCATGACGATTACCTGATCGCAGCCGACGCCTTTCTGCCGATCGCCGATGCGCCGCGCATCCTCCGCGTTGAGCTTGAGCGCGTGTTCGCGCGCGTCGAGCACGACGAAGTCGTTTCCGAGCCCGTTCATTTTGCGGAAGGGGATGCTGGCCGCGTCGGTCATGAGCCCATATATGGCGCCAAGGACGAAAAAGACAATCGAGCGGAGAGCGGCCGGATGGTAGCGAGGACCCCACGCAACATCGCGATTTGCCTTGCGGCACTATTCGGCGCGGGGATCGGGCCGGCGGCAGCCGTCATCACCGACGCGCCGGCGCCTGCTAAGCCCAGCAAAATCAAAGTCGAGACGTTTGCGCAGGGGCTGGAGCACCCCTGGGGCATGCAGTTTCTCCCCGACGGGCGGCTCCTGGTCACCGAGCGGCTGGGGCGCATGCGCCTCATCTCCAAGGACGGCAAGCTTTCACCCGCCATCCTCGATGGCCTGCCGGAGGTGGCCGCGGTCGGCCAGGGCGGCTTGCTCGACGTTCTGCTGGCACCCGACTTTGCGACCAGCGGCATCATCTACCTGTCGTACGGCGAGCCGCGCGGCGACGGCAAGAACGGCACCAGCGTCGCACGTGCCAAGCTCGTGCTCGAGGGCGACGGCGCTCGGCTCGAGGACGTGAAAGTCATCTTCCGGCAGCAGCCCGCCGCCGATAGTGGCTATCATTTCGGCTCGCGCCTCGTTTGGGGGAAGGACGGCAAGCTGTTCATCACCACGGGCGAGCGCAACATGCTGCGCAAGGAATTGCAGAATCCGGCCAACGATATCGGCAAGATCATCCGCATCAACGCCGACGGGTCGATCCCGGACGACAACCCGAAGCTGCCCGGCTGGGCGCCGGAGGTCTGGTCGATCGGGCATCGCAATGCGCAGGGCGCGGCGATCCGCCCCGAAACCGGACAACTGTACATCGTCGAGCATGGCGCCCAAGGCGGCGACGAGCTCAACCATCCTGAGGCCGGCAAGAACTACGGCTGGCCGGTGATCACCTACGGCATCGACTACAGCGGCGCCAAGATCGGCGAAGGCAGCGAGAAAGAGGGCATGGAGCCCGCGGTCTACTTCTGGGTGCCGTCGATCGCCACGTCGGGTCTTGCCTTCTATACGGGCGATCTGTTCCCCGACTGGAAGGGCAATGCCTTCGTCGGCGGCCTCAAAGGAACGCGCGTCGAGCGCCTGGTATTCGAGGGCGACAACGTCGTCGCCAAGGAGGAGCTGCTGATGGACGAAGGCAAGCGCATCCGTGACGTGCGCGCCGGGCCCGACGGCGCCCTGTGGCTGCTCACCGACGACACCGGTGAGGTGCTGCGCGTCGTACCTGCTGACTGAATTAAGCTGCCGATGTAGAAGAAGGGAACTTCGGACGAATTTGGCGACTTGAGGATAATCGGATGCCGAAGACCCCTCGGCGCATCCTTGAGCGCAATTCCCAGGGCATGGCCATGACTGATCAAGCGCGCAACGTCCCCCTCTCGCGGTCGAGCCGCCGGCTGTTGCAGCTCTCCCTCATCACCCCGCGCCCGTGCCCCACGGGAGGCTGCATCTGCCTGACCCTAACGGAGCGCCGCACCTTGCGGCGGGTGTCCAAAATTGCCCGCCAATGGCGGCAGCGGGAGCGCCGCAGGGCCCGGATGATCGCCCGGGCGCGCGCCGATGCCCGCAGCTAGGGCGAGGTTGACACTTCAGCCGCCCCCGGGGCATTGTCCGCCCCAATCACGACGGCCCTGACCTCAGAGCCGCCGCCCCGCCCGCGCTGACGCGTGAGGCTGGGAGGTCAACACCCGCCAGCGCGTTGCGCCCGCGGGTGCGATTTTCGTTTGCGCTCGCGGATCGGCCGCGACGCCTGGTGAAGGACGAGCATGTTCCAATCGCTGTCAGATCGCCTGTCCGGCATTCTCGACAAGCTGACGCGTCGCGGTGCGCTTACCGAGAGCGACGTCGGCGAGGCGATGCGCGAAGTCCGCCGCGCGCTGCTCGAGGCGGACGTGGCGCTCGACGTGGTGCGCGACTTCATCGACAAGGTGAAGGCCAAGGCGATCGGCCAGGAAGTTCTGCGCTCGATCACGCCCGGCCAGATGGTCATCAAGATCGTCAACGACGAGCTCGTAGCCATGCTGGGCTCGGACGGCGCCACCATCGACCTGCATGCTGCCCCGCCGGTTGCCATGATGATGGTCGGCCTGCAGGGGTCCGGCAAAACGACGACGACGGCGAAGATCGCCAAGCGGCTCACCGACCGCGACAAGAAAAAAGTGCTGATGGCGTCGCTCGACACGCGGCGGCCGGCGGCGCAAGAGCAGTTGCGCGTGCTTGGCGAGCAGACGGGCGTCGATACGTTGCCAATCGTCTCCGGCCAGACACCGCAGCAAATCGCCAAGCGGGCGATCGATGCGGCGCGCCTCGGCGGCTATGACGTGGTGCTGCTCGATACCGCCGGCCGCATCCATATCGACGACGAGCTGATGCGCGAATCCGTTGAGGTGCGCGATATCGCGCGCCCGCACGAGACGCTGCTCGTCGCCGACAGCCTTACCGGCCAGGACGCCGTCAACGTTGCCAAGGCCTTCGATGAACGCGTCGGCATAACCGGCATCGTGCTGACGCGCGCCGACGGCGATGCCCGCGGCGGCGCGGCCCTGTCGATGCGTGCGGTCACCGGCAAACCGATCAAGCTGCTCGGCGTCGGCGAGAAGTGGGACGCGCTGGAGGATTTCCATCCGGCCCGCGTTGCCTCGCGCATTCTCGGAATGGGCGACGTCGTCAGCCTCGTCGAGAAGGCGGCGCAGACGATCGACGTCGAGAAGGCCCACAAGATCGCCGAGAAGATGAAGAAAGGCGTCTTCGATCTCGACGATATGGCCGAGCAGCTGAAGCAGATGCAGCGCATCGGCGGCATGTCGGGCGTCCTTGGCATGATGCCGGGCATGGGCAAGATCAAATCGCAGATCGCCGAGGCCAATCTCGACGACGGTATCCTCAAGCGCCAGCATGCCATCATCACTTCGATGACGCCGCACGAGCGGCGCAACCCGAAGGTGCTCGACGCGCGCCGCAAGCGCCGCATCGCGGCCGGCTCCGGCACTAAGGTCGAGGACATCAATCGGCTCGTCAAAATGCATCGCCAGATGGCGGACATGATGAAAACGATGGGCCGCAACAAGGGCATGCTCAATCGGCTTGTCGGCGGCGGCGGAAGAGGGGCGGCGCCAAGCGAAGCCGAGCTCGCGGCCATGCAGGACGAACTCGGCAAACTCGACCCGAAGGCGCTCGAGCAATTGCCGCAAGACCTCAGGGACGCATTGCCGAAGGGCATGCCGACCAAAGGAATTCCGGGACTGGGAGGCGGCATGATGCCGAAGCTTCCTGGGCTCGGCGCAGGGCTGCCCGGCTTGGGTGGCGGCCTGCCAAGATTCCCCGGCTTGCCGGGAAAGAAGAAGTAGAGATCTGATCAACAACGCAACGAAGGAAGTAAGCCGATGTCCGTCAAGATCCGCCTGTCGCGCGGTGGCGCCAAGAAGCGCCCGTACTACTACGTCGTCGTCGCCCACACGACCTCGCCTCGCGATGGCCGTTACATCGAGCAGATCGGCACCTTTAACCCGATGCTCAAGAAGGACGACGAGACACGGGTGAAGCTCGAGCTGGAGCGCTGCAAGTACTGGCTCGGCGTCGGCGCCCAGCCGACCGATCGCGTCGCCCGCCTGCTCGATGCCGCCGGCCTGATGAAGCGGACGGCGTCGAACAATCCCGAGAAGTCGAAGCCGAAGAAGAAGCGCTTGGAGCGCGAGGCTGCCCAGGCCGAGAAGGCCAAGAAGGCCTCCGAGGCCGCTGCTGCCGCGGCTGCCGCTCCTGCCGACCCGGCGGAGTAAGTCGCGATTGGCGCGTGCCGCTAACCGGCCGTTCAACTCTGCCGTGTCAAACATCTCCTCGTGCGCGGGCGCGTTGTTGCGCTCTTCGCCGAGGGGGGACATGCGCCATGCTTGAGGATGGGATCTACGGTTTGCGCTTCGCGGCGACCCGCGACGGCGAAACGGACGACGGCTCGGGCCTCGCCGTGCTGCGCGAGGGCAAGGTGATGGGCTCCGACCCGCTGGGCGCGGTGTTCACCGGCACCTACGAGTTCGATGCGACGCGGCAGCTCAACAGGGTGCGCCTGCGTCTCGACGTTCCCGCCGACGGTGTGCTCGTCACCGGCTTTTCCGCTGGCCCCTCGGGTGCCACCTTGGATATCGTCGGCGCCTTCGCGGGTAGCTCGGCGGAAACCACCGCCTTCATCCAGATCGCCGGCGCGCCTGTGGGTGTACAGATCAGATACCTCGGGCCGCTTCCCAATTAGGGAGTAAATCGGCGCGCCTATGACCGATAAAACTCAGCGCGTCCTCCTGGGACGCATCGTGGCCGCACACGGCATCCGCGGCGACGTGGTCATCGACAGCTACACGGCCGAGCCGAGCGACATCGGGGCCTACGGCCCGCTGTCCTCGGCCGACGGTGGCAAGCCGCTCGACATCAAGGTGGTGCGCGTGACGCCGAAGGGCGTTGTCGCCCGCATCGGCGGGGTCGCCGATCGCAATGCCGCCGAGGCCTTGCGGGGGACGGAGCTCTACGCCCCCCGCGCGCGGCTGCCGGAAGCCGAAGAGGGCGAGTACTACTACGCGGACCTCGCCGGTTTGCGGGCCGACGATGAAGCCGGCAACCGCATCGGCTCCGTTGTCGGGGTGCAGAACTACGGCGCCGGCGATCTGCTCGAAGTGCGTCTCGATGGGCAGAGCGTCACCGAACTCGTTGCTTTCACCGATGCGTTCGTGCCCGTGGTCGACATCGCGGGTGGACGCGTCGTCGTGGTGATACCGGCGTCGGCGGACGACGCCGAAGGCCCCGATGAGGAAGAGGCCGGCTAGACGGCTTCGCCCCGCAGCAGGCGCGGCAGGTTGCCGTTGAGGCCAGCGGCCTCGCCGACGAAAAAGCGCTTCAGGGCCGGCGTGCGGTCCACCAGGCCGAGGCCGATTTCACGGATCGAGCGCAGCGGGGTGGCGTCGGCGGCGAACAGCCGGTTGATGCCGTCGAACGTCGCCGCGGAGATGGCCGAGTTGAAACGGCGCCACCGCTCGTAGCGAATGAGCGCCTGAGCATCGCCGGCATCGAAGCCGATGCGTACGTTCTCGGCGACGACCTCGACTAGCGCCGCGACATCGCGAAACGCGAGGTTCAACCCTTGCCCCGCCAGCGGATGCACGCCATGCGCGGCATCTCCGAGGAGCGCGAACCGGGGCGCCACGTAGCGGCGGGCAAGGTGCAATTCCAGCGGCCAGGATTGGCGCGGGCCATCCAGCGCGATGGTGCCGAGCTTGCCGCCGAAACGCTTTTCGACCTCGGCCAGGAATCCGGTATCGTCGAGCGCCAGGATGCGCGTCGCCTCGCGCGCATCCTCGGTCCAGGTGATGCAGGCGCGATTGCCGGTCAGCGGCAGGATGGCGAACGGCCCGTTCGGCAGAAAGTGCTGCACGGCGCGCCCATCGTGCGGGCGATCATGGCGGACGGTCGTGACGATGCCCGTCTGCGCGTAGCTCCAGCCGATCACCTTGATGCCGGCAGCCTCGCGCAGAGGCGACCTGCGCCCGTCGGCGGCCACGATGAGCGAAGCCTCGATGTCACGACCGTCGGCCAGGCGTATGCGGACGCCCGCCTCGTCTGTCGTGAACCCGACCGCGTCTGCCGGCGCGAGAAGCGTGATCGAAGGCAAGCTGTCGGCTTTGGCGCGTAGCGCTGCCGTCAGCGGGCCGACGGGGACGATGTAGGTGGCCGGCTCCCCGGCCTCGGTGCTGTTGTCGTAGCTGAGCAGCACCGGCCGCACGCCGGCTTCCAGGCTGGTATCGGTAATATCGATACCGGTGACCGGTTGGGCGTGCTCGGCAATCACCTGCCAGACGCCGATCGCGTCTAGCAGGTGTATCGAGGCTGCGGAAAGCGCGAACGCGCGCGCATCCGGGCGCGCCGCTACGTTGGCCACGCGGTCGATGAGCGCAATCTTGAAGTCGGCGCCCAGGGCATCGCTTAGCGCACATGCCAGAGCCAGTCCCGCGAAGCTCGCGCCGGATATCGCGACATCGAAGCGGGCGGCCTTAAGCGGCATTTCGCCTTGGGGCATCTGCGTTATGTTCCAATGCTTAGGGCGCCAGTGTCTAGCCTATGCCAGCCTTCCTTCCCCATCCACCATCGCGAGGCCCCAATGTCCACCGCCGATGACGCGCCGCAAGCCGCGTTGAACGCTCTCCTCGCCACCCTCGACCTGGAGCCGCTGGAGGACAATCTGTTCCGTGGCGCCCGCGGCAACGAGGGCTGGCAGCGCGTCTTCGGCGGACAGGTGCTTGGCCAGGCGCTGATGGCGGCGGCGCGCACGGTCGACCCTAGCCGGCCGGTACACTCCCTGCACGGGTACTTCCTGCTCGCCGGCGACCCCTCGCGGCCCATCGTCTACGACGTCGAGCGCATCCGCGATGGCGGTAGCTTCACCACCCGCCGCGTTAAGGCCATTCAGCATGGCCGGCCGATTTTCTCGATGAGCAGCTCGTTTCACAAGTCGGAGCCGGGCTTTGAGCATCAATCGCCAATGCCGGAGGTGCCGCCGCCCGAGGATCTTCCCAACCCCAAGGACATCATCGGCGACCTGATGGACGCGTTGCCGGCGAGCATGCGCAGCTATTGGAGCCGCGAGCGGCCGATCGATATGCGGGTGGTCGATGTCTCGCGCTATCTCACGCGCGACAAGAAAACTCCGCTGCAGCACATCTGGATCAGAGCCAACGGGCGCCTGCCCGACGATCCGGCCGTGCACCAGGCCGTACTTGCCTATGCATCCGACTTCACGCTGCTCGACACCGCGCTGATTGCCCATGGCAAGCTTCTGTTCGACGCGGATGTGCAACTCGCGAGCCTCGACCACGCCCTCTGGTATCACCGGCCATTTCGAGCTGATGAGTGGCTGCTCTATGTGCAGGACAGCCCCAATGCCTACGGAGCACGCGGTTTCTGCCGAGGCAGTATTTTCGCGCGGGACGGGACTTTGATCGCCTCAGTGGTTCAGGAGGGTCTGATGCGGCAACGGCTCTCCGATTTTGTGCCCAACTGACGGGCAGTCGCCCCCATTTGCCTAAACGCTAGGCACAAATAGGCGTCTGGCTCCCGAGGCGCCCGAATTCTCAGCAGAGTTTCTCCTGCGAATCCAGATGGTTGTCTGCGCATCGCCAGATTGGCACGCGTCTTGACTCCGTCTTACACGGCGCTTGCGACCTGCCCAGGGAGTCTGAGCCAAAAAACGACGGCGAATTGTCCGCTGCCTAACCGGCGGATGCGTCACGGGGAGAGAGGGACTGCATGAAGTTGATCACGGCAATCATCAAACCCTTCAAGCTCGAGGAGGTTCGCACCGCGCTGACCGATCTCGGCCTGCAGGGAATGACGGTCACGGAAGTGAAGGGCTACGGACGACAGAAGGGACACACCGAGATCTACCGCGGCGCTGAGTACGCCGTGAGCTTTCTTCCGAAGATCAAGGTGGAAGTCGTGGTGCCCTCGGCTCAGGTCGACAAGGCACTCGAAGCCATTCAACGCGCCGCTAAGACCGGCCAGATCGGCGACGGCAAGATCTTCGTATCTCCTATCGAGCATACGGTTCGCATCCGGACCGGCGAGGCAGACGACAACGCGCTTTAAGCGGGCTTGGTCCGGAAGGGCGAGGTCCAAGTACTACTTGGAAGGGAAGGGGAGTTTGAGATGAAATTCAACGGACTAAAAAGACTGGCGACGTCCGCCTGTGCGGCCGCTGCACTCTACGTCGGATCTGCACTGCCCAGCTGGGCGCAAGACGCGGCTCCGACACCGACGCTCAATTCGGGCGACACGGCCTGGATGCTCATCTCCATGGCCCTCGTTCTGATGATGGCCATCCCCGGATTGGCCCTCTTCTACGGCGGCATGGTGCGCAAGAAGAACGTGCTGTCGGTGCTGATGGCCACGTTTGCCACCATCTGCCTTCTGTCCGTCATCTACCTGCTTGTGGGCTACTCACTCGCCTTCACTGATGGCGGCGAATACCAGCCCTACATCGGCGGCCTCAGCAAGGCGATGCTTGCCGGCGTCACCAAAGACAGCCTCACGGGCACCATCCCTGAGCTCGTCTTCTTCGCCTTCCAGATGACCTTCGCCATCATTACACCGGCGCTGATCATCGGTGCCATCGTTGACCGCATGAAGTTCTCGGCCCTCCTGATCTTCATGGCGGCCTGGATGCTTCTCGTCTACATCCCGGTCTGCCATTGGGTGTGGGGCGGCGGCTTCCTTGCTGGTGACGGCGTTCTCGACTTCGCTGGCGGCACGGTCGTTCACATCAACGCCGGCATCGCCGGTCTCGTCGCCTGTCTCGTCCTCGGACGTCGCACCGGCTACGGCACCGAGAGCATGGCGCCTTTCAACCTTGTCCTGACGCTCATCGGCGCCTCCCTGCTGTGGGTCGGCTGGTTCGGCTTTAACGTCGGTTCGGCCCTCGCCGCCGGCAGCACGGCCGGTGTCGCCATGGTCACGACGCAGGTCGCCACCGCCATGGCCGCACTCGCTTGGATGTTCTCCGAGTGGCTCGTCCACGGTAAGCCGAGCCTGCTTGGCATCGCTTCCGGCGCCATCGCCGGTCTCGTCGCCATCACACCGGCTTGCGGCTTCGTCGATCCCAAGGGCGCGCTTGTCATCGGCGCGGCTGCCGGTGTCGGCTGCTACATCTGCTCGACTGGCCTGAAGAAGATGCTGGGCTATGACGACAGCCTCGACGTCTTCGGTGTTCACGGCGTTGGCGGCATCATTGGCGCCATCCTTACAGGTGTGTTCGCCGCTGAAGCGTGGGGCGGCAAAGCCGGCCTGCTCGAAGGCAACTTCGCTCAAGTTCCGATCCAGGTGTATGGCGTGCTCGCCACCGTTGCTTGGGCCGCCATCGCCACGTTCGTTATCCTGATCATCCTCAAGTACACGATCGGCATTCGCGTCAGCGAGTCCGCCGAGATCGAAGGCCTCGACGTCGCGCTGCACGGCGAGTCCGTCCAGTAAGCAGCCTCCGCGGGTCGCGGGCCGATTCTCCGGTCCGCGGCCCGCGAACTTCTCCCGAGCGTGCGCCTTCCCCTAGGCGTGCTCTAAACTCGGCCCGGTGCCTCGGCATTCCGGGCCGTTTTTTTTATGCCGGTATCTCGATCCGCGTGTCGGGCGCGATCGCTCGCAACAGGCGCAGAAGATGCGGCCGCGCCAGGGCGATGCATCCCTCGGTTGGCGTGAGGCCGGGCGCGCCGACATGCATGAACACCGCGCTGCCGCGGCCGGCGATGCGCGGGTGATCGTTGTAGCCCATGACCACGACGACGTCGTAGAGCCCGTCGTCCCGCCACAGGCGCTCGGCACTCGCGGGGTACGGGTGATCGACCGGACGGTTGTAGTTGCGATCCGTGGGTGCATCGCACCAACCGTCGGATGGGGTCATGGCAGACAGTGACAGGCGCGATCACCGGCCGCGGCAGTCGGTCCGGCCGATAGAACGCATGCCTGATGGCAAAGCTGCCCAGCGGAGTGGCGCCGTCGCCCTCACATTTGCCAGCCTGCCGGCCGCTGCGACCAAAGGCGCAAGGAAAGCTCAAATTGCCATAAGTCAGCACGCCCCGCGTCGACCGGGCCGAAAGGCCCCTCACGACTATTTTAGGGGGTGCCTGTGGAATGGAGCCATGCGTCTTCATTGGAGCTTCCCGGCGCGCGTGCTATTCGCAACCGTCAGATAAAGCCGACGGGGGGCCCGGCCAAGGAGATTGAGGCCCCGCGGCGGAATCTGTGCCGGAGCAAAAACACGATGAGCACTTCCCGCCGCGTACTTATCGTCGACGATGACGAGGAGCTGCGCGAGACACTGAAAGATCAACTCATTCTGCACGAT
This sequence comes from uncultured Alphaproteobacteria bacterium, assembly GCA_963812795.1. Lineage (GTDB taxonomy): Bacteria > Pseudomonadota > Alphaproteobacteria > Rhizobiales > Hyphomicrobiaceae > Hyphomicrobium_A. Next base: position 148,891 of record CAWEWG010000007.1, on the reverse strand, counting down.
GAGTTCGAGGTGCTGACCACCGGCACCGCTTCAAAAGGAATGGAGCTCGCCAAGGCGGACCACTTCGACCTCGTCGTGTTCGACGTATCGCTCCCCGATATGGACGGCCGCGAGGCGGTGCGCCTGCTACGCAAGTCCGGCTTCAAGACGCCCATTGTCATGTTGACCGGCAATGTATCCGACGCAGATCAGATTCTCGGCCTCGACGCCGGCGCCAACGACTACGTCACCAAACCATTCAAGTTCGCCGTGCTGCTCGCCCGCATCCGCGCGCAATTGCGCCAGCACGAGCAGAGCGAGGACGCGGTATTCGCCATTGGGCCCTACACGTTCAAACCGGCCTCCAAGCTGCTCATCAACGACAAGGGTACCAAGATCCGGCTGACCGAGAAGGAAACCTCGATCCTCAAGTACCTCTATCGCTCGGGCGACAAGGTCGTCTCGCGCGATACGCTGCTGCACGAGGTGTGGGGCTACAACGCCGGCGTTACGACGCACACGCTCGAAACGCACATCTACCGGCTGCGCCAGAAGATCGAGAAGGATCCCTCCAGCGCCGAGCTCCTGGTCACCGAATCCGGTGGCTACCGTCTCGTCCCCTAGACGAGTTTTCCACAGCGCTGCTTGGCGACATGTGGACATCGCGGCCGCGTGTTGTGCGTAGGTCATATCGGCTTGTCACGAATCAATTGAAGTTGCCGCAGGTTAGCGACGCCGAATCGCGTCGGTCGCGGTGTGGATGTCGCGCTAGTGGTCTTGCGTTCAGCTGTGCAAACAACTCGAACGGGCACCATTGGATCTCTTCGCAGGACACCTGGCGGTGCTGCCGCTGTTTCGCGGCCTGAACCCGCTGCAGCTGGCGGCCATCGCCCGCCGCGCCGAGCGCGTCGCCTATAGCCCAGGCGCCGTGATTATCGAGGAAAACGCACTCGCCGAGGCAGCCGTACTCATTGTCGCCGGAAATGCCGCACGCGTGAGCGGACCCGAGCTCAGCGGGCGCTCAGAGCCGGTGGCCGCAGGCTCCCTCCTGGGAGAGGCCGCCATGCTGGTGGAGACCACCTACGGTTCGACCGTGGTCGCGCGCACGGCTGTGCGCGCCGTGCATATCACTCGCGATGCCATGGAGGAGCAGATGCTCCTTGATCCACTACTGGCCGACCGGCTGGTGCAGAATCTCGCCAAGCGTCTGACGGCGTTCGCCGACGAGCTGCGCCGCGTGGATACCCTGCTCGGCAAGGAGGCCGCGGCCGCCGCCGCGGCGGCTAAACCGGCCAATCTGGAAGTACCGGCCGAGGCCGAAGCCGCGAAAGCGTTGCCGCAGGTCGCTCTGGCGGCACCAACACCTTGACCCGCTGAAAGAACTTTCGACTGGGCATGAAAAAACGCCCAACCCCGGGGGGAGGGGTTGGGCGTCGAGAGCGCTTTCGCGCGTGGTGTCGGGAGGGAAGCCGACACCCCAGGTGATGTCTTTCGGCTAGACGGGGGGCACTACCGATACAGGGTGACATCACCTGACTGACTTGAGTTAAGCGCAAAGGAGGGAAGTTCAATAGAGCCGGGGTCCGGGTATCACAAAAATGTTACCGACCGCGGCCGGGTTTTCCCCAGGCAGCTGTTGCCAAGAGTCCGAACGGCCACAGTGGGCAGCGTTCAGGGCGTCCCCATTGGCCTGCCGACGGCCTTGATCTTGAACAACTCGGCATCGAGCTCGGCAGCTTTCGTCAGGTCGGAGACCTGCACGCGCGTGTCGAGCCCCTGCGCATCCTTGGTTACCCACTCCTTGAGTTCAAGGGTCGGCTTGGTTGACATGAAGAGTTTGATCTGGCCGGGCGTGTCGGGGTTTTTGTCGACCAGCCCGACGACCAAAAGGTCAGCCGATTCCTGCACTTCCATAATGCGGGCGTCGCGTACGAGATCGACGTCCGTGCGCAGCAGCAGACGGAACGGGGTGTCGTCCAACGACACGCGATCCTCGTTGTTGAGATCGAGATCCTGAATGGCGAGGTAGTGCCCGTCGGAAACGACGATCTGCCGAGAGGGGCGCGCATAGTCGAAGCGGAAGCGGCCCGGACGCTTCACGTAGAACTTCCCCTTCATGCGTTTGTTGTCGGCGGTCGTCTGGACGAAGTTGCCCTGCAACGTATCGAGACCGCTGAAGTAGGCGGAAACCTGGTGTACCAGCTCGGTTTGCCGCGGGTCGAGCGCGATGCCTTCGCCCGCCTTGGCGGGTGCGACGTGCGCGCTCCACGCCGACCCGGCTCCTGGCTGCTCGGCGGCGGCAGGGGCTGCTGGAGCGGCCGCAGGGGGCGGAGTTGCGGGTGTCGGAGCGGGAACGTTGAGGGGCTTTTCGTCGCCGGCGGCGTTGGCGCCCACCGGCACCATCAACAGGCTCAAGGATGCGATCGCCGCAATCGCGATTGCTCTCAGCTCCTGCATGGGCCCCCGCGTCTCCCGAATTGTCCTGAATTGGTGCCTTAGATAGAGCATCCCCGTGCGCGCGGAAACCTCCAGCTAGCGCTCTTCGCCGAACAATACGTCTAGATGTTGGCGATTGGCCATGCGGCGCGTAGGAACGCCTCAGCCGGCAGCCGCGCGTGCGCCGCCGCCATCGCGCCCGGTGATCAGTATCTCCCGCCTGCCGGTGCTGTTGGCGGCGCCGATCAGGCCTTCCGTCTCCATGCGCTCGATAAGGTCGGCGGCACGGTTGTAGCCGATCGATAACCGGCGCTGGATGTAGCTGGTCGAGGCCTTGCGGTCGCGCAGCACGATGGCGACGGCCATATCGTAGAGGTCGTCCTCGCTGGCGGCGCGCGGATCGCCTCCGGTCGCATCGGCCGTGGGAGGCGTGTCGGTGATGCCGTCGACATAGTGCGGCGTGCCTGAGCGGCGCACGGCCTCGGCGATACTCTCGACTTCCTCATCCGACACGAACGGGCCATGAGCGCGGATGATCTGCCCCATGCCTAGTGAGTAAAGCATGTCGCCTTGGCCGAGGAGCTGCTCGGCGCCCTGCTCGTTGAGGATCGTGCGGCTGTCGATCTTGGACGCCACCTTGAAGCTGATGCGCGCCGGGAAGTTCGCCTTGATGGTGCCAGTGACGATATCGACCGACGGGCGCTGCGTCGCCATGATCAGGTGGATGCCGGCGGCGCGGGCCATTTGCGCCAGACGCTGCACGGCGCCCTCGATCTCCTTGCCGGCAACGATCATCAAGTCGGCGAACTCATCGACGACGACGACGATGAAGGGCATCGTCTCGGCAGGCATCTCCTGCTGCTCGTACACGGCTTCGCCAGTGCGGTCGTCGAAGCCGGTCTGCACGGTGCGGGACAGGTGCTCGCCACGGCTCTGCGCTTTGCGCACCCGCGCATTGAAGGCTTCGATGTTGCGCACGGACAGAGCCGCCATGCGCTTGTAGCGCTCTTCCATCTCGGAGACGGCCCAGTTAAGCGCCGCGACGGCCTTGTGCGGATCGGTGACGACGGGCGTCAGTAGATGCGGGATGCCGTTGTAAACCGACAGCTCCAGCATTTTCGGATCGATCATCAGCAGGCGGCATTCTTCCGGCGAGCGCCGGTAGAGCAACGACAGGATCATCGCGTTGATGCCGACTGACTTGCCCGACCCGGTGGTGCCGGCGACGAGCAGGTGCGGCATGCGCGCAAGGTCGGCGACGATCGGATCGCCGCCAATCGACTTGCCGAGCGCCATGGGCAGGGCGGCATCGGACGAACGGAATGCGTCCGCTTCGAAGATGTCGCGCAAGTAAACGGTCTCGCGGCGCACGTTCGGCAGCTCGATGCCGATCACATTGCGGCCCGGAACGATGGCCGCGCGCGCCGAGGTGACGCTGAGCGAGCGGGCGATGTCCTCTGCGAGGGCAACGACGCGCGATGATTTGGTTCCGCGCGCCGGCTCAAGCTCGAACAGCGTCACGACGGGGCCTGGCTTGATCTCGCGCACTTCGCCCTTGATGGAGAAATCCGCGAGCACCTCTTCGAGCAGTCGTGCGGTGCCGCGCAGGACGGCCTGCGTGAACGCGGGGCCGGACTTGGAGGCGGCGGGGCGGCGCAAAAGGTTGAGCGAGGGCGCGCGATATGTGGCGACGGCACCTATTTGCGCGAGGCCGGCGAACAGGCTGCTGCCGCGCTTCGCCTTCGGCGGCGGGGTCGGCGCGCGCTTCTCGCTCGGCATCTCGATGACTTGCGGCGCGAGATCAGCGGGCCGCTCGACGTTGGCCGGCGCGAAGCGGCGGGCGATGGCGCGGCTTTCCGCATCGGTGCTGTCGTCGAAGTCGGCATCGCGGCCGCCGGGAATCTCGTCGTGAACGGCTGCTGCGGTGGCGCTACCCTGGCGGGCGGCGATGGCCTGCGCAAAGGCCGCTTGAACGACGTGGTTGGGACGCTCGAACGCGGCGGGACCCGGGAGGAAGGGCTCGCGGCGCGAGCCATAACTGGGGTTGTCGTCGGTGGCGTAGCGAGGGCGTTGTGGCGCGGCTTTTGGTGCAATCCCGGCGGCGGTTTCGAAGGCTACCGCGGCATGGGAGAAGTACTGCCCGAGCCATTCGGGAACCAGGGCGCCGCGGCGGCGGGACATGCGCCGGCTGCGCTCGATGAGACGGTTGAGGTCGTCGCGCTCGAGGCCGACGCTGTAGCCGAGCAGGGCGAATCCGCCGAGGAAGAACGCCAGCCCGGCGAGTGGCGTGGCTCCAGCAGCGCCGACGAGGTCGAAGCCGGTCGCCGTCAATTTATACGCCCAGTCGCCGACGATGCCGCCGAAGCTGTGCCCGAACGGCCAGCCGGCCGACAGCGGCAGGGCCGCGAAGCCTCCCGCAAGCAGCAACACGGCGAGGGGAAAGAGGCTGGTCTTCTTGCGGTTGGTGCAGACGCGCTCGGAGAGCACGAGTTCCAGCCCCCAGAACATCGGGGCCAGGAGCAGGAACACGCCGGCGAAACCGAGAGTGTTGAGCAGCACATCGGCGAAAACGGCGCCACCCGCGCCGAGCGCGTTGGTGGCCGCGCCGTCGGCGGCGTGCGTAAGGCTGGGGTCGGATTGCGACCAGGTGAGAAGGCTGGCCCAAGCGGCGGCTACGCATGCCAAGAGGGCGAGCCCCCCGGCGCGGATCGACCATCCAATCAGCCTTTCTTCCATAGCAGGCGGAAGCAGGCGTCTCGGGTCATGAGACCTGAGCGGCATCTCGAACGTACTCTGTTACGCAAGTACTATTACTAATCGTTCGAGTGCCTCACCGACCGTCGCAGGGTCACGGACCAAAGCCAGGCGCAGGTAGTTCGCCCCCGGATTGGTCCCATCGCGTCCGGCTTGAGCCAGGAAGGCACCGGGTAGAACCTTGACACCTGCGCGTTGCCATAAGGTTACTGTTGCCTCTCCGGCGCCGCTGAATTTGCTGACATCTAGCCAGAGAAAGAAGCCGCCCGCCGGGCGTCGGTAACCGTACGCGTTGCCGAGTACGCGGTCGCAGACGTCGAACTTGGCGCGGTAGGCCGCGCGGTTCGCTTCGACGTGCGCCTCGTCCGCCCACACGGCGGCGGAGGCGTGCTGCGTCGGCCCGGGCACCTGCGGCGCCACCATGTTGCGGATCTCCGCGAACGTGCCGATGAAGCGCTGGTCGCCGGCGCAGAAACCGGATCGCAGGCCGGGGAGGTTCGAGCGTTTCGACAGCGAGTTGAAGACGACGAGATTGGCAAAGCGCTCCGGCGTCGCGGCGGCGACCTGCAGCGCGCCGGTGGGTGGCTCGCCGGTGTAGATCTCCGAATAGCATTCGTCGAAGAACAGCATGAAGTCGTAGTCGCGCGCGAGCTGCAGGGCGCGGGCGATGTACGCGGGGCCGGCGACGGCGCCTTGCGGGTTCGCCGGTGAGCAAAGGTACAGCGCGACCGTGCGTTCGAGCAGCGCCGTGTCGGAGGCGAGCGTATCGAGATCGGGCAGGTGCCCAGTGGCTTCGGTGGCGTTCAGGTAGACCGGCTCGGCGTCGACTGCGAGTGCGCCCCCGATATAGGCGCTGTAGTACGGATTGCACATCAGGATGGCCGGCTTGCCGCGTACCTGCTTGCGCCCGGCGGCCGGCAGCGCAGCCAGGAAAAGTCCTTCGCGCGAGCCATTTATCGGCAAAACTTCGCGCTCGGGGTCGAGTGCCGCGGCATCGCCGTATCGCCGTCCCGACCAAGCCGAGATGGCATTGCACAGCTCGGCCGTGCCGCGGATGGGCGGGTAGTTGGCGTAGCTCGAAGCGGCTTCGATGAGTTTGTCGACGACGAATGCCGGCATCGCCTCGCGCGGCTCGCCGATGGTCAGATCGATCGGCTCGGCATGCCCGGATGGGGTCGTGCCGAGCAGGCGCCGCAATTGCGTGAAGGGAGAAAGCACGGCGCCGTTGGCGAGCGATGCGAGGCCCGAAAGCGCTGTCGGGGATTTCGAAGTCATGCGGCCGGCTCTGGGCAAAGCTGCTCGACACAACGGGCAGCCCGCAGCCAATAGCTGCGGCGCTGCGCGGCGTCTACAGGAAGCAGCTTTTCACGAGCGCCATGGCGCCTTGGGCGCGGCGGACGTCTAGACGCGCGCCGGACAAGACGCGCACGTCAACTCAGACTTTGGTTGTCGTGCTGCCTGCGTCAACGACGAGGATGCTGCTCCCCAGGCGGAGCGACCCGGTGCAGCCTGTCACCAGCAGCGTGACGGCAACCAGAAGTGTGGCAACGGAAACTCGGTACATACGCACTCTCCGAACGCGAATGGATGGTCAGCGACGTTAGACAGGAGGGTGAAGTTTTTTGGTTAAGAATTGGTGGACGATTGGCCGCTTCGGCGCAGATTGGCGTCTCAAGCAGCGAAATCCCCGCTGTGGAGCCCTGCCCCTATGATTGGAGTGCCCCTGGAGCCGCACCCCTTTGCCCATCGCCGACTATGCCCGCTGCCTGCTCGCCATCGCCGAGACGGTGCACTGCTGGCTGAGCGCGCTCGCCTCGCTGGACGAGAAGCGTCGCGCGCGCGTCGCCACCTACGCCGAAAAGATCGCCGCCACGCTGCAGCGGGCCGGCGAGGCGCTGCGCCTGCTGGAGGCCGGCACTGGCGACCGCGGGGCGCGCGAAAGAGCCGTGCGCGAGCTGGGCCGCATCAGCGGCTATATCGAGACGATGGTCGAGGCCCTGGAGCAGCACCTTGACGGCCGCAAGCTCACGGGGGTTAAAAGGCGCCTAGAGCTGCTTCGGCCGGGGGAGCTGCACCGATGCGTGGTTGCCGGTCGCAAGCCTACCCACATAGACCGTCTGGCCTCGGCCGAGGGCTACTTCCGAGCGCTCGCCGATGGTCTTCGAATGTGAAAGGCGCTGAAGCCAAGCGATGGACAAGTTCACAACCCTGACCGGTGTCGCCGCCCCGTTGCCCATCCGCAATGTCGACACCGACATGATCATCCCCAAGCAGTTCCTGAAGACGATCAAGCGCACCGGGCTCGGCAAAAGCCTGTTCTACGAGATGCGCTACGACCAGGAAGGCAACGAGGTCGCGGACTTCGTGCTCAACCAGCCGGCCTATCGCCGGGCAACGATCCTCGTGACTGGTGAGAACTTCGGCTGCGGATCCTCGCGCGAGCACGCGCCGTGGTCGCTGCTCGACTTCGGCATCCGCTGCATCATCGCGCCGGACTTCGCCGACATCTTCTACAACAACTGCTTCCAGAACGGCATTCTGCCGATCAAGCTGCCGCAGGCCGAAGTCGACAAGCTGATGGACGACGCGAGCCGCGGTTCGAACGCGACGCTCACGGTCGATCTCGAGACGCAAGAAATCCGCGGCCCCGACGGCGGCGTCATCAAGTTCGACATCGATCCGTTCCGCAAGCATTGCCTGCTCAATGGCCTCGATGCGATCGGCCTGACGCTGGAGAAGAAGCAGTCGATCGAGAGCTTCGAAGCGACCGCCGCCGCCGCCAGGCCGTGGCTCGACTTGCCCGGCCGCTAAGAACCGCGCAACGTTAGGGACAGGGAGCGTTCATGGCCAAGCCGATCCACATGATGGTGCGCGTCAAGGAAGAAGCGCGCTCTGTCGATTTCTATCGCAAGGCCTTCGGGCTCGAGATCGCCGACCGCGTCGACTTTCCCGATTTCACGCTCATCTACATGCGTGGCAAGGACTCGCCGTTCGAGGTGGAGCTGACGGTCAACAAGGGTCGCGCCGAGCCCTATGCAATGGGTGACGGCTACGGCCATCTGGCGTTCGTCGTCGACGATCTTGCCGCCGAGCACGCGCGCTTTTTGTCGGTCGGCCTGACACCGAAGGACATCAAGCAGATGACGCACGACGGCAAGCCGTTCGGGCAATTCTTCTTCATCGAGGATCCCGACGGCTACAAGATCGAGGTTCTGCAGCGGGGCGGCAGGTTCCAATAGCGAGAAGCCCGCGCGAATTGCGCGGGCTCCGCAGAACGCAGCATCAAGCTGGCAGACTTACCACTCGTAGTTCGACGACGGCTTGGGGTAGCGCAGCCTCTTGGGGGTGTTCTGCGGCCAGCCGGCGCTGAGATTGCGCATGTATGACGCCTCGCTCGGCTGGCACCAGATGTTGCCATAGAAACCGAACGGCCCATTGGTCGGCACGCAGTCACTGGTGCGGCCGTAGCGCCCCGAACGGCCGGCTTCTGCAGTATGGACGCCAGCGACCGGCAGGATGGCTCCGGCCAGCATCGCGGCGATGACGAAAGTACGCATGACTCCCCTCCGACGTCATAAGCTCATGCCGGATTTCCCGGCTGGCTTAAGGTTACCTGCGCGGGGTTGTTTTCCCGCTCGGAAGGGAGTTCGCGTTTGACGTGAATTTAGATCAAATGCGTTGGAAGCCGCCGCTTATGCGCGACCGCTGCGGGCGTCGGCGAGCGCGCCGGACAGGGTTTGGGACAAGTCGCGGCGCTCGTCGTCAGTCAGAAAACGCCCGAAGGCAAACTCGCGCCCGTGCGAGGCGAGGCGAAGATCGTTGCGTCCTTGCGGCAGCTCGGCGAGCCGCACGCGCACCCAATACGGATTGAAGTCGAAGCTCTCCTGTTTGCCTGATGGATGCACGCGGGTGATGACCAGCGACTCCGGCGTCAACTCGACCGTCTCGTAGAGGCGTCCCGAGCGATAGTTGAGCTTGAACGCGGCATAGATGAGCGCGACGTCGAGGCCAAAGAAGCCGAATACGGGCCACGCGCCTTTGAGCAGGAACGCCATACCGGTGACGAAGCTGACGCCGCCGATCGCGCTCATGAGGATGAGAAACCCGGTCGGACTGAGCGAGCGGTGCGGATACAAAACCGCACGGAAGCTTTCGCGCTTTTTCGGTGGGTCAGCCGGCGCGATCTGCGGAGGCGCTTCGATTGGCGCTTGTTTCGAGCCTGGGTTTTCGCTCATCTGGCAAGCCTATCGCGGGGAAACGCCGATATGAAGAGCCTAGATAGGGACGCCGGCAAGGCGAAGCGCGGCGTCGGGATGCGCGCTCCGCCGAGAGGCAAGACGAAAGCGCCCGCCGCCGGTGGCAAGCGCGGTCGGCTTCTCTCCGCGCCGGCAATAGCGGAGATGTTCCAGCGCTTCGCGGCCGCAGATCCTCACCCCAAGAGTGAGCTCGAGTACGTCAATCCGTTCACGCTGCTCGTTGCCGTCGTGCTGTCGGCGCAGGCGACGGACGCCGGCGTCAACAAGGCGACGCGCGCGCTATTCAAGATCGCCGACACGCCGGAGAAGATGGTGCGCCTGGGCGAAGATAGCGTGCGCGATTTCATCAAAACGATCGGTCTCTACCGCAACAAGGCGCGCAACGTCATCGAGCTGTCGCGGCAGCTCATCGCCAACCACGGTGGCGATGTTCCGCGCGATCGCGAGGCATTGGAGGCGTTGCCCGGTGTGGGCCGCAAGACCGCCAATGTGGTCTTGAACGTGGCCTTCGGTGAGCCGACGATGGCCGTCGACACGCATGTGTTCCGCGTTGCCAACCGCACCGGCTTGTCGAACGGCCGCACACCGCTCGAGGTCGAGCAGGATCTGTTGCGTGTCATACCGGAGCGCTATGCGATGAATGCTCATCATTGGCTGATCCTGCACGGGCGCTACGTGTGCAAGGCGCGCCGCCCCGAATGCCCGCAATGCATCGTGCGCGACATCTGCCTTTTCCAGGCCAAAACGAGGTAGGCGGAATGAGGTAACCGGGCTGACACAGAATGTGATTTCTACAAACGTTGTTGGAATCGCAGGCCGTTAATCTTCACTTTGTCTCACGCTGATCGAAACCAACATTTATGGGCGTTTCGCGCGTTTTCCTCCGCCACAGGAGTTATCACGAGCCCGCCAATTTGCCGGAAACACCGGGCAATGACTTAAGCCACCGAATACTGATGGTGGATATCGTCCACTCCCATGGGCCACACGTCGGCGTTGTGGAGGGGTGCTACCTTTGATGTGCAACAACCGCGAATCCGACGGCGCAGGCCGAGAGCCGGGACGCGAAATCGGCGCGTCCAATTCAACGCGCGCTGTGATGGATGCGGACGATACATGTCTGCTCCTCGAACAGAAGCGGTCCCTCGAGCAGCTCAATACTTGGTTCGAAGTCGCGCTCAACAACATGGTGCGCGGTCTCTCCATGTTCGACGCCGAGCAGCGGTTGATCGTCTGTAACAAGAGCTACCGCCAACTCTACGAGCTGACTGAGGAGCTGACCGCCCCCGGCACGCCGTTGACGGAAATAGTTCGCTTTCACCTGCTGAAGGAAACCGGCCGCGACGGCGCCGTCGAAGAGGCCAAGTTTTCCAAGTGGCTCGACGAACATATTACCAAGCTGGCCGAGGGGCGGTCATTCTCGCAGATACAGCACCTGCGCAGCGGTCGTACGCTGCTCGTCACCTATCAGCCGCTAGCCGACGGCGGATGGGTGGATATCCAGGAAGACATCACCGAAAAGCGACGGACCGAGGAAAAGATCCAGTGGCTGGCGCATCACGATGCGCTGACCGGCGTCGCCAACCGTTTCCATTTTCGTGAGACCTTCGAGCAGGCATTGAAGGGAATGGGCAAGGGCAGCCCGCTGGCGTTGCACTGGCTCGACCTCGACGAGTTCAAGGAGGTCAACGACAGATACGGTCATCCGATTGGCGATGCGCTGCTGAAAGCAGTGGCGCAACGGTTGCGCACTAGCATCCGCAAGACAGACTTTCTTGCGCGCCTCGGTGGTGACGAATTCGCCATCGTGCAGACAGGCGCCGTTCGCTCCGGGCAGTGCGAGCGTCTAGCAAAGCGCGTGCTCGCGTCCATCTCCAAGCCCTACAACATCCTCGGGCAAACGATCACGATCAGCGCCAGCCTCGGCATCGTGCGCGCGCCGGCGCACGGCCGCACCGCCGACGAGCTGCTGAAGAACGCCGACATCGCTCTCTACAACGTCAAATCGGCAGGCCGTAGCGGCTTCGAGCTTTACCAGCGCGGTTGCGGCCGGCACATCGACGCGCAGCGTCGGCTGGAGAGCGACGTTCAATCGGCCTTGGGCCGCGAGCAATTCGAGCTGCACTACCAGCCGATCCTCAGCCTGCGCACGCATCACGTCGCCAGCTGCGAAGCTCTGCTGCGCTGGCATCATCCGCGCAACGGATTGATCCCGCCGGCGGACTTTCTGCCGCTGGCGGAGAAGACCGGCGCCATCGTCGACATCGGCCGCTGGGTACTGGGCCAGGCGTGCCAGGACGCCACGCGCTGGGCCGACGAGCTGACCGTCACCGTCAATCTGTCGCTGCTGCAGTTCGAGAGCGGCGACCTGATCGCCGTAGTGAAGCAGGCGCTGGCCGAGGCGGGGCTGCCGGCCTCGCGCCTGGAGCTCGAAATCAGCGAGGCGCTGCTCGAGCGCGACAAGGGCAAGATGCGCGGCACGCTGGAAGGCCTGCGCCAGCTGGGCGTCGGGATTACGCTCGATAACTTCGGCAAGGCGACGGGCTCGCTCAGTTCGCTACGCTCGTTCCCCTTCAAGAAGGTCAAGATCGATCGCGCCCTGGTACGCGAGATGCCCGGTGGCGCCAGCAATGCGGGTGTCGTCAAGGCGGTGGCCATGCTGGCGGAAACGCTGGGCATGGGGACAGTGGCGGAAGGCGTCGAGACGCTCGATGAGCTCAACACGGTGACGCGCGCCGGCTGCAACAAGGCGCAGGGCTTCTACATCGGCCGACCGGTGCCCGTCGGCGAGCTCGACGCAGTGCTCTCCGAGTGCGTCCAGCGCCATTCCCGCGCCGCTTAGCAGTCACTGCGCCAAAGCGTCTAGCCGGCGGGGCGGACGGCGATGCCGGCGTCGGCCATGTGCCGCTTGGCCTCGCCGATCGAATACGTGCCGAAATGGAAGATCGACGCCGCCAGCACGGCACTGGCGTGGCCCTTGGTGATCCCCTCGACCAGGTGATCGAGGTTGCCGACGCCGCCGGAGGCGATGACGGGGATGGTCACCGCGTCGGAAACCGCGCGCGTCAGCTCGAGATCGAACCCGGCCTTGGTGCCGTCGCGGTCCATCGAGGTGAGCAGGATCTCGCCGGCGCCGAGCGCCGCGACGTCGCGGGCGAATTGCACGGCGTCGATGCCGGTCGGCTTGCGGCCGCCGTGCGTGAAGATCTCCCACCGCAGCGGCTCGCCCTCGCCCGACACGCGCTTGGCGTCGATGGCGACGACGATGCACTGGGCGCCGAACTTCTCCGCCGCTTCCTTGACGAACTGCCGGTTGTTCACGGCCGCCGTGTTGATCGACACCTTGTCGGCACCGGCGTTGAGCAGGCGTCCGATGTCCTCGATGGTGCGCACGCCGCCGCCGACGGTGAGCGGCATGAAGCAGCGCTCGGCCGTGCGCTCGACGATGTCGAAGATGTTGTCGCGGTTCTCGTGGCTGGCGGTGATATCGAGGAAGCACAATTCGTCGGCGCCGGCGGCATCGTAGGCCGCGGCGGCTTCCACCGGGTCGCCGGCATCGATGAGGTCGACGAAGTTGACGCCCTTGACGACGCGGCCGTCCTTCACATCGAGGCAGGGAATGATGCGGGTTTTCAGCATGCTTTTCAGGTTGCCGCGGCGGCGATGAGGGCGAGGGCTTCCTTGGGGTCGATGCGGCCATCATAGAGGGCGCGGCCGGTGATGGCACCTTCGAGCATCGCGTACTCGGGGCGCAGCAGCGCCTTGACGTCGTCGATCGAGGCGAGTCCGCCGGAGGCGATGACGGGGATGCGGGTGGAACGCGCCAGCTTGGCGGTCGCTTCGAGGTTGAGGCCCTTCAAGATGCCGTCGCGCTCGATGTCGGTATAGATGATGGCGGCAACGCCGGCGTCCTCGAAACGCTTGGCCATCTCCTCGGCCGTCAGCTCCGACGTCTCCGCCCAGCCTTCCACCGCCACCTTGCCGCCCCTGGCGTCGATGCCGACGGCGATGCGGCCGGGATACTCAACGCAGGCGCGACGCACGAGGTCGGGGTCGCGCACGGCAACGGTTCCGAGGATGACGCGGGCGATGCCGCTGTCGAGCCATTCCTCGATGGTGCCCATGTCGCGGATGCCGCCGCCGAGCTGCACGGGAATGGTGACGGCATCGAGGATCGCGTCGACCGCGTCGCCGTTGACCGGCGCGCCGGCGAAGGCGCCGTTGAGATCGACGAGGTGCAGGTAGGGGAAGCCCTGCTCCTGGAACGTGCGCGCCTGCGCCGCCGGATCGTCGTTGAAGACCGTGGCGGCTTCCATGTCGCCCAGCTTCAGGCGCACGCATTGGCCGTCTTTCAGGTCGATGGCGGGGAAGAGGATCACGGGTGCTGTCTTCCGTCTTTGCGGTGGCGGGTTGCGTGTCATGGCGAAGCCATGCTCCGCATGAACCATAGCCATCAGTTCGCTGTTATTGTCGGCGATAGAGATTTAGCGGCGGCATAAGTCAAGGCCGCCGGATACAGGCTCCGATACAAGCGTCATCGTCATGGCCGTAGCGTTTTTGCAGACCGTACCGCCTGTCGTCGCCCAGCGTCCGCTGACCGAGGCGGATGCGATCGATATTTGGATCGCCCGCTGGCTGCGCATCCGCCGCAAGGATCTCGTGCGCCGCTATGCCTGCGACCCGCGTCGCCTGTATGAGATCTGGGAGGGCGTGCGCTTTCCGGGCGCCCACGCCAAGGCGCTGGAGCTGTTCGAAAAGCGCTACCCCTCGCTGCTCGACCGGGTCGATTTCGGCCCGCACAGGCGGCACCTCCGGACCCCGCATCCCGACCAATTATCGATGTTCAGCTAGTTGCAGCGGCTTGCTTAACGCGCGAGAACATCGCGAGAACGGGATGAGAACAAACACTGGACAACACCGGTGATTCGTGCGATGTTCCCTCTACGTTCACAGTCGCAATGACAGCGCATTCCGGGGCCAGTATAGAGTCTCTCCCCCGTGAAGCCACAGCCAGAGAGACACCCGCCATGCGCACCCTCATCATCTCCTACGACCTGGCCCAGCCACACCGTAACAAGCATGTCCTCGCGCAGCAGATCATGGCGATCGGGCAATCATGGGCCCGCCCTCTGGAGCAGACCTGGTACGTGCGCACCGACGCGCGCGAAGATCAGATCGAGGCGCAGCTGCGCGGCCATCTCGACCCCGACGACGGCCTGCTCATCCAGGCGACGCGCGACGAGGCGGTGCTGACCAACACGGCGCTGCGCTGGTTCCGTCAGCGGCGCGCCGGGATCGAGGCCGGTCAGGAGACCAACGTCATCGCCTTCCCGATGCCGGCCCAGTTCGCCGACGATCAACAGGAACTCCCGTTGCCTCTCGCCGAAGCCTGCTGAGTTCTCTCTCTCCGGTAATGCGTAAAGCGTCGGGGCCCGATCCGCAGATCGGGCCCCCTTTTGTTTTTGGCGGGGCAAATATGCATTCGGTACACCTTCTCGATCTCGCGGGCCGGCGCCCCGAGGCATAGGAAGAGTGGGGGAGACGGGGCGTAAAGGCACCGCATCTAAATTTTAATTCAGCGGCGCTTTCACGCCCCGTCGCGCAGAGTGGCGCGGCCGTCCGATTTCGGGTGCCTTAGTCCCGTACCGGGGGTTCCGGCTCCTGACGGCTCGGTACACCGGCGGCTTCGGGACGTTACCCCTCGCCAACCGGCTTGTTCACGATCGCAGCCCGCTCCCAAACCTGAGACGGTCTCGAGCCTGTCCCCAACGGGGCGGGATGGCGGGAAGCATACGCGCGGCGCGAGGGGCGGGGATAACCCAAGCGCCGGAGTCCGATCCGCAGATCGGGCCCCGTTGGTTTTTGCGCGCTGTACCACAAGCGCGTGCAGAGCGCTTGCAGTTCAACGTGGAATCGAGGCAGGGATTATGAGACTTCGAGGAGAAGCCGGGGGCAAACCCGGCCTCTCCCTACCCGCAATGGTGAGACATCGCGGGCGCCGCTCATCAGAGCGTAGCTGGTTAAATCATCCAGCACGTCGGCTGGTCAAGGTGTCTCCGAGCACACGGAATGAACTTCTGTGGATGAGGGCACATGGCCAAACGCAAATTGACCTACGATGACGCAATTGAGATCTGGATTCGCCGTTGGCTCGGTGAGGAGCGGGTCTCAATCGTTCTGGAATTCGAACAGAACTCGTATCGCGTCTATGAGGTCTGGGAGGAAGAGGCATTTGCTGGTAGTCGCGAGGACGCCGAGATCACCTTCAGAACAAGATATCCCGCACTCGCCAAGAACGTGGACTTCTCCCCTCATAAGAAGACGCGGAGGCTGATCAGCCGGCGCTCGTCCAATGTCGATGATGATCGACAAGGAGACCTCTTCTAAGGCTTCCACTTGAGGAAGTTGGCGATCAGTTTCAGGCCGAGGGTCTGGCTCTTCTCGGGGTGGAACTGCGTGCCCGCCATGTTGCCCTTGGCGATGAACGCCGTGACCGGACCGCCGTAGTCGGTCTCGGCGACGACGTGCGCGTGGTCTTCCGGCACGAAATGGAACGAGTGCACGAAATAGGCGTGCAGGCCGTCGGTGCCGGTGGGGATGTCCTGCAGCAACGCGTGCGGGGTGTCGGCCTCGAGCGTGTTCCATCCCATGTGCGGGATTTTCAGGGTCGGAGTCGTTGGGCGCAATGGCGCGCACCTCGCCGGCGATCCAGTCGAGCCCGTCGGTCGTCTGCGAACTCCAGCCCGCGGCTGGCCATGAGCTGCATGCCGACGCAGATGCCGAGAAACGGCCGGCCTTTGACGCGCACCGTGTCTTCCAGGGCTTCGCGCATGCCAGGCACGGCTTCGAGGCCGCGCTTGCAGTCGGCGAAGGCGCCGACGCCCGGCAGCACGATACGGTCGGCGGCGGAGACGATGTCGGGGTCGGCCGTCAGCGTAATCATCGCGTTGGCCTCGCTCTCGCGCGCGGCGCGCTCGAAGGCCTTGGCGGCGGAGTGCAGGTTGCCGGAGCCGTAGTCGATGATGGCGACGCGCTGCATTACGGCGCGGCCTTGGCGAACATGCCGCGACCGCGCGCGAGCGCATCCTTTGCCTGCGCCAGTGCTGGCCTCGACCAGGTCTGGCGCGGGCTGGACGGGCCGACGGAGCCGACGGCCTGGCGGGATCTCGGTGCGGGTCGGCAGCCATGCTTCGAGGAAGCGGCGCTCGGCGTCCTCGGCGTTGCGGCCGGTCACGGTGCCGACGAGGCGCCAGCCGCGCCGCTCGAGCGAGGCGCTGTAGAGCGCGCCGGCTTCGAAGCCGAAGACGATCTGGATGATGAGCAGCAGCGCGTTGCTGACGTTGGTGGCGCCGGCGCTGGTCAGCAGCCAGACGAGCAAGCCGCGTGCCGACGGCGTAGATGGCGAACTCGAGCCACATGCGCTTCCACAGCAGCCACAACGGCGGCACCAGTGCTGCCAGCCAGGAGTAGCCGTCCTTGACGAAGACAAGCTGCTCGGCGCTTTCCAGGCGATTGGCCGATCACGTTCGGCGGCTCATGCACGTGATAGATGTACCAACTGCCGGCCCTCGCTCGAATCGCGAAGTGATGCAGACGGCGAGACGTCAGCCTCAGGCCGAGCGTGCCTTTGGTCGACGGCACGCGGCCGGCCTGGCGCGCATCCGCCTCGGTCGCGGCCCGCAGGGCGCGCGCCAGGCCCTTATAGCAAGTCTCGGCGATGTGGTGGTTGTTCTCGCCGTAGAGGTTCTCGACGTGCAGCGTGATGCCGGCGTTCTGCGCGAACGCCTGGAACCACTCGCGGAACAGCTCGGTGTCCATCTCGCCCAGCTTGGGCTTGGAGAACTCGACCCTCCACACGAGATACGGCCGGCCGGACACGTCGACGCAGACGCGCGTCAGCGTCTCGTCCATCGGCAGGTGCACGTCGGCGTAGCGGGTGATGCCCTTCTTGTCGCCGAGCGCCTTGGCCACGGCCTGGCCCAGCACGATGCCGGTATCCTCGGCGGTGTGGTGGAAGTCGATGTGCAGGTCGCCCTTGGCCTTCAAGGTGATGTCGATCATTGAATGGCGGGCAAGCTGCTCCAACATGTGATCGAGGAAGCCGATCCCGGTCGCGATGTCGAACACGCCGGAGCCGTCGAGATCGACCGTCGCCGTGATCTCGGTCTCCTTGGTCTTGCGGGAAATCGTCGCCTGCCGCTTCAATTGAGCCCTCTTAGGCTTAGCTTGCCTCACTTGGAACCGAGCGTTTATCAGCTTGAGCCCTGCCGTTCCAGAGCCGCACCTGCGGCTCGCGGGCTCGTAACCCGCAGCCTGGATGCTAATGCAATGCAAACCTCCGGCCCTCACGCGGACGAACCGCGCTCCTGGCACGCCACGACTATACTGACCATTCGTAAAGATGGTCGTGTGGTCATCGCCGGCGACGGCCAGGTCAGCCTCGGCGCCACCATCATCAAGGCCAACGCCAGCAAGGTGCGCACGCTCGGCAAGGGCGGCGTCATCGGCGGCTTCGCCGGGGCGACGGCCGACGCCTTCACGCTGTTCGAGCGGCTGGAGGCCAAGCTCGAGCAGTACCCCGGGCAGCTGACGCGCGCCTGCGTGGAGCTGGCCAAGGACTGGCGCACCGACCGCTATCTGCGGCGCCTCGAAGCCATGATGCTGGTCGCCGACGCGGAGACGACGCTGGTCCTGACCGGCACCGGCGACGTGCTGGAGCCGGAGCGGCACGTCATGGGCATCGGCTCGGGCGGCAACTACGCGCTGTCGGCCGCCCGCGCGCTGCTCGACCAGCCGCTCGACGCGGAGGCGATTGCCCGCAAGGCGATGGCCATCGCCGCCGAGATCTGCGTCTACACCAACGACAACCTCGTTATCGAAAGCCTGCCGTCCAGCCGCTGAGACGGGCGCGCCGGTCCACTGCAGTAAAGGCAACCTCGAACTGATGACCCACTTCTCTCCCCGCGAGATCGTTTCCGAGCTCGACCGCTACATCGTCGGCCAGGGCGACGCCAAGCGCGCCGTCGCCATCGCGCTGCGCAACCGCTGGCGGCGCCAGCAGCTACAGGGCGAGCTCAAGGAGGAGGTGCAGCCGAAGAACATCCTGATGATCGGGCCGACGGGCGTCGGCAAGACGGAAATCTCGCGCCGCCTCGCCAAGCTGGCGGGCGCGCCGTTCATCAAGGTCGAGGCGACGAAGTTCACCGAGGTCGGCTACGTCGGCCGCGACGTCGACAGCATCATCCGCGATCTGGTCGAGGTGGCGCTGGCGCTGGTGAAGGACGTAAAGCGCAAGGACGTGCGGGCGCGGGCGGAAAAGAACGCCGAGGAGCGGGTGCTCGATGCGCTGGTCGGCCCCGGGGCGTCGCCGGCGACGCGGGAATCATTCCGCAAGCGCCTGCGCACCGGCGAGCTCAACGACAAGGAGATCGAGATCCAGGTCGCCGACACGCCCGGCGCCGGGCTGCCCATGTTCGACATCCCCGGCCAGCCGGGCGCCTCCATCGGCGCCATCAATATCGGCGACATGCTCGGCAAGGCGTTCGGCGGCCGCACCAAGCCGCGCCGCGTCACCGTGCAGGACAGCTACGACGTGCTGATCGCCGAGGAGAGCGACAAGCTGATCGAGGGCGATGCCATCGTCGGCGAGGCGATCAGCGCGGTCGAGAACAACGGCATCGTGTTCCTCGACGAGATCGACAAGATCTGCTCGCGCTCCGACGCCGGGCGCATCGGCGGCGACGTTTCGCGCGAAGGCGTGCAGCGCGATCTTGCTGCCGCTTATCGAAGGCACGACCGTGTCGACCAAGCACGGGCCGGTGAAGACCGACCACGTGCTGTTTATCGCCTCCGGTGCCTTCCACGTCGCCAAGCCCTCCGACCTGCTGCCGGAGCTGCAGGGGCGGTTGCCCATCCGCGTCGAACTGAAGGCGCTGACGCGCGAGGACTTGCGCCGCATCCTCACCGAGCCGGAAGCGAGCCTCATCAAGCAGTACGTGGCGTTGATGGCGACCGAAGGCCTGACGCTGACCTTCACCGACGATTCCATCGATGCGCTGGCCGACGCGGCGGTGCAGGTGAACTCGACGGTGGAGAACATCGGCGCGCGGCGGCTGCAGACGGTGATGGAGCGCGTGCTCGACGACATCTCGTTCGACGCCTCCGACCGCGGCGGGCAGGCGGTGACCATCGACGCCGCCTACGTCAACGACCGCATCGGCGATCTCGCCAAGAACGCCGACCTCTCCAAGTTCATCCTCTGACAGGTTCAGCCAGGATCCAAATTAGGTGTCATCCTCGGGCCATGCCGGAGGCATGCTTTCAGCATGACCCCGAGGACCCAACCCTCGGCTAGTTCCCACGCCAAAGTCGTTGCGCGCCGCTCTAATCTTTCCGTCATGGCCGCGCAGGCGGCCATCCACGCCAGTCTCAACGGCCGCTACGAGGCTCGACCGAGGATCTGAAGCTTGCGTGGATCCTCGCCTTCGCGAGGATGACGGTTATGCGCGTGGCAGCCTACCAATTTAGCTAGGCCTGCCGCGCGGTCATGGCTTGCCTTCAGCACGCGGGCGTAGTTGCCGATGGCGAGCTTTTGAATGCTCGCGGCCGGAAAGCCGGCCTTCTGCCAGTAGCGCACGACCTTCTGCAGATCGGCGTAGCTGGCGATCGCCGGACGCGAGATGGCGTTCATGTCGGTGCCGAAGGCGGCGTGATCGTCGCCCAGCCACTCGCCCAGCTCCCACAGGCGCTGCGCATACGCTTCCGGCGTCGCGCCGACATCAGAGCGCATCGGCCACAGGCCGACGACGCCGCCCTTGTCGGCGATGAGCTTGGCCGTGTCGAACGATAGCTGCCGCGCCTGCCACACCGGCATTTTCCAATTCGGCGTGCGCGTGCGCGTCACCGAGCTGTGCGACCAGATCACCGGCTGCGATGAAGCTTCCAGCGCTTGGCGCGTCGCCGTGTCGGTGCAGTGCGCGAGGTCGACGAGGATGCCGAGGCGATTGCACTCGGCGATCACCTCACGCCCGAGCTCGGTGAGCCCATCATGCTGCGGCGCCTCGGTCTGGAAATCGCCCAGCGGGTTCTCGATGTAGTGGACGAGCTGCACGCTGCGCACGCCCTGCTCGTAGGCGTGCGCCAGCGGCGCGATGCCGTCCTCCACGAACGTCGCGCCCTCCACCGTCAGCACCACGTGCGGCGCGCCGGCGAGCGCCTTGTCGACGTCCTCCGGGGTCAGCACCAGTTTCAGGTTCTGCTGGGCGAGGTGCTCTTTGATGCGGGCGACGTCATCGTCGAACCACTGGCCCGGCTCGCCCTGCTTGGGCGAGCCCTTCTGCTTGATGCCCTTGCGAGGTGATGCGCAGCCACGGCACGTCGCCGACCAGCGACCAGGCGACAAGCGTGGCGTTGCCCGCCGCCATCGTCGGACCGAGCGGTCTTTTCTCCGGCGAGGCGCCCATTCCGAAGAAGAACAGATGCGAATGCATGTCGCCGATGTAGACGGGCGCGGCGTCCTCGGCGAGGACGGGCGCGGCGAGCGAGCAGGAGGTGGCCAGCGCGCCCTGCACGAATTGCCGGCGATCGATTTTCATTGCTTCGCCGCTTGAATTCTGGCCGCCGCCTACTCGAAATAGATCGTCGCCACGTAGTCCATGGTGCGGTTGTTGTTGTCGGGCGGCAGCAGCGTGTTGATGAGGAAGGACGTGGGCGAATAGTTCTCAGGGATGCCGGCCCAGTTGAAGCCGGTGCCGAGGAGACGCGCACGCCAGTTCTGCCACATGCGCCCGGTCATGCCGACGTAGTAGCCCTTGAGTTTCTCGAACTGCGGCTGCATTTGCTCCGCGACCTGGCGATGGCCGACGGACATCTTCGCGAGGCCCGACGGGTTCTCGGTGAAGATGCTGTCGATGATCGGCTTGCGAGCCTCGTCGGACAGTTCCATCTGGTCGAGGACCAGCAGTGGACCATCGGCGAGACCGGAATAGGAGTTGCGGCCGTGCAGCGGCAAGACGTTGCCCGTCGCCTTCATCGGCTCCATCGGCTCCTTGACGCAGGACGGCACGCGGCTGCCTTTGAATGCCGCGGCATCCTTCACTGGATCGCAGTTGCGCAGCGAGAGCAGCGAGAACACGAACTCGGAGCAATACATGTCGAGCGGGCTGCCAGGATGGCCTTGGCCCAAAGCGATGGCGCCGACGTCCTTGACGAACGACATTCCCCCCGACTGAATTTTCGGCTTCTGGTAGTCCTGGTTGAAGCTGATCTGACTCGGATAGACCTTGCCGGCGCTGGCATTGAGCTTGGTCGCCCAGGCCAGCAGGTTCGCCCGCTGCTGATCCGTCAGGTTGCGCGGTCGGATGATGTGCAGGAAGTTGAGCGTGCGGTAGTGCTCGCTCGTCAGGTTGCCGGGGCCGACGTATTCGCCGTCCATCGGGTTGTCGAGATTGCGCAGGTTGCCCTTAGCGTCGATGTAGGCAAAGCCCGTGTGCGAGATGCCCATCTGGATGTTGGGATAGGCGCCGGCGCCGCCCCACTCCGAGCGGAACGTCAGCATGATGTCGCCGGTCTGCAGCAGCCCGCTCTTGCCGAGGCGCGCAGATAGTCCGGAGCGCTTGGCGACGACGAGGCGCAGGCCGACGTCGCCCTTCGCCTTGATGCCGTCGGGATGCTTGAACTCGACCAGCTTGTCGGTGGTCTTGATGTCGGGGAGCTTCGCCCAGGTGCTCTTCGGCACGGCGAAATAGACGGGGATCTTGAGCTTCTTGGCGAGGTCGGCGTTCGTCTTCTCGTTGAAGGTGAACTCGGCGGCGCTCGCGCCTTGCCAGCTGAGCGCTGCGGCGGCGAAACAGGCGGCAACGGCAACGGCTTTATTCTGCAATGACATCCGGGCATCTCCCCCAACGCGGAACCATTGGGTTGCTGGCTTAGCACGCCGCTCGGCGCGGCCCAACCGCGATCGTTCGATCGAGGCTTGGAGGACATAAAGCCATTGAGGATGTCGGGCTTAGGGTGCCTCGGCGTCCAAAAATGGGCGGCCTCCCGGAGTGCAGGCGGGGATGCTTTTTCGGATTCCGTCCTTACAATGGGCGCCTCAACCATCGCATGAGGCCCCCCGGACGGATGCCGCACGACACCCCGCTCATCGCTACCATTGTCGTGGGGCTCTGCCTCGCCTTCGTTTTCGGCGCCATTGCGCAGCGCCTGCGTGTTTCCCCCCTGGTCGGCTATCTCCTCGCCGGAGTTGCGCTCGGGCCCTACAC
Organism: uncultured Alphaproteobacteria bacterium; assembly: GCA_963812795.1. Classification (GTDB taxonomy): domain Bacteria; phylum Pseudomonadota; class Alphaproteobacteria; order Rhizobiales; family Hyphomicrobiaceae; genus Hyphomicrobium_A. The sequence goes on along the minus strand of CAWEWG010000007.1, from coordinate 126,204 downwards.
GCCCGGTTTCGTCGCCGACCAGTCGCTGGCGAGTGAACTCGCCGAAATCGGCGTCATCCTGCTGATGTTCGGCGTCGGCCTGCACTTCTCGCTGAAGGATCTGTGGTCCGTGCGGCTCATCGCCGTGCCGGGCGCCATCGTGCAGATCGCCGTGGCTACAGCCTTCGGCGTCGGGCTGGGCAGCCTGCTCGGCTGGCCGATCGGCGCCGGGATCACCTTCGGCCTGGCGCTGTCGGTGGCCAGTACCGTCGTGCTGCTGCGCGCCCTGCAGGAGCGCCGCATCATCAATACCGAGCGCGGACGCATCGCCGTCGGCTGGCTGATCGTCGAAGACCTCGTCATGGTGCTGACGCTGGTGATGCTGCCGGCGCTCGTTCCCATTCTCAACGGCAGCCTGCAGGATGCAGCCGGCTCGAATTCCAGTTTCGAATTGGCGGAGATCGCCGCCACGCTGGGTGTGACCATCGCCAAGGTGGTCGCCTTCGTCGTCGTCATGCTCGTCGTCGGGCGGCGCGTGATCCCCTGGATCCTGCACTACGTTGCGCACAGCGGCTCGCGCGAGCTGTTCCGCCTCGCCGTGCTGAGCATCGCGCTGGGATGCGCCTATGGCGCCGCCCAACTGTTCGACGTGTCGTTTGCCCTCGGCGCCTTCTTCGCCGGCATGATCTTGAGCGAATCCGCGCTCAGCCAACAGGCGGCGTCGGAGACGCTGCCGTTGCGCGACGCCTTCGCTGTGCTGTTCTTCATCTCGGTCGGCATGTTGTTCGACCCGGCGATCCTCGTCCGCGATCCGCTGCTGGTGCTGGCGACGGTCGCCATCATTGTCGTTGCCAAGTCGGTCGCCGCGCTCGCCATCGTGCAGTTGTTCGGGCGCCCGCTCGGCACCGCCGCCACGATCGCCGTCAGCCTGGCGCAGATCGGCGAGTTCTCGTTCATCTTGGCCGGCCTCGGCGTGTCGCTCGGCCTCATGCCGCAGCTCGGCCGCGAGTTGGTGCTCGCCGGCGCCATCATCTCCATCGTCATCAATCCGCTGCTGTTCATGGCGCTCGATCGGCTGCGGCCGTGGCTCGACCAGCGTGACGGCGCCAAGGCGGTGGCAGACGCGGTCGCGGCCGACAAGGCGATGGATGCCAGCGCCAAGGCCGCCGCCGCCGAGATCGAGGTGACGAGCCAGCAGGGACATACCGTCCTCGTCGGCTACGGCAGTATCGGCCACTGGATCGGCGAGGCGCTATCAAGCGCCGGGGTGCCGCTGTTCGTCATCGAGGAGAAAGACGAGATCGTCGCCAGGTTGAAGGGGCGCGGCATCGAGGCGGTCGCGGCCAGTGCGCCGTCGGCGCTCGTCGCTGCCAACCTACTGCACGCGCGCGCGTTGCTGGTGGCGGTGCCGGAAGCGTTCGAAGCGGGTCAGATCGTGGCACAGGCGCGCGCCGCCAACAGCGGTCTCTTCATCGTCGCGCACGCGCACTCCGACACCGAGGCGGCATATCTCTCGAACTACGGCGCCAGCGTCGTCGTGCAGGGTGCGCGCGAGATCGCCGCCACCATGGTGGCGCAACTGCCGCCGCTCGCCATGCAGGAGCCGCAGACCAGCTAACCGATTGGCCGCGCGTTCACACTTCCGTCGACTTTGCCCTGCAGCAACGGCTCGAATCGCGGTAGCTGCGTTGTGGGGCGATCGACATGAAAAGTGCAAATGCTTGGCCGGCGCAGGGCGCGATGCTCATCGCGATGGGCTTGGCCGTATCGATGTTGACGGCAGCGCCCGCGATGGCAGCACCAGGTAGCGGTTGCGCCGCCGTCAATCGCGGGGCCTTGAGTGCCGATGTCGCCGCAAGCGCACCCGTGTCACGGCAGGTCGTGCTCGAGCACGGCGATCTACTCAGCTTCGCTTCCAGCGGCGCATCGGTCTCGCTCGTTGGCGGTACCGGCGCCCCGGCGACGCTGCTCGGCGGCGCGTCGGCATCGGCGGCGACGTTCAAGGCGCCCACGGCGTCATCCTACGTTTTCCAATTTGCTGCTACCGGCGGGGGTGCCGCGCACGTCAGCGTCTCGTGCACGTCAACGCTGACAGAAGCCGCCAACGCTGCGTTCCTCGACCGCCGCAAGGCGCTGCTCAATCAACGCGACCCCGATCGCCTGCGCATCGATCGCGCGGCGACGCCGATCACCAACGCTGGAAAGCCGCTGTCGAGCACGGTCGCCGTCGACGACGAGGGCCGGCCGAAGGACGTCGAGTTTTCGGTAAGCGTCTCGGAGATCACCGCGGCGAGCAACGGCGGCAAGGCCGTCGAGCCCAGTCTCATCGATTTCTGGCTCGAGGGCCGGATGCAGAACTATGAATTGACCGCGCTCGAGACGGGCACGCGCGACGGCAATCTCGGCGTCGTCTATCTCGGCACGCGCTCGATGGTCGGTCCCGACATCATGGTCGGCGCGTTGGCGCAGTTCGACCGCGGCGTCGAGACCGCCAAGTACGACTCGCCGGAGGTTGCGGCGAAGGGGTGGATGGCAGGCCCGTACGTCAGCATGAAGCTCGGCTCCGGTGTCGTATTCGACGGGCGTGCCGCCTGGGGCGAGACGGAGAACGCCGTCGCCAGTCCGGACATCGACAACAGCCTGACGGCACGCCGCATCGTGCGCGGCAAACTCACCGGCACGCGCGATGTGCAAGGCTGGAGCGTGGCGCCGAGCGTCGGGCTCGTCTACGTCGAGGATGCGGTGCGCGATGCTGCGTCCGGCGAGGCGCGCGCCGCCGGCACCGGCAAGGTCGAGGTGCTGCCCGAGGTTTCCAAGCGCTTCGCCGTCGATGACGTGACCTTCATCGAGCCGCGCGCGGCGGTCGGCGCCTTCGTCGGTTTCGACGATCTGCAGGCAATCAATCCGGCGGTGCCGTCGGTGCGTCCGACGGATGTGCAGTTGAAAGCCGAGGCTGGCGTTGCCTACGGCGTGAAGGACGGCTCGAGCCTGTCGGCGACGGGCGGTATCGAGAGCGGCACGACCACCTCGACGCCGCAAAACTGGATGGGGCGGCTGCAGCTCAACGTGCCGCTGGGCAAATGATGCGTTTCGCAGCGCAACATGTTTCCAATTTTGTCAACATCCTCTTTGCACTGATGCAATGGAAAGTTATTTCGCGTGTCACAGATGTCACGTATAGTCGTTGTTGTAGGTGATCAGTATTGGCTGCGGGTCGCTGCCACAATGGCAGGCAAATGCTCCCCCGAACCGCCTTTCCGTAGCGCTGATCTCCTGCACAGGAGGTGACGCATGGCATGTCCGAAGATCGAGGTCCGCGGAAAAAGAGTAATCTTGCTCAGCGGATATCACGACACGGTCAAAGCAGCCCGCCCCCAGGTTGTTATCGGGGATTCGGATGTACAAGAAGCCGACCAACTGCGGCAGTCCGCACGACTGCACCCCGACGCGGTGGCATTCGGCTACATCGCCGGCCGCTGGGTGCCGGCCGCCTGATCCGGCCCTAAGGGACACTCGTCCCGCTTAGAACCTGGACGTCCTCAATCGAATCCCCAGACCCGCCCCCCGGGTCTGGGGATTTTGCCGTCTTTCAGGGTCGCGGCAGAGCAGCTAGATAAGGGCCTAGCCCAATCGCGGATGCCAATGGTTCTCACGCTCGATCAGCTTTCCGCGGCCCCAGAGGTCGCGTTGCCCGCTGAAAAGCCGTCCCTCGCCGGTCTCGGCCGCGAAGGTTTGCGCGCGGCCCTGGCGGAAGCCCGGGTGCCGGAGAAGCAACTGCGCATGCGCGTCAACCAGCTCTATAGCTGGCTCTACGTGCGCGGCGTCGCCGAATTCGAGGCCATGACCGACGTCGCCAAGGAGCTGCGCGCCGAACTGAGCGGGCGCTATACGCTGGCGCGGCCGCAGATCGTCACCGAGCAGGTGTCGGTCGATGGCACCCGCAAGTGGCTGCTGCGGCTCCCCTCCCTGGGGCGCGGCGGCAAGGCGCCGGAAATCGAGACCGTCTACATTCCGGAGGCAGAGCGCGGCACGCTGTGCATCTCCAGCCAAGTGGGTTGCACCCTCAATTGCACCTTCTGCCATACGGGCACGCAGCGCCTCGTTCGCAATCTCACGGCGCAGGAGATCGTCGGACAGATCCTCCTCGCCCGCGACCGCATCGGCGATTGGCAGGGTGCCGAGCAGCCCGACGATGGACGCTTGCTGCCGACGTCCGATCGCAAGATCACCAACATCGTGCTCATGGGCATGGGCGAGCCGCTCTACAACTTCGACAACGTCAAGGCGGCGATGGAGCTGGCTGCCGACGGAGAGGCGCTGTCGGTATCGAAGCGGCGCATCACGCTGTCGACGTCGGGCATCGTGCCGGAGATCGCGCGCTGGGGCGCGGAGACCGGCACGTCGCTTGCCATCTCGCTGCACGCGGTGCGCGATGAGCTGCGTGACGAGCTGGTGCCGATCAACCGCAAGTATCCGATCGCCGAGCTACTCGAGGCGTGCCGCAACTATCCGGTGCTATCGAACGCGCGGCGCATCACCTTCGAATACGTCATGCTGAAAGGCGTCAATGACAGCCTGGCGGAAGCCCGCGAGCTGGTGCGCCTGCTGGCCGGCATTCCCGCCAAGATCAATCTCATCCCGTTCAACCCATGGCCCGGCGCGCCGTACGAATGCTCCGACTGGGAGCAGATCGAACGCTTTGCCGAGGTGGTGAACAAGGCCGGGTACGCGAGCCCGGTACGCACACCCCGCGGTCGCGACATCTATGCCGCCTGCGGCCAGCTCCGCTCCGAAAGCGTCAAGCAGCGGGCGAGCGACCGGGCGGCGACCACCGAGGTGTCTTCGAGCGGCGGCGGAGCCTGACGCGACGTGGTGGGCCGCATCCTCATCGTCATCCCGTTCGCGCTGCTGCTGGCAGCCTGCGCCTCCACCTTCGTGCTGATCACGCTGGGGCTCGAGCGCGTCACCTCCTTCCTGCACGTCAATCCGATCGGCAACGAGGACGTCGACACCGTCTTCGCCATGATGAACCAGGGACTGCTGCTGGCAGCCAGCATCACCGTCATTCCGGCATTGCTGATGGTCATCGTCGGCGAGATCGCGCGCATTCGCTCGCTCGCCTACTACGTGGTCGGCGGCGGCCTGGCGCTGGCCGCCATTCCGCTGCTGGCACGCTACGGCCAGGGCGGCGCCATCGCCTCGCCCGAGGCGTTGGTGTGGCAGGTGTTCGCCACCGCCGGGTTCGCCGGCGGCTTTGTCTACTGGCTCATCGCCGGCCGCAACGCCTGAGAATTGTCGGCGCCTCTCCACCAACGCCATGTTGGTCTGGCGGCTGCGGTTGCCACGAATGCCCAACGCTATGTGTGCCCGTCGAGCCGACTGGGCTGCCTCGTTAGGCAGTACCGGCGTTTTTCGTTGAGGGAGGCAACTCAGGGCCTGTAAGCTTGCTGCGGCATAATCCGAGCGAGTAGGCCAATGATCACGCTGCTGCGCGTCCTTTTCGGCTTCGTCGTCGCCTGCCTCGTCGCCGGCTTGGTCACGGTTGCCTTCGTCGTTACGCCCGCCGACATCGCCGGGCTGCCGGCCGATGCCCAGCCCGAGCGCCTCGGCAATGCCGGCGTGCTGTCGCTGCTGGCGGCTACCCACTCGGCCATTTTCGCCTTCCCGTTCGCCATCATCGCCATCGGCATCGCCGAGATGTCGGTCATCAGGTCGAGGCTCTACTATGCGTTCGTCGGCGTCGGCATCGCTCTTGGCGGCCTCGCAGCCGAGTACGCCAACGAGGTTGGCGGCCAACCGTCGATCCTCAACGGCTATGCGCTGGCAGCATACGTTGCAGTGGGCCTCGCCGGCGGTCTTGCCTACTGGCTGGTGGCCGGGCGTCGCGCTGGCGGCAAGCGGGCGGACGCAACACCGACCGCGGTGCCCCCGCCGGCCGATCCCGAACCGGCTCCACAGCCGAACTGAGCTAAGCCCGAGTCTCTCACGCGCAATTGTGTTGTTGCATCGCAGCAATCGGTTTAGCTTTCTGCGCAATGCTTGCGGGGGCAAGGAGATCGCACGCCGCATGCTCGACCGGGACCTCCAGCAACGTTTCGCCAGCCGCTGCACCGATGCTGCGCTCGGGTATTCGGCCGCCAGCACGGCTGCCTACGCCGCCTTCGCCGAGCAGGTGCTGAACTTCTGGTCGGCCGTATTGCAACCACCCGGCGCCAAGCCGCCGCCGGCTTCGCAATTGTGGAACTGGCCTGTGCCCATGGCGCCGCCCGCGCCGCCACCCACGCCCCAGTTCAACCCCTTCGATCCATTCGGTTGGATGCTGCCGGCAGCGCCGCCGCCCAGCCCGCCCGCGCCCGCCCTGCCGACCAATCCCTGGGAAGCCATGTCGGCGTTCGCCGACGCTATGACCGGAGCGCTCAGCGCGATGAGCGCCACACCGGTCCGACCCCTTGCGCCGGCCACCAATCCCATGGCCGCCTGGCTGACGACGTTGCCGTTCGCCTCGGCGCCGGCCTCCTGGCCGATGGCGTTCATGATGATGTCGTCGGGCGTGCCGCACACGGTCGCCTGGCCGACGGCCGAGGCCAATGCCGCCGTGCTCGACGCCGCCGACGCGGCGACGCAGTCGATCAAGAAGGCGTTCGCCAGCTATCACACCGAAGGCGGGCACGCCTCATCGCACGGCACCTGGCCGCCGACCGAGATGCTGACGCTCATGGCCATGGTGCCACTGAACGTCGGGACGATGTTCACCGCGCTGCGCATGCCGTGACACGCGCAGCGGGCGAAATCTCGTGCGGCTAGCGACCGTCAGATCGCCTTCTTCGCCATCTGCTGACGCGGCTTCAGGCGGCAGTGCGCCTTCCTGGTCTTGCCCTGCTTTGTCGTGATCTGCTGCTTCCAAAAGCACTCGGCCTTGGCACCGCAGGCCGTGATGTCGAGACCGACGCACACCGACGGCGGTTTCTTTTCAGGTTTCTTCTCGGTCGTCGACTTGTCGTCGGCGGCCATGACCGTGGCGGCAAACGCAATGATCGCGGCGGCGGCAGCGGTGCCGCGCCAGTAATGACGTCGCATGCAATGAACTCCCAGCCCGTGTACCCCGCCTGCATCGTTTACCATAGGTTGCACGTGCATGGAATGGCCGTGTTGGATGGGCGCGGTACCCGAATTGATGCTCCGGCGTGGCAGGGAGACAGTCGGTGGTGCGCTAGCACGCAGCGGTTGCCGTCCACTCCGACGCCAAAGCGAGACGCGCCTGACCCGCGCAGTCTCATGGTCGAAGAGTGCAAGCGCATTGAGCTGGCGAGCAGCCGTAGCCTATGGCGGAGCTGCATAGAATTTCGTACAGGCACTGCGTCCATCGTCGAAAAAGAGCCCCCATGACCTCCAAGCCCAAGCCGATCAAAAAGGTCGTGCTCGCCTATTCCGGCGGCCTCGATACCTCGATCATCCTCAAGTGGTTGCAGCAGACCTACGGCGCCGAGGTCGTCACCTTCACCGCCGATCTCGGCCAAGGCGGCGAGATCGAGCCGGCGCGCGAGAAGGCGCTGATGCTCGGCATCAAGCCGGCGAACATCTACATCGAGGATCTGCGCGAGGAGTTCGTGCGCGACTACGTGTTCCCGATGTTCCGCGCCAACGCGCTCTATGAGGGCGTCTATCTGCTCGGCACCTCGATCGCCCGGCCGCTCATTGCCAAGAAGCAGATCGACATCGCGCGGGCTGTCGGCGCCGACGCCGTCTCCCACGGCTCCACCGGCAAGGGCAACGACCAAGTCCGCTACGAGCTTAGCTATTATGCGCTCGAGCCGGGAATCAAGATCATTGCGCCGTGGCGCGACTGGGAGTTCAAGAGCCGCGAAGACCTGATCGCCTTCGCCGAAGAGAACCAGATCCCCATCGCCAAGGACAAGCGCGGCGAGGCGCCCTTCTCGGTCGATGCCAACCTGCTGCACTCCTCGTCAGAGGGTAAGGTTCTCGAGGATCCGGCCGTCGAGCCGCCGCCGTACGTCTATCAGCGCACCATCTCGCCGGAGGAGGCGCCCGACAAGGCGACCGTCATCACCGTCGGCTTCAAGAAGGGCGACGCGGTCTCCGTCAACGGCAATCCGCTGAGCCCCGCCAATCTCCTGGCCACGCTCAACGACTACGGTCGCGACAACGGCATAGGCCGGCTTGACCTCGTCGAGAACCGCTTTGTCGGCATGAAGTCGCGCGGCGTCTACGAGACGCCCGGCGGCACCATCTTGCTCGCTGCGCACCGGGGAATCGAATCCATCACGCTCGACCGCGGGGCCATGCATCTCAAAGACGACCTGATGCCGCGCTATGCGGAGCTCATCTACTACGGGTTTTGGTTCTCGCCCGAGCGCGAGATGCTGCAGGCGCTGATCGACAAGAGCCAGGAGCACGTCGAAGGCGAGGTGCGGTTGAAGCTCTATAAGGGCAACGTCACCGTCATCGGTCGCGAGAGCGACAAGTCGCTGTACTCGTCGACACTGGTCACCTTCGAGGACGACAAGGGTGCCTACGACCAAAAGGACGCGGCCGGCTTCATCAAGCTCAACGCCCTGCGCCTGCGCACCCTCGGCCTGCGCGACCGGAAAGGGTGATGCGAGGGCATGAGGAAAATGTTCTCAAGCCTGGGCGCCGGCTGCTATATTGGTCGGGATGAGCTTGCAGGGACACGCCGCGTTCAAGTACGTCACAGGCAGGCAGCACGGTTCGTCGGCGGGTCGTGGCTGGACGAATGTGCTCGCCGAGCGGTGGACCCACGAAGCCGGTGAGCTCCCTTCGGTTCTGCCTCGAGACACCGAAATTGCGGTCTTGTTGAGCGGTCGCACGCTGGTTGACCGGCAAGGGGCCGGTTTGAGGCAGAGCACTCTGGGACGACGCGGTACCGCTTGGCTCTGTCCTTCGGGAATACGCGAGGAATTCATCAATTTCCGGCAGCCGGTCGACGATTGCCTGCACATTTTCCTGCCGGCCAAGCCGTTCGCGGACTCCATGCTGCAGGATCTCGACATTGATCCAGCCCGCGCGACGCTTCGTTACGAAGCCATCGGCTACGACCCCTTTATTGAACAGTGCGCTCTCATAATCAGCAGGGAGTTGGCTGCGGAGACGTCTGCGGGCCGATTGCTGGTGGAGTTGCTGGCTCAGTCACTGTCAGCCTATCTCGTACATCGTTACTCCGAAGTCCCGCCAAGCGCCAAGCCTGTGCGCTCTTCGGGAAAGCCGATCGATGACCGGCGCATGTCACGTGTCATGGAATTCATCGACGCACATATTGACCGGAATTTCACCGTCGCTGAACTTGCAGCGGTCGCATGCATGAGCCCGGCGCATTTCGCGCGGTCGTTCAAGGCGGCGGCCGGCCAGAGCCCTCACGAGTTCGTCAGCCGAATGCGGCTTGAACTCGCAAAGAGAATGCTCGCCGACCATCACCGGTCCGTTTCGGACATCGCGTTGTCGACGGGCTTCTCCTCCCAGTCGAATTTCTCGCGGGCATTTCGCGACGCCACGGGCATGACCCCTGGGGCATATCGGGCGAGTCAAATCGGATCCCGAGCCGCCAACACCTGAACATCGGAACGGGGAGTTCGAATCGTCGCGTCCATCCGTCGACGTTCCAGTGCTCATTGGCGGTCGGCACTCAGCAGTTTCTGAATAACAACGAGCAGTCTATGAGAAGCGCGGGTCGCCGCCGGGGTGTCAGATTCAAATCAGCTGGGAGCGGCTTGCCAGGCGGTCGAATACCGAATGCGTCGCCGCCCGAAGGCGACATGATCGACGTGGTCTGAACAGACCAGTCAAAAGACTTTTTGCCTAACGATCAGAACGAGGTGACACGATGGAACAGCTCTACTTCGACGAGCACATCGCCCTGCAGAACGAGTTCGGCACGCGTAAATTGGCTGACATGCTCGATACGAAATGGGCCCATCGCGCCTTGACGCCCGAAGAGCAGGCCTTCGTCGCGTCGCGCGACATGTTTTTCCTCGCCACGGTCGACAAGGAAGGGCGCCCGACAGTGTCCTACAAGGGTGGGCCCGTCGGCCTCGTCAAGGTGGTGGACGACCACACGCTGGCGTTCCCGGGCTTCGACGGCAACGGCATGTTCTATTCGATGGGCAACATCGTCGGGCAGGGCCATGTCGGTCTGCTGTTCATCGATTTCGAGACACCGCATCGATTCCGTGTCCAGGGCCGCGCCACGTTCGAGCGTGACGACCCATTGATGGGCGCCTGGAAGGAAGCCAAGTACATCGTCCGCGTCACCTGCGACCGCGTTTGGGTCAATTGCCCGCGTTACGTCCACAAGTACCAGCGCGTCGGACAGTCCAAGTACGTGCCCGTAGAAGGCAAGGAAACGCCGCTCGCGTTGTGGAAGCGTGCTGACATCGTGCAAGAGGTCATCAAGCCCGAGGAACGCGCCCAGGCCGAGAAGGAAGGCATTCTCACGCTGCCGGAATACGAGGAGCGCGTCATGAGAGGCGACAACTGAAGACAACGCCGAGCCCGGCCGCGTGTTTGCGAGGTTGAGCGCCTACGTCCCGCGCCATCTACAAGTTCGGCACCCGGTGCGAACTGTCCGGATTGCTTCCGGCCTCAGCGCCAGCAGCTGACACCATTGCCCGCCAACAGCCGGCCGGCCTGCGCGACCTTCAAGGTGCCGCGCAGGCCATTCGCGGGTGTCATCGCGTGAGATACCACGTGACGAAGCGGGTCAGCAGGCCGAACGGGGGACGCAGGGCGCCCGTCAGGTTCCAGCGGCTCTGCTCGAAGACGCCCTTTGCGTGGCTCAGCGACTTGAAGCCTTCGACGCCGTGGTAGGCACCCATGCCGCTGGCGCCGACACCGCCGAACGGCAGGTCGTCCTGCGCGTAGTGCAGCAGCGTGTCGTTGATCGTCACGTTGCCGGATGTCGTGCCCTCCAGCACCTTGCGGCGATCCTTACCGTTGCCGCCGAAGTAGTAGAGTGCCAGCGGCCGCTCTCCCGCGTTGATGTGGGCGACGGCGTCGTCGATCTCCCGGTAGGGCACGATCGGCAAAACCGGTCCGAAGATCTCCTCATTCAGGATGCCCATATCGCCGGTCGCTCCGAGAACCACGCTCGGCGCCAGCGTATGCGGGCGGTTGCGCGCAGTTTCCGGGTTGGCGCCGACCTCGATCACGCGTGCGCCCTTGGCACGCGCTTCATCGAGAAGCCCGCGCAGCCGGTCGTAGTGCCGCTGGTTGATGACCGACGTGAAGTTGTCGCTCGCCGGGCCCTCGGGATAGAGCGCGCGCACCGCCTTATCGTACGCCGCGACGAACGCTTCGACGTCATCTTCGGGGACGAGAGCGTAGTCGGGCGCGACGCAGACCTGTCCGCCGTTGGCGAGCTTGCCGAAGGCGATGCTCGATGCGGCGCGCTTGAGCGAGAAGCCCTTCTCCACGACGACGGGCGACTTGCCGCCGAGCTCGAGCGTGACCGGAACGAGATTGGCGCTGGCGGCCCTCATCACGGCCTTGCCGACCGGGGTCGAGCCGGTGAAGACAAGGTGATCGAAAGGCAGCCCCGAGAACGCGGCGCCGACATCCGCGCCCCCCGTCACCACGGCGACCTGCTCCTCGGGGAAAATCCCCGCCAGCATCCTCGACAGCAGATCCGTCGTCGCGGGCGTCATCTCCGACGGCTTGATCATGGCGCGGTTACCGGCCGCGATCGCCGTGGCGAGCGGCATGAGCGAGAGCCCGATGGGGAAGTTCCACGGCGACATGATGCCGACGACGCCGAGCGGCTGGTACACGACGCGCGAACGGCCGGGGAAGAAGTGCATTTCCACGTGGCGCTTCTGCGGGCGCATCCACGCCTTCAAGTTGCGGCGCAGATAATTGATGCCCTGCACCAGAGCCATGCCCTCGAGGATCGCCGTCTCCTTGGCGGAGCGGCCCTCGAAGTCGGCGTCGAGCGTCTTGGCGAACTCGGGCAGGTGCGTCCGCACGGCTTTCTTGAGCTTGGCGAGGTCGGCCATGCGGGCGGCGAGCGTCGGCGTGCCATCGCGCAGGAAGGCGGCGCGCTGACGGGCAAGGATATCCGTCAAGCCGCTTGTGGTGGGGACGGTCTGGTCGGGGGCAACCTGGGTGTCGGGCGCGATCGTGGCTGTGGGGACATGGGCATTCATGGCTTGATCTCCTATGTTGACAGTGGCAACTTGCGAGGGCATACATAGGGCACACGTGTTGACACTGTCAACATATGTTTGCACTGTCATCATCACGAGATCGCGAGCACCGTAAAATGCAGGAAGATCCCGCCCGCCCCTACCACCACGGCGACCTGAAGCGCGTCGTCATCGAGACGGCGCAAGCGATGCTGCGCGAGGACAAGGGCTGGCAGTTCACGCTGCGCGAGGTGGCGCGCCGGGCCGGCGTCAGCCACGCTGCGCCGTACAAGCATTTTCCCGACAAGAGTGCGCTGCTGGCCGAGTTGGCGACGCTTGGCTTCCAACAGCTTGGCGGTGAAATGGCCGATGCGCTTCGTCGCCCCCTTCGCTCGGCGCGTGCCGAATTCATCGCGGCGGCCAAGGCCTACATCCACTTCGGCACCGCCAATCCTTCCCTCTATCGCCTGATGTTCAGCGGCGACGTGGACAAGACTGCCTTTGCCAATCTGGATGCGGCGGGCGCTGCCGCGTTCGCGGGCCTACTGGGCATCCTGGAGCGTGGCCAGAAGACCGGCGCGTTCAAGCCGCAGCCCGTGCGTGGCCAGGCTGCGGCCGCATGGGCACTCGTGCATGGCTTCACGATGCTGGCGATCGACGGTCAGCTGCTGCCCGAAAAAGTCGGCGCGAAGCCCATCGACGCTGTGCTCATATCCATGCTCGAAGGCTTGGAGAGCTGACCTACTCCGCGGCGGGGGCGAGCGCGGGGCGAGGTCCGTGCGGGCGGTCGACCTGCGGGCGCGCCGAGTGGTCGGGCAATTCGCACAGGCCGCCGCCCATGTAGAGGTGGTGCCAGAGCTGCGTCGACAGCACGCCGGTAAGGCCCATCTTGAGGAACGTATTGACGTCGTCGCCCTGGCCGCTGCCGATGGCGTTGTAGTCCTTGAGGACAGCTTGCGGATCGAAATAGCCGGTGCGCGCCAGCGCCTCCGGGCTCATCAATTGGCGCACGTAGTCGGGCGGGTTGATGAAGAAGGATTCCGCCAGCGGGGCGCGGAACATGCCCTTCTTGCGGAACGCGGCCTCCTTCGGCAACACGCGCGCCGCCGCCTGGCGCAGCAGGTACTTGTCGCGCATCAGGCCGCGCAGCTTGAGGCTTGGATGCAGCTTGGAGGCGAAGGCGATGACGTTCTCGTCGAGGAACGGATACCGGGTCTCGACGCTGTTGGCCATGGCGACGCGGTCGCCCTTGTGGTTCAGCAACAGGCCCGGAAGGTGGATCTTGTAGCCGTAGTAGAGCGACTGGTTGAGCGGATCCCAGCGGCGCATGCGCTCGGCGTCGATCGGCACGTCCTCGTAGGCGAGGTAGTCACCGAGACGATCCTTCATCGCGGCGCTGAAGTAGCGGTCGCGCGACTGCGAGACAAGGTGATAGAGGAGCGTCTGCGCGTGTGCGCGGCCCATCATGTCGTCGATACGCTTCAGCTTGGCACGGCTCATGTGCGGCGACATGCGCATGCGGAACAGCCGGTTGACGGCGTCGGAAGCGTGGGTGCCGCCGACGTCCAAGAGGTGCCCGAGCTTGCGCAGCTTGAACCAGATGTAGCCGGCGAACGCCTCGTCGGAGCCTTCGCCCGTCAGCGCCACCTTGTAGCCCTGGTCGTGCACCTCCTGCGACAGCCGCCACAGCGCCGCGCACGAGGTATCGATCACGGGGCAGTCGGCAGAGGCGATCAGCTGCGGATAGGTATTGGCGATGACGGTGCTGTCGGAACGCAGGATGGTCGGTCGGCAGCCGATGGCGCGCGCGGTGAACAGCGCGTCGTCCGTCTCGTCGAGGCCCTTGCCGGGAACCTGGATGGTGAAGCTGGGCACCGGGGAGCCACGCAGCTTCGAGGCCGTCGCCAGCACGTAGGCGGAATCGACGCCGCCCGAGAGATAGCCGACGACCGGCACGTCGGCGCGCAGTCGGATTTCGACGGCGCGTCGGAAGGTTGCCTCGAATTCGTCGATCAAGCCTTTGATGTTCTGCGGGTTCTCCTCGCTACCGGCGTCTGGGAAATCGATGTCCCAGTACTGGCGCTCGACGATCTCCGTTGGTTTGCCGTCGCGGCGGAAGGCGATCTTGAGGTAGTGCCCGGGAAGCAGCGCCTGCACGCCTTCGAACATCGTGCGCCGTGTGCCCATGGCGAAGAAGGTCATCAACTGGTCGAGCCCGCGGGGATCGGGCGCCGCGGGAACCGAGCCTGATGCCAGCAGCGCCTTGATCTCGGAGCCGAAGAACACCCAGTCGCCCTGCCGGCTCCAGTGCAGCGGGCAAATGCCGACGCGATCGCGGGCGAGGAAGATGGTGCGCTTGGTGAAGTCGATCAGCGCTATGGCGAACTGTCCGCGCAGCTGCTCGAAAACGCCTTCGCCGTATTCCTCGTAGAGGTGGACGATGATCTCGGTGTCGGTGTGCGTGCGGAAGACGTGGCCCTTGGCCTCCAGCTCCGCCTTGCGCTCGGGGTAGTCGAACAGCTCGCCGTTGTAGACGACGGCGACGGTTTGATCCTCGTTGAAGATCGGCTGCTTGCCGTCGCCGAGCCCGATGATCGACAGGCGGCGGTTGGCGAAGCCGAAGCCAGGGCGGATGACATAGCCGTCGTCGTCAGGACCGCGGTGCCATAGCGACTGCGCCATGCTCTGCAGCGCGGCCGGGTCAGGCTGACGCTTTCCCGTGAGGTCAATGATTCCAGCAATGCCGCACATGGATCCTCGTCGATCGAAGCGTCGGAGCGATTCGGCTAATGGGTGTAGTCCACAATGACTCGGTAAAGAGCCGGTTACACATGATCGAAAGGCGCCGGGGCGCGGTGCGTTGTGGCCTCAACCTCATATACGTCGGGCAGGTTCAAGGGAAGCTGGGCTCAAATGAGGCGCAGCGCCTTGAGGCTCGCATGGCCTTCACGGCCAACGATAATATGGTCGTGAACGGCGACGCCGAGGGGTGCGGCGGTTGCGACGATTTGCTTCGTCATGTCGACGTCGGCACGCGAGGGCGTCGGGTCGCCCGAGGGATGATTGTGCACGAGAATGATTGCCGTTGCAGACAACTCCAGCGCGCGCTTCACCACTTCGCGCACGTAGACGGGCGTATGGTCGACAGTGCCATGGCCCTGCACCTCGTCGGCGATGAGACGGTTGCGCTTGTCGAGAAAGAGGATGCGGAACTGCTCGCGGTGCTCGTAGCTCTGCGCGGCGCGCAGATAGTCGAGCACCTGCTTCCCCGATGACAAGACCGGACGCTGGACAGCCTCGGTGCGAACGAGTTCGCAATGCCGCCGCGCGGACGAGTTTCAGCTCGGTGACGACGCTGTCGCCCACATCCGGGATTTCCTTGAGCCGCGGCTCGGGGGCATTGACCACCTCGGCGAAGGATCCAAAGCGGGCCAGCAGGCGCTTGGCGATGCCCTTGGTGTCGCGGCGCGGCAGGGCGCGGAACAGCACCAGCTCCAAGAGCTCGTAGTCCGGTAGCGCATCGGCGCCGCCTTTGCGAAAGCGATCGCGCAGGCGCTGGCGATGCCCCGCGTGATCGGGGATCGGCGCTTCGAGGAATGAGCCCTGCTTGTCTGCCGCCTCGCCGTCGCCGCCCCTATCGCGATCCGGCATGGCGCTCGCCCATGTTCTAGCGCGCGTCGAAGCGCGGGTAGTCGAGCCCGGCGGGCGAGTGCGTGAACACCTCGCACCCGAACTCGGTCACGCCGACGCTATGCTCGAACTGCGCCGACAGCTCGCGGTCGCGCGTCACTGCCGTCCAGCCGTCCGGCAGCACTTTCACGTGCGGGCGCCCGAGGTTGATCATCGGCTCGATGGTGAACAGCATGCCGGGCTCGAGCACGACGCCTTCGCCGGCTTCGCCGTAGTGCAGAATGTTGGGGCGGTCGTGGAACACGCGGCCCAGGCCATGACCGCAAAAGTCGCGCACGATGGAGCAGCGTTCGGCCTCGGCATAGGCCTGGATGGCGGCGCCGATGTGCCCGGTGGTGTTGCCGGGGCGCACTTCGGCGACGCCTCGCCGCAGCGCCTCGAAGGTGACGGCGATGAGCCGCTCGGCACGGCGCGAGATATGTCCAACGGGGTACATGCGGCTCGTATCGCCGTGCCAGCCGTCAACGATCAGCGTCACGTCGATGTTGACGATGTCGCCGTCGCGCAGCGGCTTGGGCCCGGGGATGCCGTGGCAGACCACGTGGTTGATCGAGGTGCAGATCGCCTTGGGGAAGCCGCGGTAGTTGAGCGGCGCGGGATAAGCGTTGTTATCGAGCGCGAACGCCAGCACGCGTTCGTCCAGCTCTTCGGTGGTGACGCCCGGCTTCACGTGCTCGGCGAGCATGTCGAGCGCCGCGGCGGCGAGCTGCCCGGCCTTGCGCATGCCGGCAAAAGCCTCCGGTCCGTGGCGCCTGACCTTTCCATCGCGGTCGGGTGCGCGACCGACTTCCACATTCGACATCGTGTTGTTCCTGAACGCCCCATGCGGGCCAGCTTCGGAAATGTAATGCAAATTGCGCCACGCGCAATAAACGAACGGCGCGCCTTCGATAAGCGCGCCGCAACATCAATCAATGATGAAAGTCCGGCTTAGGCCTTGGCCTCTTCCTCGGCCGGCACTTCGGCGGCGGAGGCCTCGGCGATCAGGTTCTGAGCCTGGCCGATCCAGTCGTCCTTCTCGATGCGGCCGCCGAGCTGCAGCACTTCATCGATGTTGGCGATGTCGTCGTCCGACAGGTTGGCGATCTGCTCCAGCTTGACGACGTTGAGCTGGCGCAGGCGGCCGACGAGATCGGCGTCGATGCCCTTGATCTGCGTCAGGTCGTCCGGCTCGCCCTTCTGCTTCTTGAAGCCCTTCCACTGGGCGTTCAGGCGGCGGGCGCGCGCATCCGAGCGTTCGACGATGCGGGCCGACTTGCCGCGGCGACCGCGGAGATAATACAGCTTGGCGCGACGCACCTTGCCGCGACGGATGACTTCGATCTCGGCGATGTAGGGGGAGTAGATCGGGAAAACGCGCTCGACGCCCTCGCCGTACGAGATCTTGCGGACGGTGAAGTTCTCGTTGATGCCGGCGCCGGAGCGGCCGATGACGACGCCCTCATAGGCCTGGGTGCGGACGTTATCGCCCTCGATGACCTTCACCATCACCTTGACGGTGTCGCCGGGGCCGAACTCGGGCACGCCGCGCTTTGCCATCACGGCATTGATCTGCTCGCGCTCGATCTCTTGGATAACGTTCATAGGGCACCTTAAACTGCAATAGACCGGCGAGGCACGGCGACAAGCCGGCACCCCGAAACGGCGAGCCTTGGGGAATTTGCCCGGGTCATAGCGGAAACACACTGGCTTGTCGATATGGGGCGGGGTGATTTGTCGCCCGCGCCGGTAGTTAAGAGGATCCGCCCGTATGCCGCTCGTTACCATCGCCCGGATATTGGCCGTCGCGTGGGTGGCTCTTAGCGCCGGGGTATTCCTGCTGATGCTAAGCGGATTCCAGCCGCTTCAGGCGCTCGTCCTCGCCGTCTGGGTGGCGGCGCCGCTACCCCTCGCCTATTGGATCGGCAGCCGGTTGGCGGCCACGTCGAGTGCATGGGTTGCCATCGTTGTCGGGCTTGCCCTCGCGTTCGCATTTGGCGCCTGGCTCTACTGGGACGCGTTCCTGGGCCCCAGCAGCCGCACGGAAAGTCTATCTGGGTTGGTCGTCCTGCATGGCCCCCTCTACCAGGCCGTCATCCTGGGCGTGACGCTGCTGACGGCGTGGCTATTGGGCCGCAAGGCTAGGTCCGCGGCTTAGCGGGCTTCAGGAGGTCGGGGCGACGCTCGGCCGTGATGCGCTCGGCCTCGCTGCGGCGCCATTCGCCGATCTTTTTGTGGTCGCCGGACAGCAGCACCTCGGGGATGGTGCGGCCCTCCCACTCGCGTGGCTTTGTGTAGTGCGGATATTCCAGCAGCCCGCCCTCGAAGCTCTCCTCTGCCAGCGAGCCTTCGGCGCCGATGACGCCCGGCAGCAGCCGCACGCAGGCATCGATGAGCACCATGGCGGCCACTTCGCCGCCTGACAGGACGTAGTCGCCAATCGACACCTCGCGCATGCGGCGGCCGGCGATGACGCGCTCGTCGACGCCCTCAAAGCGTCCTGCAAGGAGCAGCGCGCCAGGGCCGGAGGCGAGTTCCGCGGCGAGGGCTTGCGTCAGCGGCTCGCCGCGCGGCGACAGGTAGATCAGCGGCGCATCGGCTTCGTCGATGCGGGCGTGGTCGATGGCGGCGGCGAGGACATCGGCGCGCATTACCATGCCGGAGCCGCCGCCCGTCGGCGTGTCGTCGACGGCGCGATGGCGCCCAATGCCGAAGTCGCGAATGGCAACGGTGCGCAGCGACCACAGCCCCGCTTGCAGCGCCCCGCCAACGAGCGAGATACCGAGCGGCCCGGGGAACATCTCCGGGAACAGCGTCAGCACCGTTGCCCGCCAGGGCGGACGCTCACCTTTGCTTGGAAAATGCGGCATGGCTCTCCACAAAGTTCCCTCCCCGCCGTGTGGGTAGGAGGGTTCAGGGAGGGGGTGTCCCCGACATCACTGGAGTGCACCACCTCCCACCCCGGCCCTCCCCCGTCAAGGGGGAGGGTGAAGTAGGAAGAGACCGTTGGCGACTTCGACCTAGATGCCTTCGACGACGACCATGTGCAGCGTGCCGGCGCCCTGGCGCAGCTTCTTGGCTTCGGCGTACTCGGGCGAGTTCGCATAGCCCTGGGCCTTCTCGAAGCTGTCGAACTCGATCACGACGTTGCGCGGCAGCCCGTCGCCCTCGACGATCTTCGCCTGGCCGCCGCCGACGATCCGGCGCCCGCCGAACTTTTCGAGCGCCACCTTCGACTTCGTCACGTACTCGGCCCACTTCTCCGGGTTGGTCACCTCGGCTCGGACGATCACGTATCCCTTCGGCATGGGCTCACACTCCTCCCGTCGTTTCTATCAGTTCGGCTTACCTGCCGGCGCCCTTGCTTCGCGGATGTGGTTGATGAAGTTTTCCGCGATCATTTTTGGGTCGTCGGCCTGCGTGATCGGGCGGCCGACGACGATGTAGTCGGCGCCGGTGGCAATGGCGTGCCCGGGCGTGGTGATGCGCTCCTGGTCGTCGGTGGCGCTGCCCGTGAGGCGGATGCCGGGAGTGACGATGAGGAAGCCCGGTCCAACCTCCTGGCGAATGCGCCCCGCCTCCTGGCCGGAGGCGATGACGCCGTCGAAGCCGGATTCCCGCGCCAGCTTGGCGCGGCGCAGAACGAGGTCGGCGGGGGCGAGTGTCGAGCCCTGCTGCTTGAGGTCGTCGGCGGTGAGGTTGGTCAGCACCGTGACGGCGAGCAGCTTCATTTTGCTACTACCGCGTCCTGTCACGGCGGCGCGCATGGTCTTCAGGTCGTGGCCATGCACGGTGAGAAAATCGACGCCGAAGTCGGTGGCATTGGCGACGGCGCGCTCCACCGTGTTGCCGATGTCGAGCAGCTTCATGTCGAGGAAGACGTGCTTGCGCTGCGCTTTGAGGGCGCGCGCCAGCTCCAGGCCGCCGGCGAACAGCAATTCGAGGCCAAGCTTGTAGAAGCTGACGCTATCGCCGAGCGCGGCGACGAGGCGCTGCGCTTCCTCGATCGTCGGCATGTCGAGGGCGACGATGAGGCGGTCTTTGGCGGTCGGTGCAGTCATTGCGGCAAGGGGCTGGAGGGGAGCTAGCGGCTACCCATGCAGCACATGCGCGGCGCGCGCAAGCTTCTGGATCAGCGCCTTGAACGCCTCTTGGCTGTCCTTGTTCTTGAGATGCCCATCCTCGCCGTAGGCCTCCTTGGCGCGCGGCACGGCGAACTGGTCGGGCAGCACGAGGGCGCCGAGGCCGAGCTCCAGCACCTGGCGCACGGTCGTCAGGCTGCGCAGCCCGCCCATGCCGCCGTTCGATGAGGAGCCGAGCGCGAAGACGCGCGTCTTGTACACCTCGAAGCCACTGGGGCCCGGCTCACGCACGTGGCTCACCCAGTCGAGCGTGTTCTTCAGCAGCGGGGTGATCGAGGCGTTGTACTCGGGGCTGGCGATGAAGATGCCGCTATGCGCCGCCATGAGCTCCTTGAACTTGTGGGCGTTTTCGGGCTGACCCTCGGCGGCTTCGAGGTCGGCGTTATAGATCGGCATCGGGTAGTCGCCGAGGTCGGCGAAGGTCGAGGGAATGCCATTGGCGTCGGCGATCATGCTGCCGAGCCGCGCCAGTTGCTTGTTGAACGACCCCGTCCGCGACGAGCCGGCGAAGAACAGCAGTCGCACCGGTGTCGCCATGGTCGAACCCCCTAGTTGCCCTTGCCTTCGAAGAAATCCTTGACGCGCGCAAAGAAGCCGGCGCTTTCCGGGCTCGTTTCCTTGTGGCTCTCGCTCTCGAATTCCTCGAGCAGCTCGCGCTGGCGCTTGGTCAGGCTCTTTGGCGTTTCCACCTCGACCTGGATGTACATGTCGCCGTTCACCTTGGAGCGCAGCACCGGCATGCCCTTGCCCTTCAGGCGGAACTGCTTGCCGCTCTCGGAGCCCTCGGGGATTTTGATGCGCGTCGCGGCACCCTCGACCGTCGGCACCTCGACGTGGCCGCCGAGCGCCGCCGTGGTCATGGCGATGGGCACCTTGCAGAAGATGTCGGCGCCGTCGCGCTGAAAGAACTCGTGCGGCTTGATCGACAGGAAAATGTAGAGATCGCCGGCCGGGCCGCCGCGTAGTCCGGCTTCGCCTTCACCCGCGAGGCGGATGCGCGTGCCGTCCTCGACGCCCGGCGGAATGTTGACGGAAAGCGTGCGCTCCTTGGTGACGCGCCCCGAGCCGTGGCAGTTGCCGCACGGATCCTCGATGGTCTCGCCACGCCCCTGGCAGTTGGGGCAGGTGCGCTCGATGGTGAAGAAGCCTTGGCTGGCCCGCACCTTGCCATGACCGGCACACGTGGGGCAGGTGATCGGCTTGGTGCCGGCGCGCGCGCCCGATCCCGAACATGTTTCACAGGAAACGGACGTCGGCACGCGGATCTGCGCGGTCTTGCCGACATAGGCTTCCGACAGGGTGATCTCGAGATTGTAGCGCAGGTCGGCGCCGCGCTCGCGCGCCGTGCGCGAACGAGCCCCGCCGCCGCGGCGTCCGCCCATGAACTCGCCGAACAGGTCATCGAAGATGTCGGACATCGAGGACGCGAAGTCGGGCCCGAAGCCGCGGGCGCCGCCGCCGCCGTGCTCGAACGCGGCGTGGCCGAAGTGATCGTAGGCGGCGCGCTTTTGCGGATCCTTCAGAACCTCGTAGGCCTCGTTCAGCTCCTTGAAGCGCATCTCGGCATGGTTGTCGCCGGGATTGCGGTCGGGGTGGAGCTCCTTGGCGAGCCGCCGGTAGGCGGACTTGAGCTCCTGCTCGCCGGCGCCACGGGAAAGCCCCAACGTTTCATAGTAGTCGCGCTTGGCCATGTTCAGCGCGGGTCCTTCGGTCTCGTCCACGATGCAATTGCCCTATTGGGAGATAGCGATGTTTTCAACGCTGGGGAAGGGTGAGGTCGCTTTGAGGGTATGTGGAGGTCTGGCCGCGTTGCCGCAACAGGGGATGGCGGTCGGTCGCGCCTAACAACAAGCCCGGCCGAAAGGCCGGGCTCGTGTCTTTTCGAACGCTAGCTTGGCAGCACAGGGCGTTAGGCCGACTTCTTCTTGTCGTCCTTCACTTCCTCGAAGTCGGCATCGACGACGTTCTCGTCGCCGGCAGTCGAGGCGCCGTCGCCGGAGCCAGGTTCGCCACCCGCGCCCGCCGCACCCTGCTGGGCGGCGTAGATCGCTTCTCCGATCTTCATGGCAGCCTGGGCGAGGTTGGTGGTCGCCGTCTTGATGCGCTCGGTGTCCTCCGACGAGAGGGCCTCCTTGAGGTCGGCGATGGCCTTCTCGACATCGGGCTTGGCGGCTCCGACAGCGGCGTTGCTTTCGTTGTCCTTGAGCTGCTTTTCGGTGGCGTGGACCAGCGCCTCGGCGTGGTTCTTGGCCTCGATCAGCTCGCGCTTCTGCTTGTCCTCGGCCGCGTGCGATTCCGCGTCCTTGACCATCTTCTCGATCTCGCTTTCCGAAAGACCGCCGGAGGCCTGGATGCGGATGGACTGCTCCTTGGCCGTCGCCTTGTCCTTGGCCGAGACGTGCACGATGCCGTTGGCGTCGATGTCGAAGGTGACCTCGATCTGCGGTACGCCGCGCGGCGCCGGCGGAATGCCGACGAGGTCGAACTGACCGAGCAGCTTGTTGTCGGCCGCCATCTCGCGCTCGCCCTGGCTGACGCGAATGGTGACGGCGTTCTGGCTGTCCTCGGCGGTCGAGAACGTCTGGCTCTTCTTGGTCGGGATCGTCGTGTTGCGCTCGATGAGACGCGTGAACACGCCGCCCAGCGTCTCGATGCCCAGCGACAGCGGGGTCACGTCGAGCAGCAGGACGTCCTTGACCTCGCCCTGCAGCACGCCGGCCTGAATGGCGGCACCGACGGCGACGACCTCATCCGGGTTGACGCCCTTGTGCGGCTCCTTGCCGAACAGCTGCTTGACGACTTCCTGCACCTTCGGCATGCGCGTCATGCCACCCACGAGCACGACCTCGTCGATGTCGGCGGCCTTGAGGCCGGCGTCCTTGATGGCCTTCTCGCACGGGCCTTTGGTACGCGCGATGAGGTCGTCGACGAGGCTCTCCAGCTTGGCGCGGGTGAGCTTCATCGTCAGATGCTTCGGACCCGAGGCATCGGCGGTGATGAACGGCAGGTTGACCTCGGTCTGCGTGGCGCTCGACAGCTCGATCTTCGCCTTTTCGGCGGCTTCCTTCAGCCGCTGCAGGGCGAGCTTGTCGTTGCGCAGGTCGATGCCCTGCTCCTTCTTGAACTCTTCGGCGAGGTAGGAAACGAGCTTCATGTCGAAGTCTTCGCCGCCGAGGAACGTGTCGCCGTTCGTCGACTTCACCTCGAAGACGCCGTCGCCGATCTCGAGGACCGAGATGTCGAACGTGCCGCCGCCGAGGTCGTACACGGCGATGGTCTTCGCTTCTTTCTTCTTCTCGAGACCGTAGGCGAGCGCGGCCGCCGTCGGCTCGTTGATGATGCGCAGCACCTCGAGGCCGGCGATGCGGCCGGCGTCCTTGGTCGCCTGGCGCTGGGCGTCGTTGAAGTAGGCGGGGACGGTGATGACCGCCTGCGTGACCTTTTCGCCGAGCTTGGCTTCGGCGGTTTCCTTCATCTTCTGCAGGATGAAAGCGGAGATCTGCTGCGGGGAATATTGCTTGCCGTGGGCTTCGACCCAGGCGTCGCCGTTGGGGCCTTTGACGATCTTGTAGGGGACGAGGTTCTTGTCCTTCTCGACCATCGGGTCGTCGTAGCGGCGGCCGATGAGGCGCTTGATGGCGAAGAACGTGTTGAACGGGTTGGTCACCGCCTGTCGCTTGGCGGGAAGGCCGACGAGCTTCTCGTCGTCGGCGGTGAAGGCAACGATCGAAGGCGTCGTGTTCATGCCTTCGGCGTTTTCCAGAACCCTCGGCTTGCCGCCCTCCATGACTGCCACGCACGAGTTCGTGGTTCCGAGGTCGATGCCGATCACTTTAGCCATGTGCTTATCCTCATCCTTCTGCGGCAGACCGTCCGGACCCGAGGTCTCGGCGTCCGAAAAATCCGGGGCGCGGCTGGCCGCGCCGAAGCGGTCCCCTATGGAGCATCTAAACGGTAAACGCCGCTTATATAAGGTGGCTTTTCCGGGGCGCAACGGCGGGTACCGCGCCGGGACATTCAATTTTCCCCACCAATCGGCGGATATGATCACTTCGAAGTGCTGCCAATCCGTGCGCGTTAGGCCGCGTCGTCGGAGGCCTTGGGCTGGGCGCCCTTGTTGCCCCCCTTGGCCACGACGACCATAGCCGGGCGCAGGACGCGATCCTCCAGAACGTAGCCAGGCGCATACACTTGAACGACCGTTCCTGGCGTGACATCCGGCTGATCGATCTCGATCATGGCCTGGTGCTGATGCGGATTGAAGGGCTGGCCTTCCGGGTCGAGGCGCTTGACGCCATTGCGTTCCAGCACGTTGACGAACTCGCGCTCGGTCATGGCGACGCCTTCGACGAGCGCCTTAAGGGCCGGGTCGGCATCGGCGGCGCCGGGCGGCACGGCGGCGGTGGCACGTTGCAGGTTGTCACCGACGGCAAGGACATCGCGCGCGAACTTGGAGATGGCGTACTTGGCCGTGTCTTCTTTGTCGCGCTCGGTGCGCTTGCGCAGATTGTCCATCTCGGCATGGGCACGCAACAGCCGATCCGTAAGGTCGGCGATGCGGCCTTCAAGGGTCGCCAGTTGCGCGTTGGCTTCCTCGGCCCCGGGGTCTGCGGTCTCTGGAGCCTCGGTGCTCGGATCGGCCTTTTTGTTCTCGTCAGCCATGGCTACTCCGCGTGTCCGCGGATCCTCGTTGCTGGCGGCGCTCCAGGGGAGGCCGGGATCAATGCGAGCCCGATATCAGGCGATGCTCGATAAAAATCAAGTCAACAGTCGGCTAACGAGCTTGGCCGTGTAGTCCACCATCGGGATGATGCGGGCATAATTGATGCGGGTGGGACCGATGACGCCGAGCACGCCGACGACCTTGCGGCGCTCATCGTGGAAGGGGGCGACGATCAACGAGGAGCCCGAAAGCGAGAACAGTTTGTTCTCCGAGCCGATGAAAATGCGCACTCCGTCGGCGGTTTCCGACAGCCCGAGCAACTGCACGAGGTCGCTCTGACGCTCGAGGTCGTCGAACAACAGGCGGATGCGCTCCAGATCCTCCTGGGCATGCACATCCTTTAAAAGGTTAGCCTGCCCGCGCACGATCAGGCTCTTGCGGTCATCGAGCGAGCCCGACCACTCGGCCAGCCCCGCCTGGATGACGCGCTTGGTCAATTCGTCGAGTTCCTGCCGTGCGGTCTGCAGTTGCTGCTCGATGCGGGCGCGCGCCTCGCCCATGGTGAAGCCACGGACGTGCGCGTTGAGATAGTTGGCCGCTTCCACCAGCGCCGATCGGCGGCAGGCCTTGCGGGAGGTTGATGATGCGGTTCTCGACCGTCTGATCATCGCCGACGAGGACGACGAGCGCCTTGCCCGGTTCCAGCAGCACGAACTCGATGTGCTTGAGGCGCGTCACCTGCTTGTCGGCAAGGACGACGCCGGCGCAGTGCGACAGCCCCGAGATCATCTCGCCGACTTCGCGCAGCACGTCATCGACGCTCGTCGAGCGCTTGCCGGCGATGTGGGATTCGATCTGCCGGCGGTCCTTGCTGGTGAGGTCGCCGACTTCCAGCAGGCCGTCGACGAACAGGCGCAGGCCGAGTTGCGTCGGCAGGCGCCCGGCCGAGGTATGCGGCGCCACGATCAGCCCGAGCTGCTCCAGGTCCGACATGACGTTGCGGATCGAGGCGGGCGACAGCGCCATCGGCAGCACGCGCGACAAGTTGCGCGAGCCGACCGGCTCACCCGTTTCGAGATAGGACTCGACGATCTGCCTTAGAATTGTGCGGGAGCGCTCGCTGAGCTTGGTCAGCTCGCTTCCGCCATCGGTCATCGATCGGGCTATGTTCGATCCTCGTCTAGAAGTTGCGCAAGATTAGGGACGCCGGACCATCTTCGTCAAATTGGCCGGTTGTTTTGGTTGAAGCGGGGCAGACGCTCCCGTAGGTTGCGCCCAAATTCACCCCGCAACAATCAGGCTCGGCATCCGCTCAATGCGCCCTTCGAAACGTAATCCCGACGAGTTACGCCGCGTGTCCATCGATCGCGCCGTTTCCAAGCATGCGGAAGGTTCCTGTCTGATTAAGTTCGGGGATACCCACGTTCTGTGCACGGCCAGCCTGGAAGAGCGGGTGCCCCCGTGGCTCAAGGGCCAGGGCCGTGGTTGGGTGACGGCCGAGTACGGTATGCTGCCGCGCGCCACCAACGATCGCATGCGCCGCGAGGTGACGGTCGGGCACGCTTCCGGGCGCACGCAGGAGATACAACGTTTGATCGGCCGCGCCCTGCGCGCCATCGTCGACTTGCCGAAGCTCGGCGAGCGGCAGATCAGCGTCGATTGCGACGTGATCCAGGCGGACGGCGGCACGCGCACGGCAGCCATCACCGGCGCCTGGGTGGCGCTCCACGACTGCATCCAGTGGATGAAGCTGCGCGATATGGTGAAGGACGACGTCCTGCGCGATCACATCGCCGCGGTGAGCTGCGGGCTGTACAAGGGCACCGCGGTGCTTGATCTCGACTACGCCGAGGATTCGGCTGCGGAAGCCGATTCCAACTTCGTTATGACCGGGTCGGGCGGCATCGTCGAGGTGCAGGGTACGGCGGAGACGGTGGCCTTCAGCCAGGAAAGCTTCGATCAGCTCATGGCGTTGGCCAAGAAGGGCATCGGCGAGCTTGTGGCGCTGCAGAAGCTGACGGTTTCTTAGGAGCCAATAGGCATAGGCAGTCGGCAGCAGGTGGCGCATTGACCTGCCCATTGCCGACCGCCTACTGCCTGAACACACATGACCC
Organism: uncultured Alphaproteobacteria bacterium; assembly: GCA_963812795.1. Lineage (GTDB taxonomy): Bacteria > Pseudomonadota > Alphaproteobacteria > Rhizobiales > Hyphomicrobiaceae > Hyphomicrobium_A. The sequence continues at coordinate 99,485 of CAWEWG010000007.1, read as the reverse complement.
CAGCCGCCATACTCGAGACCGTCCTTTACGCGCGCGACCTCGGCGCCATCGAGGACTTCTATCGCCGCGCCTTGGCGCTGGAGCCGTTTGCCAAAGCGGAGGGACGGCAGGTGTTCTATCGCGTCGGCGAACAGGTGCTGCTCATCTTCAATCCCAACGCGACATCGAAGCCGCCGGCCGACGACGCCAAGCTTCCGGTGCCGCCGCACGGCGCCGACGGCGAGGGCCACGTGTGCTTCCGCGCTTCCGCCGACGAGATCACCGCCTGGCGCGCACACCTTGAGAAGCAGGGCGTTTACATCGAGGCTGACTTCGAATGGCCCGAGGGCGGACGCTCGATCTACTTCCGCGACCCCGCCGGCAATTGCCTGGAATTCGCCGAGCCGCGCATCTGGGGTCTCAAGTGAAGGGTTGCGAATGACGCGTCGCCTGCAGCGCGGCGACCGCCTCGTCGTCGCCACCCACAATCCGGGTAAGGTGTGGGAGATCAACAAGTTGATCGAGCCCTACGGCCTCGCCGCGGTGTCGGCCGGCGACCTCGGCCTCACCGAGCCGGAGGAGACCGAGACGACTTTCGAGGGCAACGCCAGGCTAAAGGCGCTATTCGCCGCCAAGGGCTCCGGGCTTCCGGCGCTCGCCGACGACAGCGGTATCGAGATCGACGCGCTGGGCGGGGCGCCCGGCGTCTACACGGCCGATTGGGCGGGCCCTGGCCGCGATTTCTCGATTGCCATGCAGCGCGTGCACGATGAGCTGGTCGAGCGGCTGACATGGAAGGGCGGGCCGCTGCGCGCCAACTTCATCTCGGTCCTGTGCCTTGCGTGGCCGGACGGGGAAACCCAGCTATTCGAGGGCAAAGTTTACGGTCATGTCGTTTGGCCGCCGCGCGGCGGCAACGGTTTCGGCTATGATCCGATGTTCATCGCCGACGGCCAGGAGCAGACGTTCGGCGAAATGGAGCCGGCCAGCAAATATGCCATCTCGCACCGAACCCGCGCCTTCGACCATTTCAAGCGGGCCGTGCTCGATGCGGCCGGCTGAGGCGATGCGCTCCGAGCGGGTTGGTGCCGACGACCCCGGCTTCGGCATCTATGTGCACTGGCCGTTCTGCGCGCAAAAGTGCCCTTACTGCGACTTCAACAGCCACGTCCGCTTCGGCGGCATCGACGAGCCGCGCTTTCGTGACGCCTTCCTGCGCGAGCTGCGGCACACGGCGCAGCGCACCGGGCCGCGCATCGTTTCCAGCATCTTCTTCGGTGGCGGCACGCCGTCGCTGATGCAGCCGCAGACGGTCGCGGCGATCCTCGATGAGATCGCGGTGCTGTGGAGCATCGCGCCGGGGGCCGAGATCACGCTCGAGGCAAACCCGGGCAGCGTCGAGGCGGCCCGCTTTCGCGGCTATCGCGCGGCGGGGGTCAATCGCGTGTCGCTCGGTGTGCAGTCGTTGCGCGATGACATCCTGAAGTCGCTCGGGCGCATTCACTCTGTCGCCGAGGCGAAGGCGGCGATCGACATTGCGCGCGCGACTTTCGATCGCTTCTCGTTCGATCTGATCTATGCGCGCCCCGGCCAGACGCTGGCGGCCTGGAAGGAGGAGCTGCGCGACGCGCTGGCGATAGCCGGCCAGCACCTGTCGCTCTACCAGCTCACCATCGAGCCGGAGACGCCGTTCGCGGCCTTGCATGCGGCCGGCAAACTGGTGATCCCGGACGAGGACGCGGCACTCGCTCTCTACGAGGCGACGCAAGAGCTAACGGCGGTCGCCGGTCTGCCCGCCTACGAGATTTCCAACCATGCCGCCCCGGGCGAGGAAAGCCGCCACAACCTGCTCTATTGGCGCTACGGCGCATACGCCGGGTGCGGCCCGGGCGCGCACGGGCGGCTGGTGGTGGACGGCACGCGGCTTGCGACCAGCACGGAGCGCAACCCGGAGCGCTGGGCGGAACGGGTGGAAGCAGCAGGCCACGGCATCATCGACGAGACGCCGCTGTCGACGGCCGAGGAGGCCGACGAGATGCTGCTCATGGGGCTGCGGCTCGGCGAAGGCGTCGATCTGGCGCGCCTCGAGCGCATGACGGGCGCACGGCCATCGGCGGCCGCCGTTATGGGGCTGACACAGCAGGGCCTCATTGAAGCGGTCTCTCACGCCGGTCCGGGAACTCAGCGCATTCGCGCCACCGGCAACGGCCGCTTCATTCTCAACGAGATCGTTCTGCGTCTCGCCATGAGCTTCACGCACAGTCCCGCGAACCACCCGCTCACACGTCTCCCGCCGGCCGCCGAGTAAGCACCCCCCATGATGCGACGCATGTACGACTGGATGATGGGCATGGCCGGCAGCCCGCGTGCCCCATGGGCGCTCGGTGTCGTCTCCTTCATCGAGAGCTCGTTCTTCCCCATTCCGCCGGACGTGATGCTCATCCCGATGGTGCTGAGGGATCGTTCGAAGGCGTGGTGGTATGCGACCATCGCCACGGTCACCTCGGTGGCGGGCGGCATCCTCGGCTATGCCATCGGCTACTTCTTCTTCGAGGCGATCGGCAAACCGATCCTGAACTTCTATGGCAAGGAGCACGCGCTCGATAGTTTCATCCAGTTCGTGCACGAGTACGGCGTCGAGGCCGTCATCATCAAAGGTATGACGCCAATCCCGTTCAAGGTGGTGACGATCGCCGCCGGCGTCGCCAAAATGGACTTCCTCGCCTTCATCGGCGCCAGCATCATCGCCCGCGCCATGCGCTTCTATCTCGTGGCGGGGCTGCTTTATTTCTTCGGCCAGCCGATCCGCGAGTTCATCGAGCGCCGGCTGACGCTGGTAACGACGGTTTTCGTGGTGGTCTTGGTCAGCGGTTTCGTCGCTGTTAAATACCTGTTCTAGTTCCGCGTTCTGAGGATGCCTCGATGACCTTGGCGGCCCACGACCCGACGGTGCATTCGGCGTATCGCTTCGGCGCACTGGCGCTGCTGCTCGCCGTCGGATCGCTGCTTGGCGCGCTTGCCTTCGAGCACCTCGGCGGCTTGGCCCCATGCGAATTGTGCCTGCAGCAGCGCTATGCGTACTACCTGGGCGTTCCGCTGCTGTTTCTGGCCCTCGTCGGCCTGAGTGCCGGGCAGCCGCGCACCGCCGCCATCGTCTTCGCCATCGTCGCTCTGGCGTTCCTCGCCAACGCTGCCCTCGGCGTCTACCACGCAGGCGTCGAATGGCAATTCTGGGCTGGGCCGGCCGCGTGCACCGGCGCGCAAGCGCTGACCAACAACGCCGGCAATATGCTCGAAGCGTTGCAACAGACGAACGTCGTGCGCTGCGACCAGGCGGCGTGGCGCCTCGCCGGCCTATCGCTGGCGGGCTGGAATGTTGTGGTTTCGCTGCTCGTTGTGTTGCTCAGCATCCGCGCAACGACCGAAGCGCTGCACGCGCGCTGAACGGTTCGCGCCGCGCGCCGCTCGCGAAAGTTATCCACAGAACAATCGCATATCAGTGCGGGCGGCTCCCGTTCAGCAACAGTCAAGCTAAATACCGTGGGTCCGACACGGCGTCGCCATTCCGTGGTCAAAAAGTAACGGTCTATTCCACTCGTTCGCGGAACACACAGTGAAGAGTTCGCGTTGAAGCTACCGAACCCGCGCTTCGTCGCTTCAAGAGCCCAGCAGTTCTCTCGCGTATCGAGAGCGAAGTTTCGAAGCCCCGTCGGCCAGTCGCGTTGCGTCAGTCAGAGTTTCGTCAGCCGCGTCTCAGTTCACTAGCGTCCGCGTCATGTAACTCCGGGAACCCCGCATCCCGCTCGGTTGCGTTAGTAGCGTCCTCGTTCAGTCAGTCGCGTCCGCGTCAGTCCCCCATTCAGTAGTGCGTTTTGTAAGCGTTGCGTCTGTTGCGTCGCGTGGCGTCCGGTTGCGTTCCGTGCTCTAGCGTCCCGTTGCGTCGTTTGCGTCAGCCAACTCCCCCTTAGCGCGCTCCTCCCCCACCGAGCGCGCGTTGCAAGTCGAGGCGAACCGCTCGGAGGCAAGGTCTCCGCGTACTTCCGGGCGGTTGCACCCCGAAACAGTGAGTAGCTCGTTGCGTAAGTGGCGTTGTGTGCGTGTCGCTCCAGTCCAGCAGTCAGTCAGTGAGGTGTGCCGTGGCGTCTCAGTCGCATTCGTGGCGTTCGCTTTCGGAAGTTGTCGGTGAAGTACTCGTCGCTATCGGCAGTCCGTCTCCAGCGACGGTCGTTCCCATAGCGTCGGCGTCGACAAGGTAGTTACGCCGCGTAATCGTTCAGGGAGGGGTAAAGAGGGACCTTCCAACGAGCTGGCAAGCATGCGGAGCGTAGGAGTCCGTAGGTCTCCACCAAGGCACCACGTGACATGGTCTCGCGTTGTGGTGCCATCACGCTCTGTGTGCTTGCCAACCAAACAAAGCTCCGCGCCGGAGCATTTCAGCGGCGCACCAACCAGCCCGCGCCGGGCCACTTGAACGGCGCAAATCGAGGAGGCGTCAAATGAGTTTCAACCACGTCAATCCGCTGCAATGGCATCAGGCCGTCGGCATCGCCCGTCAGTCGTGCGCGCGCTTCTTCCGTGACGGCGGCGCGCCGGCCGACGCGCTGCTCGCCTTCGGGCTGAGCGCCGATGACCGCGCCGGGCACGATTGGAGCCGCGCCGTCGAGGCCATCGCCGAATTGCTGTGCGTCGCGCCGATGAAGCGCGCCGCCTAGCACAAGTTTTCGTCGTCCTTCCAAACGACAAAGGCCCCGGCAACCGCATTGCCGGGGCCTTCTTTATGGAAGACTGACCTCGCCCATGGGGAGAGGTCGGAAGCGAATGCCAATGAGCTTCCGGGTGAGGGGAATTACGGCTCGAGCTCGGTGTCCCAATAGAGATAGTCGAGCCAGCTCTGGTGCAGATAGTTGGGCGGGAACAGCCTGCCGTTGCGGTGTAGTTCGAACACCGTCGGGCGATAGGGCGACTGCTTCGGCAGCATCCCGGCTTCTTCCGGCATGGCGCCGCCCTTTTCCAGGTTGCACGGGGCGCATGCAGCGACGACGTTGTCCCATCGCGTCTGGCCGCCGCGCGAGCGCGGGATCAGATGGTCGAACGTTAGATCGTCCTTGGCGCCACAGTACTGGCAGCTGAATCGGTCGCGCAGGAAGACGTTGAACCGCGTGAAGGCGGGATACAGCGCCGGCTTCACGTAGGTTTTGAGGGAGACGACGCTCGGCAGCTTCATCTCGAAGGAGGGGCTGCGCACGAAGCGGTCGTATTCGGAGACGATGTTGACGCGATCGAGAAATACGGCCTTCACCGACTCCTGCCAGCTCCAGAGCGACAACGGATAGTAGCTCAGGGGCCGGAAGTCGGCGTTTAGGACGAGTGCCGGAAAAGAATCCGGAATGGCCGCGTGCGCATCCACGTTACGGTCCTGTCGTTCGCTCTAGCGAATTGCGTTCTCCTCGCAGTTCGGCCGGGATACTAGCGGCGCATATCAACTCTGTGAAGCTCCCCGCCGCGCTCGTGCCGCGGGTGTGTCCTGGGCTTCTAAGGTCACGCAAACTAGGCGTTTTTCGGCACGAGCAAGGCACGGTCGGCCACCTTGTAGTAGGCCCATAGAAGGTGGGCTGCGACGCCGCGCCAAGGTCGCCAGCGCTCGGCGATGTTGAAAAGCTCATCGCGGGACGGCCGCGCATCGAGGCCAAGCGCGGCGCGCGCCGCAATCTGCAGGGCGAGGTCGCCGGCGGCGAACGCGTCGGCGCGCCCGAGGCAGAACAGCAGGTAGATGTCGGCGCTCCACGGACCGATGCCGGGCAGGGCGGTGAGCGCCTCGTGCACCTCGGCCTCGGGCGCGCCGGCCAGGCGATCGAGGTCTAGTCCACCGACCATCGCTGCGCTCAGCGCGCGCAACGTTCTCACCTTGCCGGTCGACAGCCCGGCGGCGCGTAGCTCCTCATCGCTCAGCTTCAGGAATACACGCGGTGTCATCGGCTGCGCGGCGAGCTGCACGCGCGCCCAGATCGCCTGCGCGCTGGCGAGCGAGAGCTGCTGACCGACGACGATGCGCGCCAGACCTTCGAAGCCCGGCACATGCTGGCGCACCGGCGGATCTCCAGCGTGGTCGTGCACCAGGCGCATATGCGGACACTTGCGGCGCAGCGCGCGTATGCCTTTGCGCATCTCCGCTTCGTCGAGAATGATCGACGTCTTATCAACGCTCTTCATGTGCATGGCTTACGCGGAACTCTTCTCTGCCGAACGCATGGAATGTATGATCTTCAGCACGCGTTCGCAAAGCGAGCGGGCTTTGCGCGCGTCTCGGAGTGCTGTGCGATGTGGCATTGGTCACGGGCGGCAACTTCATTAGCGGCGACGCTTCTCTTGCTCTTACTGGCCGGCGGTTCTGCCGCGATAGCCGCCGACTGGCGGCGCGACTGGGCGACCTTGCGCAACGAGCGCCACGGCTTTCTCATCGCCTACCCCGTCGACGTCTTTCAGCAGCTACGCGCCCCCGACACCGACGAGGGCCGCGTGCTGTATTCGCGCGACGGCAACGCGCAGCTGCTCGTGGGCGCCTTTCTCAACGACGATGGCACGACGCTCGAGGACTATCGCAGCTACCTGATGCAGGAGAACTACCCCGGGGCCCGCATCGACTATGCGCCGCTGCACGGCGAATGGTTCGTCATCTCCGGCAGCATCGGCGACCGCGAATTCTATGAGCGGGTCAGCTTCACCTGCGGCGGCCGGTTAATTAATAGCTGGGCTATGATCTACCCGAAGGCCGAGCGGCGCTTCTATAACCGGGTGGTCGAGGCGGTCGCACGGACCTACTCGCCCGGCGCCGGCCGCACCGGCCAGTGCGACTGAGGCGACTTCCCGGTTCATGACATCGGTACCTGTTCTTCGTTTCGCGCCGAGCCCCAACGGCCCGCTGCATCTCGGCCATGCCCTCTCGGCGCTGACCGGCTTCGACCTGGCACGGCGCTTGGGCGGGCGCTTCCTCGTGCGCATCGAGGACATTGACGTCACCCGCTGCCGCGAAGAGCACGTCGCCGGCATCTTCGCCGATCTCGCCTGGCTCGGCGTCGCCTGGGAGGAGCCGGTGCTGCGTCAGTCGCAGCACTTTCCCACCTACGTCCGGGCGGCAGAGCGGCTCGAGGCGCAGAGGCTGCTCTACCCGTGCTTTGCCTCGCGCAGCGAGATCGAGGCGGCGGCCATGCCCGGCGCTCTCGATCCCGACGGCGCGCCGCTCTATCCAGGGCTGCACAAGCGATTGCCGCGCGACGAGATCGAAATGCGCCTAGAGGGCGGCGAACGCTTCGCCTTGCGCATCGATATGGAGAAGGCGCTGGCGGCGGCACGGCAACGCCTCGGCGGGGCGCCGCTGACGTTTAGCGAACTCGACGACGACGGCCGGCCGCAGGTCTTGCCGGCGCAACCAGAGCTGTGGGGGGACGCGGTGATCCTGCGCAAGGACGTGCCGGCGAGCTATCACCTCGCGGTCGTCGTCGACGATGCGCGCCAGGGCGTCACCCACGTCACGCGCGGCCGCGATCTGTTTCAGGCGACCGGTGTGCATCGCCTGCTGCAGGTGCTGCTCGGGTTGCCGGAGCCGACGTACCGGCACCATCGGCTGCTGACCGACGCCGACGGCCGCAAGCTCTCGAAGAGTGGCGGCGACACGGGCCTTGCCGCCTTGCGCGCCGGTGGCGCCGCGCCGGCCGACATCCGCCGCATGGTCGGCCTCTAGCCGCGACGGTACCCCCTGATGCTTCCGAACCAACGACGCAACCTGAGCGGCTAAGCCGCGGGTAGAGCTGCGACTTGGCCGGTTTGGTTAGCGGTTCGCTAACGATTGTCTGAAAAGATTACGCTGAAGGTGCAGCAGCATCCGTCGCTGAAAGAACACACGATGCGAGTTTACGCTACGAACACATTGGCAAAGCTTGCGAATAAGCTCAGCTTGGCACTCCAGCCAGTTGTTGCGTCGGTATCGCGTGCAGCCTGTGACCTCGTGCTGGTGGCGGGTGTTCATGCAACCTCGATGTGGAACGCGATGACGGCGCGCATCAAAATGCTCAGACGCTTCTTCGCCTACGGCACGCTGGCCGGCAGTCTGTGGACGAGCCTGGCCCTTGGCGAGGTACCTGCCCGCGCCCCGCGCGATATCTCGCGCGCCATCGAACCGGTGCGCCTGACCATCGAAGACCATTGGCGCCGGGCAGCGGGTGTGCTCGCCGCGGCCATTGCCAGCGCCCGGCACGTGAAGACGCTGCAGGCCGCCGCCGCGCGCCAGATCGATGCCGCCGACTACGCCCTGACTCAGCTCATTCACGATCTGCGCGACGGCCATGCCCCTACCGGCGGATGTGTCGGCTCTGCGCGCCATCCTCGCCGAGGCCGAGCGCACGGCGCCGCAACGCCAGCGTCAGGCGCTGGCGGCCTAAGGCGTCAAGGAGTCTTGGGCAGCGACCCGGTCTGGTCGGCGGCGGAGATGCGCGTTGCCTGGAAGCTCGTCGGCGCCTGGTCGATCACCGCCGAGCCGAACTTCTGCACCTCGAGCACCGCAAGGCCGCGCTCGCTCAATCCGTTGGCGCTGAAGCGGATGACGCCGTCGACGCCGGTGAAACCCTCTGGACGCGTGATGTTCTCCGGCGTGTAGCGGGCGCCCGGGGCCTTGGTAGACAGGCCGATGGCGACGCCGAGGGCGTCGTAGGAGACCGATGCCATGCGCGGCGGTGCCGTGCCGAAGGTGCGAGCGAAACGCTCGGAGAACGAGCGCCATGAGATCGGGTCGGAGCTCGGATACCAGCCGCCGACAAATGCCGGCTTCGCGTCCGATCGACGCGAAATCCCAGGCGCTGGTGCCCAGCAGCTTCACCTTCGTCGTATCGAGCCCCGAATAGGCGATGACCGGGCCGATCTGCGGGAGCGATTCCTGCCCGCCCGGCAAGAACAGAGCGTCGACGGGCACGCCGTTCTCGGCGCCGCCCTTGATGGCTTCGACAACGCGCTTGGCCGGCGCCAGCATGCCGTTGGCCGTCACCGGATAGCGCTCGACGACAACGACGGTACCGCCGTTGGCCTGCACCGAGCGGCGAAACGCCTCTTCGACCAGGACGCCATAAGCGTCATCGGGAATGAGAGCGGCGAAGCGTCGTTTGCCCTGCGAAGCGGCGTAGGAAACGATGCGGTCGGCCTCCTGATCGGCGAGGAAGCTGGCGAGATAGACGCCCTGCCCGGCAACCTGTGTGTTGTTGGAGAAGGCCAGCACCGGCACGTTCGCCTGACGGGCGACGGGCGCGACGCCTTGCACCGATTGTGACAGCAGCGGGCCGACGATGATTTCGGCGCCCTCTTTGATGGCTTCGTCGGCGGCGACGCGCGCGCGGGCGGCGGTGCCACCGTCGTCCTTGGTGATCAGCTCGACGTTGGGATCGTTGAGCTCGAACAGCGCCATCTCGGCGCCCTGCTTCATGCTCTTGGCGATCGCCGCTGTTTCGCCCATGCCGCCCATGGGCAGCAGGAGTGCGATCTTCACTGGCGCGCGCGTCTGCGTTTGCCCTTGGCCGGGAGGCGGCGCTAGCGCGGCGGTTGGGGGTTCGGCGGGGCCGTTGGTCGAGCAGCCGGCGAGCATGAGGCCGAGCATCGCCAGCGTGCCGGCGCGTTTGCGCCCGCTAACCATGGCTTGCTGCAAGCTCTTTCGCTTCAAACCGGGGTCCCCCAATACTTGTGGCCCATCGCGCAGCGCTCGGCGAGATGGTCCCGGCCACCGGAACGGTGTAACGACTCACTATCACTCGTTAGACGGTGGAATACATATCGAAAAGTGCCTCTCTGCCACTATCGTGAACAATCGACGGCGCAGTTGCGAAAGAGAAGGCCGCCATGCGCGGAGAGAGGGCCGATCCGGGACGTATTCTCGCCCGTGCGGCCGAGGAGCTGCAGCGGCATTTCGAAGGCGAGCTGGCCCCGGGTCTCTACGTCGTTTCGACCCCGATCGGCAATCTGGGCGACATCACGCTGCGCGCCATCGCCGTACTGGCGCGGGCCGACGCGGTGCTGTGCGAGGACACGCGCCACAGCCGCACGCTCTTGTCGCACTTCGGCATCGGCACGCCGGCTAGGCCCTATCATGAGCATAACGCGGCCAAGGAGCGCCCGCGCGTGTTGGCCGACCTCGCCGCCGGTCAGCGCATCGCGCTGATATCGGATGCCGGCACGCCCCTCGTCTCCGATCCGGGCTGGAAGCTGGTGCGCGAGGCCATCGATGCGGGCCATCGCGTCGAGGCGCTGCCGGGCGCTTCGGCGACGCTGTCTGCGCTGGCGGTTGCCGGCCTGCCGACCGACGCGTTCCTGTTTGCCGGGTTCCTGCCGCCGAAGAGTGCCGGCCGACGCACGCGCATCGCCGAGCTTGCCGCAGTGCCGGCGACGCTCGTGTTCTTCGAGGCGCCCTCGCGCATCGCCGAAACGATTGCCGATCTCGCCACCGTGCTCGGTGCGCGACCCGCCGCAATAGCGCGCGAGCTGACCAAGCTGCACGAGGAGGTGCGGCGCGCGCCCCTCGATCGGCTTGCCGCCGATCTCGACGGGGGAGACGCTGAAGGGCGAGGCGGTGATCCTCGTCGGCCCGCCGCAGCAGGGCGAGGTCAGCGACGACGACATCGCCGCCCGATTGGCGGCGGCGCTGGAGCAGATGAGCTTGCGCGATGCCGCCAAGGCGGTCGCCGATGCGCTCGGCGTCCCCAAGAGCCGCGTCTACGATCTCGGCCTGCGCCTGCGGAAAGGCGCGCAATGACGGCGGACGAGCGGCGGGCGCGCCTGCGTCGCGGCCGCCTCGCCGAGATGCTGGCCGCGGCGGCGCTGATGGCCAAGGGCTACCGGATCCTCGGGCGCAACGTGAAAACGCGCGCCGGCGAGATCGACATCATCGCCGTGCGCGGCCAGCGGCTCGCCTTCGTCGAGGTGAAGCGCCGGCTGCACGCGCGAGGATGTCGAGGCCGCGGTGGCGCGCGCCAGGCCGCCCGCATCCGCGTCGCCGCCGACTACTGGCTGGCGCGGCGGCCGCGCTATCACCAGCACGAGCAGGGGTTCGACCTCGTCCTCTTGCTGCCGCGCCACTGGCCCCGCCACATCCCCAACGGCCTTTAAGCGCTCCGCACCCATTGACATGACGGCCACCACGCGGCTTGCCTACGGCCCCTGCCGCGCCGACCCCAGCGAGCCTTGCATGCCCCTGCGCGTTGCCGTCCAGATGGACCCGATCGAGCGGATCGACATCCGCGGCGACTCCACCTTCGCCATCCTGCTCGAGGCGCAAAAGCGCGGGCACAACATCTTCTATTACACGCCGCCGAACCTCGCCCTGCACGGCGACAAGCTGCTGGCGCGCGGCGCGACGCTCGAAGTGCACGACAAGCAGGGCGGCCACTACAAGCTGACGCGCCCGCGCGTGGAGGATCTGGCGAAGCGCGACGTGGTGCTGCTGCGCCAGGACCCGCCGTTCGACATGGCCTACATCACGACGACGCATCTGCTGGAGCGCATCCACCCCAAGACGCTGGTCGTCAACGACCCGGCGCAGGTGCGCAACGCGCCGGAGAAGATCTTCGTGCTCGACTTCCTCGACCTGATGCCGCCGACCATCGTCACGCGCTCGCTCGACGACGTGCAGGCGTTCCGCAAGGAGATGGGCGACATCATCTTGAAGCCGCTTTACGGCAACGGCGGCGCCGCCATCTTCCGCATCGGCAAGGACGACACCAACGCCGGCGCGCTGGTCGAGCTGTTCCAGGGCGTGTTCCGCGAGCCGTTCATGGTGCAGCAGTACCGGCCGGAGGTGCGCGAGGGCGACAAGCGCATCATCCTCGTCGACGGCGAGGTGGCGGGCGCCATCAACCGCGTGCCGGCGGCCGGCGAGACGCGCTCCAACCTGCACGTCGGCGGCACGGCGAAGGCGACCAAGCTGACGAAGCGCGACGAGGAGATCTGCGCGCGGCTCGGGTCCGGAGCTGAAGCGGCGCGGGCTGCTGTTCACCGGCATCGACGTGATCGGGCCGTATCTCACCGAGATCAACGTCACCTCGCCCACCGGCATCCGCCAGGTAAAGCAGTTCGGCGGCGCCGACATCGCGGCGCTGATCTGGGATGCGATCGAGGCGAAGCTCTAGCGCCCGAGCGCGCCCGCGTCAGTCGATGGGCGGCCGGCGCTTCTTCTTCTTGACGTCTTCTTACCCGACTTCGTCGCCGAGACCTTCTTCACCTGGCTTGGAGCCCCGGCAGGCGGCCGCGCCGGGCGCCGCAGTGCCGGCGCTGGCCGTCACCTCCGGCGGCGGGGGCGGCGGAGCCTTGCAGTCGCGGAAGCTTCGCGAGCATTTGCGTGCTGGGCTCGAAACCGGCGCCGACCACTTCGCTCGGATAGTTCTCGACGCGGGCGATGGGGAAAGCGGACTTCCACTCGCGCGTGCGAAAGCCGTTCTCCAACAGCGCCGCCGCGCGCGCGGTGCGCGCGTTGCTGCTCGACTCGCCGAGGATCACCGCGATGAGCTTGCGGCCGTTGCGCGTGGCGCTGGCGACGAGATTGTAGCCGGAGGCGCAGGTGTAGCCGGTCTTGATGCCGTCGCCGCCGGGGAACGATGTCAGCAACGCATTGTGCGTGCCGATGGTGATCTTGTGGATCGTCGCCTGCGTCTGCGCGTAGAGCGCCGCTTCTTCCGGGAAGTCACGCAGCAGCGCCTGCGCCAGCAGACCCATGTCGCGCGCGGTCGTCACCTGCTGCTCGGCTGGCAATCCGTGCGGATTGATGAAATGCGTGTGCGCCATGCCGAGGCGGGCCGCCGTCTGGTTCATCTGCTTGACGAACGCGGCTTCATCGCCGCCCAGCGTCTCGGCGATGGCGACGGCGACGTCGTTGGCGGAGCGCATGATGAGCGCGCTGCAACGCCTGGCCGAGGGTTATGTCCTTGCCGGTCTTGAGGCCGAGGCGCGTCGGCGGCTGTTTGTTGGCGGTGGGCGAGATGAAGATCTTCGTGTCCTTCGTTGCCCGCTTGTCGCGGATGGCGGTGAACACGATGTAGGCCGTCATCATCTTGGTGAGCGAGGCGGGATACCACGGGGCATCGAGATCCTCGGCGTAGAGGACGTGCCCGTCCTCGAAGTCGAACACCATGGCAGTGCCGGCCGCAGCCGGCTGCACGCAGAGGGCCAAGGCCGCCAGCGCAGCTGTCAAAGCGATACGTCCGTCCTTTGCCAAGACGCGGCCCTTCTCCGCTAAGACCTCTGATTCTCCCACTTGGCGAGTATGCGCAGCTTAGCGGGAAATGTCAGCCCGCAAACCCTGAGCGAGAGTAAACCGGCATCTGCACGAGCAAATTGTGGCTGCGGCAGAACTATATCGGGGCCAGCGCGTTTTGCCGCGCACTGCCCGGGTCCCCGAGGCAATCACCCGTATCGGAGCAATTTTTTGCGTGGCCAGGCGACGGAGCGTGCCGGATGCGGCCGTTCCTTCTCTGCTGGCGCAGAGTTCCGAAGTCACAGGGGCCCGGCGCAGCCAATAGAAACATGAGGAGATGATGATGAAGTTCTTTGTTGCGATGGCCCTGCTAGCCGCTCCCCTCGCCATGGCTGCGGCCCCGACGCCGGCCGAAGCGGGTCACCGCGACGGCATGCGCTGCCACGTGGTCAAGAAGACCGTGTGGAAGTGGGGCAAGAAGCGCACGAAGTGGGTTCAGGTCTGCAGAAAGAGCCACGGCCACCGCCACCACTAAGCGACATTTACGACCTCCGCCCGCCGGTGCCGCATTCCTGACTGCGGCGTCGGCGGGCGGATTTTTCTTGGCGTCGGCTCAAGTGCGCCGCAGAAGAAACGCGCTCTCCACACAGCGCCGTCAGCCCGCGCTGCTTGAAATGCGGATGGCCGTCGAGCACATCGCGGCACTCGAGCTCCTCCAATCGATAACTTCCGGCAAACAGCGCGCGCACCTGATCGCCCGGCACCGAGAACGGCGGCCCGGCCATTTGCGACTGTTCGTATTCGAGGGTGATCAGGAGTATGCGCGCTGTCGCCGGCAACAGGGACGCCAGCGTCTCGGCGTACCGCTGCCGCAGCGCCTGCGGCAGCGCAATCAACGCGGCGCGGTCATAGACGCCGGCAACTCCCGCCACGGCCTCGCGCGGCAGATCGAAGAAATCGCCGCACCACAGCTCATAAGGCCCGGCCGACTTGACGATGAAGCTCGCCGGATGTGCGCGTCGTCGGCGCAAGGCCACGCTCTGCAAAGAAATCGTCGATGGCGCGCTGGCTCAGCTCCGCGCCGATGACGCGATGCCCCTGCTGCGCCAGCCACACCATGTCGAGGCTCTTGCCGCACAGCGGCACGAACACGGGCGCATCGCTCGCCAGCTCCAGGCGCGGCCAGTACGCGGGCAGCAGCGCATGGATGTCCGCCTGATGGAAGCCGATGTCCTGGTTCTCCCAGCGATCGTGCCAGAATGAGGGATCCATGCGCGGACGCGTCTCCTAGCTGCGGTAGTCGGCGTTGATGTCGATGTAGCCGTGCGTCAGATCGCAGGTCCACACCGTCGCCTTGCCGTCGCCGATACCGAGATCGACGCGCAAGGTGATTTCGTCGCCCTGCATGTAGCGGGCAACGACCTCTTCCTCGTAGCTCGGCGCGCGCTCGCCCTCGTGGGCGACGATGATGTCGCCGAAGCGGATCGACAGTTTGTCGCGATCGGCGGCTTCGCCGGACTTGCCGACCGCCATGACCACGCGTCCCCAATTGGCGTCCCCGCCGGCGATGGCGGTTTTCACCAGCGGCGAGTTGCCGATCGAGAGCGCGATGCGCCGCGCCGCGCGGTCGTTCTCGGCGCCGTCGACCTCGATGGTGACGAACTTGGTGATGCCCTCGCCGTCCTTGGCGACGAGGATCGCCAGCTCGCGCAACAGGTCGTGCAGCGCGGCGGCGAAGTTGCCGAGGCGCGGATCGGTGGCGTCCTCGATGCGCGGGCAACCGCGCTTTGCCGCTTGCCCCGTGGCGAAGACCAGCAGCGTGTCGCTCGTCGAAGTGTCGCCGTCGATGGTGACGCAATTGAAGGTGCGGTCGGCGCTATCGGCGACGAGGCTGTGCAGGGCTGCGGCTGCGATCGGTGCGTCGGTGAAGACGAAGCACAACATCGTCGCCATGTCGGGCTGGATCATGCCGGCGCCTTTGCAGAACCCGTTGATCACGACATCGCAGCCGTCGATCCTGGCGGTGCGCGTCGCCAGCTTGGGGAAGGTGTCGGTCGTCATCACCGCGCGCGCTGCTGCGTGCCAGGCGTCGGCCCTGGTCTCGCCGGCGAGCTTGCCGAGAAGGTGGGTGAACTTGCCGGCGTCGAGCGGCTCGCCGATGACGCCGGTCGAGGCAATGAACACCTCGCCGGGCGGGCAGCCGACCGCCGCCGCCGCCGCATCGGCCGTTATGACCACCGCTTCCATGCCCTTCTTGCCGGTGAAGGCGTTGGCATTGCCGGAGTTGACGACGAGCGCCCGCGCTTTGCCCTCGCGCAGGCCGAGGGCGCACCAGTCGACGGGAGCCGAGCGTGTCTTGGAGCGGGTCAGAACGCCGGCGACTTCGGTGCCTGGCGCCAGCACGGCGAGCAGCAGGTCGGTGCGGCCCTTGTAGCGGATGCCGGCTTCGGCCGTGGCAAAGCCCACGCCCGGAACGTCCGGCACGTCGGGCAGCGAGGCGGGCGCAAACGGCGAGACGGGGGCGGGCTTACCCATGGGCGGCTCCGAGGTGCAACGTGCGCCCAGGAAACAGATTGGGCAGCTCGGAGCAAGCGGCCCGCTGCGCCTTCGGGCCGGTGAGCCAAGTTTCAGGGTGCTGGGTTGGTCGGCGTCGGCTGCGTGGCCGGCGAGGGAAGATTGTTTCCCGTGTAGAGCAGGAGCAGCCCTATGACGACCAGAAGAGCCAAGCCGATGATTACGATGCGATCGTTCATTGGGCGCTTCCTCCATGCGTTGGGCTAAACATGGCTGCTAGAGAGCCCGTGTCAACGGCGGCACCACCAGAAGCGGACAGGTAGGAAACAGATCGGGCCGCCTGGAAGCAAGCGGCCCGCTGCAATTGCGCTTTGGATTCAGCCGATCAGGGCTTGGGCGCCGGCGGCGTGGCCGGGGCCGGTGCCGCTCCTGGTGCAGGTGCGGCGCCTGGCGCAGGTGCCGCGCCTGGAGCAGCGCCCGGCTCCGCAGCTTTCTTGGCGGCTTCCACGGCTTCCGCCTGCTTCTTCTGGTGCTCCTCGACCGACTTCTTGATGCCGGCGTCGACGTACTCGACCTTCGCCTTGCCGCGCAGTGCCGTCGAAGCTTCCTGCGCTTTGCGGACGGCGAGCGAGTTCATGATCGTGTCTTTCACCTGATCGAAAGTCGGCGGCTGCTTGTTGCGCCGATCCTCGAGCTTGATGATGTGCCAGCCGAATTGGGTCTTCACCGGCTCCGACAGCTCACCCTTCTGCATCTTGGCGACCGTTGCCTCGAACTCGGGCACCATCTGGCCCATGCCGAAGTAGCCGAGCAGACCGCCCTGCTCCTTCGAGCCGGTGTCGAGGGTGTTCTCCTTGGCGAGCTGGGCAAAGTCGCCGCCGGCGGCGAGCTTGGCGCGCAGCTCCTTCGCCTTCGCCTCGTCGTTGACGAGGATGTGGCGGGCGGCGAACTCGACCTCGGGTTTCAGCTCGGCAACGCGCGCATTGTAGATCTTCTGCGCCTCGTCGACGTTGACGCTGCCCTTCAGGGTCTTCTCGAAATACTGCTCGCGCAGGGCCCGTTCGCGCAGGTAGGCCATGTGCTTCTGAAACTCCGGCGTGTCGCCGAGCTTGGCCGTTTCCGCCGCGCTGGCGAAAAGTTGGTTGTCGATCAGGTACTCGGCGAGTGCCCGGCGTTTCACGTCGGCGGGCAACTGGGCGAGCTCGGCGCCGATCTCGCCCTCGGCGAGCTTCATGTCGGCCTCGGTGATTTTCTTGCCGTCGACGGTGACGACGACCGTCTCGCCGGCTGCGTCCTGCGCCTGCGCGCTGTAGCCGTGCGCGACGAAGGTAATGGCGGCCATAGCGGCGATGCCCGCGAGGGTGCGCATTTTCTCAATCACTCGATGCATGCTCGATCTCTGAATTGTTTGGGCGGGCCGGAAGGGAGGAAACCCGCGGCGTTGCGCGTTCGTGCAACACGAAACGGGCTGGCCGGCCGGCTGCGGGCCCATGGATAGTGGGGCCCATAGCGGCTGCCAAGTTAAGAATTCGACAGTTGCGGCCAGGTTTTTGGCCTTTTGCATGTGCCGCAGAAGCGTTTCCGATGCGTTGACAAGCCTATGGTGCGGTCCTTATCTCTCCCCCGCGGCCGAACTCAATGCGTCACAGGCGCTTGCAGCGCCCTTGGCGGCCGCCTGCTGTTCGCGGGGTCCGGTCAATCTCGGCTGATATGACGGCCTCTCCGCTTGGGTAGATCAGTCCGCACGCCATGCCAATGCTTCCCGGCGCGAGCCCGGATTTAAGGGAACTCTTCGAATGCTTTCGACGATCGGCGGTTTCGCGGCAAAGATTTTCGGCTCATCCAACGATCGGCGCGTCAAGGGATACAACCCGCGCGTTGAGGCCATCAACTTGCTCGAAGAGGACGTTGCGCGGCTCACCGACGCCGAGCTGAAGCTGCGTACCGAGAACTTCCGGCGGCAGCTTGCCGAAGGCGCCACGGTCGACGATCTGCTCGTCCCCGCCTTCGCCACCGTGCGCGAAGCCGCCAAGCGCACGCTCGGCCAGCGCCATTTCGACGTGCAGCTGATCGGCGGCATGGTTCTGCACGAGGGCAAGATCGCCGAGATGAAGACCGGCGAAGGCAAGACGCTCGTCGCCACGCTGCCCGTCTATCTCAACGCGCTCGCCGGCAAGGGCGTCCACGTCGTCACCGTCAACGACTATCTCGCCCAACGCGACGCCGACTGGATGGGCCAGATTTATACGTTCCTCGGCCTCACCGTCGGCAAGATCGTGCACGGCATCGACGACGAGCAGCGCAAGGCGGCCTACGCCTGCGACGTGACCTACGGCACCAACAACGAGCTGGGCTTCGACTACCTGCGCGACAACATGAAGATGGACATGGACGAGATGGTCCAGCGCGGCCACTCGTTCGCCATCGTCGACGAGGTGGACTCGATCCTCATCGACGAGGCGCGCACGCCGCTCATCATCTCCGGTCCGCTGGAGGATCGCGCCGACCTCTACCAGGCCGTCGACGAGATCATCCCGACGCTCGGCGCGGAGGACTTCGAGCTCGACGAGAAACAGCGGCAGGTATCTCTCACCGAGGCCGGCAACGAGCGCGTCGAGGTCCTGCTGGCCGAGAGGGGCCTGATGAAGGGCTCGCTCTACGACATCGAGAACGTCTCGCTCGTGCATCACATCAACTCGGCGCTGAAGGCGCACAAGCTGTTCCAGCGCGATCGCGACTACATCGTCAAAGCCGGCGAGGTCGTCATCATCGACGAGTTCACCGGCCGCATGATGCCCGGGCGGCGCTATTCGGAGGGCCTGCATCAGGCTCTCGAGGCCAAGGAGCGCGTCGAGATCCAGCCGGAGAACCAGACGCTGGCCTCGATCACCTTCCAGAACTACTTCCGCCTGTACGACAAGCTCGCCGGCATGACCGGCACCGCCTCCACCGAGGCCAACGAGTTCCTCGACATCTACGGCCTCGACGTCCTCGAGATCCCGACCAACGTTGCGGTCGGCCGCGTCGACGACGACGACGAGATCTACCGCACGGCCAAGGAGAAATACGCCGCCATCGTGCAGACGATCGCCGATTGCCACCGGCGCAACCAGCCGATCCTCGTCGGCACCGTGTCGATCGAGAAGTCCGAGCAGCTTTCCGCGCTTCTGAAGGACAAGAAGTACATCCAGGAGCTGGGCCGCAACGCGCTCGCCCTGTCCGACAAGCTGAAGGAGAACAAGGAAGGCGAGCTCAAGGAGTATCTCGCCGACATGGGCTCCTATCTCGTCGAGCTCGGCTCGCGCTCGAAGGCCAACGCCGACCCGGTGCCGCATCAGGTGCTGAATGCCCGCCACCACGAGCAGGAGGCGCGCATCGTCGCGCAGGCCGGCGTGCCCGGGTGCAGTGACCATCGCCACCAACATGGCCGGCCGCGGCACCGACATTCAGCTCGGCGGCAACGTCGAAGCCAGATTGAAGGACTGGATCGCCGACGAGGCCGAGGCCGGTCGCGCTCCCGACGAGGCGCAGATCGCCAAGAAGCGCGAGCGTCTCGTCGCCGACGTCGCCGAGAAGAAGCAGCAGGCGCTCGAAGCCGGCGGCCTCTATGTGCTCGCCACCGAGCGCCACGAGAGCCGCCGCATCGACAACCAGTTGCGCGGCCGCTCCGGCCGCCAGGGCGACCCGGGCCGCTCCAAGTTCTACCTGGCGCTCGACGACGACCTGATGCGCATCTTCGGCTCCAACCGCATGGACAGCGTGCTGAAGACGCTCGGCCTGCAGGACGGCGAAGCCATCACGCATCCGTGGATGAACAAGTCGCTTGGAGATGGCGCAGAAGAAGGTCGAGGCGCGCAACTTCGACATCCGCAAGCAGATCCTCAAGTACGACGACGTGATGAACGACCAGCGCAAGGTCATCTTCGAGCAGCGGCATCGACATCATGGGCGAGAACGACGTCTCCGAGACGGTGAAGGATCTGCGCCATCAGCTCGTCCACGAGCTGGTGCGCACGCACATTCCCGAGACGGCCTACGCCGAGCAGTGGAACACGCAAGGCGCTGCGCGAGGCGATCAACGGCGTCTTCGACCTCGACCTGCCGATCGAGGATTGGGCCTCGGAGGAAGGCATCGCCGACCAGGAGATCGCCGAGCGCATCCTGCAAGAGGTCGATGACAAGGCGGCGCGCAAGGCCGCCGAGCTCGGCGAGGACAACTTCCGTCAGATCGAGAAGATGGTGCTGCTGCAGACGCTCGACCACCTGTGGCGCGAGCATCTCGTCACGCTGGAGCACCTGCGCCAGGTGATCGGCTTCCGCGCCTACGGCCAGCGCGATCCGCTCAACGAGTACAAGAGCGAGGCGTTCGTCCTGTTCGAGGCGATGCTCGCCAACCTGCGCGAGGCCGTCACCGGCCAGCTCATGCACGTCGAGCTCGCCTCGCCCGAGGCGCAGGGCGGCATGCAGCCGGTCGAACTGCCGGAAATGTACGCCAGCCACATCGATCCGTTCTCCGGGCTCGACGAGCTGGCGCTGGCCGATGCGGCGATCGCCGCCGAAGGTCGCGCGCCTCCCCGTCCCGAGCCGGATCGCCGCCCGCCGCTGCAGACGCGCAAGAGCACGACGGCGGTCGATCCGTCCGATCCGGCTACTTGGGGCCGCGTCGCCCGCAACGCCCTGTGCCCCTGCGGCTCCGGCAAGAAGTACAAGCACTGCCACGGCAAGAACGATTAATTATTTAATATCAATGACTTACAGCGTCAAGGTGGCCTATTCTGTGCATAGGCACAGCCTAGGCAAAATGTTCAATTCTTTGCAATTCTAGGCTTTTTCTAGGCGCCCATTTATTGTATAATTCTTTTTCTCCCATTAAATAGAAAAGGGATTTTTGGAGTAGTGAAGGACGCGCGTTATTTCGATAATGGACAATTAGTAATTTTTCGCCGCAGTGACGGGCCAATATTTCACCTGAGAACGAAACTCAGCGGCAAATACGTCTGGCTTGAACACCGCGAACCTAGAAGATGCAATCGCAAAAGCTTGGAAGCTGCATCATGGTCTGCAGGCCATGCATGAGCAAGGCTTGCCCGTGACTGCGAAAACATTCACCTGCGTGATAGATGAATACGTCCGCGCCAGAGAAAAGAGCTGCAAGCAGGGCAAGACGACGCCCGCCATGCTCAGACAGGTGCGGCGTGTCGTCAAGTTCTGGAAGGAGTACGCGGGCTCCAAGCCTATTCACTCCATCTGCGATGCAGACCTTCGCAATTATGTGGAGTGGCGCCGCGACTACTATGCCAAGTCGCTCCAGCCCATCCCCTGCAACGCTAAACTTAATCCCGCTGACAAGACATTGCAGTGGGAAATTATGCTGGGAAAGGCGATCATTAAGTGGGCGCATGAAAAAGGACTGCGCGGCGGCATACTCTACTTAGGGGCAGACTACCTCGTGAACCCCTGGATCCTCGTCGGCGCTCTTGTGCAGTTCGACTGGATGGATGACGAGTCGAAAAAACTCAACACCGATGTCAGCGGCGATGGTTGGATGGCCGGCCCGTACGTGAGCCTGAGGCTGTCCGAGCATATCCTGTTCGACGCCAGAGGAGCGTGGGGGCGATCGAACAACGAGGTAAGCCCGCTAGGCACCTATAAAGACTCCTTCGATACCGACCGCTGGCTCGCCAAAGCCAATGTCACCGGCAACTGGTTCGTCGAGCGCTTGCGGATCTCGCCGAGCGTCGGGGTGATCTACGTTGAGGAAACGCAAGACAGCTATGTGGATTCGCTGGGTTCTACCGTCGTAAGTCAATCGGTGCACATCGGCAGGCTGATGTTTGGCCCCGAGTTTGGCTACCCGATTTAGCGTCCCGACGGCACGATCTTAGAACCGCGCGCGGCGTTCACCGGCTTGTGGGATTTCGACAAGACTCGAGCACAACGGTCGGCGGATTGGCGACCAGCATCGATGACTTCCGTGTGAAGGTCGAAGGAGGGCTTATGGTCCGCACGAACAGCGGCATGTCGGGACGCGCGGTCTTGACCTATGATGGTATTGGCAGTGACGACTTGACTGCCTGGGGTGGTCGGCTCTGGTTGAGCGTTCCCTGGGACTAGGGGATACGCCAGCGATACGATCTGCGCGATCGCCGCGCGGGGCTATCTACGTCGATGAGACAATGTCCGCTTGGGGTCCAGAAGCGGACATCGAGCGTGCCGCTGCGTATGTCTGCTTAGGGCCACAAGCGGACATCGAGCCGCACGCTGCCAATGTCTGCTTAAGGCCAGAATCCAAGAGCCTCGATGGCATCGACGTCCTCACGACGCCGTGGCACATGCCTTCACTGCGACGCAGAATGTTCCACGCCGTCTGGATGATAGATTTCAAGGAGCGTTCTATTCCTGTTGAAGCCTGCCAGCGCTCGTGGCGCGACTACGGAGTGCGCGGCTTCACTCACCATGCAATGGACGGGACTTGGTCCAACACGAAGCGATCATCCCAGTATGTTGGGGGGAACAATGTGTCGCCCGCCGATGTTCAAAAGTCACTCGAACCTGGAGAGCTCACATGCCCATTCTGCTTTGGCTCATCGGCGTGCCCCTGTCGGTTATCGTGCTGCTGATGTTGTTTGGTGTGCTGCACATCTAAATTGAATTCCGCCACGTTCAGGTGCGGTTCAGGTGTCGGCCCGCCTCACTCTCAATATGCGGTCTGTCCGCGAGGCCTCGCGATCGGCACCGGCTCCTCTCGGCCCCGGGGGAGTTTCCTCTCTTCTGGGCCTTTTGGATTGAACGTCGGCGCCACGTGCGGTCAATCACCGTGCATGCGCTGCTCGACAGTCCCTCTGTCGCAGGCGCCTTGCATGTTTTAGATCTGGCCTAGCGCCGAGACGAGGAAGGATGTAGCCGCGGAGCTTTTTGTTAAACTGGGTATCGAAATATTCGCCGGCCATCGGCGCCGGCGCACCCCGTTTACTTCTCCATCTCGTCTGGGGCTCGCGGGGTTTTCCTTGCGGGATCGACCGGCGTGGTTCTGTCGCGTTCGAAACCCGACGGCGTCGGCTTTTCAGGCATGCGATCTGACGTTTCGGAATTGATGGGCTGCCCGGGCGGGCTGCTCGACGCTGGGGTGTCCCCGGGATCCTTTGTCGGTGACTCCTTAATGGGGTTGCACGTCTGGGTCGCGCTGTCCCAGATCATTTCCTTCATGTCGGCGCATTCGGTCCTGGACTTCGGTTCGCCTTCGGCCAAGCCGGGTCCGGCGATCGCGATCGCGAGACTCAAAGCCAGAATTGAAGTGAGTGCTTTCACCGCTGCGCCTCGATCCGTAGCTGGAATGAAAAAGCCCCGCTGGACTACTCCGGCGGGGCCAACTTTTGGAGGGGCTGTTATTTGAGGTTGTTGCACCAGTCATCAACTTCCTGCTTCACCCTATCCTTGGCATAGCCGTAGCGGGCCTGAATCTTGCCTTCGAGCTGCTCGCGGTTGCCGTTGATCTGCGCGAGGTCGTCGTCGGTGAGTTGGCCCCACTTCTCCTTGGCTTTACCTGTGAACTGCTTCCAGTTGCCTTCGACGCGATCCCAATTCATCGTTTCCTCCTACGAGTAATTGTCGGTGTGCTCAAAACTCGTCTGGCAACATGCTCGTTCCTGGTCGAGAAAGAAAAACACTGCTCGGGTGACCAAGCGGGCTGAGGGTGCGTCCGAGGAGGTCCGCACTGGGGCTGCTTGGGCGACGACTATTAGCCGCCGATGGAACCAGTGCGTTAGTGGTGTCGTTTCCCCGGCGAAGCTGCCCTTCGGCTTCCTTGTCCGATCCCCAACACCCCG
Source organism: uncultured Alphaproteobacteria bacterium (assembly GCA_963812795.1). Lineage (GTDB taxonomy): Bacteria > Pseudomonadota > Alphaproteobacteria > Rhizobiales > Hyphomicrobiaceae > Hyphomicrobium_A. The sequence continues at coordinate 75,947 of CAWEWG010000007.1, read as the reverse complement.
GCGCAGCCTCCGCGCCGGGGTTTTTCTTTGTGCATCGGCGCCCTACAATTGCCGCCGTGCCACGTATGCCCTTCATAGAACCCTCGGCGCCCGTCCTGGGCCGTGAGCCGCCTCGCGGTCGCAAGTGGATTCATCAGGTGAAGCACGACGGCTGGCGTGCGCAACTTGCACAAAGCTGATGACGGCGTCGTCATCTACAGCAAGACTGGCGCTGACTTCACGAAGCACTTTGGGGCGAGCTGCCGGTGACGTCCTATGAGATAAGCTGCCAACTCGGACGGAAGGGAAGTTCCGCGCAGCAGTCTCGATCGTTCTATCGCCGGCAGTCGGCAGCGCTCTTCCAGTCAGCGAAGACGCCGCCTAGTGGCGTTCACTAATTGACGCCAGCCGACTTCCATGAGTCCGACTGTTCGCTGTCCGTTGCGCCGGGTCTCTTCCGGGTTGTCGGCTCGACAATCCATTGACGGCAGCCGCGATGAAGCTTGCCGCTCAGCTACTGACCCACCCGCGCGTTTGTCCCGAGGGACTCATCGATTGCTCTAAGTAGATTGCTGCAGAGCTTCAGAGCTGCGTCTGCATTGATCTGCACGTTCACCGCGCTCAACTCCTTTCCGCCGCCTCCTACGTCCAGCAGAAAGGTGACGGTCACTCCGCTATTGGGTTGGCCCGTCGCGGATGCATCCTGCGCGACCGGTAGATGAAAAGGGCCAACGCCCTCGAAGCGTACCGTGCTGTTCATGGGGGCTCTCCGGTGTCTTAGGTCAGAGCTTAAACACACGGACCGCGGTCGGTCGCTGACTTCCGCTAGAGAGTGCAGAGCGGACGTGCCGTAACCCACCATCCCCCACCGATCCGCTCGATACTCAATCAGCAGAGATGCCTCGGCTCTAACATCAGTATTCAATTGTTGGAGAGTGCGCCGGGGTGCGTCGCGCTAATCCAAAGACATTGTGAGCTTGAGGAACTGGGCCCGGCAGAATGACGTTGATAGTTAACGGCGCTAAGAACGCCGACTCTGGAGGAATAATCCCATGCACACGATCGGGAAATTCATGACCGCCGGCCTCACGGCGGCTGTCGTACTTGCCATGAGTGCCGTCGCGAGCCTTGCCGCCAGCCAGTTCGAAGGCAAGTGGAACGTTGCCGACACGGCCGGCAAGGCTTTCGAGATTACGCTCGCGGGCGACGGCTCCGCCAAGGCTAACCGAGACGCCGAAGGCATGACCGGCACTTGGAAGGAAGAGGGCTCGGCCGCCGTCATAACCTGGGACACGGGCTGGACTACGAAGATTTCCAAGGACGGCAACAAGTACACAAAGAGCGCATTCAAGAAGGGCGAGCCGATGGACGGCAAGCCGGCTAACAGCTCAGCTGCCGAAAAGGCCAAGTAAGCGCCGCCACCGTCGAAAATGGCCGGGACACATAAGTGCCTCGGCCCTAATCCCCCTTGCGAGCTACCGATTGTTCGTTGGTCGAAGTTGCTCTGCAATTGACGGAGGCTGTGCTGTCTCCTCTCCACCTTCTGAGGGGGGCAGACGGGATAGTTCACGCGGCTTCAGCGGTGAGCGGTCGCCCGGTCGTTATCGGATCAATTGGATCAAATGCGCAGCGATCAGGTCGCTCAACAGCTCCCACCAGCGGGGGCACCAAAAAGCATGGAACCTACGCGTCCAAGGCGCGTTCGCAGACACCGTTATCGTCGAGGTAAAGACAAGCCATGCATGAAATTATCTATCTCATCGGCCTGGTCATCGTCGTGATGTTCGTTCTCGGCCTCGTTGGGCTGCGCTGATCCTTGGGAGTTGCACCTATGGTGGATGTCGTCACGCCAGCTCGCTCTGGCACCAGTTATGTGGAGTGGGGCGCCGTGTTCGCCGGCGCATTGGCGGCCAGCGCCATCTCGTTTGTTCTACTGACAGCCGGCGCCGCGATCGGCCTGTCGCTTGTCTCGCCCTATGAGTTCAGAGTCCTACGGCAGGCTTGCCGGTTTGTTGGCCGTCTTCTGGACCATCGCCGTGCCCATCCTGTCGTTCCTCATCGGCGGTTACATCGCCGGCCGCATGCGTTCAGCTTGGGATGTTGCGGCTTCTGATGAGGTGCAGTTCCGCGACGGCATCCACGGCCTCCTCGTCTGGTCGTTGAGCGTCGTTGCCGGAGGCGTGCTGGCGTTCTTGGCCGCTTCGACAGCGGCGCAGACCAGTGCTCAGGTCGCGGCTAGCGCCATGGGCGATCGTGGAGCCGTCGTGGCACCCGCGGTCGATACGCTGTTCGGCGCTTCGGTCGCGCAAGCTGCGCCGGCCCCCACTGGTGAACCTGAGGCGACCCGCGCGGCTCCGGCCGGGCGCGCCGCGGTAGTCGATGCCGACGCACGATCCACAGTTTCACGCACGCTTGTCGCTGCGGCGGCGGCGGGTCAACTCAGCCCGGCGCGAAAGCAAACCCTGGCCCAGATCGTCGCTGAACGCACCGGGCTGTCCCAGGCGGAAGCCGAAAAGCGCGTAGACCAAGCCTATGCGGATGCCAAGAACGCTATCGAGAAGGCGCGACAAGCGGCCGTGCTTGCCGGACTTGGGGCGGTGACCGCTCTGCTCGTCGGTCTGATTGCGGCCTGGTACGCAGCGCAACGCGGTGGTCATCACCGTGACAACAACATCCCTGCGCGCGTCGTGATGTCTCGCCGCCGCCCCTCCGTGGGCATCCGCTGAAGTACAAGGGCCGGTTAGCACCGGGCAGACGGTGGTGGGCGCCGATGAGCGATCTGGCCAATGTCGATTGGCACGCGATGTTTGTGCCGGCTATTGGCTTAGCCGAGGTCGTGCTCCGCGGCAGTATCATGTATCTCGCGTTGTTCGCCATCCTGCGCTTCATCGGGCGCCGACAAGCTGGGCACTTTGGCCCGGCAGACCTGCTCGTCATCGTCCTCATCGCCGATGCGGCGCAGAATGCATTGGGCAAGGACTATAACTCCGTCACAGAAGGCGTGGTCTTGGTATGCACGATCGTCGGCTGGGAGTACGCGCTCGACTGGTTGGCGTGGCGCTTTCCTGCCCTGCGGCCGATCTTGAAGGCCCCCGCCCTCAAGCTCGTCGAGAACGGGCGGGTCATCGAGCAAAACATGCGCAAGGAAATGCTGACCAGAGACGAACTCATGGGCCAGCTGCGCGAGGAGGGAGTTGAGGATCTCGCCGCCGTGAAGGTCGCACGGCTGGAAGGCGACGGCCGTCTGAGCGTGATCAAAGCGCAAAAATAGCCGGGCTAGGCATGGCATGAGCAGCTTCCCCGAAAAACTCGCCGACCGCTTCCGCCGCTTCCATCATCGGCATTTCCTGCCGAAGGCCGAGGAATATGAGGAGCTGGCAACCTACGGGCAGACGCCCGAGGCGATGGTCATCTCCTGCAGCGACAGCCGCGTTGACCCGGAAACCATCTTCAGCGCCATGCCCGGCGAGTTGTTCGTTGTACGCAACGTCGCCAACCTAGTGCCGCCGTACGAGACGGGAGGCAAGTTCCACGGCGTCAGCTCGGCGATCGAGTTCGCCGTGCTCAACCTGCGCATCAAGCACCTCATCGTTATGGGTCACTCGGGCTGCGGCGGCGTCACAGCTGCTCTCGACCAGAGCGCCGCCATTCAGACCGAGGCGCAGTTCATCTCGCGCTGGATGTCGATGCTCGACGATGCGCGCCGCAGAGTGCTTGCCGCGCACCCGAGTGCCCCGCACAGCGAGCGTCTGTCCGCGTTGGAGAGGGAAGGCGTTAAGACGTCGATCAAGCACCTGCGCACTTTTCCGTTCATCGCCGACGCGGAAAACAAGGGCCGGCTGTCGCTGCACGGGGCCTACTTCGATATCGCTTCCGGCACGCTGTCCGTGCTCAATCACTCACGTAACGAGTTCTTTCCGCTCTAGTGTGCGACGGCTGGGTGCGGGGCGGCAGGCGTCGCCGGCGCAAAGGAAAGACGCTGCGACCAATCCCGCGGCGAAATCGTCTCTCCATATAACGTCGCACCACGACTCATCGGGGATGACGGCGACGGGCGGAAATTCGACGTGGATCAAGACTTACCCGTGTTCGACTCGTGGCGCAAAGCGAGGGACGTCAGGAGCAGACATTGCGCGCGAAACGCGACGTCCGCTAAGTGTCAGTAGCGGCCGTCGAACCGACGAACCGCGGTGGTGAAGTCACGTCACCGCGTAAGGTTAAACTCCGCGCCTTCCCACGTCGTGACTACTCTTGGTCCGAGGCTTGCACATCCGGGCACTGAGGGTATCACTGTCCCTGCGAGGTCCCAAGATGGGTCTGCCAACAAAGCTATGGTTGCACGATGATCGCGTTGTCGTTATCGCCCGACAAACGATGACACGCGAATTCTGGGCACGCGTTTTCAGGGACGAGCGCGGCATATCCCCTGAGTGCTTCGCCTCTTTGGATGAGTGGGTCGACGGCGAATGCGCTACCAACCCCTCCCTCGTCGTTTTGTACCAATGCGGGATAGTGCAGACGGACGCATTGGCCGAAGTGGAACAACTCTCGGCTCAAGCTGTCGATAGTCCCGTCGTGATCGTTTCTGACAACGAAGATCCAAACGCCATTGTCCAGATGCTCGCCAAGAAGGTTCGTGGCTACCTTCCGACAAGCTTTTCGCTACACACGGCCATGCAGGCCATGGATCTCGTTCGTGCGGGAGGCACCTTTGTTCCGGCGAGCAGCTTGATCGCCGCTCATCACGCACCGGAGGCACAAGCTGACGTGCAAAAGAGCAATGGCCTGTTCACGACGCGGCAGACCGCGGTGATCGATGCTCTGCGGCAAGGGAAACCTAATAAGATTATCGCCTACGAGCTCAACATGCGCGAGAGCACGGTGAAGGTGCACGTGCGCAATATCATGAAGAAGCTCAATGCCACCAACCGCACGCAGGTGGCCTTTCTGGTAACCCAGTTGTCGGACGAGTGCTCGCTGCTCGTCGCCCGTTAGCGGTCGCAATTCGATGCTTGCTATTTCCACAGCCCTTCGAAACGGCGGCTGGCAGTTCGCGTGCCGACTACGTCAACGAGCGCGGACGACCGTTCAATCCGAACTCGATCAGAAGCATGGTCGCAAGTCGCTGAGCGGGCATTGACTAGAGACCTTCAGGCGGAATCATATGCCAACAATCAGGGCTTGGGGGGCAACTTGCGCGTGGCCGTCCAGCCTTCGCCTTCTAGGCGGCCATCCACCAGGCGGCCGTCGAACCGCATCCCCCCATCATTCCCGACATCGATCGCGAAACCCACGCGCTCGCCCGCCACCAGGGCGTCGCGAACCGGCACCGGCTGCCCGTCAATCGTGGCGCTGCCATTCAGCTCCTGGAACTGTTGCGCGAGTGCTAAATCGAAGCTGCGCGGCCGCCCGCGCGCGCGTGCGCGTCACATGCCAGTCGCCCGCGACCTTGGCCGGCACGACCCACAGGTACACGACTCTACTCTCCACACGCTCCCAGCGATCGGGCAGCCAATCCCCCATATTAAAGTCATTCGATAGCACGCGCGCGCCCGGTTTCATCATCTGCAGGATGCGCGGGCGAAGCGCGATGTTGATCTTTAGCGACAGATAGAGCGTCAGCACCGAGGCTTGGCTGATGTCGGTGTCGAACAGGTTCTCCTTGCGGAACGTCACTTTGTCGGCGACGTCGGCTTGTCTCGCATTTTCCTCGGCCTCGACGATGCGTTGGGGGTCGAAGTCCACGCCGAGGCCGCGCGCCCCAGTGCGCCGAGCGGCTGTCACGTTGATGCGCCCGTCGCCGCAACCGAGATCGATGACGAAGTCGCCCGCCTTCACGTCGGCGAGAGCGAGCATCTTGTCGACCGCGGCTGGCGTGGTTGGGAAGTAGCCGGGGTCTTGCGCTTGCCCGCGGGCGGTGCCGAGGAGCAGGAGCGACCACCGCGGTCGCGCACACGAGCGCAAGACGGAGCGGTGTCGGTACCGCTGAGGCGTGCGGATTCCAGTGCACTTCAGGGCGACGATCTGAGCGTTTCTTGTGCGGGAGTGTCATATGAACTCCGGATTGCACCAATCGGGGCAGCTAGGCTAGGCGCTCAGCGTCACCGCGGCAGCAGCTTGCGACTGAGCTTTTGCAAGCGCACGCCAGATGCCGTTCCGGTCACGCGCCGCACGCGCGGCTTCATCAGCCAGCTCACCAGCGGCAGCAGAAGCTCGAACGGCATGGCGCGCGCCGACCAAGCGATGAAGCTGTTGACGATCCCCGGCACGACGACGCGACGACCCATGCGGTACGACCGCCACGCCAGCCGCGCCATGCGGTCGGCCGAGCTGCTCGGCAGCAGCGCGCGATAGAACGTGTTCCCGGCATTCATCTTGCGATGGATGCGCGTCTCGACCGGGCCGCAGGCGATAGCGCATACGCGTACGCCTTCGCCGGCGCATTCGCCGCCGATGGCTGCGGTCAGCGACAGCACGTAGGCTTTGCTGGCGAAGTAGGGTGCCTGCCAAGGCCCCGGCGTGAACGCCGCGAGCGAAGCCAAATTCATGATGCCGCCACGCGCGCGGGCACGCATGTCCGGCAGGTAATGCCGCGTCAGCCGCGTCACGGCGGCGACGTTGGTCTCGACAAGCTCGTCGAGCACCTCCTGATCGAGGTCGGTGAAATTGCCGCCAAGGCCGATGCCGGCGTTGTTGACGAGCACGTCGAGATAGAGCCCGTGGCGCGCCAGCAGCGCAGTCGAGCTTGGCGGGGGCATCCTTCTCGCCGACGTCTAGTGGTTCAGCGATGACGTTGGAGCGCGGGTATGCGGAGCGCAGCGTCTCCTCGGCGTCCGACAGCATGTCGATCGACCGCGCCAGCAGCACGATCGTGCGCCCCTCACGCGCGATGAGGCGTGCGAGCGCGAAGCCGAGTCCTTCCGACGCGCCCGTTACCACCGTCGCCGGGGTCAACCCGGAGACGGCTTCGAGCGCGATGGGATCGGGCGCCGCCTTGCGGCGGACCCAGAGATCTCCGATTTTCAGTAGGATGTCCATTCGGCGTCCGTGGCAACACTGGGCATTGTGCGCAACGCGCGGGGCCCGCAAAGCGTTCGACACCGCCTGAGGCCTGGTCATGCCGGAGACAGCCGTGCCTGGATCATCATCGGCGGTGGCTTCATAGGTGGAGGCCATTTGGGCGCTCGTCGTGTAAATCGATGGTGGGTCAAGAGCACTGATGGACGGGGCCACTAAAGGAACAAAACGTCCTCGGCGACTGTTCGTAGGAGAGTAATCTTCGGAGAACAGTTATGGCTGCTGGAATAGCTGACAGCGACGTCGAAGTTGGTCCTGACGAGGTGGTAGTCGAGCGGAGGATCGTTCCCACGCGTCGCAGGGGCACTTCTCTGCTCGCTGTGATCTTAGTGCTCGCTTTCGTAGCGACGTGCGTTTTTGTATTTTGGGGAGATCGGCTGGGGCTCCATCACAGCCCGCCCGCGACGGTGGAAGTAACTAAGCCGCCCCCGCCACCAACAGCTCCATAATATTGAGGTCACATCTTCGCATGCTCGGAGGGCTTTCCCCGGGGGTGAGCCATAGCCGAACGGCTGCTACTATTCTCTCTTGCGCCACTGAAAGAGTTTGACTAACTGATCCGCACCCCATCGCTGCCACCGGCTGAGGACCAGAAAGCCAGTGGATCTCGTGCACATCGCCGTTGTTCGATCGTCGTTGGCGTAGCGCTCTGGCTCGTCAACACCTACGTGCCGATGGACAGCAAGATCAAAAACATCCTCAACATCGTGGTTGTCATCTTCGTTGTGATCTGGCTGTTGCAAGGTTGGGTTTACTAGGCTCCCTGCGCATCAACTAGCCATAGCCACGGCCACCAATCAGCGAGCGTTCCGACGTGATCGCTTATACCGGCGATGCGCGCTCGTCAGTGCTCAGCGACGCTCCATCGAACTCTTAATGGTAGTCGGCGGCAACGTACGTTCCATTGACTGCTCTCCAGCGCCTCGCGGTCGGTAATGATTTTTCTGACCTCGCGATTGTGAGTGCGATCCCGCTAACGTGATTGGTAGTGATCGGCTCGGATATCCACATTTACGTAGAGAACGGCGCAAAAGCGTCTTTCCAAAAATTGGAGGAACCCTCATGAAGATCTGGAACAAGCCGCAAGTGAGCGAGCAGGAAGTTGGCCTCGAGGTCACAAGCTATATGCCGGCCGAGATCGACATCATCTAAACGACCTCGCAGCGGCAGCGGTCCACTAAGATCGCGCTTCTGTTTTGGTACGACCCTGCGGCGCCTCTAAATGGGGGTGCCGTTTTTGTTTCGGCCAACGCCCGAGCGCGCTTGCGAACCACGGTTGCGGGAAACGTCCATCTCCGGCTTTGGATGCATTCACAAGCAGACCTCGTGGCGTGAACCGCGCAATGTCTGCTTTGGGTCAGAAGCAGACGTTGAGCGTGTCGCGGCGAATGTCCGCTTTTGAGCGAGGAGCTGACGTGGCTCATCGGCGTGCCCCTTTCGGTAATCGTGCTGCTGATGTTGTTTGGTGTGCTGCACATCTAAGTAGGTGTTCCGCCACGTTCAGCTGCGGTTCAGGCGTTGGCCCGCCTCCTCTCGATATGCAAGGACAACCATTGTGCCGCCGGGACGTGCTGACCGGCCTCAGCGCTCTGGGGCTGACGAGCACAGTTGCCGCAGCGCGCCGCAGGCGCGGGCGTCCCTCGAGTCGATGTTGCTTCCGAAGTGCGACGGCGCGCCATCGCTCTGGCGCGCGGAGCGTTCCTGCCCCCGACCGAACAGTTGCCGCCGGCGATGGCGGCAATGGGGTACGACGAGTACCGCGACCTGCAGTTCAAGCGTGAACGGGCAGTTTGGCACGGACGAAAGCGTTGGGTTCGAGCTCCAGTTCTTTCCCGCCGCTTACATCTACCGTTCGCCCGTCGAGATTTACCTAGTGAAGGAGGGGCGCATCCTGGAGGTTGCAGCCGACCGCGGGATGTTCGACTTCGGTTTGCAAGAGCACCGCGTACCTTTGAACGCACCGCTGAGCTTCTCCGGTTTTCGCATCACTGCACCGCTGAACGTGCCGGGCCACTACGATGAGTTCGTGGTATTCCAAGGTTCCAGTTACTTTCGCGGCCTTGGCCGGGTCACAGCTACGGACTTTCGGCCCGCGGCCTCGCCATAAACACAGGTTCTTCGACCCCCGAGGAATTTCCACTGTTCCGGGCCTTCTGGATTGAACGTCCGCGCCACGCGCAGTCGATCACCGTGCATGCGCTGCTCGACAGTCCCTCGGTCACAGGCGCCTACACGTTTCAGATCTGGCCTGGCGCCGAGACGAGGATGGATGTAGCCGCGGAGCTTTTTCCCCGCTGCGATCTGACGGAGGTCGGCCTCGCGCCTTTGACGAGCATGTTTCTGAAAGACACTCATGACGACGACGGGCCCGCCGACTTTCGGCCGGCTGTGCACGATTCCGACGGTCTAGCGGTGTGGAACGCGCGCGGAGAGCGTTTATGGCGTCCGCTCGTCAGCCCGCGCCAAGTGCAGAACACAACTCTCTTGGACGACAATTTGCGCGGGTTCGGGCTGATCCAGCGGGCCCGAAGTTTTGCAGCTTACGAAGATCTCGAAGCCAATTATCACACCCGTCCTAGCGCCTGGGTAGAGCCACGAAAAACGTGGGGCGACGGGGCTGTCCAACTCGTCGAACTTCCCGCGGACGAGGAATACTACGACAACATCGTCGCGTTCTGGCGACCGATAGCGGGGCTGAAAGCCGGAGTGCCGTATGCCTATGCATACCGTTTGACATGGGCCGACGACACACCTGCCTGGCGAGGATATCGCGTCGTCAAAACACGCGTTGGCCGGGCAGGAACGCCTCACCACGTCCGGTTCGTTGTGGATTTTGCGCAGACCGACCGCGGAGCGGATTCTGAAAAAGCGACAGCCCTAAGAGTGCCCGACCTCATTGCGTCGGTGCGCGCAAGCCATGGCGTCGCCGGAAGACCCCACGTACAGCGAAACCCCTACACTGGCGGCGTGCGCGTAAGCTTCGAATTCGATCCGGCTGCAGCGGATCGCAGCGACCTTAGATTGGACCTCGACATCCCTCTACGGCGTGTCCAGCGAAAGCTGGCGGTATCGCTGGCTACGATAGCCTACGGCACTCGCGGAGGGCCGGTGCTGTCGCTATCCCTCCCTTTTACCCTTTTGCTCTTACCCGCTGGGTACGTGGCAGGTGCTCACAGGCCTTGGAACGGTCACTCCTTTCCTCGTTGCCTGCTTGCAGCTTGGTATTCGTCGCAGCGCGGTGGTCGTCCCCGCGACCACAACATTCCTGCGCGTGTCGGGCAGTCTCGCCGCCCGTCGGGCATCCGCTGAAGTGTCAGGATTCGATTTGCCGCCTCCCAGCAGCGCGCCGCGAGAAACGATAGTCATCGCGCAAGCGGGGAGGGGTGTGGCTCGCCGCACCGTCGATTAACGGCACTGGCCCAGGTGCGCGGCCCGGCGCGAGGCAAAAGGAACCGCTGTGGCGGCTTACCAAAGTGGATGCGAGCTGCCCCTCCTGATGAATGCCAAGGCCTCTCAACTCGCGACACGAGAACCGCCCGGAGACGCACCGGTGTAGCTTGTGTTCTACGCGAGTTCAGTTCTCCTCTTGTTGCGCTCGCCCTAAAGCCGCAGCAGCTTCCCCGTCCGAGCATACGCCATGAGTGTTCCTGTCACGCTCGGAGACCTCATCGAAGCGAAGAAGCTTCTCTTAATTTACTGCTGCGACTGCGGCCACGAGCGCGACATCGACCCGGCTTCGCTGCCGCTGTCTTGGAATACGCCAGTGTCGTTGATCGGGACGCACATGAAGTGCTCAGCCTGCGGCTCGCGCAAGATCACCACCAAGCCCGAGCTGTGATTCGCCGGTGTCGATGCCATGCGTTAGTCGCTCACCACCTGGGAACATGAACGCACGGGCGGCGCCATTGATGTCCTTCCGGAGGCGCCCCAGGGGCTTTTTCAGCCTGTGCTTCGGAGATAGTGCTCGATGATCGCAAGCGCTGACAGAACGCCGCATGCGGTGAGTTCAGCGCCTCGCGGAACGCTGCTCCAAGCAATGGGTTACTGTGCCGTATCTGAGGAGCTTCTCTATGCGACGCATTTGGGCCGTGGCAATCCTGACAGCTTTTGGAGGCGCTGCTTATGGCCTTGAGCCGATCATCTCTTTCAAGGCCACAGGACCGCGCGTCTCAACAGCGGCCGACGATTCAGCATGGCGCGTGCGCCTCGCGGATCTCCGCTGGGTCGGCCGCGCCGTTTACAGCAGCGACGGCGCTTATCTGGGTGACGTAGCAGCGCTCAATGAAGATGACCACAGTGAGATATACGTTAGTATCGCCGGCTTCCTCGCTCTGGGCGAAACAACGATCCGCATCTTGGCCGTTGAACTTCAACAAGTTCGCGACGATGGAATCGTTGTGCGCCTGACCGAGGCCGAGGTTCGTCGTTTGCCTCCGGCAGAATCCAGCGGCGAGCAGCTGTAACGTCCGACCATCGAGTTGCACGTACCTCAGCTTGAGAGGGGGGTGCAGGCCCGCCGGATCATTTCGAGCTGCAAGGAGACTCCACGCAGGTCGCTTCAGACCGGAACTTTCAGGCCATGAGATTGGGTTCCGGCCGCCGTCGCCCAGCCGGACGGAGTTCCGTAACAAGCGCTTTGACCTCGCCCTACGTTACCCGGCTGAGGTTTTCGTGTCGCAGCGCAGTTCGGACTCTGGCGACGGTGATCTGCTTGAAACGCTCTGTTTAGCTGCGGGGGCAGCGTGATCAACAGTTTTGCGATGACCTATCCCATGCTTCTGCGATCCGCTCATCGAGGCCACCGAGGACACGTTTAGGCCTGGGCACCAAGAGTGCAAAGAGCACGCGAGCCCGAATACTGAGGCCACGAAATCGCGCGGTGAAAACGCAGCTGTCTGGCTAGCGCTGCAAGTACGCCTGGCGTGCCAGAATGCTCAGCCGCGGAACAAACCGTTGGCCCCTTCGTTACCGGAGGCAGTCGATGTAATCGGCGCACCGAGATGGAGTTCCACGTATGGCAACCAACCGCGCGAATTTGTTGTCCCTGACAACGAGCGCGATAGTGCTTTCTGGCCTGCTCGCTTTACCGGTCGCTGCGCAGGGTGAGCCACCCAATCTACCGCCACCGGACGCGGCTCCGAGTGAGCAAAGTCAGCAAGACGATCGCGAGGCCGAGAAGGCTCAGGCTAAGGCCGAGAAGCAGCAGCAGCGCGAGGCGGAGAAGGCCCAGGCCGAAGCCGAGAAGCAGCAGCAGCGCGAGGCGGAGAAGGCCCAGGCCGAAGCCGAGAAGCAGCAGCAGCGCGAGGCGGAGAAGGCCCAGGCCGAAGCCGAGAAGCAGCAGCAGCGCGAGGCCGAGAAGGCCCAGGCCGAAGCCGAGAAGCAGCAGCAGCGCGAGGCGGAGAAGGCCCAGGCCGAAGCCGAGAAGCAGCAGCAGCGCGAGGCGGAGAAGGCCCAGGCCGAAGCCGAGAAGCAGCAGCAGCGCGAGGCGGAGAAGGCCCAGGCCGAAGCCGAGAAGCAGCAGCAGCGCGAGGCGGAGAAGGCCCAGGCCGAAGCCGAGAAGCAGCAGCAGCGCGAGGCGGAGAAGGCCCAGGCCGAAGCCGAGAAGCAGCAGCAGCGCGAGGCGGAGAAGGCCCAGGCCGAAGCCGAGAAGCAGCAGCAGCGCGAGGCGGAGAAGGCCCAGGCCGAAGCCGAGAAGCAGCAGCGCGAAGCAAAGGACAAAGCGGAAGCCGAGAAGCAGAATTTCAGATGCCGCCAAGGCTAAACAAACGCCCGAGCCCGCGCCTCAACAGTCCGACGCAGACAGGCCACCCCTCCGACAGCCAAACCGTGGGGAAGCAGAAACGGCCGGAAGCCGAAAAGGCGCAGGGTGAAACTGAGAAGCAGCAGGGCGAAGCAGCAAAGGCAAAACCCGAAGCCCCGAAGGTCAACGGGCAAGAGCAGCAACCAAGCGATAAGGCGACCGAGGCCGCAAGCCCGAGGTGGACAAGGGCACGGCAGACGCCGACAAGCAGAAGCAGCTCGAAGCCGACAAAGCGAAGGCTGACGCAGCGGCGAAGGCCGACGCCGACGCGAACACTGCCGAAGGTAGAAAAACCAAGGCCGGTCAGCAACCGTCCGCAGCCGATCGCACTGGTGGGGGCCGCGATGGCGCGAGGACGCCCGAGCTCCGCTTAGACGCAAAAAACGAAACGCAAGCCGTCGAGCAGCTTAAACAGGAGCGCGTGAGAGCCGACGACGAATTCGAGAAGGCTAAACGCGACGCGGAACAAAAAGCCCCGTCGGGCGCAGCTAAAGGGACGAACGCAGGACCGTGAGCGGCGAAGTGAAGGAGCCGAGAACGAGTTCGTGAAGGTTCGGAAGCAGCGGCAAGAACGAGTGGAGGACGGCGGCCGGCGCGCCGTCATCGAAGAGCCGGACAAGAGAATGATCGTTATCGAAAAAGACCGCAGCTTCGTGCGGCACGATGAGACGCGGCGCTTTGCTCGTACCGGCACAACGCCGAAGCGCGAGCGACGGAAAGACGGCACCATCCTCAGCATATATGTGGGATTTGGGGGAGTCGAAATCCTCAATCTCGAAGATGAGGACGGGCGCCTGTTGCGCCGTTCCCGCCGCGGCGCCGATGGGCGAGAGATCGTTCTCGTCGACAATCGCCGCTTTTACAGCTCCCGTCCCCGCGGTCGTTATTACGACGCCTATGTCGACCTGGCGCCGCCGGTCGTGCGAATTCCGCGGGACAAGTACATCGTCGAGTATGACGAAGCGTCAGAGGAAGACATCTATGAAGCCCTCAACGCCCCGCCCATCGAGAGGCTTCAGCGGGGGTATGCCCTCGAAGAGGTACGCCAAAGTCGCTGGCTGCGCGAGCGCATGCGTCGGGTGGACCTCAATGCAATTAATTTTGCATTCGCTTCGTGGGAGGTTGATGAGAGCCAGGATTTCGAACTTGAGCGCGTGGCGGATGCAATGAGACGCATCCTGAAGCGCAATCCCGATGAGATGTTCCTCATTGAAGGTCATACGGATGCGGTCGGATCGGAAATTGACAATCTGTCGCTGTCTGACCGGCGCGCGGAATCCGTGGCCATCATTCTGTCCGATACCTTCCGGGTGCCCCCGGAAAATCTGACCACACAAGGGTACGGTGAACAGTACCTCAAAGTGCCGACGGAAGGCCCATCGCGAGCGAACCGTCGCGTCGCCGTCCGCCGTATTACGCCACTGCTGTCCCGCAGCGATGACTATTCGGACCGTTCGCCAGAACGGGTACGGTAGCGGTTCGTCGGCGCGGGACGACAAGAAGCTGCGATTGATATGAGAGGATGACAATGACCAAGTCTAAAAGCGCGGGACGGCAGGCCGCGAAGAAACCGAGCCGGCGCAGCCAGCTTAAGAAGGCAACGGCTAAGAGAGCCATGCCGCTCCGTACTCGTGATCCCGTGCGGACCATTCAGATGAAATCGCACGAGGACGGAGACTGCGCCAGCGAAGAGAAAGCGTCCTCAAGCGGATGGCAGAGATGGGTCGACTGCTAATAACAATGTCACGCCTTCAAGCGGATTGTTCACGCTGCTCATGCAGTGGACACCGATCGGGATCTTCTTGCGTCAGCAAGCGGTTCTGGCCAACGTAATGGGTGACCTTGCTCCAACCAGCCGGCGGTAACACGACGGAGCGTCATAGCGGCTGGGTCCGGGTATTGCACCTGAGAGCGATGGTGTCCCACCGCTGACCAGATTCGCCGCGGGAGCCGAAGGTTCTGAAGCGGTCGTCTGTCTTGCATGCCTCTCTCGTCAGCCCCCGCAGTTGTCATGCCCTAATCCGGAACTCCACCGAACGCGCCATGCCAAGCGGGCGGCCGTCTCGCTAACGAATTGGCCAGGCCGCAACTCGAGCATCTGTTCGCCATCGTCAGCAAGTAGTAGCCGTCAACGCATCTTTACTTTGGGCACTATGCATTCCGACGATCACCGATAAAGCAGGCGAAAGAGCAGCCAGCCTTGAAATGATGCTGCGTGTAATTCAGAAGCTGAGGATGATGGAGCGGCCGCACCGGCTGCGCATAGTTTCGTCGCTCGCCCTGCTGCTGCCGCTCCACGCATCAGGCGAAGAACTCAAGATATTATCGCGCAAAGAATGGAAAGCTCGTCCAGCAAAACAGACCGAAATTATAGAAGCGCGGATCGAGGAGGCGCTCGTCCCGCGCGGTCAATCACACTACTTGACGGTCCACCATACAGGTGTGCCGGCACGCCGCGCATCGCTCGCCCGAGAAGATGCGCAAACATCAAGCGCTGATGTTCAAATACTCTATCAGCGGTGTGAGCCACGGTCGCGCAACGACAAAGCACATTTTCCTTCGGGACAGCCCATACCATTTCTTCATTGATGCAGCCGGCCACGTCGCCGAAGGTCGAGCGCTGCAATTTGCCGCCTATTCCAACACCACCTACCTCACTCCTATCGAGCAGCATATTACCGTTGCTGTGGAAGGGGATCTAAACCAAGTACAGCCGACAGATGCTCAGATGGGGTCGCTCGTCGAGCTCCTCGAGATGCTAGCGAAGCGGCACGCTATCAAGCTTGCGAATATCGGCTACCACCAGAACGTGGTTGCCCAGCGATTGCGGGCCGATGGCAGTGTCGAGTATGGGACCGACTGTCCAGGCAAGTATTTGATCGCGCGGTTCGTTGCGCTGAGATCCGAGCTACAAAGGAAAGGGATTAAATAACTCCGCCTGCCGATCGGTGCTCAGTCAGCGTGAAGGCTACTCGGCCGGGTCATCGCATTGATCAGTGTGTGTCGACTACCAGGCGCATCGCGCGTTGTGTCCGCTCACATCGAGCAGCGGACTTCGTCATAGGCGCAGGGACGCCGCTTGTTATAGAACTTACAATTCATAACGAGTTCGGTGCAAACCGCTGCAGACCAACGACAATTTTTGCCGCCAGCAGCAGCTGGGACCTAACAACACATTAGGATGGAGCCCGCAGAGGCGAGAATCGTAACGTGTTTGTCTGTCTCGTCGACCTAGTGGTGCAAAGCGCATGTCCGCTATCAGTGTCTAAGCTGACTACCCATCAGTCTGTCGTTGATGTCAGCTTTGGGCCAGAAGCGGTCATCGCTGTCTGCGCGCTGCATGTCCCCTTGGGGCCAGAACCGAGTTCCGGTGAAACAGCGCGTTGCCCTGGGCTGCTGGCAAATACCAGGGGACTGCGGGCCAGGCTGCCATGCTACGCCGCCGCCAATGAGCCCTGTAGTGCACCCATGTTGATCGGCAGCCGCCAGCCTTTGACCAGTGCATAGACGGCCGGAATGACGATGAGGGTCAGCAGCGTCGAGGAGACCATGCCGCCGATCATCGGCACGGCGATGCGCTGCATGACCTCCGAGCCGGTGCCGGTGCTCCACATGATGGGCAGCAGGCCGGCCATGATGGCGACCACCGTCATCATCTTGGGCCGCACGCGCTCGACCGCGCCGATCATGATGGCCTCATAGAGGTCGGCCCTGCGTGTAGGGGCGGCCTTGCTGGCGGCAGCGCGCGCGGATCTCCTCGGCCGCGTGGTCGAGGTAGATCAGCATCACGACGCCGGTCTCGGCGGCGACGCCGGCGAGCGCGATGAAGCCGACCGCCACCGCCACCGACATGTTGAAGCCGAGCCACCACATCAGCCACATGCCCGCCGACCAGCGCGAACGGCAGCGACAGCATGACGATCAGCGTCTCGGTGATGCGCCGGAAGTTGAGGTAGAGCAGCAGGAAGATGATCATCAGCGTCACCGGCACGACCAGCTTGCAGGCGGGCCTCGGCGCGCTCCAGGTACTCGAACTGGCCGCTCCACACGAGGTAGGTGCCGGCCGGCAGCTTGACCTGCTCTGCCACCGCCTTCTTGGCGTCGGCGACGTAGCCGCCGAGATCGCGGTCGCGGATGTCGACGAAGATGTAGGTGGCGAGCTTGGCGTTCTCGGTGCGGATGCTGGTGGCGCCTTGGGTGAGCCGGATGTCGGCCACCTCGCCCAGCGGGACGGTGCCGCCGCCGGGCAGCGACACCAGCACGTCCTTGGCGATCGACTGCGGGTCGGAGCGCAGGTCGCGCGGATAGCGGATGGCCACCGTGTAGCGTTCGCGTCCCTCGACGGTGGTGGTGATCGGCTCGGCGCCGAGCGCCGTCGCCGACCACGCTCTGCACGTCCGCGATCATCAGGCCGTAGCGGGCCAGCCGGTCGCGGTCGGGGACGATCTCGAGGTAGTAGCCGCCGACCACGCGCTCGGCATAGGCGCTGGACGTGCCGGGCACCGTCTTGAGCGACCGTCTCGACCTGCCGCGCGACCTTCTCCATCTCGGCAAGGTCCTTGCCGATGACCTTGACGCCGACCGGCGTGCGGATGCCGGTCGACAGCATGTCGATGCGCGCCTTGATCGGCATGGTCCAGGCGTTGGAGACGCCGGGGAACTGCAGCGAGCGGTCCATCTCCTGGATCAGGCTGTCGACGGTCAGGCCCGGGCCGCCATTCCTCCTTCGGCTTGAGGTTGATGATGGTCTCGAACATCTCGATCGGCGCCGGGTCGGTGGCGGTCTGCGCGCGGCCGGCCTTGCCGTAGACCGAGGCCACCTCGGGGAACGTGCGGATGATGCGGTCCTGCGTCTGCAGCAGCTCCGCCGACTTGGTGACCGACAGCCCCGGCAGGGTGGTCGGCATGTACAGCAGCGTGCCCTCGTTGAGGTTCGGCATGAACTCGGTGCCGACCTGCAGCGCCGGCCAGACCGACACGCCGAGGACGACCAGCGCCAGCGCGATGGTCAGCGTCTTGGCCTTGCAGCACGCCGCGGATGACCGGCCGATAGATGGCGATCAGCGACGCGGTTGAGCGGGTTCCTGTGCTCCGGGATGATGCGGCCGCGCACGAAGATCACCATCAGCGCCGGCACCAGCGTGACCGACAGGATCGCCGCCGCCGCCATGGCGAAGGTCTTGGTGAAGGCGAGCGGCCCGAACAGGCGGCCTTCCTGCGCTTCCAGCGTGAAGATCGGCAGGAACGACACGGTGATGATGAGCAGCGAGAAGAA
Organism: uncultured Alphaproteobacteria bacterium; assembly: GCA_963812795.1. Classification (GTDB taxonomy): domain Bacteria; phylum Pseudomonadota; class Alphaproteobacteria; order Rhizobiales; family Hyphomicrobiaceae; genus Hyphomicrobium_A. The sequence continues at coordinate 57,816 of CAWEWG010000007.1, read as the reverse complement.
CAGCGCCGGGCCGACCTCGGAGGCCGCCTCGACGAGGATCTCCAGCCGCGGCTTGTCGGGCGGCGCGCGCTCCAGATGCTTGTGCGCGTTCTCGATCATGACGATGGCCGCGTCGATCATGGCGCCGATGGCGATGGCGATGCCGCCGAGGCTCATGATGTTGGAGCCGATGCCGAGCACCTTCATGGCCACGAACGACATCAGGATGCCGACGGGCAGCATGAGGATGGCGACCAGCGCGCTGCGCACGTGCAGCAGGAAGACGATGCAGACCAGCGCGACGACGACGCTTTCCTCGAGCAGCGTCGTCTTGCAGCGTGTCGATGGCGCGGTGGATCAGCTCGGAGCGGTCGTAGACCGGGACGATCTCGGTGCCCTCGGGCAGCGACGGGGCAATCTCCGTCGAGGCGCTGCCTTGACGTTGTCGATGACGTTGAGCGCGTTGGCGCCGAAGCGCTGCAGGGCGATGCCGCTCGCCACCTCGCCCTCGCCGTTGAGCTCGGCGATGCCGCGCCGCTCGTCCGGGCCGAGCTCGACGCGGGCGATGTCCTTCAGCAGCACCGGCGTGCCGCCGTCGACCTTGACGACGATGCGTCTCGAGGTCGCCGATGCCTTTGAGATAGCCGCGGCCGCGCACCATGAACTCGTGCTCGGCGAGCTCGACCGTGCGGCCGCCGACGTCCATGTTGCTGTCGCGGATGACCTCGCGCACCTTTTGACAGCGGGATGCCGAGCGAGCGCATGCGGCCGGGGTCGACGACGACGTTGTATTGCTTGACGAAGCCGCCGACGCTGGCCACCTCGGCGACGCCCTCGGCCTTGGACAGCCCGAAGCGGATCTCCCAGTCCTGCAGCGAGCGCAGCTCGGCGAGGGACTTGTTCTTGCCGACGACGGCGTACTGGTAGACCCAGCCGACGCCGGTGGCGTCCGGGCCCAAGGTCGGCGTGACGCCGGCAGGCAGACGCTTTGCCGGCGGCGTTGAGGTATTCGAGCACGCGGCTGCGCGCCCAGTAGATGTCGGTGCCGTCCTCGAAGATGACGTAGACGAACGACACGCCGAAGAAGGAGAACCCGCGCACCACCTTCGAGCGCGGCACGGTCAGCATCGAGGTGGTGAGCGGATAGGTGACCTGGTCCTCGACCACCTGCGGCGCCTGCCCGGGAAACTCGGTGTAGACGATGACCTGCGTGTCCGAGAGGTCGGGAATGGCGTCGAGCGGCAGGCGTGCTGCAGCGCCCAGACGCCCGCCACCACCGCGAAGGCGGTGGCGATCAGCACCAGCACCAGGTTGCGGGCCGACCAGGCGATGAGGCGGGCGATCATTGGCTGGCCTCCTCGGCCGGAGGCGCCGTCAGGCCCTTCAGGGCGGACTGCAGATTGCTTTCGGCGTCGATGAGGAAGTTGCCGTTGACGACGACGCTGTCGCCTTCCTGGAGGCCGCTCATGACCTCGACGTAGCCGTCGCCGCGGCGGCCGAGCTTCACGTCGCGCGGCTCGAACCGGCCCTCGCCCCGATCGACGATGACGACCTGCCGCGCTGCCGCTGTCGATGACCGCGCTTGTCGGGCACGGCGACCACGGGCTCGTCGGAGCCGGTGGCGATCTCGACGTCGGCATACATGTCGGGCAGCAGCGCGAGGTCGGGGTTGGGCAGCTCGATGCGCACGCGCGCCGTGCGGGTCTCCTTCATCAGGTGCGGATAGACCACCGCCACCTTGCCCTTGAAGACGCGGCCGGGATGGGCGCGCGTGCGTCACCGTCACCGACTGGCCGGGCTTGAGCGCGCCGAGGTCGCCTTCGGCGACGTCGGCCATCACCCACACCACCGAATGGTCGGCGATGCGGAACAGCACGTCGCCGGCCTTGAAGCGCCTGGCCGTCGACGGCGTTGCGCTCGAGCACGACGCCGTCGCGCGGGGCCGGCCAGCGTGACCGTGTCGGGAACCGTCCGGTCGCGCTTGATCTCGGTCGATGAACTCCTCGGGCACGCCGAAGTTGAGCAAGCCGGCGCCGCGCGCCGACGACGCCGGCCCGGATCTGTGCCGGCTGGTCGTGCGTCGTCCGATCGGCCTCCAGCCGGTACCTCCTCGACGATGAGCCTGGCGCGCCTGCGTTGAGCAGCTCCTGGCCGAACACCGTCATCAGCGGGTCGCCCTTGCTGGACGTGGGTGCCGCTGGTGACCGGCGCCGACCTTGTCGATGAAGCCGTCGAAGCGCGGCGCGACCACCGAGACGCGCCGCTCATCGAGCGCGACGACGCCCGGCGCGCTGGATGTTGCGACCGATCGGCCGCTTGCCGACGAGCTCGGTCTTGACGCCGGTGCGCTGGATTTTGCCGGGCGAGACCTTGACCGTATCGCCGTCGTCCGCTCGCCCTCGTAGACGGGGATGTAGTCCATCCCCATCGAGTCCTTCTTCGGCACCGGCGAGATGTCGGGAAGGCCCATGGGGTTGCGGTAGTGGATGATCTTCCGCTCGGCTCTGCGCATCGGCGCTGCGCAGCGGCTTGGGCGTATCGAAGCTCGACATCCTCGCTGGCATGGACGGCCACGTAGGGCTGTGCCGTCGTCGGTGGTCCTCGGCGTCAGCGAGTAGAACGGCTTCCCGTCGGGGTCGCGGTAGTAGATGACCGGACCTTGGCGTCGGGCTGCGCCACGCCGGTCATCGCGGTCATGGCGGGTATGGGCAGCTTGATCAGCCCAGTCTGCCCGCCCACATAGCCGGCTCCCGCCGCGGCCACGACGGCCGCGACGGTCACCATCCCCTTGAGCGAGCGGGCTCATTGGGTCGCCTTGACGATCAGCTTGTTCTCGACCGTGCCGGTCTCGCCCTGCACCTTGGCGCCGAGCGACAAGGCCCAGCTGCCCGCCATCGTCGAGGTTGGTCTTGAACCGATAGACGCCCGGCTCGTCGAGGGCACCGGCTCGAGCGGCGCCGCCATCGTCGCCATGCCGTCCGGGCCCATGTCGATGCGCTTGGCGAAGATCACCGCATCGGGAATGGCCCGGCCGGAAGGCTTGTGGACGAGCTTGACCGCGATCGTCGCCTCGCCCTGTCTTCACCTCTTTGTCGACGAGCTGGAACTCGTAGTCCTTGCTATCGGCCAAGGCGGTAGCGGCCATGGCGGCGAGCAGCGCGGCGCCGATGGCGGCCGCACGCAGGGTCTTGCGTTGCATGTTGTCAGTCTCCTGTTGTCGTGAACCACGCGTCGGCCAGCACGGCCAACGCACGCGCGGGGCCACGGCGTCAGCCGCGACCGCGATCACGCCCGGAAGGCGCGGTTCAGACGCTGGGAGGTCGGAGAAGTGGAGGGATGAGAGATCCGGCGGCGATCTGAGACGGCTCAGGTAGCACGCACGAGGTCACGACGACGCCAAGGCAGGCTCGTTTCGGCTACTAGCGCGGACAGCGGCTGGAAGCACTTAACGAGGCAGGTGCCCATATCCGGGCAATCGGGGCAGTGCTTGGCGGGCTTCTTGGCGGGCTTATGACACGGCATTTCATCGGCCGTCGAGCTCGCGGCCGTCGGCGCCGACATGGCCAGCGCCATCGACGTCGTCATCGGCAATGCAATGAGTGCCCCAAGCATGGCGACCATGCCGAGCACCGCTGACAATCGATGGTAAGTCCGTTTCTTCACGCCGTTAGACTGCCACACCGTACGATGACCGGCAACTTCCCTTGAATGACCTTGCTGCCACGGGGCCGGACTCCTGATTGCGCGCTAACTCATTGGAAGGCCGTACTTTGCCGTAGTGGACCATACTACGCAGAAGCCACATAATGGCACCCGTAACCAGGTGGGTCGGGGGGCTCAAATTCCTCAGAGGACACCAAACTACTTCTTAAAATCCACCCTTGCATTGGGGCGGGTCGCCCTTTCGCTCATGTGTGCTCGGTGTTGCAAATCCCACAGCAGTTGGAGGCGGCTACGCCACTCTTGAGCGGCTTCAACACGAACAGGGTGGGGCGGATGCCGTCAATTCGACCTCTGTTGATGCTTAAGCGATCCCTCAACCGGCTGCGCGGGGGCGCCGACGTCGGCGGCGTGTGGCTGCCCATCGATCGCGGAATACTGTCTCCCCGCATGGAGCTCTCACTCGCCGCCGGCCGCTACGAGGCGCGAGAGCGAGCAATGGCAACTCGCGTCATCCAGCCAGGCGACGTCGTGCTAGAATTGGGATCAGGGCTCGGGTTTATCTCGTCCTACGTGCGCCAATGCACCGGTGCCGGCAAGATCATCTGCGTCGAGGCCAACCCGCGTTTAATCCCATATATCAACAGCGTACATGCGCTGAACTCTGTAACCAACGTCGAGGTTTTGAACCGTGTGGTGGTCGCCACCGAGAGCGGCCCGCAGACATTCCCTTTCTATTGCCGGAGCGACTTCTGGGCCAGCTCGCTTAGCCCTGTGTCGCCCTATGATAGGGTGGTCGATGTGCCGGCTGTGCCGTTCGCGGAGATCTTGCGCACGTACCGGCCAGACATCCTAATTATGGACATCGAGGGCGGAGAGATCGACCTTATGAAGACACCGAGTCTCGGCTCCATCCGCACCGTTGTCGTGGAGACGCATGCCGGCGCATACGGTGCTGCTGGCATCGGCGCTCTAGAACACGATCTAGCGCGCCTAGGCTTTGCCGAGGACCCCGACGGCGCGGCGCGCGACGTGCGCACGTTTCTGCGGTCAAATCGTCTTAACGCGGTTCATCTCTGACGAGCGGAGGCAATCCCCGGCAGGCGAATTCGCGCCCAGACCATCGGTCGCGCATCAGACTGCCACAAAGTCCCCCTCAACTGGGTCGTCCCATGTGCATATTTGGAGCGAGCAAGAATACCATGCGCACAATTATCGGTTTGGTCTGCACAATTCTCGTCCTCGCCGCCGCATCAGCCGGAGCCCAGACGCTTCGGCTCGACCGCGAAGGCGGCGGATTTTCATTTAAGTTTGGCCGCGACGACCGGCGCGGCGATGTCGAAGGCAAGCGGGCATCCTGCGAGGTCTATGCGCGTATTGCGGTCGTCCAGTCGGACGCCAACGCGCGCTTTCGTTGCGGTCTTCGCGGCCCCGCCTGGGTGAGCGACCCGCAGCCCCACTTCCGCTGGTGCCGGTTTGTACCGCGCGGTCGCATAGCCCGAAGAACAGCGCGGTCGCGCCGAACAACTGCAGCGCTGCTTCGACAAGCTCGGCGACTTCGACGATGATAAGTGGGGCCGCTGAGTAGGGCGCCGCGACTGAAACCGACGGCCCGGTGCCGCGGCTCCGGGCCGTCATAACATTGCCGGCCCTCTGATCGACGGCCAACATTGCCAGGAGCACGACAAATGGACGCCAAGACCCTTCTCATCGCCGTATTGGCCGTCGCTGTCGCAGTGCTCGGCTATCTCTATTACGAGAACTCCAAGCACGGTCTCGTCATCGACACGCCCGCCGTGAAGATCGAGGCTAAGTAACACGCGGACGCTCTCGTCAGACCACGGTTTCGCGGCGGCCGACCACACGTCCGATTCCGGCCAGCGCCATCTCGAGCGCGAGGAAGACCACCACGAGTCCGCCGATGTTGAGGATCGCGCGCGGGTAACCGAGTTCGGAAACGTCAAGGAACGGGTACGGGTACCAGCCCGACGCGGCCCCGTGGAGCAGCGTCCAGGCAAGATAGGCGAGCGGAAAGCTCATGGCGCTGAGGTCGACGCGCCAAGGAAGATCGCGTTTGTCGACGAACGCCAGCCAATCGAGCACGAAGAGCGGCGGCGTCACGTAGTGCAGCATGTGCTCGAAGAACATCGGCCAGCCCTGGCGTTGACTGAGACCGCTGAGCAGCAGGTAGTAGATCACGCCGACCATGATGATGTAGCCGGTGATCGCCGTGCGCACCGATGGGCGCGCCAGATACCGGCCGGCCGCCGAACGCGCCGCGATAAGCGGCAGCAGCAATGCCGCCGCCGCCAGGATATTGGTGAGGATGGTGAAGAAGCTGAAGAACTTCAGCGACGAGGCGGCCATCCCGTCGAACGTATCTCCACGCACCAACAGCCAGTACTGCATGGCAACGCAGAAGGCGATGAAAGCACCGGCGGCGGCGCGATAGATCGTTTGCAGCATCCCTTCGAACTAGGCCGCATACGCACGGCGCGCAAGCATTCATGGGGACGCTCAGATGCCTTCCGGGTTGTGGGCGTCCCGCTCACGCTCGATGATGCGCCCATCCGCGCGCTCGTTGCCGCGCTCGGGCTCGGCGCGCTCCTCTGCCGTCACGCTCCCCTCGTTGCGCTTGCGTTTTGGCGCACCCTCACCTTTGGTTTCGCGGGCGAGGGGGCTTTTCGGGGGATCTCTAGGCTCGTCCATTGCGGTCTCCTGGGGCGCAATCCGCCCGTTACTTGGCTTCTGAGGTCACAGAACGTATGGAGACGCTCCCAGGTTCACCCCCTCCTCCCTCCCGATCGGCGACCGTATGAGCCCTCTTCCCCCGCACCCTCCTGTTCTGGTGCATGCCGCCGAGCTGTTGTCGGACTACGACGTCATGTTCTGCGACGTGTGGGGCGTGCTGCATGATGGCCATCGCGCCTTCGAAGCCGCGTGTGATGCGCTGCTCAAGTTTCGAGCGCGCGGCGGCACGGTCATCCTCGTTTCCAACGCGCCCGTTCCAGCCGAGCGCGTTGCCGCCATGCTGGATGCTCGAGCGGTGCCGCGCGATGCCTATGACGGCATCGTCGCCTCGGGCGAGATCGCGCTGCGCCACATTGCCGAGAAGGGATACCGGCGCATCTACTGCATCGGACCCGGCGAGCGAGACGCGGCTACGTTCTCGCGCCTGACGGCTGAACGCGTCGGAATCGACGAGGCGGAGGCCATTCTCTGCACTGGCCTCAACGATGATCGCAGCGAAACCGCCGATGACTACCGCCCGGTTCTGGAACAGGCGCGGGCGCGCGATCTACCGTTCGTGTGCGCCAACCCCGATCTGGTCGTCGACGTCGGCGGCACGCAGCTGATCTGCGCCGGCGCCATCGCCGATCTCTACGAGCGCATGGACGGGCAGGTGTTCTGGGCCGGAAAGCCGCACGCCAATGCCTATGAGGCGGCCCGCACCGCCGCCGAAAAGGTACGCGGGGCTCCGGTTCCCCTCGACCGGATCATTGCGATCGGCGACAGCTTGCGCACCGATCTGAAGGGCGCCGAGGCTTTTGGCATCGCCGTGATTTTTGTCGCCTCGGGCATCCACCGCGACGAAACGATGCGCTCCAAAGCCCTGTCGGCAGCGAAGCTTGCCCGCTTGTTTGCTCCGCCGGCGCCGCCGGCCATCGCCGTGATGGACCGCTTCGCCTGGTAGTGCGCCGCAGCGTTGCGGATCAACCCGGCCGCGTCTAGAGTTGCGTCGCGGTCAGGGTTGGGGGAGACGATCATGCGCTGCGCTATTGCTTCAGTGGTTCTTGCCGCTTTTGCGGCGTCGACGGGTGCCATCGCCGACGATACGGGCTTTGCCTACACGCACGACCTGCGCAAGGAAGGCGGCAGGCTGTGCATGTCGGACCATTTTCATTCCGGTTCCGGCTCCGGCCGTTCCAAGCCTGCCGCGCAAGCGGCCGCTGCACGTTCATGGGCGGACTTCACCAACTTCGAGTACGGCTCGGCATGGGCCCGTTGGTCGGCCGCGCGCAGCAAGTCGGTGCGCTACACCAAGGACGCCAGCGGGTGGAGCGCCGACGTCGACGCACGGCCTTGCCGCGGCTAAGCGGTTGCCGATGCCGATGAAATAGCCGCTCGTTTACGATGCGGTTACCTTAACCGTTCATGCTCTGCGGCAGGACGACTAACCCCCCGTCTGTCGTCAACAAACCGTCCAAACGCCCTTTCGGCTCGACGCCATGGCGAACCCGTTTCCGCGGGAACAGCGTCGTTGTGCGCCGCTCGATAGAATCCCGAGCCCAGGACGTTTAGGACCGTCGAACAGGAATTGATAAGGCAATGACCGCAAAGAACCTCGGAACCAAGTCCATCGCGTGCCGTACTGCGCTCATCGCCGCCGCCGGCTTCGGCGCGGCCGTTCTGTTTGCCTCGCAGGCCGCCGCCATCAGCCCACAAGTGCGCTCCGCCTGCGCTGGCGACTACCTCAACAACTGCAGCAGGTTCCAGCCCGAAAGCGCGCAGACCCGCAAGTGCATGCGCGCCGTCGGCGCCCGCCTGTCGAAGGGTTGCATCAGCGCGCTCGCGGCCGCCGGTGAACTTTCAAAGTCCGAGATGGCCCGCCGTTCGGCCAGCAACCGCCGCTGATCCTAGCCTCACTCCTTCTGCCGAGGGCCGCCGCCGACAAAGCGTGCGGCCCTTTGCGTTCGCCGCGAGGTTAACCAAGCAGCAACCGACTCAGCGCTGCCTGAGGGGGCGGGCGGACGCGCGAGATCAGCGTCGCGCCGCCACTTGTTGGCTCAAGAGGGCGATATGACGAGATTGCTCTACGACATCGAGGACTACCTCGAAGACGCGGCGCAGGCCGCGCCGCTGCCTCGGTGGATGCGCCGCATCGTGCACTCGATCAGCCGCACGGCGGGCGAGACGGCGGACCTGCTGTTCAGGCGCCACGCAGGGTTTTGATCCGGCTGCGGACCGGTACGGCGGAAATGCACGGTTTGTCGCGTTTCCAGGCGGTAGCAGTACGCCCTCCGACCTGCTAATGAGCGCTCCGAACCTAGCATTTGGAGCCCCCATGAGCGACGCAGAAAGCCAAGCGCGGAGCGAAACCGCAGCTCTCATCCGCCGCTATTACGAAGCCTTCAACGCCGGCAACAGCGCCGGCATGATCGCCTGCCTGACCGATGACGTCATCCACGACGTCAATCAGGGCGAGCGGCGCACGGGCCTCGACAAGTTCAAGGCGTTCAATGCGCGCATGGACCATCACTATCAAGGAGAAGCTCGAGAACGTCGTCGTGTTGGTGAGCAAGGACGGCCAGCGCGCCGCCGCCGAGTTCAACGTGCATGGCGTCTACAAGGCCACCGACAGCGGCCTTCCCGATGCCAAGGGCCAGAAGTACGTCCTGCCCGCCGGCACCTTCTTCGCCATCCGCGACGGCAAGATCGCCCGCGTCACCACATATTACAACCTGACCGACTGGATCGCGCAGGTCACCGGCGTAAGCCAGGCCGCACGTAACAGGATCCAAGCGCAATGCTCGTCACTATGCTGAGGTGCAAGCTGCACCGCGCCACCGTCACCGAATGCGACCTGCACTACCAGGGCTCGCTGAAGATCGATGCCGACCTCATCAAGGCCGCCGGCTTCCTGCCGAACGAGCACATCGAGGTCTACAACATCGATAATGGCGAGCGCTTCACCACCTACGTCATCGAAGGGCGCGCGGGCACCGGCGTGATCGGCCTCAACGGCGCGGCGGCGCGCAAGGCGTGCGTCGGCGATCGCATCATCATCTGCTCCTACGCGGGCGTAGATATGGAAGAGGCCAAGACGCACAAGCCGCGCATCGTCGTGCTGGGCACCTCCAACAAGATCGACCGCATCACCGACAAGCCGACCGTCGAATAGCCGGTCCGCTTCCGAGGTTCTGCCATGGCGCTGGACGTGAAATCTCTGACCGGCGAGGAGATCCGCACCGTGCTGCCGGCCCTCGCGCGGCTGCGCATGGTCGTGTTTCGCGACTGGCCGTATCTCTACGACGGCACGCTGGAGTACGAAGAAGACCTACCTCGCCAAGCTCGCCGCGGCGCCGGGCGCGGTGTGCATCGTCGCGCATGACGGCGACGAGATCGTCGGCGCCTCGACCGCTGCGCCCATGATCGAGCACGCCGACGAGTTCGCCGAGCCGTTCGAGAATGCCGGCTTCGACTTCAACAAGATCTTCTACTGCGGCGAATCCGTGCTGCTCAAATCGCATCGCGGCCACGGCCTCGGCCATGCCTTCTTCGACGGGCGCGAGGCGCACGCCAAAAGCTCGGCGGCTTCACGCATTCGACCTTCTGCCGCGTCGTGCGGCCCGACGATCATCCGCTGAAGCCGGCCGACTACATTCCGCTCGACGGCTTCTGGAAAAAGCGCGGCTACGCACCGGTCGACGGCCTCGTCGCCAACTACGCCTGGAAGGACATCGACCACGACGTCGAAACCGACCACGCAATGCAGTTCTGGATGAAGCCGCTCAACGTCACCACATAGGCCCCATGAGCCACCGCCAGACCCTCAAGGTCGCCTCCGCGCAGTATCCGATCGATCAGCCCGCCACGCTCGACGCTTGGCGGGACAAGATCGCGCGTTGGGTTGCGGACGGCGCAGCGACGGGCGCGGAAGTGCTGGTGTTTCCTGAGTACGCAGCCATCGAGCAGGCGGCAGCGCTCGGCGAGAAGGTGTACGGCAACCTCGATGCGACGCTGCAGGCGGTGGCCGATCTCGAGGCCGACCGCGTCGGCGCTCCACCAAGAGCTCGCAGCCAAGCATCGCGTGCACATCCTCGTCGGCAGCGGGCCGGCGCGCAAAGGCGAAGGCCGCTATCGTCAACGCGGCGCAACTCGTCACGCCCAAGGGCAGCGTCGGCGTGCAGGAAAAGCTGATCATGACGCCGTTCGAGACCGACTGGGGCATCTCGGCCGGCAATCAGGCACGCGTGTTCGACACTGTGCTCGGCTTGATCGGCATCAATATTTGCTACGACAGCGAGTTCCCGCTGCTGGCGCGCGCCATGGCGGAGGCCGGCGCCGAGCTGCTGCTGGTGCCTTCGTGCACCGAGCGCGTGTCGGGCTATCACCGCGTCCGCACCGGCTCGCGGGCGCGCGCCTTGGAGAACCAGATCGCGGCTATCGTCAGCCCGACGGTGGGCGATGCGCTGTGGTCGCCGGCCGTCGACCGCAACACCGGCGCCGCCGGCATCTACGTGCCGTCGGAGCAGACGGTGTCGGACACCGGCATCCTGGCGCAGGGCGAGCTCAATGCCGCCGCAGTGGGTGACGGCGGACGTCGACCTCGCGCGCCTGCGCCACCTGCGCACCTCCGGCGAGATGCGCAACTACATCGACTGGCCGAACCAGGCCGGCGCTACCAAGCTCGCCGACAAGGTCGAGGTCATCACGTTGGAGTAGCGCGCCGAAGGCCGTTTGGCGGCGCCCGCCGTTTTTGCGCACCACTCGTCATCCTCGGGCTTGTCCCGAGGATGACACCTATTGAGAGCTCGCCTCGATCGGAGATCGAGGCCACCCGTTACTTCAGAGCCCAGGTGATGGTGACGTTGGCTTCGAGGGTTTCGGTGCCGCGCTCGATGGGCACTGCTTCCGCCTTCATCGCGCGCGCCATGACCATCGGCCGCGGGCCCTCGCCGCCGCCTTCCACGATCGTCAGCACCTCTCCGACCTCAGCCCCGGCCGCGGTAGCGTAGAGCTTGGCACGGCGCAGCGCATTGGCGACGGCCTGCTGACGCGCCTCGTCGAGCAGCGTCTCGGCCTTGCTTACTTCGAAGTTCAGCCCCGCCGTCTGGTTGGCGCCGGCTGTCACGAGCCGATCGAGGATGTCGCCAAGCTTGTCGAGATCGCGCACCAGCACCTGCACTTCGTTGGTGACGCTGTAGCCGTCGATCTTCGGTGCCTGCCCTTCGATGGGGCGCGTGTAGCGCGGCTCAACGCGGAATGACGCGGTCTGGATGTCCTTGGCGTCGATGCCCGCTTCCTTGAGCGCACCAATCACCTTTTGCATGGCCGCCGTATTGGCGGTCAGCGCCTCGCGTGCTGTCGCGCCGTCGGCGGTGACACCGGACGTGATGCGCGCCTGGTCGGGCTCGACGCTGACCGTGCCGGACGCCGACACGGTAATCGAGCGGCGCGGCTTCTCGTCGTCCGCATGGGCGGCCGGCAAGGCGCCGAGAAGCGCAAGACCGAGGACGGCGGGGCGAAGGTGGGCGGTGAGGGAACGCATCTTTTTGCCTTGAGTGTTGTTGGGGGCATCTGGTTGCCAAGACGATAGGCGGCCTTCGCGGAGGTTTCGCGGCGAAATCGGTGGGTTTCGGCGGCAGGGGCAAGTCTGGTATGAGGGGCCGCCCAGCCCGCTCGTTTCTGAGTCTCGTGGCGGCCGGGCCCGTAGCTCAATGGTTAGAGCTGACGGCTCATAACCGTCTGGTTCCAGGTTCGAATCCTGGCGGGCCCACCATAACTTCTTAACGACAACGCGCCACAACCGTTGTGGAACTCCTCGCTATGCGGAGCGTTTGGTCGTCACCTGCGGGCGATTCAGAGCCCCAATAAACAATAACAGCCCCTCGGAATGCTGCTGCTGCCGTATCCGCTACGGCAGCTTTTCTTTTGTCCAATGGGCATTGCGGCGGCCCGCCGAGCGTTCTCCGCGAGCCGCCAGCACCTCCGCCTCGCTGAGGCTACTTCTTCGTCTTGGCAAGATACTCGTCGACGTCCGCCTTGGTCACTTCCTTGTTGTCGACCAGAGCCTGCAGGCATGGCTTAGAGAGCTTCAAGGCGTTCGTCTTCATGCAGGCGCGCAGCTCGGGGCTGCCGACGACCATGTTGTTGCAATAGGCGATGTAGTCGGGCTTGCAGGCAACTTTCACGGCCTCGCTCACGGCGAACGCGTGACCATGCAGCGCAACTAAAACAGACAAACGGCAGCGGTAGTCCGCATCAGCATTGCAAATCCCCCATCTAAAAGCCCGCAGCAGGCGGGCACTCGCATAGCTTTATAAACCCGCAGTCGATGCGCGGACGGCAGCGCGAACGTTGGATGGAACCGATGTCGCATGCGGTGATGTTCCGTACGGCTCAGCAAGAAAGCTCGCGTCGCCGGTGGGCCGCTGATCGGCATGCTCACGGAGGCTGCTCCGCGATGCGCTGCCAGTGTCATATCTACTCGAACCGCGCCAGCCGCTGCAACGCTTAGGCGTCGGGCCCTTGGCGGAAACGATGGAGATGCCCTCTCCCGCGTGCACCGACTTCAGGCGGCTGACGTCGTCGAGCGCCATCGCCCAGATATTGCAAGGGCTCGCCATGCGGATCTCGCCGCGGCGCGACACGGGGGTGGGTCCAAAGCCGATAGCAATGGCATCGCCGTCCGGCCAGAAGGCAATCTCACCGGCGTTGACGATGTCGCGAGCACCGGGCTCGCGATCGGAACTGACTGGCGCGTTGAAATACATCTCGCGCCCCCACAGCTTGGCTTCGGCATGGATGGGAAGAGCTGCCCAGATGCGCTCGGCGGTGGGCGTCTCCAAGAGACGCGCACGGATAGCAACTTTCCCCGCGCGGATCACAATCTCCCGCATCGTGCGCCTCCCAAGCCGGTCAGTCTCATGCTGCCGTTCCCGCCACTCTCTCATTGGGACGCACCATCATCAATAGCTAGCGAGATGTCTCGGCTCAGCCCCAGCAGGTTGCAGGCGCACGCGGAATCGCTGCCGGGATAAGTGCTTCTGCCGTCTATCTCGTTCCACGGGCTTGCAAATGTCGGCAAGAGGCGGCGCCGCATTTGGGGTAGATGCGTGTTGGTTTGTATGCAAAAGCGCCACGCCTCTCAGGACGCAGCGCTTTTGAAGGTGGGCTATGCGGAATTGTGGCCGCGTCAGGCCGGCGGGGGACCGAAGATCAGCACAGCGTTGAGGCCGCCGAAGGCGAACGAGTTCGACATCGCATAGGTGACGTCGAGATTGCGGCCGACGTTGGGGACGTAATCGAGATCGCATTCCGGATCGGGATCGTCGAGACCGATGGTCGGCGGCACCCAGTTCTCGTTCATCGCCTGGATGCAGGCCACGGCCTCGATGCTGCCGCCGGCGCCGAGCGGATGCCCGTGCATCGACTTGGTCGAGGAGATGGCGAGGTTCTTGGCATGGTTGCCGAACACCGCCTTGATGGCGCGCGTCTCGTTGGCGTCGTTGATGGTCGTCGCCGTGCCGTGGGCATTCAGATACTGGATATCGGACGGTGAAAGGTTGGCGTCCTTGAGCGCGCCGCGCATCGCCTCGTTCGGTCCCTCGATGTCGGGATTGACCATATCCTTGGCGTCCGACGACATGCCGTAGCCGACGATCTCGGCGAGGATCTTCGCGCCGCGCGCCTGGGCGTGCTCGAGCGATTCCATGACCAGGATGCCCGCGCCTTCGCCGAGCACGGTGCCGTTGCGCTTCTTGGCGAACGGGAAGCAGCCTTCGGGCGACAGCACGTGCAGTGCCTGCCAGGCCTTCATGGTGCCGTAGGTGATGACCGATTCCGACGCGCCGGCGATGGCGACGTCGACGACGTTGTTCTTGATGAAATCGCGGGCGATGCCGATGGCGTGCGTCGCCGTGGAGCAGGCGCTGCAGGTCGCGAAGGTCGGGCCCTTGACGCCAAACTCGATGCCGACGTGGGCGCTGGCCGATGAGCCGATGATGCGCAGCAGCGTCAGCGGGTGCGTGGCGCGCTTGCCTTCGATGAACAGCGCCCGATAGGAATTCTCGAAGGTGACGAGGCCGCCGGCACCCGAGCCGACGATGCACGCGGTGCGATAAGGGTCGGCCACGGGGATCGTGAGGCCCGACTGCTTGACGGCCTCGTCGGCCGCCGCGGCGGCGAACCAGGAATAGCGGTCGGCGTGCATGACGAGCTTGTCACGCACGAAGTGTTTCAGCCGCGCTTTGGGATCGAAATCCTTGATCTGCGCGGCGATGAGGATCTTGAGGTCTTCGAGCGGAAACCCGCCGAGCGGGGTGACGCCGCACTTGCCGACCTTCATGGAGGCCCAGAAGTCGGGAACGGTAAGGCCGATCGGCGTAACGACGCCCATTCCGGTCACCACGACGCGGCGTGCACCGTTCGCGTTTGCCATCTCATACCTGCCGGTTGTGAGCGGCGCTCAAGGCGCCGCGACATGACCTAAACTGCGAGCCGGCAAATGCCTTTTGCGGGGGAGCTCGCGAGATCGGCCCAGGTAGCACCCGGGCCGTTCGTCATCAAGCCTTGGCGCCAGCCGCTGCGGGCCCCTTCGCCATCAAATCCTTCACGCGGTCAACGACGGAGCCGACGGTCTTGAAGTCCTCGACGTCCTCGTTCGCGTTGTAGGGGATCTCGATGCCGAACGTGTCTTCGATATCAAAAACGATCATTGCAAGATCGAGGGACTCGATCTTGAGATCCGTAAGCGGCGTCGACAGCTGGATGTCGTCGCGCGGCTCCTTCATGTGCTTCTTCAGGATCTCGACGATCTTGGTGCCAACTTCGTCCATATCGTTCTCCCACCCCCGCTCAAAAGAAGCCTGGGGCCCGTATTACTTCGTTCCTAGCTAGTGCAAGCCCAGTAGCACGACAAGCTGAGGCGTCACATATCCTTAAACGTCCAGCAAGTCTAGCCGACAGGGCCTGCGCCGGCCCACCTGGGACGGCGCCAAAAGCCATAGAAGCGATCCTACGAGCCTGCTGTTATGTAGGGTACAGCAAAACCTCTTCACAACCGTTGCCAGGCCCGCAGTTGGTGGCGGCGCACTATGGCCAGCGCCCGGAAAACGTGTTCAATAACAAGGCAATTTTCAAGGTCCTATTATCGGATTTGCGCAAAGGGCCCTCAACGGTCCGGCAACGGGCTCGACCCTATACTTCGAGCCTAGCCCGGGAGACGCTCTAGGATGACGATGATGGTGCGCCCCCGGCCTCCGGCCAACGCGTCGCAGCCTGGCATGCCTTGGCTCGATCACTACCCCAGCGGCATCGACTGGCACATGCCCCTGAGGGTTGCGCCGCTCTACAGGTTGCTTGACGAGGCGGTCGCCGGCTATGCCGCGCTGCCCTGCACGACCTTTCTGGGCAAGACACTTACTTACGGCGATATCGGCGCCCAGGTAGAGCGAGCCACGATTGGGTTGCAGCGGCTCGGCGTACGCAAGGGTACGAAGGTCGGTTTGTTCCTGCCGAACTCGCCGACCTTCATCGTGTACTTCTTCGCCGTGCTGAAAGCCGGCGGCACAATCGTCAACTACAACCCCCTCTACACCGTCTCCGAGCTGACGTATCAGGTCAAAGACAGCGACACCGAAATGATGGTCACGCTCGACCTGCAGGTGTTGTTCGGCAAGGTCGAGGCGTTGCTGGCGGCGGGTTGCCTCAAGCGGGCGATCGTCTGCTCGTTCCCGGCGCTGTTGCCGGTTACCAAGGCCACGCTCTTCCGCCTGTTCAGATCGAAGGAGCTGGCTCGGCCGATGGCCTCCCCCCAGCGCGACAAGGTGGTGTTCGAGGCCGAGGTGATGGCCGGGGACGGCCGCGCCGAGAGGGTCGCCATCGACCCGGAGACCGACGTCGCCGTGCTGCAGTACACGGGCGGCACGACCGGCACGCCGAAGGGTGCGATGCTCACCCACGCCAATTGCTACGTGAACGCGCAGCAGGTCGCCGCCTGGGGCCCGAGCTTGGAGCATGGCACCGAGCGCGTACTCGGCGTGCTGCCGTTCTTCCACGTGTTCGCGCTGACCGTCGTGATGAACGTCGCCATTTCGCGGGCGGCGCACATCATCATCATGCCGCGCTTCGCACTCGATGACGCGTTGAAGCTCATCGACCGCGAGAAGCCGACGATCATGCCGTGCGTGCCGACGCTGCTCAACGCCATCATGAGCCATCCCAAGATCAAGACCTTCGATCTGTCGTCGCTGAGGTTCTGCCTGTCCGGCGGCGCGGCGCTGCCGCTCGAGGTCAAGCAAAGCTTCGAGGCGATCACCGGCTGCAAGGTGGTTGAAGGCTACGGACTGTCGGAACCTCGCCCAGTGGCGATCTGTCAATCCGATCGACGGGCCAGTGAAGCCGGGCTCGATCGGCGTGCCGCTGGCCGGTACTGTGATCTCCCTGCGCGACCTCGCCGATCCGACCAAGGAAGTGCCGGTCGGAGAAAAGGGCGAAATTTGCATCAAGGGCCCGCAGGTCATGCGCGGCTACTACAAGCGCCCGGAAGACACGGCCGAGCAGTTGGTCGGCGAGTTCCTGCGCACGGGCGATGTCGCCCGCATGGACGCCGAAGGCTTCTTCTTCATCGAGGATCGCATCAAGGACCTCATCATCTCGTCGGGGTTCAACGTCTATCCGCGGCGCATCGAGGAGGCGATCTACGAGCACGCGGCGGTCGCCGAAGTGACGGTGATCGGCATCAAGGACAAGAAGCGCGGCGAGGCGCCGAAGGCGTTCGTGCGGCTGAAGCCGGGCGCCAGCGTCACCGTCGCGGAACTGTGCGAGCACCTCGCAGCGCGCATCTCCAAGATCGAGATGCCGGCCGAGATCGAGTTCCGCGACGAGCTGCCGAAGACGATGATCGGCAAGCTGTCGAAGAAAGAGCTCAAGGCCGAGGAAGACGCCAAGCGCGCCAAACGGCTTGAGCCGGCATCCTATGGCCCCGATCGTGTGCTGCACGGTCAGTCTGAGCAGATCAAAGGCAGGTCGATGCCTTTGATGCGAACGGTACCATCCAGCTCGACATAACCTTTGTCGTACTTTTCGCTGGCGAGGTATTCGAATGCCGCCGGTGCTCCTTGAAACCGGTGGCATAGGAGCATTCGTCCGTCGAGACGTTGTCGATGTCATCGAAGCGCTGCGCTTGGACACCACGACTTCGAACGCGCCTGCATGCCGTCTCGCATGACGAAGCGGCACAATTCCTCGGATTTACCTTGAGACAGCCGGCTATCTGCGCGCTCGTGTGAGCCGCATGGGCGTTCCCCCTTCGCGTTGACGAGGCCTTCTCCCCGCAATTCGTGAACGCTGCATGCCTCGCAAATCAGAATGCCGCAAGATTGCGCAAAAATAATGTCGGCGCGTCACACGCGACTGCAGGACATCGCGACGACGCGCCGCGAGTTGCAGCGTCAAGTCTGCGTGCGCCGCTGGATTCTCAGCGATAGAGGTCGGCGCGCGTCGGCGGAATGGCCGGCGGGCGCTTGGCGTTCTTCGACACCAGCGTCTGGAAGATGCGCAGCGTGCCGCGCGAGAACGCCAGCGAGACGCCGGCGAGATACGCGACCCAGATGCGGTACTTCTCCTCGCCGACGTGCTTCATGCGCCTCCTCGCGGTTGGCGGTCAGCCGCTCGCACCACAGCTTGCAGGTGCGCGCGTAGTGCAGCCGCCAGCCCTCGACGTCCTGGATCTCGAAGCCGGCGCGCTCCATGGCGAAGATCGAATGGCCGATGTCGTCGAGCTCGCCGCCGGGAAAGATGTACTTGGCGATCGCCTTCTGCTCGGGGCGCATGCGCCGCTTGAACCAGCCCTGCTTGGGTGCGCGCCGCGCGATGGCGTGATTGAGGAACAGCCCGTCTTCGCTCAGCAGCGAGCTGCATCTTCGCCATGTAGCCGGGAATGTTCTTCAGCCCGATGTGCTCGTACATGCCGATCGAGGCGATCTTGTCGAACTGCCCCGTCATCATCGAGTAGTCCTTGAGCTCGACCGTCACCTTGTCCTCGAGGCCGAGGCGCTTGATCTTCTCCTTGGCGAAGGCGAGCTGCTCCTCCGACAGCGTGATGCCGTGCGCGGTGACGCCGTAGTTCTTCGCCGCGTGGCAGATGAGGCCGCCCCAGCCGCAGCCGATGTCGAGCAAGCGGTCGCCCGGCTTCAGCCGCAGCTTGCGGCAGATCATCTCCAGCTTGTCGCGCTGCGCCTGCGCGACGTCGTTGTTCCAGTCGGTGAAGTAGGCGCAGGAGTAGACCATCTCGGGGTCGAGGAAGAGCGCGTAGAACTCGTTCGACAGGTCGTAGTGGAACTGGATGAAGTCCTTGTTGTCGGCGCCTTGCGCTGTCGGCCGGTGATCTCGCCGGCGAAGCCCTGGTCGTCGGCGGCGTCGTCGGAGCGCGCGAGGAGAAACGGCGTACAGCTTGCCGACGAGCTTCAGCGCTCGCGGCCCTTGAGCTTCACCGAGCGGCCGCTCGCGTTGAGCTGCGAGCCGAAGTCGATGAGCGTGCCGCCGGAAAAGTCGATGCCCTTGTCGACGTAGTGGCGGATGAAGTTGTCGAGCGTCGGCCAGCGCAGGAGCGAGCCGATGACGCCGGCGTCGGCGATCGAGATTTCGAAGGGGCCGGTGACGTTCTTGCCGAGCGGCGTCAGCGAGCCGTCCCACAGGCGCAGCGAGGCGTTGAGGTCGAGCTTGTCGCCGAGCTCGCGTGCCAGAGCGCGCGCCGCCTCGAGCTGCCGCGCCGCCTTGTCGCTCTTGCCGTTGCCCATGGCGATCGCGCCCCGCGTGCCGATTGCTCGCGCGGCTGCGTCGCATACCTTCGCCGCCCCTGTCGAGGGCGTTAGGCGGCCTGGTGCAGCTCGGCGGCGTCCTTGCGATTCCATGATCGCGGCGACGCCCATGCCGCCCGCGGTGCAGATGGAGATCAGCCCGCGGCCGTGATTCTCGCGACAGCAGCTTGGCGAGGTTGCCGACGATGCGCGCGCCGGTGGCCGCGAACGGATGGCCCATGGCGATGGACGAGCCCGCGCACGTTGAGCTTCGACGCGGTCGATGGAGCCCATCGGCTCGGCGCGACCGAGAACCTCCTTGCAGTAGACGGGATCTTCCCAGGCCTTCAGCGTCGCCAGCACCTGCGCGGCGAACGCCTCGTGGATCTCGTAGAAGTCGAAATCCTGCAGCCGCAGCCCGGCGCGCTCCAGCATCTTCGAGACGGCGATGGTCGGCGCCATCAGCAGGCCGTCGCCGCCGACGAAGTCGTTGGCGGCAGCCTGCGAGTAGGTGAGGTAGGCCTGCACCGGCAGGCCGTGCTTGGTCGCCCATTCCTCCGAGGCGAGCAGCACCGCGGCGGCGCCGTCGGTGAGCGGCGTCGAGTTGGCGGCCGTCAGCGTGCCGCGCTCGGTCTTGTCGAACGCGGTCTTCAGCGTCGCCAGCTTTTCGAGGCTGATGTCCTCGCGCGGATGTTGTTGTCGCGGTAGACGCCGGCGAACGGCGTCGACGAGGTCGTCCATGTAGCCGGAGCGATAGGCCTCGGCCGCCTTGCGGTGGCTCTCCAGCGCGAAGGCGTCCTGCTCGGCGCGGGTGATGCCCCACTCCTGCGCCATCAGCTCGGCGTGCTCGCCCATCGACAGGCCGGTGCGCGGCTCGGCGTTGGCGGGCGCCGTGCGGCGCCAGCTCGCGCGGGCGAGAAGCCCTTGAACACCTTCAGCTTGTCCATGAAGCGTCTTCTGCTGGCCCAGCTTGACCAGGCGCTGCGCGAGCTTCTTCGAGAACGACGATCGGCGCGTCCGACGTCGTATCGGAGCCGACGGCGATGGCGCACTCGATCTCGCCGGTGGCGATCTTCGCCGCCGCTGCCCAGCGCCGCCCTGCAGGCTGGTGCCGCACGCCTGCATCATGCGTGATGCCGGGCGTCGAGGGCGCGAGCCGGTGCCGAGCACGCGCTTCGCGCGTCAGATTGAAATCCTTCGAGTGGGTGACGACGGCGCCGCCGACCACCTCGTCGATGTGCTGGCCCTTCAGGTTGTAGCGATCGACGAGCGCGTTGAGCGCGCCGGTCATCAGGTCGAGGTTCGACAGGTCGGCATAGAAGGTGTTGGAGCGGCAGAAGGGAATGCGCGCCCCGCCGATCACCGCGACGCGTCTCAAGAAACGTTGCATCTCGTCCTGCCTCTTTGGCTCGAATGTTACTCGGCGGCGGCGGCTTGCGCGGGAGCGGCGGGCGATCTGCGCCGCCTTGTAGTGCAGCGGGCCGCCGCGGAACGGCGCGAAGCCGGTGCCGAAGATGACGCCCGCATCGACGAGGTCGGCGCTCTCGACCACCTGCTCGTCGACGGCTGCGCTGCGCCTCGGCGATCATCGGCTCGACCAGCTCGCGGCCGAGCTTGTCCATCTCCGCCTTGTCGAAGGTGCGGCCGGTCTTCTCCGGCTTGCCGTCCTTCCACACGTAGAAGCCCTCGCCCGACTTCTTGCCGAGCTTGCCGCTCGGCGACCAGCCGGTCGAGCTTGGAGCCTTCCGAGGAGAACTTGAGGATGCGGGCGACGTGCGCGCACACATCGAGGCCGACGGTATCGGCGAGCTCGATCGGCCCCATCGGCATGCCGAAGGCGCGCGCCGCCTCGTCGATCCGCTCCTTGTCCTCGCCGTGCTCCAGGCGCTGCATGGCGCCGAACATGTAGGGCGTCAGCACGCGGTTGACGAGGAAGCCCGGCACGCTCTTGGTGATGAGCGGGAACTTGTCGATGGCGGCGACGAAGGCGGCGCCGCGCTTCACGTCTTCCTCGCGCGACTGCAGCGCCGCGCACCACCTCGACCAGCGGCATCTGCGCCACCGGATTGAAGAAGTGCAGGCCGATGAGGCGGCCCGGATCGGGCAGGCCGGCGGCGATGTCCTCGATCAGCAGCGAGGAGGTGTTGGTCGCCAGCACGGCGCCGGGCTTCATCTTCGTCTCGACCTCGCCCAACACCTTCTGCTTGATCTCGAGGTTCTCGACGATCGCCTCGATGACGACGTCGGCGTGCGGGATACCTTCGCCGTTGGGGTCGGCGATGAGGCGCGCCTTGGCCGCATCGCGCAGCGCCTTGGTCTTGAACTTGCGTGCGAACAGCTTGCCCTGCGCGGCGATGCCCTTGGCGATCTGCTCGGCCGACACGTCCTGCAGCGTCACCTCCATGCCGCAGGCGACGCACCAGCCGGCGATGTCGGCGCCCATGGTGCCGGCGCCGATGACGTGCACGCGACTGGGACGCCAGCCGAGCTTCTTCGGCGCCTGGCCCTTGAGCAATTCGGACAGCCAGAACACGCGGCGCAGATTGCGCGACTGATCCGACACCATCAGCGGCGCGAAGGCGCGCGTCTCGGCGGCCTTCATCGCCTCGTCGTTGCCGCCGTAGCGCTCGAACAGATCGATGAGGCGGTAGGGCGCCGGATAGTGATCCTCGCGCGCCTTCTTGCTGACCTCCTGGCGCATGCGCTTGGCGAGCAGATCGCGCGCCGGCCACATGGACAGCAGCTTCTTCAGCAAAGCCGGCGGGCTTCGACTTGCGATTGCGCAGCACGGCCTTGCGCGCGGCCCAGGGCAGCGCGCCGCGGCTGTCGACGAGCTGATCGACGAGGCCCATGCCGCGCGCCGCCGAAGCCGACAGCATCTTGCCGGTCAGCATCGCCTGCATGGCGGCCGGGGCACCGGCCAGGCGGATCGAGCGCGCCGTGCCGTTGAAGCCGGGGAAGATGCCGAGCTTCACTTCGGGGAAGCCGAGCTTGGTGCCGCTGTCGCGCGTGGCGATGCGGTAGTGGCAGGCGAGCGCCAGCTCGAGGCCGCCGCCGAGGCAGAAGCCGTTGATGGCGCAAACGACCGGCACCGGCAGGCGCTCGATGCGATCGAACAGCGCCGTCACCGGCCGCAGCTTCTCGATGACTTCGCGACTCGGTCTTGAAATCGGCGAACTCGCGGATGTCGGCGCCGACGATGAAGCCGCGCTCCTTGGCGGAGATGATGACGAGGCCGCGGATGGACTTGTCGCGCGCGCCCTTCTCCACCTCGGCGACGATCTCGCCCAGCTCCTCGAGCGGCCGGCGGCCGAGCGAATTCTGGCTCTCGCCCTCGCGATCGAACTCAGCCCAGGCGATGCCCCATTGGTCGACGGAGAAGCGCCAGTCCTTGAGGTCGGGCAGCGGACGCGACAACGCCTTGAACATCGCAACTCCTCTCGACGCAAACCGGCCGGCCTCAGAGCGCTGTGCCGCCTCGCGATCCAATCTACTCTGCAGCGGCGCTCTCGACGCCGCGCGAATTGTGCCCCACCGGCCCGGCGTCGATTTGTAGTTCGGCTTCAGCGCGGCGGGATCGAAGTCGTCGACGGCGATGACGCGGGCCGTGAGCGCTTCCAACTCGCGCAGCTGCTGGCCCTTCGCTCTCCGTCACGATGCCCTGCGCCATCGCTTCGCCGATCCAGTCGATGCCGTGGTAGCGCCGGATCGTGCCCGCCCGGATGGCGCGTTCAAGCTTCTTTTCCGCTTCCTCGGCGGCGACCGCCTTTTTCAGCGTCACCTCGAGCAGGCCGGTCGGATCGTCGGGATCCTTCGAGACATAGATGTAGCGCGTCAGGCGATCGCGCACTTCGCGGCGCGTCGAGCACCAGCTTGACGGCGCGGTGGCCGAGATAGTCGGGCGCCGGGCGATAGGGATTGCCGAAGCGGGAAGGCGACGATGCGCATCGCCCAGCGCGCCGGCGTGACGGGGAAATTGTCGACGACGCCGCGCAGCGCCTCCTGGAAGCGGTAGAGACCGTTCATGGCGGCGCAGATCGACAAAGGTGCGGTCGCTCGACAGGCGGCCGTCGTCCTCGAAGCGCTTCAGCACGCAGGCGAGAATGTAGAGCTCGGACAGCGCGTCGGCCAGGCGGCCGGAGAGCTTCTGCTTCGTCTTCAGGCTGCCGCCGAGCGAGGCGACGGTGAGATCGGCAACGAAGGCGAAGCTGCGCGAGCAGCGCGCCAGCTGACGGTACCAGTAAGCCGTGTCGAAGGATTTCTCCGGCAGCCGGCGCGAACAGAGCCGCCGGTGACGTTGTGGAAGAAGCCGCCGCAGGCATTCGCTACCGAGAAGGCGACGTGATCGCCGAAGGCGCTGTCGAACGCATCGAGACCGCGCGTGCATCGGGGTTCTGCGCCGCCTGGATCTCGCGATAGAGGTAGGGATGCGAGCGCAGCGCACCCTGGGCGAAGGTGATCAGCGTGCGCGTCAGGATGTTGGCGCCTTCGACCGTGATGCCGACGGGAACCATCTGATAGGCGGACTGCAGGTAGTTGCCGGGCCGTCGCAGATGGCGCGGCCGCCGTGGATGTCGAAAGCGTCGTTGACGGCGCGGCGCATGCGCTCGGTCGTCGAGTACTTCATCAGCGCGGAGATGACCGAAGGACGCTCGCCGCGGGAGACCATGGCGGCGGTGACGCCGCGCGCCGCTTCAGTGGCGTAGGCCGACTCAACGAGACGCGCCAGCGGCTCCTCGACACCTTCCATGCGCGCGATCGGCAGGCCGAACTGCTTGCGGATGCGGCGCATAGGCGCTCGACACGCGCAGCATCATCTTGGCGCCGGCGGTGGCGGTCGACGGCAGCGAGATGGCGCGGCCGGCGGCGAGGCACTCCATCAGCATGCGCCAGCCCTGCCCGGCCATGGCTTCGCCCGCCGATGACGTAGTCCATCGGAATGACGACGTCGCGACCCCAGTTGGGGCCGTTGGGGAAGGCGCGCGCCGGCAGGCAGATGGCGGCGGCCGATCTGCACGCCGGGATGCTTCGTCGGGATCATGGCGACGGTGATGCCGAGCGTGTCGCCCTTGCCGAGGATGTTGTCGGGATCGAACAGGCGGAACGCGAGGCCGAGCAGCGTCGCCTTGGGGCCGAGCGTGATGTAGCGCTTGTCCCATGACAGGCGGATGGCCGGCTTGCCGTCGGTGCCGCGAATGACGGTGCCGATGTCGCGCATCGTGGCGGCGTCGGAGCCCGAGGTGGGACCGGTGAGCGCGAAGCACGGGATCTCCTCGCCCTTGGCGAGCCGCGGGAGATAGTAATGCTTCTGCTGCTCGGTGCCGTATTTCTCGATCAGTTCGCCGGGGCCGAGCGAGTTGGGCACCATGACGATGGTGACGACGTCGGGCGAGCGCGAGGCGATCTTGCCGATGATCAGCGACTGCGCCTGCGCCGAGAAACCGAGGCCGCCGTGCTCCTTCGAGATGAGCATGCCGAGGAAGCCGCGCGATTTGACGAAGTCCCAGACCTTGTCGGGGATCTCGCGCTGCGCGTGGCGCACCTGCCAGTCGTCGATGAGACCGCACAGCTCGTCGGTCGGGCCGTCCAGGAACGCCTGCTCCTCGGGGGTGAGGACGATGGGCGCGATGGAGCGCAGCTTGTCCCAGTCGGGCGTGCCCGAGAATAGCTCGGCATCGAAGCCAACGGTGCCGGCTTCCAGCGCCTGCTGCCTCCGTGTCGGAGACCTTCGGCAGCGTGCCTTTGACGAACTTGAAGACGGGGGCGCTGACGTAGTTGCGGCGGATGGCAGGGACGGCAAGCACCGCAAATGCCACCACGCACAGCCACAGCAGGAAGCCGAAAACGCCCGTATGCCCGTGCACGGCGTCCGTCTGCCAGATCAGTGCGGCCACGGCGAGCGCGCCGGCCCAGGCCCAGAGCGGCGACTTGTACATACCGAGGGCGAGGATGCCGGCCAGTAGAGCGACGCAAAACAGGAGCTCGGCCATGCTCTTATGCCTCCACGGTCGTACATTGGGCGCGCTTCAGACGGACGACAAGCTAGCCCGCGGCTTATTGCGTTGGCGTTAAGCTCAACACAAGCTTAGGGGGCGTCCCAATTGATGCGAACGAACCGCGCCAGGCGGCCGTTCCGGCGAACGAAAGCGCGGGCACTATAGCCCTTTTCCGGCCGGAACAAGACCCCTCCGGGATCTGTTCTTACTGCTCTATAGCTAACGGTTTTAGAGCGCCCTCCGGGGAAGACGTCAGCGAACTGGCTACGGCGCGTGCCAGTCGCAGGGCACTTCGCGTTCGACATCCCGAGCGAAGGTTTCCTTCGTTGTGTGGCGCTGCGCCTCTTGATCCCACGCCGGAAAGGCCAGCTTGCCGCGGGCCACGTACGTGAGCTTCTGGCCATCGAGCTCCAAGACCTGCCGCACCTCTCGGTTGGCCGTCACATAGCACCGACCGACGCTTATCGAGTTGACGTCTACCATCATCAGCATCCCCGATGAGTTGAGCAGCAGCATAGCGCCTGCATCGTTGTTGCGGCGCAGAAACGCCCGAGGGCCATACTGCGGCGCACCGAATCCAAACTTTCTTGCCGCCGATGCCGGGTCTGCCCTACTTTCCGCCAGTGTCGCCTCGGGCAAGCCTGGACAGACGCGCCAACGCCCGCGTGGGAGCAATCGGAGGATACAGTGAAGATATTCCCAACCCTAGAAATCCCTGAAACTCTCGCCGCCGGCCCCGGCCCGGGGAACACGGACCCCCGCGTGCTCGAGCGCTTCGCCAAGACGGGCGTCGCCGATCACATGCAGAAAGACGTCGTGCGCGGCATGCTCGAAGCCAAGGAGATGCTGCGCGATCTGTGGGGCACGAAGAACGTCTATACCTATGGCGTCGCGGGCACGGGCTTCTCCGGCCTCGACTGCGTGCTGTCGCTGATCCTGCCGGGCGACAAGGTCGTCGCTTTTCCCAACGGCACGTTCTCCGGCATCGACAGCCTGACGATCCGCATGAAGGCGTCGACCGCCGAGGAACTCGCTGCCGATTCTCTCAACCCCAAGCCGGCGAGCGTGACGATCGTCGAAACGCCGCACGGCCAGTCGGTGACGGGCGACACCGTCGACAAGGCGCTCGCCGAGAAGAAGCCGATGTGGGCCTTCATGGCCCATTGGGAGACGGGCTCGGGCCGCATCAACGACCTGAAGGGGTTCTCTGATGCCTGCGTGAAGCACGGCGTGATGGGCATCGTCGATGCCGTGTCGAGCCTCGGCGTCGCCGATTTCAACATCGACGACTACCCGGGCGTCGTCGCCTGGGCCTCGTGTCCGCAGAAGGGCGTGCTGTCGCTGCCGCTCACCTATGCGCCGGTCAGCTTCACCGACAAGGCCATCGAGATGGTCAAGAAGCGCGGCTGCCGCACCTACGTCCATCACCCGATCCTCGATGCGCGCCACTGGGGCATCGTCGACGGCAAGGACGTGCCGAACGCGGTCTACCACCAGACTCATTCGTGCTACGCGGTCGCCGCGTTCCACGAGGCGCTGCGCATCATCCTCGGCTACGGCCGTCGCCGCAAAGCCTCCGACTACGCTTATCACGAGAAGGCGCTGCGGCAGGCGGTCGAGGCCATGGGCTGCGACGTCACCTCGAACATGACCAGCCTAATCGTGCTCAACTTGCCGGGCGCGCTCAAGGGCAAGGAGAAGGACCTCGTTGCCGGCGCGCGGGCCCAGGGCTTCGGCATCTGGCCGACGCTGTCCGAGCCGGTGCAGGTCCGCATCGGCATCCTGAACCAGCTGTCGCCGGAGCAGATCTCCGAGATCGCCAGCCGCTTCGCCGACGCCATGCTCGGAATGGGCGCCGGGTTCGACAAGCAGAAGGTGATGGGCGGGCTCAAGAACTACTACGCGCAGGCCGCCTAGCCGCGGCGGGAGGAGCCGCATCGCGGCTCCTCTCAATCCTTCTTCAGGCCCTTAGGTAGATTTCTGAACTGCTTTTTCGTGTCCTTCAGCCTGTCTTTCGGCGGGTTCGAAGGTCATCTTCGTGCATTTCGGCGGGCGGCCGATGTAGCCCTTCGGGCAGCTCGGGGGCGGCACCTTCGTGCACTTCGGCGGCTTGCCGACGTAGCCCTTCGGGCAGCCTGGCGGCGGCAGCTTCAGGCAGTTCGGCGGCGAACCGATGTAGCCCTTGGGGCACGGCGGCGGCTTCCGTGCAATTGGGCGGCTTGCCAACGTAGCCCTTCGGGCACCGGCCGCCGGGATCGACGCAGCCCTTGCGCGTCCACTTCCATCCCTTCTTCAGGCAGTCCTTTTTCGGGTCCGACTGCGATCCGCCCGGAGAGCCGTGCAGGCAAAGGCATTCTTGCCGGTCCGCTGGCGCGTCGTGCCTTCGGGGCAGGCGCAGTTCCAACGCGGCGGCATTGTTTTCAGCATCACCAGCTTGCCGCCCGCGCATTCGGGCTTCGTCGGGAGCGTCGTGTCGCCTGCGGGCGGCGCCACCGGGTGCGCGCAGTACACGACGCGGTCGCCGCGCCGGCGCTGCTTCACCCGCCAGCCCTTCTCGCTCCAGCCGACCGAAACCTGCTTCCAGCCGACCCAGCAATGAAGCGGTGGCGGCGGTCGACGTGGCGTTGAAGACGGAGGCGTCGTGGGCGGCGCGGTCCCGCCGCCCTCGTTGGCTTCATCAATGTCGTCGTTGCCGCCGTCGGGCACGTCAGGAACGTCGCCGCCGACGATGTCCTCGGGCGTGAACACGGGGTCCGACTCGAACGACGGCGGGCTTACGACGAACGGGAACGCCGCCTCGAACGGCTGGCCATCCTTCTGCAGACTGGCCCACTTGACGGGATTGCCCACGTCGCCGTCCGGCGTGATGCGAATGAGTTTGCCCGGCTCGTCGTGCAGTCCGCAGTCGCCCTTCGTGTTGCAGACTTCGATGGCGCCTTCGATGAGCAGCAGCCACGACAAGCCGCTGGCCTGGACATAGACATCGAAAATGGTGCCGCGCACCGTGATCGATGCTGACGGCGTGCGAATGACATATGCGGGCTTGGCGGCGATGCCGGTGATGAACCGAAAGCTGCCCCTGACCAGATTGAGGACGATGGCGCCGCCGGAGATGTCGGGCTTGTAGACGAATTCGTCGAGCAGCAGCCGCGAGCCGGGCCCGAGTGCCAGCTTGCGTATTGTCGCGCAGCCTGATTTCGCCGGCGCCGTCCGTGCTGACCTCGATCAGCTCGTCTTGGCGGACGTTGTCCCCCGTCGCCAGGCGACGCTGGTCAGTCGCATATTCAGCCGTAACGAGATTGACGATCTTGACCGCGGCGCCGATTTCTTCGCCCGGCGCGGCAATCGCCGGCATCCCGCTCCAAAACAGCGCGGTGCCGATCAATCCAAGTAATCTGGGCGCATAACGAATAAACCGCCTAATCACCCCCGTTCATAGCCAACTCGGAAATCTAGCCGGGACCCTCAGTAGAGAGATGTTCCCTAGGGAACAGTCCGTTGGCTTTCAACGGCCAATCGGGGGCGTACGGACAGTTGATACGCCGATCCCATTAAGTCGGCGTATTGATCGGCGCGACGTTTGTAGTTTCTAAAGAGTTACGTCACGGCCCGACGAGGCACCGACGGGCTCGCGCCGTCGTAGCGCCTTCCTGCCAACCGGTCACTCAGACCATCTTGTCGATGACGTTCTTCATTTCGTCGAACGAAAAGGCCCGCAGCGTCTCCGAACGGACGTAGCCGCGGGATGAAACACTCAACATAAGTGCGGTTGAACTCTCGTCGTCTGCCGCCTCGCAGATGGCAACAACGTCGTGACGGCCGAGCGTCCAATACATCTGCTTAGACGGCTACACCGCTCTTTTTGGCCAAATCCTTGAAGGCTTCCGCGCGCGTAATCGTCTCTTTGACATTGCGGATGCCCTGATCGGTGAAGCTGGCGAGCACAACGAACGTAGCCATGGGATCCTCCTTTGCAGGCTCCCTCGTGACGTGCCCCACTTCCAAGTGATCTTCGGCCCGCCGTCCGCCGGGTGGTCATTATGGCCGCAATGACCGTTCACGCAACGACTTCCCGGCGTAAGCACTTAGCCCTTGTGGGTCAGCGCCGTGTTGTCGTTGAAGGCGTCGGAGATGATGGCGTGGTAC
Source organism: uncultured Alphaproteobacteria bacterium (assembly GCA_963812795.1). Taxonomy (GTDB): domain Bacteria; phylum Pseudomonadota; class Alphaproteobacteria; order Rhizobiales; family Hyphomicrobiaceae; genus Hyphomicrobium_A. Next base: position 28,511 of record CAWEWG010000007.1, on the reverse strand, counting down.
CAGGCCAGGCTCTCGGCGTAGTTCTTGCGCCGCACCTCGGGCCCCTCGCCCTTCTGCGAAACGAAGGGGTCGTGCGGCGCCAGTAGCGGCTTGCCGTCCTTTTCGCCCGGCGTGTAGTCGGCACCGATCTTGATGGTGTCGTCGGCCGCGACGCAGCGACCAGCAGGTGTTGCGGTAGCGGGCGACCGCGGGATCGCCGCCCTTGAGTTCGGCGAGGAGATCGGCGGCGACGACCTTGCCCTGGCTGTTGGCCGAATAAGCCGACTTGGGCATGTCGGCGGCGATGGCCGCATCGCCGATGACGTAGATCGCCGTCGACCTTGGCCGACATGAAGTTCTGCGGCTTGATCGGGCACCAGGCGCCCTCGGCGCAGCCGGTCTTGATGGCGATGTCGCCGGCGGTCTGCGGCGGGATGACGTTGACGACCGCACCCTTGAGCTTGATGCCGGACTTGGTTTCGACCTGCATCGTCCTTCGTGTCGACGCGCACGACGGCGAAGTTGTCGATCTCGTTGGTGAGATTCAGCTCGATGATGCCGGGGTAGTATTTCTCGAAGGCTTCCTCGAATGCCGGCTGCTTGGAGAACGTCGGCTTGGCGTCGAAGATGACGAGCTTCGATTTTGGCTTATGCGTCTTGAGGAAGTGCGCGATCATGCAGGCGCGCTCGTACGGGCCCGGCGGGCAGCGGTAGGGATTGCCCGGCACCGTCATGATGACGACGCCGCCGTCGTCCATGGCCTCGAGCTGCTTCATCAGCAGCAGCGTCTGCGGCCCGGCCTTCCAGGCGTGCGGCATGATCTCGGCGGCTTCGGCCGAGTAGCCCTCGATGGCGGCGTAGTTGAAGTCGATGCCCGGCGACAGCACGAGGCGGTCGTAGGGCAGCGTCTGGCCGCCGGCGAGCGCGACGCTCTTCTTGGCGACGTCGATCGCCGTGGCCGTGTCGTTGACGACGTTGATGCCGAGCTTCTTCAGGCCGTCGTAGCTGTGCTGCAGCGACGCGAAGGTGCGGAAGCCGCCGAAGAAATGATTGGAGTTGAAGCACGTCGTGTAGACGGGCGCGCTTCGACGACGGTGACGTCGAGCTCCGGCGCCTCGGTCTTGAGTATGCGGGCGACGGTTCCGCCCCCTGCCCCGCCGCCGACGATGACGACCTTGGCGCCACCCTTGGCGAGGGCCGGTCGCACGATGAGCGCCGGGCCTGCCGCGACGAGCGCCGCTCCCCCCAGGAGGCGCGCGAATTCCCTGCGATCGATCATGTCGTGGTGCCTTGTTGCCGGCCCGTCGTTGCCGGTATCGTACGATGGGCCGCGAACGCCCGGCAACTTACCCTTTGTTGAGAAGCATGATCGGTGCAGCGGAACGCCCCTAAGATGCTCGACCGACGCACATTTCTGCTTCGCGGCGGCGCGGCCGCGACGCTGCTGGCGCTGCTCGGCCGCGTGCCCGGCGCGCACGCCGAGGCGGCCGCGGCAGAGAGCGCCGAGTTCAAGGCGGCGCTCGAGGCCCTTCTCGGCAAGGCAAGCCCAGCGAGCCGGCGGTCTGTCGCTCGACCTGCCCGAGAGCGTCGAGAACGGCGACTACGTGCCGGTGGCGCTCGGTGTCGACAGCCCGATGACGGCGGAGAACCACGTCAAGGCGATCCACCTGCTGTCGACGGCCAACCCGCGCGCCGCGGTGGCGACGTTCCGCTTCACGCTGCTGTCGGGAAAGGCGCGGGTGACGAGCCGCATGCGCCTCGCCAAGACGCAGGACGTCGTCGCCGTCGCCGAGCTGAGCGACGGCACGCTTCCTCATCACGCGCCGCAAGGTCGACGTGAAAGTCGGCGGCTGCGGGATCTGAGGAAGCCAATCGCGATGATGAAGAAGCCGCCGCGCATCAAGATCCCCGAGGCGATCAACGCCGGCGAGGTGATCGAGGTCAAGACGCTCGCGACGCACATCATGGAGACGGGCAACCGCAAGGATCCGTCCGGCAAGATCGTGCCGCGCGACATCATCCATACCTTCACGGCGAGCTTCGAAGGCCAGGAGGTGTTCTCCGCAACGCTCGGCTCCGGCATCGCCGCCAATCCCTACATCGCCTTTTTCATGCGGGTCCCGGGCCCCGGCACGCTGACGCTCACCTGGGCTCGATGACGGCGGCACGACGACGGTCGAGAAGGTGCCGCTCAGCGTCGCCTAGGGGCGGCGCGTCGGGCGGCGGCAGTCGGCGCGGCTCGGTGCGTCGCGGCGCGGCGAGACGCGTGCCCACAATCGCGCGCTGCGAGCGCATGCGCAAACCCAGCGCACCGCAGCCATGCGCGGACGAACGTCGCGCCACGCGCTTCGAGCCGCGGGCGCAGCTGCGGCCAGACTCGCGCGCACGTACTGCTCGGCCCGCCATTTGACGATGCGCCCGTAGCGCCACACCCACGAGGCGCGGATGCGCGCGAACAGCGCCTCCTGCCAGGGCACGAAGACGCTCGTAGGCGTAGCGCGAACCACGCGATCTGCATCAGCGCCGGCTTGGTCAGCAGGAAGATGCGGGCGATGAGCGCCGTCGAGGCGACTTTGGCGGCGACGATCACGACGGCCGCGGTGATGAAGTGGCCGGTGGCCAGCAGGTAGACGCCGAGCAGCTTCGCCGGGATCGAGAATGACGCTCGGCACCGCCAGCGCCAGCAGCGCGCCGTAGGGCGGCAGGCCGGCGATCCACGCTCGGCCATCGCCCATAGCGGGAAGCGCGCGAGCCGAGCGACGAGCGCCGATAGCGGCCGCCAGCCCCACTCCTCGAACAGCAGGATCAGCGCGGCGATGATGTTGAGCGCCAGGACGAGGACGGGACGCACGACGTCCCATGCACGCAAGCAACACGCGGCCGAGCAGCATCGCCGCCTCGCCGACGGCTTCGCGGAGCTGACGCGCGCGCTGCCTCGAGCCAGGCTCTGAGTTGCTCCGACATTGCGATGCGCGTCCGCGCCTGCGCGGCACCATGACCGGCAGGGCTGAACAGCCTACCTTAGAATGCCGTGAAGGTGCCTAACGTGACCCCTCAGCCGCGCCACGCGGACAATTTGCCTCGCGCAGGCAATGCTCGCTGCATTGACAGGCGCACTCTTTTTCTATACTTTTTGCGTATAGAAACTTGTGGGGGAACGTCAGATGAAGTTCGCGAAGATCGCCGCACTCGCGGCGCTGGCGCTGGCAACGGCGGGCTCCGCCGCGCTCGCCGCCGAGCACGAGATCAAGATCAAGAACACCAATGGCAAAGGCAAGTTCATGGTGTTCGAGCCCGACTTCCTGAAGGTAGCGCCGGGCGACACGGTGAAGTTCGTGCTCGTCGACAAGAACCACAACGCCGAGGCGATCAAGGAAGTCTGGCCGGAGGGCGTCGAGCCGCTGAAGGGCGAGATGAATCAGGACGCCGAGTTCGTCGTCGAGAAGCCCGGCTATCTACGGCATCAAGTGCCACCCGCACTTCACGATGGGCATGGTGGCGCTGATCGTCGCCGGCGAGCCGACCAACAAGGCCCAGTTCAAGGCGTTCAGTGCGCCGGGCGGCGCCAAGAAGCGTTGGGACGAACTCGCCGCACAGATCAAGTAACCGACGCCATTCAATCGGTGCAGACGGGCTCCCTGGATGGCACCCGGCTCGCCGTCTGCACCGTGCCGGCCGCTCTCCCGCGGCCGGCTACTTTTTTGCTACTTCGCCGTCATGAGGCGAATGTCCTCGGCGCGCAGCGCCGGCGCGCTCGGCGTCCTCCAGCGCATGCGCCAGCTCCTCGCGCGCCTTCTCCGCCTGCCGCTGGCGCGTCCACAGGCTGGCATAGAGTCCGCCCTTGGCGATCAGCTCCGCGTGCGTGCCCTGCTCGACCAGCCGCCCCTTGTCGAGAACGAGGATGTTGTCGGCGTGCACGATGGTCGACAGGCGGTGGGCGATGACCAGCGACGTGCGATTGCGCGCCACCTGATCGAGCGCGTCCTGGATTTCCTTCTCGGTATGGCTGTCGAGCGCGCTGGTCGCCTCGTCGAGGATGAGAATCGGCGGGCCCTTGAGAATCGTGCGGGCGATGGCGACGCGCTGCTTCTCGCCGCCCGATAGCTTCAAGCCGCGCTCGCCGACCATGGTCTTGTAGCCGAGCGGCAGCGTGCGGATGAAGGCGTCGATCTGCGCCAGGCGCGCGGCGGCGTAGACCTCCTCGTCGCGTGGCGTCGGGGCGGCCGTACTTGATGTTGTAGAAGATGGTGTCGTTGAACAGCACGCTGTCCTGCGGGACGACGCCGATGGCCTGCGCGCAAGCTCTTCTGCGTGACGTCGCGGATGTCCTGCCCGTCGATGGTCACCCGGCCGCCCTCGATGTCGTAGAAGCGGAAGAGGATGCGGCCGATGGTCGATTTGCCGGCGCCCGAAGGGCCGACGATGGCGACCATCTTGCCGGCCGGCACGTCGAACGACACGTTCTTCAGCACCTGACGGCCGCCTTCGTCGTAGGAGAATGTCACGTCGTCGAAGCGGATCTCACCCTTGTCGGCGACCAGCGGCTTGGCGCCCGGGCGGTCCTTGATCTCGGGCCGCTCGCCGAGCAGCGCGAACATGGCCTCGAGATCGACGAGCCCCTGCTTGATCTCGCGATAGACCATGCCCATGAAGTTGAGCGGCATGTAGAGCTGGATCAGCAGCGCGTTGATCATCACGAACTCGCCGATCGTGTGACGCGCCGGCGATGATGCCGCGCGCCGCCAGCAGCATGCACGCCGTCATGCCGACGGTGAAGATCAGCGCCTGGCCGGTGTTGAGCACGCCGAGCGAACGGAAGGTCTTGATCGCCGCCTGCTCGTAGCGCGCCATGGAGGTGTCGAAGCGGCGTGCCTCGAGCTCCTCGTTGCCGAAGTACTTGACCGTCTCGAAGTTCAACAGGCTGTCGATCGCCTTGGTGTTGGCCTCGGTGTCGCTTTCGTTCATCTCGCGGCGGATGGCGATGCGCCGCTCGCGAGGCCGAGAACGTGAACCACATGTAGGCGACGACCGTCGCCAGCATGATCGCGACGTAGCGCCAGTCGAAATAGTAGAGCAGCATGCCGCAGACCAGCAGCAGCTCCAGCGCGGTCGGCACGACGTTGAGGATGCCCATGCGGATGATGAGCTCGACGCCGCGCGTCGCCCGCTCGATGACGCGCGACAGGCCGCCGGTGCGCCGCTCCAGATGAAAGCGCAGCGACAGCCGGTGCAGGTGCTCGAAGGTGCGGTTGTTGAGCTGGCGGACGGCGTTCTGCCCGACCTCGGTGAAGATGACGTCGCGCACCTGCGTCAGCGCCATCATCAAGACGCGGCCGGTACCATAGGCAAGGATGAGCATGCCGATGCCGATCGCCAACGCCCTGGCCCGCATCGAGCACGCCCTTGCCGGCGGCCGCCGTCAGCATGTCGGTGGCGTTCTTGTAGAAGACCGGCACGGCGACGGTGACGAGCTTGGCGATGAGCAGGACGCCGAAGGCGAGCACCACGCGGGCGCGCAGGTCCGGGCGACTGGCCGGCCAGACGAGCGGCAGGAGCCCGCGGAACACCTCCCAGTGGCCGGCGCGGGGGGCGATATAGTCTTCTTCGCGCTCGTCGCTGGGAGCGGCCGGAATCGCGGGCGGAAAAGACATGTGACCTGCTTGGCTGGATAGTTGGCTCAAGGCGCAGACACGGTGCTTAGCCCCACGGGAGCATATGCGCACCGCGACGAAGTGAGCCCGTCTATACCGTACGCTTCGAGCTCGTCTCAGCGAATATAGTGGCGGCCATGCCGATAGGTAAGGCCGCTGCGCCGGGGCGAAGCGTACCCGTGCCATGACGCGTGGCGACGTTTACGCGGCTTGTAGAGGGCCCTTCCGCAGCGGCAATCGCACCGGCGCTGAACGTAGACGACCTCTGCCGCATAGGCGCGATGCTTGCGGCCGTGCGCAACGGCATAGCGCGGCTTGCGATGCTTCTTGTGGGCGTAGCCGCGCTTGTTGCGATAGGCGCTCGCGTGCTTCTTGCCGGTCCGAGCTTTATGGACCGTGCGCTTTTTCGAGACGGCGGGAGGCGCCACCTCGGCAACGACCGACCCTTCGCGCGCCTTGGGTGTCACTTGACGCGTTTGCGCTGGCGCCGCCGGTTTTTGTTCCGGCTGGGGTGGCGCCAGGGCGACGGCGGAATTCTCCTTTGAAGCGGCGTCCGGCGATGGCGATGCCGCAGCGGCGCGCGGGGCCTTCGCTGTCGGAGTGGGTGGCGCGCCGGATTGCGGAGCTGCCGCCGGCGCCTTCTCGGCCTGCGGTGTTGCGGGCGTCGGTGATGTGACTTCGGTCCGTGCCGCCTGTTTGGCGCGTGAGGCGGCTTCCGAACGGCGCGTCGCCTCGGCGTCTATGTCGGCCTGGCGCTTGGCGTCCGCCTCGGCTTCGGCCACCGCCTTCCGCTCGGCAGCGTCGGCTGCGTCATCGTCGCGCTTCGCCTGATCCGCCTTGCGCTTGGCTGCCGCTTCGTCGGCGATGCGCTTGGCTTCGTCTGCCTTGCGCTTGACCGCCGCCTCGTCGGCGACGCGTTTGGCGTCGTCCGCTTTGCGCTTGGCTGCAGCCTCGTCGGCGATACGCTTGGCTTCGTCTGCCTTGCGCTTGACCGCCGCCTCGTCGGCGATACGCTTGGCTTCGTCAGCCTTGTGTTTAGCCGCAGCCTCGTCGGCGACGCGTTTGGCTTCGTCCGCCTTGCGCTTGACCGCCGCCTCGTCGGCGACGCGTTTGGCTTCGTCCGCCTTGCGTTTGGCTGCCGCCTCGTCGGCGATACGCTTGGCTTCGTCTGCCTTGCGCTTGACCGCCGCCTCGTCGGCGACACGCTTGGCTTCGTCTGCCTTGCGCTTGGCTGCAGTCTCGTCGGCGATACGCGTGGCTTCGTCAGCCTTGTGTTTAGCCGCAGCCTCGTCGGCGACGCGCTTGGCTTCGTCCGCCTTGCGCTTGGCCGCCGCCTCGTCGGCGACGCGCTTGGCTTCGTCAGCCTTGTGCTTGGCCGCTGCCTCGTCGGCGACGCGTTTGGCTTCGTCCGCCTTGTGCTTCGCTTCGGCCTCGCCGACGGCGCGTTTGACGTCAGCCGCTTCTGCCTCGCGTTTGATCTCTTCTTCGGCCGCAGTCTTCTTGGCTGCGTCGGCGTCCGTCGTGGCGGAGGGTACCACCGGCGGCGCAACCGGTGCCGGCGTCGCTGCCGGCGGTTGCTCGACAAGCTCGCTGGGGCCCCCGGGCTCGGCGGGCTCGAGTAGCGGTTTGACGACCTCGTTGCGATATGACCGGTTAGCGCGCGCCAGCCAGTCACGGACCACCTCGACGAGGCCGCTCCAACCGCGCAACTCTGGCCGTGGCTCCTCCTGCGGGGCCGCCGGAATAGGCGTCTTCACCGGCGCGGCATCACCGCTGCGCTGCACGATGACGGTCCAGCCGTCTTGGTTCTTGAGTTGGGCGACGACGACGTCGTCGTAGGTTTGCGAGGAACGCGCCAGCCACTCCCACACGCGCGAGAATGTGCCGTCTTCTTTGACCTGGTCGCCGGTGCCTTCGGGCGGCGCGCTCTGCGCCACGCGTTTTTCGCCGCCGAGAAATTCCGTGAAGCGAGTAGACGCCGCGCCTGCCAGGTCTTCGGCGCGCTGACGCAGCTCCGGTGTGACTTGTGGTGTCTCGTCCGCCGCAGCTGCGGCGTGCGCGCCGAGCATTGCCAGCACGAAGAGGGAACGCATACCCGTCATCGGCGTTTTCCGCTCCCGATGGTCCTCGCCGGCCCTGATACGGCGGGGATTTCCTTTGTTTACGGCGGTTCTCTGAGACAGCCGCCTAGCTATCGCTGTCCATTAAGCACAACTCTCGCGGTGCGCCAATCTGGCATCGAAAAAGCGGATAACGAGCGACGGGTGCGGGCGCGAGAATCGGCGGTCGCCGCAATTAGCGCTCCCGCTCCACCTAAGCTGCGCTGTCATACGGGCGGAGAGGTACCCATATTAGACGTCCCCTTGGGGCAACATGCGTGAGAAGAAACGGAAATCTGAATGAGCAAGATACGGTTTAACGGCGCCAGGCTCGGTGGGGCGGCGCGCAATATCTGCGTCTATTGCGGCTCGGGATTGGGGCTCAATCCTGCCTACAAAGAAGCGGCACACACCCTCGGCAAAGCGATGGCCCGCGACGATATCGGGCTCGTCTACGGCGGCGGCAGCCTGGGCCTCATGGGCGAAGTGGCACGCGCGACGCTCGACCACGGAGGCCGGGTAACGGGCATCATCCCGGGCTTCCTCGTCGAGAAGGAAGCAATGTTGCGCGACGTCCACGAGATGATCGTCACCGAAGACATGCACGAGCGTAAACGGCTGATGTTCGAGCGCTCGGACGCGTTCGTGGCGCTGCCGGGCGGCGTAGGGACGCTCGAGGAGCTAGTCGAGCAGCTCACCTGGGTGCAGCTCGGCCGGCATACCAAGCCGGTCATCGTGGCCAATATCGACGGCTTCTGGACGCCATTCCTGTCCCTGTTGACCCATATGAAGGCGGACACGTTCATACGCCCCGGGCTCGACGTCCGTTTCACGGTCGTCGACGACGCGGCCAAGATCGTGCCGGCCATCGCGGGAGCCTGGGACAAACGCCCGGCCCCTTCCGACGAAGCCGTGCTGGCCAAGTTCTAGTTCAGCAGCTCGTAGCCGACAGGATTCGCGGGGCAGCCGGAAAAACCGCATTCGAGCAGCGCGCTGGCTGCATTGAGTGCTGTGACGCCGATGATGAGCCGCACCGCCAAGTCCTCGAACACGCCGCGCCGGGGGGCTTTCGCTTCAGGCGCGAACTGCTTGTCGAAGGTCAGCATGACGCCAGCGGCGAGCATCGCCACAACGAAGCACAGAAACGCCCAGGTGTAGAAATGCATTCCGAGGAAGGCTGAACCGAAGCCGGTATCGCCCGGCATGATGTGCAGCAGTATCTGCCGCGCGGCGATGGCGGCGCCCAACAGAGCGGCGATGATCACGAGCCCATAGTTTGCAGGCTTGGGACCGTGGCGGATGGTGAGGATCGGCCCCACCGCCAGCGCCGTGATGGCAACCCGCTGCAACAGGCAAAGCGGACACGGCAACTCACCGTAGGCGAACTGCCAGTAGAAGGCGAAGAGAAGCACCCCGGAGATCGCGTATAGCGCCAAAGCGTTGAGCCGGATCGCGAGCTTAGAGGTCATATCCACCGCTATCACCTAGCTAAAATGACAAGGAGAGCGCGTCGGTGGCGTGACGCAGATAGAGTGCGGCCGTGAAAACCAGGCCGGCGAAGAAGACGTAGACGGCTGACGGCGCCTCATGGCGCCACGCAAGCCACATGGCGAGGGCAAAATTGAAGAAAGCGATGAAGAATTCCATGCAACCTGCCGCCGGTTAGGCTCTGATCGCCAGCATGACCATTGAAGTGGACAATAGTCCGAGTCGGCCCTTTCAGCGCGGTGCTTCCCTGGCGATCTTCGCTCAGGCAGGCGTGCTGCTCGCCGGCTTCGCGGCGCTGCTGACGCTCATCCTGTGGCCCGAGTTCGGCAATGGCGCGGTCAATCGTCGCTCTTCTCGCCGCCTCCGGGATCGTCCTCCTCGCTACGCGTGTCGCTCCGTGGACCGTCATGCGCATCTATGGCGCGCGGCCGTACGAGGCCGGCGACCTTGCGCAGTTCGACCGCATCACCTCCGAGCTGGCGCGCCGCGCGGGCTACCGCGTGCGCCGCGGCTCTACGTGGTGCCGAGCATGCTTCTCAGCGCTTTTTCGGTGGGATCATCGAAGCGCTTTGCGATCGCCGTCACCGAAGGTCTGCTGCGGCGTCTGACCATGCGCGAGGTCGCGGCCGTGCTCGCGCGCGAGGTTGCGCACGCCCAGCGCGGCGATCTCTTCGTGCTGGGCATCGCCGATATCGTCTCACGCTGTGCGCAAGGGCTTTACTACGTGGGGCTGGCGTTGGTGGCGCTTAACGTCCTGCGCACCATTTCCGGCGCCGAGACGGTGCCATGGCTAAGCGTGCTGCTTCTGGTTCTGGCCCCGATCCTCATGACGTCGCTGCAGCTCGCGCTGTCGCGATCGCGTGAAATCGAGGCCGACCGGGCTGCCGCCCTGCTGACCGGCGACCCGCTCGGCGTCGCCTCGGCCATCTCGCGGCTGGATTCCTCCCCCGGCTCGCCCCTCGACGACCTCATGCCGCCGGTGCCGGCGCGCAAGGTGCCGCTACCCTCTATGCTGCGCTTCCCGCCGCCGGCCGACCGGCGCATACCGCGGCTCAACACATTCCAGGCGCCGCCCATGCCGCCGCTCGATATTGCCGAGGGGCCGCGGATCTCGCTCATCGGCGTGGGGCCGATCGAGATGCGCCCGCGCTACCGCTGGCCGGGCGTATGGTTCTGACGGATGCGTTTCTGCTTGTGGGCGCGGGGGACGAGGCAGCAAGCCGCGCTTGCGCCGCTCTCGCCTTTACGCCTATCTGCCCAGATGGCTGAGACGACCAACTCCGGAACCCGCGAGCGCATAGATACCGACGCGCAAGCCACGGCGCTCATACACAAGATGCGCGCCGGCGAGCGGCGTGCGACGGCATTGGTCATCACCGAGCTCGAGCGGCTGTCGACCGGCGGCGCCGATTCTGCTGCGGGCCATGCAGCCGCACCTCGGGCATGCCCTCGTCGTCGGCTTCACAGGCCCGCCGGGCGCCGGCAAGTCGACGCTGGTCAACGCCGTGATCGCCGACCTGCGGGCAGCCGGCAAGACCGTCGGCGTCATCGCCGTCGATCCTTCGAGCCCGGTGTCGGGCGGCGCCATTCTCGGCGACCGCATCCGCATGACGGCGGCGCTCGACGATGACGGGGTGTTCGTGCGCTCGCTGGCTAGTCGCGGCTATCTCGGCGGTCTGTCGCCCGCGGCGGTGCGCATCATCGATGCGCTGGACGCGGCGGGCCGCGATGTCATCCTGCTCGAGACCGTCGGCACGGGACAGAGCGAGATCGACGTCGCCGAGGTGGCCGATGTGCGCGTCGTCATTTCGGCGCCTGGCCTCGGCGACGACATCCAGGCGATGAAGTCGGGGCTCCTGGAGATCGCCGATATCATGGTGGTCAACAAAGGCGACCGCCCCGGTGCCGAGCAAACCCTGCAGCAGCTGATGGGCGCGCTGTCCATTCGCGCCATGCGCAGCCAGCAACGTGCCGGTGCTCAAGACCACGGCGACAACCGGCGAAGGCGTGCCCGAGCTGGTGCTGGCCGTCGCCGAGAAGGGCCGCGCGCTGGATGCGGCCGGCCCATTGCGCCGGCGCCGGCGGCGCGCCCGCTATCTCATCGCGAGGGCCGCCTCCGATCTCGTCGCCGAGCGCGTGCGCGCCGGAGGGCCGGCGGCGCTGGACACGCTCGCCGATCAAGTCCTCAACGGCTCGATCGGCCCGGAGGAAGCGGCGCGGCGGCTGCTGGACCGATAGGCCGGAAGCAGAAAGGGCGCCTGCCCCGGCGCCCTCCTGGTCAACGCATCGCTGTCAAAGTTTGCCGATCAGTCCTTCTGCATCTCACGATCGACCTGGCCCTCGCCGGATGTGCCGCGGCCGGAGCCTTCCCTTTGCACCCGGTAACCGCTTTCGTCCTCCGTCGTCGGCACGCGGGCGGCCGGATTGTCATCGGCAGCCGGATCGGACGGCGTCGTCGCATCCGGGCCCGGAATTGTCGTGGCGTTGGAGTTTGGATCGTCCGGCAGGCCGTCGGCAGCCAATGCAGCCGTGCAGAAGCAGCCAAGTGCGAGCACGGCCGCGACGGCTGAGATCGTCTTCGTCTTCATGATCAGACTCCCTTTCCTTGGATTCTCCGCCCTAGGTCGTCGGCGGCTTATGCCTGCTCAACGAACCCAGGTCCGCACGAGACTGGGTTCGCGACGGGATTCTGTCGGGCGCGCCTCAGGGCGCCAACCGCACATGCTTTGCATGGTTGGCGCGCAGTAAATTAACTGCGCGCCATTGTGCGCATTGCAGGACATCAGCACGCTGAGCACGGCGGCGCGCCGGCAAAGAGCATGGTCGTTTGATGCAGCCGTCTTGGAGTTCTAGTCCTCCTTGGCGTCGTGTTCGACGGCGCCCGGACCTTCGGTGCCGTATCGATAGTAGTCCTCGCCGAGCTCATAGACCCCGTCGGGCCGAATGATCCTGACCTGGGCGCGCATGCCGTAGTTGACGAAGGGCACGGCGAGCGTGGCCACACTTGGCAGAGGCAGAGCAGCGGAAGGGGTCGGGTTCTGCAACCAGTCACGAGCCACGGCCGATGAGGCGAGGCAGCTGAGAACGAATGCTCCTGCACAAGCAGGAACGGAGTTGCTCTTCATTCCGCAATGTTCCTTTCGCAAGCGCTTCTGCTGCCGAGCCTAGCTGAGTCCCAAGAAACCTCGCCGTGGCACCGACAAAGATGCAGTGGATCAACCAGCCTGCGCGCGAATTCTTTGTGGGTGGTAAAATCGCTTGGCGCTGAGCCGCCCATCGCGGAATGTTGCTAACCAAGAGCAAATACGGGGCAATCGGCGCGATGGCAGCTCAAACCGACTAGCAGCGGCACGGCGGGATACACGCTGTTTGCCGGGCAGCCGCGTGGCCTGTCGACGCTGTTCTTTGCGGAGCTGTGGGAGCGCTTCTCCTACTACGGCATGCGCGCGCTGCTGACGCTGTTCGTCGTCGCGCCGATGACGGCGGGCGGCCTTGGGCTGACGACCGTCGAGGCGGCGCGCATCTACGGCAACTACACGATGGCCGTCTACCTGCTGTCGATTCCCGGCGGCTACATTGCCGATCGCTATTTCGGCGCGCACTACGCCGTGCTGATCGGCGGCGGCATCATCGCCCTGGGGCATTTCACGCTGGCCGTGCCGGCGGAGAGCTCGTTCTACATCGGACTGGCGCTGGTCGCGATCGGCACGGGGCTGTTCAAGCCAAACATCAGCGCCATGGTCGGCGGGCTCTACGCACCCGGCGACGAGCGCCGCGACGCCGGCTTCTCCATCTTCTACATGGGCATCAACGTCGGCGGTTTTCTCGCCCCCCTGGTGACCGGCTTCCTCGCCCAGAGCGACACCTTCAAGGGCTGGCTCAGCGCCGGCGGCTTCGATCCGGCCGACAGCTGGCACTGGGGTTTCGGCGCCGCCGGCGTCGGCATGACGCTCGGGCTCATCGCCTACATGATGCAAGCCAAACGCCTGGCAGCATGTCGGGCGCGCGCCCGCCGCGGGAACCGGCTCATGGGCGATGAGCCTGCTCGTCATCGTCGGCACCCTGGGCGTCATGGCGCTCACCGTGTTGTCGGACGATCCGCGCTTCCACTGGTTGCGCGCGGCCTTCATTCTCATCCCCGTCGCGGCGATCGTCTGGTTCTCCATGCGCGGCGATCTCGATGGCCAGCGTCTGGCGGCCGTCTTCGTGTTCTTCATCGCCGCCATGATCTTCTGGGCCATCTTCGAGCAGGCCGGCATCACCATCGCCCTGTTCGGGCTCGAGCTGACGCGCAACAGCGCCGGCGGCTTCCCCTTCCCCGCGGCGTGGTTCCAGTCGCTCAACTCGCTGTTCGTCATCATCCTGGCGCCGCTGTTCGCGCTCGCCTGGCTGCGGCTCGGACAAGCATCAGCCGTCGAGCCCGGCGAAATTCGCCTTTGGGCTGTTCTTCCTCGGGCTGTCGTTCCTGCTCATGGTGCCGGCGGCCATGCTGACGGCCGAGGGCCGCGTCAGTCCGCTGTGGCTGGTGGGGCTGTTCTTCCTGCAGACGGTCGGCGAGCTGCTGCTCTCACCCGTCGGCCTCAGCACCATGACGCGCCTGGCGCCGCCGCATCTCGTCGGGCTCGTGCTCGGCGTGTGGTTCCTCGCCGCCGCGTGGGGCAACAAGCTCGCCGGCATCCTCGGCAGCGGCTACACGTCGACCGATCCGCAGGCGCTGGCCATCTTCTTCCTGCAGCAGGCGGCGATGGTCGGCGTTGCTACCCTGGCGCTGCTGCTGCTGGTCCCGTGGCTGAAGCAGCTGATGGGCGACGTCCGCTAAGGGCTGCCCAGTATGTCATCCCGGGGCTCGTCCCCGAGATCCATCCTACCGCACGCTCCAGTGTCCGCCGCACGATGGATCCCGGCACAAGTGCCGGGATGACATACGGAGCGTGCTTACGCCGCCTGGGCGTTGTCTTTCATCAGCTTGTAGTTGATCGAGTCGAGCAGCGCCTCGAAGCTGGCGTCGATGATGTTGGGCGAGACGCCGACCGTGAACCAGCGGTCGCCGCTGATCGTGTCGTGGCTCTCGACCAGAACGCGCGTCACGGCCTCGGTGCCGCCCGTCAGGATACGCACCTTGTAGTCGACCAGCTCGACGCCCTCGATGTGCTTCTGGTAGCGGCCGAGATCCTTGCGCAGCGCACGGTCGAGCGCGTTGACCGGGCCGTTGCCCTCGCCGACCGACCACAGCGGCTCGTTGTCGCCGTTGACGAACACCTTGACGATGGCCTCCGACACGGTGACCAGCTTGCCGCGCGCGTTATGGCGCTTCTCGACCATGACGCGGAAGCTATCGACCGAGAAGTAGCGCGGCACGCTCTCCAGCGTCCGCCGGGCCAGCAGCTCGAACGAGGCTTCCGCCGCCTCGTAGGAGTAGCCGGCCGCCTCGCGCTGCTTCACCTCGTCGAGCAGCTTGGTCACGCGGCTGTCGTCGGTGCCGACGGGGATGCCAAGCCGTTCGATGGTGGCGAGGATGCTCGACTTGCCGCCCTGCTTGGAGACGAGCAGATGCCGCTCGTTGCCGACGCTTTCGGGCGCGACATGCTCGTACGTCTGCGGCTCCTTGAGGATCGCCGAGGCGTGGATGCCGGCCTTGGTGGCGAAGGCGCTTTCGCCGACGTAGGGCGCGTGGCGGTCGGGATTGCGGTTCAACACCTCATCGAGGATGCGGCTGGCATGCGTCAGCTTCTGCAGCCGCTCGGGCGTCACGCCGGTCTGGAAGTGCTCGGCGAACTCGCTTTTCAGGAGCAGCGTCGGGATGATCGACGTCAGGTTGGCGTTGCCGCAACGTTCGCCGATGCCGTTCAGCGTGCCCTGGATGTGGCGCACGCCGGCGCGGACGGCCATCAGCGTATTGGCGACGGCATTCTCGGTGTCGTTGTGGGTGTGGATGCCGAGATGCGTGCCGGGCACGATCTTCGCCACCTCGCCGACGATGCGCTCGACCTCGTGCGGCAGCGTACCGCCGTTGGTGTCGCACAGCACGACCCAGCGCGCCCCGGCCTTGTAGGCCGTGCGCACGACGGAGAGCGCATAGTCCCGGTTGCCCTTGTAGCCGTCGAAGAAGTGCTCGCAGTCGATCATCGCCTCGCGGCCGCGTCTCGACGATCGCGCGGACGGACTGATCGAGTGCCTGCGAGGTTCTCCTCGTTGGTGATGCCGAGCGCGACGCGCACGTGGTAGTCCCACGACTTGGTGACGAGGCAGATGGCGTCGGCGCGCGAGCCCAGCACCGCCTGCAGGCCCGGATCGTTCGACACCGAGCGGCCGGCGCGCTTCGTCATGCCGAAGGCGGTGAGCTTCGCCGACTTGAGCTGCGAAGGCTCGCCGAGGAATTGCGTATCGGTGGCGTTGGCGCCGGGGAAGCCGCCTTCCACGTAGTCGACGCCCGAGTTCGTCGAGCACGGCGGCGATGCGGCGCTTGTCCTCCAACGAGAAGTCGACGCCCGTCGTCTGCGCGCCGTCGCGCAGCGTCGTGTCGAACAGGTACAGCCGTTCCTTGCTCATCATGAACTCACATGTATCCGAAGCTGCGCGCGGCGAGCCAGAAAGCGAGAACGGCGATACCGATCTTCACCAGCACATAGAACAGCCAGTGCCGCGGCTCGGGCGTGTCCTTGTGCCAGTCGTCGCTCACGGCTTGCCTCCCGCCGACGGCGACCACGTCGTCGTGTCATGGTCGGGGTGCTGGTTGGAGACAACCGAAGCCAGATAGTTGGCGTATTCCGGGTCGTCGTCACCATTGCGCACGGCGATCGCATCGAGCCGCCACAGCCACGAGTACTGCCCGTACATCGCCATCTGCACGACCGGCTCGATCTTGGCCGCCTCGTCAAAGGAGGCGACGGTGACGTCCATCCAGTGCTCGAATTCCCAGGTCAGCGGCGTGCCGCAGTTCTCGCAGAATCCGCGCTTGCCCGTGTTCGAGGAGGCGAAGCGTCTTCCGCTCTCCGCGCGTCCAGGTGATCTTGTCGTAGGCCACCTTGACGAACAGGCCGAATGCGCCGCCGGTCGCTTTCTGGCACATGCGGCAGTAGCAGACGCTCACCTCGTCGAGCGGTCCCTCGACCTTGTAACGCACGGCTCCGCACTGGCAGCCGCCGCTCCACGTCCGTTCCTTAACCTGCTCTTGCGTCATCGCGCCAACTCCCACGTCGTAATGATCTCGCCCGTCGCCGGATCCTTGGCATCCTTGAGGACCACCCCGGTCGCCGCAAGCTCGTCGCGGATGCGATCCGCCTCCTTGAAGTTCTTCGACTTGCGGGCCTCGCCGCGCTGCGCCACCAGCGACTTCACGCGGATGGCGAGGTCGGGGTCGGTCACTTCGACGAGATCGGCACTTTGCACGGGTGAATGCCAGCGCAAAACATCGAAGCCGAGGAAGGCGGCGGAGGCGAGCCATTTTTCGCCCGCCACGTCGCTGCCACGCCTTCGCCTCCTTGGCGAGCTCGTGCAGGCGGGCGATGGCGAGCGGCGTGTTGAGATCGTCCTGCAACGCCTCGATGACGCCGGTATCGGGCAGCGAGCCATTGACGAGCGGGCCACCCAGCTGGTCGCTGATCTCGCCCCACCGGTCGAGCGTTGCCTGCGATTCCTCGAGGCCCTTCTTCGTCCAGTCGATCGGCTGGCGGTAGTGGGTGCGCAGCATGTTGAAGCGAACGACCTCGCCGGGCCATTCGCGTCAGCAGATCATGGATGGTGATGAAGTTGCCGAGCGACTTCGACATCTTCTCGCCTTCGACCTGCAGGAAGCCGTTGTGCAGCCAGTACTTGGCCATCACCGGCGTCTTGTGCGCACAGCGCGACTGCGCGATCTCGTTCTCGTGGTGCGGGAAGACGAGGTCGATGCCGCCGCCGTGGATGTCGAACACCGGGCCGAGGTGTTTCTCGGCCATCGCCGAGCACTCGATGTGCCAGCCCGGACGCCCCGGCGCCGCGATGCCGGCAGGCGAAGGCCACGACGGCTCGCCGGGCTTCGACGGCTTCCACAGCACGAAGTCCATCGGGTCTTTCTTGTACGGCGCCACCTCGACGCGGGCGCCCGCCTCCATCTCGTCGAGCGAGCGGTTCGACAGGCGGCCGTAGTCCGGCATCGACGGGACGTGGAACAGCACGTGCCCCTCGGCGGCATAGGCGTTGCCGTTGGCGATCAGCGCCTCGATCAGCGCCTTCATTTCCTCGATGTGCTCGGTGGCGCGCGGCTCGACCGTCGGCGGCAGGACGCCCAGCGCCTTGATGTCGGCATGGAACTGCTTCGCCGTCCGCTCCGTCAGGTCGCGGATCGACACGCCTTCCTCGGCGGCGCGCGCGTTGATCTTGTCGTCGACGTCGGTGATGTTGCGCACGTAGGTGACGTGCTTGTCGCCGTACATCTGGCGCAGCAGGCGGAACAGCACGTCGAAGACGATGACCGGGCGCGCGTTGCCGATGTGCGCGTAGTCGTAGACCGTCGGCCCGCACACGTACATGCGCACGTTCTGCGCATCGAGGGGCACGAAGGCCTCCTTGCGGCGCGTCAACGTGTTGTAGAGCATCAATGGATGCGCTTCGGCCATGACGTCCCTAATATCCCCAGGGCCGCTGGCGGGGCGTGTTCTCTGTCTTTAGGATTTAGGCAAAGAAGCGCGCCACGCGCCAGCGATGATTGCTAGCTCGAAATAATGATAATGCCGCACAGATTGACGGCGCGTGTGGGCAGCTTGCGCTTCATGGCGGCCGTTATGCGCAAGATCGGCTCGCCTCGTCAAGCGCGGGCGCGTTAACTCGGCCCGCGGCTTGCGTTTTTCCGCACCGACGGCGCGGCACGTCGCCCCAATTGCTCCGCATTGACCCCCTAGCTGCTGGTGTCCATAGTTGCACCGCAACCGGTCCGGCGAAGGGGTTCCGCTGGCCTATAAGCGCGCCCCCGCTATGCACGACGGCAGGACAGATTGAGAATGCGTAAAGCACGTGCCCGGCGGCATGCCCTCGGCGCTGCCATTGCGGCCGCCGCGATGCTTGCCGTTTGTCCGCTGCCGGCGATGGCGCAGGGCTGGTGGCCGTGGAGCAATTCCGAGCCCGAGCGGGCCGCCCGTACCCGACGAGCCGGTCTACCGCGAACCCCCGCCGGCACAGAACGAGCCCCCGACGATGCAGCCGCCGGCCGGCCGCGCTCCGGACGCCCAGGAGCCGCCGCTGCAGGGCGCGCCGGCGGTCAACTGGTCGACCAAGAATCCCATCTGCCTGCAGCTCGAGCAGCGCCTCGTCCAAGAGAGCAGCCGCTCCAGCCAGACGCGTGACCGTCTGCCGGCGATCGAATCCGAGCTGCGCCAGGTCGAGAACGCCCATGAGCAAAGCGAGTCCGACCTCGAGCGCTACGACTGCTACGAGTACTTTCTGTTCTCCAAGTCGCTGCGCCGCACGCGCCGCTGCGTCGACCTCGCCCAGCAGCGCGAGCAGAACCAGCGTCGCATCGCCGACCTGGAAGCGCAGCGCCAGCAGATCGCCAGCTCGGGCGGACAGTCCTATCGCGACGACATCGTGCGCGAGCTCGCCCGTAACAACTGCGGCGCCAACTACACGCAGGAGGCGCGCCGCTACGAGCGCGGCGGCGATGACTCTTCATCGATCTGGCAGGACGAGGGCGAGAGCAGCTTCTCGGGTCGCTGGACGCCCTTCGGCGGGACGCATTCCGGCGCCACCTACCGCACCGTCTGCGTACGCCTGTGCGACGGCTATTACTTCCCGGTGAGCTTCTCGACGCTGCCGAGCCATTTCGAGCAGGACGCCGAGGCTTGCCAGTCGAAGTGCGCGGCGCCGTCCGAGCTTTACTACTATCAGAACCCCGGCGCGGCGATGGACCAGTCGATCGCGTTCCGGTCGCAGGAGCCGTACACGAGCCTGAAGACCGCCTTCCGCTACCGCAAGGAGCTGGTGCGCGGCTGCTCGTGCAAGGAGGCCGAGTACGTCGCGCCCGATGCACCGGCCGAGCAAGGCAAGCGGGCCGCTACCGATGCGCCGACGGGCTGGGAAGCGCGCTCCGAGTCCGAGGCGAAAGGACAACAACAATGAGCTGCAGAGGCGCCAAAACATCGCGGGCGCCTATGGCCGCCGAGCATCGAAGGGTTTCGACAGCCACCGATGGTTGACGCCTCAACCCCCAACAGCCTCCTGACCCAACTGGAGATCCGCGCGCTCAGCGTCGATGATCTGTCGACAGCACGCTATGTCATCGCCACGGCATTCACACGCGCGGCGCAGGATCATTACGTCGCCGCCGACATCGATGGCTTCGCCGAGTTCGTCCGCAGCCCGCACTACGGCGACTTGCTGCTTGGCAATCGCGCCTACGGAGCCTGGGTCGGCTCGGAGATGGTCGGCGTTGCCGCCTGGAGCATCGGTGAAGGGCGCAGCCCGACGGCGCGACTTCTCGCGGTGTTCGTGCATCCGCTCTTCAGCGGCAACGGCATCGGCACGCGGCTCACGGAATTTCTTGAAGTCGAGGCGGCGGCCGCGGGCTATCGCGCGCTGGAGATGAGCGCGACGCTCAACACGGCGGGCTTCTTCGAGGGGCTGGACTATCTCGAGACCCGGCGCGGCCTGTGGGGCATGCCGTCAGGCCGGCAGATGCCGATCGCCTTCATGCGCAAGGTCAGCGGCGCCCGGCCCGACGTGATGCACTGACGCGCCGCTCAGGCCGTCCGGCCGAGCAGCCGCGCCTCCGCCCGCTCGCGACCGATCAAAGGCAACAGCAGCTTTAGTTCCGGACCGTCCTCACGGCCGGTGAGCGCCATACGCAGCGGATGAAACAGCGCGCGCCCCTTGCGCCCGCTGGCCGTCTTGAGCGCCGCAATCCATTTGTCCCACGTCGTATCGTCCCACGGCTCCTCGGGGAGCAGCGCGGCAGCCTTGTCGGTCACCTCGCGATCTTCGATGAGCGGCTGCGCGGTGCCGCTGACGATGCGCCACCAGTCGCCGGCATCGCCGAGAACGCCGAGATTGCCGCGCACGGCCAACCAGAACCCGGGGCCGCCGTCGATGCCGCGCTCCTCGAGGCGCGCGGCAGACCTGAGCATACGGCGTTGCATGCAGCAGCTTGGCGTTGAGCGCCTTGAGCTCATCGGGATCGAAGCGCGCCGGCGCGGTGGAGATCTTGTCGAAGCCGAAGATCTCGGCAAGCTCGTCGAGACTTGCGTGCGGCGCGATCGCATCCGAGGTGCCGATCAGCGCCGTGTAGCTGGCAATTGCCAAGGGCTCGAGCCCGCTCTCGCGCAAGCTCTCGATCGACAGCGCCCCGAGACGCTTCGACAGAGCCTGGCCGTCGGCGCCGATGAGCAGGCTGTGATGGCCGAAAGCGGGCGGATCGCTTTCCAGAGCTTCGAACAGCTGCAGCTGCACGCCTGTGTTGGTGACGTGGTCCTCGCCGCGGATGACGTGCGTGATGCCGAACTCCGCATCGTCGACGACGCTGGTGAACGTATAGAGGAACGAGCCGTCGGCGCGGATGACGACGGGATCGGACAGCGATCCGACGTCGACCGTCTGATCGCCGCGGATCAGATCGTTCCACGACACGATGGTCGGCAGCGGCGTCAGGCCGTCCTCGGAGTTGGCGAGGCGGAAGCGCCAGTGCGGCTTGCGCCCCTCGGCCTCAAACGCGGCGCGCTCGGCGTCGGTGAGCCTGAGCGCGCTCCGGTCGTAAGTCGGCGGCAGGCCGCGCGCGAGCTGGCGCTTGCGCTTGCGGTCGAGTTCGTCCTCGGTCTCGTAGCAGGGATAGAGCCGCCCCAGCTTCTTGAGCTTTGCAACCGCGGCTTCATAGCGTTCCTTGCGGGCCGACTGGCGCTCCTCGCGCGTCCACCCTAGCCCCAGCCATTCGAGGTCGCGGCGGATCCCATCGGCGAATTCCTCCGTCGACCGCTGCAGATCGGTGTCATCGAGGCGCAGCCAGAACTCGCCGCCTGCCTGCCGCGCGAACAGCCAGTTGAGCAGCGCCGTCCTGATGTTGCCGACGTGAAGTCGGCCCGTGGGGCTCGGCGCGAAGCGGACGGTAACGGGCATGGTCGGGATGGCCAGGAGAATGCTGATGCGCGCGGTGAGCGACCGCTCGAGCGCCGCACCCTATACGGCCCGCGCGGCCATCCGTCAAAATAGGCTAATCGCCCCGCCCCGCGGCTGCCGGATGCGCCGGCTCCGATCGCCCAATACACGATCGGAGCCGGGCTGTTGCTCACCAGTCGATCTGCAGGCGCGTACCGGCGCCCTTGATTTCCGCGCCGTCATTCACGTTGTTGCCATCCAGGAAGCCGCCCGCGATGGTCGACTGACCGTAGTTGAACATGATGCGGGTATGGTCGTTGAGCCACCAGTTGACGCCCAGCTGCCAGGTCTTCTGCTCGCCGCATGTCGAGCACGTCACGATCGTCTCGGCATTGTCCGTCAGGTTGAAGACGTCGTATCTGGCAAGGAGCTGCCAGGCGCCGTGTCCACCCTCGAAGACGGGGTTGAGGATCTTCTGGCGCGTGAACTCGCCGAACTTGTAGGGGCGTGTCTCGCCGGTGAGGAACCAGCTTGCTTCCACGTAGAAGCCCCAATAGGTGGGGTCGTTGCCGACGAACCGCTCGTCGATATCGCCCTTTAGCTGGCCGTACTCGCCCTGTATCGACCACGGTCCCCACACGTAGGCCGCTTCGAGGCCATAAAAGGTATCCTTATTGAAGATCGCCGGCGTCGCAATGAAGCGGCTCGCCAGATGCAGGTCGGCGCCGCGTGCCCCATAGGTGAAGAACTGGTCGTTGGCAGCCATGGGATTGCAGCGCAAATCGGTCGCCCCGCCGCGCGAGCGCCAGCTGGCGCCCAGATGCAGCACTTCGCCTTCCCGGTTGATCGGTGCCGCCGTCACACGCGCGGCACCCGTCTTCACGTCCTGGAACCAGCGTTCCTCATCAAACGGATGCGGGCCGAACACGCCCGCGGCTAGGGTAAAATGCTCGCGTTGGTAAAGCGCGCCCATACCGATTTGACGATCGAGACCGAACCCAGCAGCGTCGACAAAAGCTGCGCGCTCCATGAACTCGATGAAGTTGGCGCTCATGATGTGTTCGAGCGAGTTGAACGTCTTGAAGTTGCCGACGCGTATTTTGAACTCCGGTCCCCAGCCGGTGTACTCGAAGTATGCATCCTTGATGGCGGTTATGTCGTTGGCGAAGTCGACCTCGAACTTGTAGTCGACGTCCTTCCATACCGTGCCTTCGACGCCAAGACGCGCGCGGCGTATCTCAAAAGCGTTGACGTCGGGAATTCCGGTGATGTCCTCATCCTGGTCGATCGCGTTGTAGTCGAAGTTCAGACGGCCGCGCACCTTCATCTTGAACTTGCCGTCCTTGCTGGAGAGCTCCGGCGCGCCCTTCCATTTCACTTTCAGGTCGAGGTCATCTTTCTTTTCGCCCCCGCCCTTGCTGGCAGCTGCCTCGGCAGCCGCGGCCGAGTCGGCCGCAGCCGCTTGCGCAGCTTCCGATCGTGCCGCTGCGTTACGCGCGGCAGCAGCGGCGGTATTGTTCTCTTCGATCTGGCGTTGCAAGCGCTCAATCTGCGCCTGCATGACCTTCAACTGGGCCGCAAGTTGTTCATTTGTATCCGCACTTGCAGCCGAACCGCTCGCCGCCACGAGGGCTATGACGCTGCTGCCAAGCAGGTAGCGTCCGAGGTTGTGTTTCCCGCTCACAATCGCTCTCCATTAACTGCCCGTTAATTCGTCCTGGGCGGCATTAAGAGCTGATTCGTGAAAACCTGTTGTGTCAGGAGGGTTTCGGATCGCGGCCTAACGCTTTCGCTAAAACAGACGTGTTGCATCTGCGATGGCGGCGACAATAAACAATTGGCGCGGCTAGACGCCAAAGAGGCAGGCCGGGATTCGTTATTACGGAACCGCCTCAGAGGGGCTCGCGGAACTTGTTCACGATCGGATAGCGGCGGTCGCGCCCGAAATTGCGCGACGAAATCTTCACGCCCGGCGGCGCCTGGCGCCGCTTGTACTCGGCGAGATAGAGCAAGCGCTCGATCTTCTTCACCGTTTCGGGCGCATGCCCGCGCGCGACGATGTCGGCGAGCGGCATCTCCTTCTCGACCAGCGCATGCGAGGATGTCGTCGAGCGCCTCGTAGGGCGGCAGCGAATCCTGGTCGGTCTGGTTCGGCGCGCAGCTCCGCCGTCGGCGCCTTGGTCAGGATGTTCTCGGGGATGACGTCCCCGCCGGCCCCTGCCGCCCTTCGGCACGTGGGCGTTGCGCCAGCGCGCCAGTCGGTAGACCTCCATCTTGTAGAGATCCTTGATCGGGTTGAACCCGCCGTTCATGTCGCCGTAGAGCGTGGCGTAGCCGACCGACATCTCGCGACTTGTTGCCGGTGGTGACGACCATGCCGCCGAGCTTGTTGGAGATGCGCCATCAGGATGATGCCGCGCGCGCGCGCCTGCATGTTCTCCTCGGTGATGTCTGGCTTGCGTGCCCGCGAACATCGGCTCCAGCGCCTTGCGTGATGCCGCCACGGCCGGCTCGATCGGCAGCGTGTCGTAGTCGACGC
The DNA here is from genome assembly GCA_963812795.1 of uncultured Alphaproteobacteria bacterium. GTDB lineage: Bacteria > Pseudomonadota > Alphaproteobacteria > Rhizobiales > Hyphomicrobiaceae > Hyphomicrobium_A. The sequence goes on along the minus strand of CAWEWG010000007.1, from coordinate 4,698 downwards.
CCAGCGCCTTGGCGCATTGCGCCGCATCGCGCAGGCTTTCGTTCGACGTGTAGCGGTAGGGCATCATGACGCAGTGCACGCGCTCCGGCCCCAGCGCGTCGACGGCCATGGCGGCAACCAGCGCGCTAGTCGATACCGCCCGACAAGCCCGAGCACGACGCCGGGAAAGCCGTTCTTGCCCGACATAATCGCGCAGGCCCAGCACGCAGGCCTGATAGGCCGCAGCGTCACCCTCATCGAGCGTGGCGCACACGCCCGGTCTCGCAGCGCCAGCCGCTCGGCATCCTTGCGCCCATTCGGTGAGACGACGGCTTCTCCTCCCAAGCCGGCAGCTGCACGGCGAGCGCCCCGTCGGCATTGAGCACGAACGAGGCGCCGTCGAACACCAGCTCGTCCTGCCCGCCGACCTGATTGACGTAGGCCAGCGGCAGTCCCGCTCTCGCGACGCGCGCCGACAGCGATGTTCATGCGCACGTCGGGCTTTGTCCAGTCGAAGGGCGAGCCGTTGGGCACGATGCAGGATCTCGGCGCCGCATCTCGGCGAGGCACTCGCGCACGTCCGGCCTCCAGATGTCCTCGCAGATCGGCACGCCGAGCTGCACGCCGCGAAAATTGATCGGCCCCGGCAGCGGACCCGGCGTCGAACACGCGCTTCTCGTCGAACACGCCGTAGTTCGGCAGGTCGACCTTGAAGCGCACCGCCGCGACCCTGCCGTCATCCAGCAGCGCGACGGCGTTGTAGACCTTGCCGCCGTCCGGCCAGACGGTGCCGGTGAGCACCGCGGGCCCGGGCCCCAGTCGCGCTGCCAGCGCCTCGACGCGCGCCCGCGCGGCGGCCGGAAACGCCGGCTTGAGCACCAGATCCTCCGGCGGATAGCCGGTGACGAACAGCTCCGGATAGACGACGAGATCGGCGCCCTGCGCCGCCGCCTCGCCCGCGGATGTCGCTTCAGCTTGTCGACATTGCCGGCGATATCGCCGAGCATCGGGTTCGACCTGCGCCAGGGCAATCTTGAGCGTCGTTGCGTCTGCCATGCCCCTATTTAGGGGTCCGCATCACCCATCATGCAACGGCAGTACGAGACGCGCCTTTTGAGCGGTCCATACAAGCGAGACGTATTCCGCGGCCGCCGTGGCCACCGCGCGCAGGACACCCGTGCGGGTCTCGCGCTCCTGCTTCAGCCGCTCGGCCATCAGGAAGGCCAGCTCCAGCGCCTGGTCCGCGTTGAGGCGCGGATCGCAGTGCGTGTGATAGCGATCCTTCAGGTCCGCCTCGCTGATGTGCCGATGGCGCCGCCCGTGCACTCCGTCACGTTCTGGCCCGTCATCTCGACGTGGATGCCGCCGGCGTGCGTGCCTTCGCCCCGGTGCATGGCGAAGAACTGCTCCACCTCGCTCAGGATGCGCTCGAAGGGCCGCGTCTTGTAGCCGTTCGCGGCGCCGATCGTGTTGCCGTGCATGGGATCGCACGACCACACGACCGTGCGGCCGGCCCGCTGCACGGCGCGGATCAGCTTCGGCAAGTGCTTCTCCACCTTGTCGGAGCCGAAGCGGCAGATCAGCGTCAGGCGCCCCGGCTCATCCTTCGGATTGAGGATGTCGATCAGGCGCATGAGCGTCGTCAGGCTCCAGCGACGGACCGCACTTCAAGCCGATCGGGTTCCTTATGCCGCGGCAGTAACTCGACGTGCGCGTGATCGGGCTGGCGCGTGCGGTCGCCGATCCAGATCATGTGCCCGGACGTGGCGTACCAGTCGCCGCGTGCCGCCGGCTTCTCGCGGCGGCCATCGCCTGCTCGTAGCCGAGCAGCAGCGCCTCGTGGCTGGTGTAGAACTTGGTCGTCCCAGCTGCGGCGTGTTCTCCGAGGTGATGCCGCAGGCGCGCATGAAGCTCAGCGCGGTTGATCTGCTGCCCAGCTCCGGTACTCTTGCCGATGGGCTCTTGTCCTCGAAGCCGAGCAGCCAGTGCAGCACGCGCTCCAGGTCGGCATAACCGCCCTGGGCGAAGGCGCGGATCAGGTTCAGCGTCGCCGCCGACTGCCGGTAGGCCTCGAGCTGGCGCTGCGGATCGGGGATGCGCCGCTTCGGCGTGAACCCCGCCATTGATGATGTCGCCGCGGTAGCTCGGCAGCTCCTTGCCGTCCCCCTTCTCCATCGGCGAGGAGCGCGGCTTGGCGAACTGGCCGGCGATGCGGCCGACCTTCACCACCGGCGAGCCGCCGGCGTAGGTCAGCACGACCGCCATCTGCAGGAAGACGCGGAACAACTCGCGGATGTTGTTGGCGCCGTGCTCCGCGAAGCTTTCGGCGCAGTCGCCACCCTGCAGCAGGAAGGCATTGCCAGCCGCCACGTCGGCCAAGGCCCCTTCAGCTTGTCGCGCCTCGCCGGCGAAAACGAGCGGCGGGTAGGTGGCGAGCTTGGCCTCGACGTCGGCGAGCACCGCCTTGTCGGGATAGTCGGGCACCTGGACGATGGGCTTGCCCTCCAGCTCTCGGGGGACCACGGTGCCGCCATCACACTTCTCCTTCGGCGCCCGGCGGTGGCCGAAAGAGGTCCGGCGCGGTAACGCAAGCGCATCGTTTTCAGGGCATTATGCCATTTGTCGCGGCATATAAGCTACCCCGGCCGAGATGGCCAGCGCCCCGGCGCCAGAAGGGTTGCATACGCCAGAGAGCCGAGCTCATGAGCGCCAAGCGAACCGTCCTTCACGTTCGGCATCGAGGAGGAGTACCACCTCGTCGACCTCGCACGCCGCGGCTTCGCGGCGGCGCCGGCCGAGCTGATGGAGGCCTGCGAGGCCGCGCTCGGCAAGCAGGTCGCGCCCGAGTTCTTCCGCTCGCAGATCGAGATCGGCACCAGCGTCCGCAAGGACTTCAAGGCCGCGCGCCAGGAGCTGGCGCGCCTGCGCCGCACGATCGCCGACGCGCGCGCGATACGGCCTGGCGCCGATCGCCGCCTCGACCCACCCGTTCGCCGACCGCTCGACGCTCGAGACGACGCCGAAGGCCCGCTACCAGGCGCTCGCCAAGGACTTCGCCGGCATCGGGCGGCGCCTCGCCATCTGCGGCATGCACGTGCACGTCGGCCATCGACGACGACGAGCTGCGCATCGATCTGATGAACCAGGCGCGCTATTTCCTGCCGCACCTGCTCATGCTGTCGACCTCCTCGCCGTTCTGGCAGGGCGAGGACACCGGCCTCAAGAGCTACCGCCTCGCCGTTTTCCACGAGCTGCCGCGCACCGGCCTGCCGCAGCGCTTCGAGAGCTTCGGCGAGTACCAGCGCACGGTCGAGGTGCTGGTGCGCAACAAGGTCATCGAGGATGCCACCAAGATCTGGTGGGACCTGCGGCCGTCGGCGAAGTTCCCGACGCTGGAGATGCGCGTCACCGACGTCTGCACGCGCATCGACGACGCGGTGTCGGTCGCGGCGCTCTTCGTCTGCATCTGCGCATGCTGTGCCGCCTGCGGCGCTCCAACCAGAGCTGGCGCTCCTACCCCTCGTTCCTGATCGAGGAGAACCGCTGGCGCGCACAGCGCTACGGCGTCGGCGACCCGCTCTTCGACTTCGGCAAAGGCGAGCTCGTCCCGTTCGCCTCGCTGATCGACGAGCTGCTCGATCTGATCCCCGAGGACGCGGCGGTGCTCGGCTGCGAGGCGAGGTGCGGCGCGCGCTTGAACATCGCCACCGGCGGCACCAGCGCCGACCGGCAGGTGGCGTGCTACGAGAAGCTGCTGGCCGACGGCGCCAGCTCCGATGAGGCGCTCATCGGCGTCGTCGACCAGCTCATCGCCGAAACCGTCGCCGGGACTTACGGACTCCACCGTCGAACGCTTCCGCTATTCCGTCATCCCGGCGAAGGCCGGGATCCACGCAAGTCTCCGCATTCGCTGCATCAGTGGCAAAGCAATTCCGCCGAACCGTCGTCTCCCACTTCAGCAAAAGAGTTTGTTGATGCTGGCGTGGATCCCGCTCTGCAGCGGGATGACGTTGGAGAGACGGCCGTCCGGAACAACTAGAGCGTCGGCTTCATGCCGCCGTCGATGGCGAGCTCGGCGCCGGTGATGAACGCGCACTCGTCGGAGGCGAAGAAGAGCGCCGCCTGCGCGACGTCCTCCGCGGTGCCGAAGCGGCGCAGCGGCGTCTGCTCGAGCAGCGCGTCGGCGAACTGCTTGACCTTCAGCACGCGCTCGGTCAGCGCCGTCTCGATGAAGCCCGGCGCCAGCGCATTCACGCGGATGTTGTAGGGCGCGTACTCGACAGCGAGGCCCCGCGTCAGCGCCGAGATGGCGCCCTTGGTCGCGCCGTAGGCGGCGAGCGTGCGCATGCCCCGATGCCCCATGATGGAGGCGAGGTTGATCAGTGAGGCCCGGCCCGACGCCTTCATGAGCGGGAAACGCGTCGCGGGCGATGCGGACGATGCCATCGAGGTTCACCTCGCGCAGGCGCACCCAGTCGGCGTCCGACATGTTGCGGAAGTCGGTGCGAATGTTGATGCCGGCATTGTTGACGACGACGTCGAGGCGCCGGTGCTGCATCTCGATCAGGCGCATCAGCGCCGTGACGTCCTGGCCGCGCGATACGTCGACCGTCACCGGCGTGACGCCGGGCCCTTGCGAAGCGAGCGCCGCCGCGGCCTTGGCGGCCGCCTCGCCGTCAACGTCCGTGATGTAGACGTGCGCGCCTTCGGCCGCAAAGA